>JAHHHD010000041.1 GCA_019359505.1 Drouetiella hepatica Uher 2000/2452 | reverse complement strand
CAATCGCACGTAACTTTGCACTCAACTTGTATCGCAGTAAGGGTTTTCAAAACATGGCTCAAGCTCAACGTCTTGCAGGCTTTGGTCTTAACATGCTCAGAGACTTATTTAGAATGAAATAACCCTGACGCTGCAAGGCAGTTTCACCATTTTTGGCGATCGCCACTCGGTAGCCCTGTTCGCTCAACAAATCGAACAAGACCTGCAGATTGGTCGGAGTATCATCTACGACTAAGATCGTGTTCTCTTGAGCAATGGCAGCGACGGACATCAGCAAACTCCTAAACGGACTATAAAAGATGAATCGTAAATTGTGAGTCAAATGGCTAGCATTAGACATGAGTCAAATGGCTAGCATTAAACAGTTGATGTCTGTGGCTCGATCAGACGGAGAATTGCTTCATCATCAAACTGTTGACTCAGTTCTAGAACTCGGTTGGCAAAGGCTGTATATTCAGGCGCTAATTTCTTCAGACGGTTGGCTTCCTGTTGGATGTCGGTCATAAAACCACCCTGAGCAGCGGCATGGAGGGCTACCAGTTCTGCGGCAGGGGGCACCCTGATCAGAGCGCCCTCATCGGCATTGCTGACAGCGGGTTGAGTCGCCTCTGGCTCAGCTTCGTAAATCCATTGCAATTCCAGATGGCGCTGCAATTCGGCGAGCAATCCCGTAAAGTCGATCGGTTTTGGGAAAAAGCTGTTGCACCCTGCATCCAAACTTGCCTGCATATCCACTTGAGACAGGGTGGCAGGAGAAGCAATGATCGGGGTTATGGCAAAGTCTGGCAGTCGTCGTAAGCGGCGGGTCATCTCTAAACCATCCATCACCGCCATTGCCACATCGGTGATAATCAAGTCGGGTCGCATCTGAATCGCCATATCTAAACCCGTTTGTCCGTCCCCAGCTTCTGCCAGCTTAAAACCCAGCGGTTCCAGCATATTGATTGTCACCAAACGATTTTCCTCGCGATCGTCAATCACGAGAATTTTGCGGCGTTCACCCTGATAACCAATGACTTTGTGGTTGGCGATCTCGCTCCGTGTCGTCCAATCGGATGCTGGGAGCAGGTCGATCTCAAACCAAAAGCTGCTGCCCTGACCGAGTACACTCTGAACCTGGATATCGCTGCCCATCTTCTGGATGATTTGTTGACTGATAGCCAGTCCTAGTCCAGTTCCTTCGCTGTTGCGATCGCGCTTGCCAGCTTGCTCAAACGGCAGGAAAATAGTACCCAATTTTTCCGGTGCAATGCCAATGCCTGTGTCTTTAACCTGGAAGCGAATCCGTCGAGTCGGGAGGGAGTCCTGATCTCCAGACTCACCCTCGTCTACCGCTTCCACCCGAAACGTAACGGTGCCAAAGTCGGTAAACTTGACGGCATTGCTGAGCAGGTTGAGCAATACTTGCCGCAACCGTTTGTCGTCAGCATAGACGGCAGTAGGTAGGTTGCTTGCAGGCTGATAGTGAAACTCCACGCTCTTTTGGTCTGCCTTGACGCGGCAAATATCTACCGTAGAAGCCAGGAAGTTCGCCAAATGGAAATCCTGGGGATAGAGATCCATTTTTTGCACTTCTAGTTTCGATAAATCCAGAATGTCGTTGATCAGCGTCAGCAAATGGGAGCCGCATTGGTAAATCACTCCCAGTCCTTTAAGCTGTTTGGGGGAAGTGACGGGGTCGCGCTGGAGGATTTGGGCATAGCCCAAAATGCCGTTGAGCGGAGTACGGAGTTCGTGGTTCATGTTGGCAAGAAATTCGCTCTTGATGCGGTTCGCCACTTCTGCTGCTGACCGCGCCGCCTCCAGTTCTGCCAGTTTTTGCTCCAGGAGGGTTTGGGAGCGGGTCAGGTTTTCTGCCATCTGATTAAAAGCCTGGGACACTTGCTCGATTTCGTCTTGGGTGCGGATATCCAGTCGGTAGGAGAGGTTGCCTGTCCCAATAGCTGTAGCTCCCGCCTGAAGCTGTTTGAGAGATTGGATCACTGGACGCAAAATCAGCCAGAACTCGCCCAATACCATGAGCATCAGGAAAATGACGGTGCTTAAGGAGAGATAGCTGGCGATCGCGCTCACCTGCTTTAACTCCTGCTCGGCTTGCTCGGCATCTTGGCGGGACTGCCGCACCAACTTGTCGAGGAAAAAGTTCACATCCCGCGCAAAGCCGTTGAGGGTGCGGAAGTCTTGCTGACTGTCGGCAATTGCCGTGGGCGATACCTGAGCATCCGATTCTAGCAACGACTCTTCCATCGCTTCAAAAATCTCGTACCGCTGATAGATATAGTCAATCTCTGGGGAGGGATGCAACGCTTTCAACTCGTTGAACACCTGCAAAAATACTTGATCGCGCTCTTCTTCTTCTTCTTCGTCTTGATTGTGTAGCAAAATATCATCCTTCACGAGATCGATGTCAGTTTGGATGTCTTTTGTTGCCTGGATTGCCAGTTGAATCCGCTGCTTTGCCTGGGTATATCGCTCCAAGGCGACTTGCTCAGCTTGATTACGCCACAGGTTGCTGCCACCGGAGATGAGGGCGATCGCCCCTACCAACATCGCCGAAATGCCGATAAATTTGGTTGAAATCTTCATTTCGAGGTGCCCTCCGCCGCCAAGTGCAGTTGAATTCGCAATTGTTGAATTGGCTCATAGTCCGAAGCCTCTACCAGGGTGTATCCAGAGGCATAGGTGCCCACAATATCTTGCAGCCCAGGCGGTACCGTGAGAAAAGCTTCTTTCATTTTTTCAATCAGGTCGGGAGGCAGATCGCGGGAGACTAGAAACGGGGTATGGGGTATGGGAGCAGACTCCCACAACACCCTGGAGTTTCAAGGGGTAAGCCTACCGAGGGTTTGCCGTTGTTTGTAAGACGGAATATTAGTGGCAATGGCATCCACTTTGCCCGCTTCTAACAATGCTTCAGTTTGGGCATGGGTGCCGCCAAAGATTATCTGAGCAAAATCACGCTCTGGCTCAATGCTCAGCTGCTTCAGCGCCGCCAAGGGCATCAGGTAGCCCGATGTAGAGGAAGGACTGACGAAAGCAACGCGTTTGCCTTTCAGATCTGCCAGGGTGCGGATAGAGCTATTGGCTGCCACAATCATGCAGGCACGATACCAGGGACGGTTGGTAAATTTGTCGATTGGCGCAACCAGCGGGTCTACCTGTGCGCCGCGCTCTAATGCTTCAAAATACGAGACGGCTCCGGTATAAGCGGCATTTGCTCGCCCATCCAACAGCATATCCACGTTATCTTTATAGTCTTTGGCGATTAGGAAATCGACCCGCTGTCCTAACACTTTTTCCAAATGGGCATCTAGCGGCGCAATCATCCGCTCCTGCTGGGCTGTGTCTTGAGTAGGCAGCACACTAATGCGGAGGACAGGCTGTGATTGCTGGGTAGCAGATTGGGCGGGTGGGTTCGATGGCTGGGTGCAGCCGGAAATAAGGATGAGTGCTATCCCGATTAAGGCTGCTCCTAATCCATAGCGTTGGTTGGAGATCGGTAGCGGTAGCCTGTACATCAGCCCGGATCGTCCCAATAATGCCCTAGATGAGTTGCGTGGGACTTTCTGAGGGGTTACACGAATCGTTGGCTCCGTTTTTCTGATCACTACTCTCCACCAGGTTCTTAAAAGGAACTGCAAAATCTCAGGGATACCGCCACCACTCCAACATTGCTGGAATTTAGACAATTATCTTTCATAAAAGAGTGTTCCCAGATTGGCTGACTCGAAGCACAATATCTACTGCAATACACCGATCGCTTTCAAGCAACGCTCCCACTGAATTAAGGCGGCATAACAGCACAGCTCAATGGCTACCCAGAAGATCCTTGCCAGACAGGATTTTGCTGGACATCATCACCCCCTGCGGCAATGGATTGGCTGAAAATAGCAGAGAACAGAACGGGGACGCGCTCCAACTTTGCTCTGCTTTTCAAATTGTCAGCCCTCTTTTGGGGCAGTTTTTGGGGTTGTTAGCGAAATGACATAAGATATAGTAGAAAATTGGCGGATCTGACGCTGCTCTGCTGAATCTCACCATTCTTGATGCTGCATTATCCGTGTGATTACTCTGTCTCTTTTGCATCCGGTTAGACAGGTTCCTGTTCAAGTCTGGACTTTCTCAGACGAATCTGTCGTTCGTATTGGTCGATCCACTGATAATCAAGTTATTTTATACAGCGCCGTAGTCTCTCGCCATCACGTGGAGCTACGGCGTACAGGAGCAGTTTGGGAAATTATTAACTTGGGAACAAATGGCACTTATCTAGATGGCAAGCTGGTGCAGCAATCTGCAGTTCGGGATGGAGCTGTGATTCGTCTGGCGCGATCGGGACCTAACATCCAGATCTGCATGGGCGAAGTGGCGATTAGAGATCTCCCTGAGCAGCCAGAAGTTGCCCATCTAGATCTGGAACTGCCCAGCATGATTCCTACAGAAGTCAATCCGACTGTCCCTGAAGAGCAAATCGGGCTAACTGAGTCTTAAATCATGATTAGCTACCTCAAAGGCACGATCGCCTTTTTCCAGAAGCTCGGTAGCCGAGTCATCCTGACGCTAGAGGTCAACCAGATGGGCTATGACCTGCAAATTACGCCGCGCCATTGGCAACAGCTCCCGGCGATCGGTGAATCGGTGCAGGTCTATACCCACATGCAGACACGAGAAGACCAGACCGTGCTATTTGGCTTCACGACAATGGCAGAGCGCGATCTGTTTCGGCAGCTGATTAGCGTCAGCGGCATTGGGCCACAGATGGCAATGGCGCTGATTGATACGCTGGGCTTGCAGGATTTGGTGCAAGCGATCGTTTCAGGCAACACGCGGCTGCTATCTCGGACTCCCGGCGTAGGCGCAAAAACCTCCGAGCGCATCGCCCTAGAGCTGAAGTCCAAGCTATCCGAGTGGCGGATGCAGTCTGGCTTTACTCCCGATGCCGCCCCCGTTTCTTCCATTCAAGAAGATGTGGAGATGACGCTGCTGGCGCTGGGCTACACCAATAGCGAGATTATTCAAGCGCTACAAGCCGTCGGGCAAAAAACGGCGCTTGCCAAAAATGCCAACGCCGAAGAGTGGATTCGGGAAGCAATTGCTTGGCTGAGTCGCTAATCCCATAACCGCTTAGAATAAAGCCTGTTCGAGACTAGGGCGGGAGGTTCGATCGTGAAACTGGGGCAGTGGCTTAGCTTTCTTTGCATCATTATTTCTCTGATATTGCTGTGGCAGGCGCGCAATATTTTGCTGCTCGTGTTTACGGCAGTTGTGTTAGCAACGGCTCTCAACAGCCTGGTTATGCGCTTCCGCAAGTCGGGAATGCGGCGCGATCGTGCCGTGATGCTGACGCTGCTCATCAGTTTCTTGCTCATCATTTTATTCACTTATTTGATTGTGCCGCCCTTTGCCAATCAGCTCTTGAAGCTGGGCGCTTTGGTGCCTCAAGGCTTTACGCGGGTCGTCACCTGGCTTGAAGAGCTGCTCAATAACCGTCCCGCATGGCTAGAAAATGTTCAGCTTCCTAGCGCTGACAGTCTCATTGAGGAGGCTCAGCCTGTTCTGCGAGCGGCAGTGCCAAACTTTTTTAGCTTCTTCTCAGGCTCTCTTTCCGTTGTGTTGCAGATTTTGCTGTTAGCCATCCTGACGCTGATGCTGTTGGCAAACCCAGAAGCCTATCGCCATGCTGTAATTCGGCTTTTCCCTTCGTTTTATCGCCACCGGGCTGACGCGATTTTTCTAGAGTGCGAAACGGCGCTCGTCAGCTGGATGGGGGGAGCGCTCATTAGCTCAACGGTGGTGGCAGTTTTGAGTGCGATCGGGCTTTGGGCGCTAAACATCCAGTTTGTTCTGGCACAGGCGCTTCTGGCAGGTCTGCTAAACTTTATCCCCAACTTGGGACCGACTCTCAGCATGGTTTTTCCGCTGACGGTGGCAGCATTGGATGCGCCTTGGAAGGTAGTGGCTGTGATTATTTTGTATGTTGTTATTCAAAATTTAGAGTCCTATTGGTTAACGCCTACCGTCATGGCCAATCAGGTGTCCTTACTCCCTGCGATGACGCTAGCGGCTCAGTTGATGTTTGCTAGCCTGTTTGGTTTCATGGGGTTGTTGCTGGCGCTGCCTTTGGCAGTAGTGGCAAAAACTTTGATTCAGGAAGTTTTGATTAAAGACATTCTCGACAATTGGAAGAATGAGAAGTACAAAGAGCCGCCGCTGGTGACGGGCGAGGAAATTACAGACCCAGGGCAACCGACCGTTTTTTCTGCCTCAGATCTGCCGGAGGATCTGTTTGAGGATTAGGAGGAATGGGGAGATGGGGACACCGGGAGCTGATATTGTAGAACTGCATCTAGTCCGCAAAATCATTGCAGAATAACCGAGTTCAGACTCGGTTCAATGCTTTACTAAGCCATTTATGAACTACGTTATTGCCGTTTTAGCCGATCGCATTCAGGCTGAAGAAGCCTATTCGGCTTTGGAGAAAGAAGGTCTGCCGCTGGCGCAGGTCAGTATTTTGGGTAGAGGCTTTAAGAGTGCCGATGAGTTTGGGTTTATTGATCCTGAAAAACCTGCCCGTAAGCAGGCGCTAAAGATGGCAGTCTGGGTGATTCCCTTGGGGTTCATTGGCGGGCTGGCGTTTAACTTGGCGACCGACTATCAGCTTGTTCCGGCTGTAGGGGCGATCGGCAATCGAATCCTGGGGGGCATATTTGGGGCGCTGGCAGGAGCAATGGGCAGCTTTGTGGTGGGCGGTGGCGTAGGGCTGACATCTGGCAGTGGCGATGCGCTGCCCTATCGCAATCGGCTGAGCGAAGGCAAATATCTAGTCGTGGTACAGGGTGCGCCCAATATTACCAATCAGGCGAGTCGCATCCTGCGGCAATGTAGTCCTGAGAGTCTGCAAGCCTATGTAGACCCGACTCAAGTTTAGATTTAATCTATCTAGCTCTATTCATCCAGTTCTTCCTTATTTTATGGCTCTGCCTAACACGCTCGAAGAAGCAATTGCTCAAGCTCAGCAAGCCACCACTGCCGCCATTGCCGATGGCTACAGGCGAATACAGGTCGATCTGCTGTTTCCAGAACTGAAGATAATGCCCGTCGCCGAGCAGTTTTTGCCAACGTTTGAACATTTGGGAGCGCAGTTTCGCGTCTATTTTCCGGATGCGGGATCGGCGGCTTTGGCGCGGCGAGATTGGGGCGAAAAACCCTACGCGATTCGCGGCATTAATGACATGAAAGCTGAGATGCAGCCCGACGAGCAGGCTTTTCTGTTTGTGCAGCCTTCTTCAGTGGAAGTGCTAGAGGTAGAGAAACTCTGCCAAGAAGCAATGGATCGCCCGGTGGTGATGCTCAATCCTAACTTAGAGGACGTGGCTATTATTGGCATTGGCTATGCCGGACGGCAGCTCCGCGATCGCTTCCTCAGCACTTTTGAGTCTTGTTACTACCTGCGTCCAATTGAGGGAGCTGCCGTGTTTCGTGCCTATCCGGGGCTGTGGCAGGTGTGGCAGGAGAAAGAAGGCACCTACGAGCTGATTGCTGAGGAAACCCAGCGACCTGCGGGGGAAGCACTCGATCGCATTCTCATGGGCGCTGGCAACCCAACAGAAGCGCAGCCGCCTCGCAGGGGTCTGCTCTCTTCGCTTCAGCAGTTTCTCAGGGCCTTGAGCCAGTAGCCCGGTGCAAGAGGGCGACGCGGGTGTGAGGCAAGTGCGCGATCTGGGAGAGCAGGGTCTTTTGCAGCGCCTACAAAAATTTTGCCCAGCGGATGTGGTTGGGGATGATGGAGCGCTGCTGTCGGTTCGCCAAGGCTATCTGCTAGTGGTCACAAGCGATACGCTGGTGGATGGCGTGCATTTCAGCGTGGGCTTCGCCACTCCGGGCGTTCGCACCACTTCTGCCTATGATGCGGGATGGCGATCGGCTGCGGCAAATTTATCAGATCTAGCGGCAATGGGAGCAGCGCCCTTGGGGATTACGGTGGGGCTAGGTCTGCCGGGAGAAGTGCCGATCGCCCTTGTAGAAGAGCTATATCAGGGCATGGTGGACTGTTTGCAGCCCTTCAATACGCCGATCGTTGGAGGAGATATTTGCCGATCGCCTGTAACCAGCCTCAACATTACGGCATTGGGTGAGGTGTTGCCCCACCAAGCTATTCGCCGATCGACGGCTCAACCGGGCGATGTGATTCTCGTGACGGGGGTTCACGGTGCGTCTAGGGCGGGTCTGGAGCTGCTTCTGCATCCAGAGATGGGACAGGAATTACGGTCAAGCGATCGCGCCCATCTGATTCGCGCCCACCAGCGACCTCGCCCTCGGCTAGATGTGATTCCTCGGCTACACTTGCTCGATCCGCTGCCCGATCGCTTCACAGGTATGGACAGCAGCGACGGGTTGGCGGATGCTGTCTTGCAAATTTGCCGCGCCAGCAAAGTGGGGGCGCAGATCGATCGCCACCAGATTCCTCTCGCCGCGGGTCTAGCAAACTGGCTACCCGAAAAAGCGCTGGAGTGGGCGCTGTATGGAGGTGAAGACTTTGAGCTAGTGTTGTGTTTGCCTAGCCCAAGCGCTCAAATGCTGCTGAACGTCCTAGAAGGCTCGGCGATCGTCGGTACCATTACCGCCGAACCGGGCGTGGTTTTGTGGGGCAGCACAGGGCAGTCCGTCGAGCAGCAGCTTTCCCTCGATCGCGGCTTCCAGCATTTTGGCTAATACAAGCCTTGCACCTCATATAACGCTCCGCGTGGCTCTCAAAAAATATAGCTGTCGCCAGTCTTAAGACATTTTTGGTGGGGCGCACCCCACCAAAAATGTCCCCGTCCTAACCGCCTTGGCGGTTGCCATAGATTACTTAAGCGCCCTCAGCAAATGCCTGATTTTGTCGCCTTGCTGACTTTCCAGATGCTTAGGAAAAACCAGCGCGATCGCCAAATTACCCCGTTGAGCAGTCTTAGCGTTAAAAGCGCCAGGATTTAGAGCGCCAGAGCCAAGGGCACCAGAGCTAAGGGCACCAGAATCGATCGCCTCAACTTGAGCAATCAGACGAGTGGCAGGATCGTTAGAGTTCTGACCCAGCAACAGACCAATCGGAGACTGGGTTTTTACCAGTTGGTCAAGATTGGGCAACGATTGTGCTAATTCCACTTGCAGGTCAGACGAGCTAATCTCCGTGGCGATGCCAGGATAAAATTGCCCTTCTGAGTACACCTGAACAGCCGCCTGAATTTGCTTGCGTACGGGAGGCGTGGGGGCTGGCTCCAAGCTTTGAAAGACGCGGGATAATCCGGTCAGCAAAAACCGCAGGGAGGAAAAAGGGCGATCAATTTCTGACCGCCGTTGGGCATACCATTCTTCTACATCTGAGTACAATACCAAGACCAGCGCATCCGACTGGGCGGGCGTAAGATCGACAAAATCGATCGCCAGTAAAACCTGGTTTTCTTGAGTCGGCTGCACGCGGGTAATTTTGCCGTTGAGCCTGACGCGGGTGCCCGAATCGCCAACCAGTTCTAGCTCGACCCAATCCGGCAGATTTGCCCAGCTCTCTAGCAAAACACGCGCGCCGCTCTCGCTGACATCCAACGTTGTGCCCTGGCAGACCGGATCAACGCTGTGAATAAAAACGGGCAACTGGCGATGCAGTCGGTGGGTACGGCGCATCTGGGGCTGCTCCAATGCCACCAGCAATGCCGTCGCCAGCAACGCCAAGTTGAACAGCGCCCATAAAGCGTTGATCACCACAGCCTCCTGGTTTTCGGGTCGCATCACCAGCCAAAAGGGCACTGCCAGCAGAGAGACGATCAGCAGCGCCACCATAAACAGAGAAAGCCGAGACGATCGCCAGTCAAAGCGGCGTTGGGTGACAGACACCCCTTTTGCCGTAACGTTGAAGCTGCCTAGCTTGGGGTTCAGCAGAGCTAGAAACGTGACTAAGCCATCCTGAAAGGCGATCGCATATTCAAACACCTCGTTCCAAAACGAGAACCGCACGGTTTTATTGGTGATGTAGTTGGCATTCATCGCCAGAAAAATGTGGGGCAGAGCATACGCTAGGGTTTCAATCCCCAAGCCGCGCACCAGGTTGATGCCAAACACCAGATACAGCGCCGGAGCCAAGGCATACATCAGGCGGGGGAAGCCAAAGAAAAAGTGGAACGTGGCGGAAAAATAGCAGAGCCGCTGCGGAAAGCTGAGATGCAGCCGAGGATTAAACAGCGGATTTTCCAGCCGCAGAATTTGCGCCATGCCTCGCGCCCAGCGTACCTGCTGTCCGATGTAGGAAGAGAACTCTTCGGGCGCCAGCCCAGCCACCATAATTTTGTCGTAGTATACCGACTGATAGCGGCGAGAATGCAGCCGCAGAGAGGTGTGGCAGTCTTCGGTGACGGTTTCAACCGCAATGCCGCCCACCTCCTCTAGCGCCGCCTTGCGCACCACGGCAGCCGATCCGCAGAAGAACGTGGCATTCCAGAAGTCGTTCCCTTTTTGAATCACTTTGTAGAAAAGCTCATTGTGAACCGGGACGCGTCCTTGAGTCAGCAGATTACGCTCGAAAGGATCGGGATTATAAAACCAGTGGGGAGTCTGAACGAGGGCAACTTTAGGATCGAGGAAAAAACCAACCGTGTGCTGTAGAAACTGGCGCGTTGGAATATGATCGCAGTCCAGCATCAAGATCAGATCGCCCTGCGTTTGCCGAAGGGCAGTGTTGATGTTGCCTGCTTTGGCATGATCGTTATTGTCGCGAATCAGCAGCGTGCAGCCCAGCTCGTCGCACATTTGGCGTAACAGTTCGCGGCGTTCAGGAAACTTGCGTCCGTCATCCAACACATAGACCCGCTTTTTTGCCTCCGGATAGTCGATCGCCATTGCCGCCAGCGCCGTTTTACGGACGATCGCCACATCCTCGTTGTAGGTGGGAATGTAGACATCGACCGCAGGCCACTGCCCTAGGGGAATGTTAACCAAACTCACGGGGTAGCGATCCCTCAGCTTCAGAGTTTGGAAATAGGAGAGCATTAGAGTGGCGATCGCGTATAGCTCGGCAGCCAGCAGCAGCAAGCTAAAAAAGCCGCTAATCCAGCTATCCAGATTCAGCGTGTAGCTAACCCGATAGAACAAGTAGCGCAGGGTCGTGACAATGCTCAGCCATGCCAGCAGCAGATGCAGATATTCGCTGGTGCCCTGATGGGTTTGTCGCTGCTCCTGACGAATGACCAGCCAGCTCAGCAAAACCAGGATAAATCCAACGATCGCCTGTTGCCACAGTGTCAGCGGCGTAGTGATCAGCGGAATCGATAGCGTTACCAATAGAATAACGATCCAGAAAAGCTGCCATTTGCCAATCCAGGGCATTAAATGCTCGAAGCTACTAGGCAAGCGGATGACTCGCCGTAGCCACCAAGGCGATCGGCTGGAGTGAACAGGGGGAATGCTGGTCATTTAGGAATCTCCCGAACTGACGACGCGGTTGATAAAGAGCTGCGACATGCTGTAGAGCAACAGCGCCAGCACCACAATTCCTAGCGGAACCAGGTACCAGTTGTCTTGCAGGAAAAGCTGGAGGCGAGTCATCCAGTCTGTGTTTTCGATACGGCGTTTGGGCGCGTCTTGAAGAAACTGGAGGTTGTAGGCGCTGGAGTCGTATGCCACAGGGTTTGCCCGGTTGCGGCTAATCAGCGCCGTGTCTCCCTGCAATCGAGAAAACAGCGGATCTTGACGGAAGAAATCCTGAAGATCCTGCAAGCCCTGCTCAGTCTGTCCTGTGAGCGCCAGCAGCAAGCGATCGCTATTCCAGGGCGACACAATTTCCTTCACCATCCCCTCTGGATCGGGCAAAGCCTGGACTTGGCTGTCACCCAGCATCCGCGCAAAGCTTTCGCCCAAATTAAGCCCAGCAGTTTCAAACGCCTCCGGGAAGGGGAAGCGATCGCGGGTGCCAATTCCCACTAAATGGCTCTGGCTCTTGGCGGCAGCGGGCAAATCTTTCGCCGCATACACCTGAAGCTGAATCGCGTCTGAGTGGCTAAGCCGACCCATGCGATCGCTGAAGGCAATCAGAGTCTGCAAATCAGCAGGTTTGGGTTCATTCGGCAAGACGACGATCGTGTTGGACAGATCTTGCGGCGCGGTCACGGGAAAGCCCGTCTTCAGCAGCTTCAGATCCGGCAGCTTCACCACGTTATCGCGTACTATGTCAAAGCTGCTGTCGCTGTGCAACGTGCCCCAGAGCTGTTGTTCGGCAACCAAGCCGCAAGCTCCGGGATTTTGGGGTTGCAGGACAAAATGTACGCCCAGCTTAGAGTCGGGCTTAATCAGCTTTTCGGGCAGCTCCACATTATAAGATTCACGACCGCCGTTGGTAGAAGTTAGCCGCTTCGCGCCGATCGTCACGTTATCTAACGTCACCTCGATTGCCGAAACACGCGGATTTAACTGCGGGCTGTAGCTATAGTTGAGCGTGGCTGTGCTGCCCCGCAGGAATCGATCGTCGGGTAATGCCCGGAAGTCTGCCACGATCGGTAGGGTTTTACTACCATGCACCGTCACATCCTCAAAGGGCTGGCGGTTGCGCATCATCAGATCGCTGAGCTGGAATTTGTTGGCAGTAGGCAAATAGCCCGACCACTCACGGGGAGCCGGGGAGGGCACATCAGCCAGAGTCGCCACCGTCAACGCCTGACCCGCACCAATTTCGCGGTCTTTGGTCTGCACCAAAAACTGTACTGCCTTCAAGACCGCTTCAGCCGAATTCCCGGTTGCGACCAAGACAGGCACACCGCTGTTCTTGACCGTGGTCAGCATCAGAACGCCAACATCTGCGGGCAGGGGCGATTTCTTGCCATCCAGGATCTGACCGTTTCTCACGGTATAGGGCAGAGTCAGCTGACTGAGGATCGGCTGCTCTGCCGGAGTGCCAACAATGACCAGCTTTTCGTTAGACTTCACCTCCGTCAAACTGTTCACCAGCCGCGTGTCGAGGGGTCGAAAGTCTACAATTCGTGCTGCCGAAGCCTGGAATCGGGCGATCGCCGTCAGCCAATTGCTGCTCACCGTCTGGGGTTGCAGATAGGTCAACTGGTTGGTATCAAGACTGAGGTTGTCTAAAAAGGGAAAGGGATAGCGGCTAAAGTTGAGCTGCACAGGCTGCGGACGATACTCAAACAGAATTTTGGAGTCGGGCAAAATTTCTGTCCACAGGGTCGGATCGGCAGGATTTGTACAGGTTTCAGAGGTTTGCTGCTCTGCCAGCATAGAAATTTCGTTGTAATCCTGAATCAGGTCTTTGGGGATTTCAAAGGTGGCTTGAGCGACCTGCGAGTTAGGGCGATCGAGCTTGACGCTGCCAATGCTGGTATCGTTGACCCGCAAAGTTAGGTTTGATTGATCCGGCAACAGCGAGGGCGAATGCTGGAACCGCACCACTAGCTTGGCAGAATTGATTTGCCAGTTTTGCGGACGGGTGAACCCCAAACGACTCTCAGCATAAACCCCTTGCAGCCGCAGGCGATTGCCCACGACAGGGCTACGAGTAAACTCCAGCACATAGGGCAAAATCGGCTGTCGGGCGCGAGACGATCGCGCTCCGGTGGGGCGATCGGTCGGTCGAGCCGTAGCCGCACTGTTAGAGGATTCTCCGGTTGGAGATGCTCCAGCAGTGGATTCCCCAGCAGAGAATTCCCCAGATGGCTCTGAATCGGCAGGTTCTGAATAAGCTGGCTCAGCAAACGGCTCCGGCTGATACACAGGAGGGGCGGCAGGGGTAGGCGGTAGGGCAAACTCCCGAATCACCTGATTTTCCTGTCTTTGCAGGTCGGTAGACTGGGCGCTTAGCCGGGGAACAAACCCTAGGCTCATGCTCAAAACGCTGACCAGCCCAATCAGGAGATAGAGCGGTCGGTTCCAAAAGGGCGATCGTCTCGAAATCAGACGAGATGAGGCGGAACGTGAAGCACTCCGCTCGGCGGGGCGATCGGTCGGGCGAATGAAAAGGGCAGAAAGCCACTGACTGAGGAAATGCAACATAGGGCGAATGATGACAGCTTGCTTGATTTTCAGGCTCTATCTAGATGAAAACTTACAGAGAAACGTACAGAATGCCGACAGTAATGAAGCCGACAGTAATGAGAGAGCGCGGCACCTAATACCGCTCCCAAGGCGGCTGAAATCCTCGCTGCTGGAGAAAACCTTCTTCCAAAAGCTGCTGCTGACTCGCCAGATCGGGATTGGCTCCGGCTGACTGCAATGCCTCCAACTGCTCGATGGCGGTCAGGCGATTGCCCTGAGCGGCAGTCAGGCTAATTAGCGCCGTTTGAGCGATCGCATTTTCTGGCTCTAGCGCCAGCACCTCGCTGTAGAGCTGGCTCGCCGAGTCATAGCGACGCTGCTGAAACCGGACTCCGCCCAGTGCAGAGAGAGCATCAGCATTTTGGGGATCTTGCTGCAGAATCGCCTGGTATGCCTGCGTTGCCAGACTCAAATTGCCCTGGGTTTGAGCAACCTGCCCCTGGACAAAATAGGCGCTGACGTTAGCCGGGTCATTGGCAATCAGGCGATTGACATAAGCCTGAGCCTGAGCAGGATTGCGGGTCGCCAACACCTGCACGTAGCGCAACTGAAGGGCGGCACTCTCAGGGTTTTCCTGTAAAAGCGCCGTGTAGAGCGATTCCCGGCGCGGATCGGCGGGTAGGGCGGCTGCGAGACTCACCAACTCTGGCGAGGTATCGGGCGCATGGGTCGCCAGCCAGCGATCGAGCACTGCCTCAGCCTCAGCCTGCGAAATCAGCTTTGCTTGGTAGGCAAGGCTTGCCCGTCCTAGAGACAGGCGATCGTCTTGGGGATTAATTTGTAGGAGGCGATCGTAAACCGCCACCGCTTCGGGCAAGCGGCCTTGACTTTGACGGATACCCGCCAGCCCTTGGAGCGCGCCACTCAAGATGCCCCTGTCTTGAGGTACGCGAGAGATAATCGTTTCATAGCGCTGGGCACTAGCCTCTAGGTTGCCTTCTCGGCGATCGATTTCTGCCAGCAATAGCAGAGTAGAGTCCTGGCTCCGCCGCCCTTCTGAAGTGGCATCATAGGAGGTCAGTGCTGCACGAGCCGCCGCTAGATCATTGCGCCGGATCTGAATCTGGGCAATGCGGAAATAGAGCAGCGGCACATCTGCGGTTAATAGACTCTGATAGTAGGGCAGCAGCCCTGCATCAGGAGAATCTAATCGGGTTAGGGCTTGAGCAATGACCTTCTGTTGATAAACATCGCTGGGTAACGGCTGAAGAGCTGCCGCGATTCGCTGCTGCAAGGTCGCCCTAGAAATCTGCCCCAGGTTTCGCTCTAAAACCGCCTGCTGAATTTGTAGGCTGCGATCGTCAGGCTGCTGCTGCGCCAACTGTCGATAAATTTCTAGAGCATAGGTCTGGGTTTGCGGATAGGCACTGAGGGAGTCCGCAATCTCCTGCCCAATGCCGACTGTCAGATATTGTGGCGTGCGGGTGAGGATGTCCTGATAGAGGGCGATCGCCGCGCTAGTATAACCATCGCTGTTTTGGGGGTCATATTGGCTGATAGCCATCAGCGATCGCGCCAAAATCATTCGCGAATCAGTGCGTCCACTCAAGGGTTCCAGGGTTTGCTCGGCAAGATCGAGTCGTCCTGTTGCGGCATAGTCAATCGCCAATTCTGCCCGCATCCGGATTGCCACACCATTCAGTGCTGGAATTTGCCTGAGCTGTGGCTCTAGCACCCGAACAGCTTCAGCCGAACTGCCCGTTTCCCGGAGCGATCGGGCATAGGCGGTGGCGGCATCGCCCGTAATGCGTCCACCCTGCCGATACTGGTTGAATAAATCCAGGCTGGTGTCGTAGTCGCCACTGTAGGCGTAGACCTGTGCCGCGCCCAGCACCGAGTCTGAGGAGGGATTGTTTTTTAGAACGATCTCATAATCGGCGATCGCGGCTGCAAATTTGCCCTGATAGCCATACAGTAGCGCCCGCTGTGCCAGCGCCTCTTTATCATTGGGGTTGAGGCTCAAGAGTTGACTCAGGGCAGCAATGCCCCGATCCTGCCACTGCGGACGGTAGCCGCCCAGTGTGCCCACACTCAGCAGCGCCAGTCGATTGCTGGAGTCGATCGCCAGGACAGACTCGTAGGCTTGCAGCGCCTCAGCATTGAGTCCAGCCCGACGGTAGGCAATCGCCAGCCCCAACCGCGCCTCCACGGAGCTGGGATACTGCCGAACTGCCGTCGTAAACTGATCGATCGCCTGGTTGACTAGCCCCTCACCCAGAAGCGTATAGCCCGATCGCACTGAGGTCGGCACTGCCTGAGAGAAGGCGGGTAAGGGCGACAGGCTTAGCAGTCCGATGAGCAGAACGCTGGAGGGGTAAGCCCATAGGCGTGACCTGTTGGGCTGATGCACTCGATGCACAGTTCGATGCACAATCTGACTCATGGCGTTCTCCTGGGTAGCAGATCAAATTCTGTGCGCACCCGCACTCCGGCGATCGTCTCTGAGAAATTATCGAGTGCCTGGAAGGTAAGCCCTAGCCGTAGGCGAGGCAAGACCTGGAAATCGTAAAAGATCTCGGCAGCATCCGAAATGCCGTTGTCTGCATCCCGTCGCAGCCGATCGTTCGACAGCTCCCGTCCATAGCCAATTCCCAGGCGATCGTTCTGCAAAAACAAATCCAGGAAGGTCAGCCCGAACACAAAGGTATCGCCACCCAAGTCAATCTCCTGGTTTTCATAGCGCCCGTAGCGCCCAAACAAGCCTAGGTTGAGGCTAGGAATGAACAGCTCGGCATTCACTCCGTAGGATTCTTCGCGATCGCCCTCCCTCAAACCAAACCCGTCAGCGCGTCTGACCCGCCCCACCTCTCGGAAGCTGGTGCCCGCACCGCCATCCCGTCCCGTTGCATAGGTACCCCGGACAATAAAATTGTTGCCCAGCCGCAGACCTACCTCACCCGCAAAGCCATCTAACGAGAAGTCGCTAATGCTGCGATCGGACGAAAATACTGCCGCTCTAGCCTCTAGGTTGTCCGTCACGCTCCAGTTGAGCAGCGCTCCCGGACGAGAGCCAATCCCGGCAGCCGCCAGCGCCGGATTCGTCTGAAAGACTGGATTGAAGAACTGCGAGGCTCGATCTTTGGCAAAGCTATTGCGATCGAAATAGGAGGTCAAATCAAGCTGTCCGACCACAAGGCGCAGATTAGGCAAATCGCGCAGAGAAGCCGCCACGTACAGCTCGTTGATGCTGACCCCATCTTCATTTACTTCACTAAAGCTGCCCGTCGCCAAATCCACCGTGCCACCCACCTGCACATCGCGCGTCAGGGGATACACGCCAGAGAATCTAGCTCTTGCCGAAGATTCGCCGCCCTCGTAGATGTAAACGCCCTGAATTCTTAGGACGGGCGGGGTCAGAGCGACGCGAGACGAGGAAGCAGGAACTTCTGGAGGAGCAGAACGATCCGACGGCAGCACCTGATAGTCAGAATCGGGCAACGGAGCTGAAATAGGCAGCGGTGGATTGGAAATTTGCACCAGCCCAAACGCTCGACCTGGCTTTTTGACGGCGATCGGCACAGCAGCCTCAGAGGCTGTACTGGGCGGCGAGATAGCAGTCGCAGGTAGGGGAGCGATCGCCTCAGAGGGAGGGTGAAAAACAAAGGGAGCGTTAGGATTGCACCCCGCTACGCAGTCTGCTGTCGCGAGAGGCGATTGAACCTGAGCAACCTCTATCGCATCAGGAGCCGTTGAGACGGAAATATCTGCTGGCACTGCGTCTGAGTCAATCACGTCTGAGTCAATCACGTCTGAGTCAATCACGTCTGAGTCAACTGCGTCCGAGTCAACTGCGTCTGAGTCAGCAACGGGCTGCGATCGCCTGTCAGCTTGAAGGTCAGGGCTAAAGGCCTTCAGAGAGTCAGCCGAAACTTGTTGAGCCATCACGTTGAGCAATGCCAAACTCAATCCTATGCAGACCGAAAGTGAGGTGGCACGTGAGGCTTTCATCAGCCCTTTGGCTGGAACGGTGAAAAAAGAGGGACAAAACAACATCAGTAAAAATACGAGGTGAACGGATTAGCAGGAACATAGAACTGAAACCCTAGCCGATTCATACCCAGATATTGCGCTCAGTATAGACTGATGCCGCAGGATTTGCCTAGAATGTGAAGAAGCAAAAAAATTGTGCGGTTTTGTCCTATTTTTGGTCTAAAGCCTTGGAAATTAGCTTTGAGAGCTTTGTAATTTTTAGCTCAATATTCAAAAATTCTACATGGAATTACGGAGGTCAACACCTTTCATGAGTCAGTAAATTCACTTTTCTCATAAATTTTTTATACATGAGTTCGTAGATCAAGTTCATAGGTTAAGTCCACAGACATATAGCGGCTTTCACTCATGCTTCACACTCAAATCAATTCTTTGCGGCAATCTTTGAAAAATTGGAAATGGCTTAGCTCTGAAGAATTAGGCTTCCAGGCATTAAGCTTTCAGCAGCCCAGCATTCGGCGCTGGCTGCTCATTAGCACACTGCTATTGCTTGGATGCAGCGGCTGCGCCTCTCTATCCGGAAGTTTGAGCCAAAGTTTGACTCCAGCGCTAGAATTTCGCATGAATCCAGTGCAATCTGGCGATCGCCCTGGTCTTTACACCGTCTCTGGGCAAACTACTTTGCCCAACAAGACTCAGGTTACGGTTTCCGCAGTTCGATACCTCCCAAAGGTCGCTACCGACCAGTCGCCAAGCTACACTCTGCTCGATCGCCAATTTGCTCAGGTCAGCCAGGGGGCTTGGAAGACTGATCTTGATCTTTGGCAGACGGCTAACGGCAAACGGGAAGTTTGGCAGTCATCTTTGCAGGGCTTCGGCGTTCAATCCAATCCCGAAGTTGTCTTCTTAGCAACGGTTGACCCGCTCCAGCAATCTACCAACCTGCAAAACCAGTTAGATCGGCTAGATGATTCACGGCAGCTAGATTTAGTTCGATTCACATCTGACGGAGAGCAGTACTTGCAGGTCAGTCAAGCTCTAGAGATTTCTCCGCCAAATGGGACTGTTCCTGCTGTGACTACCGATCGCACACCCCAAGTTGTTCCTGTCTTGCAAACTAATTCATCCTCAGTTGACGAGTGGAAGCAACTCCCTCTGCCTCTCTCACCTGATGAGTTTTTGCGATAGACAAGCCTTCCCTGAGCTAGCTCGACATAAATCTGCTCTGCGTCAAAACTGCCGCAAAAGTTAAGAAGCTAGCTTAGGGTAAGACGATACATTTTGCGTTTGTTCAGTGTGCAGCCTTTCTAGCTGAGTCATCACCTGCTTCAGATTCGCCAGCAGTTCGCTGACCTGAGCAGGGTTACTAAGATTTAAGCTTGCTTCGACTTCACTACTATCGGCACTGCTATCCACAGGAAGTTGAGACTCAGGCTTAGGTCTGGCAAACCCCATGAAAGCCTGAGCCGCAGGGAAAGAAGCCACTGCCCGCACGTTAGCAGAGTAGTTGGACAAAGCTTGATCAGGGATGGGATCAAACGGTTGACTAATGGCAACCTGGGCAATCACAGGGCTTTCAGCCACTTGAACCGTTGAAGTCTCAGGCAGTAGCCGAGTTGGGTGGGCAGCACCTATCTGAGCAGTTGGCTCATTAGCAGCCTGCAAAAATCCTGCCAGCCCCAGAGCCTCTAGCTTAGGCTGCGAAAATTTAAGGTACTCGACCTGAGCCTCTTTTTCAGAAAGCTGATGCGTTAGCTTAGACATCTGCCCCTCTAAAGAGGCAAGCTTTCGAGAAGACTGCTGCCAGTTCATCACCGCAAAGTTGGCTACGCCCGCTCCAATGCTAATGGCAGCCGTGGTGAGCAGATAGGGAACGGCAATATCTTTGAGAGAACCCGCGAAGACTGTATCTTGCTCCAGTTCTACGGTGACAGGCTTGGAGCTAAGAGCCGCAAGCGGAAAGGTTGTAATCGAAAACAGAGCACCTACCAGTAAAGCAGAAGATACCAGATTGTTTGCAAAGCTCATAAGCCACAAAAAGAAAGGACAGAAATGTTCAACTCATGTAGATGGCAGCTCTGACAGTACACCTGATTCAAATAATGTTGGCTGAAACTCTGGCTTAGCCAATTCTTTAGATTGAGTTAAAGGCTTGGATCAACTCCTGAATTCAGTGGCTGAGAATCAGATCTCCCTGGTTTAAAACTTTCAAGTCTAGAAGTCTGTAGATGAACGCTCTGATGAAAACCGAGACAAGGGTGTTCAGAACGGAGGTATTCAGAAATTACTGCCCATGCGGACATACACGTAACCCTACGTACATTTGATAGCACAGTTTATGCGTTTTTTTGAGAAATTCATCCAAAGGTATAGTAATTACTGAGATTACAGTGTAGCTTTTTACACAAAATTTTGCACGCGTAGATAATATTTTTTTAGGTAGTGCAATAATGCGATCGCCAGAATATTCTGGCTGCAACACGATCAGATTCAGCCTGAAGTCAAAAAATTGATAGTTAGATTGATAGTTAAAAAGGTGCCGTTGATTTTTTGAAAGATACGCACCTTCCCAGAAATCAACGGCACCCTCGTAACAAACGGCAGGTCTAAACCGTAACCTACAAAAATTACTGGAGATCTTGTAAAACCACAGCCGTTCCCGTTGCCGTCACCAGCAGCAGGCTCCCAGCCTGATCCAGCGTAATTGTCCCCGTATCTACATTGATACCAATGACAGCATTTGCTCCTAAACGCTCCGCCCGTTGTTCAAGTTCTGCCAGAGCCTCCTGTTGACCACGCTCAAACACTCGCTCGTAGCTAGCAGTCCGTCCGCCTACAATGTCACGAATACCCGCAAAGAAATCTCTTAGGGCATTGGTTCCGTACACCACTTCTGCCGTTACAACACCCAAGTAAGACTCGACGATCGCCCCTTGAATGACATCCGTTGTTGACAATAACATACACATCCTCCATAAGCTGTAGTACATCATGTGCTTGTTCTAACAACATCCGTTGTTGATAGAATCATGTACTGTTCCCACACATGTTCGTAAATCTCCTCAATGACACTACCATTCATACAGTTGACAACAAATAAAAAAAAGTTGTGGACGGCTAGTTTTCTTTTGGCGGCAGGATTAATGACTGTGCCATTGATCCTGCCACCGACTGCCTGGGCACAAAACCGACCTGCATCCCAGACGCAAAAGGATGAGCAGCGCCTCAACGATCTGCTCGACAAAGGTCGTGAACAGGTAGAAGCAGGAAACATTGCTGACGCGATCGCCATTTACCAAGAAGCAGCTCAGCTAAAGCCCGACAATGCCAGGATTTTCTCCGCGCTTGGCTTTTTAGAAGCTAAACAAAACAACTTTCAGGCTGCCGTCGATGCCTATGAAAGGGCAGTATCTTTAGAATCAGATAACGGCGATTTCTACTATGCTTTGGGCTTTAGCAAAGCTAGCCTAGGTGACAATTCTGGTGCAGCGATCGCCTACCGTCGCGCCACCCAGCTCAACCGAGGCAATGTAGAAGCCTACGTGGGTCTAGGGGTCGTATTGGCGCGACAAGAAGACTACCTGGGGGCGATCGAGGCATACCGTCAGGTGCTAGCCACCCGACCCAACGACGCACGGGTTTATGAGTTCATTGGGTCTGCGTATCTTCAGGAAAAAGAGTATCAAAGGGCGCTAGAGGCTCTGCAAAGAGCAGCACAGCTTGAGCCGAGGCGGGGGACAGTTCAGCTCAATTTGGGCGTGGCGATGCTCAATTTAGGAGACACAGCGGGCAGCATGACGGCTTTTGAAAAAGCTGCTCAGCTTGAGCCTCGCAACGGGCTAGTGCATTTGCAAATTGGCGATATTTTCCGCGCTCAAGGCGACGCAGACCGGGCAATTGCTCATTATGAGAAAGCCAATTCCGTGCAGTCTGACTTAAAAGAAGCTCACGCGATGATTGGCGAAATTTCACTAGAGCGGGAGGACTATCTCCGGGCGATCGTGGAATATCGAGAAGTCACCAAGTTATCTCCTCAAGACGCAAACGCTTTCTACAGCCTGGGCAGAGCATTGGCAGGGCGAGACCGCAAGCCTGAAGCGATCGCAGCTTACCAAACAGCCTACGATCTGTATCAGCAGCAAAACGATCGAGAGGGCGCACAGAAAGCCGAAGACGCGATGGACGACCTGCGTTAACTGATTTTTTTGGCTCCAGCCGCGTAGGATTGAGTTAAACAAAGCCTGCTTTCGCAGGCTTTGTCTGTATTGCAGGCTTTGTCTGTATTGCCGAGCTTTTTACGATAAGCACGGATTTTCCGATCGGTTCTATTGGAGTCGCTCCTATTGGATTAAGTTGGAAAAATCGGGAAAACGCTTGACTTTTCTCATCAAACGTTGAACATCCCCTCAGCGAAATATCATCTTGTGTCAGGCTGGCTTCGCTACACTACATTCAATGGGCCAAACGTAGACCCCAATTTAGAGGTTTGGATACTTTGGGTCAACGCCGCAATGAAACTCCTCAATCGTGCCACTCAAAAATTGAACCAAAACCTCAAGCGAAAGGGCATTGATTTAACTTCATTGCAGTTTCGATTGACCCTAGGGCTAACCACGCTTTCGCTACTGGGGCTGGGCGGCATTGGCACCTGGACAACTTGGCAGATGCGGCAGATGCTAGTCGTTAACCATCAAAATTATTTGAAGTCTCTCAGCGATCGCATTCCTGCGGAGCTAAAAGCTTATCCCGCCACAGAGGCGATCGACTCTCAGCTTCAGGCGCTGATTAATCAGTGGTCGTCGCCTCATCTATGGCTATGGGTAAAGGCAAACGATGGCACAATATTAGCGGCCTCAACCAATCTATCCAGCTTTCCGGCAGAAGCGACATTGATGCCTACAGCAATGATGCCCCCCCAGCCTGAAGTATCGCAGGTGAATGGACGCTTTTTGGTGCTGTGCAGTCAGCCTTTACAAATTGAGGGGAAGGCGATCGGTCACGTCTACTTAGCGCAAGACATTACCCACGACTACGAAGTGCAAAATACGCTGGTGAACAGCCTAATTGTTGCTACGGTTCTGGCTATTGCTCTGATTGGAGTCTTGATTGCCTACTTTGTTCAGCGATCGCTCTATCCCCTTCGGCAAATTAATCGGCTGGCGATCGCTCAAGACCAGTTTTCTGTTTATAACCTGGAGTTAGGAGAGTCTATCGATCAGATTCCCAGCGAAATGAAAGAGTTAGTGCAGGCATTTGGTACCTTATCTACGCGGCTTTCGGAGGCTGACGATCATCAGCGGCAGTTCACCAACCAATTTACTAACAGCATCTCCCATGAGATTCGCACCTCGCTCAGCTTAGTCTATGGCTATTTGCAAAGCACGCTGCGGCGCTGCAACAACCTGACCGACTCTCAAAAAGAAGCACTGGAAGTTGCGGTCGATGAAACCGAACGCACTATCCAGCTTTTGAAAGATCTGGTGGATCTGTCCCGGATCAGCAGCGATGCTATGAAGTTTTCCTTAGAGTCGGTGATTCTTAACGATGTGATAGCAATGGCTATAGATCGGGTAGATTTACCCAACGTTACGATTGAGAAGCCGACAGATTTGGAATTCGTCATTGCTCACACCGATCCAGAGCAGATTATTCGGGTGATTAAGCACCTGCTAGACAATGCTATGCGCTATGCCAAAGACCAGCCCGTCATCATCAAGCTCAGCGAAACGCCCAGCCAAGCTGTGATTCAAGTTTGCGATCGCGGCTGCGGCATTCCCCTGAGAGATCAGGCGCACATCTTTGAACCCTTCTACCGCGTCGAAAACTCCCGCTGCCGCGCTACTGGAGGAGTGGGTCTGGGTCTGGCGATCGTCAAATCTCTCGTTGAAGGCATGAAAGGAAAAGTTGCCGTCACCTCCCAACCCGGTCAGGGCAGTATCTTTACCGTCATGCTGCCCCTGGGATATCAGAACAGCCTGGATCGCAATAGCCATTACCCAACAGCCTGTAGACGCTCGCAAAACCTATGACTGCCAACATTCTCTTGGTTGAAGATGAAGTTAAACTAGCGCGATTTATCCAGCTAGAGCTAGACAGCGAGGGCTACACCATTCAGGTGGCACATGATGGACTAACAGGACTGACGATCGCCCGTGAAACACCCCCCGATCTGGTGATTCTAGACTGGATGATGCCGGGAATGACGGGCATTGAGGTCTGTCGGCGACTCAGGGCAACGGGCATCAAGGTGCCGATTATTTTGCTGACGGCAAAAGATGAGGTGAGCGATCGCGTCACCGGATTAGATGCAGGGGCTGATGACTATGTAATCAAACCCTTCAGCATTGAAGAGCTGCTGGCAAGAGTGAGGGCACACCTGCGCCGCACCCACGATGACAACCCCGATTTGTCGCAGTTTGGCGATCTTAGTCTCAATCGCAGTACGCGACAGGTGTTTTATGGCGACAGAGCGATCGATCTGACTGCCAAAGAGTTTGATCTGCTGGATTACCTCTTGCTTCACCCGCGCCAGGTGATTACCCGCGACCAAATCTTGGAGAAAGTCTGGGGTTACGATTTTATGGGCGACTCCAACATCATTGAAGTCTATGTACGCTATCTGCGCCTGAAGCTAGAAGAGCAGGGTGAAAAGCGGCTGATCCAGACCGTACGCGGCGTGGGGTATGTCTTGCGCGACTAATCCCTGCTACGAATCCCTGTGAAAACTCCGCACCAGGTTCTCACCAGAATATCTGGTGTTAGTAGCCCACAAAATGTAGTGATTTTTTATGGGGTGGGCTTCGCCCACCCCATAAAAAATCACTACATAAAAAATCACTACATAAATATCAGTACCCCAGAGTTCACTCAACCTCTAGGGGCGAAAATCGACACGAGCCGGTAAACCCACATCCTTGAGGCGATCGGATAAACTCTCTGCATTAGAGCGGCTGCTAAACCTCCCCGCATTGATGAAGGAACCGCGACCCGCCTCATCGTAGGCAGCACCGGGCGCAACTCGATTCACGGCAGCCAATCGATCGCTGCTGCTCCCTGGAACAACGACGACATAAGGCCCATAGCCAATATCGCCGCCGCCTGAACCACCCTCACCCGGACGAAGGGCTAAACAGGAGCCTGACGCTAACGTACTGAGGGTTTGGGTGCCTGCGATGCCGTCCACGAGCAGACCACAACGCTCTTGATAGCTAATGACTGCCGATCGGGTTTGCGAACCGAAAATGCCGTCTGCCCGAATGCCTAAAGCTGACTGTAACCGCGATACCTCTGTACCCGTGTCACCAAATCGCAGCGCCATGGCCTTGGGCGCGATGCTGAGGATAGAAGCGATCGCTACTACAGACAGCAAACCCCGCCAAGCAAAGCTTGACATTTTGCGAGTCTGCAACTTAAATAGCTTCAGCTTGGACGGTGCCGATGAGAGCGGCTCAGCAACGGCGGGGTGTTTAAACAGCAGGGATTTCATAGTTTCCTCGCTCACTTTGTTGGTGTTGATTTAAGTTCAGGTGCTTCCCTAGGTAAGGCTTGATGCTGTCACATCGAGCCTTACCCTTTGGGTTTGCAGCCGAGCTAAATGGATAGAACAATCTCTAGACCAGTCTTATGATTCACCACAAGTCTGAATCCTGAACGCTCTATCTTTATTTAATCTTTATTCTTACCTGTAACCTGTCAAGACGCTAGATGTGGAGTAGCGCTGAGACTTCAGGCAATAGAGCGCTTCAACTAAATGTAGAGGCAGATATCCCCGGTTTTAGCGATCGATTACCCTATAAGTAGCGTTTTGAATTTTTTACAAAAAATAAATTTTTTATTGATTTCAGGTGATCATCCTCAATCCAAACCCAAGTTGCAGTCAAAATCCCATAAAAACAACGTCGAGCGACCCATGCCGTTTGACGTTGTTTCTGTAAGCTGATTACCTTCTAAAGCTGCACTTTTGAGGCTCTGCTTTTAAAGACTTGTGCAGTTTTTGGAACTCCTCTGTCTCCCAGATTAAAGGCTAATCAGTCTATTGTTGATATCCTCGCCAAACGGCAACTAAAACACCCTGAACCACCACATCCGTTGCAGCCGCTTCTATCAACGGATAGCTGGGGTTTGCAGGTTTCAACGTCACCTGATTTCCCTTGCGGTGATAATACTTGAGGGTCGTCCCTTCGCTATGCACCCTTGCCGCAACGATCGTCCCATTCTTCAAAGCCTGCTGGTCTTGAACTGGACGCATCAGCACAATATCGCCACTGTCAATTAGGGCGCCAATCATGCTGTCGCCCCGCACCCGCAGCGCATAATCTCCCAACCGAATAGATGAACTGGAGAAATCTAGCTGCTCTTCAACATCCGGGAAGGGTTCTACAAACGAACCGGCTGCGATCGCTCCCAAAATAGGAATGCCTTGAGGCTTGAGAATTCGGATGGTGCGCGCCCTACCCTCCGTCCAGTCGATATAGCCCTTTGTACGAAGATGCTCAAGACGGCTCTGAATGGGAGCGGGCGAACGCAAATTCATAGCTCTCATCATCTGCCGGATGGAGGGCGAATGCTGATTTTCTCGGATGTATTCAATTAGCCAGTCGTATAAATTTTGCTGGACTTCTGTGAGGAGTTCCATAGGAGCATGTGTCAACTTAAGTAGGGAGAGCGAGAGGTTAGGGAAGGCTAAAAATAGACAACAGATCGCCTCAGAACGTTTGTACCACAAAAACAGGGGTACTGTCTAGTATTTTCTAAAAAATCAATTCGTCCTAAAGTCAGAAGCGCTCAACTGACTGGCTCTAGTCTGCTGCAATGTGGCCAACTCCTGGCTGCCTAGCTGAATCAGAGTGTTTCGTCCCTGCTGTACTAGCTCTAGACTCCTGAACTGAACAGAGCGAGGTAAACCCAGCCGATCGCGCCCTTTGCGGAAATCTTGAACAATTGCAATCCCTTGCCGATCGAGTGCAAACCAATCATTGCCCTGTCCCCCAATCAGCCGATTCTTGCCCTTGCCGCCCATGAGGCGATCGTTGCCATCCCCCCCCCGCAGTTCGTCGTTGCCGTCTTGTCCACTGAGAGAGTCGTTATTCTGGCTTCCCTCCAAGCGATCGCGTCCTTTTCCTCCTAGCAGAGTGTCGCTGCCCAAGTCGCCTACTAAGTAATCATTGCCGTCTTGCCCGTCGAGGCGATCGCGCCCGGTGCCACCCAACAGAGCGTCTAAGCCGCCGCCACCGAGCAGCGTATCGTTCCCCGCCAGCCCAGCCAAATTTTCTGAAACTTGTGTGCCCTGAAGCCGATTATTGAAGGCATCACCTCTAATTTCAGCGACGAAAGATTGTAGAACGGCAGCATCTGCCCGGACAAATCCAGCGCCGCTCCTAAAGTTTCCTGGCAGGTCTAGAGGCAGAGCAGTTGTCTGGAGCGCTGCCAAAACCTGAGCTGAAGTGAGGCTACGGCGACCGCCCGCTCGTTGCAGTATCAGCGCCGCAACTGCTGCCAGATGCGGCGCCGCCGCTGAGGTGCCTGCAAAAGAGCTAAAGTCCAAGAAAGGATTATCGTTTTCTATTGTTGTCGAAACGCGATCTGGGCCAACAAGTTCAGGCTTCTGGCGTACCTCTGGAGTGGTGAAGCGATCGCCTTGAGCATTGAACAAAATGGGAGTGCCGCCAATGCTAGAAAAAGATTCTAGAACGGGAGTTGTGCCCCCAAAGGCAGGCGTAGTGGTGTAGGACGCAGCCCCAACGGCGATCGCCTCTCTAGCGTTGGGATGCCCGAAGAGAGTAGAACTGCCGATCGCATCGTCGGCATCGTTCACATACTGGTACGTAACCCCATCGTTGCTAGAAAAGCTCGACCACTTCATTAAACCGGGCGTGGGGCTAGTGGCGTTTACCCGACGGGCAATGACCAAATAGACTGTTTTTGCCGTAGCAGTGGCATGGCTAAGGGTCTGGAGGGGCGCATCAGGTCGGGGAGAGGAAACCGAAGAATCGCTGATTACCCCTCCAGCATTGGGCAGTTGCGGACTGCTGACCAAAAACATTTCTAGGTCATTTGCCACATTTCCTGTCGGCTGATCCCAACCCAGAATCAAATTAATACCCGGCAGGTCGCCGTAGAGAATCTCACCTGAGGTTGCCTGGGGGAGCTGAATATCCTGAAACAAATCAATCTCGGTACCCGAATCGAAATCATGGGCTTCGTAGGTATTGCCCCGATAGGTAAAAGTAGAACCTGAACGAAATTGACTTTGGTAGGCGCGATCGCCATCGTTTCCTGCCGCCGAAAAATAAATTACGCCCTGCTGAGCCGCTTTGGTGACTGCCTGAGCCGCAACGCCATCTTGAAAAAACGGCGCGCTGGCAAACCCGAAGTCGTCAACAATAATATCGGCTCCAGCTTGGGTCAAAGCCTGAATAGCGTTGGCAAGACCTTCCTCACTTCTGCCCACTGTATGAAACAGCAGCTCTGCGCCAGGAGCTACGTCATGAATGATTTGCAGCATGGCGCGACCTTCGTCGGTTTGTATGCCTAGGGTATCTTGCAGCACTCGCACGGGCGTATTGTAGCCATTTGGGTTTCTGCGCCCTGGCAAATCGCCCGTTGTCACATCGGTTGCCGCGCCGCCTTGAGCATTGTAGCTATCCGAAATCACGCCAATTTTGATGCCTGTGCCGTCCAAATTAAACAGCTCACGCGCCAGATTCGATCGCATGGCGCGATCGCCTTCACTGGTAACTTGTCCGACCATACTGCTGATACCTTGGCTTTGACTTTGACCAGTTTCAATTATCTAGGTAGGTGACGCTGATGACCCGCAATTTGTTTTAGTTAAAGAGGAATCTTTGACTTTCATCCTGCGGTTGGCAGCCAGCAATGTCAAAATCAAGAAAGGCTTGCTTTTCTGTGGAGGTTGCGATGCCCCTCACTGTCAAAGATTTAGAGAGCATACAAACCAAGCTCGGAAATGACTACCGAGTCGAATTAGTGGATGGCAGGATCACCGTCATGAGTCCATCTGGATATGAATCGGACGAAGTTGCCTTTCGGTTCGGTCGTCGTTTGGCAGACTGGGTGGAACCCAATCGCATCGGGCGGGTGACGGGTTCTAGCGCCGGATTCACGTTGCCGGACTCCAATACCCGTGCGCCAGATGTTTCCTTCGTGCGTGCCGATCGCTTGCGTCGTGCGCCTCGCAGCTTTGCTCAACTAGCACCCGATCTGATGGTTGAAGTCAAATCTCCTAGCGACTCAGTAGATGACCTGGAAAAAAAGATTGCTAATTTCTTGCAGCAGGGCACACAAGTTGGCATTCTCGTGAATCCTGAAGATTGCACCGTGAAGATTTTCCGAGCGGAAGCGGCGGCTGTCACCTTGCGGAATGGCGATATGCTGACAATCCCCGATTTGCTTCCAGGGTGGTCGGTTGCCGTGTCTGAGCTGTGGTCGCCCGTGTTTGATGATGAGTAATCGCTTTCCATTGTCTGTTGACTTTGCCCCCAATAGGAAAAATGTAACGATGACTGAATTACTAGAGAGAGTGATTGCTCAATTGAAATCTCTACCTGCTGATGAGCAGGATGCGATCGCCGCTCGTTTTCTGGCTGAGTTAGAAGATGAGCAGGTCTGGAAAGCTCAGTTTAAGTCTACGACCGATGAGCAGTGGGATCGAATCGCGGATAGGGTGCGGCAGGAAATTGCTGTGGGGGAGATCAGCCCTCTGTCTGAAGTTTTCTCTGCCCAGCCTGAGCTATGAAATTCTGAGCTATGGAATCAAGTGTTACGAAAGCGTTTCGCAAGAAACTTGATGGTCTCCCGGCATCAGTTCAAGAGCAAGCTGCCAAAGCTTATGCGCTCTGGCGCTCAGACCCTTACCACAACAGTCTCCAGTTCAAACGGGTTAGCCAGCGCCAACCCATCTATTCGGCTCGTGTGAGTTTGGACTACCGAGTGCTTGGTTTATTGGAAAATGAACACATTTACTGGTTTTGGATTGGCACACATGCAGAGTATAACGAGTTGCTTCAGCGACTATAGGAGAAGGTGCTACAGAGTCCTCGCAGCAGCACAGACAACACGGAGACCGAGGTTGCCGTAGCGGTTGTCCGGATCGTACCAGTGACGAGGAGCCGAGCGGCAGACACTAGGAATGAAGTACCAAGAACCCCCGCGAAGCATCCGCATTTGATTATCATTCTCACTCAGCCATGCACTGCCGTCACTGGGCGCACCTTGATAATTTTCATGCCAATGATCGGCGCACCATTCACACACATTGTCATGCATATCAAGTAATCCAAAGGCGTTAGCAACCTTAAAACTGCCTACCGGAGTGGTTTCTTCACGGAAAACTCCCTTGATGCCCAAACCATAATTACCGGGATAAGTCGTGCCATTATATTCCCAGTCTGTGCCACGATAGTTTGCCAAATCTGTGGCGATCGTCTCCCCAAAATGAAACGGCGTAGTCGTTCCAGCGCGGCAAGCATATTCCCATTCAGCTTCGCTAGGCAAGCGGTATTCTTTGCCCGTTTTACGAGACAGACGGTTACAAAACTCGATCGCCTCCCACCAGGAAATCTTTTCAACCGGGCGATCTTTGCCCTTGAAGTGTGAAGGATCAGGTTCTAGAGGGCGATCGATCTGCGGCAAAGCAGCTACGGCTTGCCATTGGGCTTGAGTGACAGGATATTTGCCCATGTGGAAGGGGGCGATCGTTACTTGATGCTGAGGACTTTCCCTATCTGTCCGTCCTTCTTCACTCTCTGGCGATCCCATCATGAAGCTGCCGTCAGGAATCGCCACCATATCCAACGTAAGGTCGCTATCCAAGTTTTCGGTAAAGTATTCTGCGCATTGGCGCTGTCGCTGAATCTCTTTGCCTTGTTTGTTGAGAGTGACGACTTCAAAGTCAAAGGTGGGCATGGGCGGAACTACATCACGGCGACTTGCAGTTGATGAGAGGGGTGAGTTTACCTTAACCTTTGGGGAAAGGGATATTTAATTGTGGATGAGTGGATGAGTGGATGGGGTTAGCCGATCGGTTTTGAGGTCAGCACCAGCCGTAGCTTGGCGTGAATGAGATTGAGCTGTGCTAGTCCCAAATCTACTTCACCTTCTACGACGACTCCCGTGTTGAGGAGGCGATCGAGCAGTTCCAAGATCGTAGGGTTGGGGGAATTTGTACCGGGGTAGTAGCCGCCTGCTTTGGGTAGCAGAGTGCCAATTTCGCCCAGATCAATGTTTAACTCAGCGGGGTCAATTTCAAAGATATCGCAGAGGTTGACGACCTGCTCCTCCAGCTTGCGCAGGCTTTCGGCGGCGCGATCGAGGTCATTGTCCTCCAGTTCACCCGCCTCCATGCGGCGGATCACTTGGGCTTCCATAAGCTGGCGCACAAGCTCCACCACGGTTAGCAAGAGCGGAGCTAATCCCTGTTTTGCCTGATCTTTGAGAGGGGGCGAGACTAAACTGGGGGTGATATCAAGAGGCGAGTCAGAAGCATTCATATGTCATACGATATCCGCTTCTGCCGAGTATTTACGTTTCTAAGTGAAGTTCAGGGGCGGCACGGAGCGATCGCAGTTCGGTTTCCAGGCTCTCCACACGCTCCAGCAACTTCTGATTGGATTCTGTAAGCTGGCGAGACTGAGTGCTGAGAAACGGATCGCTTTCCCACCAGTTGATGCCCATCTCCTTGGCTTTATCGACAGAGGAAATTAGGAGCCGAATCCGAATGCTCAGCAGCTCAGTAGAGCCAACCGAGACAGAAATATCGCCCGCAATCACAATACCTTTGTCTAGCACCCGCTCTAGCACGTCTGCCAGAGTCGAGCCTTGCGTGGAAGTGGCGATCGTTCGATTAGATTGCGTTGCAGAGGAGAGCATGGTGGGGGCAATGATAAAGTGCGGGGGTTGCTTGCTTCTAAACGATGGGGTAACGCGCAGCAGATACGCTACTTTTTCAGGGATTTGTGGGAGATTGAGAACGCTGAGCCAGAGCTTTGCTGAGGAAAGTTTTCGACTGAGATATTGGCAACGCTGCCTAATTCCAGACCTTCGGTAGGCAGCTCAAAATCTTCTGAATCGGGAGAATCTGCGATCGCAGTCAGCCCAAATTCGGCAGCTTCATCAGCACCTCTAGAGATCACGCGTGACTGAGGAGCGTAATCAATCGAAGCTGCCGGGACGAACGATTCGGGATAAGCGATTTCACGGTTGGATAGATGAGCAGAAGCGATCGCATCAGGGACAGAATGACCCAAACTTTGATGACCCAAACTTTGAGAGCTATGAGACTGCATCGCGTCTGCCTGAATCATTTCATTGAAGATATGCCACAAAATGCGGGTGGATTCTTCGATCGACAATCCAGATCTCGATAGCAAAATATCCTGACAGACTTCCCGGAATTCAGTGTTTTCTGGCATGACCAGAATCTCATGCTCCACACAAATCTTCGACAGCATCAGAGCCGATCGCAGTCCAGAGGCTTTTTCGTTGCCTGTGCCTGTCCGAAAAGCTTTGACCAGACGGATGATCATTAACGCACTTTCGCGATCGATTTGGGTTTTGTGAACCGCAATTTCCTGTTGCGTCAGCTCGTCGGGTTCCGGCATATTGATCGTGACGAGGCGATCGAGCAGCGCATCTTGAGTAGCATGAACGCCGCAGTATTCTTCAGGATTCGACGTGAAAACTGCCCTGAAGTGAGGACTGACGCGAACATATTCACTGCGGTTATTGTTGGGCGGCAGCGCCAAGAGCTTTTCTTCTAAAGCTGACAGCAGAACGTTGTTTACCTCTGGACGAGAGCGGTTGAACTCGTCGTAGACCAGCGTAAAGCCTTCTCGACAGGCAAGCGTCAGCCGAGAATCTACCCAATGCTGGCGCATTTCATCTTCCACTTTGACGACGCTGTGAATGTAGTTATCCACAACCTTTTTGCGCGTATAGCCCGTCTGATTGCCAATCAAGTCAGAGGTTTTGAACTCGTCATCACCAAAAATCAGCATGATCGGACGAGCCATCAGATCGGCAAGGTGCAGCGCAAGCGTCGTTTTTCCAGTTCCGGCTGCGCCCCGCAGATGCACGGAATAGCCTGACTGCAAATAGCGAAAGGCGCGCAGAGCAACGCGCTCAACGGCTGGAGTGGATACAAATTGGCGGGGGCTGGTTTTGAGAACGGTAGTCACAAACAGACTTCCTTATGGACGAAGAGGATAGGGGTGAAAAGCGAAACTATCTAAAATCCACTGCTTTGAAGACGATCGCTCTGCAACAAATAGAGCCGATTGCGCTGAATGACTAAGCCTTGTTTGATCAGCGATCGCAGGGTGTCAACTGCCTGAAAGCGACTGATGCCCAGCGCAGTTTCAATGTCAGTTAGACGTGCGCCCTGAGTTTGCTCAATGTGACAATAAATCTGCTGTTCCAATGGCGATAGACCTGCTGGAACGGGAGCGATTAGCAAAGATATTGCAGGTGCTTCGTGACTAACAGACTTAAGGGAAATTGCGGATGCCACAGCTGGCTTGACCGGAGCAACTGGCTTAAACATCACGGCTGCTGAATTAGTCCCTGGCTTAGTCGCTAGACGAGTCGCTGAGCTGGTCGCTGGACTAACCACTGGACTAACCACTGGACTGGTCACTAGGTTAGTTATTTTTGGAGAACTTTTAGGCAGGGCGATCGGCTCAGAGGATTTCTTCGTGCTCACATCACTGCGGCTATCACTATGGATATCACTGCGGGTATCACTGATTTCGCCCCAAACTGATTGACGCACCTCAGCATAAACAGCACGTAGTTCTGCCCGAAACTCTCCTAGCTGCTGAAACATCGCCTCAGTTTCGGCAAGACGGCGATCGCGGCATTCCTGCAGCTCTTGACGGATTTGCTGCGATCGAACCTGACGGGTTTGTGCCAGATCAGTTAGATAAACCTGAACTTCAAAATGCAGCACTTCCACATAGTTGCTGAGTTCCTGCATCATCTCCATCTGGTTCTGAATTCGAACCTGCCGGTGGGATTGCAGCTTGTCCTGAGTTTCGGTGCGCAAAAGCTGAATTTGCTGCTGTAGACTTTTTCGGAGCAGCGCTGTGGAATTAATCAGACTGGCATGGAACTCGCCCAATTCCTGAAAGATCTGCTGAGCCATCAAGGTGCGATCGGCCGTCTGCATAGACAGCAATTCTGCCGTCTGCTGCCGGAGAAGCTGGGTAGAGCGGCAGAGCTGTTGGGTAAGCTGCATGGCTTGCTCCTGACGCTGGGTGCTGGCTTGCGAAAGAAAGTCTTGGGTCTCTTGCTGAAGCTGCACCTGAAATTGCTGTAGGGTTTGTCGCAAGGCGATCGCCCTCTCTTGTCGCGCTTGCTGAAAGCGATCGAGCTGAGTGCGAACCTGCTGTTGCCGTTGGGCTAAAGTCTGTTGGCGCTGCTGGCGCTGCTGTTGCCAGGAGACTTGAAGAGAAGTTACGGGAGACATGGCAGAGAGGATAGGTGAGTCGTGTTGCAAATCTGCTGTTTATTTTTTGAAAGGTGCAAACACCTTTCAAAAAATAAACAACAACTCTAAATCCGGGACTTGACCAGACTTGATGACGTGACCTACGCAGCGGGTACGGCGGCTTGAGTGGTCAAACCCACTGCTTCGGCATACTTCAAGTAGGTTTCAACAGAGGCAATGACTACCCGAGCTTCGATCGACAGTAGTTCAATACCGACCAAAGACACACGAACCCAAGCATCAACCACGATACCCTTATCGAGGATGCGATCGACAACTTCAGCCAGACTAGAAGAGGAGTTAACTTTTTCAACAGCCATGATAAATTCCTGGGAGTTTAGTTTGTAATGGATAAAAAACGCTAAATGTTCTGCTTTCCTAATGAGGAAAAGATTCAGAAGATGCGAGCTACATGATCAGAATAAGAACTTTCAAAAGCAAAAGGTGCTGACGTAAACGCTGAACATTTATCAATTTGGGATAAAGCACCTGTGCGAAAGTCCGAATTTTTACTGAGTCTAAGCCACATTCCGATCAGCAGAACCCTCTACAGAAGCGATCGTTAAATTGCCCTTTGGAGCTATCTAACTTCACTTATTCTGTAGATAAACCCATCTTTCCCAGCCCTGTTCAATTGCTAACGCTGGCAATACAAAGAGTTATTAATAACCAATTTAAATTGGTATAGCAACCGCCAAGGCGGTTAGGACTGGGACATATTTGGTGGGGCGTTGAGCGCCCCACCAAATATGTCCCAAACAAAGTGGCGACAGCTATATGAGATGTGAGTGAATCTCAATTCAATCGCCAATAAAAAACCCTTAGTGCAATCGGGCGATCGGCACTAAAGGTTTTACAGCGCTGGTAGCGGTATTTAGGTAAGGACTACCCACAGCGCTTTGCGATTGGTTAAATGTAATTTATGCAATTGAAAATTGCTGTAACTTCAATTTAAATTATCGTTACCGTTAACCCCTTTGATCGAGCAACGCTTGATGAGCCGCCACAAAATCATCGGCAGTGATACGGATAGCGCTAGGGTCAGTCATGCCCTGAGCGCGGTAACGACGCACCGCTTGTAGAGCAGCCTGATTACTGAGCAGTGCCAAGTCAGCGCCGTTCCAGCCTTCTGTCTGAGCCGCCCAATAGAGCAGATCGACCTCAGTTAGAGGACGATCGCCATTGTGCACCTGCAAAATTGCCAGACGACTAGCTTCGTCGGGTAAGTCTACCTTGAGCTGCAAATCGAGCCGCCCCGATCGCAGCAGCGCCGGATCAAGAGCATCGGGGCGGTTGGTTGCCGCAACTAGCAAGACGTTAGCACAGCCGTGCAGCCCGTCCAGCTCGGTCAAGAGCTGCCCGACAACGCGATCGCTCACTCCAGAATCGCCCTGGAAGCTGCCCCGTACAGGTGCAAGGCTATCAATCTCATCCATAAATACGACGCAGGGAGCAGACTGTCTAGCTTTGGCAAAAAGTTCACGTACCGCCTGTTCTGCTGCTCCCACCCATTTGCTGAGCAGCTCTGGGCCGTTGACGGCAATGAAATTGGCATGTGCCTGAGAGGCGATCGCCTTTGCCAGCAGCGTTTTGCCTGTTCCAGGCGCGCCCCAGAGCAAGATACCACGCGGCGCTTTGGCTCCCGTCTGGCGATATAGCTCAGGATAGAGCAAAGCCCCTTCCACAGATTCTTGCAGGATTTGCTTGATCGCATCCAGTCCGCCAATGTCGCTCCAGGCAATGTTGGGAGACTCAATCTCAAGCGATCGCAGTACCGAAGGCTTGACTTCCCGAATCGCCTGAAGAAAATCTGCCTGGGTGACGGTCATCGTTTCTGGATGGGCGGCTTGCAGGTCGGGCACCTGGCGACGCAACGCTGTGTAGGCAGCTTTTTGACAGACGGCTTTGAGATCAGCGCCCACCATGCCCACCGCCAGATCGGCGATTGCCCCCAAATCCACCGTGCTATCGGTCGGCATCTGGCGAGTCTGAATGTTGAGAATTTCTAGCCTACCGTTGCGATCGGGCACGCGAAACTGCACCTCGCGATCGAACCGACCAGGACGACGCAAAGCAGGATCGAGGTGATCAGGACGATTCGTAGCCGCCAAAACAATTACGCCCTTGGTTTTGGCGAAACCATCCATCAGGCTCAGCAACTGGGCCACAACCCGCTTCTCAACTTCGCCTTCTACCTTGGCGCGATCGGGGGCAAGGCTATCAATTTCATCAATGAAGACAATGCAAGGAGCGGCTTTTGTAGCTTTCTCAAATACGCTCCGCAAACGCGATTCTGCCTCGCCGTAGTATTTGCCCATGATTTCTGGGCCGACGATCGCAATGTAGTTTACACCCAGCTCTTCAGCCAGCGTCCGGGCGGTCAGAGTCTTGCCTGTTCCAGGCGCACCCACCATCAACACGCCTCGCGGTGGTTCTAGACCGAGCTTGGTAAGCAGTTGGGGGTGCTTGAGAGGAATTTCAACCAGCTCTCGCAGCTCGTTTAGCACCCCTGATAAGCCACCTACTTCCCTAGAAAATGACCCCACGCTGTCATCCATATCCTCAGAGGAGGGTGGCGAGACGATAATACTATCATCAACAGGAGCACCAGGAGGGCGGCTGATGTTGGGATGAGCGCCAGGAGGGCGGCTGATAGTGCTGCGGGGGATATTGCCCTGTCGGGGAATATTGCTTGTCCGAGCGTTGACTTGAAAATCTGACCAAAACTCTCCCCGCTCGACCTTCTCGTCTATGGTGGAAAGAAACTCCACAAATTCTTCAAATCCCTTAAATAAATCACTCATATAATCTGGCATACTATTCCGATCTCGTTCGATCGCGTGGTAGTCCATCCAGTCTAGACGCTAGAACTCTAGGTTGGGGAAGGCGAGTGTATGCCAACAGATGAGTCGATCAGGGGTAAATTGTAGATTTGTCAGGGAATTGTGACGTAGATTTGACATCTAAGCTCTAATCAGTATCAAAAAATACAGAAATAATCTATATTAAACGCGCTTTCCAAGCATTATAGCTAGGTCAGCTAAGGCCCCTTACTTGGGAAGATCTAATCATGAAAAATTTAAGCAGTTCCCAATAGGAAGTTTATGCTGAGCTAGAACAGACGCTCCAGACATTAGCAGCATGACTGCAAATGTCAAAATTGAGGCAGTGATCAGGCTATTGACTATAGCTGTCGCCAGTTTGCTTAGGACATTTAGGGTGGGGCGCTTCGCGCCCCACCCTAAATGTCCCCGTCCTAACCGCCTTGGCGGTTACCATAATATTGATTAGCATTAAATTGGCAGCTGACCTGACTTCATTACACCCAGCGTACTGAAAAGGGATGACTGAGTTATCACAACAAGATACAGTTTTGATTCTCCTGATGGAATTTAATTCCAGGCTGGAGCGCCGAGTTGAAATGAAGCGCACGAAGGATCGGTTCAGGCAACTTTCATAAAATAGACCGCCTAAAATTGACACTCAACGCAGGTCAAGGATCTTATAGGACTTACGCAAGCCCTCTAGCTGTAGTGCATTTTTGTTATGTGTGGTGGGCTGCGCCCACCACACATAACAAAAATGCGTAAGTCCTGTCTTAATCTAAATCACAACCACAACATTCAGAGCTTCAACACCTTAAGCTCTAACCATTGTGGCTGAATGTGAAGGGAGCGCTAATGTCTGGCTCAGAGAGATGAGATTTGCGATCGCTAGAAGCAGGCAAAATAGGAATTTCAATGCAAAATTCTGTTCCCTGCTCTGGTTCCGATCGGCAGGTCAAGGTTCCACCATGCCTGTCTACCACAATTTGATAGCTGATATAAAGCCCTAATCCTGTGCCTTTACCGATCGGCTTTGTGGTGAAGAACGGATCAAATAATCTTGTCCGAACGTCTTCGGGCATACCGCCTGCATTGTCTGCAATGCGGATGATCACGCGAGAATCCCTTTTTTCCGTTTGAATCTGGATGGTCGGAGTTGCAGAATGGGGATAGCGTGTCACATCCGCCGATGTCTTATCTGCCGATGTCGCAGCCAGCGATCGACGACCAACGCCCATCTCCAGAGCATCGATCGCATTCGACAAGATATTCATGAACACCTGGTTAAGCTGCCCTGCATAGCATTCCACTGAGGGCAGCGCCCCATAGCTTTTGCACACCACAATGCTCGGAAGCTCTGACTTAGACTTCAGGCGATCGCGCAATATCATCAGCGTACTGTCGATGCCCTCATGAATATCAACAGGCTTCATATCGGACTCATCATGACGGGAAAAGTTGCGCAGCGATCGGACAATCTGCCGAATGCGATCGGCACCCATCTTCAGCGATTGCAGTAATTTGGGCAGATCTTCTGCGACAAAGGGCAGATCGATTCGCTCAGTCTCGGCTTGAATTTCGGCAACTGGATCGGGATAATGCTGCTGATAGAGGTCAATGAGCGCCAGCAAATCTTGGATGTATTGCTCTGCGGGAAAGATATTGCCGTGGATGAAATTGACAGGGTTATTGATCTCGTGGGCAACTCCCGCGACGAGCTGACCCAAACTCGACATTTTCTCGGTTTGCACGAGCTGAGCCTGGGTTTGCTGTAGCTCTCGTAAGGTTTGCTCTAGGGTTTGGGTTTGCTGCCGCGATCGCGCTTCCGATTGGCGTAGGGCATCTTCCGTAGTCTTGATGGCTGTAATGTTGTGAAAAACAGCCACGCCTCCCCGCAAGCTGCCGTTTTCTCCACGAATGGGGCGTGCTGTTACCCGCAGCCAGATGCCTTCTGTGCCCTGTGCTTCTAGGATAGGGCAAACATACATTTCAGTGGCATCGACAGACTCTCCGCGAATGGCTCGAATGAGCGGCAAATCTGCAATCGCATAGGGCGTGATCCGATCAGGCTGGAGTAACGATTCTAGAGGCTCTTCTCGCCCCTCACTTTGGAGCAAGACATGGCGATCGCCCAAAATTTGCTCTGCCGCCGGATTGACAAACAGCAGTTTGCTCTGCTGATCAGCCACGATTACCCCTTCTCCCATACTGTCTAAAATAGACTTCAAGACCTGTAGGGCAGCCTCAGAGTGGGCGAGCTGTTGGGCGTGTTGTTGAACAGTTTCCATCGCTTTTTCAAGCCTGTCAGACTGTTCAATCGTTTCCCGCTCATAAACCTCCAAGAGCTGTTCCAAAGCGGCGACCTGCGCTTTGAGCTGCTCAACTTTGATGCTTAGCCCTCTCTGATTCACCTGGATCTTTCCTGGGTTTGTCTATTTCGCATAACTCTGAATGGGCAAGGTCAAGATTCAAAACAAACATAACCCAAGTTTGCTCTGTTTTCGACCCAGCTCATCGAGTCACTTCCTAAAAATAGTGCCCCGATCGAACGGCAATACCGCCATTTTGGTATTGAGAGCCAAAGTTTTAAACATATCAGCCGTATTTCTGGAGATAGGCACTTTTGAAAACAGAATGACGGCAATGATATTACCCGACGGCAGCATACCGCCAAACCCTAGCACCGACTGAATGCCGCAAGGAATCACAAACTCTTGTTGAGCGGGCACATAAGGACTGGCGATCGCCGCTGGCACATGGAACACATTAAAGGTTTTTTGTTCCAAATCTACTAGCAGCTCAGGGTCGGGCGACAGAACGCTGCTTGTTTCTAAGCCAAACTGTTTGATGAGCTGAGAAATCATCGGCGACTGTGCCACAATCTGCTCGCTGGCCAAGGGAATCACCTGATGCCCTTCTGATGCGTAACGAGAATTCCACGCTGGCTGATCTCCCACCGTTGCCAGGAGCGTCAGACACTTAAGAACATCGCTGGGCTGATCTGGCGATGCGGCAGTCAGATGCTGTTGCAAACTCGCCTCTAGCTCCCCATAGAGATGGGTCTTGAAGAAGCGAACCAGTGCAAAGGCAGGGCGATCGGTCTGCTCATCAACAAACTGCTCATAGAGATAGCGAACTATGCGATCGCTCACTTCTTCCATGCTGTCTGCTCCAGAACCGAGCTTCCGCAGATCGGCTCCACACTCGGTCATATTTTTGAGCGTAAACTTAGTCAGGTCATACATAAAAGTTGCGTCCCATGCAGTGGAGTTGCAGACAGGTAAGTTCACACGTTTAATGGAGTGGAATTCTAATCTGAAATTCGGTGCCTTGAGTGAGTGCTGAGATACATTTCAAGGAACCATGATGCTTGTCCACCACAATCTGATAGCTGATATATAGCCCTAACCCTGTGCCTTTGCCAATAGGCTTAGTTGTAAAAAACGGCTCAAACAAGTGTTCTAGAACAGACTCTCTAATGCCAGCGCCATTATCACAGATACGAATCAGAACTGCGGTAGGGCTATTAATATTGCCTTTATTAATATTATCTGTAGCCTGCTCTAGAGAAGTTGTAATAGTGATTGTGGGAGAATCGCAGACAGAGGTAGCCGTCGCATCTTCTAGCGCCTCAATGGCATTGCTGAGAATATTCATAAATACCTGATTGAGCTGACCTGCATAGCATTCGACAGGGGGCAGTATGCCATATTCCTTAATAACTTGAATGGCTGAACCCTGAGACTTGCCGTGAGACTTGCCCTTGAGGCGAGACTGTAAAATCAAAAGCGTACTGTCGATGCCATCATGCAGATTAACAGGTTTCTTTTCGGCCTCATCAAGGCGTGAAAAATTGCGGAGAGATAAAACAATTTGTCGAATGCGATCGGCTCCTAACTGCAAAGATTGCAGCAGACAGGGTAAGTCTTGCCTAAGAAACTCTAGATCGATCGCCGCAATCATATTTTCGATCTCTGAGCTAGGCAACGGATAATGACGCTGATATAGGTTTAGCAGCAGGAGCAGATCCTCAATGTATCGCTCTGCGGGAGGGATATTGCCATGAATAAAGTTCACGGGGTTGTTAATCTCATGGGCAATTCCCGCCACCATCTGCCCCAAGCTAGACATCTTCTCAGTTTGAACCAGATGGGCTTGAGCATGCTGAAGCTCGCGCAGCGTTTTTTGGAGCTGCTGGGATTGTCTTGTAGAAGCAGCTTCAGAGCGTCGCAATGCCTGCTCAGATTCAGCTAGCTTTTGAGCATGAACCTGTAGATCTGCAATTGCCTTTTCCAGGCGATTTGATTTTTCGATCGTTTCCTGTTCATGGGTTGCTAAAAGCTGCTCTAGAAGAGCAACCTTTGCCTGAAGACACTCAATCTCTCGACCGCTGTTGTTGCGTCCAGGTCTGCCGTTCAGTGGGGAGATGTTCATAGGAAATATTCACGGGATCATTTTGTGGCGCGATAGTGGGCATCAGCGCGGGAACTATAGCAATAAGGGCTAAAACGGCAGCTCTTAAAGAATCAACAGCGTACCTTATAGATCAATATGGCTGACTCTGTTGAGGTTCTTAACTGTTGATTTACCGATAAACCTAAGCTGTGTAGCGGATTCCAGCTCCGTAAATTTCCGGAGCGATCGCCCAACCTAGCCTTTTGTCCCTTCCATCTGCTCCTTCAGCAAGCCCCTTCAGTAAGCCCATTTAGTGAGCCAATTTTATGAATCACTTTGATCCTCTGCGTTTAGCTCTGTTTAGCGGCAAAGGAGGCGTAGGCAAAACCACCCTGTCCTGTGGATTTGCGCGTAGATGGGCGCAACGCTTTCCCACAGAGCAAGTTTTGCTGCTGTCCACCGACCCGGCGCATTCGCTAGGCGATGTCTTGCAGATAGCTGTAGGAGATGTGCCCCAGGCAATGTCGGATCTGCCTAACCTCCAGGTGCGATCGCTTGATGCCCAGGCGCTACTACAAGCCTTCAAAGCCGACTACGGCAAGGTATTAGAGATTTTGGTAGAGCGAGGCAGCTTTGTGGAGGGTGAAGACCTCAGCCCTATTTGGGATCTGAGCTGGCCGGGTCTGGATGAGCTAATGGGGATTCTAGAAATTCAGCGGCTGTTGCGGGAGCAGGTTGCCGATCGCGTCGTGGTGGACATGGCTCCTAGCGGACATACGCTCAACCTATTTGGCTTGATGGACTTTCTGGACGGCTTTCTGGGAGCGCTAGATTTATTCCAAGAAAAGCATCGAGTCATGACGCAGCGCTTTGCCGGATCTTATGTTGCCGATGAAAGCGATCGCTTCCTTACGGAGATGAAGGCAGATCTCGCCTCTGGACGGCAGCTCCTGCAAGACCCCGTGCGAACCGCCTGTTGCGTCGTGGCAATTCCAGAGCCGATGAGCTATTTGGAAACTCGGCGATTTATTGATGCCCTTCATACGCTTCAGATTCCGGTGGGTGGACTGTTTGTGAATCATATTCACCTCGATCGCGCTACTCCAGAACAGCAGGAGCTATTGGCTAAGTTTGAGGCGATTCAGTTTGAGGGGATTCAGGACGACCTTCAGCCCGTCCTCGGCGTGCCCCAGCAGCCGCAAGAGCCTGTAGGATTCGCGGCGATCGATTCTCTGATGTCCCAGATTCAGCCTGCCTCTGCGTTCCGGCTGACTCCTGCGATCGCTGCCCCATTTGCCCTACCCACAAAGCTGCTACCCAGCTTGCCCAATTTCCTGACCGAAGGACGACGGCTGATTCTCGTAGGCGGCAAAGGGGGCGTGGGCAAAACTACCGTGGCCGGGGCGATCGCGTGGCATTTGGCGGCAGCCCATCCCGACAAAAACATTCGCGTCATTTCCATCGATCCAGCGCACTCTCTGGGGGATGCCTTGGGAATGTCGCTTACCCATCAGCCGACACAGATTTCGACCAATCTCAGCGCCCAAGAGATAGACGCAAAGCAGGTTTTAGAGCAGTTTCGAGAAGACTACCTCTGGGAGTTGGCGGCGATGATGAGCGGCGATACGGGCGATGAGTCGCTGCAAATTGCCTACACGCCCCAGGCATGGCGGCAAATCGTGGCTCAGGCGCTTCCCGGCATTGACGAGATGCTGTCACTCATTAAGGTCATGGAGCTGCTAGAGCAAGGAAAACAAGATTTAATTGTTTTAGACACCGCACCCACCGGACATTTGCTACGGTTTCTGGAAATGCCCACCGCTCTGGCTGACTGGCTTTCCTGGATCTTCAAGCTCTGGATTAAATATCAAGATTCAGTCGGGCGCACCGAACTCATGGGGCGGCTCCGCACCCTGCGTCAGCGCGTCATGCAGACCCAGAAAAAACTGAAAGATGCTAACCATACTGAGTTTATTGGCGTGCTGCAAGCACAGACGGCGATCGTTGCCGAAGCTGAGCGCCTGACGCAATCCCTTGCCGATTTAGGCGTAAGTCAGCGTTATATCGTGCATAATCGATTTGAGCCGCACCAGACGCTGCCAGCATTTCCGGCACAGACGATCGTTCGTTTGCCGCAGATGCCCAGAGGAGAGAAATCCCTGACGCTAGTTGAAGGTGCGGCAGAGCTGCTGTTTTAAAGTGCTGTTTTGAAGTCAGATCGATCGCCCCTTGAGTCTCAGTAAGCCGCAATCCGATACTCTCGCTTCCACTCCTGAACACTGGCAGGGACAGCTCCAGCTAGAGTTTAGCCACTTAGGTAAAACAGGCGGTGAAACAGGTTCAGGTGAAACCCTACTCAGCCACAGCCACATGCAGGCTCCCCTGAAGGTGCAGCGACCGTTTTACCCAGAAGGGCGCGAAGTCTGCCATACCGTGATGCTGCACACCGCAGGGGGAATGGTGGGGGGCGATCGCCTCTCTCTCAACATTCGCCTCCATCCTCAAGCCCTTGCCTTGGTGACAACCGCCTCAGCCGCCAAAGTGTATCGCAGCAGCGGTGCAACAGCTCAGCAAACGACCCAGATTCACTTAGCCGCCGGATCGAGCCTGGAATGGTTTCCGCAGGAGACAATTGTCTTTGATGGCGCAATCTACCGTCAGGATTTACGCGTTGAGCTAGAGGCAAACGCCATCTGGACAGGATGGGAGATCACGCGATTGGGGCGCACGGCACGGGGCGAGAAATTCTCGACAGGCGAATGGCGATCGCGCACAGAAGTCTGGCAGCAGGGGCGACTGCTGTGGATTGACCCACAATATTTGACAGGCGGGGGCGAAATGCTAGACAGCTCCCACGGTTTGGCGGGCTACCCGGTCATCGGCAGTTTTGCTTTTATCGGACAAATCGTTGATCCAGAACTGGTGACAAAAGCGCGATCGCTCTTCCCGTCCTCTCCGTCCTCTAACAGCCAAGCCGGAGCCACGCGCCTCATGTCGGGCTTGCTCTGCCGCTACCGAGGCAATTCCACCACCGAAGTCCGCCACTGGTTCACGCAAGTCTGGCACCTGCTGCGTCCGGTTTATGCAGGGCGATCGGGCTGTGTGCCGCGCGTCTGGCAGGTTTAAATGTGTATCGTCAACGTGGAGCCATAGCAAGAAATCTCCGTACCCCGTCAACCATCATTATTCCGTCTTCTCCAATGGATTAGATGGCAGGTTCGACAAGACTTGCATGAATTGAGAAACATACTCAATATGCTCAAAAACTTCATCCCTGACCCGAGCACCGATCGCATAGTACCGAAGCTTTGCAAAAAAAGTGGCAAAAGAAAGCTCTGGACATAATGCAATTACTGATCTCATGAAGGAGACAAGATCAACAAAAATAACATTGACGCTTCTCGCAAGCAAAACAGTTTTCGCAACCTGCTCAAGAGATGAGCCGATGCATATTCCATTGACTCCAATAACAAATGTGATTGAATTCAAGCCGTACTGACTGGCTTTGAAAGCAGCATGGTCAACATCCTGCTCATTGAACTGCTTATCTTTAACCTCGAATACCACAAAAATCTTACCGTTCTTCTTGATGTCTATATCTGCTACTTCATTGGAAGAAGCACCACTCTGATTGACCGGATGAACAATAACCTCAAAACCTTCAAACTGATCAAAATACATAGATAGGACAGCCCCTGCTACAATTGCAGCAACCTGCCCCTCAATCGATCTAATGACAAATGCATCAATAAATTCAATGGCTTTTAAGTGTGAGCCTGCTGATTCTGAAAGTTGAGGAATAACCCCACTTCGAGCAATTTGTCTTTTAATAGCATACCGCACAGCAGCACAGAGACCATTAAAAGCCTGTGTAGACGTTTCCACCTCGGACAGAACCTTATGCAAGATAAGTAAAAGCTCTCTATCTCTACCAGCCCTCACTGCATTTGATGGAGATATCGTTGGAAAGCCAGGGCTATTTCATTCTAGTTAAGTGCTTGATAGGGTAGTTATGTCATCTCTCCAACTGTGATACCAGATGTCCCAACTTGCCATTGTCGAAGCCTTTGCAGACCTTTGTGATACTCGTCGCACAG
>JAHHHD010000040.1 GCA_019359505.1 Drouetiella hepatica Uher 2000/2452 | reverse complement strand
TTAAAAGCAGCTATGTTGCCTGAAGTAAAAGCCTCTTAGATAAGTTGCCCAAGTTTTCAGACGTGCCTACAGCCTTCTCGAACTCCTGTAATCGATCGCCCTGTGCTCTAGGAAATCCCTCAAATTAGGTTGAGATGCTTAGTCAAAATCAGTGGCATTATCCGGTTACTTCCTTCACCCATCCTGCTGATGCTATTTCTGAGACTACAGGCTCTGAGACTACAGGCTCTGAGGCTACAGTTTCCGAGGCTACGGTTTCTGAGGCTGTAATGCCTCAGCGGATGAATACGCCCCAACTCCAGCTCCAGAGTGAAGCCTCGATTGATCGCCCTGCTGCCGACCCTCAAACTGCTGAATGCTTGCCCACTGACCCTTTGACCCCTGATTCCTTGCCTACTCACTGCCCATCTACCGTTGAAGATGCGGAAGCTGCACAGATTTTGAAGTACTTGCAAACTGGTCGTCTCTGGGTTGTGAATAGCCGTCGGCGCAACGGATTAATCTTGTACAAACCCTTCTATGCCGAGTTTGCAGGGCCTGGAGCTGCCGTAGGAGGAGTTTTTGATTTGGACTGCCAAGCGGTAATTCCTGTTGGCAATTTGTCTATCATCCAGCCCAACTCGCATGAAGAACGGCATGATGCCTATCTAATTCGCCGTCAATGGATTCGTTTGACTCAACAGTTTACTGACCAGTCTGTGCCGCTCCAGCGTGCCCAAATGATTCTCAATCAGTTTGAAAACTATTTTGATCAGGAGACGATCGCCCGTATTCCGGATGAAGCGTTTGCCCTACTGGTGGGAGTGTTACCCTATTCAGTGCGGATGGCACGGCGCAGACCCGGCAAGCTCAACGTTAAAGCCAAAGCTTGATTCACGCCTAGCCCTGCAAATTTTATTTCTGTGAGTCCTATTTCTGTAGGCTGAGCAGCTCTTCCAAGGCAGCCAGCAATTTGACCTGAGCCGTCAAGATTTTAGCCTGAGCATCCAGCTTAAAGTGCCAAGACACATTGATGCTGAAGAGTGCTGTCTGTACTTTACCCATGACTTTGATCTCAGTGGTTCCGGCTTCGGCTGTTTGGAGAACCCCCTCACGAGGCAAGACCTTCATTCCTCTAGCTTCCTTCTCCAAGTAAGCAGCGATTGCCTCTTGCCCCACAATCGCCCCTTCAAAGGGAGGATAGAGCTTTCCTGTTTCTGCAAACAGGCGGGCAGTGAGCTGAAAAGCTTCAGCATTGAGGGTTTCAAAATAGCGAAGGATGGTGGGAGACAAGACCCCAGCGATCGCATTTTCCGAAGCTGTACTCAGGTCAGTAGATGAGTTCATAGTTGCCTGCCAAATTTGTCTGGCTCTGTACTTCGCACAGATTAGCAAGCCCTAGGAAAATCTACTCTATGCCCGAAGTCGTAAATTACTGAATTGTGCTGCTATTCCTCTCTTTCACTGTTCCCCCCTTAGTAAATTCGGGCACACTACCTTAGTTCCTTCGGATAGGGGATGTGCCTCCTGGCTGCAAAGTTGGGGGGCTTTTTTTACCCAGATTTCTGACAATTAAGGTTTAATCCCTGCACGATCCGCCAATTCAGCCTTCTATAACTTCTATATCAGCCTTCCATAACTTCTATAATAAATTACGGAAAGAATCGTATCTTCTAACCCTAATCTTTTTAAGCCTGAGCCATCCATGACCCTCTCTCCTCGCCGCTATCACATCACCACATTTGGCTGCCAGATGAATAAAGCCGACTCTGAGCGCATGGGAGGAATTTTGGAAGAAATGGGCTTTCAGTGGTCAGAAGATCCCAATCAGGCAGACGTCATTCTTTACAACACCTGTACCATTCGGGACAGCGCCGAGCAAAAGGTCTATTCTTACCTGGGCAGACAGGCTAAGCGAAAGCACGAACAGCCCAATCTAACGTTGATTGTGGCGGGTTGTGTCGCCCAACAAGAAGGTGAAACGCTGCTGCGCCGTGTGCCCGAACTTGACCTGATCATGGGACCACAGCATGCTCATCGGCTGCGCGATCTGCTAGAGGAAGTCTTTAGCGGCAATCAGGTTGTGGCTAAAGAGGCAATTCAGATTGTTGAAGATATCACTAAGCCTCGGCGAGACAGCACCGTAACGGCTTGGGTCAACGTGATCTACGGCTGCAACGAGCGCTGTACCTATTGCGTTGTGCCTAACGTCCGAGGCGTAGAACAATCTCGTACACCCGAAGCCATCCGTGCCGAGATGGAAGGACTAGGACAGCAGGGCTTTAGAGAAGTGACGCTGCTGGGACAAAACATTGATGCCTACGGACGCGATTTACCGGGGTCAACAGCGGATGGTCGTCACCTGCATACTTTGACGGACTTGCTGTACTATGTCCACGATGTGCCGGGAATCGATCGCCTCCGATTTGCCACCAGTCACCCTCGCTATTTCACCGAACGGCTGATTCGGGCTTGCGCAGAGTTGCCTAAAGTCTGTGAGCATTTTCATATTCCGTTTCAGTCGGGTGACAATGACGTGCTAAAAGCGATGTCGCGGGGCTACACTCGCGAGAAGTATTTGCGGATTATTGACACGATTCGCCGCTATATGCCCGATGCGTCCATTAGCGCCGATGCGATCGCTGGCTTTCCGGGCGAGACTGAAGCTCAGTTTGAAAATACCCTGAAGCTGATAGAAGATATTGGCTTTGACTTGATCAATACCGCTGCCTATTCACCGCGTCCCGGCACTCCGGCTGCCCTTTGGGATAATCAGCTGAGTGAAGAAGTGAAGAGCGATCGCCTTCAGCGCCTGAATCATTTGGTGTCTGTGCAGGCAGGGGAGCGATCGCAGCGCTATCTGGGTCGCATTGAGGAAGTCTTGGTAGAAGATCAAAATCTCAAAGATCCGACTCAGGTTATGGGTCGAACCAGAGGCAATCGCCTCACCTTCTTTCAGGGGGATATTGCTCAGCTCAAGGGTCAGACTGTCCCGGTTAAAATCACGACCATTCGCCCCTTCAGCCTCACGGGTGAGCCGATCAAGCAACTCGCTTGCCTCTAGCAGGTCTGTTCCCATCATTCTAAAAATAAGCCAACGCTAATCGACAGTCGAGAATCCCGTGATGATCACGTTTTTCATCCTTGTCTTAGGTTTGACTCCCTCACTGCTATCGCTGTGGTTTGCGCGACAAACTAGCGCTAGAGCAGAAGCGCGGTTGCAGCTAGCGATCGACTCTTTTGCAGCTAGGGGGCTGGCTTCTCTCCAGCATTCACTCCGATCGCCCGATCAACATTACGTCGAGGGCATCGGCTATATTATTGGCGATTTAACCTGCAAATTTAATGCGCGATCGAGCTATATTCGCTGTGCAGTCAATCCCAGCGGTTCTTGTCAGGATTGCTCTCACTATCAGCAAATTGATTAGGCAGCAAATTGATTAGGTCATCTTAGGAGTCTACAAAAATGATTGGACTATCTTTAACCTCAAAAGACCTAATAGAGCTACAAACTCAGATACCTGACCATCGCCTAGAGTTAATTCAAGGAGAAATCATTGTCATGAGTCCGTCAGGGTACAACTCAGATGAAGTTGCTGCCAATTTCGTTGGAGAGATTTATAGCTGGGTCAAGCCTCGTAAGCTAGGTCGAGTGACGGCATCTAGCGCAGGATTCAGCCTTCCCAATCAGGACACACGATCGCCTGATGTCAGCTTTGTCAAAGCAGAAAGATTACGCATCAGCCCAGAAAGCTTTGCCCCGCTTGCGCCAGATATTGCAGTAGAGGTCAAAAGCCCAACGGACTCACTTGACAAGCTTAGAGAGAAACTAGACAGTTTCCTAGAGCAAGGAACAACCGTAGGGATTCTGATTCATCCCCAGCAAAAGTGGGTAGAAATTCGCCGTCACAATCAGGAAGCCATCTTTCTCAAAGGAGAAGATATTCTCACAGTTCCAGATGTTTTACCTGGATGGGAGCTACCGCTAGAAGAAATCTGGGCACCTGAATTCTAAGTTATAGCTGTCGCCAGTTTGCTGAGGACATTTAGGGTGGGGTGCGAAGCGCCCCACCCTAAATGTCCCCGTCCTAACCGCCTTGGCGGTTGTTATAACCCTGGCAAACGTTTGCTGCTGATCTAAAGTTGAGATGGCTCTAGGTTTTGCCAAAGTACATGTCCTGAAGTGAAGGCGCGTAAGCTGCCATCTGCAAGCCGCAGCAGCAATTCACCGCGATCGCTCATTCCCATCGCCTTGCCCGTGATCTGTTCTCCAAGCAACTCAATAGTAATGAGCTTACTGCATAAAAAGTCTCGCTGACGTAGGGCAGGTAGTAGTGCCATCAGGCAAGAGTTAGGAGCAGACGATCGCCAGAGTCCTGCTGTTTCCAGAAGATAGTGACGCAGCCGTTCCAGCAGCGCGATCTCATCGGGAACGATTGCGCTAACCTGATGGAGGCTAATCACTTTCTGGATGAGGCTATCTTCCAAACAAGATGGGGCGAAGTCTGCACAGCGATTGAGTCCGATGCCCACAGCGACTTGACTATTGCGGTGATTTGCGACGCTTTCACATAAAATTCCGGCTAACTTGCGTTCCTGTAACATCACGTCGTTTGGCCACTTCAGACGCAGGGTTTCTTGGAGGTCAGTAAGATCTTCGATCGCATAAATCACCGCCAATCCGGCAGCCAAACTTAGTCCCGGCAGATGCTCCGTCGGAATGGACAGCACAACGCTAGCCGTTAGCACTCCAGGGGGCGATTGCCATGTACGCCCCTGCTGTCCGCGTCCGGCAGTTTGCTGGCGCGTAAACACGACATCGCCATGCTGAAGAGTAGAGAAACGAGCGATCGCCCAAGTGTTGGTGCTAGGGCATTGCTCTAGCCAGTGGAGCCAAGGGGCTGCGGGGCGATCGAGAGCGATTGAGATAAGCTCATGAGACATCAAAAAGGAGTTCTGGTCATTAGCTCATTCAGCTGGACAGTGCGAAGTTCTTGTCGCGATAGACGCTAAAGAATAAAAAAGGACATTCCAACCGCAAAGTGGGCGGAATGCCGGAAACTGGCTGAATAACTACAATCAGCCAAGTCCATTATGAGACTCTATCAACGGATTGAGCAAATCCTGCTTGAGTTGCGTCCCGTCTTTAACCGCGAGGCAACATTCGAGTGGTTGTTACTGCTGTTCTGGGGCGTTTTGTGGAAGACTCAAGCGCCTGGAGTGACGAGTTATCTCAATGTATTACAGCGGTTGCTGCTTGAATAAGCCACAAGAACTGCCAGAAAAAGCTGTTGTGTAAGGTTACTTCTGTGGCTTACCAATCCGAAAACTGCTGTAGGATTGGCGCAGGGTTTTGCCATCTATCGCAATTCACTTGTCCACCCTTGAGGCGAATCAAAGAACGCACCCAGTTGAGAAAAAGAGCGCGGCGCTTCACGCTACACTCTTTTCTTAAAATAGCGTTTTACATCACAGCTCTAAATTGCGCGACTGCTTCGGTGTAGCGAATGGGCAGCACATACTCTAGGTTCTCATTGGGGCGCGCAATGATGTGAGTTGACAGCACAGAGCCGCCACTAACCCGCTTAATCGACTCAATGCCCGCAGCGATCGAGGCCTGAACTTCGGAAACATTGCCCCGCACGATGACGGTGACTCGACCACTGCCAATTTTTTCGTAGCCGACTAAGGTAACCTGAGCTGCCTTCACCATAGCGTCCGCCGCTTCGACAACCGCCGGGAACCCCAGAGTTTCAATCATTCCAACAGCAATTGACATAAAGATACGCCTAACCTTTTTGAGGGTTTTGAGGGTTGATAGACACCCGGACATCCGTCACTGTTTCCATTGGAACGAATCTGCCTGATGGGTTGATATGGTGACCAGCCCATATTCATCAGGTTTCCTTTGTTGCCTGTTTTATAGAATGCCGTGCGTATTAGCTAAGTACGGTAGTAGTAGCTCTGAGAACCACAACTAAAGCCTCTGCGCTCAATGGCGTTGCGCAGCACTATCAATAAAATTCAGGATAGGGTGTCAAATAAAATCTTGATTTCTCAAAACTGTATCTAACCACTAAGTGTACCGCTATTCAGTCATGACATGGAATTGAGAGCAGAAGTCTCTCTAAGCTTCGCTGAAGTAACCCCCTTACTTCGATCGCAGTGAAGGCTAAAGCAAGGGGGGGCACTTCGGGGTACTCACCTTGCATCTGCTCCACTAGCGCCTGTTTTTACTGTCGCTCAAGTGCCGATACCTTTTTTGCTATCTCCAGTTTCATGGGCAACTGTCCAACTAGCCGCTCTAACTCGGCAATCCGCTGCTGGTCTTAGCTACTTTGGGCGTCTTGCTCAAACAGACTTGTCTGAAATTTGGGGGGCATTACACTAATTGCCTGATCTGAGGGATTCATAGGCATATGCCTAATGTTGTTAAGCCCAAGTATGAAACAGATCAAGCTATCTTTTTCCCTAGAAATCTTCCTGGTTGCCGCAATTGCATTTGCGGTTTTCGTAAGAGTGTTGAATCTGAGCAGCCAAGAATTTTGGTATGACGAAGTTCTATCCCTCTTAATCTCAGGAGGACAGAAAATTGCCTATCGTACACCCGGTGATTTGCCTGTCTTGCTTTCTGACTATACATCCCTACTAAATTTGCCCTTTGAATCTGGGCTTAATAACGTTCTGGTTACCCTTAAACAAGTTTTTAGAGGTATTGCAGGAGGTGAACCACATCCTCCTCTCTTCTACCTAACCCAGCATGTCTGGCTGCGCCTTTTTGGCAATGCCGTTGCTCAAGTGCGGAGTTTAGGTATTTTTCTAAGCCTTGGCGCCATCTTTAGTGCTTACGGACTGGGTCGAGCTGTCTTAGGACATCGGGGTGGGCTGATTTTATCCGCTTTACTGGCAACCAATCCTTTTTATCTATTTCATTCGCTCAATGTCCGCATGTATGGTTCACTCGTTTTATGGACGACACTCAGTGCCTGGGCGATTCTCAGCTTGTCGGCTATAAACAGCGATCGCACCGCAATCGATCGACGCAAACAGGTGTTGTGGAGCAGTTTGCTCGTTATTTCGGTAGCAGGTGGTTTTTTCACCTTTTATTTCTTCGTCTACTGGGTGATCGTATTGGGCGTTTTAGCGCTTTACCTAGATCGACGACACTGGTGGCAATATGGTGCTCTGCTGGGTCTAGGTCTTACTGGGACGGTTCCCTGGCTACTGTGGGGAACTCGTCAGCAACTGCGAAATGCGGATCTGAACCGTTTTTCTGAATCCGCAGGACTGATTGATAGATTGGTTAAGCAAGTACAGAATGTCCTTGAAGTCTTGGGAATTCAGCTTGTTTCAGGCGGTTGGTCAACCACTGTACCCCATGGTATTGCGCTTGCAACGGGTATGGTCGCGGCTGTGTTCCTGTTCATAGCTGCCACTAGGCTTTGGCAGAGCGGCGATCGCCAGGTTTTAGGAATTGCGCTTATTTTGGGAATTTTCCCACTCCTGCTAGTAGTAGGAATAGATTTTGCCACGAGTAAGTCAACGCTGGCTTGGGGACATGGAAGAAGCGTAATTTTCGTCCTCCCTGGTTGTTTACTACTGCTAGCGTCATGGTTAGAACAAGCAACTGGACAATGGCAAAAGCCTTTAATCACCATTTTGTTAGCCCTGTATCTTGGCATTGGGGTCGGGGACTACACACTTCGTACTCGCCAAATGTTTCACACCATCAGCGCTGCCATTCAAACAGATGCGGGACGGTCTACGTTGATTGTGATGAACTCCAAAGCCTGGGGACATATTCTTCGACTAGCGTACTACATTGATCCCAAGATTTCGGTTAGCCTGTTGGCTGCATCCCCTAACCAGTTTGCTCCTGCTCTAGATAAAACTCTGGCATCGGCAGCTTCTTATGACCGTATCTTTTGGCTTGACCCTGAACGTCCCGTTTGGGATGAACCCACAACTGAGATTGAGAAGCAACAGTTTACTCAAGCCGCTAAAAATGTTTTGCAGTCTCAGTACAAATTGGTACGTACAGAGACGTTATCCGGGACGATGGATTTGGATCAGTTCACTCTAAGCCTCTATCAGCGATCGCCTATCCAGTAAGCTCTAATATCTAAGTGAAGTTAAACGCGTATAAGTTTACTGCCTAGATAACTCATAAAAAGAAGAAAAAGTGGCTACAACTGCACCTTCTCCAAGAAAAAGTTATACCAATTTGAATTGGAACCACGACAGACTTTGCAGAGAGTAGATACGCTAAAACGTGTCATGAGTGATGATATAGCGCTACGCGCTTAGATCCAATGAGTTATTTTTTGAGAGTCGCGCGGAGCGCCATAACATTGGTTACTTTAGTTGCTGAGTTAACCTGAGAACATGGGATTCAGAAGCTTTTATTTTCCTCTAGTCAATTCGCCAACGGTATCGAATTGTTGTCAGCCCCGATGTTGAACTGGATTTTATTCTACTGATTGAATCGCTCTTCGCCGAATTTCTAGAATTTGACCAATTTCACGGGCAAAGCTTGGTTGACGTTCAATCATCTGATTAACAACACCGGAAGAAATCATCATCACTTCTAGATCGTCAGCAGCCGTTACTGATACCGGGCTGGCTTCACCGGAAAAGAGCGCCATTTCGCCAAAGAACTCGCCTACTTTGAGGAGCAATACTTCGTGTTCTCTATGTAGATCATCTACAACCGAGAGAATTGCCTGTCCTGAAACAATGATATACAAGGGACTATCGGGGTCTCCCTGTCGCACAACCTTTTCACCTGCACCAAAGTGCTGAAGCACAATTCCTTGAGACAAACTCTGTCCATTTCCCTCTTTATCTAAGGGCACAAAGGCTGGAATCGATTGCAGGCTATCAGCAACTCTCTTGGAAAGCCCTTTAGCTTGAGTGGTGGGACCGTGAAAGTGGTAAAGCGTGCGGATAGGGAAAGGAATAGATAAGTTATTTCGTTGGGCAGCGTACCAGACGCGAGTCATGAAGCGATCGCGAATTTCCTCCAAATCTCCATAGTTCTGGATGAAAAACTTCACCTCATAGGTCACGGCAGAATCATCATAAGCAAGGGTGAAAATTTGAGGCTCCGGATTGGTTAAGATGCCCTGAGTTTCCAATGCGGTGCTTTTCAATACTTGCTTTGCTAGATTGGGCGGGTCCTTGTAAGAAAACCCAATCTGGATTCGTTCTGCATGGAGGCGCTGCGGTTGGCTGAAGTTGCGGATCGTTTCACCGCCGACGACTTTGTGGGGGATGACCACCATTTCGCGTTCCAGGGTTTGGAGGCGAACCGCTCGCCAGTTGATATCGGTGACCTGCCCCACGATGTCTCCAATATTTAACCAATCTCCCACCGAAAAGGGACGCTCAAATAGGAGCGCAATGCCGGAGGTGACGCTACCCAGCGTGTCCTGAAGTGCCAAACCAATCACGATCGAACTTACGCCCAAAGCGGTTGCTAATCCTGCCAGATCCGCATTCCAAACCGTTGCCAGCACGATCGCGGTGCCCAGCAAAATCAGAAACAATCGAGCCAGATCGATCAGTAGTTTGGGCACCCTAGAACGCCAGGTATCGGCTTCGGCCTGTTCAAACAAAATCACGTTGAGCAGGGAGAGCGCCGCGTGAATCACGCAGACCCAAAGTAAGGTCTCAATACTTTTCACCCATCTGCCATCGGTGTCAAGTTTGAGGACATGCTGCATGAACAGCAAAAAAACGAGAACGGGCAGAATCAAGTTGCGAACGAGCCGTAGGGTTGCGGCGATCGGTTTGCCACGCCGCTTTAAGCGATGAATCGCCTCTCCCAGGATGATCACCAGCAGCGGAAATCCGAGTACCAGCGCGATCGCCCAGATCAGCAAGTTGTTTTGTAGCGCCACACTGTTCATGAAATTTTTACTCCCTCCGGCTGCACTGATAACTGGGTATTTTTCAACCGCCACGCATCCACTTTCGTTTTGCCGTTCGCAACCAGTTCTCCCATTGCCTCAAACTCGTAGAGATCATGTAAACGATGGTGAACCGCTTGTGCCACGAGGATAGACCCAGGGGGGCAAACCGATCGCAGGGCATTGGCGAGGTTAATCGTGTCGCCCCAAACGTCATAGATGAATTTATTCCTGCCAACAATTCCAGCTACCACATCACCCGAATTAATGCCAATCCGAATATTCAACTTAAAGTCCCTTTCATGGGTAAAGCGGCGCATGATGGCAAGCATTTCCATGGCAAAATCGATTGCCCGTCTGTCATGATCCAGATAGGGCACCGATAGCCCGCACACTGCCAGATAGCTATCGCCAATTGTTTTTATTTTCTCCATACCATAGCGTTCTGTGACTTCATCAAAGGCGGTCACCAAATCATTCAAGATGGCGACAATTTCGTAAGCTGTCAGCGAAGCCGATAGTTTAGAAAACCCGGTCAGTTCTGCGGACAAAACCGACACATTGGACACATCTTCGGCAATATCCTTCTCGCCTCGTTTGAGCCGTTTGGCGATCGCTGCCGGAAACACACTCAGCAATAATTGCTCGTTTTCCTGATTTTTCTGTTCCACTAGGTTGGTCTGAGTCCGCAAACTGCGAACCATAGCATTAAAGGATCTCGCCAGTTCCCCAAATTCATCTTCGGTTTCCAGAGGAGCGATCGCGGTGAGTTCACCTGCTGCAACTTTGCGGGCACTCTCAATCAGTTTGTTAATCGGTTTGACAAATAGATACGCCATCGCCATCGCAATCAGAGTGACCAGCAACATCAGTAAGGTTGCATAAACTAGAATCTGGTTTTGGAGAGAATAAATCGGGGCATACGCTTCCGCCAGATCCATTTCTGACAAAATCACCCAATCTAATCCATCAATTTTGAGAGGTGCATAGGAACTGAGAACCGGAATACCCCGGTAATTATCAATGATTTGCGTTCCTTGACTCCCCGCTAAAGACTCTTCCACTGCCTCTGTTTGCACATTTTGTTGCAGAATTGAGGTGTTGTATTGCTGAATGCGGTTGATGTCTGGTTCTTTAAAGCCTATCGATCGCAATGCCTGAGCATATCCTTTCGGATCTTGCACTAGGAACCGAGAAATCGATCGCATTAAAAAGTCACGTCCTACCAGATAACTTTCTCCTGTTTTTCCCAGACCATCGCTTTCCCAGTTACGATTGCCTGTCATCACATTGTTAATCTCATCCACTGGCATTTGAAACGCCAGAATCCCAATGAGTTTGGATTGATTGAAAATGGGAGCCGCAATGAAGGCAGCAGGTGCGCCATAGGATGGAGAATAGGCAGCAAAATCGACGATTTTTGAGAAGTCCCTTTCTTTTGATTCCCGCACGATCGCGCTAAGTTCCGCCAAGTTACTATCTTTGTAAGGACCAGTCTCAAAGTTACTAACAAAGTCGGTCTCTTTAAAGACGGTGTAGACGATCGTGCCCTCTGGATCAATCAAAAACATGTCATAGTAACCAAACTTCTCAATGAGCTTGCGAAAAATTGGGTGATACCGGGCGTGAGTGTCACTATATTCACTACCATCCTTGGCAGCATTTAAGAAATGTTTTTTGCCTACTGGATTAGCATTCGCAGCAATATAGTGATATTGGAGATAACGCGAAGCTGTCGCTTTTGGCGTATAGGATTGAAGAATGGGTGAACCTTCATCTACTTTTGCTAACCGGGGCAAAAAATCGTTGCGGTAGTAGGTGGCAATCTTTTCGTCAAATAAATCAGGCACATTAGCAGATTGAAGCTGCCGATACGCTGCGTCAAACTCTTGCATCGCAGCAATCACTGATGGATCTTCACTCAAGGTTTGGGTGTGGTTTTGAATGTTTTTGAAGTAGGCTTCGATTTGATACGCCTTGGATGCTCGAACGCTGGTTAACTGGTTGAAAACTCGATTAGTCAAGTTCGTTTGCCCACTGCGATAACCTATGTATGCCGTCAATAAAATGGAGCAACTGCTGACTGCCAGCAGCATCACAATAAGCTTTGATTTGATACTGAAATTGTTGAGCAATCGCATAGAACCATTACTGCTAGACTTTTAGCAGTCATCTGAAAATAGCCGTAGGTAATATTAAAGCTTGGTAGTTTACGATACTGTATCGATTCAGGCAGACTAAGAAATTGGCGATCGGTTGAATTGAAAAGCGCGCGCGACGCGTGCCCCCTTCAAATAGCGGTTATCGAGTTCCCAGTCTGACAACAAGTTCAAGGTTGAATTGCAATAAGCATTGGTGTAGCGGTGAGCGTCTTGCCTCACATCTGATGTGAGGCAGGACGCCACGAACTCAGGACTAGCAGCTGGCTCTAAACGGTGTATTACCAGAATTAAGATCATGTCCACCCCCACCACCCGTCATGAGAACCATCAGCATCCGGCCGGGTTATCGAATTCCCCATCAGTTGAGGATTCATTCCGGATTGCAGTGGACTCTATTCCGGAGCTAGTGTGGACTTCGCGTTCCGACGGGCACATCGATTTTCTCAACCAGCGATGGCGGGAATACACAGGGCTAAATCTGGAGGAAGCCAGCGGTTGGGGCTGGCAGCAGGCAGTGCTGCCGCAAGATCTGGTCAGGCTATTGACCTACTGGAACTCAATATTAGCATCGGGCGAACCAGGAGAAACAGAGGCTCGTTTGCGCCGCCATGACGGGGACTATCGCTGGTTTTTGTTCCGTGCCATTCCCCTGCGGGACGCTGCGGGAGCGGTTCTCAAATGGTATGGCACGAACACCGACATCGAGGATCGCAAACGGGCAGAGGCGCTGCTGGCGGGCGAGAAGCAAATTTTCGAAATGATTGCCAAGAGCCAGCCGCTCTGCCGCACACTGGACGCGCTTTGCCATTTGGTCGGCGAATTGTCGCCAGGCTCGCTATGTTCGATCCTACTGCTGGATTGGGATGAGTACCGATTTCGGCACGGGGCGGCTCCCACTCTGCCGGACAGCTACAACCGCGCTATGGATGGCAGGGTATTCGAGTTTAGCAGTGGTGCCTGTGCAAGGGCAGCCAGGCAGGGTGAGCAGGTGATCGTCCCAGATATTGCCGCCGACCCGCTGTGGGAGGAGCTGCCCGATCTGCCCCTTAGCCATGGCTTGAAAGCCTGCTGGTCCTCACCCGTTTTCGCTCAGGATGGCAAGGTGATCGGCGTTTTCGCCACCTACTCGCGCACTCCGTGTCTGCCCACCGCGCATCAGCTTCATCTCATCGATCAGCTCACCGACATCACCAGCATTGCGATCGAACGCGACCGGGCAGCGTCAGCCCTACAGGCATCCGAGCACCTCGCGCGCGGGCAGCTCAGTGCCCTCACCCACACCCTAGCCGAACTCTCCCAGGAAACGCAGCCAGAAAAACTGCTCGAACATGTCCTTCACACCATCAATCGGCAATTGGGTGCCCATGGCCTTGGGGTCTGGGAAATGGTCGAGACAATCGGCAGAGTTCAGCTGTTGGCTAACTATGAAGATGAGACCTTTCATTTAGCCACACCTGAGCAGGCTAAAATGACCCAACCTATGGGTCCTCCAGAACATCATCCTATCTGGACAGTCTTTTTCAAAAGTGGTGAACACTGTGTGCTGGGCGATCTGGAAGCCGATCCGCCCCGCGTAAAGCTGCATACCCCCTCTGATCAGCCCTGGCACCCCTGGATGGGCGAGTCTGTGGACAACCCAGAAGTCCGGGAAATCATCGCCCGCATTGTCCAGAAAGGCATCGTCGCCACTCTCTGCGTTCCCATACTCATAGCCGGAAAGGTGCTTGGCCTGATCAGTATCCGGTTCCGGGGCAAACGTTCCTTCCATTTTCAGGAAATCGAGCTGGCCCGCGCCTTGGCTCACCAAGCTATGCTGGCCATTCAGATCATCCGTCTGACCGCCCAAAGCCGCGACGCCGCCGTGATGGAAGAACGCAACCGCCTGGCCCGTGACATCCACGATACCCTGGCTCAAGGCTTTACCGGCATCATCGTTCAGCTCGATGCCGCCGAAGACGCGACAGCCAAGGGCATGCGGTTAGAATCTGATGCCCATGTCGCCCGTGCCAGCGAACTCGCCCGCGACAGCCTGGGCGAGGCCCGACGCTCGGTTCGCGCCCTCCGCCCCCTGGCCTTGGAGGACAAAACGCTACCGGATGCCCTCGAAACCCTGTTCCTGAAAATGACCGTGGGCACTTCACTCCAGCTAAATTTCTCCGTTCACGGTGCCAGTCGAAAACTGCCGCCGGAATGGGAGGAAAACCTGCTGCGGATCGGCCAGGAAGTTCTCCACAATGCCCTTCGTCACTCGGAGGCCACCCGCTTCGACGCTGCGATCGCCTTCACCCCAGACGGATTTTTCTTGGAGCTTAGCGATGACGGTCGCGGCTTCAATCCCAACGCAATCCACGACGGCTTTGGGCTGATCGGCATCCAGGAACGGGTCGAAAGAATGACCGGGAAGCTGCTGATTCGCAGTGCGCTGGGGGAAGGAACTCGCGTGCGCATCGACCTTTCATTCAAATAACCCTGCCCTATGAGACCCTCCTCAACCCTGCGCCCGCCTGGAAAAATCCGTGTTTTGATCGGGGATGACCATGCCGTGGTGCGTGAAGGGCTGGCGACGATGATCGGTCGTCAGGAAGACATGACCGTCGTGGGCGAGGCGACCAACGGTCTTGAAGCCGTCACCGCCTGGATCGAGCACCGTCCTGACGTGACGCTGTTGGATCTCCGTATGCCTTTGCTCGACGGGGTCGGCGCGATCCAAGCCATCCGCACGAGAGATAACTCAGCGCGGATCATCGTGCTCACCACCTTCGACACAGACAACGACATTTCCAGGGCGGTCAAAGCGGGGGCGAAAGCCTATCTGCTGAAGGACGCGCAGCGCGAGGAGTTGCTGAGCTGCATCCGGCAAGTCCATGGGGGTGAAACCTGCATCGCGCCGGGGCTGGTGGCAAAGCTGGCTGCTAGCCTCGGCACCACGGAGCTAACCGCGCGCGAGCTGAGCGTCTTGGCGCTATTGGCACAAGGCAAAAGCAATAAAGAAATCGGTCTGAGTCTATTCATTAGCGAAACCACCGTCAAGTCTCACCTACGCAATATCTTCCCCAAGCTGAATGTGCTTAGCCGCACCGAGGCCATTTCTGAGGCCAGCCGACGTGGGTTGCTGCACCCCTGAAACTTGACTCTCTCTCCTTCAAAAGGAGTAGAAAAAATCTGGTCTGACGCTGGCTAGACCCAACTCTAGGAAATTGGCAATGATGAGTCTGTTGTCAACCCACCGATCATCAGGCCATGGGCACGATCACCACAAAGGACGGGACGAGTATTTACTACAAAGACTGGGGTAGCGGCCCCGTTGTTGCCTTTAGCCACGGCTGGCCGCTTACGGCAGATGCGTGGGAATCGCAGATGTTGTTTCTCGCCTCCCAAGGCTACCGCTGCATCGCCCACGATCGCCGTGGTCACGGGCGCTCTAGCCAGCCGTGGGGCGGCAATGACATGGATACCTATGCCGACGATCTGGCGCAGCTGTTTGAGGCGTTAGACCTAAAAGACGTTACCTTGATCGGGCATTCCACGGGGGGCGGTGAGGTGGCGCGTTACATCGGACGCCACGGCACCAGCCGTGTGGCCAAGGCCGTGCTGATGGGAGCTGTGCCACCGCTCATGCTCCAGACCGAAACCAATCCCGGCGGTCTGCCGATGGAGGTGTTCGACGGTTTCCGCGCTGCCTCCATCGCTAACCGAGCGCAGTTCTATCTGGATGTGGCGAGTGGTCCGTTCTTTGGCTTCAATCGCCCTGGTGCACAGGTTTCCCAAGGCACCATCCAATCCTGGTGGACCCAAGGCATGATGTCTGGCCACAAGAATGCCTATGACTGCATCAAGGCATTTTCGGAAACCGACTTCACTGAAGATCTCAAAAAATTCGACGTCCCCACGCTGATTATCCACGGCGACGACGACCAGATCGTCCCTATCGGCGCATCCGCTCTGCTTTCCTCCAAACTTGTCCCCAACGCCGTTTTGAAAATCTATCCGGGCGGTTCCCACAGCCTCGGCGACACCAGCAAAGACCAGCTCAACGAAGATCTGCTCGAATTTCTCAAATCCTGACCCACTCAACTCCCCCATCATGGCAACACTACTCCACATCCAATCTTCGCCGCGGGGCGATCGCTCCGCCTCCATCGCTGTCGCCAAGCATTTCATCGCCACCTATCAAGCCACGAACGGCAGCGACCGGATCGAAACGCTCGATCTCTGGGAAGCCGCCCTGCCTGAGTTCGACGGCGATACGATCAACGCAAAATACGCCGTCTTGAACGGTCAGGAGCATACCCCAGAACAGGTCGCAGCCTGGGATGCGGTGGTAAAAATCGCCGATCAGTTCAAATCCGCAGACAAGATCCTGCTGTCGCTGCCGGTGTGGAATTTCAGCATCCCCTACAAGCTGAAACACTACATCGATATCCTTGCCCAGCCAGGGCTGACGTTTAGCTTTAGCCCGGAGGAGGGCTACAAAGGTCTGGTCATCGGCAAACCGCTGGTCGTGATCCACGCTCGTGGCGGTGCCTATGGCCCAGGCTCCGGGGCAGAAAGCTACGACCAGCAAAGCGCCTACATCAAGCAGATCTTCGGGTTTCTCGGCTTCACCGACATCCGAGAGATTTTGGTAGAACCCACGCTCTCCCCTACTAAGGATGAGACCGTAGAGGCCGCGAAACTCTTCGCCGCAAAACTAGCTGCCGAATTCTAAATCCTAACCCTCAGAGACTCTTATGAAACTTGAAGCAAAGGTAGCCGTCGTCACGGGAGCATCTAAAGGTATCGGGGCGGCGATCGCCAAACACCTTGCAGCGGAGGGCGCGTCCGTGATTGTCAACTACGCCTCCAGCCGGGAGGGTGCCGACCGCGTCGTTGCAGAGATCACCGCAGCCGGAGGAAAGGCCGTCGCGGTGCAGGCGAATGTCTCGGATCAGGCGGACATCATCCGGTTGTTCAAAGAAACCGTTGGCACCTACGGCAAACTCGACATCCTGGTCAACAATGCCGGGGTCTACGAGTTTCTGACCCTGGCCGAGATCACCCCGGAGCACTTTCACCGCCAGTATGACCTCAACGTTTTGGGGCTGATCCTCACCACTCAGGAAGCCGTCAAACACATCGGCTCTGACGGCGGATCGATCATCAACATGAGTTCGGTGGTCAGCACGCTGTCGCCCGCCGGATCTGCCGTTTACAACTCCACCAAATCGGCGGTGGACGGCCTCACCCGATCTTTTGCGAAAGAACTCGCGCCCCGGCACATCCGCGTGAACTCGATCAATCCCGGCTTGATCGAGACTGAAGGGTTTCAGGCCAGTGCGATCGCAGACCATGGTAATGCCGTGGCATCGACCACTCCGCTGGGGCGCATAGGGCAACCTCAGGACATTGCTCCTGGTGTCGTTTTTCTCGCCTCTGACGACTCCTCCTGGATGACTGGCGAGACGCTCTACATCACCGGAGGGCTGCATTGACCCCATGGCGACACTACAGCTCACCCGGCATTCCGCCGCCTATCTGCGGATGTCGATCCACAATCCGCCCCTCAACCTCTTCGATCCGGAGATGAGTGATAGGTTGCAGGAATCAATTGAGCCGCTTGGAGGTGATCAAGAACTCAAAGTCGTTGTTTTCGACAGCGCGGTGCCGGACAATTTCAGGGTCCCTGTCAATCTCGCCAGAATTGCCGAACTAAGCACCCAGTCTGCCCCTACTGGGCTGTCGCCTTGACCAGATGTCACGCTTCGATTGCAGTGCGCGCCGATTGTCACAAACAGCGTTCTGCGCGGTCAAGCCCGTGGGGTGGGCAGCAAATTTATCCTCGCCCTCTTGGGTCGATCGCTCCATCCCAGACGCGGAGTTGGACAGCTTTGTTGAGCGGCTTGCCCGGCGCATTGCTGGGTTTGACCGCCAAGCCATCGCTACAGCAAAACAATCGATCAGCCAGCGCACGAGCCTACCGACGTTGGAAGACATCGGGAGCAGCGAGACAAAGTTTTTTGAAGCGGCGTCTCATCCCACCACTTGGGCGTGTATCCGAGTTCTATTGCAAAGTGGATTGCAACAACCCACTGATTTTGAACTCCATATCGGTGAACCTCTTGACCCATAGCATCAATTAAACCTTGCATTCAAACTATGCTCGGATGCACACCCCTCAAAACTCTAAACATAAACATTTAGGAACGAATGAACACCGCTAGCCCGATGTCTTCTTCATTCGGCTACTTATTTTCTGGGGTAGGTTAGTCTAACCTGGTAAAGGCTTCAAGCTCTGGGTATTCTCATACCAATTTAAGACCCAAACAGGGCAAATGATTTTCAGAAAAGTGTCTTATTCAAGCTCAAATTAATTCCGGTCAATTCCGGCCGATCAAATGCTTGAAGCTATTAGGATAAGACTTACGCATTTTTGTTGTGTGTGGTGGGCTGCGCCCACCACACACAACAAAAATGCACTACAGCTAGAGGGCTTGCGTAAGTCCTCTAGGAAATTCCTGCTTGAGAAAGAAACTTTGCTTCCAGTGTTTAAGACCGTTCGTGATCACCTTGTATTCACTAGCAAGCGTATCATCGGTGCTAATGTACAAGAGTTGTCTGGTAAAAAAGTTGATTACACATCAATCCCCTACAGCAAAATACAAACAGTTTCTGTAGAAAGTTCAGACACACTCGATCGAGACTGTCAATTAGAAATTTATAGCTGTTGCCAGTTTGCTTAGCACATTTAGGGTGGGGCGCGCCCCACCCTAAATGTGCCCGTCCTAACCGCCTTAGCGGTTGCTATACATCAGCTCTATTGGTGAGATTCGTTTTGAGATGCAACGCAACTTCTAACTTGTTATTTTTTGTGTTTCGTCGGAGAGTCGATAGGTTCCTGGCGTGCTGCCTGTCCAGCGTTTAAAGGCGCGGTTAAAGGCGCTGGGTTCCGAAAAACCTAACAGAAACGCAATGGCGTGAATCGGAACAGTAGGATTTTTGAGATGCTGCAACGCTAATTCTTTGCGGGTAGCATCCAGCAGCTTTTGAAACGACGTGCCTTCGGCTTGTAGTTCGCGCTGCAAATGACGAGCGCTGATAGCTAGCTCTTGGGCGATCGCCCCAATCGTTGGCAAGTCTCCGGTGAGCTGTTGGGCGATCGCCTGCATGACCCGCTGCGTATAGTTTTTGGTAGAATTTTGGATGAGATGCATGTCAGACAGCATCCCCTCTGCGTATTGCTCAAACAGCGGCAGCAGTGCCGGATTGCTGGATAGAATCGCCCAATCGAGGCAGTCTGCATCAAAAATGAGGCAACTGATGGGCTTTAAAAACTCCACTTCTGTCTGAAAGATGCGAGCGTACTCTGCGGTGTTTTCAAGCGGTGTATGTTGAAACCAGGCGGCTGAGAGGGAAAGAGACTTTCCCGTCAAGTCTACGGTTGCCTTGAGCAACGATACAAAGGTGCATTCTACGGCATAGCGCAGTTCTTCTACTAAGTGGTTTTGCAAGTGACTCGTCATGTTGTAGTCATAATCAAAAAAAACCATACCGTTGGACACCGAAAAGTGAAGCGAAGCGCTCTTGCAAAACAATTGATTGTATCGACCTATCTTGTCAAAGACTTCTCCTAGCGTTTGGCAGTTGATCATGATATATCCCACAATGCCGAAAGTTCCTAAATTAAACGCTTCACCCAGGTGCAGTCCAAAGTTTTCATCACCCGTTTGCTTCACCGCCTCTCGCCACACAGCAGCATGAAGTGACCCTGGAATTCGCTGATCAGGCATTTTCAGCATTTCTGGCTCAAGTCCAGCCGCCGCACAGATTTCTCCAGGGTCTACGCCACAATACGCTGCAAATTGAAGAATGTTGCGCGTAGTGTAGACAGTCATGGTTCTCTCTTGCATGTATCCACCGTAGATTGCAAACGTGTTGAATTTGTTTGAACTGAAGTGTCCGCTCGTAGCGGCATTTCAAGCATCCTGTGAAAACTATTTCGCTCTATTGATTCATCCTGGATCTCAAACTTTTCGCAAAAAACACAAGATTTTTGAAATGATACGCTTCTCGATTTGTCGTTCAGAATGTTAAGCGATCCAAATGAACCGTAAGGCTGATGGCGCGATCGGTCAAGTTCTTGGCGGGTATGGTCAAGTGAATCATTAAATGGAGCGATTACCGTTGAAATGCACTAAAGTTTGCATTTGATTCACATGGCAGATAATTCTCTAAGCAGCGCCCGCCCACTAGGCGTTTTGGGTAGCAAACTCCTTGAGCGGCGGGATCTTGTTGGGCCGCGCGATCGCACCGATTTCTTTAAGTTCAGCCTCAAACGTAGCAGTGATGTCAACTTTCAGCTGTCTAACCTGCAAGCAAATGCTGACTTGCTGTTGCTAAACCGCTCTGGTAAGGCGATCGCGCGGTCGCAAAAGGGCGGCAAGCAGGCAGAGCAAATTACTCGACAGCTTCAGTCGGGCACCTATTACGTGCAGGTGTCGGGTCGTGGCAGCAAGAGCACCCGATACAAACTGGCGGGTTCCACAACGGCTGGCGGTGGCGGGAGCGGCGGGAGCGGCGGCAACGGCACCCGCAGCAACCCGTTTGATTTGGGGACTTTGAATGGTGGCTCTGTTGCGCGATCGCGCGACACAGCAGGCACGTCGGATGCAGAAAATAAATTCTACAAATTCCGGCTGGGGCAGATCAGCGACCTTAGTATTGCGCTCAGCCAAGTGTCTGGCGGCGGCACGATGCGCCTCTACAACGACACTAATCGCAACGGGGTACTTGATTTCAGCGAATCAACCATTGACTCTGGTGACGGTTCTGTATCCTCAAATCGCCCTATTTCTGCGGTGTTCCCGTCCACAGAGACTTACTTCCTGCAAGTAGTGCGAGACTTTTCTGCCAGCACGATGCAGTACGACATTACGTTCAACACGACACAGGTTCCGGGCAACATTCCCACCGATCCAGGGAGCGAACCCACGACTGCATTCAACCTGGGCAGTTTGAGCAAGGGTGGACGCTTGGAAGCAAAAGACTACGTGGGCAGAGTGGACGAGAATGACCTCTATCGATTCACGCTCAACGAGACAGGGCGAGTCACGTTTGGCAAGGCGGATGTGGCGGGCGACATCAACACGAATGTCACCATCTATCAGGACAAAAACAACAACAACATCCTGGATTCTGGCGAGTCGATTGGTTCGCTCATTGGGGCAAACGGATCTGTCGATCTGCAAGCTGGAGTGTATTACGTGTTGGCTAATCAGTCCAACGTGAGTAACACTGCTTATTCGTTGAGTATTAGCTCATAGGTTTCACAGACTGTGACGCAGCGTTCTCTGCTACGGCACAAACCATATTCAGACCTGTAGTTTTTCTGTGGGAATACAGGTCTGAGTGTGGTTTAAGCTCGCTTAGTCCTCAACTTGAGGCCGATGTAATCTTTACTCTGTCAATTCGTTTGGCTGGACTATTTCATCGTTAGTCTAAACTCCGGTTAAAACAATCGTATAAAAAATCCACTTTTCAAACGAATTCTAAACAACAAGGTCTCGTATCAATTTACGCAACGAAAAAAGTAGCTGATTCGAAGTGATGAATACTGGCAGAAGCTCGTATTCTACTGGGGACACATGAGCGATCGCATTGGGATCGTGTGTTGTTTTGAAGACATATATTCTGAAGCGGAAAATTAACGCGGAAAGCCTTACAAAACAGTAGTTACAGAACATCAAGGTTTCAGCCGATTTTGAGATTAAAATTCTCCATTTTTAAGTTACGTGCTGGTTTCGAGGTGCTTGTTCATGTCTAAAATGCTAATCCTGAAGCCGTTAAGCTGTGTCTTGACGGTAGCCCTAGGCACAACTACGACGCCACCCGTGGATGCCCAGACCGGATCTTACCGTGTCGCTTGTCAAACGATGGTTTCTCTGAGCCAGGGAGCGAGTTTGACCTACCGACTGGCGGGCAGCCTGCCGGAGATCACTGCGGCGGAACGTCTTCAAAACCCTGTTGGAACAACCTTGACCCTAACGGTGCAGTGGCAAGATCGAAATGGCCGCGTTCAAACGTTGCTCAATGCTTCTGCTTTGGGGGATTATGAGCAGCTAGCTCCTGATGCTGATTATTCTCAACTGCCCTTTGAAGAAACGTTTCGCGGTCAGCCCAACAATGCCGATTTCCTGTATGGAACACCAGCTTCGGTGCATGGACTCTATGTCAGTCTGCGTCCCACCAGCGGAAAACCCCAGCAGATACAGACCGTCCACTACTTGAACTCTGGTGAGTATGTGCGCTCAACGGTGGGCGACTGCCAGACTGGGAATACTGATCCTGACACGACTGTTGACGAGCAGTTGAAACGATTGCAAGAACGACTCCAGGCTGAAGACTGGGTCGCTGCCGATAGAGAAACCCGGCGGTTGCTTGCCCCGGAGTCGGCCTCACTGCCGCCGTTTGAGCCAGTATTCGTGCCGCCGGAGATGATTCGTGCCATCGACCAGATGTGGCTAACGGCCAGCAACGGACGGTTTGGTCTCAGTGTTCAGTTGCGTCTTTGGCAGCAAGCATTGACCGAGCACCCTAACAATCGTGAAGCGGCTGTCAATGCCTTTCGCGATCGCGTAGGCTGGAAACTCACTGCTCCTCGCTCTGAGGTTGACTTCATCAGCAGTGACTGGTTGAATGAGTCGGAGCTGACCTACTCCTTGCAAGCTCCGCAGGGACATCTGCCCTGGGGTGGGGTATCAGATGAGGTGGTGCAATCGGTTGCTATTCCACCGCCAGGGGTACATTGTGGCAGTTGCACCGTCGATGCCATGCAGCTACGCAACGAACGCTTCTATAGTTACATTCCTCAACTGATGGAACGGGTGGAGTTGTCGTTAGACTCCCCGGTATCCCAGACTCGGAATCATTAGCATACCCATGCACACTAACCACCAGACGTCGATTGGTTGGGATGCGAAGGTTATAGCTGTTGTCAGTTTGCTTAGAACATTTGTGGTGGGGCGCTTGGCGCCCCACCACAAATGTCCCCGTCCTAACCACCTTGGCGGTTGCTATATCTGTGATGGGTGATGGATAACGTTGGGTTTCGCAAACTCATTGGATAGAAGATTGTGTTGAACTGCACTAAAACTATTTTGGAGAAGCATTCATGAAAGCGATGATTTGCACAGAGTACGGCTCACCTGCTGTTATGCAGTTAAAAGAGCTAGAAAAACCTACTCCTAGGGAAAACGAAGTGTCGATAAAAATATATGCGACCACAGCAACATCAGCGGATGTGCGCATACGCAATGCCGATTTTTCTATGGTTTCAAAAGACCTAAGAAAAACACCATACTAGGGTGCTAACGCTGAGTACATCTGTCTACCTGAAGCAGCCGCAGTTGAAACTCAACCTGTCAATATGACCTATGAGGAAGCCGCCGCCATTCCTTTTGGAGCAACAACCTCATTACTTTTCCTGAGAGACAAGGGAATTATTCAAAAGGGACAAAAAATCTTGATCTACCGTCGATGGTAGCCACTCTCTTGTTTCCATTGTTGCCGTCCTACGGCCTCAATCCTCTCTAGAACTCGGTTGCGAGGATGGACTTCCCCCGTTTCTGGATCGTCCTGCCACCGAGCTGCATCCTCACGAGGGAGAATTGTAGGTTTCGCTCCGCGTGAGGCGATCTCGTCATAACCCTTGCGTTTGTCATAGGTTCCATCACCTGAGACTTGCTCAATCTCATCGTCAATCTCCTTAAGGATGTCGGCAAATGCTTCCTCATCACTGACGTTGTTGGTACTGGCAACGGCCGCTGAAATCTCTCCAGTGGTTTCCTTGACTCCCACATGCAACTTCCGCCAAGTGCGTCGCTTATCGACCCCATGTTGCCGCACTTTCCATTCCCCTTCCCCATACACCTTGACTCCGGTGGAATCCACCACCACATGGATGCCACCTTGACTTGGGGCGATCGGCATCTCAACTGCCACCTTGCCGATGCGCTGCGATAACACACTATGGTCAGGCATCGGCAGGTCTATCCCCATCAAACCAAACAACGACTCTAGGAACCCTTCGGTTTGTCGTCCGGGCAAGTTGAACAGTGCTTGCACTGTTGCCATCAAGGCAATTGCCCCATCACTGTAGTGCCTAGATGCTCCCCGTCGTCCACTCTTTTGCGCGTTTATCCACCCGGCAATCACGGTCTCGTCAATCCAAAACGTCAAGCTGCCTCGTTGTTTCAGCGCCGCATCATACTCACTCCAGTTGCGGATTCGGTAGCAGGGTTTGGGTTTTGTTTTCATCGTCAGCAATGGACAGAGACTGCTAAATCATTAAAATTTCACTTATTTCATAATCTTTATGCAACAACGCCGTTTTGTGAGGCTGTATTTTGTCAATGTGGTGGATACCAATACAACTCAGATCATCCTGGCGATTGCAGTTTGAGTACAGACCCATCTGCCTTCGTCATCCTGACTCCGCAGCGCTAGGCTCCTGTTATACTGAACCTGACTTGATTGTGATCAACCCGCAAACTCACAACCGGGGACGTAATACTTGTGAAACAGAAGAATTTACCAACCGGAGACAATGAAAATCAAGTAGAAAGTGCTGTACAAAAGACAGCAGCTAACCCCTGGGTCGAACGGCTAGCTCGGTTAGGATTTGCAGCTAAAGGGATTGTTTATGCCTTAGTTGGCTTACTAGCAGCTCAGGCAGCATTTGGCATAGGGGGTAGAAAAACGGATACCCAAGGTGCCCTACAAACAATCGTGACTCAACCTTTTGGACAAATTTTGCTGAGCTTAGTGGCGATCGGGTTGTTCGGATATGCCCTGTGGCGCTTAGTTGAGGCAGTGGCTGACCCCGATCACAAGGGCACAGATGTGAAAGGCATTCTTCAGCGCTGTAGTTATGTGAGCAATGGTTTGGTTTATGCCAGTTTAGCGCTAACCGCAGTACGAATCGTTTTGGGTGCTGGGGGTAGCAGCAGCAATGCCTCACGAGACTGGACGGCCCGCCTGCTAGCTCAGCCCTTTGGACAATGGTTAGTAGGAACAATCGGTGCGCTAGTGATTGGGATTGGAATCTACCAGTTTTACGAAGCTTATAAAGCAAAGTTTCGACAGAAGTTGAAGCTGAATGAAATGAGTGAAGTTGAACAGGCTTGGGCTATTCGGATTGGCAGACTAGGTCTGGCGGCACGAGGAGTTGTCTTTGGAGTAATTGGCTTTTTCTTGATTCAGGCAGCACGGCAGTCTAATCCTAATCAAGTAAAAGGGTTGGGAGGTGCTTTGACATCGCTGGCGCAGCAACCCTATGGCTCGTGGGTTTTAGGCATTGTGGCGATTGGGCTGATTGCTTACGGTGTCTACTACATTGTACAGGCACGCTATCGGCAGATTGGAACTGCTAAGAGGACTTAAAACGGTAGTGTTGCAAAACAGGGCAATGGGTAAAGAGACGGGTCCGGGGCTATCGAGAAGAAGTAATTTCGCAACAGGGCGATGTTTGGAAGCTGGCATTGCGCCCACTCGGACATGAAGGTTTTACCTTTCAGCCAGGGCATTCAGTAGATAGCTCTAGTTTTTGAGCGATCGCTGCCTCTATTTGGCTGGCTTGGATAACTGGGAACTTATATTGCAATTCCTTTAAGCTTGAATACAAGTCTTCCCGATCGCCTCCTTAGAAGCTGGATTTGAGCAACTCACTGACCAGATGAATCTGTTTGTCTGCCCCATAGTCCATCAGCTCAACTTACAGCTTATATTTTCATCCTAATAGAGTGATTAATGAGGGTTAAATGTTCCTGTCCTAACCGCTAAGGCGGTTGCCATAAACCCAAGGCTAAATTTGTGCGGCGATTTAGCCCATTTCCTTTAAAACAGTTTTGGCTTCTTGAATTAGCTCGTCCTGCTCTTGTCTCAAAACTTCTAAGCGAGATAAGATTTCGGTCAGACGATGCACATTTTCAGGCGGTTTTCCGCTATCTTCTTTCCAGCGAAAAACCGCCGCGAAAAGCTGAAATAGAGTAGCAAATATCCAGCGCGTCAGCGAAAGGGGCGCTTGTAGAACAAAAATCCATAGCTTTTGGGTAAGCTGGGCGATCGCTCCAAACAATCCCGATAGCAGCAGCAAAGCGATCAAAACTAGCCCCACTAGCCAGAGCGGATGAGAGACTAGCCAGTATCCCATGGGGTGAGCGTCCAGCCAGTTTTGCAACGGTGAAGCTAGGCTAGTTAACACTCGATCAACAATTCGGTTACTGAGTATCTGCTCCATGGGATAGGGTTCTCACAAAATCGCGCCGGGGGTTTACTTCCATAAGGGTTTGCTCATACAAGGGGCTGCAATGCCTCTCCAATGCGTTGACGCTGCTCGTCGTCATAGCCCCAGCGATCGAGAAATGTCTGATATTCCCCGGCTCCTGTAACGACGCTGTGCAGCAGCTTCTGGGCTTTTAAGCTAACCTCAGACAGCTTTACTTGATGAATCAGCTGGGTGGTTCGCCGCTGAACTCGGTCTGATCCTTGTGCCATCTCCTCATTGTGGTTGCGTCGATGAGCGATCGCCATTGCGGTAGACATTGCCAGGTTCTTGACCAGCAGTTCTGCCACAGTTTCAGGAGCCGATTGAAGTGCCTGAACAACGGCAGTAGAAGGCTCATCAGCCAGCAATCGCTCGTCCGTTAAATAAGTGACAAAAAATCCGCGTGCCCCATTCTCGCTATGGACTAAATCTGCGATCGTAGACTGAATTTGTGCCGCCGATATCCCTGACTCCATTGCTGCCAGGAGCGACTGCGTGATGGCGATCGCCTGTTCAAACGTGACCGGATTGGGCACCACTAACGAAGAGTCGCTCATAAGAAGCTAATCAATAAGCCGAGAGATGGAGAGTTTCTAGGTATCCTACAAGCGTAGCGCACCCTGTCGGTTACTAAAATTTTCGTACTTTTTCTCTAAAACTAAAATACGCCTGTACCATGGAGAGTATGGCAATTATTTCTTCTAAACAGCCTGACGACGATCGGCAGGATAGCAAGGTGAAGGGCGATCGCAAAAAGCGGCTGCCCTCTGAAGAGAATTCTATGCCCAAAAATTCTGTTTTGAATTCCGCTCCCCTCAGCCCTGGGATGCCTGAAGAGGGCGATCTGCTGCAACCTGCGGCACGTCTAGATGAGGTGGGCAAGCCAGAGGAGAGTTTGCGTCCCAAGCGCCTAGCTGAGTACATTGGGCAAAAAGATCTAAAAGAAGTGCTGGACATTGCCATCAAAGCTGCTCAAAAACGCAGCGAAACCCTGGATCACCTGCTGCTCTATGGGCCACCAGGACTGGGTAAAACGACAATGGCGCTGATTTTGGCAGAAGAGATGCAGGTCAATTGCAGAGTCACAACGGCTCCGGCTCTGGAGCGTCCGCGAGATATTGCGGGTCTGCTAGTGGGAATGCAGACGGGAGACATTCTGTTTATTGACGAGATTCACCGCTTACCCATGGTGACAGAAGAAATTCTGTATGCGGCAATGGAAGATTTTCGGCTAGATATCACCATTGGTAAAGGGCAGAGTGCCAAGACTCGCAGCCTCGACCTACAGCGTTTTACGCTAGTGGGTGCAACGACTAAGGTGGGAGCTTTGACCTCTCCTCTGCGCGATCGCTTCGGTCTCGTTCAACGTCTGCGGTTCTACGATCTAGACGAACTCACGCCGATCGTTTTGCGCACTGCCGAAATTCTCTCGACAGCAATTACTCCCGAAGGGGCTGCCGAAATTGCGCGGCGCGCCAGAGGAACGCCCCGAATTGCCAACCGCCTCCTGCGGCGCGTTCGAGACTATGTAGAAGTGAAATTAGACGGAGCCACAATTACCGGAACACTCGCCGCAGAGGCTCTAGAGCGCTTCAACGTTGATCCTTGCGGTCTGGATTGGACTGATCGGCGGATGCTCACCGTGATGATTGAAAGCTTTGGCGGTCGCCCTGTAGGTCTAGACACGCTTGCCGCTATCACAGGCGAAGATGCCCAGACGATCGAGGAAGTCTACGAACCCTATCTCATGCAAATTGGCTATCTGCAACGCACTCCGAGAGGGCGGATTGCCACCCCTGCCGCCTGGAAGCATCTGGGATACCAACCGCCGGACAATCAATTGGTATTGTTAGGAGGATGAACAGATTCGCTCAATATGGCTTCTAGAGGATTGCGAATTTTACTGGTCGAGGATGATGAGCTGTTTCGGTTGGGGCTACAGGTTCGGCTTCAAAGAGAGCCTGGGCTAGAAATTATTGCGGAAGCAGAAGATGGCGAAACGGCGATCGATCTGGCGAAACAGCAGGAGTTTGACGTCGTGTTAATGGACGTAGGGCTACCTGGAATTGGCGGCATTGAAGCCTGTCGGCACCTCAAGCAACAGCATCCACAGCTACCCATTCTGATCCTGACCTCTCATTCTCAACCTTCGCTGATTGCCCGTCTTATTGAGGCAGGGGCACAAGGGTACTGCTTGAAAGGAATGGCAGCTGAAAAACTGGTGCTGGCGCTGCGATCGGTTGCAGCTGGGGCTTCATGGTGGGATCAAATTGCCACTCAGGAAATTCGGGCAACGTTTGAGAATCATGCAGTTCAGCCTCTCTCGGTTCAGCCCACCTCTGCTCAACCTATGTGCGTTGAGTTAGCCCATCCTTTGACCCAGCGAGAGCTAGAAATTTTGGCGCTGTTGGCAACCGGAAAAACCAATCAAGAAATAGCTGCCATTCTCTACATTGCAGCGGGTACGGTGCGGGTGCATGTTCACGCCATTTTGCACAAGCTAGAGGTGCGCGATCGGACTCAGGCAGTTGTCGTCGCTCTACAGCAGCAGCTGATTCCAAAAGCTTGATCGCTCGGCAGTAAGGGGTTCACCTTTCCTCCAGAGATTATTCCTTATTAACCGTTACTCCCAGCCATTTCGTGGGAATTCTATGGGCAGGTGCGTCTGGTCTGAAATTTTGAACGCCATTTCTCGTGGATTGCGGGATGCCGAAATGAATCAGGTTGCCTGTGTAGCTCCCCAGCAGGCAGCTAAGCCGCTTCCAATTTAAGAATTTTTGGAATTTCAGTTCTGGAACGTTTTAGGATCTGCGTTCTGAAATCTGAATTGTTTAGTTCGCTAATTGTTTAGTTCGCTTTTGAGCCAGAAAGTTGAGCCAGGAAGTTGAGCCAGGAAGTTGAGCTAGGAGAGGGATGCAATGCCTAAGATATTGCTTGTTGAAGATAATGAAATGAATCGGGATATGCTGTCTCGCCGTCTAGAGCGCAAGGGGTTTCAGGTGGTGATGGCGATCGACGGACAGCAAGGCATTGACATGGCTCAGTCTGATGCGCCTGACCTGATCTTGATGGATATGAGCCTACCTGTGCTGGACGGCTGGTCAGCAACCCGTCGCCTTAAAGAAATGCCCACCACACAAACCATTCCGATCATTGCGCTGACAGCTCACGCCATGTCGGGTGATCGCCAGAAGTGTGTCGAGGCAGGTTGTGACGACTACGATACCAAGCCTGTAGAATTTCCTCGATTATTGGGCAAAATTCAAATGTTACTCTGTAATGCAGCCACCGCTTAATGCAGCCACTGCCTAATGCAGCCACCCCTTAATGCAGCCGTAGATCGATCGCCAGTGCGCCTGCTGTCCACTTCAACAAGAGATGCCAATATGGCTAACCAGAGTCTTGTCCTGGTAGTAGACGACAACGAAATGAATCGGGATCTGCTCTCGCGCCGTCTAGTGAAGCAGGGACACGCCATTGTTGTTGCCGAAGATGGATTAGAGGCGCTGAAAACCCTTCGCCAACAGCCTTTTGATCTGGTGCTATTGGATGTGATGATGCCAGAAATGAATGGCTATCAGGTTTTGGAACATATCAAATCTGATGCGGCTCTGCGGCATATTCCTGTGATCATGATCTCAGCTTTAGATGATATTGAGAGCGTGGTACGGTGCATTGAGCTGGGCGCAGAAGATTATTTGTTTAAGCCCTTTAATCCAACGCTGCTAAAAGCCCGAATTGGCGCGAGTCTGGAAAAAAAGCGACTTCGCGATCAAGAGCAGGCGTTTTTAAGGCAAATTCAAGCAGAGCAGGAAAAATCTGAGCGGCTGCTGCTGAACATTTTGCCGAAACTGATTGCCGATCGCCTCAAAAAGGGAGAAAAAACGATCGCTGACAGCTTTGCCGAAGTCACAGTTTTGTTTGCCGATATCGTTAGCTTTACCCAGCTCTCAGAGGCGCTCTCTTCCACAGAGCTAGTCGAGCTGCTAAACCAAATTTTTTCAGCCTTCGATCGCCTGGTAGAACAGTATGGTTTAGAAAAGATTAAAACTATTGGTGATGCCTATCTGGTAGTAGGGGGGCTACCCACAGCGCGATCGGATCATGCGGAAGCCGTTGCGGAACTAGCGCTGGATATGCAAAAAGAAATTGCTCGGTTTACTGTACCTAATCTACCAGGGCAAGCCGAGCAACCTCTCATGATGCGGATGGGAATGAGTACAGGTTCGGTGCGGGCAGGGGTGATTGGCACCACAAAATTTACCTACGACCTCTGGGGCGACACGGTGAATACTGCAAGCCGGATGGAGTCTCATGGTCTGCCAGGACGCATTCAGGTGACTGCTCAAACCTACGAGCTGCTGAAACACAAGTATAGGTTTGACCTGCGGGGGGCAATCGAGGTGAAGGGTAAAGGCGAAATGACCACCTACTTTCTAACCGATAGAATACTTTGAGTTTATGGCAATCGCCAAGGCGGTTAGGACGGGGATATTTGTGGTGGGGCGCTTTGCGCCCCACCACAAATATCCTAAGCAAACGGGCGACAGCTATACTTTGAGTTTATTTCTGAACCGTATTTCTGAATCGTATTTCTGAATCGTTGTCTAGCCCAAACTTGGGATAGCTCAAGGCAGGCAGACAGATAATGAGCCCCCATTTCTGTCTGCCACTTCCTCAAGCAGGCGTCTGAACTCGCCTCACCTCAAGATTAATGTTGAAGCGAGGGAAATTACGCAAAGTAGCTATGAAGAAACGACCAGAAACAGTGAAATTACAGGCGTACATTTGCTCACCTAGAACGTCAAGCCTAGTCAAGCCTAAGCCAATCCATCCCGGAGCTGAGTCTGAGCGGCTGTTAGAGCATCGGGCAGCTTGCTGGCATCTTTTCCCCCTGCCTGCGCCAGATGAGGTCGTCCGCCGCCGCCACCCCCGCAGATCTTGGCGATCGCCCCCACAAATTTCCCAGCTTGCAAACCTTTCTGATTCACGCCAGGGCTAAAAGCTGCCACCAGATTGACCTTATCCGACTCGGCAGAGCCTAGAACGATCGCCCCTTCTCCCAGCTTTTGCAGCAGCCGTTCTGCCACAGTCTTCAAAGACTCTGCATCTACCTCCACCAGAGAAGCCACCAAAATTTTGAAGGAGCCGATCGCTTCTGCTTGACTGAGCAACTGATCGGATTTAGCCAGAGCCAATTCGCCCTTCACCACCTCTAGCTGTTTCTGGGTTTGCTTTAGCTCTGTTTGCAGTGCCGTGACGCGATCGGTTAGCTCTTCGGGCTTAGCTTTGAAGCGATCGCTCAATTCGCGCACGATCTTGTCCCGCAGGCTCAAGTATTCCAACGCCGCCAGACCTGCGACTGCCTCTATTCGGCGAATTCCGGCAGCAACACCCGATTCTGAAATCAGTTTAAATAGACCGATTTCTGCCGTGTTGGCAACATGGGTGCCGCCGCACAGCTCCATTGATACGCCGGGAAAGTCGATAACTCGCACCTCGTCGCCGTACTTTTCGCCAAACATCGCGATCGCCCCTTTGGCTTTGGCGGCAGCAATTGCCATAATTTCTACCTCTGCCTGATGCCCTTCCGCAATCCAGGTGTTGATTTGCTCCTCAATTTTTTGCAGCTCTTCAGCAGTCACGGCACGCGACAGATTAAAGTCAAAGCGGAGTCGATCAAAGGACACCATCGATCCGGCTTGTGCGATATTTTCATCGACAATTTGCCGTAATGCTGCCTGAAGCAAATGGGTTGCCGTGTGGTTTGCCTGGGCACGACGACGACACGCCAAATCAATTTGCGCCGTGACGCGATCGCCCACTTTCAACGTTCCCCGCTCAATTTGCCCATAGTGGACAAACAGACTACCGTTTTTCTGAACATCCTCAACCCGTACCAGAGTGTCACTGCCGGAGAGGTAGCCGCGATCGCCAATTTGTCCGCCCGACTCGGCATAGAAAGGCGTTTGGTTAAGGATGATTTGCACCTTACCCGCCGAGGCGGTAGCAACAGACTGTCCCTCCACCAGCAGCACCTGCACCTCGGCGCTAGTAGAAACTTGCGAGTAGCCCAAAAATTCAGTTTGGTCTAAAGTCTCAGCCAGGGTGTCTAGGGTACCTTGCACCGTCAGGTCAATGGTTTCGTGGGCAGCTTGCGATCGCTGACGCTGTTGCTCCATTTCGGCGGCAAAGCCTTCTGCATCCACCGTCAAGCCTTTTTCTTCGGCAACTTCCTGGGTCAGCTCTAGAGGAAAGCCAAAGGTGTCATACAAAACAAAGGCATCGTGACCGGAGATTTCGCCCCCTGCACCCACTTTTTCCACGACTTCCGCCAGCAGCTTCTCGCCGCGATCGAGGGTTTCACGGAAGCGGGATTCTTCAAGCTGTAGCTCGGCTTTGATCTGCTTTTCGCGCTGACGCACGGCAGGATAAGCCGTTTCTGAAAGGGCGATCGCCGTCTCAGCAACTTCAATGACAAATTCTTTCTCAATGCCGATGAGCCGCCCATGCCGCACGACCCGCCGAATGAGCCGCCGTAGGATATAGCCGCGTCCCAGATTGGAGGCACTGATGCCGTCAGAAATCATATGCACCACCGATCGGACGTGATCGCCAATCACCTTCAAAGAAACCTTCGTGTTCTCGTCGGCTTGCGCATAGTCGATTCCAGCAATCTCGGCAGCCGTTTTGATGATCGGCAAAATCAAGTCAGTCTCGTAGTTGTTGGGCACCTGCTGGAGAATTTGCGCCATCCGCTCTAGCCCCAAACCCGTATCAATGTTCTGCGCCTGAAGGGGAGTAAGGTTGCCTTCTGCATCCCGGTTGTACTGCATGAAGACTAGATTGTAGAACTCGATGAAGCGCGAGTCGTCCTCTAAATCAATGTGCGCGTCGCCTAGCTCTGGGTGAAAGTCATAGTAAATTTCAGAGCAGGGACCGCAAGGTCCGGTCGCGCCCGACACCCAGAAATTATCTGCCTCGCCCATGCGCTGAATCCGATGTGCTGGAATGCCGACCTGATCGCGCCAGATGGCAAAGGCTTCATCATCTTCCCGAAACACGCTGACCACCAAATTTTCAGGCGGCAGCCCAAACACTTGAGTCGAAAGCTCCCATGCCCAAGCGATCGCCTGTTCTTTGAAATAATCTCCAAAGCTGAAGTTGCCCAACATCTCAAAAAACGTGTGGTGGCGCGCCGTTCGCCCCACGTTTTCAATGTCATTGGTGCGGATACATTTTTGAGAGGTGGTGGCACGCAGGAACTCAGACTGGCGCTGCCCTAGAAAGATGGGCTTAAAGGGCAACATCCCAGCGATCGTCAGCAGCACGGTCGGATCTTCTGGCACCAGCGAAGCGCTGGGCAATACCTGATGCCCTCTTTCGGCATAGAAGTCTAGGAAAGTCTGTCGAATTTGGGTGCCGCTGAGAAAAGAGACCATGGGATGCGATTCCGTAGCAGTACTGAAGAATATGAACAGCTATAGTTCTCTATTCTCGATCATGTTGTCAGATTCGACAAAGTTTGACTTTCTTAACCTTCTGATGCAATTTTTATACAAAACTTATCTCAGTAACATTTGTATCCAACAGAGCTAAAATCCCTGTAATTACGCTGGAATAGGGGGTCAGATGAAATCTAGAAAGTTTTCGGAATCCGTACAGCTAATCTTGTAAGTAACTTAAAGTACGAATAAGCTTGAAAACACGGAGGTATTCTAACCTATCTATCAAAAAACTCAGATCCACCGGATCTATAAAGTTGAGCGACAGAACCATCACAGAAATCTAGGATGCTCTAAGGCTGAGCTGCCACCAGCTTGAGTAAGGCTTGAGTGAAAATGTGTTACGCGGCACATAACTATTGCGCGGCGTGTAAGAGATTGCACAGGCACAAAAAATTGCGCAAGGCGTAAGAGATTTACAAGAAATGGCACCTTGGACAAAACGCAAGCTGTTTCCATCAGGTCAGAGGTCAGAGTGTGATTAAGCATTGATTTTGAGGTGGTATTGTTTGTGTGTCTCCTCAAGACATCAGGGTAGGTGAGTTCATGAATTCCAAGATAGGCTTCCCCAACGTTAATGGATGCATCAATTTTGCTGGTAGGAAGCAATGACTTCCAAGCCAGTCTTCTAAACTTAGTTCCTAATCGCACAACGCTTGCAGTGGAGAGGGCGATCGATCCTTCTGGCGCAATGCAAATCATCCAGGCGCAGCAGCCTGACCTGCTGGTGATTCAAGCCAGCCGAGCAGAAGGTCTTGACTTGTGCCGTCAGGTGAAAACTCAGAACCGCATTGCCTGGATTTACTGCATTTTGATTGACGACCAGTCTGTGGATGAGCTGCCGGATCGCGATCGCGAGATCAAAGCTCGCATTGAGGCTTTAGAAGTAGGAGCCGATGCCTATCTCTGGCTGCCCTTAGCCTATAAACCTGAAATCGCCCACCACTTCGCTATTCAGAGTCGCTGGTTTCAGGCACAGATACAGGCAGGACTGCGCCAAGTGCAGAATCATCGTGATTTAATGCGCACCAATGACGTGCTTTCCGCGATCGCCCTTTCTGACCCGCTCACCGAACTCAACAACCGCCGCGCCTTTGAGTGGGAGTTGCCCCGGCAAATCCACAATGCCCGCACCCGCAATGAACCCGTCAGCGTCATTATGCTGGACGTAGACTTTTTTAAGAGCATTAACGATACGTACGGACACTTGGTAGGCGATCGCGCCCTCCAGCTTTTCTCAGCGCGCCTCCGCCACAATTTGCGTTTTTATGACACGCCGTTTCGCTATGGCGGTGAAGAATTTGTGGTGATTCTGAGCGATACGGGAGGTCGGGAAACCCTGATGATTGCCAAACGGCTGTGTCAGCTCATCAGCGAACAGCCGTTTGCCATCAACGATGAGCTAGATTTGAACGTCACCGTCAGCGCCGGGATCGCAACGCTGAAACCGGGCGATGATGCTAAAGGAACCAGTCTTCTACAGCGGGCTGACGATCGCCTGTTACAGGCAAAGGCGCAAGGACGCAATCGAGTTGTGGGGCAATCAACCGTTGAATCAGAAGCAGAAGATTGAGAATTGCGCTTTACTTCTCGCTTGACTTCCACAGCGCTACGCGCTTAGACCTCCTCAATGATGTAGTGCCATACACTAAATCTCTTTGCACTAAATTTTCTTACACTAAAGGCAAGTGCCATTATTGATGCGATAACTCGATCGCCACCCATTCATGACTTCCTACTTTCGCCCCAACGTTGACACCATGGCTGGCTATGTTCCGGGTGAACAGCCGAAGCCAGGAACCAATATTATCAAGCTCAACACCAATGAAAACCCTTATCCTCCCTCTCCAGAGGCGATCGCGGTGTTACAAAATCTGGAGGGTGAACTGCTGCGGCGCTATCCTGACCCCTACGCCAATGAGTTTCGACAGGCGATCAGCGAAGTGCTGGATGTGCCAACCGACTGGATTGTGGTAGGCAACGGCAGTGATGACGTGCTGAATGTGATTATCCGCGCCTGTGCCGAGGCAGGTCGAAAAGTGGTTTACCCTATGCCCACTTACGTCCTGTACCGAACGCTGACGGAAATTCAGCCCGCACAAACGATCGAAATTCCCTATGGGGCAGACTATGAGCTGCCGATCGTCGAACTCGCTGCCGCAAACGGAGCCGTAACCTTTATTGCCTCTCCCAACAGCCCCTCTGGTCACGTGGTGCCGATCGACGATCTGCGGCAGTTGGCAGCAAAGCTGACTGGCGTTTTGGTTGTGGATGAAGCCTATGTGGATTTTGCCAACGAGACAGCTCTGCCGCTGGTGAAAGAATTTGAGAATGTGATGATTAGCCGCACCTTATCTAAGGGCTATTCTCTGGCGGGGCTGCGCCTGGGCTTTGGTATTGCCAATCCGAAGCTGCTGAGCGGACTGTTTAAAGTGAAAGATAGCTACAACGTGGACGCGATCGCCTGTGCCGTTGGCGCTGCCGCCATGCGGGATCAGGCTTACAAAAATGCCTGTGCCGAAAAGGTGAAAGCTTCCCGATCGAAACTGGCGATCGACCTGAAGCAGTTGGGCTTTGAGCTGCGAGACTCTCAAACCAACTTTTTGCTGGTACAGCCCCCTACGCACAAAAATAGTGCCGAGCAAATTTATCTGGCGCTGAAGCAGAGAGGCATTTTAGTTCGCTACTTCAAGCAGGCGGGTCTGGAGGACAAGCTGCGGATTACGGTGGGCACAGAGGCACAAAATCAAATGCTGCTAGAGGCGCTGCTGCATCTGGTGTAAGTTAGCTTTCACAGTCCGTATCAATCTACCTACCCTCCATGAATTATTTCTATAGTCCGCCTTGGACTCTGCAAAATGGGCTGGTCATGACCCTCCATACCGCTCTGAAGATGAGCCAAAACTGGGAGAAGCATATTGCTGTGCCAGAGCCAATCTACCAGCCGCAGATTTTTGTGGGTGCAGGGGAGGTGCCGATTTTTGGCAAAGTGGCGATCCCTGAAAACCCCAAAGGCACGATCGTCGCGACTTACGGCATTACGGGCGATTTGGACAATCAGTGGTTTCTCAAGATTTTGGGACGCAAGGCGTTTGCTCAAGGCTATGCGATCGTGCTATTCGACTGGCGGGCGCATGGCAAAACGGCGGAGCTATCGCCCACCCTCACGTCAGACGGGCTGTATGAGGGAGAAGACTTTGTCCGTATTGCTGCAAAAGCCAAGGCGATGGGCTGTCCGGCTCCGTTTTGGTTTACGGGCTACTCTCTGGGAGGACAGTTGGCTCTGTGGGCAATCAAGGCAGCACAGACGGTCGGGACATGGGGCGCAGATTTGGGCTTGGCGGAGTCAGAAATTGGTGGCGGAGCAGCTATCTGTCCTAGCCTAGAATCTCAGCGTTCTTTGAGCTACTTGGATAAAAGCGCGATTGGCAGGTCTTTAGATCAGGCAATCACAAAACAGCTCCGCATCTTGGCGGCTCGGATTAGCGACTGTCATCCGGGGGCGATCGATCCTGAAGCCCTAGCCCGCGTCCGCAATATTTGGACATTTGACGAAGAGCTGGTGATCAGGAAGCTAGGATTTTCTACTGTCGAGGACTATTACAGAGCCAGCAGTCCGCTGTATCACCTGGATGTTTTCAGTAAGCCCACGCTGATTATTTATGCAGCAGACGATCCGATGTTTGATCCGGCGATCGTCCCTGATCTGGAAACTGCCTGCGCCCAAAATCCGGCGATCGACTTAGCTCTGACCGAACAAGGGGGTCATGTCGGCTACCTCAGCAGCAAAGCCTGTCAGCGTCAAGCCAAAGACCCCGATCTCTGGTGGGCGTGGAATCGCGTTTTAGAATGGTTTGAGCAGCGAAGTTCGCTATCCCAAAACCGTTAAGCCAGTGCATTTCTGGAGAAATGAGGCTCCCTTTTGCTCGGCAACCGGATCGCCTACATGGGGCGGCGTGGGGCGAATGATCCCCGTAAACAAATCCTCCAATCCGTAGGGCGTAAAAAACTGCCACACGCCAGCCTCCAGCCGCACCCCCACGGCTGTAGCAGTATGCAACCAATCGCTGATACCCTCCTCAGTGCTGCTGTAAGCTTGCCGTCCCGATCGCCACCGCGCAAAGCTCGCCTGATTTTTTACGTCAAAGAGGTGATGAGGATACTGTTCGGTCAAGATCGCTTTTGCCTCTAACTCCTGTTGGCGATCGCCCTCTCCATCAAAAAAGGCAATATCAAAATCCTTAATCGTCAAATTGCAGGTTTCGCCGAAAAGCGATCGCCATACGGTATTGCGCACTGCCCCCCCAGCCAGCCACCAGTTGGGCAAATGAAGCTGGGCGATCGCGGGCAGGACTTCGCCGACGGGAGAATTTTCCAGGATGAGTTGAAGATTGGCTGAGTGGGGGTTGGAGGTTGGAGTCATGTCGGGAGGGAAGAAGGCGGGGAGAGAGCTTAGACTTTATTTTGCGATCGAACAGCTCTAATCCGATCGAGCAGATGAAATCGCGATCCCCAATTCTGATAGACTTTGATACGAAGCGTAGTCCGCAAAACGACGCAAAATCAGCAGTTGGAGGGTAATCCGGTGGAAAGCACGCTCGGTTTAGAAATCATTGAAGTGGTTGAGCAAGCGGCGATCGCTTCAGCTCATTTGACGGGCAAAGGCGACAAGAATGAGGCGGATCGCGTGGCAGTAGAAGCCATGCGGGAGCGGATGAACAAAATTCACATGCGCGGTCGCATTGTGATTGGAGAAGGCGAACGGGACGATGCACCCATGCTGTACATCGGCGAAGAGGTGGGCATTGGTGCTGGTAAGGATGCCAAGACTCTCAGCAACCCCAATGAGTTAATCGAGATTGACATTGCCGTTGACCCTTGCGAAGGCACCAACCTCTGCGCCTACGGTCAACCTGGTTCCATGGCTGTGCTTGCCATTTCCGAGAAAGGCGGACTGTTCGCTGCACCCGATTTTTACATGAACAAGCTGGCGGCACCTGCTGCAGCAAAAGGCAAGGTAGACATTCGCAAGTCGGCAACTGAGAACCTGAAGATTTTGGCTGAATGTCTTGAGCGCCCCATTGATGAGCTAATGGTGGTGGTGATGAAACGCGATCGCCACAATGACTTGATCAAAGAAATCCGGGAAGCAGGAGCCAGAGTGCGCCTAATTTCGGATGGTGACGTATCGGCAGCAATCTCCTGCGCGTTTGAAGGCACAGGCATCCATGCGCTTATGGGCATTGGCGCTGCGCCAGAGGGCGTAATCTCGGCAGCGGCCATGCGCTGTATGGACGCACACTTCCAAGGGCAGCTGATCTACGATCCGGCGATCGTTAAAACCGGGCTGATTGGCGAGAGCAGAGAAGCGAACATCGAGCGTCTGACCTCAATGGGGATCACCGACCCCGATCGCGTCTATGAAGCCGAAGAGCTAGCTTCAGGCAAGAACGTCCTATTTGCGGGCTGCGGCATTACGTCTGGGACGCTAATGAAGGGCGTGAAGTTCTTTAAGGGTGGCGCCCGGACTCAGAGCCTGGTTATTTCCAACCAGTCGAAGACCGCTCGGTTTGTAGACAGCATTCATATGAGCGAAAGTCCTAAGCTGGTGCAGTTGAACTACTAAACATCCACAGGCTTGATCAAGTTTAATTAGGTTCCTTACACTCGATCCCCCCAACCCCCTTAAAAAGGGGGCTTCGGAACTCAAAGTCCCCCTTAAAAAGGGACTTTGGGGGATCAGACACAAGTATTCCTAGCGTGAGCATTGGTTTGCGATTTACTGAGGCTCAATAAGTAACTGAGAGGTTTTGTGTGCAATTCCTCTCAGTTTTTGTGTGTCAAGTTTTGTGTGTCAAAGCGCCGGATTCATAAAAATTTACGCGATCGCCCCTACTCCAGCCTTAAGCCATTCCTCTACAAACTGCCTTGAATTGGTAGACTTTCTCTATACCGATTCTACGCAGACTCTATGCCGAGGAGTAAGGTTCGGTCTATTAATGCCAGGTTTATTAATGTCGAGTTTATTAACGCAAATTGTGCAAATCATTCCATAAAGACTGATTGAGGCTGCCGTGAGGGGAACCCTCTAAAGCAGTCATGCACAAAGAGAAAATCGTTTGGGAGGACGAATGAATATAGTTGTTGTGGGTCTGAGTCACAAAACAGCCCCGGTGGATGTGCGCGAAAAACTTAGCATTCCCACCCCGCAAATGGAGGCAGCGATCGCCCATCTTTGCAGCTATCCCCATGTTGAAGAAGCCGCCATTCTCAGCACCTGCAACCGTTTGGAGGTGTATGTGGTCACGAGTGAAACGGAGCCAGGAGTGCGAGAAGTAACGCAGTTTTTGGCGGAATATGGCAAGTTGCCCGTCCATCAGCTTCGCCCCTACCTGTTTACGCTGCTGCACCAGGATGCCGTCATGCACATGATGCGGGTAGCGGCAGGGCTAGATAGCTTGGTGTTGGGCGAAGGGCAAATCTTGGCGCAGGTCAAACACACCCATAAGGTAGGGCAGCAATACAACGGCGTAGGACGCATCCTCAACCAGTTGTTTAAGCAGGCTCTAACCGCCGGAAAGCGGGTTCGGACTGAAACCAGTATTGGCACCGGAGCTGTTTCCATTAGCTCAGCTGCCGTTGAGCTTGCTGCACTTAAAGTCCAAAACCTCTCCGCCTGTCGGGTTGCCGTGCTGGGTGCAGGCAAAATGTCGCGTCTTGTGGTGCAGCATTTGCTGTCTAAAGGAGCTACGCAGATTTGCGTGGTTAACCGATCGCTTGAAGGAGCACAGGAACTCGCCCGACAGTTCAAAGACGTGGAATTGAAGCTGCATACCCTGTCTGACATGATGCAGGTGATCGCCGCCTCAGATATGGTGTTTACCGCCACAGCAGCAACAGAGCCTTTACTCGATCGCGCCAAGCTTGAAGGAACGATCGAAGCCCACTGCTCTCTGATGCTGTTTGATATTGCCGTGCCGCGTAATGTCCATGCCGATGTCAACGATCTGCACAACGTCTACGCCTTTAATGTGGATGACCTGAAAGCCGTCGTTGCCCAAAATCAGGAAAGCCGCCGCCAGATGGCAATGGAAGCCGAAGGCATCTTGGATGAAGAAGTTGAGGCATTTGATGTCTGGTGGCGATCGCTCGAAACCGTTTCCACGATCAGCAGCCTCCGCAACAAGATTGAAACCATCCGCACTCAGGAGCTAGAGAAAGCGCTGTCTCGGCTCGGCTCAGAGTTTGGCGAAAAGCATCAAGAAATCATTGAGGCTCTGACGCGCGGCATTGTCAACAAGATTCTGCATGATCCCATGGTGCAGCTGCGCGCTCAACAGGACATCGAAGCCCGTCGCCACGCCATGCAAACTTTGCAAACGCTGTTTAACCTAGAAACCGCCTCTAATATCCCTTAAAGTCTACGTTTTGAATAATCTTGGCTCGTAATGACCGTTGCAACGGTCATTATTCCCGTTTAAGCATTCGTTGCGATCGCTAGAGCATTTCTAGCGATCGTTTCACATTGCCTTGAATCTGGCTCACGTTTCTTCGTAGAGAATGCGATCGCGTATCAGCCAATATTTCACGTATTATCAGATTGCCCTTTCCCCAATTTTAGCTAGATATGACGACTGCTAAAGGCTTATAGCTACTAACTGGGATTCCTCATAGATTTTAGAGATGAAGATGCGCTCAATGCTTTTAGACTTAACTAAGCTACGAGAACGAGGATTACTCTATTTTCTTATTTGTGTAGTGGCGATCGGCGTATTTCTGAGATGCATTAACCTTGATCAAAAGCCATACTGGCTTGATGAGAGCTATACCCTACTGCGAGTATCTGGCTATTCGGCACAGGATGTAGAAAAAGATCTTTTGAATGGACAGATTATCAAGGCTGGCGATTTTCTAAAATATCAGACTCCCTCTTTAGAGAAAGGGGCAATTGGAACCATTGCAGGATTAGCCAAAGAAGAGCCTCAGTTACCGCCGCTCTATTTTCTGGTGGCAAGAGTCTGGGCGCAGTGCTTTGGTAGCTCTAAATTTGCAATGCGCAGCCTATCTGTGATAGGTAGTTTGCTATCTTTTCCGGTCATTTATTTGCTTTGTTTAGAACTCTTTGCATCCTCAACGATAGGCTGGATGGCAATGGCACTCTTTGCCGTATCTCCGATTAACCTTCGCTATGCTCAAGAGATTCGCCCCTATAGTTTTTGGCTCACCCTTAGCCTCATCTCTTTTGTGTTATTGCTTCAAGCTATACGGCAACCCGCAAAGCTGAAATGGGGACTCTATACACTTTCTATAATCATGGCATTTTACTGCCATTTACTTACAGGTTTAGTGATGATTACACAAGGACTTTATGTTTTGTGTATGGAACGCTTCCGGTTGACTAAGACAGTCATGGCTTATGGTGCTGCATTAGGAATCACTATTGTCTGTCTTCTGCCCTGGCTGTCGATCGTATGGCTGAATGGAGATATAGCTGCGCAAACGCTGGCATGGACAAGGTTGCCCATGCTGCCCATCAACTTAATGCAAGGTGCAGGAACAGCTATCTCTCATATCTTTTTTGCGTGGCATCTGAAATATCACTATTCCTTTATTTACTTGGCAGCTCCAACTCTGATCTTTATCCTGTACGCACTTTATTATTTATATTCCAAAGCTCCCGTTAGAGTCTGGTTGCTTATTCTCCTAACAGTCGGGTTGACCACATTGCCTTTTTTATTTGCAGATTTAACTCTAGGAGGTAGGCGTAGCTTAAACGAAAGATATTTTCTAGTTTGTCATACAATGATCTTCCTTGCAGTTGCCTACTTGTTAACATCAAAACTGGCCCACCAATTACCTGCTTCTAGACCTCATCTCTGGCAATGGATTACTATTCTTCTGCTTTCAGGTAGTCTCTTATCCTGTAGCATTGGCTCATTGGGTCGAACTTGGTGGGGCTGGTCAGAATTTGACGTAGAAATTCCCTCAATTATTTATAAAGCTCCTCATCCACTCATAATTTCCGATAAATCTTTAGCCGCTATTCTGCCATTTGCTAAAGAACTACAGCCGCAGATTAATATGCAGCTCCTTAGTCACGTTGCACCTGATCGTTTAGATTTGCCAGATGGATTCAGCCACATTTTTCTCTACAATCCCAGCGAACATTTATTGTCTCTAGCTAAGCAGCAGAACATTGAGCCGCAGCTAGTTTATTCTTTTCAAGATCCGGCAACAACGAATCAATTTTCTCTTTATCAAATTAGTTCAAGAATTTAAGTACGCTTGAAACGCAGCACTGCCAGCGACAGCGCCCCGGCAACCAGCCCCCAAAACGCCGACCCAATTCCTACCAGCGTCACGCCCGATGCCGTCACCAAAAACGTGATCAGAGCAGGTTCTCGCTCTTTCTCAGAAGCTAGGGCAGCCGCTAGCCCATTGCCGATCGTTCCTAGAAGCGCGAGTCCGGCGATCGCCAGCACCAGTTCTTTGGGAAATGCCGCGAATACCGCCCCGACCGTGCCGCCAAATAGCCCCACCAGAAGGTAAAATCCGCCAGCCGCTACAGCAGCCACATAGCGCTTTGCCGGGTTTTCGTGGGCTTCCTCACCCATGCAAATGGCGGCAGTAATGGCAGCAAGATTGAGGGCAAAGCCACCAAAGGGAGCCAAAATCAGCGTCGCTACTCCCGTCCAGCCAATCACCGGAGAAATGGGCACTGTGTAACCTGAAGCCCGAATCACGGCAACTCCAGGCACATTTTGGGAAGCCATCGTCACTGCAAATAGCGGCAGGGCAACCCCTACTAGCGCCCCTAGTGAAAACTGCGGCAGGGTCAGCACAGGCTGAGCCAACTGAAGCTGGATCATATCCACACGCAGTAAACCCTGAACTCCGGCAATCAGAATCCCCAGCGCCAGTGCTGACACCACCGCATAGCGCGGCAAGATGGAACGCATCAGCAGGTACAGACAAAACATGGCAAAAGTCATGACAAACTGGGTCTTCATGGCAACAAACACATCCAGCCCAAACCTCAGCAGCACCCCCGCCAGCATTCCAGAAGCAATCGAGATCGGAATGCGATTAATCACCCGCTCGAACCAGCCGCTAAAGCCGCAAAGCGTAATCAGCCCGCCTGAGATTAGAAAAGCACCGATCGCCTCTGGCATTGATACCCCCGCCGCGCTAGTAATCAGCAGGGCGGCACCGGGCGTAGACCAGGCGGTGACGACCGGAACCCGATAGCGCAGAGACAGCAGAATGCTGGTGATGCCCATGCCCAGCCCTAGAGCAAACATCCAGGAGCCAATCTCGATCGGCGAGGCACCCAGAGCCTGAGCCGCCTGAAACACGATCACAGCCGAGCTAGTAAACCCAACCAGCACTGTGACAAACCCAGCAATCACCGCAGAGAGAGAAAAATCCCGCACTAACTGAGCTAAACCCGTCACGCTTCCCACCTAAATTACACCCCTCGATAGACGATCGCCTTCCAGGCAAACTTCGGCAGCGCCAGCATCCGCTTCCAGCGCCAGGGTTCCTGATAGAGCCGATACACCCACTCTAGGTGGTTATTTCGCAGCCAGCCTGGAGCGCGAGTCTTGACTCCCGCCCAAATATCAAAGCTGCCGCCCACGCCAATCCAGATAGCACGAGGGCAGAGGTGGCGATGTTCAGCGATCCAGAATTCTTGACGCGGCACGCCCAGCCCCACTAGAACGATCGCAGGCTGTAAGTCTTGGAGAGCCTGCAAAATCTGCTGCTGTTCTGCATCAGTGCCATAGCCGTGATGGGTAGCAGCGATCGTCAATCCCGGCATTCGGTGCTGCAAGATTCCAGCTGCCGTTTGGCTGACTCCCGGCTTGCCGCCATAGAAGAATACAGGACAAGGCTGATCTTGGCGGGCAGCCTCCTGTAGCAGAAGATCAGATAGCTCAATTCCTGGACATCGCTTGATTTTGTGCCCGCGCAACTTTAGGTACAGCACAACTCCTGCCCCATCGGGAATGACAAGCTCGGCTCGATGAATAATCTTGGCTAGCGCCTCGTCTTTTTCGGCTGCCATCGCCATTTCGGCATTTAGCGTCACGACGTGAACGCTTTGCTGGCGCATTAGCCTCAGCGTTAGCCAGCTTAAATAGTGGGTGATGTGAACAGGTAAGCCAAGTACGCTAGCCTGGGGCAATTCCTGCATTGAGTTTTTCATGGGCACTGCTTCCTTGTTCGCGCCATTGCCCACTATACTACTGGGCGATCGCTCAAGAAACTCTTTCGATCCACTAAAATATGTGCCCTGTTGATTTTTTACACTCAGAAAAACCAGATTCAAGCGCCCAGATTTCGGGATTCTTGAAGAACCCGAAACCTAGCATCTTTGGCGATCGCCTCTCATGCCTTAAGGGATTGTGCAGAACTGAAACCTTTAAGGCTCGATCGCTTTGGCTCCTCTATCCGCTTTCTCCAGGATGACCAGGGCTTTATCAACGTCATCAGAGAGGGTAATCATCAATAAAACTCTTCAAGAATCAATAAAGGTACTCATAAGTACCTTACCCTAATTAAATCATAAGGCAATAACCTTGACTAGAGGTAAGCCAGAGGGTGTTTGCGGTGGTCACGAAGAAAAATCAGGTGACTATATATTTGTCAGATGAGATTAGAGACAGAGTTAAGGCGATCGCTGACCGAGAGCGGCGATCGTTTAGCTTTGTTGTAGAAGAGGTTTTGATTAAAGGCTTAGAGGCTTCAGAAACTGAGAGCAACGGGAAGGAGTAGCGATCGCGCTATTGTACGAGTTGGGGCGATCGAGAACTGACAGGGTTATGGAAAATGGATAAGGATAGGATTATTTTTAGCACTCAATGGATTGCGGTCAAGGAATCGCCAAGAGGGTTTCAGTATTTGGAGCGCAAAGGTAAAGATTCCGTTTCGGTGTTTCTTTTGAGAAGAAGTAGCGAAAAGCCGGAAGCATATGAGGTGTTAATTCGCCAGCAGCATCTTTGTATTGATAATCGAGAGGTGGATGGAAAGTTCAAGCTGTTTCCCTGTCCGGTTACGGGGGCGATGGAGGAAGGGGAATCGCCGGAAGCGGCTGCTCAACGAGAGGTGTATGAGGAAACGGGCTATCGGGTTCAGGTTTCACCGCTGGGTCAGTATATTGTGGGAACTCAGGTAAATGAGATCTGCTATCTGTACTACGCGGACGTCACCGGAGTTGAACCGGGTGTGGCTCAACAGGATGGAACTTATATGGAGTCGATCGCCAGAAATGAATGGCATCCGTTTGAGAATCTAGAATCCTATGACTATTCAGCCTGTCAAATTGGATATTTGAAACTTCAAAAAATGCTTAGTAAGGGCTGAACCTCTAGAGCTAGATACTCGTAGCTAATCTCAAAACTATGTCAATCAACAATCTGGACTGGATTAAAGAGAATAGAGAATACTTAATTAAGCAAACTGAGATGTTGCAGAATTCGATCAGCCGTATGGCAACCCATTCGTTAACAATTAAACAGGTTGGATTAACGGTGTGGTCAGCGATTGTTGGTTTTGGGTTCACCAATCGAAACCCTGCTCTGTTCATTCTGGCATTTGTCTCATTTGCTTTGTTTGGTCTGCTGGATATCTATTACTTGTATCTAGAAAGAAAATTTCGAGATAACTTTAATCGATTAGCTCGGATTCTTGGGGGGTATATTTCTGAGGGTGACGATGAATGGATGAAGAAAATGAGAGGAAATTTTGTCAAACCTGATCCGTCAACCAAGTTTTTAGGTCAATTCCTGAATACTCTTAGATCCTGGGCAAATCTTCCTTATTTGATTACGTTTGTGATTACGATCGCCCTTCTGATTACGCCTCTGCCACCTAACCCATGATGAAAACTAGCAGGTGTGGCGATCGCCCCAAAATATAGAACCCATTTGAGATCTTAGGAAGGGGCTGCAAGCCGCTTCAGCATTAGCCTGAAAAAGCAGAGATTGATCTTGGTCGTCGCGAGAGGGTTCGCTCAAAGTTTTTCACTAGACTTTTACATCGCTCCATCCAAGCATTCGATCGTTCATAGGGCTTCGCCCCGCCAAGGGCGTACACCCAGCGAGCTACCGCCGGAACAAATCCTGATTTTCCTGACGCTACCTTCTCTTGTTTTGAGGGTTTTGTTGACAATTCAAACCTGATTTTTGTCAGGATTTTGGGATATAGCGCTACGCACATACGTTAGGACACTCTTTAAAGGCAGCATCAACGCAATCTCGAAAGGTATAGCGCTACGAGAACGAGTTAGGACATTATTGTAGAGGTAGAGAAGCGTTCAAATACGACTATGCCTGCTCCTTACAGTTACGACCTGCGCCAAAAAGCAATCGAAGCCGTTAAAGGCGGTGA
>JAHHHD010000039.1 GCA_019359505.1 Drouetiella hepatica Uher 2000/2452 | reverse complement strand
GATTGAACACTGGTGGAGCGTGCTAAAGAATTGGATGCGACAGCGATGGGATGAGTTTGATACCTTTCGAGATTGCGTTGATGCTGCCTTTAAAGAGTGTCCTAACGTATGTGCGTAGCGCTATATCTACCACCGTACTCTCCTGACCTCAACCAGATTGAACACTGGTGGAGCGTACTAAAGAACTGGATGCGACAGCGATGGGATGAGTTTGATACCTTTCGGGATTGCGTTGATGCTGCTTTCAAAGAATGTCCTAACGTACATGCGTAGCGCTATATAATGTCCCCTCTCGCCTTCGTCAGGAGGATGACTCGCTTTTTCGCGTACTGCCTGTGATGTGCTTACGGGTATGCCGTTTCTTTTTGCCAGAGTAATGCTCCTTTTGTTTGTCGGAGTCTTTGGGGCGCTGCACTGGACGCTCCGTCCCATCGAAAATCACTTCTTTCACCTCTGGAAAGTGTTCTAGAAATTCCTCCATGCTCCGCACCTTGCGCTCTGGTAGTGCCTGTTTGACTCCTAAAGCCTGCTCAAAAACGGGGAGCAGACCATGAACCCAGTCCCATGCACAGGAACAGTCAAAGCCAAACAACACACTCATTAAGTCGAAGGTAGGATAGCATTTGCAGTACAACAAAATGTAAAACAACTTGTCGCAACGGGTTCGTAAGGTTGCTTTTCGCCCCCTCCAGGTGCCCGTTGACGTTCTACATCGGGTTTCATCTGACTTTGCCGATACACTTCACTAAAACTGGGCAAGAGGTTCTCAAATGCTTTGCGATTGAGTCCTGTCATTGCCCGCAGCAGGCGGTCATCCCGGAGAATGCGTTCTAAGTTCAGCAGGGGTAGAGCATCATTGCAACTGCCGACGGTCATCCCTTATTTCCCAACAGGTCTAGTGATGATGAGGCGGTGGTTATTAGCAGGTCGTCCACCTTTTGGACTAGGTTTGGGCAACAGGGGTTGGAGCCGTTGCCATTGGGAATCGCTTAAGTTTTTTCGTGAGATTGGATTGCGGGCAACCAATGTCTGTTAATTATCTCTGAAATACGGCTATTTCTATTCTAGTTTTGGGGGTTTTAAAACACGCCCTAGCTTCTAACTACACTTTGCTGAACTTGTTGCTGCAGTTGCTCCCAGCTCTGCGCGGGTACCTGACAGCTTAAGTCCTGACAAACTAAACCTGCAATACCATCGGACAGATCTGTTTCAAGTTGAAAAACGGCAGTTGGAAAATAGCGGAGAGTTAAGCTAGCGATCGCTTCACTTCCCGTCTGAATCAAAGTCTGATTGCGGAACCAATCTAGTGCTAAAAATAAGCTAGGACATTTCTGGGGTGTCTTGATCATGACATCGTTAAAAGCGTGCAAGCCTTGTTCAGCCCGATTAAGATATATCATCTCTTTAGTCATCAAGAAAAGGCGAACCAAGTTAGCGATCGCCACGCCGTTAGCTGACGGCAGCGAACTGTCATCACAACTCCGTTCCTGCATAATTAAGTTACGGGTGGCATCGGTGTTGTAGTAGCCATATCGCTCATTGCTCCAGAGGAATTCGTCAAATTCTCTTTGAACCCGAATGGCTTGGGAGAGCCACCGAGAGCTTAAGGAGCTTGAAGAAATGGAGAGTTCTGCTTGTTCTAAGTCCAGCAGAGCTTTAATCAGCAGGGCGTAGTCTTCTGCCTGAGCAATGATGCTGGGGCAATCGCCGTAGTTGATTCGTTGAAGACGCTCGTTGTGCCACTGGTTCTCTAAAATAAATTTTGCAGCAGCGGTAGCAATATTTAAATAGTCTTGACTTTGAAACACTGTAGCTGCTCTTGCTAAACCTGAAATCATTAAGCTGTTCCAAGCTATGATCATTTTAGTGTCGGTGACGGGCGGAATGCGTCCTGTCCTAGAATACGCTTTTGCCTCCTGACTGTTACGAGCAGGAGAAACAGTAGAAATAGCGTCTGGTGCAGCACCGTAACGAATGGTAAACAGCTTAGCGAGTGCTGCCTCCAGCTTACGGGATAGATGACCCGGTTGATACCGCTGTAAAATATTCTTGCCCATTTTCTGAGAATTAGCTTCGTCAACAAAATTACCTGAAGCTGTGACGGTAAATTTTTGAGTTAAGGCTTGCAATTCGTCTGCCGTTAGATATTGCTCTAGCTCAGTATAGTTCCAGACATAGAACGCGCCTTCTTCTGGTTCAGTATCTTCAGGTGTAACAAAACTGTCAGCATCCTGTGCCGCATAGAAATAGCCTTGAGGAGCGATTATTTCCCGTCTGAGCCAGTTCGCAGTTTGAGCGATCGCCCGTTCTATTGCAGGCTCTTGCATTCCCGTACTCCACAACTCAGCGAGATATTCCACGATCTGCCCGTTGTCGTAGAGCATTTTCTCGAAATGGGGAATCGTCCAGGTAGGGTCAACCGTGTAGCGGTGAAACCCACCCCCCACATGATCGAAGATGCCTCCTAAAACTAGATCTAGCCCGCGCTGTTGACAGATTCCGGCTGCCCCATAGGGCGTGTTAGGCGAATCAAATCGGGCTGCCCGCAATGCCGCGTTGGCATAGGGAATCATTGGGAAACTGGGTCCTGTACCCTTAGAAATCAGCAGGTCGGCGCTGTAGGAAAGTCCTTGGTGCAACAGCTCGGCAGACAGGTCGCTGGCGGCAGACGTGACGGTTTGCTGGAGCCGACCAAAAATCTCACCTGTAATTGAAGAAACCTTTTCTGCGTCAGTATCATAAATGTGACGAATTTGCTGAAGCAGATCTAGAAAACCAGGTTTGCCATACTTGGGTTCTAAGGGAAAATAGGTTCCTGCGTAAAACGGAATGCGATCGGGCGAAAGAAAAAGGTTCAGCGGCCACCCCTTAGAACCTGTCATGAACTGCAACGCCTGCATATAGATACTGTCCAAGTCGGGGCGCTCCTCCCGATCGACCTTAATCGGCAAAAAGTTGGCATTCATGTAGGCGGCGATCGCCTCATCAGAAAATGCTTCTCCCTCCATCACCGTACACCAGTGACAGCTTGAGTAGCCGATCGACAGAAAAATCGGTAGATTCTCTCGTTCTGCGGTTTCCAAGGCTTCATCGCACCAAGGCCACCAATTGATCGGGTTTTCGGCGTGCTTGCGGAGATAAAGGCTCTGAGCGTAGGCAAGATGATTCATAAGAAGGAGAAGCTACTCAAGTCGTAGGCTTTGCTGATTTCTGGGATGATTTTTTGTTGGAGAGAAACGCTCCAACAAAAAATCATCCTCCTATTAGACAATGCCAAATTGTGGTCATGAGACAGACATTAAGAGGATGCTTTAAAGAGGCTGCTTGAGTCGGTTGCCATCCCCTAACGCGCAAGCAATTCCTTGAGACTCTCATCAATAAACTGGGTATCAACTAAATTGACACCCTCACCTGCAAAATGTCCCCAAACTGACTTGATGACGCGAAATTTGATGAAGCGAAATTCAGCATTTGGCATGAACTTCACTTCATACTCGTTGTCCTCAGGCGGGAAATAAAGATCCATTTCAGCAGGCATGACGATTGCTTTTGCTTTGATTGCACTCAGCGCTTTCTCAAAATTGCCCTCAAAGCCGGGAGTATTACCGATATTGCCGTTTTGCCGAGTCCACAGCGTGGTCAGTAAATTATTGGCATCTTTCTTGAGAAAAAGTCCCTCCCAAAACTCCACGAGAAAATCTTCGAGTGATGATTATCCCTGTTGCAAGTAAACTTTCCCCCGGTAACATGCCTGAGCAGTCCCCAGCCCGCGTAGACTCGCCCCACAGCCCGCAGCCCAGTTGTGGGTGGTTCGTCGTACCAACCACCCTTCCAAGCCACATCCGCTTGCAGCGCAGCTTTTTCGCCTTCCAGAAAAACAATATTGTGCAACTCCTTGTTCATTAATTGTTGATTCATGAGGTTAGTTGGAGCCTCTTAAGTAGGTAAATCTAAATAAATATAAGATGCTGTCTAGACGCAGCAAGCCTTTCAGGGCAGTCTATCTTCGCTTTAATTAAATCCTGCTACTTAGCTATACCTAAACACATCCAAAATTCGGTTTCGCAGAGGTTCCGGAATATTACCCATCACCTGATAATCAGCTTGCTCAGAATTATTGGACAATGCCTCTGCAACCTTGTCTAGCACATCAAAGACTAAAGGAACTCCCAAATGAAGTTGCTCTAGGATTTCCCGTTGAGCAAATACATCTTGAGGCGTTCCTTCCAGAATCAGTTGTCCCTGGTTGAGAATAAAAATCCAGTCTGCCCAGCAATATGCCAGGTCTAGATCATGGGTTGCCATGACGATTGTGGTGCCTGTGGCTTGAATCTGCCGCAGCTTTGTCATCAGATCGCGGGTCTGAAGCTGATCGAGATAGGCAGTAGGTTCATCAAGAAGCAACAGCTCCGGCTGGAGTACCATCACATCTGCCAGAGACACCCGTTTCTTTTGCCCCAGACTCAGGTGATGTACTGGACGTGTGGCTAGCTCAGATAGATTAAACGCGGTAATAGCTTGACCTACGCGCTGATTCACTTCTGAATCTGATAAACCCAGGTTGCACAGCCCATAGGAAATATCTTCTTCGACTGTAGACGCGACCAACTGCTGCTCCGGGTCTTGAAACACCAGTCCCACCTTTTGTCGCAAATCCATCAGGGAGTTTCGATCGTAGCGCAGGGGTGAACCTTGCCAATGCACTGCACCGCCTTGAGGTTTGTATAGACCGTTCGCCAAGAGAAACAGCGTCGTTTTGCCGCAGCCATTATGTCCCAACAGCGCACAGCGTTTTCCCTGAGGGATGCGTAGCGTTAGGCTCTGGAGAGCAGGCTGAGGGCTGCTGGGATAGGTGTAATCGACTTTCTCAAATTCTAATAGCATAGTTCCATCCCGTGAGTATCAGTAATATTGCACAGCCCAACAGCGCTTCAAAGCTATATCGCCTAGACGATCGATATTGACGCGAGTGACAGACGCGAAAGTTTCCTGTAAAACCCCGCGAGGTGAGGGTGAGCGAAACCTGACGATAGTTTTCTAAGGTGCGCCGGAGCAACTGCCCGATCAAGAGTCCTAAACTCTTGAGCCAGAGTTTACGGGTGCGGTAGCCCCCGCGAGACTGTTGGGCAGTCCAGATCTGGTTTGCGGTCTGTAAAAGGACAAAGATGAAACGATACATCAACATCATCAACTCAACGAGCAGCTCTGGACAGCCGATACGTCGGAGAACATTCAAAATCTCAGTGAAGGGAACGGTTAAAATAACAAAATAAATACAGGAAGTTGAGGCGATCGCTCTTGCCCCTAATTCTCCTGCTTGCTGTATTCCGCGATGGCTCAGATAAATGTAGTAGTTTTCCCAGGTGAACCCCTGAAAAACATCTGTCTGTACAGAGGGTAGAACAGATAAGTCGATCTCATTAACCATCAAAGCAGGCAGGCTAGTGAGCCAAAATGCAGTGGTAATCGAGAGCAAACGGAAATAAACGGAGGTCGGAATGCCAGCATAAACTACCGTCCAAATGCTGAGCCAAACTGCAACGAGAAGCTGCACTGGAGCATCAGCGGCATAGGTGATCAGCAGCAGAGCGATCGCAAATAGCAGCTTATGTTCGGGCGGCAATTGTCGCAGCCGACTGCTGTATGCCAAGGTATCAATTTGCAGCGACGACATTGGCTTACGCTCCTGCGATGTTAGAACGACTTTCTGGCAGAGGCGGAATCTTTGCCAACACGTTCTTTTTCAATAGCTCAGGACATTTGATGTAGGAGAGCGTACCGTCTGGCTTAGCGTGATATTGCACAGCACCCGCCATGACAGCTGCAGCGGTTGATTCTAAATGCTCGTCATCTACAGGCAAGTTACCAAACAAGTAGGTGTGCTTTCCAGAAGCACTAAGAGCGATCGCGCAATTTTGCTCACAGGCTCCTAAGCATTCTGTCGGTTGAATTGAAAATGCGTCTAACGATTCGCTTTCATGGAGAGCCTGTAACTGCCTGAGAAGCCGCTCACCGCCGCTGGTGCGAATCGCCTGTTTGGTGCGGTGGGCACTCTCACAGCTTGTACAAACGAACATGACGTGCTGTTGGTTCAATGCTCATCCCTCTCGTGTCTCTCCGATCGCCCCTTGTACAATCCTAGAATGTACCCTACTACTCCTGCACCAATCCCAGCTTGAGCAGCAAACAAAAAGGCTTGTACTTCAGGCCCAGAGTCTTTGATCACGGGTTCAAACCAGGGCTTGTAATTCGGATGATCTGCCTCAATTGCGGTTGTAAAGCTGCCGTCAGTTGAGCCAAACTCTGTACCTTGAAGCATAAGTAAAGGCCCAAGTGCTAAAACGAGGACTCCCCCAATCAACAGCCAGTTACTCGATACCTTAGACATCGTCTACTGCTCCTCAAGAACTTTGAGCGTTTGCAATTCCTGCTGGCCATGCTTTTGCAGCCAGTTCCAAACCAGCACGGTCAACAGCCCTTCACAAAGGGCTAGGGGCAGTTGGGTAACCGCAAAAATCCCTACAAACTTAGAGAACGATGCCAAGAATCCGCCCTGTAGGGCTGGAAATGCAAAGGCAAGCTGCGCAGCCGTAGTCAAGTAGGTAACAAAATCTGACAATGTTGCGGCTAAAAAGATTGCAACAGATTGATTGCCGATGCGCAGCATCAAATGATAAACGCCGTAAGCTACGAAAGGCCCGACGATCGCCATTGAGAACATGTTTGCACCCAGCGTTGTCAAACCCCCATGCGCCAGTAAAACAGCTTGGAACAGCAACACTAATCCACCCAAAACAGACATGACGGAAGGCCCAAATAAAACCGCACCCAATCCCGTTCCGGTTGGATGAGAGCAACTGCCTGTGACCGAAGGGATTTTTAGAGCTGACAGCACAAAGGTGAAGGCGCCTGCTAATGCCAGCAAGAGCTTCAACTCAGGCTTCTGCTTAGTGATGCGAGTTAGCGATCTCAGCCCCACCCAAAAAAACGGCAGCGACACAGCCCACCAAAAAGCTGCCCACCGCACAGGCAAAAATCCTTCCGCGATGTGCATGGCATAAGCAGGCGTAGCTGATCCAAGCAAAATATAGCAACTCAGGCTAGCCATCACTCCTAGGCTTAGCCATTTCCGATATCGTGTCTTCATGCTGTACCTCGCAGATAAGACGATGTTGTTTGCGACTGGCAGGCATTCTGGCTCTAGAGAGCTTTGAAGCTTAAGCTTTGAATTTTGTAATTGTGTTGACTAACTTAAAACTCAAACTCTCTCTTACAGTTGCGGGACAGCGGTAGAATCGCACTACACTTTCCCTGTTTCCTCTGACGGCTGCTCCCCGTCAGAACCGAGTCGTGGACTCAGAATACCAGACTGAAAGAAGATACTGAGAGAATGTTCAAAAAACATTTTGTTCTAATCTTGACATCTGAAGCTTTTGCAGCATCTTAAGAGCATACTGATGCTTCTCTGGCTTTCCCTGCTTTAGATAAAGCATCGCTGCCTGTTGACAGTCAGCGATCGCACCTTGGCAATTACCTAGCCGATGGCGGGCAACGCACCGATGACCATAGGCATCGGCATTCTCTGAATTGAGCTGTAATGCCTGATCAAAACTTTCGATCGCTCCTGCATAATCTCCTTGGCGAGACTGGTCTACGCCTTCTGTGAACAATGCTTTGGCTTTGACTGCTCTGTCACTATCTAGAAGTTGGCTAGTTGGCATAGACTGTTCGCAACATTTTAGGTTTACAAATCAAGCACTACAAATCAACTGATGGGCTATTTCCCAGACACAATACATTTCTCAAACCCTTCCGTAAACTCGTCTCGATTGAGATCTCGACCAATCACAACGAGCTGCGTTAGTTTCTCTTCATCGGGTTTCCACAGTCTGTCTCGTCGCATAGAGGTCAGCATTCTCACGCTCTGAAACACCACGCGCTCCGGGAATCCCTGAGCATAGAACAAGCCTTTTGTCCGGTATAGATCTTCTCCTTTTTCCTGCGCTAGAGCATTCATCCACAGCATAAATTTGTTCATGTCAATGGGTTTGTTCGTAGTCAGCGCAAACGAGCCGATCGCCGCATCATGCTCATGCTCCAGATCGTCCAGGAACAGAGGATCTACCTCTAGCTTAGCTTCCAGATCAAAAGAGCCAGTTCCCAGAATCAGCGGCAGATCAACTACGCTGAATTCTGTGTGGTAGATTTTGGCGATTGGATTGAGTCCTCGGATCTGTTGCTCAATTTTGACGATCGCTTCCGGTGAAACAAGATCGGTTTTGTTAATCAAAATGATGTCAGCAAACGCAACCTGCTCTTGGGCTTCATGACTATCGACTAAATTACGCTGTAAATTAGGCGCATCGACTACGGTAACAAATGCGTCGAGGTTGAATTTTGACTTGATTTCATCGGCAACAATGAACGTCGAAGCTACTGGAGCAGGATCTGCAAGTCCTGTTGTTTCTACTAGAACAGCATCTAATTCAGCTCGCTGCGTTAAGTCCTCTAGGGTGCGAACGAGATCCCCTCGAACAGTGCAGCAGAGGCAACCATTGTTGAATTCTACGAGCTGCTCTTCATCATCGGAAATCATCAACTGACCATCAATGCCAATCTCACCAAACTCATTGACAATCACAGCCACCTTTAGACCATGCTGCCCCTTCAAAATATGGTTGATTAGCGTCGTTTTGCCCGACCCTAAAAATCCAGTGATCACGGTAACTGGAACTCGTTGCTTAAGGCTTCCCTGGCGAACCTGTTGCATGACCATCGTTGTAACTCCTGATAAAGCAATTAGCTCATTGAACTGCAATCATGTTCTGTATTCGCCCCAATCTCAAACATGATCGAATGAAGTAACGGGCAATTCACCAACTACCCGTTACTGTCAACTCTAGCGAGAGCTATACCCGGCTCTTCTGACTAGATTGCTTTCACAGCCTCCGCATCCGATGGAATAGAGACAACCGTTTTGGTCATCGCCGCAATTCCTGCTTCTAGAATGTCCCGGCGGTTAGTAGGTACAACATCATCGCCCCGGAGCTGGTCGTAGGGAACTACAATCCAGCAAGCACAGCCCCAGAGACATTCTCCTGCCATCCCTTCAAAGCGAATCGCTGGCTCAGACATCATCACGCCCAGATCCATTAGCCAAGAGTGGTGCAGCAGCTTTTGATCCCAGGTGAGGGTATCATACAGGTCACGGCTCTTGTAGAAATCAATGAAATCTACCTTCGCAACTCCCGGCAGCATAATGTCAGCAAAGGCGGTCAGGTGATCAAAGAACTCGCGGTGGCTGATGTTGATCGCAGAATCTTCCGACTCTACTAGGAACGTTGCCATCACTTTCTTAAATTCATCATCCAGTTTGTCATTCCACATTTCGCGGGGTGCATGGATAATGCACTCGGCGTAATCAGTCTTGAATCCTGGTTTTAACCCGGCATAATCAGGGATGTGACCGATCCACTCGGTGATTACACTGCGCCACTTGCTGAGGGGTTCACCGGGCAATACCTGCACTGCAGGGTGAGTAAACTTAGCAACATCGTATAGCGTCCAGCTACGAGCTTTGGTGCTGATCGCCTCGTGGGGCGCAGTGGTTTGTCCAACCAAGCGCAGTGCCTTGAAGATCGTGCGACCGTAATCATCCAGTGCAATCCGCATGAAGGCATCAGCGACGAACTTGTGGGTGACTTGCAAACGCATCCGATCGCGCTCAGTAGGCACACCCGTTGAGGTGTATTTGCTCAAGCGCTGGTAGGAATTTTCGGTCGCCAGCGCAAAGAATCCGCCTGTAAAAGGATTGCGGTAGAGGTCGCCCCAAACCGTGGTCACACCCGCATTCTTATCGTCATCTAGCATGCAGTCAATTTCGTTCATTGTGGCGAAGAAACTGCCGTCCTGATGCGTCTCTGGATCGCCGCTGCAGGGCAATTGACCGACTCCAATTACCGGAATGCGTCGTCCAAGCTTGACGTTAGCCAGATGGCGCGCCAAGTCAACCACGATACCGCTGCCTGTGCCATCCCCGATCGCAAAGCAGCACAGCACCATGGAGGGCAGTTTCGTGGCATCGATGCTCTTAGCGAAATCATCCAGCTCTTTCTCAAGGGGGCGATCGCCGTCGTAGTATGCCTTGCCATAGATTGCTTTGGAGATTGCTCTGGGGAAATACTCGCCTGCCTTGGGGATTTCCACATTGTCAGGCAGCCAGGGTTCGTAGTTGGGGTTCCAGTAGTAGCGAGGATACTCCAGCTTCAGAAATTCACGATAGCGGCGTAAGGAGGTGAACAACTCGTCACGAGTAGGGACTTCTAACGCAGCAAACCGAATCTGAGCGCGCTCCGGCGGAATGCCACTCTCTTCCAGCCGCTTCAGGAACCCTTCAGCATAGTCCTTTGCCTGGTACATATCCTGTTCACCAATGTCCACCAGCAGCGCGGTGAACCGAGCACGGGGATCCGCTAGCTGATCTTCTAAATCGCCTTGGCGCAGCATGGAATCCAGCATATTTGCCCCAGTCTTGCCGATACCCAAGAAATGGATGCAGTGGGGAGACTGAGAACCTGAAGCACTGTGATACATGGATTTTGACATTGATCAGCTTCCTTTTTGGTAGGTTGTGATTTAGTAAATCGCGATCGCCGCAGGTGCGCGGCTCAGTGTGGTGAAAGCAATGAATGGAACGTTTAATCCCGAACTGAATACATAACCTCAACGAGTGCGAAGTCAACAGGTTGGGTAGTAGCCTAAATCTTCAGTTAAAAACCCTAAATCCTTGAGAATGTGGGCAACCGAGGTGGCGCGTTCATCCGCAACGTAAACCTTGTAATCTTCAACGAATTGACCGGGCTGGCGATCGATCACGCCTTCCTCGATCAGTTCAACCCCTTTCTCGATGTTTGAACGGCTTAGACTCGCCTTCCAAAGTGGAGATTTAATGTAGATTCTTTCATCATCAACTCCGGTGATCTGAAGTATCTTGTTACCCGCTACGGTCGGAACCTCAGCACCGTTGCCGTACTTCTGGTTCACCAAAGCCCAATCCAATGGCATACCGTCCCCTCCCTACGTTTTGACAACTTCTTCGAGCTTTTGTCTCAAGCCCTCCAGATCCTCTCCCCGAATGTCGCTATAGGGCACCACAACCCAGCAAGCACAACCCCAGAGACATTCACCCGCCATGCCCTCAAACCGGATAGCTGGCTCCGACAGCATCACCCCTAGCTCTAGCAGCCAGGAATGCTGAAGCAGCTTTTCGTCCCAGGTTTGTTCGTCATAGGCGAGTCGAGCGTCATAGAAAATATCTAGATTCGTCTTGCGCGCCCCTGGGATGACAAACTGCACGTAGGTTTCGCTACCGCCCGGAGAATAGATGATCTCTGGCTCCAATATTGGAGAGAAAGACTTGTTCATCTTGCTCGCCAAATCAGCAAGTTTTTCACCTAGAGCAGCGCCTTCTGGAGCTGAAACGCGGATTTCAAAAAAGTCCGGGTTAAAGGTGCCTGCCATGATGCCGAGTTTGCTAGGCAAGTCATCAATGGAGGATTCAAAATTGGTAAATCCAAATAGGTGTGCCCAACGTGCCCCATACTGGCTACGTGCCGCCATGTGCTGCGAGGGTGGCGCACCCACCCAGTTCAGAAGTCGCAGCGTCTCATAGACATCTAGCCCCTGATTGCGGGTGAAAAAGGATATTAATTGACCGTTCACTTTCTGCTGGGTTGCCGCCAAATCACCCGTTTCTTGCCAAACTGACTTCTGAGAAACCATGAGGAATCCAGCCGTGAATGGGTTGCGATACAGGTCGCCCCAAACCTGAATGACACCCTGGTTTTTGTCCTGATCCAACATACAGTCCAGTTCATTGAGCGTGGGGAAGAGGCTACCATCGCGCTCGTGAGCCGGATCACCGTCACAAGGCGCGATGCCAATACCGAGCACCAAGGCTCTGCGTCCAAACTTCACGTTAGACAGATGCCGCGCTAGATCAACCACGATACCGCTTCCGGTACCATCTCCCAAGGCGAAAACCACACAAACGATCGACTGACAGGTTGCAGCATCCACGCTCTCAGCGAACGTTTGTAGCTCCTGATCCATCAACCGATCGCCCTCGTAATAAGCCTTACCGTAGATAGCTTTGGCGATCGCCCGAGGAAAATATTCTCCTGCATTAGGAATCTCGATAGTGTCCGGCAACCAGGGTTCGTAATTAGGATTCCAGTAGTATCGAGGATATTCTAACTTCAGGTACTCGCGGTATCGCCGGAGTGAGCCAAAGAGTTCATCCCGACTAGGCACTTCTAAAGCCAAGGTTCTGACCTGGGCGCGATCACTGGGCAAGGTCTCAGCTAGTTCTCGCACCTGGAGCAAATTCTGATCACCAATATCTACTGCCAGAGCTGTAAATCGGGTGCGGCTATCCGTCAAAAAATCATCTGGAGCTTGCTGAATCATCTGGGCAATGAAATCAGCCCCCGCCTTACCCACGCCGACAACATGCACAGCAGAGGGCATTGGATCTTTATCCTTAACGCGGTGAACTCCTCCCCGCTTGAGCGCCTCTAATCGCTTCCTGATCCGAAGCGCTTCTTGTGGATCAACCATAGTCAATTTCCTCTTTAGTTAGGCAGAGCCTTAGACCGTGACTGAAACTGCTGCTGACTTAGCCTTTTCAACTGGGGCGTTAATTTTCTGTGTGGGTAAACCCTCGATCGGACATTCTTCGGTGCCGACGGTAGGACGCGTCAGTGACTCCACTTTTTCCTTAACTTTCTTCGGATCGAGAACCCAGTCACGATAGAACTGGTAAGGACATTCCGCCATACCTTCAGAGCCATCACCCGAGTTGAGCATCCCGGTATATCCCCGATGCAGTAGCTTGAACAGATGGTTCTGAGATTGAGAGTTCTTGCGGAAATCTCGAATGGCAAACTTAGACAAGGCTGCGTACTGAATTCCATTCTCTTCTTCGCCACACTCACCCAGGGTACGACCGTCGAAGCCAATCACCGCCGAGTGTCCAAAGTAGCTGTAAACGCCGTCAAACCCTGCGGCATTGGCAACGGCTACATAGATATTATTCATCCATGCCATCGCTTTAGAGACAAGAACCTGCTGCTCTTTCGCAGGGTACATGTAGCCTTGGCAGCGAATGATCAGCTCAGCTCCCCGCATGGCACAATCACGCCAGATTTCAGGATAGTTGCCGTCATCACAAATGATCAGGCTGATCTTCAATCCCTTGGGGCCATCTGAGACATAGGTGCAGTTGCCGGGATACCATCCTTCAATGGGTGTCCAAGGCATAATCTTGCGGTACTTTTGAACAATTTCACCCTGATCGTTCATCAGGATCAAAGTGTTGTAGGGCACTTTGTTGGGATGATCTTCATGCTTCTCGCCCGTGAGTGAAAAAACACCCCAGACCTTGTTCCGGATGCAGGCTTCAGCAAAGATTTCGGTTTCCGCACCAGGAATTGTTGCTGCATTCTCCATCATTTCCTTGGCATCGTACATAATGCCATGTGTGGAATACTCTGGAAAGATCACCAAGTCCATTCCCGGTAATCCAACTTTCATTCCATCAATCATCGTAGAGATCTTTTTACAGTTCTCAATCACCTCTTCCTTCGTGTGAAGACGCGGCATTTTGTAGTTAACAACCGCAACTCCCACTGCATCATCGCTAGACGAAATATCGCCGTGATAAGACATTGCAACCTCCAATAAATATTATGTACTGTCTGATAGCTGATCAAAACTTCTCTGAAATCAGGGAACTGACCCTAATGACATCACCTGAGTGAATCTTTTTGACGACTCCGAACCATTCCGACCGTCGATCGCGCTGAATTAACTAAATTCTTGTCTTTCAAGCTCACGCCAATGGCAGAATCGCTTCTAAGCCTTTGGCTGCATGAGTGAATAATAGAGAGTAGGGAAAAGAGAGTTTGTATCAGGACTTACATTAAACAAATAAATAATTAAGCGCTTAACTACTTTGGGTCGTCTAAAGCACTTTTCTAATCGGGATATTCCTTCTTAAAGCCTTCGAAGCCAAGATAAACTCTGGCGCGAAAGGATTACCCTGCGCACTGTTTACACCAAAATCTATCCTCTAATTCATTAATGCCGCCCTTTTACGGGTCAGGGGCTACCGTTTTATCGAATAGCTTAATCACCCGAACTACCAGATCAATCAGCTTCCTGCGCTCAGCTTCGTCTAGAGAATCCATCACCTCAGACATCCAATACTGATCTTGGGGTGCAATCCAATCTAAGAATTGCTGACCTTTTTGAGTCATTTTGATCCTCAAAGCCCGTCGATCGGATGGATGATCGTCGCGCTCAACGTAGCCATCTTGCTCTAATCCGTCTAGTAATCCCGTCATGGCTGCGCGGGAAACGCCACAGTGTTTGGCGATCGACGATGGACTTGCACCCGGTTCAGACTCGCTGCTGAGGTAGAGTAAAACCGCTAATTTACTTTGTGAGATGCCTAATTTGGCAGAATGTTCGTCGGTAATTCGCAGCACCATACGGGCGATGCGGGCGATGATTGACATGGTGTAAACCGCACACGATTGATTCGGCTCCTGGACAACTCCATGGGTAATTTCTGTAACTAATTGACCTAAAACCTCTATTTTTTCATGTTGCCCAAATTGCTGTGAATCCTGCTGAAACACTTGGAGCGATCGCTCCAACAGTCCGGCTTTGAGCGATTTTGGGTTTTGCTTGCCCTGCAAAATCTCACTGCTCTGTAAATTTGTCTCCACTTGTTTGTAGTGAATTAGCTCTAGCTTTAGGGCTTGGCTCATTTCCAGCATTTGCATCAGGGTAGAAAATGCTCTTAGAGCCGTGATGACTGTAATGAACAGTTTTTGAGCGGTCAACTCGGTCTTTGTCTTGTAATCATCAATGCCGTAGTTCACCACGACAACATTCTCAGGAGCCTGACCAGGTTGCCCAGTTCGTAGAATAATTCTGACGAGTAGGTTTCCTAGCTCCTCTCGAACATATTTGATCACCTGTAAGCCTGCCGTCTCTGTCTCCATCACCACATCTAAAAAAATAATGGCGATGTCAGCATGGGCTTGAATCAAGTGTTTGGCTTCTTGGGCAGAGTAAGCGCTAATGAAACTGAGTGATTTTTCCTCAAATGTGAAATCGCTCAGCGCTAACTCAGTCACTTTATGGACTTCAATATCATCATCTACAATTAGTATTTTCCAGCTTTTGGCAGGTTGGCTAGTCTCTGTTTCGTCTGCAAAAGAGATTTCTTCACTTTCTTGAGTGAAAATGGATTTATCATTTTGAGCATCAGAAAAAACATCTTGTGTACTGCTTGACATAAAGTAGTCTAACCTAAATGAAAATCAGATCCTAAGCCTCTGTGCTACCCGCTGTGAGTGGGTTCAGGGTTTTAGGCTTGATTTTGAATATTGGGTAATTTGATCACAAACGTTGTTCCTTTTCCAGGCTGGCTTTTGCATTGGATTGTTCCTCCTAGTTTTCGAGTCACGAGATTGTAGACGATATGTAAGCCTAGCCCACTTCCCCCCTGTCCGCGTTTAGTGGTAAAAAAAGGTTCAAATATCTTGCCTAGGTTTTCTGAAATTATCCCAATGCCATCATCAGCATACTCAAAAATGACGTTTTCTTCTGTCTGGTTAAAGGTTAATGCAATATGCCCTTGCTCCTCTGACTCATAAGCATGAAGGAGGGAGTTCATCACCAGGTTTGTGACGATTTGAGAGAGTGCGCCAGGATAGCTGTTTAAAGTCAGATGCGGATCGCCCTGCACATCAACACTATGCTTTGTGGCTTTAAGTTTGGGGCTAAGTTGCAGCAGGATTTCTTCTAAATAAGTCTTGAAATTAAACAGCCGTTTTGATTCGCTAGATTGATCGACTGCAACCTGCTTAAAACTCTGAATTAGCTCTGCGGCTCTCTCCAAGTTAGAGAGCGTCATCTGACTGCTCTGTTGAGCCATATCCAAAAATCTTTCTAACTCTGAGCGTTTCATTGTACCGTTCTGGAAGCGCTCAGAGAAGGCGATCGTTTTTTCCATCAGCAGCGAAGCGGCAGTGACTCCAATGCCAATGGGGGTATTAATCTCATGGGCGATCCCAGCTACCAATCCACCGAGTGCCACCATTTTTTCAGTTTGAATCAGCTGGGCTTCTGCTTGCTGCAAATTGTGCAGAGTTTGTTCAAGCTGTTGTGCTTTTTCCTGGAGCTGAGTTTCTGCGAGCTGACGGCTCTCTTGAGTGAGTATGAGCCACCAGGCTCCCACGCCAATCAAGACGGAGAGAATTGCATACACTTCTACTAAAGTTGAAGTGATCTGCTGAGTGGCGATCTCAGGCAGCAGAGACGCAGTCACCACTCTCTGGTAGTAGACAAATCCGAAGATGGCTCCGAGTAGACCGCATAAAGACAAGAAAAGTGCTAGATAGATTAGCAGCTTTGCACCCAGCTTAGGGGAGAGCTTTTCCTGAAAAAGTCCTTGAAAAACTTGTGCCATTTCTGGCATAGAGGGCTGGCTATCAGAAATAGGGGTTATCTTACAGGCGTCGTGGCAACAAGAATCGAGGCTGCAACACAGTGAACAGATAGAGTCGCTGTAGATGGGACAAAATGCCATATCTTGCGGCTCATATTCTTTCTCACAGATGCAGCAGGAAATTGCGTGATTGTGATCCGCATGATTATAACCCGCATAGTCATCTTCACGAGCGATGTAGTATTTTCCTTTAGTGAGCACCGCGATCGCGGGAGCCAACACAAAAGATAGCCCTAAAGCAATGAATGCCGCAAAGGCTTTGGCGACCGACCCAAATGCACCGACAAAAGCCGCCATGGACACCAACGAGGCGATCAGCATTGAGCCAAATCCGACAGGATTAATACTGTAGAGATGCGCCCGCTTGAACTCAATATAGGGAGGGCTAAGACCCAAGGGTTTATTGACAACCAAATCGGCAACCAAGGCACCGACCCAGGCGATCGCCACATTTGAGTACAGCCCCAAAACAGCTTCTAACGTAGAGAATACGCCCAGCTCCATCATCAGCAGGGCAATTAACACATTAAATACGAGCCAAACCACGCGCCCTGGATGGCTACGGGTTAGCCGAGAAAAGAAATTTGACCAAGCCAGAGACCCAGCATAGGCATTAGTAACATTAATTTTGATTTGAGAAACCAGCACGAATAAAGTCGTTACAGCCATCGCCACCTCTGGATTTGAGAAGACATACTCAAACCCCACCAGATACATTTGGGTGGGTTCGTTGGCTTTCGCAAGACTCACGCCATGGGCGATCGCTAAGGATGCCAGAAAAGCGCCGCCTAACTGTTTGGCACAGCCAATCAGCACCCAACCCGGCCCTGCTAAAACTAGAGCTAGCCACCATTTGCCCTTGTTGCTTTCTTGTTTATCCGGCAGAAACCGCAGATAATCAACCTGCTCTCCAATCTGGGCAATTAAGGAGAAAGACGTAGTTGCGGCGGCACCAAAGAGGAGTGGATCGAAGGAAGCGCTACCCGTCTCACCCGCAAACTGTACCCAGTTTGTGAGAGCATCCGGCTCTTTGTAGAAAATGCAGAGGTAGGGCAGCACGATCAGCGTGATCCAAATAGGCTGAGTCCAAAGCTGAAGCTTATTGATCAGCGTCACGCCAAAAAATACGAGCGGAATAATCACTAAAGAGCAGACGATATAGCCCAGATACAGAGGCAGGTGAAAGTACAGCTCTAGGGCTTGCGCCATGATGGCGGCTTCTAGCGCAAAGAAAATAAAGGTAAATGAAGCGTAGATTAAAGACGTGATGGTGGAACCCAGATAGCCAAATCCGGCACCTCGCGTCAGCAAATCAATGTCAACGTTGTATTTTGCAGCATAGTAGGCGATCGGTAGTCCCGTCAGGAAAATGATCACGCCGACGACAATGATTGCCCAGAAAGAATTGGCAAATCCATAGCGGATTGCGAGAGATCCTCCGATCGCTTCCAACGCCAGAAAGGAAAGTCCCCCGATTGATGTGCTGGCAACCAACCACTCTGGCCATCTTCGGAAGGACTTAGGAGCGAACCTTAAGGCGTAGTCTTCTAGAGTTTCTGCCGCGATCCAGGCATTGTAATCACGCCTATCTTTGACAATCTTGAAGCTTGAACGAGTAGACATAGGAGTTAGCCAGACTTTTGAGACAGCACAGAAATTGGGAAGCCATGCACAAAAGGCTTTTGAAGATTATAGAGGAGCTGTAAAGGAGCTGGCTCAGCTACCTCCTTGCTCAACCCTCATTAATCACTGAACGACAAACACTTTCTAACCAACCGGGATACCCGTTGTCTCAAGGTACAGTTGAATCCTTCGATATAACGGGTCAATCTACTGGCTTGATCGACACTGCGATGCTGTTTCTTAGGTATCCCTCATTAATCACTCCATTGGGATGAAAATATAAGCTGTAAGTTGAGCTGATGGACTACGGGACAAACAAACAGATTCATCTGGTCGGTGAGTTGCTCAAATCCAGCTTCTAAGGGGCGATCGGGAAGACTTGTAACCAGCTATAGAGCCTTTTAAAGCAAGGCTCTATAGCTGTTCCAGGGAGGTCGAGGTACAAGAGAGAATTGATCAGATACAAAGAGACTACAAGCTTTGAGCAAAGCTATGTTCAACCTTAACAACCTGATTGATGATGCTAAATGTTACCGATGATAGAGCGGGGTGGAAAAGTAGTGATTCGGATGCTTGAAAACGTTCAACAACAGACGATTGAACCCATTATCAAAGGCACCCTTGGTCAAGGAGCAACCGTTTACACCAATGAATATGGCATCTACAATTCGCTGAAGGCATGGGGCTATGAGCACCAAACCGTTTGTCATGGCTCTGGAGAATAGGCTCGTGACGACGACCAAGACGGATTTTGTGAGGTGCATATCAACACTATGGAAGGATTTTGGTCACTGTTGCGTTCCTGGCTGCGTCTTCATCGGGGCGTCTCACAGGAGAAATTGCCGCTCTACCTGGGCTTTTTCGAGTTTGCCCACAATGCTAGAAAACGAGGGGAAGCGTTGCTGGGAGTGCTGTTAGAAACTTTACTGTCGATCTCCCCGAAACAGCTATGGAGCCAACAGTTATACATGAGTTTTGCGCATGTATAACTGTTAGGCGATCGCATCGTGGACTGAGCGAAGAAGGGATAAAAGCCTCATACCAGACGAGGAAAGTAAGCAATGATCACAGAAAGCTCAGGATGCTGCCGTGCGATCGCCTCCGGTTCAACGCCTAGCGTGGGCACGTTCAACCGCTCTGGATGGGCATTGTGCATGATAACTAGCAGATCATCCCTCTTTAAGATCTGAGCAACCTGATTCACAAACTTACCCCGTATTTGTTGCACGGGCATGTCTGCACTCAAACCCGGAATCTCGTGAGCCGTATTTGCCAGGCGGGGATTAGAAACTATTTGTAAGATCTGTAAGGTGGCTTTCAGCTCTGTTGCAAGTGTGCGCGTGAGCAACAGCGTTTGTTGAAAACTAGCCGTTTTTGTTTCTGTAGCAGCGATCGCTAAAAAGATCCGCCGCGTGGATGAAATCGGTTGCGTAAAGCGAGTAATCAGTATAGGAACCAGCGTGCGACGGGCAACATTGTCAATCACGCTGCCAAAGAAATTATCTCGGTAGGTCGAGTAACCCTTCCAGCCGCAGATGAGCAGATTGGCGTTGCGCTCTTGAGCCGTTCGCAAAATGCCTTTGTCGATCGAGTCATCCACGCGACCAATTGGCTCCACATTTGTCACTGCCGCATGGGCGATCGTCTCGGCGGCGGCCAATAACCGCCCTTGTTGTAGTTTTGCCTCAGCGGAAATAGGTGCATCCGCATCCGACAACACATGGAGCGGTAGCAAGGTGCCTCCCGTACTTTTTGCCAAAATTAACGCCAGTTGCAGCAGGTTATCTTCTGTACTGGGATTTGCCACTGGCACCAAAATGCGATATTGAATCGATGCCTGAGACATACTACCGCTTTGCAGTGGCGTTGCCTTGGGGCTGCTGTCTTTCATGCCCTGCCCCCAGCGTGCTGTGATCCAGGGAGAAGCTATGCAGGTGACTAAAATCATGGCGACCGTACCATTGACCGTGAGTTGATCAACCAGCTCAATGTTGTAGGCGACCGTAATCGCTGCCAAGGTCGAAGCGGCTTGTGCAACAGATAGCCCAAAGATCACCATCATGTTGGCAAAATCAAAGCCAAACAGCTTGCTAGCACCCCAAGCAGGCAAAAACTTTGCCACGAGCGCTACCCCCACCATCACCGCAGACACCATGAGCGATCGTGGCTCCTGAAACAAAATCAGCGGATTGACCAGCATCCCCACCGAGATCAAGAAAAACGGCACAAACAGCGTATTACCAATAAACTGAATCCGATTCATTAAGGGGCTGAGTTGTGGAATCAGTTGCGTGATCGCAATGCCTACCAAAAAAGCGCCAATGATCGGTTCAATCTCAATCAGTTTGGCGAAGTAGGATACCACAAACAGCGCTGCCACCACAAAAGTAAATTCTGCGCCTTCATCATGTCCAAAGCGGCGGAAAAACCAGCGTCCTAACCTGGGAATGCCCCACAAGGTAACAAACGTGTAGACAGCTAACGAAGGCAGCAGAAAAAGCCAGAAACTCAGGGTTAGATTCCCCTGATGTGCCTTGACGACGATCGCCAGCACCAGCAATGCCAACACGTTTGTGATCAGAGTGCCACCTAGTGTCACCGTCACTGATTGCGATCGCATAATCCCCAGTTTGCTGGCGATCGGTAACGCTAGCAGCGTATGAGAGGCAAAGCACGATGCCACCAAAACGGCTGACAGAAACGAGTAACCCAATAGACTCATAGCGATAATCCCCAGCACCATCGGCACCGCAAAGGTCGCTAAGCCAAAAATTACCGCTTTCCTGGCGTTAAATTTCAAGTCGTCTAGGCTAGTTTCTAACCCCGCCATAAACATGAGAAAGAGTAATCCCACAGTGCCCAGCAGGACGATCGTGGTGTCTCGCTCTAGGAAACCAAAGCCGTGGGGACCCACAACCACGCCTGCTAGAATTAAGCCGACAATGCCTGGTAGCCGCAGTCGCTCAAACAGCAGGGGTGCAACGAGCATGATTGCGATGATGACCAGAAAGATTGCCACTGGATCGGTCACTGGCTCGGATGGCAGAAAGGGAGCGAAAAGGGATCGCAACGATGGAGAACTGACTGCGAAAAAATGCCACAGGGTTTGCATCATGTCTTGTTTGGTCTACAGCTGTCATTATGAGCGAAAAAGAGCAGTCCTTAAGAGGTAAGGACTACCCGAAAAATTGCTGTACCATTTGCCAATGGGAAACGAGTGGTCATTCCCTTTGAGTCGCAGTTTTAGTACATGGCAACGCTGCACCAGGGAACGGATAGCAACATGATTTACATAGGACTTACGCAAGCCCTCTAGCTGTAGTGCATTTTTGTTGTGTGTGGTGGGCTGCGCCCACCACACACAACAAAAATGCGTAAGTCCTAACATTAAAGGTTCTCTAGAAGCGGTTCTCAGCCGATGCCACTCATAATAGTCCCCGCCCTAACCCAGGTGAACACAGCTATGTTTGCCTTTACACTGCTCGCTGGCTGTGCTGCGCTGGTTTCCGTTATGCTGGTGTGGCTACATATTTTTCTGAAGGTTATTGCCATCCTCTCAGCCAAGGCTTTGGTCAGGCTAGAACTACGTCGTTATGGCTTCAGCGTTGTCAAATTATTTTGGCTATTGATGACTACTTCATCGGCAGGCTTGATAGTAAGGTGGTTTATCAGCAGCGCTGTCTGAATTTAGAAATCTATTCTTAGGCAGGCATAGCTGCTTAGTAGAATAGAAAAGAGCGAAGATAAGGACTTGCCTGAAGATTTCCAAAAAACTTATCGCTGCCGCTACTTTGGCTAGTAACGCTTGTGGGCTGGAAACGCTTATTTCAACTGCTTACGCTTCTCCTAGGAGTAGGATTACTGCTTGATTTAGTCTCCCGACTAGGGGCAGAAATGCTCTGGTTTCAAGAACTTACTTACCTCTCAGCATTCCTGCTCAAATTTCAGGTTCGGCTGGCTATCCTAATCGCTGTAGCAGGATTTACGGCGGTTTACTTACTGGGCAATCTGGCAATAGCTCAGCGATGGAAGCATCCTCTTCATGGAGAGGGTCATCATCGTGAGGAACTCAGAAAACCCTCACACTCAGTACAACCATCGCGCTCTTCTCCATTTTCTCTTCCGTCAACTGTTGCTCTTAGACTGCGCGTTCTCCTGCCCCTGACGATCGGATTAAGTCTAGTAGTGGGGCTGTTACTACTGTACTACGGTCAACTTGCTGTCCAATACTGGCACAATGGTGCGACGTTTTCCAGCTCATTTGTGTCTCGTCTCAATCCTAAGAGCCTCTGGCGAATTATCCCGCAATTAATTGGTCAAGTTTGGCTGCTGGGTGGAGTGCTGGGGATTACAATCGCCCTTCTAATTTATCCTCGCTTTTTGCTGAGGGCGATCGCCATTATATTCAGCATCTTACTTGCCTGGTTGCTGTCACAACAATGGGCTGTTGTTCTGCAATATCAACATCCCACATCATTTAACATCTCTGAACCACTGTTTGGGCGTGATGTTGGTTTTTACATTTTTTCCTTGCCGCTTTTGGAATTGGTGGAACTGTGGCTGTTTGGGCTATTTGTATACGGGTTTATTGCGGTGGCACTGACCTATCTGTTGTCAGGAGATAGCCTGAGTCAGGGCAGATTTCCGGGTTTTTCATCAGCGCAACTGCGACACTTGTATGGAGTGGGTAGCGGGTTGTTGGGTGTCATTGCTTTAAGCTATTGGTTGAGCCGATATGAATTGTTGTATTCACTTCGGGGGGTTGCCTTTGGGGCAAGCTATACCGATGTTACGGTTCAACTCCCGATTTATACAGGGGTGAGTCTTCTGGCTCTGGCGATCGCGCTCTATCTGCTTTGGCGCACTATCTTCTGGCGACCCAAATCTCCGCGTCGCTGGGTCAACATTGGGCTGGGATTGTTCGGAATTTCGGTGGTTGCAGGGGCGATTGCACCGGAGGTCGTTCAGTATTTGATTGTGCAGCCGAATGAGCTAGTACAGGAGCGACCTTTTATCGAACGAACGATTGCGCTCACCCGTCAGGCATTTGGATTAGAAGTGATCGAGTCCAGCAACTTTGACCCTCAAGGAGAACTTACAGAAGCGGATTTAACCGCCAACGACTTGACGATTCGCAACATTCGCTTATGGGATCAGCGCCCCTTGCTGCAAACAAATCAGCAATTGCAGCAAATTCGTCCATACTACCGCTTTCCCGACGCAGACATCGACCGCTATGCTTTCCAAACTGATGTGCCCGCCCGTTCGTCGCCTGCAACTCCTCAGGAGCGTCCAGCACCGCCCCCCCTTGCTTCAACTGAACAACGGCAGGTGTTGATCGCAGCACGGGAATTGGACTACAGTGCGGTTCCTCAGGAAGCCAAGACCTGGGTAAATCGTCATTTGATTTACACGCATGGGTACGGCTTCACGCTTAGCCCAGTGAATACAGTGGGCACGGGTGGGCTGCCAGATTACTTTGTCAAAGACATTACGAGTGGTGAAGCAGGGGCACTGACAACATCCAGTCCTGCCATCCGCGCCAGTATTCCGATTGGGCAACCCCGAATCTACTATGGCGAGCTTCCTAACACCTATGTCATGACTCAAACCCTAACGCAGGAGTTGGATTATCCCAGCGGTAGTGACAATGCCTACAACGTTTACGACGGGCGGGGCGGCATTAACATGGGTTCCTGGTGGCGACGCAGCCTATTTGCAGTTTACCTACGCGATTGGCGCTTATTTGTGACCCGCGATTTCTTGCCAGAAACAAAGGTGCTGTTCCGCCGCAATATCAAACATCGGATTCAAGCAATCGCCCCCTTCCTACGCTATGACAGCGATCCCTATCTGGTGACAGCCAATGTGCAAACAGCTAATGTGCAAACACCAGAGCAGAATGACCAGAATTACCTCTACTGGATTGTAGATGCCTACACAACGAGCGATCGCTATCCCTATTCTGATCTAGGCAGTGAAGGCATTAACTATATTCGCAACTCGGTCAAAGTCGTGATTGACGCTTATCACGGTTCTGTTGATTTTTATGTGGCTGATCCCAGCGATCCGATTATTACCACCTGGTCAAAAATCTTTCCCAACCTATTCAAGCCGCTTACAGCGATGCCTGCCAGTCTACGTAGCCATCTTCGCTATCCCGTAGATTTTTTCAAGCTGCAATCGGAGCGGTTGATGACCTATCACATGACTGATCCACAGGTATTTTATAACCGAGAAGACCAGTGGCAGATTCCCAATGAGGTGTATGGCGATGAGGCTCGTCCCGTTGAACCCTATTATCTGATTACTAGCTTGCCTGCCGTGCCGTTTGAAGAGTTTATTTTGCTGTTGCCCTATACACCTCGGCAGCGAACTAACTTGATTGCTTGGCTGGCAGCAAGATCGGACGGTGAGAACTATGGCAAATTGTTGTTGTATACCTTCCCGAAAGAACGGTTGATTTATGGCCCTGAACAAATCGAAGCGCGCATTAATCAAGACCCAGTGATTTCTCAACAGATCTCGCTTTGGAACCGTCAGGGTTCACGGGCAGTTCAGGGAAATTTGCTGATCGTGCCCATCGAACAGTCGCTGCTGTATGTGGAACCGCTGTACCTAGAAGCGACTCAAAATAGTCTGCCAACGCTGGTACGGGTAATTGTTGCTTACGAGAATCGGATTGTTATGTCGCCCACTTTAGAAGAAGCATTGCAAGCCATTTTTAGACCTCAAGTTACACCAGATGCGACAATTATTCGTCCTGTGGAAGAACCCACAACTAGACAGTAGTTGACAGGATTTAACAGGACTCCGTAAATCGCTCACTCTTCCTCCTTTGCCTATTACTGCTTCGATCAGCCCATCGACGGCATAGTTGTTGACCTTGTTGCCTCCGCAGCCGCTTTGCTAAAATCTTCAGCAACAATTACCGCTCTCCTAGCGATAGAACCTCTGCAATATCGATCGCCTGCTGGAGTCGAGAAGTGCGGAATGCGTCTGTCATGGATTTAGGTACACTGAGTCAAGGAGATTTCTTCAATCATGATGTCTGCGGTTGGCGATCGCTGCATCTCTTCAATCCAAGCCCCTCAATCCAAGCCCCAGAGCAAACGAGCATTCCTGGAGAGGGCGATCGCCCCTCCTAACTCAACATCCGATTGACCGACACCGACACATCCGCAAACGCCAAGGGGTTAATAGTGTCTTCCCTCCAAGTCACCTGCGATCGGTATTCACCTTCAACCGGGTCGCGCATCACGATCAGCTCCATCGTTCTCAAGTTGACCACCCAATATTCAGCAATGCCAGCAGCAGCATAGGCTTTAGCCTTCGGATCTAAGTCTTTCTTGAGGCTAGAGTGAGAGAACTCAATCAGTAAAAAGATGTTTTCGGGATAGGGGTGGTGTTGCAGGTATTCACGCCCCAAAGGCTGTACCACTGCAATGTCAGGCTGAGGTTCAGAGTTGTTGCTAGGCATGGTAATCGGCTTACCTTGAAGTACCTCAGCTTGCTCCCCCAGCAAGACTTCTAAATATTTGGCTGAAGTGCGGCTGTAAAAGGCGTGGGGTTCCCGCTCTGGGGTCATCTCAATAATTTCTCCATTGAGCAATTCGACGGGGCGATCGTCTAGCAGCCCCGTCTCAATCATGTGGTGATAGTCTTCAACTGACCATTTAGCAGTGGTGACAGTCATGGTTGAACCTCCGAGAGCGGCAGGTGTTCCTATACCTGTCCTTATTGTAAAGAACCAACGTGAACTTCACTCCAGAGAGCCAGTACCTGAAGATAGATGAGGTAGGGCGATCGCTGCCAAAGCTTCAATAAGCTACGCTTATGTTTTCTATCAGGAAAACTGTGCCGAGAGTTCGTTACATTTCTTCACATTCCAGTTAAGATAACGGCATACACAACAGATACGACTTCTATCCCACTTCACCAACCTGGACTTATCAACCATGACAACTACTGTACAAAGACGCGAAAGCGCTGACCTCTGGTCACGCTTCTGCGAGTGGGTCACCTCCACCGACAACCGCCTTTACATCGGCTGGTTCGGCGTCCTGATGATCCCCACCCTGATCTCCGCCACCATCTGCTTCATCGTCGCCTTCATCGCCGCGCCTCCTGTCGACATTGACGGCATCCGTGAGCCTGTTGCCGGTTCCTTGATGTACGGCAACAACATCATTTCCGGTGCAGTCGTTCCTTCCTCCAACGCGATCGGCTTGCACTTCTACCCCATCTGGGAAGCAGCTTCACTCGACGAGTGGCTGTACAACGGCGGCCCTTACCAGTTGGTGGTTTTCCACTTCCTGATTGGCGTCTTCTGCTACATGGGACGTGAATGGGAACTTTCCTACCGTCTGGGTATGCGTCCTTGGATCTGCGTGGCTTACTCTGCCCCTGTTGCAGCCGCAACCGCAGTTTTCCTGATCTACCCGATCGGACAAGGTTCCTTCTCTGACGGCATGCCTTTGGGTATCTCCGGCACCTTCAACTTCATGTTCGTGTTCCAAGCTGAGCACAACATCCTGATGCACCCCTTCCACATGTTGGGCGTAGCAGGTGTGTTTGGTGGTGCGTTGTTCAGTGCGATGCACGGTTCATTGGTCACCTCCTCCCTAGTGCGTGAGACCACCGAGACCGAATCGCAGAACTACGGCTACAAGTTTGGACAAGAAGAAGAGACCTACAACATCGTTGCGGCTCACGGCTACTTCGGTCGGTTGATCTTCCAATACGCCTCATTCAACAACTCCCGCAGCTTGCACTTCTTGTTGGGTGCATGGCCAGTGGTGGGTATCTGGATGACGGCATTGGGCATCAGCACAATGGCATTCAACCTGAACGGGTTCAACTTCAACCAGAGCATCATCGACTCGCAGGGTCGCGTGGTCTCCACCTGGGCAGACATTTTGAACCGTGCGAACTTGGGGATGGAAGTGATGCACGAGCGGAATGCTCACAACTTCCCGTTGGACTTGGCTGCGGGTGAAGCGGCTCCTGTGGCTATCACTGCTCCTGCCATCAACGGCTAGAGGCGGGTCAGTCGGCTCCTGAGTTAGGTTTCAAAGCGCTCTCCTTCAGGAGGGCGCTTTTTGATGTCATACTTCTTAATTATCTCCATACGGCGGCAGCCTAAGCCCTTTAAAGGGGCATTGCTTAATCCGGCTATATCAAGGAGATTTCTTGATAAAAGTGGGTAGGTTCTTTCTCAGAAAATGCCTAAGCAGTTATGCTGCTTGAGTTGTAGCGCAAAGCAGGCTATTCAGGTCTTTGATTAGGATTGGACATCTCAGGAAGTTATCTTTAGAACAGTGCTTAACTAGCAGTAGGCGGTGAAGATGACGCTAACCACATACGGAAAATTGTGTACGGAAGTGTACGAGTTGACCAAACCGATCGATGGGGAATACCCAGATGTTTCCTATTTAATTCAACATCTCTCCAAAATTGGTGGAAGAATCTTGGAGGGAATGGTTGGTTCAGGTCGCTTACTGATTCCTCTACTGGAGGCTGGGTTAAATGTTGAGGGAATTGATACATCACCGGATATGCTGGCGGCTTGTAAACGGAATTGTGTAGCCAGAGGCTTAAGCCCCATACTTTACGAGGGTTCAATTGAAAGCTTAAATGTTCCAGGCAAATTCAGTGCAATTGTTGTGACGCTAGGTTCTTTCATGTTGCTAGGAAAACGAACAGCCGCCCTCTCAACCCTACAAGCATTTGCCAGACATTTAGAACCCAAGGGACGAATTTTCATAGATTTAGCATTGCCGATTGACTCTTTCAAAACAGAAAATACTGTAAACCAAAGGGAGCCTATCGAATGCTCAGATAATTCCGTGATTGTGATGCAAACCTCATCTTGGATCAACTGGTTGGAGCAAGTTGAACATACGCTAATTCGATATGAGAAATGGAAAGATGGAAAGTTGATTGATACAGAGTTACAGCATCTTCCGTTGCATTGGTTTGGTCGAGAAGAATTTATGATGTGTTTGCGAGAGTGTGGATACACCAACATCACTGTCTGCGCCAATTACACAGATAGATTAGAACCAAGTTCCTATCATGACCAACTGTGTTTTTCAGCTACTCTTGCTTGAGGCACTGCATAACAACTTGACCAGAGCGAACTGAAGGGAGGTCTGGGTGAAGATGCAAAGGTTACTTGCAGCAGTCAGACGGCACGATGGACAAAAATATTTGCAAACCCAATTTTGGTCGGGTGCGCCCCTGCAAGCTTCACCTCACCAAAATTGGGAAATTCATTTTGTATGATTACTTACGCTAATTACCCAACATTTTTTCTGGACGGACAAACAGATCAAACTGTTCTGAATTCAACAAGCCCAACGACACACAGGCTGCTTTTAAGGTCGTGCCTTCCAGATGGGCTTTTTTAGCAGCTTTGGCAGCGTTGTCATAGCCAATATGAGGATTGAGAGCCGTCACCAGCATTAGAGAATTCTGGAGGAAGCGCTCAATTTGGCTGCGATTAGGCTTGATATCCACCACTAGATAATGGGTGAAGGAATGAGCTGCATCTGCCAATAGCCGAATGGAGTTGAGCAAGTTAAAAATCATCACGGGTTTGAATACGTTTAGCTCAAAATTGCCCTGAGAGCCAGCAATGGCGATCGCTGCATCATTGCCCATTACCTGAACGCACACCATGGTCATGGCTTCGCACTGCGTTGGATTAACCTTACCCGGCATGATGGAAGAACCTGGCTCATTTTCTGGCAGCAATAGCTCACCCAAGCCACAGCGGGGGCCAGAACCCATCCAGCGGATGTCATTGGCAATTTTCATCAGCGAAGCCGCCAGTGTTTTCAAGGCACCGCTAGTTGAGACGATCGCATCATGAGCCGCCAAAGCCGCAAATTTGTTGGGTGCCGAGACAAAGGGCAATCCCGTTTGCTGAGCAATGTTTTCTGACACGCGCACCGCGAATTCAGGATGGGTGTTGAGTCCTGTGCCGACTGCCGTACCGCCGATCGCTAGTTCATATAGATCGGGCAGGCTATTCTGAATACGTACCAGATCTTTGTCGAGCTGCGAAACATAGCCGGAAAACTCTTGCCCCAAAGTCAACGGCACAGCATCCATCAGATGCGTTCGCCCAATTTTGATAATGTCTTGAAAATCGGTAGATTTGCTGGCCAAAGCATCCCGAAGTTGCGTCAGCATCGGCAGCAGATGACGGGTGATTTCCTCAACTGCGGCAATATGCATGGCGGTGGGAAAGGTGTCATTTGAGGACTGCGACATATTGACGTGATCATTGGGATGGATCGGCGCTTTACTGCCCAACACGCCTCCAGCAAGGGCGATCGCTCGATTGGCAATGACTTCATTGGCATTCATGTTAGTCTGAGTGCCGCTGCCCGTCTGCCAGATGCGCAGGGGGAAATGATCATCTAATGTTCCTGCAATGACTTCATCAGCGGCTTGAATCATTAGCGCCGCTTTGTCTTCTGGCAAATTACCCAACTGCTGATTGACGACTGCCGCCGCTTTTTTGAGAATGCCGATCGCCCGAATCATTTCGCGGGGCATCGTGTCATGCCCAATGGCAAAGTATTTGAGCGATCGCTGGGTCTGTGCCCCCCAGTAGCGATCGGCAGGCACCTCGATTGCGCCCATGCTGTCGGTTTCAGTACGGGTGGCAAGAATTGGATCGACGGACATAGACTAAACTCCTTAAAAGGAAATCTTAGAAGATAAACGGAATTAGTTTTTTGACGCGGTGCTGGTAGACAGCGTAATCAGGGTATCGATCGCTTAGCCAAACTTCCTCTCGGCTAGCCTTGTAGTTCAGCAGCAAAAGCAATAGCAGCATGGCTCCTAGGTGCGATAGACTCAACTGACCGATCGCGTAACCCAGCTCAGCCAGGAGAATGCTGCTGTAGAGCGGGTGCCGAACGATGCCATACATACCAGTTTGCACAAGCTCTCCATCCTGTTTGGGATAGGGCAACGGCGTGAGATTTTGCCCCAGATCAAGCAATGCCTTGATTACGCCGAAGGCAGCAGGGAGGAATAGGAGAAGAGCGATCGCCCACACTCCGTAAAGCCAGGGCGGCGACACCGAGAGCCAAGCCGGACGATATACAGGCATCAGCACAAAGCCAATCATTAGCACTGCCTGTAGTAACAGCAAATATTCTCCCCGCTGACCTTTCCAGCTTTCCTGACTAAATCCCCAGTCGGATATGAGTTTCATGGTTGCCCTATCTCCTTCCACATAGCCCAATGACTATAGCCTAATGCTTCTTAGACCTTCAGACCTGTGTGAACTTAGGCTGCCAGCCCTAACCTAGAGAGAGCTACAAAGAAGCACTGTTCGCCCCTCACACTGCAAATCTTGTTGTAGGAGAGCACAAGAGTAGAGACGATCGCTCCGTACAACTAGCTAGGATTCCAAAATTTGAGTTTGGAAAAGATGCCAAAGTCTCTAAAGTTTAGCGTCCAAACCGGACATCGGTAATGTAATGCCATTGCTGCAACGGTTGCATCTTCTAGGGTTCCTTGCCACTGGGGTAAAGCGTAGATCATGGCTGTCAGGTCATCAAATTCTGTTCGATTGATGGCCATAAGGTGCAGGCTTTTTTCCATTGTTTCCAGGGTTTGTTGAGCCAAGCCTGGACTGGTTCGCTGGAGTAGCCACTTGTAGACCTCAAAGACAATTGGGATCGGAGTTAGCAAGATTGTTCTGGCTTGACTTAACTGAGTAAAGCCAGCCACACTTTGGCTATGGTAAGAATCTTTGGCATAGAACAGCGCAATCAGCGGCCCTGCATCCAAAACAAGTTGTCTCAAGCTTCCTGATCCTCTGCGTGATCTGCGGCTTCATGGGGAGCATGGGAGACAATTCCTGCGAATTGCAGCAGTTTCGCACTATCTTTTGGCACCCATTTCATTGCTAATGCGGATTGAATTAAGCTAAGGATACTTTCGTCAGGATGTTCGCTCAGATAAATCTCTAAGGATTCTGCCAGTTCATCTGGCAAGTCGATGATTTTTTGCATGGGAACTGCCAAATGCGATCGCAACTATGGCAATTTTACCAAATCGAGTTGTAACCGAACTCGCCTCTCGAAGGTGGCAGATGCGAATGTGTCAGTGGCACTAATCGGCATCTGGATCGGCTGATTTAATCTATCCCCGGATAGAATTTGGTTAAGCTCCTGCCCAATCTGTTCGATCGCCCCATGAGTCATTCCTCTAAGCAACTGCCTTCTGACTCGAATTCGTATGAATACGATGTGTTCATTTCCTACAGCACCAAAGATCAGTGGGTGAAAGGAGAACTGCTGCGACGATTGGAAGATGCTGGGTTGAAGTGCTGCATTGACTATCGAGATTTTCGGATAGGAGCGCCTGCTATTTCAGAGTTGAAGCGGGCTGCTACCACGAGCCGCAAAACGCTGATGGTGCTAACTCCCAATTATTTGGAAAGCAAATGGACAGAGTTTGAGCGCTATCTGCTTCAGACTCCCGATCCGCTGAATAAAGAGCTGCGGCTGATTCCTTTTCCTTTGCTCAAAGAATCCTGTGAGCTTCCGCCTGACATTGGCTATTTGACTTATCTCAACTTCATTGACCCAGACGATCCGATCTTTGCCTGGACGCAGCTCTTGACGGCACTGGGCAAACCCCCAGCGGCAAAGCCACCCCAGGAAAATACGCCTAGACAATGGCTGTTGGCTCACCCCTACGGGATGCCGCCTCACTTCACCGGACGAGTTGCCGAACGGCAGATGCTCAGCGATTGGCTGAATCAAGACAGCCAGCCTTTGTTGGTGCTGCGGGCGTTGGGTGGGTTTGGCAAAAGTGCCCTGACTTGGTACTGGCTGCTGCATGATGTGAACCGCCAGCAGTGGCGGCAGGTAGTGTGGTGGAGCTTTTATGAGCCGCAGGCGGATTTCAACGCTTTTATGCGGGTGACGTTGACCTATTTGATGGGTCGGGAGCCGAAAGAGATGCCGCCCCGGCAGCAGCTAGATCAATTGCTAGATCTGCTGAGCCGATCGCCCGTGTTGCTGGTCATGGATGGGTTTGAGCGAGAGCTGCGCGCCTATAGCAGCATGGGAGCGGCATATCAAGGGGATGAGTTGGCACGAACGGAACGCCAGAACGATCGCGACTGCATTAATCCCTATGCCGAACAGTTTCTCCGCAACCTATCGAGTCTGCCGCAGATGCGGGGCAAGGTGCTGATGACCACTCGCTTGCGACCGCGTCCGGTGGAGCTGACGGGCGGAGCTTTGCTGCAAGGCTGTCGAGAGGAAGAGCTAACTCAGATGCAGCCTGCCGATGCGGTGGCTTTCTTTCGCAGTCAGGGCATCCGGGGAAACCGCGCCGAGATTGAAACAGCCTGTGCGGATTATGGCTATCATCCCCTCAGCTTGCGGCTGCTGTCGGGGCTGGTGGTGAATGATTTTCGCAATCCGGGCGATATTAAAGTTGCCCAGCGGCTGAATCTGACGGGCGGTTTGGTGCAACGGCAGCATCATGTGCTGGAGCAGTCTTATCAAAGCTTGACCGATTTCCGGCGACAGTTGCTCAGCCGCATCGCCTGTTTCCGCAGTCCGGTGGATTATGCAGTATTGGAGGCGATTAGCGAAACAGCGGATCGGGAGTTAGAGACAGATCTGCGCGACCTGATCGATCGCGGACTCCTGCACTATGATCGCTCTACCCAACGCTTCGACCTGCACCCGATCGTCCGCCGCTATGCCTATGACCGCATGGGCGACTCAGACCGCACCAGTGCCCACCAGCAATTGCAAATCTATTTTATTGCTGTACCCGCAGTAGAAAAGGTGCAGACGCTAGCTGATCTGGCTCCGGTGATTGAGCTGTATCATCACATGGTGCGATCGGGGCAGTATGACGAAGCATTTGTGTTGTTTCGCGATCGCATTGAACAGGCAACCTACTACCAACTCGGAGCCTACTCACTCCGGATTGAACTGCTGCGTGCCCTCTTCCCCCAAGGCGAAGACCATCTTCCACAGCTTCAGGATCAGGGTAATCAAGCCTGGACATTGACCGCACTGGCGAACAGCTACAGCCTCAACGGTCAGCCCGCACAGGCAGTGCCGTTGTTTGAGCAACAGAATGCGATTCAAGAACAGCAGGGGAATAAGAAAAATTGGGCGATCGGACTGGGAAACCTGGCTTACATGGTACAACTCCCGATCGGTGCCCTGCAAGCGGCTGAAGCCAACCTGCGCCGCCGGATCGCCCTCTGCCAGGAGATTGAGGATGAGTTCAGGGAGGCGGTCGGGCATCAGGAGTTGGGGCGACTGCTGGCTTACCGGGGAGTGGGGGCTGAGGCAGCGTTGGACAAGGCTCTGGGACTGTTTGAAAAGGGAAATCAGGTTCAGGGTCAAGGCCCTACATGGGATTATCGATCCTTGAGTGCCCTGCTGCGAGTGCGGATAGGGGACACTCAGGCAGCAGCAACGGCACTGGCAGCGGCTGAGCGATCGCTGGAACTGGCTGATGAATTTGCTCGTACCAACTATCCAGTTGAACGATTCTATGTTCGATCGCACTGGTTACTAGGAGCCGCCCACCGAGTCAACGGCAATCTGGAGCAGAGCGACCACCACCTGAGCGAAGCTATGACCCGTTGCCGAGCGATCAATTTAGTAGATACAGAAGCCGATATCCTGCTAGATCTAGCCCGGTTGCGCGTAGACCAAGGGCAGCCCGAAGAAGCACTGTGTCTGGCAGCAGAGGCAGAGGCGATTGCAGAGCGCAGCGGCTATGTGCTGCAAGGCGCGGATGTGCAGCTATTTCTGGCAGAGCAGGCGCTAGCGCGGGGCAATCATCCAGAGGCGTTGAAGTATGCCCAGAAAGCGCGGCAGTTAGCCACCTGCGACGGCGGCGAGTATACGTACAAAGTCACTTACGAAGCAGCAGGGCGGCTGTTGCAGCAGTTAAGTTGAAGCGAATCGCAAGGTCTAGAATTGAGTAGCCTTCAGGTTTCGATCGCCCTGTGGCTTCTATCCCGGCGAACCCGCACCAGACGATCTCATGGAATAGGCGCTTAATTATCCGCTAGCTTTTGCCGTAGCGATCGAATTGCATGACTCGTCCCGCGATCGCCAGCCATTTGCAGACACTCTAAAATCATCCCGGCAACATCTACACCGGGGAAATAGCGGCTGCTTGCTTGCAGAACATAAGCATCATTTTCTCCATCATTTTGCAGAGCGTAAATTTTGAGCTGATTATTCTTAAATAGCCAAACTTCGGGTACCCGATACGGTAAATAATCGGTTACGTCCGTGTAGCTCGTGACATCAATTTCGATGACTAAATCAGGTGGTGGATCAATACGCCAATCTATGCGGTCTTTACCTGCGATCGCCGCCCAGTTGTCAATGTAGAAACAGTAGTCTGGCTCAATTCCCTGCACTTCTGGCAAATCCATAGTAATAGGGGTAAAGGCTGTATAGTCTTGCTCCGAATGATCAAGCAAGACCTTCGCAACCTCTGAAATTATGTCTGCTTGTCGTCCGTGCTGAGGTAGAGGGGACATTAACAAAATTTCTCCAGGTCGATACTTAATCCGGGGAAGCTGGCGATCGCCCAACTGCTCCACTAGCGCCCGGTAGTCTCGCCAACTGCCGCATAGCCGCACGACTGTGCCTGGAGGGAGGTGAATCTTCTCAGGTGTAATGACTGCAAACATAGGATTCATCTCCAGCTTTACTGTCTTTCACGTCTACTTAGACCCTACGCACTTAACGCTTAAAACCTCGCTCCCCCTAGCCCCCTTAAAAGGGAAACCTCTAAAGCCCCCTTTTTAAGGGGGTTGGGGGATCTCTTCGGCGTAAGTCCTATTACTTGTCACTTCTACCGCCTTTCACTGACTGTAGCGCTATTTCTCACTCAAAATCATCTCCCGAATCTGCTGAGCAGTCGCCGGAGCCAGCAAAACGCCGTTGCGGTAATGCCCCGTCGCCAGCAAGATATTGGCATAGCCCATCAGCGGCTCAACGATCGGTGCAGGGCGATTGTGAGGACGTGGGCGTAACCCTGACCAGGTTTGCAGAATTTTTGCCTCAGCTAGGGCAGGACAAAGCGCGATCGCCCCTTGCCAAACTTCCTGAAGGCGATCGTTCTCTGCCACAACTTCTCCAGCATCCGTAGGAAATTCCACCGTTGCCCCAACCCAATACTCCCCGTTTCCCAAGGGCACAATGTGGATATCTTCTCCGGTAATTACAGGCTGAAAGACGCGATCGCCCAAAGGCTGAGCTAATTTCACGCGCAGAGCCTGTCCCAGAACCGGACGGATTTCTAACGGCTGCGGAGAAATTTGAGTCAGCGCCGTTGAACCCAGACCTGCGGCAATCACTACCCAATCGGTAGAGAAGCGATCGGTTTGGGTTTGAACGGCTTGACAGGTTTTCTGCTCAAAGCCATTGAGGGCAAATTCAAAATCCTTCGCTTCTTCATTGAAATGAAAAGTCACACCGTTTTGCTGACTCGCTTTGACTAACGCCAAGGTCAGCGCTGTAGGGTCAATCTGCGTATCTTGAGGCGAATAGATTGCGCCTGTGACACGGGAGTTCATCACCTGTGGACAGGAAAACTGAAGGCGATCGCTCTCCCAAATTTCGAGCCGCCACCCTTGAGCCTGACGGATTTCTTGCAAAGCCTGCCAACCTGCCCGATCTTCACCCTCAAAGCACAGCCGCAAAATTCCCTGCCGATTGTGAGGAACCTCCAGTCCGATCGCCTCTAGCTCCGGCAGCAACGTAGCGTAGCGCTGAAGGCTAGACTGCCGCATTGCCCATGCTCTGCCCTTGATTTTCTGGCTAATCACGCCCATCAAAACTCCCAATGCAGCTCCGGTAGAAGCTTGGGCAGGAGGCTGGCGATCGAGAACAGTAATCTTTAAACCTGGAATTTGGCTGAGTTCGTAGGCGATCGTCGCACCCACAATTCCGCATCCAATGATGACAACTTGCTGACTCATCAATTTAGATTGGCATCACCATGCTGTCTTGAACATCGGTCTAAGCATCGGTCTAAGCATCGGTCTAAGCATCGGTCTAAGCAAAAGTGCGTCAAGCATTGCCTAACGCACTTTTGAAAGATTAAGTTTTATCTGGAACAATCTCAACCAGGAATTACTTTAAAGAAGGCATCGAAGTCTTTTAGAGCCTCATTGTAGTTCCTCAAGGCTTTCTGAATATCTTGCGCTTGAGCTGCTTCATCGATCGCATTCAAATGACCAAAGACATCTTTGGCTGCTTTCGCTGCGCTGGCTTGAGCCTCTGGTACCAGCGTGCGAGACAAACGAGCCATCTTCGCCCGCAGTTCGCCCAAAGGCCCGTGAATAAACGTTCCAACATCAACCCACTTATTGGCTTGAATCATGGGGGGCAGCTCAATCAGGCGATCGCGCAATTCCTGAATATCTGCCGCAGACTTCTGAATCTGAGTCAGTTGAATATCTGAGTAGAGCGGCCCTTTCGCCACTGGCGTAGGGCTGCCACAGCTAACCAGCAGGGTGGCGACTAGCACTAGACACAAAGCTAAAATCGATCGAAAACGTCTCATATCCAAGACCGACATCCATATCTTACTCAACATGAGAAAATCTTACCCTTTTCGGCTAGCGAGTGCGCTAAGCCAGATCGATTAATCTCAGCCCTACTTCCCCAAAGTGCCGATACGATCGATCGGCCAGAATCGAAATGCAGCTCTGCCGATAATTTCGCTCCGAGGTATAAACCCCCAGCGGCGGCTATCACAGCTATTGTTGCGGTTGTCGCCCATCATCAGATAAGAGTTGGGCGGCACGATTTGTGGCCCCCAAGGATCTCTTGACGGTTCTTCGGTGTAGTTTTCAGGCAATTCCTGATCATTGATCAATACTTTGCCGTCTCTCACCTCGACCTTTTCTCCTGGCAGACCAATCACCCGCTTAATGAAGGCATCCTTCTGTCGATTGGGGTTAGGCTGACCCTGGCAGACCTCAGAAACGTTGTCAGGCGGCCAGAAAACCACGATGTCCCCGCGTTCAGGTGAATGGAACAAGTAGGTAATTTTTTCGACCATGAGGCGATCGTTAATAACCAGCGTTGGCACCATTGATTCTGAGGGAATGTAGCGAGCCTCCGCCACAAATTGTCGGATGCCCAACGCCAGGATTAGGCTTAATCCGATCGTTTTAGCAGCTTCTACCCAACCGTTTTCAGGCTTGAGTGGCGGCGGATGGACGGGTTTGGGCGCTGTGCCATTCCCTCCAACCTGCTCGGTAGACTCCGAGGAGCTAGATAAAAATGGGTTGCCTGGGTCTGAAGGAGAATTTTGATCGGGATTCGTAGACATCAGTTGCTCTAAATATCAGCCTTATATCGGGCATCAGAATGGAACAGAAGCGATCGTAAGCTTTGGGCTGAGGCAGTCTGAAGGTCGAAAAGCTACATTGTTAAATCACATTGCTAAAGAATCGTAGCTAAAAACAATGCTAAATGACGATTAAGCTTGACCCAAAACAGTACAGTAATTCTGTCATACGATACTACCCTAAGAGAGTTCGTGACTTAAATCTGCTACATTTTTTGGATCTAGCGCTCAAATCTTGACTTTGTTGCTCCTCTAAACTTTCTTATTTTCCCCACCTCTGCTGTAGCTGCGTTCATTATGACTGTTTCTACCCGTTTATTGATTCGCCATGCGCGTATTCTCCAGCCGAATGGAGAGTTTTTGATAGGAGATGTGGAGGTGTGCGATCGCCAGATTGTCCAGGTTGCCCCAGAAATCAGGATCTCGCTACCCGACGGAGAAGATCCGACCCATCAGGAAATTGACGCAACCGGACTGACTTTGTTGCCGGGAGTGATCGATCCGCAGGTGCATTTTCGGGAGCCAGGGCTGGAGTACAAAGAGGATCTGTTTACGGCAAGCTGCGCCTGTGCCAAAGGCGGCGTCACCTCATTTCTGGAGATGCCCAACACTAAGCCACTGACCACCACGCAAGCCGCCCTAGACGACAAGCTGCGCCGTGCCGCCGAGAAGTGTCTGGTGAACTACGGCTTTTTTATTGGCGCAACGGCAGAAGGCTTACCCGATTTGATTGCGGCTCATCCCACTCCAGGCATCAAGATTTTCATGGGGTCAATGCATGGGGCGCTGTTGGTCGATCAGGAGGCGGCGCTGGAAAAAATCTTTGCGATGGGCGATCGCCTGATTGCCGTCCATGCCGAAGACCAGGAGCGCATCCGTCAGCGCCGCGAACAGTTCGCTGGAATCACCGATCGCGCCATCCATTCTCAGATACAGGATAACCAGGCGGCATTGCTGGCGACTCAGCTTGCCCTGAAGCTATCCAAAAAATATCAGCGACGGCTGCATATTTTGCATCTTTCAACCGCCGAGGAAGCCGATCTGCTGCGCCAGGACAAGCCCGCCTGGGTGACGGCAGAAGTGACGCCGCAACATCTGCTGCTGAACACTAGCGCCTATGAGACGATCGGCAGTTTTGCCCAGATGAATCCGCCGCTGCGATCGCCCCACGATAACGAAGTCCTCTGGCAAGCGCTCAAGGATGGCGTTATCGACTTCATTGCCACCGATCACGCTCCGCACACGCTAGAGGAAAAGGCTCAAGACTATCCCAACACACCTTCCGGGATGCCGGGTGTTGAGACCTCCCTGCCGCTGATGCTGACCCAGGCAATGCAAGGACGCTGCACCGTGGCTCAGGTGGCAAACTGGATGTCTACAGCGGTGGCTCAAGCCTACGGGATTCCTAGTAAAGGGGCGATCGCTCCTGGCTACGATGCCGATCTGGTGCTGGTGGATTTGGAAACCTATCGTCCGGTGCTGCGGGAGGAGCTGCAAACCAAATGCGGCTGGAGTTCCTTTGAGGGCTGGAACCTCACAGGTTATCCGGTGGTGACGATCGTTGGGGGTCAAATTGTCTACGATCGCGGCAAGCTAAATACGGCAGTGCGGGGTCAGGCACTCAGGTTTGACTCGCTGGGCGATCGCTAATCGATCGACAAAGGGCGTTGCTGAATTGAAGTATGAATCTATCTGAGTTGTCAGTTCTCTCGCCCCCTTTTCTTGCTTGCCGCAGGCGCTAAGCCCCCAATTCTGGGGGACTTCCGAACCTTCAAAGTCCCCCAGAATTGGGGGGTTGGGGAGCATTCATATATTCAGCAACGCTCGAAAACATCTAACCGATCGCCCCCTTGACGATCGCCCGCTTTTCCTATATGCTCACACGTTATAGCTATTTGCAACTCGCCCTGCGGTAGCTGAATCCCAAAAATCTAGCGCTACTCAAAGCTGCGACAACAGCGATGAGTAGCTAACCACCAAACTGCGGTGCGGCAGTCTGGTGGCTAATGAGGAATTTTAACACTCCTTTTAGCCGCTCTGATGCTTCATGCTTTCGGGGCGGCTAGGTTTTTGGGTTTCCTTCCCGAAACCCAAAACCAGGAGAACTCTGATGATTAATGCGTTTCAGTTGGATTATGCCGATCGGTTTTTGTTGAATTTAGGAGGGCAGAAGGCAGGATTCAGGAGTCAGAATTCTGAATTTCTGGCTTCTAATCTCCTGGCTTCTGACTCCTCTACTCTTGACTCCTCCCGTGCCAAGGGCGATCGCGAACTTCTCTATGTGCTCGTGATTGCCTCCGAGGCAGGTGCGCTGGAAACCCTCTATGAACTCCAGCGGCGCGGCTTTGCCAATGTCACCGACTGGAGTCGCAATTTGCCCCGTCCTGGAGAATTCCCGCAACCGCGATCGGGTGAGGTGATGCGGATTTTGCAGCGGTATCGGCTGCGGGGGTGAGGGGCGATTAGACCTCGGAGGTTTTCAAACCTCCGAGGTCTGGGGGGCAGAACATCAACGCCTAAGCCCAGAATTGGAGGATTGAGAGGGCGCTGAGGATTGAGCAAAATGGGTCAACAGCTCCCGGTGAATAAACCGATATCGCCCGCCAATGCGTTGCAGCAACCGCCGCTCGACCCCGTAGTTGAGGAAAGCCACCAGATTCCAGGGAATGACTCCGCTGCGCGCCAAAACGAAGCGTAGGCAGAAGTGCTGAACAAAAGCCAGCCCACCCCCATATACGAAGGCGAGTCGTAGCGCCACGAACCCTATCCACATGAACCCTATCCACATGAGTAAATTTTGAAAGGATTCGACTATGGTCACTATCAATTTCTGCATTGATTCAGCTTGAGCGATCGCACCACCAATAAAGAGGCAAGCGACAAAGAAAACCAACGCAGCACAAATGAATATAGTAGTAAACATCATGCTTTGAAGCGAGTTCCAGATCCCCTGGTTTGGCTTTGATCGTAGTTTCAGTTCTTTTTTTAACCCCTCAATCAGCCCACCAATCAGCTCCTCAATCAGCCCAAAAATCAGCCCACCAATCAACCCACCAATCAGCCCACCAATCAGCACATAAATCAACCCACCAATCAACCCACCAATCAACCCGCCAATCAGCACATAAATCATCAGTTGTTTTAGGCTACGCAAAATTTCTCGTCGCACTTTATGCGACATTGAAATTTCAAATGCTTCTACAGGATCAATGTCATCTAGCCCATAGGTCAGCCCATAGGTCAGCCCATAAATCAGCCCATAGGTCAGTCCATAAATCAGCCCATAGGTCAGTCCATAAATCAGCCTATAAATCAACCCACCAATCAACCCGCCAATCAACCCACCAATCAACCCGCCAATCAACCCAATCAGCCCATAAATCAGCCCACCAATCAACCCAAAAATCAGCCCACCAATCAACCCACCAATCAACTCACCAGTCATCAGTTGTTGTTTTAGGCTACGCAAAATTTCTCGTCGCACTTTATGCGATATTGAAATTTCAAATGCTTCTACAGGATCAATGTCATCCAGCCCAACAAGCAGCCCAACAAGCAGCCCATAAACCAGCCCAACAAGCAGCCCAACAAGCAGCTCAACAACCAGCCCAAGAACCAGCCCATAAAGCAGCCCATAAACCAGCCCAAGCAGCCCAAGAACCAGCCCACCAAGCAGCCCAAGAACCAGCCCATAAAGCAGCCCACCAAGCAGCTTAACAACCAGCCCAACAACCAGTCGATACTGTCGCTTTTGTGCAAAAGTATCCAACCAGCTCGGCTGCATTTCCTCAATCAACAGATCGACCTGATAATTTTCCTCTAGCTTCCGTGCTAGCCAGCCTAACCAATGGCGCGTGTCTCTTCGATCCGGTTCCTGCTCCGGCGTTTTATAAGCCCACGATCGCTTCTTTAGCCCTTTACGACGATCGCCCCGACGAGTATCGATCGAGAGTTGGCGATCGATGTATTTTTCCAACAGGTCAGCTTTGCTCTCAAACGGCTGACGCGGATCATAAACCCTGGCAGCAATTGAGAGAAACAGGGGCACGCGCAGCAGTCCCACCGCTTCATCAGGCTGTGGCTCCAGCAAGCGCTGCATTTCTGGCGACTCCTGAAGGGCTTTCCAGAGGGGCGATCGATTAATTCGGGTCAGATAGTCTTGAATCTGCGAGTCAGAGAGCGGCTGCAAACACACCGCACCTCGCAGGGTGTCCAGCCGGACAACGGCAGTTTCATAGGCGGTTTCATATTCTTTCGTCCGGCAACAAACCACCACCTGCGGATAATGCTGGGCAAACTCGTTCAGCTTTTGGGCGCATTTGATCTGCCGCTCTAGCCCTAGCTCATCGAGTCCATCCATCAAGGGCAATAACACCCGCTGATCGAGCCAGGTTTCATAGCGTTTGAGCTTGCGATCGCCCCCATAGTTATCGTAGAGCTGCTCTACCAGCCAGTCCTGGATACTCTGGCGATCGTCTTTCCAGGTCGAAATCTCAAAGATAATCGGAATCGTAGTTTCCGGGGTTTGCAGTGCGCCAAAGACAAGCTGCTCGGCAAGGTTGAGCAACTGTGTGGTTTTGCCTGCTCCTGGCGCACCCAGAATTAACAGTTTGCCCTTAATGTCTTGTCGCCCAAAGACTTCAATCAGCAGCTTGTCGGGCGGCAATTGTTCGGGAGCCTTGCCTGCAATCAATAGCTCTTGAGTTGCCTCCAGCTCTGCGGATTCTGTCTCTAAGAATTCGGGTTCTGGAGTTTCCCAGGAGGGCAGCCCCACCTGCTGCGGCTGTTCTTGCAGTTCAACATAAAGCTGCTGTTGCTGCATCAGCGTATACTTCAAGCGCCTATAGATTTCTGTTCGCTGGTCTTCTAAGATGCGTTTTGCCCATCCCCAATCCACCTGCGGCTGTGGCTTAGGGGCAAACCATTGCACCATCACATTCTGGATAGTGGTCTGGTTGTGATGTGAGTTTTGGAAACTGAAGGTGTCTCGCCCGCCCTGCGTCTGCTGGATGCTGCTATCTGTAACTTGGGTCTGGTCAATCTGCTGGCGTTGCGCGGGATCAGAGGGGGGCATGAGGAGAAGGCTGACAGGTGATAAAGCGAATGCAATCCAGACAAGCCGTTAGAAACCCAAAACCTTTGAGGCGATGCCTAGCCAAGGGGCGATCGCCCCAAACACCTCTTGCCCTTTTTGCCAGAGGTTTTTCCCCGCATCAGAGGCTTTGTCCACCGTTTCCAGGGCTTCCCCCACTTTTTTCAGGTTTTGCGCCACCAGATCCTTGTCTGCATTTTCCTTGGCGGCTTCCCGCTTAGCAGGTTTGAGATAATCTAGAGCCTCTTCCTGCTGTTGGCTCGTCAATCCCGCGCCTTTAACTGCCGCCTCCAATTCTTCCAGCAGCTTTACCACATCAGCTCCAGTGATACCGCTTTGCTGCTGCCCCACATTGCCCGATTGATTGACCGTGGCATCTCGTCCTGCCTGGGTTTGCTGCACCTGAGCATTATTGATCTGAGTGCCGCTAATCGATTGCGATTGTCCAGGCTGGTCAGGCTGTGGCTTCTTCCAAAACATGGGGGCTGACTCCAGAATTTGCCCCCATTCTATAGAATCGGGCAGAATATGCCAATGAGCGACGGATACACCCAATAGGCTGCCTGAAAAGTATCAAATGTTCTGCATTCACTCCCCAATCCCCAATTCTGGGGAACTTTTGAGTAAGTTTACGTTCAAAGTCCCCCAGAATTGGGGGGTTGGGGGGCGGCTCGGATAGCGATTTGCACTTTTCAGATATCCTCTTAATCTCAAAGCCTCACTGCTTAATCTCAGAACCTCACCGCTGAATCTCAAAGCCTCACCGCTGAATCTCAGAACCTCGCCGCTGACTCTCAAAGCCTCACCGCCGAACCTCAGAACCTCACCGCCGAACCTCAAAACATCACCGCTGAATCTCAGAACCTCACCGCTGAATCTCAGAACCTCACCGCTGAACCTCAAAGCCTCACCGCTGAATCTCAGAACCTCACCGCTGAATCTCAGAACCTCACCGCTGAATCTCAGAACCTCAGCGCTGAACCTCAAAACACTTAATCAGCAAGCCCACCCATAAATCAGGCGGGTCAGCATAGTAGTCAATCTGCTCGATTTGGTAGCGAACGATTTGAGAATTTTCGGTCAACAAAAGGTAATCACCTGGCTTAATGCCTTCTCCATAGGCAGTCATAGAAAAGCGATCGCCCTCCACTGCCTCAATCGCGTAATGTTCGCCGCTCACCTGGCGGATGTAGCGATGTGTCTTATTCACGCTGGTGTCTTGCTCACACTGAGTTCTGGGCAGCACGACTGACGATCGCCGACCACTGCACCTGCTTCTGCTGAGTCCGCCGATAGGAGAAAAACAAATCTGGGTTTTGAAACGTGCAGTAGGGGGCGATCGCGATCTGTTCAGCGCTAATGCCTAACTGCTGAAGCTGAAGTTCATTCACCCGCCGCACGTCTAGCTTGGCGCGTCCCGGCTGAGGATCGTCCAGAATCGGAGGGCTAGGCAACTGCTTCAGAATGTCCAAAACTGCGTCGGGCGCTGCGTCAGGCGCGATCGGTGTCGTCAAGATCGTAGCGCCCACCTGCGCCGCCACAGTCGTAGACACCTGATAGACCTCTCCGGCGATCGCAGGCCCTAAGCCAATCCGCAGATGCTTAAGCTGACTGCCCTGCGCCTGAAGACGGGCGATCGCCATCGGCACGATTTTCAGCGAGGTGCCCCGCCAGCCTGCATGAACCGCCGCCACTTGCCCTGTTTCACTATCGGCAATCAGGACGGGCGTACAGTCTGCCGAACAAACCCAAAGGGACTGGTGGGGGCGATCGCTCACTAACCCATCGGCTTCCTGAAAGTCAGTTTTGTCTTCGCCCACTTCAGCCGCACTCAAAACCCGGTTGCCGTGAACCTGCTTAATTCGATAGACCGGGGCTGCGGGCTGCAAGATTTCTACAAGATTAGAGGGCACAAGATCAGAGGGCGCAGGCTGCAGGGGCGATCGGGCTAGCCCTGTAAAAAAGCCATGCCGCCACTCTTGAAGTAAGCTGCAAGTCAAATAAGAAATCTCTTGTTCAGATTGCAGAGCTTCAGTCTGCCAGTTCCAGGTATGCACAATCATCCCCCTATTACAGCGCTTTGCGCTTGAGTCTGTTTAGATTTTTTGTTGTATGCCGCGCGGCACACAACAAAAAATCTCTGGCTTAGGCAATTGAAGATTACTGTAAGCAATGCCAGAGAAGCTAAAAAATGAAGTTAGAACCCGGTTCCATTTGTTTAAGCTATGGTGGAGCAGGAGTAGAGACAGATCTACTAGCGGAATGCAAGAGCAAACCAACATTTTTCCAGGCTTTGATGACAATTTCCGGAATAGTCCTGAGATTTTAATAAAAAATTTAGATTTTCTGGAACTTTTGAGTGGCAACTGACGACTACTTATTCAAATCATTTCAAAGGATCCCCCCGACTAGGGAAAGGATTTTAGCTCAATCTAGTCAAAATCCAGATTATGATGTCTTGGGTTGTTCTCTAGACCTTTGCCCCGATCAATCTCAGCTTGAATGCAGCCTGCTAAGGACATAGCGATGACTAAACGTGACTCAAATCGGACGTTTCAAGGCTTTTCTAGCCAGCGTCCTCTTCTACTTAGCCTAGGGTTAGGTGGTCTCAGTCTGCTCAGTTCGGGTGTGGTCTACGCCCAAACGCCGTCGTCATTGTCAGAGGGTGCAGTCGTTCCGAGTGCCCAAGACTTGTTGTTGGACAGCCCGGCTGATTTAGCATCGCCCTCCACAATGCCTGATTTCACGACGCCTGATTTCACAACGCCTGAGGCGTTCTCGGAATCAACAGTTGCCCCTGCTGATGCGAGTGGAGCGATCGATGCTTCTCCAGCCCCAGAAAGCTTCTCCTCTCCCGATTTAGTGTCTCCCAACTTGGCTGATGATGCTAAAGCTGCCTTCGATCAAGCAACGCCAGGTACCTATATTGACCCCACGCCCTATTCGCTAGGGGCGACCAGTCCAGACGTGATTTTGTCGGAGCGATCGACCGGATGTGAAGCTGTACTGCAAGCGGGACAGGGTGTGCCCAGCAGCATTTGTCCTCTAGCGCCGTCATTCTCGGCTGAGTCCGGTGGAATTGACTCTAACGGCGGCAGCAGCGGCAGTTACAGCTCTACCTACAACACGGCTGTAGCGCTACCCTCAGCCCAAGATTTCTATAACTTGACCGTGCGTCCCCCTGCCCAAATCAGCAACGGCAATATTAGTTTGCAGTTTCCTCTAACAATCCCGGCGGCTATTACTTCTGCTTTTGGCTGGCGAATTCATCCGATCGCAGGTGAAAGCCGCTTTCACACTGGCACCGATCTGGGCGCGCCTCAAGGCACTCCAGTGATGGCAGTGTTTGATGGCAAAGTGCAAATTGCTGATGTGATGGGAGGCTACGGTCTAGCAGTCGTCCTACGCCATAACAAAGATACTCAAGAAACCCTGTATGCCCATATGTCTGAGGTATTTGTTAAGCCTGGAGACACGGTGAAGCAGGGTGAAGTAATTGGCAGAGTGGGCAGCACGGGCTATTCTACAGGGCCTCACCTGCACTTTGAGTTTCATAAACTCACGCCCCAAGGCTGGACAATGGTAGATCCCGGTCAGGCGTTGGAGTATTCTTTGGCTCAGTTCATTAAGGGCATCAAGCCTGGGGATAAGAAGGCTGAATCGCTGTTTGCGTCGATCGGCTGGGAAAATCTCAAGAAAGCGTTGGAAATGGCGGAGGCAAAGCCGAAAGCCCCGAAGAGCGTTAGCCTAAATCCTGCGCCGCGCCTAGAGTTATCTAACGACAGATCTGAGCAATAGCTTCACTTTCGGAATCAGCAGCGAAGGAGTTTGCATATCTTGCAAGCTCCTTTTTTATTTTTCATCCAATATTCCTTCACAGTACCGCAGCAGCAGGGTGAGCCGATCGCCAATTTGTTGCCGTCTTTGGCTCTGGGTTGCCGACAGCCTAGCTGTCTGTAAAAACATTAGATCGGTGTTGAGTAAACGGAGCTGCTTGTTGATTTCTACCTGGAAGGAGTAAATTCTGGAAGCCTCGGCAGGTTCAAAGGTTTCTGGCTCAACAGACAAAATCTGCTCCTGAAAATAGGTCTGAGCTGCCGCAAGGGATTCCTGGAGCTGAGGGCGATCGCTTTGCTCTAACTGCGTTTGCAACAGATAAAGCATTTGCTGGAAATGGCGATATTGAACCTGGAACTGTGGCAGCATGAATTTCAGTAAACAGTCACGAATTTTGAACAATCTTTGCTCCCGCAACCGCTAAAACTTGCGTATTATAGCGCCATGTGCTTGCGTTAGGAAATTCTTTTATACAAAGATTTCAGAGCTAGGCACGGTCGTAATGTGCCGCATTGTTCTACTCCGAATTCTAAGCTGGAGAAGCTCCTAAAATCCAATACTTTTCAATGCTTCTCAGCTAATCGGCTCTGTCTATGAGGAGGTAGCGAGAGATATGGGAGCTAGCGACAGCACAACCTTTTGGCGGGTTGTTTTCCCTTTGCTTGCATCCAGCGTTATTGGAGTTGGGCTGCTAGGGTTTACTCTTTCCTACGACGAACGCATTTTTGTTGTGTGTGGTGGGCTGCGCCCACCACACACAACAAAAATGCACTACAGCTAGAGGGCTTGCGTAAGTCCTATTAAAGCTTTTTACGCTTGAGAAGTTCTAAAAAGGCGTAAATCGCTGGAGACAGCAGAGCATCGGCTAAAACGGCAACCCCGATCACGCGTGCGAGTGGAACAGGTAACGAATAGATCTGTACTACGGGTGGAATCGGCTCTGCGGCTAGCCGAGGCAAAATTGTAGCGCCCAATCCTTGAGCCACTAACCCGACGATCGTGGCATCTGTTCCCACCTCGTAAGCCACTTTCAACGAGTACCCAAAGCTACGGGCATGATCATAAACCTGCTGCATCATCACATAATCGACAGGGGGCATGATTAACGGCTGAGCCACGAGTTCTTCCCAAGTCAGCCGATCGCCTTGAAGCTTGAAATGCGGAGGCAACAGGGCCACATATTCATCT
>JAHHHD010000038.1 GCA_019359505.1 Drouetiella hepatica Uher 2000/2452 | reverse complement strand
CATTCATGCTGCAATTTTATCTACGAAGAAAACAAAGAAGAGAAACTAAAAAAATGAAAAAAAGAAACTAAAAACACAAGTTCAGAATCGATTCCCTTGACTTCGTCGGACTCAGGGCATATTGTTAAGTTGCTGAATCCAACTCGTTTGCAATTTTTTCCAGCTCCTTGAGAATTATATTACGCCCTTGAGATATGCCATCTAAAGCATCATTTAATTCAAAACGTACTGCGTAGCCTCCCGCTGCTGATATATAATACTCAACTCCCATATACATCATTAGGCGACTAAAATTTACAGTTTCAAGACCCACTTTATCTAGTAAATCTCGATTCCCTAAAGATACAACTACAAAATAGTTAAGTAAATCTTCAGCGTCATTGTGTGTTTGTGAACATAACGCTGCATAGACAGTTCTATAGTCAAGTTCAAGACCCAGAAGTTTAAACCGCTCTGCAATATTTGGCCATTTTTTTACTGCCTGCTCTGTGGTAGGTAATTTAAACTCAGCAAGAGCTTGATCGATATATTTCTTCAGGCTTATGAGTGTCGTTTTCTTTTGGATTGCTTTCAGCTGATGAACCCTCTTCGCGTCGCTGTCTAGAGAATCGACCAGATTTAGCCATCTATCAATTTCTTTTTCTTCATTACTGAAGTAATGCGATAAGTACTGAGTAAGGTGACTACCATCTCTACTATCTACAAGAATGAACAACAGATTAACGGCTGATTCAATTGTTGTTCTAGATATTATCTCAGAAGCTGCTGTGGAACCAGTCACATACGCACATATAGCTCCCTCAATGTATTCAAATATTCGATCAAGCATAGATCTTAATAATGCCCATACTGGATCAGCCTGATTGAGGGTATCTACGCGATTAACTAAATCATGATCAACTTCTAGTTTCGTGCGAACAACCCAGTAAATTACAGATAGTTCACGTTGAACGATAGGTGTGGGAAGAATACTATGGCGCTGAAGAAATTCAGAACACAAAGTATTTTTGTCTGGAATATGAGTTTTGCTTAACTTCATGAGTCAATTATGCTAAATGTCCTACCATAATCTTCAAATAGAGCCTTGATGAACAACCTAAGCAATTTAACGTTTGCAATCACCGGAGGCAGATAATTTTCGCTAGAAACATTATGCTTCAAAGTTCCGGTGCCTTGTGGTTGTTAGCCTAGTGGCAGTCTGCTTGACTCTTAATCAGATAATGAAGCGACAAAATTCAGTCGATCGCCTTTCACCCTTCAAAATCGCACTCTCTTGCCTAATTCCGCGATGTACCCCGATCGCCCCATTGCCCACAGTTCTAACAGTTCTCCCACTCGATCGCCACCCCCACAATTCGATCGCCCCCTCTCCCATCCCATTGTCACTACTCAACATTCAATTGCAGAGCTGACAATGCCATTGCGACCTCACACAATGCGATCGCAGCTCCTACAATTCGATTGTGAGCCGATGCAATGCTATTGCAGCCGCTACAATGCCATTGCGACTCGACACAATGCGATCGCAAACGTCCGGTATGCCAAAAAGCCGCTAGGTAAGCTTTCACGGCTTGTTGGATAAAGAAGGGTGATCGCTCCAATGCCTAAGAATGCTGCCGATGGAGCTTATAGATTGCTGCGTTCGTATTCTTCGATGATGTCTTTTAAGTCTCCGTCTATGACACGGTATGCCAAAAAGCCGCTAGGTAAGCTTTCACGGCTTGTTGGATAAAGAAGGGTGATCGCTCCAATGCCTAAGAATGCTGCCGATGGAGCTTATAGATTGCTGCGTTCGTATTCTTCGATGATGTCTTTTAAGTCTCCGTCTATGACATCATCTTGGTCAGACTTGCTGTAAAGCGTCATCAATAAAATTTGATCGTTTGTTTTGAGATAGTAAATCAGCCGATAACCACCACTCTTCCCCTTTTAATTGTCACTGTTTTTGATTCGGAGTTTAAAGACTGGATAGCCTACACCTGCGACTTGATCACCGAGGATTTCACCATTTTCTAGCTGTGTAATGATCGGTTGAATATCACTGAGAATGTTGCGGTACTTTTTGATGAGCGTCCGAATATTGCGAGTAAACGTAGGTAAGGCAATAACGGTAACACTGGAGTCATCCATTTTCTAGCACTTGCCGCTCTCTAGCTCTTGCCATAGTTGAGCGATCGGAATTCCCTGTCCGGTCATGGCTTCGTGCCAAGCTTGGCGGAAATCTTCGAGGACTTGCTCTTTGGGGATATTGTGGGGTGAATCAGATGCCTGTGCATGGAGTTTGAGCAATTCCATGAAGTTGGCGATTTGTTGGAGTTGCTCTTCAGTGCAGGTGTCGAGTTGCTGTTTGAGGGCTTCGCGGGTAATCATGGGGATTCATTCCGGCTGTTCTGCTGTTGTGATTATAGCCCGATCGATAGTGTCGATATGGGTGGGTTAATCTTGGGACTACTTAGCCATGACTATTTAGCCATAAGGGCGATCGCCGCGTTACCATACGGAATGCGTTCAACTGCTAGATTCCGTCATGCTAAACATTCCTCAGCTACTGGCAACCGAGCTTTCCCTCACCCCCCATCAGGTCGAAAGCGCTCTGCAACTGTTCGATGAAGGCGCGACCGTTCCCTTTATCGCTCGCTACCGCAAAGAGCGCACCGGAGAGATGAACGAGATTCAGCTACGGGATTTGCTCGATCGCTTCACCTACCTGACCGAGCTAGAAGAACGCAAGGCGGTGATTCTCAAATCGATCGCCGATCAGGGCAAGATAACGGCAGAGCTAGAGCAGGCGATCGCGCAATCCCTGCAAAAAAACGAGCTAGAAGACCTATATTTGCCCTACCGCCCAAAGCGGCGTACCAGAGCCACGATCGCCCGTGAAAAAGGCTTGCAGCCGCTGGCGGATTGGATCAAAGCCCTGAATCAGCCGAGTGCTGCCGCCACGCCGCTAGAGCCGGAAGCCGCAAAGTATGTCTCTGAAACTCAGGGCGTGAAGACGGCAGAAGAGGCGCTGAAGGGAGCTGCCGATATTCTGGCCGAAGCCGTGGCTGACCAGGCATACTTGCGATCGCACATCCGGGAGCAGCTGCTAGAGTCGGGGCTGTTTGTGTCGCAGCTCAAGCCCGACCACCCCGAAGGCTCTACCAAGTTTGAGATGTATCGGCAATATCAGGCGAAGGTAAAGGCGATCGCGCCTCACAACCTGCTGGCGCTTTGTCGTGGAGAGGCAGAGGGCATTCTAGAATTTGATCTGCAATTTGATGAAGCGGCAGTTTTGGGCTATTTGGAATCGGAAGAGATCCACAGCAAGCAGCGCCCCATCCGCGACTTTTACCGCGAGATGCTGAAGGATGCCTTCAATCGGTTAATGAAAACCTCGCTAATTGGCGAAGTTCGGGCAGCCAAAAAGCTGGAAGCCGATGTGGCATCGATCACCACTTTTGAAACCAACCTGCGGGAGCTGTTGCTCTCTTCTCCGGCAGGCATGAAGCCGACCTTGGCGATCGACCCCGGATTCCGCACCGGATGTAAAGTAGCGGCTTTAGATCAGACGGGCAAGTTTCTGGAATATCAGACGGTGTTTCCGCATCAGGCGGCAGCCCAGCGGGTGCAGGCGGGACTGGCGATCAAAAAGCTGATCGAGAAATATCAGATTGAGTTAATTGCGATCGGCAATGGCACTGCCGGACGCGAAACCGATGAGTTTGTGGCTGAGGTGTTGCAAGACATGGAACGCAAGCCGATTAAAGTCATCGTTAACGAGTCAGGCGCATCGATTTATTCGGCGAGTGACGTGGCGATCGCCGAATTTCCCGATCAAGACATTACCGTGCGGGGAGCCATCAGCATCGGTCGGCGGCTGCAGGATCCCTTAGCAGAGCTGGTGAAGATTGACCCCAAATCGATCGGCGTGGGGCAATATCAGCATGATGTGGATCAAAAGTTGTTGAAGAAAAAGCTGGATGAAACGGTAGAAAGCTGCGTCAACTATGTGGGCGTCGATTTGAACATGGCCTCTAAAGAACTGCTTACCTTTGTGTCGGGCATTTCGGCAGCAGTCGCCAACAACATCGTCGCCTATCGCAATCAAAACGGCGCATTTGGCAGTCGGCGGGAGTTGCTCAAGGTGCCGAAGCTGGGGCCTAAAGCCTTTGAGCAGGCAGCAGGGTTTCTCCGCATTCGCAACGGCAAAAATCCGCTGGACAATACGGCAGTCCACCCCGAAAGCTATGGCGTGGTAGAGGCGATCGCCAAAGACCTCAGCGTGCCTTTAACTCAGATTACTCAAGTCGCAGAGAAGATACAAAAAAACGACCTCAAAAAATACGTAACGGAGATGATCGGGGAACCCACCCTGCGCGATATTTTGGCAGAGCTAGAAAAACCAGGACGCGACCCGCGCGCCGAATTTAAGTACGCCACCTTTAGAGAAGGCATCAAGGAAATCAGCGATCTCAAGCCCGATATGGAGCTAGAGGGCGTGATTACCAACGTGGCAAACTTTGGCGCATTTGTAGATATCGGCGTACATCAAGATGGCCTGGTGCATGTGTCGCAGCTAGCCGATCGCTTTGTCAGCGACCCGAAGCTGATTGTCAAAGTCGGGCAGGTGGTGAAGGTGCGTGTCTTGGAAGTCGATGAAAAGCTGAAGCGCATCAGCCTAACCATGCGAACAGGAGAGCGATCGGCAGTCGGCAATAGCCCTCAGCCTGTTACTTCTAAATCTCAGCCCACAAAATCCCAGCCCGTAAAACCCCAGACTTCTAAACCCCAAACTTCCAAACCCCAAACTTCTAAACCTCAGACTTCTCAGCCGCCAGAAACGCAATCAGATTCTCGATCGCTCTCTCTAGAAGACCTGAAACACAGGTTTGGCAAAAAGGCTTGAAGTCAGTCTAGACATCATGTTCAGTTGATTGAAAATCATTACGCTCGATCGTCCTTCTCAGCATTATGCAAGCAGAACGAAACTGATTGCCGAGCGGACCAAGCAGCGGGTGACTTGGGCAATCAGCGTAGCGCGGCAGCACGATTCGTGAGAGCTTAGGATGAGAGTGTCTACCCTCCTTGCATCCGTATTTTGTATTCCTGCCATGACAACTCCCCTGCTTTCACCTCTTGCCACGTTGGCGCACCAGACCCGCGAAGCCGCTCGTCAGTTGGCTGTTTTGCCTACCGAAGTTCGCAATGGCGCGATCGAGGCAATTGCTCTTGCTCTGGAAGCCCATGCCTCAGAGATTCTGACGGCTAATCAACTCGACTGCGAAACTGCGGTTTCTGAAGGATTAGCGAAGCCGCTTTATGAGAGGTTAAAGCTAGATGCAGGGAAGCTAAAAGGAGCGATCGCCGGGGTGCGAGATCTGGGCAGACTGCCTGACCCGATCGGCGTGATCCAGCTCCATCGAGAGCTAGATACAGGGCTAATCATGCAGAGAATCACCTGTCCGCTAGGCGTTTTGGGCGTAATTTTTGAATCTCGTCCCGATGCGCTGGTGCAAATTGCGACACTGGCAATCAAGTCTGGGAATGGCGTGATTCTCAAGGGCGGCAGGGAAGCCATCCGCTCCTGCGAAGCCTTGACCCATGCCATTCATCAGGGACTTGCTCAGGCAGACATTGATCCAGCTACCGTGCGCCTCCTGACCACTCGCGAAGAAACGATCGCCCTCCTACAGCTAGATAAAGAAGTAGATTTGATTATTCCTAGAGGCTCTAATGCCTTCGTTCGCTTTGTCCAAGATCACACGCGCATTCCGGTGTTAGGTCATGCGGACGGCATTTGTCACCTCTACATTGACAAAGCTGCTGATCTGGACAAGGCGATCGCGATCGCCGTTGATGCCAAGGCACAGTATCCCTCTGCTTGCAACGCTATCGAAACGCTGCTGGTGCATCAAGACTTTGCATCTCAAATCCCTAAGCTAGCTGCCGCCCTGCAATCTCACGGGGTAGAGCTACGAGGAGACGATCGCACCCGTGAGCTGGTGCCCGACTCCATTCCAGCCGCGACTGAGGCAGACTGGGCAACGGAGTACAGCGATTTAGTGCTGTCCATTAAAGTCGTGGATTCGCTGACGGAGGCGATCGCCCACATCAACACCTACGGCTCTCGCCACACGGAGGCGATCGTGACCGAAGACTGCCAAGCCGCCGCAGAATTTATGTCCCAAGTGGATGCCGCCGGGGTGTTTCACAATTGCTCCACTCGATTTGCAGATGGCTTTCGCTACGGCTTTGGGGCAGAAGTGGGCATTAGCACCCAAAAAATGCCGCCTAGGGGACCTGTGGGTTTAGAGGGTTTAATCACCTACAAATATCAAGTGGCTGGAGACGGTCATATTGCTGCAACCTACAGCGGCGCGAATGCTAAACCCTTCACTCACCGAGATTTATGAAAGACATAGGTTCACTAGATACAATTCAGCTTACGGGCATTCGTGCCTATGGCTATACAGGTCTGTTCCCTGAAGAGCAGAGTTTAGGTCAATGGTTTGAAGTAGATTTAACGCTTTGGGTAGATATTACAGAACCGGGAAAGAGCGATCGCATCGAAGACACTTATGATTATCGAGCAGATGTCAAATCTATCCAAGAATTGGTTCGGACGGCGCGATTTCGTCTGATTGAGAAGCTCGTGGAAACGATCGCTCAAACTGTTCTCGCCTCTGGCAGCGTCAAGCAGGTGCGGGTGCGGTTAACTAAAGTCAATCCGCCGATTCCGGACTTTAGTGGCAAGGTGTCCGTCGAAATTACGCGGGTATTCCAAGACACATCTTTTACTATGGGCGTACAGTCAGATCAACATTAGCCTTTGTCATTCTTACAGGCGTAAGTTGTGGCGATCGATCGCTATCCCTTAGTAGATGTGCAGCTCTGTCCTCAATGTAAAAAATGTTTTGCATCCAATTCTCAAAAACCTGTTACACTTGGAAGCAATTTGGACTATGAACCTTAATTCGAGCAGGTCAGCCTTCTAATATTATCCAAGATCACTAGCACGTAAGGATTGTCGGCAGGGCATTGCTCATTCAATCTTCGTCTACTGGTCACATCCATACCAGTCAATGTTGAGTCATGTTCAGTCCAATTAGGCTTAGCTAAAGACGCGCTTGTTCAGCGATCGCAGTCCTAAAAAAGTTAAGCAGCATACTCAGAGTAATCAGAGGTCAATTACCCTCACCTTGAAACCGTGTCACAGCGCTTTGCGTCACAGTGGCACCCTAAAGTTGAGCCTTAGCAGGAGTGATTAATGTCAGAAGTTCTTATTCAGCCGAGTTCTCAAGGCACGACGCAGTTTGGTTTACGGGTCATCAACGAGCAGCCTGCGAGATTGAGTCAGGACTCTGCTACTACGCCCGTAATTGTGACTGGAGGCGCTGGGAGAAACTCCTTCAGAGTGACCTCTGCTTCCACAGCGGTTCCCTACAGAATCCAGACAGGCGCAGGTGATAATTCAGTTGTTACAGGTGCAGGCGCCGACACTTTGTTTGGCGGAATTGGCAACGATACCCTAGATAGTGGTGGAGGCAACGACACTGTTGACGGTGGAGTAGGCAACGACACTGTGCTAGGTGGAATCGGAAATGATGTCCTGTATAGTGGTGCAGGGGTTGACTCTGTATCCGGAGGTGCAGGGATTGACACTCTCGCAGGTGGGGCAGGTAACGACACGCTAGATGGGGCTGACAGCAATGATGTTTTGCTGGGTGGCGATGGCAACGACGCTCTTCAAGGCGGGCTAGGAAATGACACCCTGAGGGGTGGCAATGGCAACGATTCTGTCAGCGGGGGGGGCGGCAATGATGTTTTGCTTCCGGGAGCAGGGCGCAATACTCTCGTCGGTGGGCCAGGAAACGATCGCTTCCGCTTTGAGTCCGATGCAACAGTAGGCAATAGAAATCAGCTCAATCAAATCACGGATTTTTCTCCTAGAGGAGATGTAATTGAGATTAGTAGGAAACTGCTGCCAAGTTCGGGATTGAGAGCTGGTAGACTCAGCGCATCTGATTTTCAGACTATCAATGGGATTGGTTCATCTAGTTCAGATGCAAGACTGGTCTACGACAGGGACACTGGTATTCTGTATTACAATCCTGCGCGCGAGGGTGCGGCAAGCGTTCCACTTCTCCAGCTCAATAGCAGACCCAATGTCTCTGCAAGTAATTTCCTGATTTTCTAATTAGCTATTTGTTTGAGAGGCTCCCCCAGCGAGTCCCTCAAACAAATAAACAAAAAGGCTAAATTAAACTCTGTTGATTGTCCGTGCAGCTAAGCCTCCACGAATTGCACTATAACTTGGGTCATGTGCTGCACCAGCAAGGTAATCTTGCAGGCGCAGCACAATGTTATGAAAAGGTCTTAGCGATCGCGCCACGCTACGTTAGCGCCCATCACAGCTTGGGAGTCGTGCGGGATGAGCAGGGTCAGCAGATTGCAGCTATTCATCATTACCACCAGGCGATCGCACTTGATCCCAGCTCCATCAAGGCGTACAACAATCTAGGCTGCTCTCTTGCAAAGCTCGATCGCCGGGATGAAGCCATTTCAACGTATCAGCAGGCTATTGCGCTTCAGCCTGACTGGGCGATTTTACACAATAATCTTGGACAGGTTTTGTTTGAGCAGAATCCTGCTGCCGCCATTGCTTCCTACCGTCGAGCGATCGAGCTTCAGCCTGATCTGATCTTGGCCCATTGCAACTTGGGTAGAGCGCTGCAAGCTCAAGCGCAGCATGAGGGGGCGATCGCCTCCTTTCAGCAAGCCATCGAACTGAGTGACCAACAAAGTGATGCTCCAGATCATGTTCTGGCCGCAATGGCTTTTAGCGATGGCAGTCTGTCCTGGATAGCGTTGAACCAGTGGGATCGAGGATTGGAGTGGTGGCGACGGGCGATCGCCCCAGATACAGCCTTGGTGAAAGCCTACTGCAATTGGGCGATTCAGCTCCAAGGGTTAGATGAACTCAGCCAAGCCCGAAGAAATTGCGCTCATTTTCTTCAGGCGTTGCTTCAAGCAGAGTCAGCAAGCTTACCCGATCGTCCTTCGATTCAAGCATCCCTTGCTAAAACCTATTTTCACTTGGGCAATACGTTAGCTGCCTACGGCGGTACAGCGCAATATCGACAGGCTGAAGCATTCTATCAGCAGGCGCTAAAGCTTCAGTCCATCTCCTCAGAATTACGTCAGGAACTGTGTCTAAAGCTGGCAGAATGCTTAATCAAACAGGAGCGATTTAGCGCGGCTCTGCTGGTTCATCAGTTTGTCCTAGATCTTGATCCACATCAGTTGCATGAGACCCATTGTTCCTCGTCTAATACCCTGACCTATTCCAGCGATCACCCCACAGATGTTATCCCTACGACTCAAGACTGGTTTAATTCTAATTCACACTCAGGCAATCGCTACATATCCCTCTCTACTCCACAACCGCTCCTCCCCGCACCCGCTCCATCCTCCTGCGCCGGACTCAATTGCGCTCCCTGTCTCAAACGCATTTTCGATCGCTTTCATCTGACTCACTTAGGAAATGGTATTCATACTTGTGGTGCCCCAATAGCATCTACTAATGTGACATTACCCTTATTTACAGCAATCATTGCTAGCGGTAAAGCTTGGGCAATGCCACAGCAGAATTCCTGGAAAATTTGTAATGCGATCGCCATTCTCACCCCCGATCACAAGCTGCTCTCTGATCTATCTCAGAATTATCCTGGTAGACTGCCGGGATGCCAAAGCTTCAACCCAGCCAGCCATCACATTTTTAGTGCAGAACTAGCCCCCCTAGAGCAGATTCCAGGCAGAGTCGCCGCCCTAGCAGGATTATCAGGACACAACTACTTCCACTGGATGGTAGACATCTTGCCTCGTCTGGAATTGCTGCGGCAAAGCGGCATAGAGTGGGAGGCGATCGACAAATTCTGGATTAACAGTGCGATCCAGCCGTTTCAGCAGCAGACCTTAGAGACGCTGGGCATTCCGCTAGACAAGATCTTGGCAAGCGATCATCATTCCTACATTCAGACAGATCTGTTAATTGCGCCTTCATTCACGGGGCATTTGGGCTGGATTGAGCCTTGGGCGCTGGAGTTTCTACGGCGAGAATTTTTGCCGATCGCTGCCGCCAAAACGGCTTTACCCAAACGCATTTACATTAGTCGTGCCCAGGCAAATCATCGGCGTGTGCTTAATGAAACTGCGGTCATGCAGCAGCTGTCGCATCTGGGGTTCGTATCAGTGACGCTAGAAACCTTCAGCTTTGCCGAGCAGGTTGCTCTATTTGCCCAAGCCGAGGTGATTATTGCCCCGCACGGCGGCGGTTTGACCAATATGCTGTTCTGTTCTCCTGGCACAACGATCGTTGAGCTGGTTGCGCCGAGCTATATTCGGCACTATTACTGGGTCATTAGCGATCGCCTTAAGCTACATCACTATCTCTTAGCGGCTCCGGGAGTAGCTTGCTATCCCATTCGGCAACTCATGTATCCCAGTCCGCTAACGGAAGATATTTGGGTTGACCTAGCAGCACTTAAAATACTCCTGCGGCAATTAAACTTGTCCTGAATTAAACTTGTCTTAAAATATGCCAACCCTCGAAAAATAAGTTAGTCTACAGCCTGTTGCCTACGCCCGAATGATGAATTCTGAGTGACTTATGGTTACAACTCACTTAAGCAACGCGATCGCAATCTGTGAGCAAGCCCTAGCCAGCGGGACGGGCATCCCTGAGATCTGCCAAAAATTAGGAAATGTCTTACAGGGAATGGGCAACTTCCAGGAGGCTGTGACTTGGCATACCCGTGCTTTGCAGCAGCAGCCTAACCTAGCGAGAGCCTATGCTGACTTGGGTAAACTCCATGCCAGTCAGCAGCAGTGGCAAGAAGCGATCGCCCTTTACGAAAAAGCACTGCAGCTCGATTCAGACAATGACTCCGGTCATGACTCAGCCAGTGCAGATTTGCACCGCCATTTGGCAAGCCTGTACGGGCGATTGGGTCAACGCACCGAAGAAGTCCTGCATCGCTATCAAGCCGTGACGTTAAACCCCCGCTGGGCAAATCCCAAAAATCAGCTGGTTCTGGGAAATACGCTATTGGCGCAGGGCAAATTAGAGGAGGCGATCGTCTGCTATCGGCGCGGTATTCAGCTCCGTCCCGATTTTTATGAAGCCTACTATAATTTGGGCGTAGCGCTGAGCCAACAGGAACAATGGCAAGCCTCCCAAGCCGCTTTTCTGCGCGCTGTAGAAATTAATTCAGATCATGCAGATTCCTGGTATGGACTCGGCAAACTAGCAGAATATCTAGGCAACTGGACGGAAGCCCTGGATCATTATCAGCGATCGACCGAACTCGACGATAGAGCAGAGTTTCATCATGCCTTGGGCAATGCGTTACTCACACTGCGCCAGTGGCAGCGCGCCGAAATTGCCTGTCGCCGCGCTATTGAACTCAGCCCTGGCTTCTCGTGGGCGCATCACAATTTAGGCTATGTGTTGCTTAAGCAAAGACGTTGGCAGGAGGCGTCAGTTGCCTTGCAGCAGGGAATCGCGCTCAATCCTGAATCTCCGTGGACTTACTATCATCTTGGCACGGCGTTGCGCCATCACCAGGAGGCGATCGCTGCATTTCTATCTGCCATTCAGCTCCAGCCAGATTTGGCGGACGTTTACAGGCAGCTCGGATGTGTCTTGCGGCACCAAGCTGAGACAGGGGGGCTAGAATCGACGCTACGGTACTGTCAGTCCCTCTTACAAGGTAAAGATCCTCAATTTTGCGCTCAGGTTGCCAGTAACCTGGCAGAGGCTCAACAATTTGATGGAGCGATCGTTTTCTGGGATTTGGCAGTACAGCTATCGGCACAGGTAACGCAGCAGCAAAGAATGCACTCCGTGGTGGGTAAGCAGCAAATTGATGCCGCGATCGCCAATCATCGGCAGGAGATTCAGCGGCAGCCGGAGGCAAGCTGGCTATACACGCATCTGGGCAATCTGCTGGCAGATCAGGGCGAGGTGGAAGAAGCGATTGCTTTGCACCGTAAGGCAATTCAACTCAACGGATGGGAGGGGACAGCCCGCCAATATGAGTTTACCCACGACTGGTTTAGCTACAATATTTCGATTTGGGCAACCCACTTAAAGCCCTTTACGGGTCATCCAGTGCAATCGTTAGAAATCGGCAGTTTCGAGGGTATGTCGGCTTGCTGGCTGCTCGATCACGTTTTGACGCACCCTATGTCAAACCTGACCTGCATCGATCAGTATTTTCAGGAGATCTTTGAGTTTAATGTGGCTCAGACTGGCGCGGGCGATCGCCTCACCCGACTGACAGGAGACTCCCACACTATTTTGGCGACTCTTGCTCCCGAAACCTATGACATCGTTTATATTGATGGCTGTCACCTGGCAAACCATGTTCATATGGATGCACAGCTCGCCTGGAAATTAGTCAAAGCTGGAGGCGTAATGATCTTCGATGACTACGAATGGACTGATCCCAACTATCCTGGACAAGATACGCGATTAGGCATTGACGCATTCATCAGCTCTGTTAAAGATCAGGTGGCGATCGTTCACCAAGGTTATCAAATTATTATCCAAAAATTAAGAAGCGATCGTCTTTTTAATCTGTTTGAATCGTTGCCAGAAGACAATAGAGTAGCCGAACAAATGTCTCTCTTTTAGAGAGATTTGCTTTCCAGTCTTCAAATTTCTTGACCTCAACTGATACCTTTCATGTTTCTTGCATTTACCTGAACCATGCTCAATCCTATCCAGCGCTATTTTCCCAAACTGCACCGACTTTTTTCATCGGAAGAGGCGGATCTGATTCCCCAGTCTTTGGAGCAGATGATGCCAGAACCGTTAGCACCAGAGCTTAGCAAAAAAGCGGAGGTATTGCCTCTGGCGCTGTTGACGTTAGGAGTACCAGAGTTGCTGAGTCAAGGTCAAGCCTTGTTGAGCCAGGGACAGATTCAGGAAGCGATCGCCTATTATCGCCGTGCAGTTCATCTTGAGCCAACTTCAGGGGAAGCCTGCCAGCACTTGGCTGAAATCCTCAGTCAGCAGGGTGAATTGGAAGAATCTGCCGCCTATTATCGTAGAGCTATTGAGCTATCGATCGCCGAAAATGCAGATTCTGTCTCAGAACTCGCTGCGAAAGACGATTCTATGCCAGCAGCCCTGCCTCCAGCCTTTTCTCAGGAATTTGAACAGACTCAGGAATTCGAGCAGACTCAGGAAGAAGATTTGCCCTGGTTTGAAGAAGCAGCATTTCACCTACAGCAGGGTGAAGTGCTATGTCATCAGCAAGACTGGATAGCCGCTGCTACAGCAAGCAGCCAAGCGATCGCTATTCTAGAACCACAGCTGGCATCAGCCTACATCACGGCAGGATGGGCATGGCAAGAGCAGGGCAATCTGGAAGCCGCAGAGCAGGTGTACAAAAAAGCGATCGCCATTCGGTCTTCTGCCGTAGCCTATGCTCGGTTGGGCAGTCTGTATGTTCAGCAGCAGCACTTCTCTGAGGCGGCCAGTGCCTACCAGGAGGCGATCGCCCTCGACCCCCAATTTGCCGGAGCCTACTGGAACTTAGCACAGGTATGGCAGCAAATGGGTGAGTCTGAAAATGCCGCCATCTGCTGGTATCAAGCATTGCAACTTCAGCCGACTTGGGCGACATCCCAGGATTACATTCAGCTGGGACAACGCCTCTGCCGCTCCGGCAAACCAGATTGGGCTGTGGTTTGCTATCGGCAGGCAGTCCATCTTGATGCGGCGAATACAGATGCCTATCACGGTTTAGGAGAGGCGTTAGGTCAGCAGGGTGACTGGGAAAACGCTGTGGAAGCTCACCGTCAGGCAACGCTGAAAGATCCCAAAAATCCTCAGCTCTACGCAGGGCTAGGGCAGGCACTCATGGCGATCGAACGCTACGAGGAGGCAGTTCTCTGTTACCAAAAAATCATCCAGCTCGCGCCTGATCAAATTTCGATTCAGATTGCGGGCTATCAGGGCTTACGCGATGCCTGGGTCAAGCTTGGAAATTGGATAGAAGCCCTGCCCTGCTACCAGGCTTTGGCAGGGCTTCAGCCCCAGTCCAGTCTGGCACAGCACGAGTGGGGTGATGCGTTAAATCGGCTGAATCGTTGGTCGGAAGCGGTTTATGCTTTTCGTCAGGCGATCGCCCTCAATGCCGATTTTTCCTGGTCATACAACAACTTGGGAGATGCTCTCAATCGTCTGGGAGAATGGTCAGAAGCTACAGCAGTTTTTCGTCAGGCGATCGCCCTCAACCCCAGTTTTCACTGGTCGCACTACAACTTAGGAGAGTCCCTTGCCCATCAGCACCAGTGGGATGGCGCGATCGAAGCTTATCGTTGCGCCCTAGAGCTAGAGCCTAACCTATCTCAGGCTCAACAAAAACTCAGCGATGCGCTGCGGCTACGTGCCAAACAAGACTTGACTGAGGCGCTGGATTTTTACCGTCAGGCGATCGCCCAAAATCCAGATGAAGTGCAGAACTACCACAAAGCCCTTGAGATTCAGCCTGATGTAGATCTATATGTGGGTCTAGCAGATGCCCTAGCTCGGCAAGAGCGAACGGACGGCGCGATCGTGTTTTACCAAATGGCGCTTCAGCTACAACCTGACCATTCAATGGCGATCGCTCAGCTCCAGAAAGTCTTGAAACGGCACAATCGGCAGGGCACTGGCTATCAGGTGGGTCTTAGCAGCCCAGACTATCTTTATGCCTATTGGCTAGAGCAAAATGCCCCTAGCCAGGATGACCTGAGATCCATGGCAAAATCTGCTGCGGCTCTCAGCTACCGTCCGCTAATCAGCATCATTATGCCGACCTACAACACTCCTGCCATATTTTTGCAGGAGGCGATCGAGTCTGTTCTCAGTCAGGTCTATCCTAACTGGGAATTATGTATTGCCGATGACGCATCTCGATTGCCCCATGTTGCGGCTCTGCTGAGGCAATATGCAGCTCAAGATGCTCGAATTAAGGTGATTTCCAGGACACAGAATGGACATATTTCAGCAGCATCCAATTCAGCGCTAACGCTGGCAACTGGAGAATTTATCGCCCTACTCGATCATGATGATGTCCTGACTCCAGACGCGCTGTACGAAATGGTTAGTCTGCTGAATCAACATCCTGAAGCAGACATGATTTATTCAGATGAGGACAAGCTCAACGAGCAGGGAGAGCGGATTTATCCCTACTTCAAGCCTGACTGGTGCCCTGACTCATTCTTGGCGCGGATGTACACCTGCCACCTCGGAGTTTATCGCCGCGCGCTAATCGATCGCATTGGGGGATTCCGACTGGGCTATGAAGGGAGTCAGGATTATGACTTAGTCTTGCGCTTAACCGAACAGACAGACAAGATTTTTCATATCCCCAAAATTCTCTATCACTGGCGAATGCATGCAAATTCTGCTGCCGGGGGAGTAGAGGCTAAACCCTACGCCTATGAAGCCGCAGAGCGAGCAATAGCAGATGCCTTAACGCGACGGAATGAACCAGGTAAAGTGGTGGGTAACGCCAGATTTCCCGGCGCATACACCGTTCGTTATCACATTGGCTGCTCAGGCACACCCGACCATACACCCAATCATCCTGCTGACTACCCCAAGGTCAGCATCATTATTCCTAGCCGTAATCTAGGAGCTATACTCGATCGCTGTCTTCAGTCAATTTTTAGTAAGAGTACCTACCCTAATTACGAAGTAATCGTGATTGATAACGGCAGCAGTGAGCGAGAGGCGCTGGAGACGATCGCTTCTTGGCAGCGTCAGCGACCGCAGCAATTCAAAAGCTATAAATTCAATGTTCCCTTCAATTTCTCACGCATCAATAACTTTGCTGCTAAGAAAGCACGGGGCAGCTATCTACTGTTTCTCAACAATGACACTGAGGTGATTGCCTCAGATTGGATTGAGGCGATGGTAGAGCAAGCTCAGCGACAATCCATTGGCGCGGTGGGAGGTTTGCTGCTCTATCCTGACAATACGGTTCAGCATGCGGGAGTTTTATTAGGTATCCAGGGTATTGCGAACCATGGTCATCGACACTTTGAGGCGCACACACCGGGATACTTTACCCAAATTGCTACCGTCAACAACTACTCTGCTATTACGGCAGCCTGTCTCATGTGCCGCCGAGAAGTATTTGAGCAGGTAGGCGGATTTGATGAGCAGCTAGCTGTTGCCTACAATGATGTAGATCTTTGCTTAAAGATCACCCAGAAAGGTTACCGCAATATTTACTTGCCCCACGTCCAGCTCTATCACCATGAATCACGCAGCCGTGGGTATGAAAAAACATCTGAGAAAGTACTGCGACTGAAACAAGAATCTGATCTGATGCGAAAGCGGTGGGGGAAGAAAGTAGAACTCGATCCCTGTTACAGCCCTAACCTAACTCGTGAAACAGAGGATTATGCTCTGAACATTCCAGACTGTATATCTATTGGAGTTACGCAAGTTACCAAATCTCAAGAAGCTTCAGAATGGCTGGAAGGCTGGGCGATTGATACACCCACCCAGGGGAAAAACTATAAGCTGGGGCTACCTATTCAGGGCTGGGTGTTAGGTAAGGATTTTGATGCGGTGGCGATCGAAATCATTCATGACAACCAAGTGATACAAAAAATTCCTCTAAATGTTCATCGCCCGGATGTTCAAGGGATTTATGCTCACCATGCCAAAGCCGAGCGTAGCGGATTTTCAAGAACCCTCAATGCTCTTGAAGTTCCAAATGAGGTGGTGTTACAGGCGGTCTTAGTAAACCAGAAACGTATCCATTTGGGAACAATTAATTCACAGATACTGACTTGAAAGCATTTCGTCAGCCGTATTTGTAGAGAGTAATAACACATGCAGAAGCCGTCTTACCATCTGAAAATACGGCTTCTAAACCTACCTCTACCTCACCCGAAAAATCTTGTAGGTTGAGGCTAGCCTGATAGCCACAGTTAGCGGCTTTAGCATCGTAAAAATGAGCTTTAATCACATCTGGGCGAGGAATCTGGATGGGAATTTCTGCAATCAAAAACTGGCGACTCAAAAAGCGCATCGCGATCGGCTGCTCAGCCTTACCCACGAGCCATCCTCCTATTTGGAGCATAGAGCTTTCAAAGCGATCGCCAGGTTTTGGCGTATCAGTCCAGCCCCATCTCAACCGCTCAGAATAATTTTGACAAAGATTAGCTATTCTTAGAACTTCAATGGACTGCTGCCCATTAATTTTACTGATTATCTTTTTACCAAATCTCACATGAGGCGTTAGCCCCAATTTTTCAATAGCTCCTTTTTGCTTAGTAGATGCATCAACTACAGGTACAAAATCCTTTTTGACTTCAAAGTTTGGCACCCAGTCCTGAAGATGCAGCCCTTGAGTTAAAACCTTTTCGTCTAACGCAGCCTTGTCCTGCTTAGAGAAACTATCTGCATCCCACTTCAAATCACGATTTTCTCTAGATTCTCCCAAACCCGTTAGCTCATCCATAAATTCTCTCGTGATTCAAAGCTCAAACTTCCACCATTATAGGCACTCTCTTTCAGACAGTTAGACTTAACGATCGACCTTTAGAAACACCTAACTCATATCTTTGGCAAGAGGATCTTCTTCAAACTACATGCCATTCTGTTGAGTGAAGCAAGGGAGAAAGCCTATGTCTCAGAATACGACTGAACCATTACAGCCCAAGCAGCATCAAGAACAGCGTCCCGGCTTAGAGTCTGAGATGAGTCCTCTACCCCAGACCGAGGGTCACGATTATCAAGGTAAAGGCAAGCTAGAAGGGAAAGTCGCGCTAATCACGGGTGGCGATAGCGGAATTGGTCGCGCCGTGGCGATCGCTTTTGCTAAGGAAGGAGCAGATATAGCGATCGTTTACCTGGATGAGCATGAAGACGCAGAAGCAACGAGGCAGCAAGTTGAGTCCGAAGGGCGTGCTTGCCTGCTCTTGCCGGGTGACATTGGGGATGAGCAGTTCTGTCAACACAGTGTCGAAATGACCGTCACTCATTTAGGGCACCTAGATATCTTGATCAACAATGCCGCCGAGCAGCATCCTCAGGAGAGCATTGAACAGATCAGCGGAGAGCAGCTAGAGCGAACATTCCGCACCAATATTTTCTCAATGTTCTACTTGACCAAGGCAGCACTTCCTTACCTGAGCGAAGGTAGCACTATCATCAACACTACTTCTGTTACAGCCTATAAAGGTAATGCTCAACTCTTAGATTATTCGACCACGAAGGGAGCGATCGTTGCCTTCACACGGTCTCTGTCCCAATCTTTGATCAAAAAAGGAATTCGGGTAAATGGTGTCGCCCCTGGGCCGATTTGGACTCCTCTTATTCCTTCAACTTTTCCGGAAGAAAAAGTTGAAAAGTTTGGTCAACAAGTACCTATGCAGCGAGCAGGTCAACCCGAAGAAGTTGCACCTAGCTACGTGTTTTTAGCCTCCAAGGATTCGTCCTACATGGCAGGGCAAATTCTTCATCCCAATGGTGGCGATGTAGTAAACGGTTAATAGGTGGAAATGGTAATAGATAGGGGCAGTCAAAAGGTTACCCATCCCTATCTGCCCGCTCAAAAAAATCAGCACAGCAATGCATGAATAAGCGTTGCTGTGCTGATTTTCTGGAAAAGTAACTGAAGAATGTCTTTTCAGTATCTACTCTCATTATTTAGGCTGAAGGCGCAATCACTCATAAGATTGATTGCTTCATTTGTTTACAGCGCCAAACTGTTAGATAGATTCAATCATCTCACATGGTAGGAGAACACAATGGTATCTACACTTGATGACACCAAGAGAGCTTCAATTGCTACAAAATTAGCGAGCATGAAAGTTGTTCAGGGGCTGCTGATTGAAAATGAACAGAAGCTCAGCCCCCAAATTACCGACCAAAAGATTCAAGAGCGTTTTCAAAAGATGCTGGAAGACGATCGTAAAAATCTGGGAATTCTGGAAACTGTTATTGTTCAATACGGAGTCTCGTCCAAGCCAGCTGAGAATGTCACAGAAATGGTTGAAAAGCTCTCAGAGCTGATGTCTGGTTCTAAGCTATCCCTGTACGAAAAAGTCTTTCAGCACGAAATACTTAAGCATCAGCAAACCATGTCTGGTTTGTTAGTACATAAAGCTGCCCAGAAAGTGGGTGCAGATGTTGAAGTTGCGATCGCTCCTCTCAACACGGTCAACTTTGAGAATCGGGCACATCAAGAGCAGCTGAAGGGTGTTTTGGAAGTTCTGGGAGTGCGAGAACTCACAGGACAGGAGGCTGATCAAGGGCTATGGGCAAGAGTCCAAGATGCCGTGGCTGCACTATCCGGTATTGCAGGCAGTGCTATCACTCAGGCATCTGATAGCTCGGACATGAAGGTGCAGGATGTCATTCGGGCAGATCACGCGAAGGTAAGCGTTCTGTTCGCCGAAATTGAAGGAAGCAATAATCCGCAAAAAACCAGGGAGTACTTTGGGCAACTTTACAAGGATCTATCAGCCCATTCAGAAGCAGAAGAGCATGTTGTCTACCCTGCTGTTCGTCCATTCTATGGCGAAGACAACACTCAAGAACTTTACAGCGAACAGGCTGAAATGAAGGAGATGCTGGATAAGATTAAAGCCATGGATGTTTCATCCTCTGGATTCAAAGATGCTGTCAAGCTTTTGAAAGAATCTGTCCTCGATCATGTTCGCCAAGAAGAAAGTACGATGTTAGCGGCGATCGGCAAAAATTTCTCAGATGAACAGAGCCAACAGCTTTCGACTGAATTCAAAGCTGCTAAGAGTCGCTTTCAAAAAGAGATTCGGCTTCGATGAACTAGGTTTGACTGTCACTCTAGAACAGAACTAAGCCATATCCTAAGTGTTGCTAGCCAGTGCTTAGGATATGGTTTAATTTGGATTAGATTATAAATTCTTACTAACTCAACCAAGGCTGAGGAGTATCTAATAACACTTATGTTTATTCGTATTCTCACTTAGAGTTTTGACTAAAAAAGCGATCGCTTTTTTAGTCAAAAAATTCGTTGATATGAATCGCTTTTGTGGGAGATCATAAGATAAATCTGGGAAAACTTATATCTAGAAGTGAACATCATAGAAGTTGAATGAGTCAGCCAATGTTTACTGGTCTACTCAATTTCTAGAAATTCCTTATTAGTTCTCCTCACACCAGATTTACGTAATATGAATCCTAACAACAGTAAAACTCAATTTCCTTTATGGAAGTTCTTGACTCAGCCTATCTTTGACAATAAGGTACCGCTAACCTTAAACCCTAAGCAATTTTGGCATCGCCACCAGATTGGGTATTTAGAGCGTTGTTGGAGAAAAATCTACCGCCCTGAAGAAAATTTTCATAGCTAGAATTTCACGGTTAAGCAGCTCAGAAATTCTCAATAGTCTTTGACTTAAGTATCTGAAAGTGGGGCTTTTATTCTGAATTTTTATCTTAGAGAGGCCTTGTCAGATTACCAGTTTCAGGATTCTTGATAAGGGTGTGTCAATCATGCCCTTACACTTTTTATAGAGCTATAAATGTGCTTGTAGCCCTTTATCTCTTTTGAGAGCATCTGGTTGAGATCATTTAGTTAAGATCATTTAGTTAAAATAACCTAGTTGCAATCAGTACCGCTTGCCGATCGCATTGCGCCCAGCAAAGTTTGTACAATGACGCAACGCTTAGCCCCTGTATTAGGAGGCACAGTGACTGTGATCTTTAGCCCTTGCTGATCTAGAGCCGGATTTTTTAAGTTGCCATTTGTGTCGAATTCGAGAGTGGAGATATTCGTTGCACCATTCTTTGCTTGTAAAGTCACTGAATTAGGCTCAAGCTGACCGTTACCAATGGGATCGGTCACCCCTAATGCTGTAATAGTGGGAGGTGCAGCAGTTACATTAAATGCTACCGTTTGCGATTGTTTGGTACGAAGGGCTTGGGCTTGAGCCTGTCGAAGAACCTGAGAAACTTGGTCTCTTGCTGCATTTGCCCGACGACTATTCATGAAGGAAAGCCATCCTGGAGCAGCGATCGCCGACAATACGCCAACGATCACTAAAACTGTCATCATCTCTATCAAGGTGTACCCAAACGTAGAATGTCCCGAAGAAGATTTACGTATCATTTTTGTGGCTCCACCGATTTTTAAGTTCCACCATGCTCTATAACTCCGCTATATTTTTAACTTTGCTAGATTTATTAGCTTACTAGGTTTCTAACTTCACTAGGCACACAAGGTCAAGCAAACAGCGATCAAGGAGTTTTTCCTAGCACGCCCCGACTGAGAACCCTGGTTTCTAGCGCGGGGAGGAATCCGTCTCCAATGATTCCAGGTCTGCCATCAGCATTGCCTCGCAGATACAAAATGACATCCTGATTAACGCCAGTATTCACCTCTTGGCTAGTTGCGGGAGAGCCTGTGGGTTGAGGACGGATGCTGATGCAAGCATAGAAACTGCGGACATTGCTGCCAAAGCCTCTGTCAATCAGCGTTTTATCGGTAGGAGATGTTGAGTAGTTCACTCCCTCGCTTGGGCAAACTGTAGCTTGGCGAGGCTTAACATCAACAAAATCAACCAGAGCTACAGGGCCGGGAGTATCGACCGGAGTTCCTGGAGTTCGTCCACTCAAAACTGCAGCATTCCGAAGATCTGTAGTTTGTCCAGTCTGTGCATCTTTGCCCATCGGCCATGTTGCAAAGTTATTGAATGCCCCTGGATTAACATAACCCCTATTGAGATTGCCTTGAGTGTCAAATTCAGTGAATGCATAGCGGGTAATTCTGGCGTTTTTTGACCAGATGGTGCTGGGGGCTTTGCTGAGGGAATAGACAATTAAGGCGTAGGAAGATCCAGTTAAACAGGAAACACCCGCAGGCGGTGTACTACCATAGCACTGCCCTCGGACACCCGCCGTAGTGTCGGGAAATGCCTGCTGTTTCCAGAAGGCGATGATAGGAACACTATCGTTGCTCAAAGATGCAGGGAGGTAGCTGGTTAGACAGATTGCTCCGGTCGCTGCGTTAGCTGGGCACTCTAAATTAGAACCTGTATAGATATAAACCGCTTCGCGTAGCTCTGTACTGATGTAGTCCATTGCCATCTGCATCTCTCGCTGAGTTTCAGAGCGAGAAGCTTCGCGTTGGTCGGTTCCCATCAGCTCGACGACAATATACATCAGACCTGAGATGATACCTCCAGCGATCGCCACAGTTACCAAGAGTTCCAAGAGGGTAAAGCCCTTTGTGCCAGAATGCCGTTTGGGCAGCAGCGCAGGCTTTACGCGAGATTTGAGCAAGTGAGATTTGAGTCGAGAGAAAAAGTCATGGTTTGCCATAGTGTCCCACCTCATATGGGGCGAACAGGTTATGTTCTAATGCTGCTGTTGATTTTTTGAAGCTAATTGTTTCTTGAAAGGTGAGCGGCGCACATCCTCCAAAAAATAATTGACTTTGAGCGACGGAGTGACCAGTAAGTTAAGGAGGCGGACAGCCTTGGGGTAGTGCCCCATTAGCGTTTTGGAAATAGCTGCATAGGGTACTATTCTGATCGCTCCAAGAGAACGGGGTGTAGATAATAGCAAGGGGGCGTCTCCGCTGATTGCCTTGGCCATTGGTCATCTGTAGAGAAGCCTGTTGCGGCGGACTTTCCAAATTTCCCCAAGCGTTTCCGGGTGCAGTGCCGTCTGCCACTATAGAGTAGACACGCACACCCAACTGGAAGTCTGACGGCCTTTGCTGAGTGACAGTCGGAGTTGAAGTACGTTGATCTTGCGTTGTATTTCCTCTTGTTCGGAAGACCTGCATGAAGAAATCTGCAACGCAGTCGCCATCTACGTCTACTTTCAAGGCTTTAGTGGGATCGATCGCTCTATCGTCATATCTTCCAGTACAGGCACTAGAAGGAGTTTTTATCAGACTGCCAACAAAACCATTGGGAGTACCGTAGTCTTTCAGAGCTATCCCATTTGGGATTTCCTTAGGCAGGTCGGCATTCGTGTGGTTGCCGCGCGCCACCATGGTTCGGATGCGATCGACCTCTCCCTGAGCAATCTGGAGGGCCTGTTCTGCTCGGCGATTTTGGGCGCGGGTGGCAGCCGCAATAAATAGAGGCGGGGTGATCAGAGTCACCGTCAAGCCAATCACAAACACTGCCACCAGACACTCAATCAGCGTTAGACCTTGCTCTTTTGAAGCAGTGTTTTGTCTAGCAAGTAAGCCCTTGAGAACAGGGAGCCGTTGCTGAGCATGAAAAGGGGAAACTGACATGGATGATCTCCTCATGGGGCAGAACAGGTCGCGGGTTGAGCGCAGTTTCTCAAGTTAGCAATATAGGGATCATTTGCGGCTGGCTCAGTATAGAACTCACTCCGGATGGCTTCAGCAAACTTGAAGCGCTGAGCTACAGGACCTGCTTTGGCATATTGCAGACCTACATCGTATCCCCAGCGGCGATTAGGAGGTCTGTAGTAAGCAATGTCCTCATTAGTAGAGCCATCAGGAGTTGTCGAAACTTCCCATCGATCCTGGTCAAAAGGCGCAGTCGCATAAGTGCTGAAACTGAGCTGTAAAAACGCACCCGAAATAAACAGATCGTCACCATCCCAGTTCTCTATGAATCGTGGGAAGTTGTGCAAGCCTCCGTAAGACTGGTTGGGACGCGAAGGAATCAATCCGCTGACCATGATCATGTTCATTTGGATACCGTCGGAGGCATTAATCTGAGTCTTACCCGCGTTCATAGCGGCGTAACCCGCGAGGTGCTCATTGGGAATAGTGCCACTGAATGTCATCGGATTGCCGTTACGGAAGACAATAGGGGACTCACCCTCAGCAGGGTTTTCAAGCACGGCATTTGGCAAAGTTGTGGGGTAGCTGTCAGCCAGAGTAGAGCGCATCCATTTAACGCCTTTGCCTATTGCCGCACCCGTCAGAATCGGAGGAAGAAGAACGCGATCTTGGTTGAGGTAAGAGGTGACGTTGCCGCTGCTGCACCCATAGCGATCGCGAGCTTGGTTTGATAGGAGAGACTCTGTCACCGCATACATCCCATCTTGAATACTGCCATCGCAGAACTCAGTCGAGAGGGGCGTGACGGCATCAGCCAGCACTTCACTCGGTCTCCACTGGTCGCTCTCAGGACGGGCAAAGGTGAGATCGAGATCTTTGCGGGTGTAAAAGTTAGAGAAGTCATCTGCTAGCTGTTGAGCCTTGATAAACTCCTCAAGCCCATCAGTTCGTGCGGTGCTTGTTACTCCAGGGGCGCGGTGTAGGTTGAAGTGTCCCATGACATAGACGGGATTGTGGCTGATGAAGGCTAAACCACGACCATCATCCCCTGTCCGACCTAGAGAAGCGCCATTGCGAAGGCGGAAGCCGTGAGGACGACGATCGGGATCGGCATAGTAATCCACAGGTTTTGGCGTGATCTTGCGATCGCTGCTCACAGGAGGATCGGTAGATGCTAAGGCATCGACTGACCCTGTATTCATCTGACAGTTCGTATCTGTACGAAGCTTGAGGTCAGTCTTACAGATTTCCCAGGTGCTGCGATACGGTCGGACAATGTGCGCTTCAGAGACGGCATCCTCTCGGAAAGCATAGACAAGACCGCTCTTAGGGAGCCAGGAATCAGTTCCAATGGCAGTCGATCGCATCAGATCTAAATCTAGATCCAATGTTCTGACACTCAGCATTTCTCGACCGTTGAATAGAGCTGCATCTTTGAAAGCCGTGCGATAGAGCGCTCCTGGTCGGGGAATACGGTTTGTTGAGCTAGTAGGCTGGGAACAAGGGGTATCGTTAGTACAAATCTTGATCAAGGAATTGCGGTTACTGTTGGGCGTAGAACCATTGGTGCCCGTGGAAACAACAGGCAATGTCCAAGATCTGGTGGCGCTCCCCAGGGTCGTACCCGTGATACCTAGCGGTACGCTGGCAACTGTTTCGGGTCGCACAACTCGATAGAGAAGGGTGGCTCCAGTGTTGGAAGTGCGGATGTAGTCATCAGGAGCTTCTCGAACCAGGGCTGCCTGCACAGAATCAGAGAGATCTCTATGGTTGAGAAAGCCGCCTGAGTAACCTGCTTCTACAGTAGCTGGAGGTACAGTAGTGCTGCTAAGAACGTAAGCAGGAAAGAGAGAATAAAGCACGGGAAAGTGAGGGCGCCTAGAACAAAGACTGAATAGTGGTTCAGAGTTAGCGCGTCTTACTTCCTCAGTACCCGATGGAGGAAGCATACCTTCCCAAGCTGTACATCGACCCAGCGGGGAATCTGCCAGTCTGTTTGGAAAAAAGCCGAAACGGCGATCGCGTGCTACCTGCTCTTTACTGATAATGAGCTGTGCTAGATAAATTTGCTTATTCAGTTCATCTCGCCGAGCCGCAGAGGTGCTGGGATCGTTTCGCCAACGCTCCATCAGTCGGATAAAGGTTTCTGGGTCGTTAGAGCCACTCTCAAACGCCATGTCTGCCAGCATAGCGGAAGTTATTGTAGTGAGGGCAGTGGGTCTGCGAATGGAATCGGGCAATCGCGTTGCGGCAGGCAATGCCAGAACTGCGGGATCATTACGCCGCAGGATTAGCCGCAGCGTTCCCCTCAAGCCCGTTGAAAAGTTTGAAGCGCTCGGATTGGTAACATTTGCGTCACCGATCAGAAGGCGACCTTGAGTATCCGCTTCGACATTAGCGACATCAAACTTTTCCAGGTAGTCCACGTTGTATGCCAACATACCAATCACACAACCTGCTGTATGCAGCGTTGTTTTGTCAGCAGGGCTGAGGTTAGCGTAGGTAACGCCGCTATCCATTAAGCCAATCACCCGACGCAGCATGGAGAAATCGCCCCACATTGACATCAAGGGATAGGGATGAACTTGATCCTGGTTAATTGCGCCCTGAACAGAGGTAAAGGAGGGAGCGCCCCCATTTGGATCTCCAGCAAACTGCGCCAGGTTGCGCAGCGCATTCATCCAGGGATTGCTAGTTGCACTAGATGTGAAGGCAGTTGTGGGCGGAGCGCTGAACTCCCAGCCGTTGGTACCCCGACCTCGGAAGAAATCGCTGGTGATAAGCGATCGCCCACCTGCTGCTAGATAAGGATCTCGACCTGACGTTACTGGAGGAGAGAAGGCTGGTGTGGGCAAGCCATAAGCTAAGTTCTCAAATGTAGCGCTCTTATCTAGCGTCCCAGCAGTTCCAGGATGGACAGTGGTCGCCAGACAAGCCGCCGGAAAGTCAACGCCATTGGGAGATTGAGCATGGTAGACTGCCGTTGCCTGGACAGAAGATAAATTATCCCAGAGAGATCTACGCTGTCGAGCCTCATTACAACGACCTGAACTGTTGCTAGGGCAAATATCCCAGGGCTTAAGCGGCTCATTTGCCAGATCAACTCCATCTGGAGAAGGGCCGCCCCACCCAGCAGGATCGCCCAGTTCTAGACGCTGACTCACAAGCAGTCTCAGCCCATCTCGGCGAGCGCGGCGTTCCCAATAGCCATCTAGACCGACGCTGGTGCTGTCTGAACCAGGAGGGGGTTCATCTCCCGTCAGTTCAATATTTCCAGAGATATCTGCCCCAATAAACCCTGGAATTTGATCGCTCTTTCGACCATATCGGGGATAAGGGCCATAGCGATTGTCGGCACGGAAGGTGTCATCAACATAGGGCGTATCCTCATTGGCGTAAACCATCCGGGGGAAAAACTGGTTGGTTTCATTCCAGGCTGGAGTTCCTGTCGTGTCTTTATCTACCGCAGGGTTAGGCACAGTTCGACCCACAGAAATGCCGTTAGCCTGAATACCAATTGGATCTAGGGAATAGTCGGCAGGTCTGCGACCATTCGTAGGCGTAATGGAGTCGCTGTTAGCGTCCATTGTCCTGTTCTCGACCGGGTCGCGACCTGGCCCTGCAAACAGGTCAAACCGGGAGCCATTGTTGTAATTGTTGTCGCGGATTGTACCTGTGATGAACTGCCCCTGAAAAGCTGGAATCTCTCTCGATGGCTCCGCCTTAATGTCTGCTGTCGTCAGCTTTGAAGCTTCCTCAGTATACAAGCATGAATCTTTGGAGCTGATCATATAGCCTCGGAAACTACTGCCGCCCACAATCAGGTTGCCCTGAGTGTGCATAGCACCGTTCCAGTTGAAGGCAGGTCCGGGAAAAATTTCCAGGTCATTTCTAAACCAGGCTGCCCATTTGAAGCCTTGAGTCGCCTCCCGATCTTGCTGAAACTCTAGTGTGGCGATCGTGCCATTGGGGCTATTGGGTAAAACATAGGCATCAACCTGGAAGTTTTTACGCAGTTTGGTAGTATTGACTTCGTCAGGGAACCAACCATCATTGTTGATCGGAACAAACGTCTCAGTTCCGGTTCCGGTTGTGGTTCCGCTACGAATCTTACAGGCACTTGTGGCTTGAGTAGCATTACTCAAAGGAGCATTGCGGATGAAAGGGAAAGGACGAGCCGTTGCGCGAGCCGCAACATTTTGACTCCTCAAAGTTGCTGGATCAGCAGGAGCCGTGAAGAGAATGGAGTAAACCACCGTTCCATCATTAGCGCCATCGGTAGTGCCGTCTCCATCCAGATCGGCTTTATAGCGCCAAGCGTTGTCTACAACACCATCTCCATTAATATCAATCCGCGACTCACCGGGCAGCTTATAGGGATCATCACCCGGAAGGGGCTGCACTCGGACATTGCCACCCAAATCTCGTCCGTCATTCAGCATCATGCCTAAAAGCTGAGCTTGGCTGGGTACACCCCCACTTCGGCGATCGCGATCCGGGCTAAATAAGAACTCAATTTTAGCCTTGGCACGATCGATTGCCGGAGTCGCCGCATTGTAAATAACACGCTGCTGACGTTCACCGATAGTCTGCTGCGTTCGGGTAAAGGTACGATAGCCGATCGCGCCTACGGTGAGGGTGACGACCAGCAGCAGCAGAATAGTAGTAGGCAACACAAAACCTGCCTGTGTGGCAGTTCGCCGACTAAAGATTAACCAGCTTCGGAGCAGCCCACTAATGAAACCTTTAGTAAGGGTTTGAGCCATTCGACTAATCTGTCGAAGGAGATGCTGAGCGGCTCTAATGATTTTTGGGGTTGACATAACTGTCTTCCTGACAAGTGGGATAATCGGCAGATGAAAGGTAGGTGATTATGAAGTCTGGGATGGGTGATAGTCAGGGCGCAGAGAGAATCTATTGAAGTTTAAGAGCACTTATGGATGATTCTGTCTTAACAATTCAGGGCTATAAGTTCAACGGGGAAATTACGATCGCTCACATTCTGTAAAAACTACGGCTCTGCCACTCATAAGGTTTGAGGTTACAAAAATCTTTGCTAATGAAACCTATAATGCCCGATTCGACCCAAAAAGCGATCACCTTCTTAGGATGTTGGTTGTTGGGGCTAGACTAATGTCGGGATAAGCACATGAGTTACCCTTGTTTCAATAGAGCTTAGATAAAGTTGACAATACGCGAAAATGCGGGGAGTCATTCAGGAACTCTCCGCATTTACATGATTAATTTTTTGGCTCTCCTATGGGGAAAAGAGAGATCTAATACTTGTTGAGATTAATTCCAGCTTCTTTTGCCATAGCTGCTAAACCCTTGCGCTCAAGAGTTTTGATGGCTTTAGTGGAAAGGCGAAGCTTGACCCAGCGGTTGCCTTGAGACCACCAGACGCGCTTTTCCTGCAAGTTGGCTTCCTGCAATTTCTTGGTACGACGGTGCGAATGGGAGACGGCGTAGGCGTTATTTGCCTTTTTGCCCGTGAGGTCACATTGACGAGGCATGGCGGTTTAAGGAATGGATGGACACGGTCATTCATTATAGAGTGATTTAGGGTCTGGAGGCTAGAGGAAAGGTAAAAGATATCAAATTTGATATCTTTTACCTCTTTGAATTTAAGCGCTTAAACTAAGCACTTAAACCAAGCGCCTAGTTTTTGGTCAGGCGGGTTAGTACCTGATTCGATCGCTCCACAAACGATTTCATGCCGTCTGCATCGAAGCCTTTTTGTGCCATCAGCGCCAGATCGTAAACATGCTGGCAAATCAGAGTGGCTAGCTCTGAGGACGGAGATTGACCGTCTGATTGAATAATGCTGCCCTGGCTAAGGTTAAGCAGGTTTTGAATCAGTGGGTGAGCCGTGTTGACCAAGAGCGTATGCTCTTCGGGGAATTCGACAGCTTGCTGCATCATCAGGGCATTCATTTCACGCATCCGGCGCAGAGCTTCAGGAAGAAGGACGATCGCCGGGGGGGCGGCTTCAGCATTCTCAGACTTGAGAGCTTCGGTACGAATCGTCAGCTTGGGCTTGTGCAGGGCAGTTTCAAACAGCTCCTTGACGGTTTCACTACGGGTCTTATTGGTCTTGGGATCAACAATGTCGCTCGCTTTTTCTTTGTCGATCAGGGTTTCATCTAAGTCTGCATCAACACGGGAGAACTGCACATCGGAATATTCGCGCTCTAGGAAGCTAATGAAGTGGCTGTCAATGAATGAGTCCATAAACAGCACTTCTAGTCCCTGACTCTTGTGCAACTCTACGTAGGTGGCTTGAGAAGTTGCGTCGGTGCAGTAATAAACTCGGTTTTCGTGGCGGGCTTTGTTGCGCTCTAGATATTCTTTGAGGGTCGTGTAAGCCTTGCCGTCCAAGCTATTGCTCTGTCCTGCTTCAGGCGGCACTTCTTGCCATACATCGCCCTCAGCGGACTGAACTTCTACGGCAGGGATTTCGGCAGGGGCAGAAGCTAGGTCAGCCGTAGTCTGGAAGATGAGAATATCTTCCACCTGCTTGTTGAACTTATCATCGTTCATAGAGCCAAACTTGACGAAGGTGCCTAAGTCCTGCCAGCAGCGGATATAGTGCGATCGATCGTCTCGATAGAGTTCCTTAAGGCGATCGCCCACTTTTTTGGCAATGTAGTCGGCAATTCTGCGGACGGTGCGATCGTTTTGCAGAAAGCTGCGGGAGACGTTGAGTGGAATATCAGAGCTGTCGATTACGCCACGCAAAGGCAGCAGGAAGCGAGGAATCACTTCTTCGCAGTTGTCGCTAACAAATACCTGATTGCAGAACAGCTTGATTTGACCTTTCGTGACGTCAACATCGGGCTTCAGTTTTGGGAAGTAAAGAATGCCGTTGACTACAAAGGGATAGTCGGTGTTGAGATGAACCCACAGCAACGGCTCTTCTTGAAAAGGGTAGAGGTAGCGATAAAACTCCAGGTAGTCTGCTTGCGTCAGGTCTTTGGGCGACTCCTTCCAGGCAGCTTTTTGCTTGTTGATCTGCTCATCAGCCAGCTTGATTGGGAAGGGCATGAAGTCGCAGTAGGTTTTAACCAACTGCTTGATGCGGTAGTCTTCCAGGTACTCTAGCTCTTCCTCTTGTAGGTGCAGAGTAATCGTGGTGCCGCGATCGCTTCGCTCTGATTGGCTCAGTTCAAACTGGGTAGAACCATCGCAAGACCAGTGAATCGGCTCTGCACCTTCTTTGTAGGAGAGGCTGTCTATCTCAACACGAGAGGCAACCATGAAGGAGGAGTAGAAGCCTAAGCCAAAATGACCAATGATTTGCTGGTCGGTACTGTCTTTGTACTTTTGGACAAATTCTTCGGCGCTGGAGAAAGCCACCTGGTTGATGTACTTTTTAATCTCCTCTGCCGTCATGCCGATGCCGTTATCGGTGATTGAGAGGGTTTTCTGCTCTTTGTCGATCGCAATATGAATCTCTAGTTCACCCGTTTCACCCAGATACTCGCCCGATCGGGAGACCATGCGCAGCTTTTGGATAGCATCCACTGCATTAGAAACGAGTTCTCTCAAGAAAATTTCGTGGTCAGAATACAGCCATTTTTTGATGATGGGGAAAATACTGTCAGTATGGATACTGATGTTGCCCTGTTCCAGAATGGTTGTCATGGGTCTAGCTCAAACGTGAGGGGGTAGTTTAGAAAAACTGTTGCTCAATGCCAAGGTCATGGCTGACCTGCTGGCTTGCTGACTCTAATGGTAGCCGCTCTAGAGCTTCAAAATTAGGTTAGGCGATCGCTTCCATTCTAGTCAGTAGGGTTTGCTGCTTTGGAAGGGCGGATTTCACTACTTCAATCTCCCTCCAAACCTCATGGTATTGCTTAATCCGGCTATGAAATTTATTTTGAGAGGTGTGCTCCGCACACCTCTCAAAATAAATTTCATAGATAAAATCAGCAACGCTAACCTTATCAAGCTAAGACGGAAGCATTGGCAGCAGCAACGTGACGAAGTAGTAGACTAGCGGCGCAATGAAGACATAGCTATCGGTGCGATCGAGAATGCCGCCATGCCCCGGAATCAGTTGACCTGAGTCTTTGACTCCGGCATCGCGCTTCATCATCGATTCAGTTAAATCGCCCAATAGACTGGCAATGCCAATCAACAGTCCGAGTGCCATACCGCTGAGGGGAGTGCCTGCCCAGCCTAAAAACCAAGATCCTGCCGTTGCCACTACAACGCTACCCAAAACTCCGAATACTGCACCTTCCACTGTTTTTTTGGGGCTAATGTCCGTCAATCGCGTTTTCCCGAAAAACTTGCCAATGAAGTATGCTCCGATGTCCGCCGCCCAAATACAGGCAAAGGCAAGCAGCGTCACGGTTAGCCCAACGGGCAAGGTTGTGATAGGGGCGATCGGCCACTCCGGAAAGTAGCCCCCAAGCGGCAAATTACTGACCTCAGCACTACCCAGCCCTCGCAGCCTCACCCAAAAGCTAGGCAAATATCCGCAGTAGAAGAGTCCCAGAATTGAAGAAGCAATGTCGGCGATCGTTGAGAGTTTCGGCTGAAACAGGAGATAGAAGCAGATGAATGTCCCTGCCAAAGGCATGAGAACATCGACTAATGCAGGCGCAGACTCTGCCATCAACATGAGTAAAAGGCTCATGGCGATCGTCGTTTTTGCGGCTGGCGCAATCCCCGTTGCTCGTGCTAGTTCAAAATATTCTTGCAGCCCCAGATAGACAATTACACCAAAACACAGCGTGAAATACCAGCCGCCCAGGACAATCATTCCCAGAGCTAGGACGATCGCAACAATAGCACTGAGGAGACGCGCAAGAGACATAGGAAGCAGGAGAGTAGAACGAAAGCGATAAAACCTGGCAGCGTAAATCATCCTTGAAGTCCCAAGCTCAGGCTGAGAATTTCTTGAGTTAAGCGATCCTCAAGTTAAGAAACACTGTGGCATACATTAACAGAATTTTTGTTCAACCGAGCTTTTCCCCACTTAAAACAAACGTAGGGTCAAGGGCTGCCAGGACTTGATGAGTTCCTCGCATCTCTAGGCGATTGATGGCAGACTGAACCACCTCAATATTTCGCACTTGCAGTTCTGATAGCGCTTCAGAAATGGCGTAGAGGCTTTCCAAATTAGTGGCGGTTGCCACAATGCGCCCCTGCGGCTGTAGCCTCTCCCAGACCGATTGCAGAATTGCTTTGATGGAACGACCGCCGCCAATGTAAGCACAATCGGGTTCAAGGGATAGCGTCTTGAGGCAGTCTGGTGCGCTCCCTTCAACGATATCGATGTTTTTCACCCCAAAACGATCGCAGTTGCGCCGAATCAAATCCGCCACATCTTCATCTCGCTCGATCGCAAAAATTTTGCCCTGAGGGCAGAGTAAAGCAGCTTCAACGGCGATCGTGCCTGTCCCGGCACCAATGTCCCACAGGACAGAATCTGCTTTGAGCCGCAGATAAGAGAGCAGGAGTAGCCGAATTTCCCGTTTAGTGAGCGGAATTCCGGGCAGGCGCTCAAACAGATGATCGGGGATGCCGGGAGTAACGTATGACCAGAGAGGAGAAGACATTGATAGGGCAGAATTCAATGAAAGGCAGGACTCTCTATCTACCCTAACGCCATATATCCGCAAACTCTAGGTTTAGTTTTATTAGACCCCTGGCAAAAGTTTATTCTTTCACAATTCTTAGAGTCTGAAGTTGGGAGTCGGCACAGCCCGTGAGAATGCCGCCTGTGGCAAGAACGTGCTGGAGGTATTCGATCGCCTCGACGGTAATCACTTCTCCCGGAAAAAGCACCGGAATTCCGGGTGGATAAGGGCAGATCAGTTCGGCACTGAAATGAGCGATCGCCTCTGAGAGCGGCACGGTGTGAGTGGGCGAGAAGAAAGCTTGGCGGGGGGAGAGAGGAGTGTGTGAGGGAATGGGGAGGTGAGGGAGATGAGGTGGGAAGGAGGCAAAAGGGCGTGCGGTAACTGCCAGGATTTTGAAAGATTGAATCAGGCGATCGATGTCTTCAGGGGTGTTGCCGGGGGTGAGGATGAAGGTGAGATGCTGGAGTCCAGGTAACTCACAGGTGACGTTGAGGGTTTGGTGGAGAATTTCATCAGCTGCAAATCCGGTGAGTCCTAAACCTGAAACATCGACCGTGATCCGGGTCGGATCAAGAGCGTGAAAGCCGGATGAGCTAGAGACGGGCAAAACCACAAGTCCGGAAATTTGGCTCAGCTGGGTATGGGCGATCGCTGCCAGTTTCAATGTTTCAGTCCACAAGGCTTTGCCCTGGGTTGCCATCTGCTGACGAGCCGCATCCAGAGAGGCAAGCAGCAAATAACTGGGGCTAGTGGACTGCACAAGCTGCAAACAGCGCGTCAGCCGATCGCCATCCACCCGATCGCCTTTAATATGCAGCATGGCGGCTTGCGTCAGGGCAGACAGGGTTTTGTGGGTAGATTGAACTACTAAATCAGCTCCAGATTGCAGGGCTGGAGTGGGCAGATGGGGATGAAAGGCGAAATGTGCGCCATGGGCTTCATCTACCAGAAGCGGCATCCCATACTGATGAGTCAACTGGGCGATCGCCTCTACATTGCTGCATACCCCGTAGTAGGTGGGTGAAACAATGAGAACGGCTTTGGCATCTGGATGTTGGGCGATCGCGATTTCCAGGCTAGTGAGACTCACCCCATGCACTAAATTCCAGGTCGCATCATATTCTGGTTCTACCCAGATAGGAATGGCTCCTGAGAGAATCAGCGCTGCGACTGCCGACTGATGAACATTGCGCGGCAAGATCAGCTTATCGCCAGGATTGCAAGTTGCCAACACAGCCGCCTCAATGCCGCAGGTAGAACCATTCGCCAAAAACCAGGAGCGATCGGCTCCAAACGCCTCTGCGGCAAGATTTTGCGCAGCTTGAATTACGCTGACGGGCGCGAAGAGGTTGTCCAGCTCTGGCAGTTCGGGCAGATCAGCTCGAAAGACAGCTGCACCCCAGAAATTTGCCAACGGTGCAGGAATCCCCTGCCCTTTTTTGTGACCCGGCGTGTGGAAGGCTGCACGGGTCGCATGGGCAGCAGTTTGGAGCGCTTCCAGAAGAGGGATAGCGGCTTGGCGATCGGGTAGAGGCATGGGATTAGAACAGAGAAGATAGTTTTTTCTCCAGGCTCTCACTAATTTCACGGATCTTGCCAGACTGAGCGAATGAAAATACCAAAGTCATACGGTATTGGGTAACAGCAGGAAAGATTTAGGGTGTTGCAGCCTGTCTACTTTGAACTTGAGATGAACCCGACTCTGCCTTTTCCTGCTCTTGCACCCACTACCCACCCCATCGCAGCTAAACCGATCGCCGCCACCGCTTTAGAGACTTATCATGCTGTCCAGCAGGCTGACAGAATTCGATCGCTCGATCGCAGTGTCAAGGTGGGCGAAATTGAGCTAAAAGATCGGAGTCGGTGGTGGAAGATCAAGGTACGCTGGACAGTCAAGATGGGGCATTTCCTCCAGTTTGAGGAAATCTCAGGGGAGAGCCAGACATTTTGTGCCTTGGTTAATAGCCTTAATAAGGGCGATCGCCTGATTACCCCCGACGAGTGGGAAATCTTTGCCATGCTGGTAGACGATCGCCGCAATTATGCGCTGCGTATGGGCGCTCAGAAATGTTTGAGTCGGCTTATCCATGCCCCAAAAACGCCTGAAAGAAATGCTGCCACCAAGGGATAAAACGGCTCTGCACCTGGGGTAGCCGCTCGCGGATCTCCTGAATCTCCCAGCCTGTCAAACGTGCCAGGGTTTGAGCCTGCCGCTCAAAAACGCGGGGAAGCGATCGTTGATAGTCTTGCCCAGCGCTACAGGTGGGTTCGCCCGTAAAGGGATGACGGAGAATATAGCGACCCTGAAAGGATTCACGGTTGTTCGTTTGCTGAAATATTAGGTCTTCAGGGAAGCGATCGCGCGTATATCGCACATGCATTCGGGTCAAAAATACATTTTGCGGTGTTTCTGGAGTTACCCAAAATGCGCCTGCCTGACGCAGTTCATCAGGGGTCAACGGCTCAGCCGAGCAAGGATCGCAACCCGCCATGTCCCAGGCATATTCCACGAAAGCTACGTTCTTGCCTTCGCGGTTGTAAGCCGTTGCAAACATAGATTTGTAAAAATCGCTGAATTCCTCTTTGACGTACAGCGGGACTTCTGCATCCGAAGGCACTTTTACCGTGCGGTAATTAGTCACTTCTGCCTGTCCTTGGGGCGACAGAATATAGACAATCAGATCCTGTGCAGTTTGGGCATTAACCATGCCCAGCCGAATCGGCAGCATAAATCGAGGCGACTCATAGATGATCTGAATCGGACGTAAAGACTGATAGCCTGAAGTTTCATATACCTCTAAGTTCACCTTTGCCACAAAAAACTTTAGGCGCTGACGAATGTAGGGCTGCAAGAGCTGCCTCGCGCCTTGGGGAATGCGGTAGCCATTTTGGGTCAGCCAAGTTTCTAAGCCTCCCGACTCTCTAGCGCTCAAAATCACGATATCGTACTCGCCTACCGTGAACTGAGATTCTACCGTCACGCCCAGAGCGCCATTACTTTGCCGAGACGCAGCCCGCTCAGCAGAAGCCGCTTGGGGCGCCATCAACCTATCTTCAGTCCGCCATATCGGTGCGCAGGGATCAGGATCAAAGTACTCCACTAGGCGAGGAGCGCTAAAAGCATCCAATCGCTCAACTATTTTAGGATCAGAAATTTGCACCTGATTTTCTTCTAAGACAACCGGAACAGGAATGACAATCGCGAAATCTTTCACATCGCCTTGATAGTCATTTGCCATAGTCAAAACCGTACGATTGCCATTGCGGGCGATCGCCACTTGCGAAGCCTGATTGTATAGCTTTGTATCCGCTTTAGCCACATAAAAACCGCAAAATGCCCAGGCTTTAGCTGCAATGAAGAAGCTTGTTAAACAAATAAAACAGGTAATCAGCAGAACGCGAAAGAGTTTCATACTAGAAGCTGAAATTTCATTTCAGAGAAGGTAAAAAATATTGGAGCTTCTGTTTTAAGGGACTGGTAAAAGCTCATCGGTCATATCTACTTCAGATAGCTCTAGAGCATCTTGATGCCAGATAAAGCGATCGCCTGAGAACATTCGATCAAGTAAAATAGTCAATGGCGCAAGGCTAAACAGCGCCCAGAAAGGAGCGGTTGAGATAAACCAGAAGTTGCGAAGATAGAAGGTGAGAAGAGCGATCGCGCCAGCCCAAATAATTCGTGCAATTCGCGCATTGGGAACAGTGCGCGGATCGGTAATCATGAACAGAGCGAACACCAACAGCGAACCGCTCATCATCCGATGTGCCCAAACATCCCATGTCCAGCCCAGCCAGAGGTTTCGCACTGCCTCCAGCCCCGCGTAGGAAGCCAAGAATGCGACGCTTGTATCCCAACGTCCAATCCGTCCCAGCACTAAGCCACCCGCGCTGAGAAACAGCAACACATACCAGCCTTCTTCACCCCACTGCCCTGGAGAAACCCAGGCATCCTGTGTCAGCGTTAGCACGGCTACAATGCCAAAGTTGCCTGGATTAAAAATATGCTTGTCCTGCACTCGCAGACAAAACTTGCTGAGAATCGCCAAGGTGCCTGCCAACATTAGCGTACCAACGTGATCGGCACGCAGCAGCAAACTCAGCCCCAAAGAGGTGACTAATGCACTCGGAAGGGATTTAATGAACGGAGCAGAAACTTGAATCGCTGCGATCCACTGGACACAGCAGCAGGTGGCAATTAGCGCCCCAATCATGAGGGGGTGCAGCGACCAGTCCCGCGCAACGATTCCAACTCCTAAAAATAAGCTGAGGAATAAAATTTGATAAAGCCGAGCATCACTAAACAGCATGGAGGGGAACGGATGAGTTCAGAACTAGCTGTTATTATGTCCGGTGCGATCGACTCTAAAATCCCAGTTTCAGTTTCAGTAACAACCGCAGATTTAAGTTAAAGAAGTGTATTTTTTACAACCTGTTTAATAGAGCTAAATGGCTAAAAAATGCTCCATAAGGCTATCCGCCAAGGGCTTGACCGCAGGAGAGTACTGTTCAGCCTCCCGCAGCATTTGCTCGATCGTCGTGTCTTGAATCTGGCTATCCACTAGCTCTTGAGCAATTACGGTTGAGCAATCACTCAGGACATTCTCGTCGATTTCCAGATGAAACTGAATTGCCCAGACATGATCTTGATAGCGAAAAGCTTGATTGGGATATTTGCTGCTCTGAGCCAAGCGATCGCAATTGGGTGGAATATCAAACGTATCCTGATGCGATTGAAACACCCGAAACTGCGGCGGAAAATCTTTGAATAACGGATCGGTTTTTGCCGTCTCTAAAAGCTGAATTTCGCACCATCCTGCCTCGCGTCCCGACTCGCCGCGATAGACCTTTGCGCCCAAGACTTTTGCTAAAATCTGCGAACCCAGGCAAATTCCTAAAATAGGAATTTTTTGAGCGATCGCCGATTCTAGTAACTCAAATTCATACTGTAGAAAAGGATAGGTTTCATCTTCATAAGCGCTGATTACCCCACCCAAAACCACGATGTGGGAATAATTGGCAATTGCTTCAGAAAGCACTTCGCCTTTAGGAGTATCTAAGTACCGTATGGGTATTGACCTATCTTTCACAGCCGTTTTCAGAAGTCCTAAACTTGAGCATTCCTCATGTCGAATCACAAGAAGGCTGGGTTGAGCAGTGGTCATGAGCTTTTATTGCATTGCTTATTTCTATTCCCTGATCCTGCTGAGCAATCAGCCAAAATTTCTGTATTTTGCACAACATATTATGACAAGCTAGTCTGATATGTTAGGCAGTACTAAATTCCGTATTAAGACTGCATTCCATAATGTCTGCTTTAACCGCATCTGCCTTAACCGCCGAGCAAGTTAATTGCTTCCACAGGGACGGTTTTCTAATTGTTGAAAACTTGATTGATGAAGAAACCGTTCATCGGTTGGTCGATCGCGTTGAGCCTCTGTTCTCAGGCGAGTTTGACACTTCAGTTTATCCGGATGAATGGTACTGGAATCCGCAGTTGGGCAAGCCGGGTGCATCGGCGCAAATGAGCAACGTGTGGAAGAGCGATCGCGCCTTTGCTTCGGTCGTGCTATCAGCAAAAATTGGCGAGATTGCCGCAGACTTAGGCAGATGGTCAGGTGCAAGATTGCTAAGCGATAGTCTCTGGCGCAAACCCTATGGTGCAACTGAGACTACTCATCATCAGGACTCCATGTACTCTTTCTACCATACGCCGCAGGAGATTGTGGTGTGCTGGATCGCCCTCAGTAATGCGGTACAGGGAGCCAGCCCGATTGAATATGTGCGGGGTTCACATCGCTGGGCGCTGTCTAGCACTGTGCCAGAGTTTCATGCCCCCAGCAGGAGCTATCGCTGGGAAATGGAGCAAGCAGCTCAACGCGCTGGAGTTGAGTCACCTGAGGTGGTTCAGCTAGCGCTCAAGCCTGGAAGCTGTGCTTTCCATCATGGGCATATGTGGCATGGCTCTGGCAGAAATCTGCTGCCAGATGTGGTGAGACGCAGCTTGGTGTTGGTGCATGTACCCGCTGAGGCGCGCTTTAAGCCAGCAGGAGCCTATGTGCCCGGAGGCTACATTGCCGGACGCTACAAGCGATTTGGCGACGACGCAATGGATGAGAGCTTTTTCCCGATCGTCTATCGGCAAGACGGCTATCGGACTCCTTTTATAGAAGGCTATTGTGAAAACGCTTTTGCACAGGCTGCTGCATCTTCCTCTAATCAGGCGAGTGCTTAGCGATGACCCATCAGCCTCTACAGTTTAGCGACGCTCAGATAGCGCAGTTTCAGACACAGGGATTTCTAGTGATAGAGAAATTCCTTGATTTAGAAGTCGTCGATCGCATTGATGCTCGACTTGATCCGCTCTTTGCGACACAGCTAGAAACGGGTAACTACCCAGATGAATGGCATGGTAGACCGAATCTCAGTCAGCCCAATGCTACCCGGCAAATGAGCGGTCTTTGGCGATGCGATTGCACAATTGCCAGCCTCTCCCTGTCCGCCGAAATTGCTCGGTTGAATGCGACGCTGGGGGGATGGACGGGCGGGCGATTGGCAACTGATAGCTGTTGGATTAAGCCGCCTGGTGCACCTGAGGTGCTCTTTCATCGCAACAATACTTCGGTGAGCTGTATTGACCCTGCCACCGTGATCACCTGTTGGATATCCCTAGGAAGCGCGGCGGCTGGAGCGCTGGAGTATGTGCCCCGCTCTCATTTGTGGTTCTGTAGCGATCGCTTCCAGTTTCTCCATGCGCCTTTAGGAGACTATCGCCAGCCGCTCTGGGATGGGGCGATCGAGGCAGGTCTTGAGCCATCCCAAGTTCAGGATCAGATACAAACCGCAGACATTCCGACGGGCGGCTGTATTTTCATGCATGGTGACCTCTGGCACGGTTCAGGTCGGAATATTACAGACGAGACGAGACGGAGCTTTTCGGTTAGCACAATGTCAGCCTCTTCTCAGTTTCAGCCCTTGGGCGTGGGACAAGGCTATATTTATGGTCGCTACCGTTCCATAGGAGATCTAACGATCGATGAAAGCTTTTTCCCAATTCTATGGACGCAAGAGGGATATTGTTCGCCCATGGTGAGGGCGTATTGCCGGGATATCTTGAGGGCAAGTGTCGTGTAAAAAACGATCGCTCGGTATCAAGCGTTACGAATTCGCCCTGACGGATGGCATAGGTTTAGATGGAATTCAAGGCTTTATCCTCTGGATTTAATCAGGTGCAGTTACTTAGTTTTTATCTACCCGGTTTTTAGAGAATTCACCTAGCCGTCACTGATTGAGGGATTAAGCATGGCCAAATTAGAGGTTAAGCCAAGGGTTTCAGGTTTACGTCCAGATTGTCTACCGTTTTCTGAAGTTATTTCCCAGTCGATCGCTAATATCGCACCTAGCGTTACGCCCACTGTCAACGCCGCTTTAGTGTTTGCTAGCGCTGGAACGGGGACTTGGTTTACCTACGTTTTAGCGACAATCGGCTTGACTTTTGTGGGTCTCAATATTAACCAATTTGCTAAGCGATCGGCATCACCCGGCTCACTGTACGCCTACATTGCTCGCGGGCTAGGACCTATGGCAGGCGTACTCACAGGCTGGGCGCTGGTTCTAGCCTATGTCTTGACCGCAATGGCTGTGGTGAGCGGATTTGCCAGCTATGGGGCGGTTGTCCTCGGCGCGATCGGTATCAATCCCTCTCCCATTTTCCTATTTGCGATCTGCGTTGGCATAGCCTGGTACGTAGGCTATAAAGACATCAAGCTTTCAACGGTTATCATGCTGGTGTTAGAAGCGGTATCGGTCGGGCTGATCATCATTCTAGGTATGATTATTCTGGGCGAGAAAGGCTACGTTATTGATCCAGCTCAGCTTACACTTCAGGATGCCAAACCGGGCGGCATTGTTCTGGGTCTGGTGTTGGGTGTATTCAGCTATGTTGGGTTTGAGAGCGCGACAACGCTGGGCGATGAGGCCAAGCAGCCTCTACGCAACATTCCACGGGCAGTGATTAGCAGCACGATTATCTGTGGAATCTTTTTTGTGTTTATGTCCTACATTGAGGTGCTAGGATTTCAGGGCGCTCCGGTCAAATTCAACGAAAGTGCAGCTCCTATGAGCGACCTAGCAAATTTTGCTGGCGTCGGTTTTTTTGGCGTACTAATTGCTGTCGGGGCAACGGTCAGTATGTTTGCCTGTGCTCTAGCAAGTATCAATGCAGGTGCCCGAATTTTCTTCTCTATGGGAAGACATGGCATCTTTCACAGAAGCATTGGTCGGGCACATGGCAGAAATGAAACGCCTCATGTGGCAATCACCCTGTTCGCACTTGCTACGTTTCTAGTGCCAACTATTATGAATATGGTAGGCGTAAGACCGCTAGATATCTACGCATACACGGGCACGATCGCCACCTATGGTTTTCTGGTTGCCTACATTCTGATTTCAATCGCGGCTCCTATTTATCTCCGACGTGAGCACCAGCTGCGCTGGACAGACGTTCTATCTTCCATTCTGGCGATCGGATTCATGCTCATTCCTGTTCTAGGCAGTATCGGTCTTCCTGGAGAGAACAGTATTTTCCCTGTTCCTACTGCTCCCTACAATGTCTTCCCCTATCTGTTCCTGGTTTATATGATAGTGGGCGCAGTCTGGTTTCTGATTTTGCGATCGCGCTCCCCTAACATGATTCAAGAAATGGAGAATGATATTGAGGCTTCTCACACTCGCTTCAGCGAAATGAAGAAGGTTTAGTTTTTAGATCAAGCTGTGCTTTTAAGGTATCCCAATGGTTATGGAAGCTTTAGCCTCAGAGCATTTGGTGGGCGATCGCATTACCCAATTTATCGCCACACTTCAGGAGCAGGGCATTGAGTATGTCCGCTTTGAGCTGCCCGATCTGCATGGCGTATCGAGGCTAAAAGTAGTTCCCATCGATAAGGTGGAGGGCTACACGCGCAAGGGGCTAAACTTCTATGGCGGAACGCTGGCGCTCGATACGGCTTCAAAAGTGGTAACGGGTTCTGGAATGCATGAGGAGCGCAAATATCGCGACCACATGTTGATTCCCGATTTGGATACGCTTGCACCTGTTCCTTGGCTAAAAAACACCGCTAAGGTCATCTGTGATGCGCAGTGGGGCACAGATGACCCGCTAACCATGGCTCCTCGTTACGTGCTGAAGGCTCTGCTGCACAAAGCGGAAGCCATGGGATTTGATGTCATGATGGGACATGAGTTTGAGTTTTATCTGCTACAACAGGATACGAAAGAGCCGTTATTTGATGGGCTTCATATTTTCAACCATATTCGGAACCAATATATCCCTGAGATTGATCAGCTCTTAGACTATCTGCGGGCATCCGGCGTTGATGTGATTACCCACAACTGTGAATATGCGCCTTCACAGTTTGAGATTAATTTTGGGCCAGCTGTAGGTATTGCAGCAGCTGATAAAGCTTTTACCTTTAAGACAACGGTCAAAGAGGTTGCGCATCGGATGGGGTACCAGGCAACGTTCATGTCTAAGCCCTTCTCCGATCGCGCCGGATGCTGCTGCCACTTTCACATCAGCCTCATCGATCGTCGCACTGGACAAAACGCTTTTCTCGATCTTAGCGATACCGACGGTCTATCCCAAACTAGCAAATCTTTTATCCAGGGCATCTTGACCCATGCGCCTGCCATGATGCCGCTGATTGGACCTACTCCCAACTGTTATCGCCGCCTCAAGCCCTACACTTTCGCACCCTCCAACATTAGCTGGGGCATCGAAGATCGATCGGCAATGGTGCGGGTTAAAGCAACCCACGACGAAGGTACCCATCTGGAAATGCGGGCTGCGTCTGGCTTGAGCAATCCCTACCTGAGCGCTGCTGCTACGCTAGCTGCCGGATTGCTGGGGATTGAGCATCAGTATGAGCTACAGTCACCTGTGGAAGGACCCAGCGAAGATAATCCCAATCTTCCCAAGCTAGCGCCTAATCTAGAGGCGGCTTTAGCAGGACTCCATGCTGATATTGAAATGCGATCGCTCTTGGGTGAAGACTTCGTGCATTTATTTACCACGGTCAAGCAGTTTGAGCTAGCTCGTTTTCATGCCCATGTGACCGACTGGGAGACTAAAGAGTATATGGAGGTTTACTAAATTCTTGAATACGAGAGTAATGGTATTCAGGTCTTGATTTTTGTTACGGGGACGAAGCTCCATAACAAAAATCAGAACTATCAATAAATCAGGACTATCAATAAATCAGGACTATCAATGCGAGAACTATACTATCGGACTGCCATTATCCCAGCATTCGATCGCAAATCCTTCTTGTTTGAACTGTAGCTCAACCTCTTCTTGATCACTCTGGGATATAAATAACAGAATGCCGCCGCCATATCCATCGCCTCGGTTGAGCGCTTGGGCAAGAACATCAAATGGCTGCAAGTGATAGCCCTGCCAGCCAAACTTGGGGTAAGTATCGCAGATTAGCCCTAGCGATCGCATCCCTTTCACCATCCCTGCCAGCACCAAGAAATGCCCCACGTTCCAGTCGGCAGGCGGCGGCATAATTGCTTCCTCTGAAAGATAGGAGATCGCATCGCCAACGGGTAGACTTGCCCCCCAGAGCGAATCGGTGCGCAGGTTGCAAAGCGGAATCGCATTCCAGTTCGAGTGATTCTGGCATAGCTGTAAGACGGTTTCCAGGCGATCGACTGTCCAATCGGCCTGAAGCGGCACAAACCTATGGGCGTTGTCAGAAAGCGCTGAAACAGCAGCCATTAGACCCTGGGCAGAGGTTCCAGCCTCTCTAAGATCTGTTGCTTCGGGTAGTGCCAAACAGTAATCTTGCCGAGAGTTTGCGCCGCTGGGTAACCAGGTTTCCGGATTTCCTGTAGGCAGTATCGAGCCTGCCATTTGGGCAACTTGTTCAGGTGTTAAAGTAATACCACGCGATCGCAGCAACACGGCAACCCAGTAAGGCCCACAAAGATTATCAGGCTGCTGTCCAGCCAGCCGATGTTCTAACATGATGCGATCAAATCCTGGCAGTAGACCTACTGAAAAATTTTGCGGAGTAGACATCCATTTACCTCTGACTAACAAAATCTGCGATCGCCCATGGGGTAGAGCTGCTAACTAGCATCTCCTCTATACGCTAGACTACATACATCCTCTGAAGCCATCTGCTGAAGCCAGTTGGTAAAAATAGACTCACTCAAGACAGAACCGCTGCAAATCTATATGGCTCACGATACTGTCTATCCAGTTGATCCCGATAGCGATCGCACAAATGATGTCTTGTTGCGTAATGATAGATTAACTCATGATTCGTCTAGTCATGATGCATCGGGTCATCTGGGCGTAGCTGAACTTAATTTTAACGCCAGTCGACGGCGAATTCTAACGGCTCCTCTGTCTGATCCTATTACTAAAAATATTGAGGCTATCATTGCGCTCCACACGCAGAAAGTGCGAGATATCCCCACTCATCAGCGGGTGTTAGAGGAATTTGCGGCTTTCTTCGGGCGATCGGCATTCATGTATGGTCTATTAGCAGGACTCTCAATCTGGATTATGGGAGATTTCATCAACCATACAGAAGTGATGCCCTTCAAACTGCCATCCTTTATCTGGGCAGATTATGGTTTAGATGCAGCGGCTCTTTTAATTTCAACAGGAGTATTGGTGCGCCAGTCTCGGCAAGAAAGTTTTGCTGAACAGCGCGCTCAGCTCATGCTGCAACTCAATCTTCTATCGGAACAGAAGATCGCCAAAATTATTGCGCTTCTGGAAGAACTTCGCACAGATTTACCCAATGTGATCGATCGTCATGATCCTGAAGCAGAAGTGATGCAAGAAGCGGCTGATCCGATCGCCGTTCTGGAGACACTTCAAGACAACCTAGAAAAAGAGCTATCGCTAAGTTCTGCCCATGCCTCTACAGACCCCGTCAGAGAAACAAAAATAGCATCTGTCGATAGATAGATCTTGCTAGAATCCGTATAGCTAGATTGATAGATGATTACTCCTATCGTTTGACGTATTGTTGAGTTTCAGGAAAGAAAATTTATCTTTTGCCGGAGGCAGTTGTGTCTGAGACTAATGGCGTAATGATGCAGTACTTCCACTGGTATAACGCAGACGATGGTAGTCTGTGGAATCAGTTGACAGAATCTGCTGAAGATTTGGCGAAGGTTGGTGTGACTGCACTATGGCTGCCACCTGCGTACAAAGGCACAGGCGGCGGTATGGATGTAGGCTATGGAGTCTACGATTTATTTGACTTGGGGGAGTTTGATCAGAAAGGCTCTGTACGTACTAAGTATGGAACTAAGGATGAATATATTCGTGCCATCAAAGCGGCACAGGCTGTGGGAATTCGTATCTATGCAGATGCTGTTCTCAATCATAAGCTAGGCGCTGATGCAGAAGAAGAAGCAGAAGCAACTCCCTTTGACCCTGAAAACCGCAATAGAAAAATTGGAGAGTACCAAAAAATTAAGGCTTGGACACATTTCACCTTTCCAGGTCGTGGTGAAAAATACTCCAGTATGCAGTGGCACTGGTGGCATTTTGATGCGATCGATTACAACGTTTACAACGAATCTGAGAATGCAATCTACCTGCTCAAAGGGAAAAAATTTGATAGTGATGTTGACCTAGAGAAAGGAAACTTTGACTATTTGATGGGCTGTGATCTAGATACAAGCCATCCTGAGGTTGCTGGAGAACTTAAATATTGGGGAGAATGGTACGTAGACACAACAGGAGTAGACGGTTTTCGATTCGATGCCGTCAAACATGTGTCAGCAGACTTCTTCCGAGAATGGCTAGATCATGTGAGTAATTACGCTCAGCGCGAGCTGTTTGCAGTGGGTGAATACTGGTCGTATGAAGTTGAAGCTCTCCATAACTTCATTGAAAATACGAACGGCAAAGTGACTCTCTTTGATGCGCCGCTGCATTACAACTTTCATGCAGCAAGTCAGGCAGGCAATGAGTATGACATGCGGCAGATTTTTGATAATACTCTGGTTCAGCAACAGCCTACTCTAGCTGTAACCCTAGTTGAGAACCACGATTCGCAGCCATTGCAGTCGTTGGAATCTGTAGTTGAACCCTGGTTTAAGCCGCTTGCCTATTCACTAATTTTATTGAGACGCGAAGGGTATCCCTGTATCTTCTATGCTGATTACTATGGCGCACATTACAAAGACACTGCCAGTGATGGCACCGAGTGTGAAGTGTGGCTAGACCAGCATCAATTCCTGCTGGATAAGATGCTACAGGCTCGGCAGACATACGCCTACGGAGAGCAATATGATTACTTCGATCATGCCAATTGTATTGGCTGGACGCGCCTGGGCGAGGAAGATCATCCGGGTGGTGTAGCTGTCGTTTTGAGCAATGGCGATGAGGGCACCAAATATATGGAGATCGGTCAGCCTAATCGCACTTATATTGACATTACTGAACACATTAGTGAACCTGTCACAACTAATGAGGAAGGTTGGGCTGAGTTTCGATGTACAGCTGGCTCAGTCTCTATTTGGGTACCAGAATCATAAGGATTTTGTATCAGTTCTGACCTAATAGCTTTAACGTTGCTATTTTAAGTCCTCTTACAATCTGTACCCATCATTGAGTACAAATTGTAAGAGGATTTTAGATTTGATACGAGATTGCGGTACTGCGCAAATCATAAGCCAGGGCAAGTCAAAGATGATTCAGAGCATATCCAGCTAGCTAGGCGTCATAAGCAGAACACTCTCTAGGGAATAGCTCACAGCCGTCTAGATTCTCAGCACGATCGCGCCCACCAAAACAGTCAAACCTAGCGATTGGCGAAAGTAATTTACGCCCTGAAATAGCTCCTGCCAAGCCCAAGTAAATAGGCTGCCAAATGCGATCGCATCTAGACCCGCATAGAGATTGCCGCTTGTCAATACAATCTTGAGCAAGGTAGCTGCAAACCAGACCAAGATCGGCAGATTTGGCATCTGACCCAACACAATATTGCCTTCACCGTCTCTAAACGTGCGATCGAATAGAGAGACTTCCATATGCTTAAATGCCATGCCTGGTATTGCGCAATTGAGTTATGACCAATAGGTTTTTGAGAGTTGCACTCTACGCGGCTCTCAAAAACCTATTGGCTCTGAGCGCCTAGGGCTGTGCAATACCGCAGCTCCAGTAAAAACTTGCTACTCAAGGACTGCATCGTTTAAGCAAACCTTAAGTAACGAAAACCCTAAGTCAAAACTGCTCTGAAGGTGGGCTATCAGACAGATGGGTAGAATCTTCGGCGACGCGTGGGTTAAGCGATAGCATCAGTCTCGAAACACCCGTCGAAATAATGCTGGCACCGATCGCAACTCCCAACAGCCAAGGTGCATTTCCAGGCCACTCAGATACAATAACAGCTCCTAGCAGCAGTGTAAAAACCCCATTGACCAGTACCGAAAGCCAGTTGCGCTGGGGGCGAACGCGGAAAGCTAAAATGATCTCGAACACGCCCTCTGTTAACAAGAAGCTACCCAGCAGGAGAGTAAGCGTAATCACGCCCGATAAGGGATTCACCAGTAGCATAATCCCTGTAGCAATATACAAACCGCTTAGCAATAGCTTCCAAATAAAGCCATCTTGCTCACGGGTTTGCAAAGCATAAAATAGTTTAGTTGCTCCTGCAGAAATTAGGATCAGGGTGATCCAGGTTTCAGTTACGATAGTGGAAACTGCTGGAGCAGCGATCGCGGCGATTCCCAAACCAATCAAGAGAACGCTGATCCAAAGCGGCGCACCCTTATCTTTCCTAATATCATCCGTTGAAATGTGCGTTGTCATACGAAACCTCTCGCTACTCAAATTATTTTTCTAGAATTGACGCAGTTAACCCAAAAGCTCTGCCCACAGAATAGAGCAAACTTTCTCCCTCTATCAAAGGCTAGAGAATAGGGACGTTTTTTTACAACATCACCTCAAGTACTACTAGACTAGAAAGTTTTTTGCAAACTTGATAGCTCCTTGAGATAGACATTAGAAGCTAAGACACAAAGGCTGACCAAATCTTGCCAGTTTCCTGCAATGGCTGCTCCTTCAGTTCAACCCTCAGGGCGAACGCATCTTAACCACACAAGACCTTGAGCAAATAGTCTTCATCCCAACCCGCTCGCAACCGTTTATTCTTGATGCCAAGCTTTGCAGTGGTCTCTTGGGTGAGCAGGTTGAGAGC
>JAHHHD010000037.1 GCA_019359505.1 Drouetiella hepatica Uher 2000/2452 | reverse complement strand
CACCGCCTTTAACGGCTTCGATTGCTTTTTGGCGCAGGTCGTAACTGTAAGGAGCAGGCATAGTCGTATTTGAACGCTTCTCTACCTCTACAATAATGTCCTAACTCGTTCTCGTAGCGCTATAAATTGATATAAGCAAGCTGGCGACAGCTATGGATAGATCAGTTTGTGCTATCCGGCATGTGCTATTCGGCATAGACGTAATGCACATCTAGATATTCAGCTAACTTCTGCAATAGCATCTGCTCTTTGAAGGGCTTGCACAGTAAATCATCACAGCCCGCCGCAAGAATATCGGTGCGTTCCTCCTCTAAAACGCTAGCCGTAACAGCGATAATCACCGTTTTCCAGCCCCTTGCAGTAGCTTTGATCTGCCGGGTTGCCTCGTAGCCGTCCATATTGGGCATCCGCATGTCCATTAAAATCAGGTGAGGGTTCCAGTTGTTCCAAAGGGCGATCGCTTCCCGTCCGTCTTCTGCGGTTCGCACTTCAAAGCCGATATTAGAGAGCAACTGAACAAACAAGAGCTGATTGGCTAGCGTGTCTTCTGCCACTAGAATTCGTAGGCTGGGATGGTTGGGCTGTAACCCGATCGCCCGACGCATCGGCTGATCTGGAGCATCTGCCTGGGCGCTGGGCAAACCCACAGCAATATTGCACTTGAAGCAAGTTCCCTGTCCAACCCTGCTCTCAACCGCAATGTCGCCCTGCAAAAGCCGCACAAGCTGACGGCTAATAAATAACCCCAGACCTGTCCCTTTCTGAGATTGACGACCTGCCTCAGTCTGGGTAAAGGCATCAAATAAGGTATTCAGTTCGTCGTCGGCAATGCCTAATCCGGTATCTTCAACTTCAAAGATCAGCTGATGGGATAGAGCGGAATCGAGGCGAGGAGGGACGATCGCCCTGACTTCAGCCCGCAGCGTTACGCGACCCGACGGCGTAAACTTTATGGCATTTCCCAGTAGATTGAGCAAAATTTGCCGGAGTTTGCCCTCATCGGTTTGGACATAATGCGGCAAGTCGTCTGCTAGCTGAAACAGCAGCTCTAGACCTTTTGCCACAGCTCTGAGCTGAAGCATATCCTCCAGATTTTTGAAGAGACCTCGTAGGTCAACCATGCTTAGGCTGACGACTGCCTTACCCGCCTCAATTTTGGAGACCTCCAACACGTCATTGATTAACTCCAGCAGATGTTCGCCGCTGTTGTTGATAATTTTGAGGCTGTCCGTCTGAAATTCAGACAGGTTTTCTTCTAGAGCCAATAGCTCTGTAAAACCCAGAATGGCATGGAGCGGCGTACGCAGCTCATGACTCATGTTGGCTAAAAAAGTGCTTTTGGCAAGGTTTGCAGCATCCGCCACATCCCTGGCGTTTTGCAGTTCCGCCTCCATTTGCTTGCGATCGCTAATATCCCTTCCCACGCTCTGAAATTCCAAAAAATTGCCCTGGTCATCGCCAATCCAGCGGTTAATCCACTGCGTCCAGCGCACCTGACCGTCCACAATCACCGGGTGATCGATCGTTTTCACCGGGCATTCTGCCGTTAGGGAATGGAGCTGAGCGGCAATTCTGGCGCGATCGTCTTCTGACACTTCAGGATGAAACCGGGTGCCCACGATCGCTTCAGGTGTGAGCTGAAAATAGCGGCAGAATGCGTCGTTAACAAACGTAATGGTGCCATCTTTTTGCAGGCGCATAATCAGCTCAGTCTGATCTTGGACGATCGCTCGGTAGCGCGCTTCGCTCTGACGGAGTGCTGCTTCAGCCTGCTGGCGATCGGTGATATCCAGCACTACGCCAAATAGCCCTACAACCTGTCCAGCTTCACTCCGAATAGCTTCTCCCTTAACCCTTGTATACCGAATTTCGCCATCTGGACGGCAGATCCGAGCTTCAAACTCCAGCATCTCACCCCTTTCGATCGCCCGATCGATTTGCTCTTTCACCCGCAAACGATCGTCTGGATGGTAATACATCAATAGTTCTTCGACGCTAGGTTCTGACAAACTGGGATTGCGCCCAAAAATACGGAACTTCTCTTCTGACCAGGTGATTTTGCCTGCGATGAAGTCGTATTCCCAGCTGCCAATATGGGCAACTCGCTGAGCAGTAGCCAGGTCTGACTGACTTTTGCGTAGGGCTGCCTCCGCCTTTTTGCGATCGGTAATCTCTAAACAAGTGCCCACAAGCTGATGAATTCGCCCCTGGGAGTTACGTAGGGGGGTAAGTGTGGTCAGCCACCAGTGATCAATCCCTTGAAACGGCACAAACTCTTCGTAGAGAATGGTTTTGCCCGCTGCAATGCAGGCTCGGTAATTTTGATACCAAGCGGCAACAATGTCTGCCGGAAATAGATCTTCGTAGGACTTACCCAAAAAATCATGGCTGCCGTAACCCGTTACTTCCTCATGTCGGGCGTTAACTCCTGCGTTGCGAAATTCGCCGCTTTCCGACACATCCACGATAAAAATGGAAATGCCTATCCCTTCATAGATGCTGCGAAGAAACTGCTCCTTTTCTTGCAGGGCAGCCGCCGCCTGCTTACAGTGGGTGATGTCATAGGTCATTGCTAAAGCGCAGGGTGTGTCGTTCACCTGAATAACTTCAGCAGACACTTGAAGCGTACGAATTTCTCCGGGCTGGGTGCGAATTTCTAGCTCTTGCTTGTGGACAACACCTTCTGTTTGCAGGGTTTGAAAAAAGCGATCGCCCGCCTCTGGATCTACCCATAGGTTGAGTTCGCTGACCGTTTTGCCGTGAATTTCTTCCTGAGCATAGTGGGTGATGCTGCAAAAGTTTTGGTTTGCCTCCAAAAATCGCCTATCAGCCAGGGTGGTAATGATCATTGGCCCTGGATTAGAGCGGAAGGCTTTGGAAAACTTTTCCTCCGAACTGCGTAGGGCAGTCTCTGCAAGTTTGCGCGATCGCACTTCCTCTTGCAGCAAGGCATTTTGTTCTTCTAGCTGCCGGGTAAGAATGCGAAGCTTCAGATGGACATTGACACGGGCAATCACTTCTTCATGTTGCAACGGCTTGGTGACGTAATCCACGGCTCCTAGCATCAAGCCCTTAATTTTGTCTACCGGATCGGAGAGCGCCGTCATAAAAATTACGGGAATATTTTGCGTCATCGGCGAGCCTTTCAGCAATCGGCAGGTTTCAAACCCGTCTAAGCCAGGCATCAGCACATCCAGCAAAATTAAATCAGGCACCACCCGCTGCAATTTTTGCAGGGCATTCTCACCATCCTTGGCAATCAGCACCTCAAACCCATAGTCGAGCAACAAGTCCGACAGGACTTTAATGTTGGTGGGGAGGTCATCGACAATCAAAATTCGGGGTCTTGAGGCTAGATTCATGGGTCGCACACAATTGGCGGAAGAAGCGAACTTGAGGAGCTTGACGCAGTTGGCACAATCTGGCGCTCGATCAGCCTGAGTCTCAATCAGCCTGAGTCTCAATCAGCCTGAGTCTCAATCAGTCTGGGACTCGATCAGTCTGAGTCTCAATCAATTTAACGATCGCCACATCATCGAACTGTTCAGCAAATTGCTTTACCCGGTCAGCAAAGGCTTCATAACAGAGATCTAAGGTTTCTAAGCGCTCCGCTTCTTGAATAACTCTCTCAATATGCCCAATTTGCGCCGCCTCATACAAAATCTCTAGCTCTGACCGAGGGGGCATAATCAGCTCTTTTGTTAAATAGAGCGGAGGCGGTGAATCTGGTTCATTCTCGCAAATCCACTCTAGGCTTAAATAATGCTGCAAAATCTTCAACAAATCTTCTATTTGAATAGGTTTGGGTAAAAAGTCACTAAATCCTGCATCCTGACTCGCTTTGCGATTAAATTCAAACACGCTAGCAGAAGAAGCAATGATTGGAATTTCCCGAAATTCTGGAATCTGACGCAACTGACGAGTCAATTCAAACCCATCCATTCCAGGCATCACCAAGTCCGCAATGATAGCATCAGGACACTGCTGTAAGGCACAGGCTAGCCCCTCTTGTCCATTGTTGACCTCAATCAGATGAAATCCTAGCGGCTGCAACAAATCAATAATTACCGCTCGATTGTCTGGGCGATCGTCCGCCACCAAAATTTTGCGCCTTGCGCCTTCATAGCCTTGGATAGTTGCCAGAGAGTGTAACGAGGGCAAGAGGGTCCCGATCGCCCCTGGTAACGCTAGCTCAAACCAAAATTGACTGCCTTTTCCAAGCTGGCTTTTGACCTGTAACGCTCCACCCATTAGCTCTACAAGCTTGCGGGTAATGGTTAGCCCCAGCCCTGTGCCTTCAATGTGCTGATGCCGATCGCCCACCCGCTCAAACGGCAAAAAGATATCTTCTAAATCGTCTGAGGCAATTCCCGCGCCCGTATCTTCAATCTGAAAGCAGACTAAATAAGCTGGCTCCCGGCTCCCGGCTCCTGCCTCCTGCCTCCCGGCTCCTGCCTCCTGCCTCCTGCTTGTCACCTTCAGCGTCACTGTGCCCTGCTGCGTAAATTTAATGGCATTGCTCAATAGATTCAGCAAAACTTGCCGGAGCCGCTTGTCGTCGCCATGGACTATTTGGGGCAACCCTTCAGCCTGATAAACTAACGCTACGTCTTTCTGCTCAGCCTTGATGTGGCATAGATCGATCGCGCTTTCTAGGCAGGCAGGGAGATAGAAATCTTGTGTGACTAGCTCTAGCTTTTCCGCCTCAATTTTGGCGATATCGAGAATGTCGTTAATCAGCGTTAGCAGGTGCGATCCGCTTTGTTGAATGACTTGGATTCCGGCTTTTTGCTTGGTCGTCAGGGTGCGATCGCGCAGGAGAATTTGGGTATAGCCCAGAATGCCATTCAGCGGCGTCCGTAGCTCGTGGCTCATGTTGGCAAGAAAGGCGCTCTTTGCCCGGTTTGCTACCTCAGCAGCATCTTTGGCGGTGACTAGCTCTGCGGTGCGATCGCTCACTTTCTGCTCTAAAGATGAGTTGAGCTGCTCCAGCTCGTGGTTAATCTGCTGAAGCTGTTGATTTTGCTGTGCCAACTGCTGATCCTGACGATGGCGGCGCAGAGCCTCTGTCACCGTCAAGATCAGGTCTGCCTCGTCCCAGGGTTTGGCAATATATCGATACAGGTTGGCATGGTTGACGGCATTGCCCACAGCTTCGGCGCTGGCTTGTCCGGTCAACAGCACCTTAAGAATCTGAGGAAAGCGGCTGTGAACCTGGATCAGCAGCTCATCGCCCTTCATTCCTGGCATAATCTGGTCGGAAATAATCAGCGCTACTTCGACCTCTTCTAGCTGCAATTCTTCCAGAATGTCTAGGGCATCTTCGCTGCTCTGAGCCACTTCAATGTAATAATTTTTGCCAAAAGGACGCTTGAGCTGCTCCTTCAGGCTTTCTAGCACTATGTTTTCATCGTCGATACAGAGAATTGCAAATTGAGGCATGGTTACTTTTGGCGCAATCCACCTTGCTCAAGCCCGGACAAAATCGCATCGGCTAGATCCTCCTCAGACCAGGGTTTACTGAGGCAGCGATGGAGGTTTGCCTGTTCGTAGGCACGGGCGATCGCCACTTCATCTGCCTGTCCGGTCAGCATCACTTTGACGATATGGGGATATTTTTGATGAATTTGAATCAGAAATTCGTCTCCCTTGGTACCGGGCATCAGCCAATCTGAAACTAAAATTAAAACCTCGACGTTCTCCGTCAATAAATCTTCTAAAACTTCCCAGGCTTCGTCAGCGCTGCTTGCGGCTTCATAAATATACTGATGCCCAAATAATCGCTTAAGCTGCTCCTTCAGCGTTTCCAGGATCACTCCTTCGTCATCTACAAACAATATCGCTTTAGTCGGCTTCTCTACCATTAATTTAAAGCTGCTCTGCCATCACTTAAACCAGCATATTCTCCCAGGAGTTACTCTATGACATTTGCTCGATGACATTCACTCGATAGGTAGCCAGACTTCAAAGACTGTGCATCCAGGCTGGCTCTCGATCGCGATGTGTCCTGAGTGGCGATCGATGATTTTACGGCTAATATCCAGCCCTAGCCCATTGCCTTCTCCCGCTAGCTTGGTGGTGAAGAACGGCTCAAAAATTCGGGGCAGCACCTCTGGCGGAATGCCGCAGCCCGTGTCGGCAATCGTGACGATCGCGAAGTTTCTTCCCGCCTGAAGGGCTTGCCTTGTGCCAATAGTCAGCTGACCCTTGCCCTCCATTGCCTGAATAGCATTGTGGATCAGATTTGTCCAGACCTGATTTAGCTCGTCAGGATAGCAGAGCATGGGCGGTAGAGCGTCATAGCAACGCGTCACTTCGATGCCTTGCTTAATTGGGTTTTGGTAGAGCGTCAGGATCGTTTCCAGTCCGTCTGTGAGTTGGGCTAGCGTTTTTTGTCCGCTGTGATCGTAGCGAGCATAGTTCTTCAGCGCAAACACGACTTTGGCGGCGCGTTCGACGGCAATGGTGATGTTTTGGCTATTGCCCTGCAACCGAGCCAGATTGTAGGCAAGCTGAAGAATAAAATCGGCGTTTGCATCTTGGAGCAGCGGCAAGAATGGCTCAGTCTGGTCATAAATGCCAACATCCACTAGCGTATCGGCAACGGTGCGGGCATCGGCAATGCCGTGACCTTCTAACTGCTCGGTGAGCGATCGCTTCCATTGGCGCTTTTCACGAGCCGTTGCCTGGATATTGCTGTGCAAGATCCGATCGACCAGCGCAAAAAAGCGAGCTTGCTGATCGGCTGAAAGCACTTGGAAAAGCTTGGGCAACTGTTGCAGCGATTCTTCTAGGGCTTTGGCGGTGTTGCTGCTAGCGGCGCGAATGGCTCCTAGCGGCGTATTAATTTCGTGGGCAATGCCCGCCACGAGTTGCCCCAGAGCCGCCAGTTTCTCCGCCTGAATTAGCCCTTGCTGAGCGGATTGCAGCTGCTGCAAGGCTTCTGCTAGCTCGTGATTTTTTTGCACCAGCGCCCGTTCGGCTCGTTTGCGATCGCTCACATCTCGCACCATCACCAGCACTTCGTTCTCGCCGCTGACCACGATCCGCACTTCTTCGTATTGCAGCCGATCGCCCACATGGATTTCCTGTTCATAGACTTGAGGCATGCCCGTTGCTAGAGTCTGCTGAATATAGTGCAGTCGCTGCTGGGCTGCGTCAGGGGGCATCACCTCAAAAATGCTCCTACCCAAAGGCGTGTAGTCAGTAGGCATCAAATCCGTAATCTGATCGGATCTGACGTAGTCCAGGTAGTAACCTTCAGCGCTGACTCGCATCATCAGATCGGGAACAGCGGACAGAATGGCGCGATTTTTGGCTTCGCTAGCTTGCAGGGCGAGTTCAGCCTGTTTACGATCGCTGATGTCTCGAATGATCACCAGCACTTCATCGTCACCGCTAACGACAATTCGCACCTCTTCGTATTGCAAGCGATCGCCCATCTGGACAATCTGTTCATAGGATTGAAGCTCCCCAGTTTCCAGCGTTCGTTGAATCGCCTCCATGCGCTGCTGTGCCAGATCCAACGGCAGCGTTTCAAAAATGCTCTTACCCACAACGTTATAGCCGGAGGGCAGCAGATCGTGGGTGCTGTGTTTGGATATCACATAGCTGATGTGAGTGCCATCCCCTCGAAGGTGCCCCATGACATCTGGAATCGCTGATAGCATAGCGCGATTTTTGGCTTCACTCAGTCGCAGCGCCTCTTCAACCTGCTTCAGTTCAGTCACGTTGGTCGCAGAGCCAATAATGCCCTGCACCTGCTCGTTGTCATCAATGAAAGGGCTGATCACCGTTTTATACCAATGCACTTCTCCTTTGGCATTGGTCATGGGCTGAGCCGAAAAGCTGAGCGGCTGGCGCGTCGCCATCACCTGCTGGTTGCTGTCCAAAAAATCTTTTATCTCTTCGTGGTGAGGATTAAAGTCTACATCCCGCAGACCCAAGGTTTCTTCGACGGTATTGCCGTACATTGCCGCGCCCGCCTGGTTAACCACCAAAAATTTACCCTGCTGATCTTTGACAAAGATGGCGCTGGGCACCGCATCAATGACTTTGCGTAAGAAAGCCTGCTGGGCGCTTAGCTCGGCTTCAACCTGCTGCCGCTCTTGCTCGATGCGCTGGCGATCGGCTTCAATGTATTTTGCTGCGGTAATGTCTTTAACAGTGCCTTCAAAGTAGACAGGTTGCCCCACCTGATCTCGCACAACCCACGCCGTTTCTGAAATCCAGAGGATGTCGCCATTCTGTCGATAAATCTGAGATTCAAAGTTAGAGACTGCACCCTGCTGCTGCATCAAAGTCACAAATTCGCTACGGCGATCGCCCTCAGTATAGAGATGATTGGCCGCGTTGGGCTGGTCTGCAATCAGCGCTTCTGGGGAGCTGTAGCCATACATCTTGGCTAAGGCAGAATTGACCCTGAGATAGTTGCCTTCCAAACTGGTTTGAAACATACCATCTAGCGCATTTTCAAACATACTGTTTTCAAAAGCAGCCTGAGTAGCCTCTTCTACCCGATGCAGGGCAAGCCCTGAAACTCTAAGGACAGTCAGGGAACCGACAAGAGCAGCGATCGCCAGTGATATCAAACTCAGCCAGTACGAGGGATAACGCTTCAGCTCTGCAAACCACCCTAGCTGCAAGATAATTTGCAGGATAAGGGGCACCATCAACAGGAAGCGTAGCGGCAGTGTCTGGAAGCTCAGCCGAGCAGAAGGCGATCGCATAGCATCTGCAAAAAAAGACTTGATGCTGAGTCTAACCTAAGGGGTGCGATTTCGGATTATAAAATCCTTGTGGTGTTGACCTTAGGCGTTATGAGCTAGGGCTGGTAATGCACAACCTGCTCGTAGGCTCCTAGCATCTGCTGGGCGATCGCTTCCCAGCTAAAGTGCTGTCTGGCATAAGCTTGAGCGTTGGCTCCCCGCTGACGGCGATCGCCGGGATGATGCAGCGCCAGACGAATTGCTTCTGTGAGCGCCGGGATGGCGCAGGGGACAACCCAGCCAGAGTGCGATCGCTGAATGCCTGACCAGATATGCACCTGATCTGAGATCACAACAGGCACCCCTGCTGCCATGGCTTCGGCAACGGCAACGCCAAAGTTTTCATAGTAGGAGGGCAGCACAAACAGGTCAGCCGCCTGAAGCAGCGCGGATTTAGCCTCGCCAGAGACAAATCCTGTGAAGGTGGTGCAGTTTGCTAGAGGCGAAGCCTGCACCTGAGCGCGAATCTGATTCTCGTAGCTAGCATCCTGCGGATTGGCTCCAGCTATCACTAGATGAAATGTGCGACCTTCGGCATAGAGCTGTTCGAGGGCGGGCAGCAGCAAATCCAGCCCCTTCTTGGGATCGATCCGAGACATGAATAAAACCAGGGGACGATCGCTCGAAACTCTGTATTCTTGTCGCGTTGCAGCGATCGCCTCAGCGCTGACTGCATCCCCAGCGGTTACGCCTAGAGGCATCACCCAGTCTCGCGTCACCACCCCAAACCGCTCGGAGACTTTGGCTTCCTGATCGCTGGTGAAATGTAGCGCTGCCGCCCCGGCAAGATTGTGGCGTTCCAGGAGCGCCGCGTAAAGTCGCTTTAACTGCCGCTTTTTCTGCAAATCTGCCGGATCGAGAGTGCCTAAAGGACGCAGGACATAGGGCAAGTTTTGAGAACGGGCGATCGCCGCCGCTATCGAGCTAACTGGAGAAAACAGCGCGTGAATATGGGCAATATCAAACTCATGGGCATAGAGCGCCAGCCAGGTGAGCAGCCCTAAAGAAAACTTGTAGCGGCGAAAGGGCGCAGAGCGGAAGTAGCGAATTTGGTAGCCATCTTGCGCGATCGCACAGTTTAGCGGCACGTCTAGCGGGTCTTGATCCACATCGCCGTTGGCATCGGTGGTCAGAATCGTCACCTCTGCGCCCTGTGCTGCTAAACCCTGCGAAAAACCCAATACCATCTGGCTGGGACCGCCGTAGACTAGCGAGATTGACGGCACAATTTGTAAAACCCGCAGCGATCGACTCATGACTTCTCCCCGCTGAGCAACTGTTGATAAAATCCAAGCTGCTGCTGAGCCAAAGCCCGATTGGTGTAGCAGGTTAGAGCGCGATCGTAGGCTTGCTTTGAGAAGAGTGTTGCCACCTGCGGCTGCTGCATCAGCCACAGCAGACTTTCTCTCAGGGCAACGACATTGCCTTCAGGAAAGATCAGTCCAGATTCGTCAATCACGTAGGGAATTTCGCCAGAATCCGAGCCAATCACGGGCACCTGGCACGCCATGGCTTCAATCAGCACATGCCCAAACTGCTCTTTCCAGCCTTTAGAAGTTAGCGTGGTGAACTGTTCACTGGTTTCAGAGGGCAGCACCAGCACGTTCATCAGGTTAATGTAGCGGGGCACATCGTCATGGGGGACGCTCTCAACCCAGATGAGGCGATCGCCTATTCCTGCCGCCCCAGCTTTTGCCATCAAAGCCGTCTTCAGCTCACCTCGCCCCAGCAGCAGCCATTTCCAAGGTCTGCCGTCCACCAGCCCTGCTAAAGCATCACACAGGGTCAGCAATCCCTTTTCAGGCACAAACCGCCCGACAAACCCCACCACAAACTCGTGGGGCTGAATGCCCAGAGCAGCGGCAAGTTCCGGCTGCGGCTGCGGACAAAACCGGGTTTCATCGATTCCTAACTGCGGTATCACCTGAGCCGCGCCTGCATAGCCGCGCTGGCGCAAAACCTCTACGCCATCCTGATTGCCGACGATCGCCCCGTCGGTATGGTGCAGGTTGTAGGCCTCCAATGCTGAAACCGGGAACCTAAGGGTGTAGGGCAAATTCCACCAGGTAAAGAACAGATTTTTGGCGCCGAGTCCCAGTATGCGATTGAGGGTAATGAGTTGGGCATAGGCGATCGACTTTGAGCCTTGCTCTACCTGGATGATGTGAGGACGAAATTCTTGCAGCAGCGTCACAATTCCTGCTCCAAAACACAGTAGCCCCTGATTGTTTTGACTGAAGTTAGCCACAGGCACCACTCGAAAATTGCCGTCCTGCCAGGGTCGAGGTTTGACAACGTGATTTTGCACTCCGCCCGGTCGCCATTGCCGGGGCACAACCACCGTCACTTCGACACCGGGTTCTTGTGTCATTGCCCTCAGCTTCTCGCAGTTGAGATCGACAATGTAGGTGTGGCTGACTACCAGAATTCGCAGCGGTGACGGAGTGAATAGGGAGGCGATCGGTTGAGTAGGGTGGCTCAGGGATGCCATAGAGAATGGGGAGATAGGGGGAGCAGGGAGTGGGAACAGGGTTTTAACTATTTTTCAAGGCGCGATCGCCCTGGCTATAGACCTGTCCGTTATGGCTGAGGGACTTGATTAGCGTTCCCACTGCGCTGCCAAAACCCACAGCGTAAAACAGACCGCGCGTGATGATTTTGAGCGGAGAGCCGCTTTTGTAGCAGGGCGGATGTCCCAATACATGGCAGTCAAACAGCTTGGCAGCCAAACGTAGCCCTTGCCAGAGCGTCAGGTTTTTCAGCGCCATCAGAAAATGGTTGTGGTAAAAAGTGATCTGGTATTGCAGCGATCGCGTGCTGACATCGTGACATCCCCCCGTTTCCTCGCCCAAATGCACCAGATGCGCAGCTGGGTCGTACCAGATTTTTAACCCCGTCTGGCGAATGTGCAGACAAAAATCAGATTCTTCTCGCACGGCGCTGCCTTTGAAGCGCTCGTCAAACCAGATGCCATGGTCATAGAAAAGCGATCGCCGAAAGGACATATTGCAGCCCCTTGCCGTAATCACCTGTTGGGGTTTGACGGTATGAACCAGATCAATGTGATACCAAGCAATTCCGGCATCCATGGCTTCAGGCGGCAGGTACTCAATTTGCAGTCCGGGTATTGCATCAGCTAGCTTTAGGCGATCGAACACTCTGCCTGCAACCGCGCCAATCTGAGGATTGGTATAGTTTTGCGCATGGGCTTCTAGAAACCCTTGCGGCAGCAGCACATCATCGTCCAAAAATAAAATAATTTCTCCTAAAGCCCGCCTCACGCCGTAGTTACGCGCTCCGGGCAGGCTTGCCCAATTCAACCGAAACCAGCGAATTTTCTGCGCTGCTGCTAAAGTTTCTAGATAAGCCTGAGTGTCTGGCGTGTGGGTAGAAGTCTGGTCAATCACCAGCACTTCATAGTGGGAATAGTTTTGCTGCAATACGCTGGCGATCGTCTCGCACAAAACCGTTTCGCGTCCGTAAGTGGGGATGATGAGAGAGAGGAGCATTTTGGATTAGTTTCCTAAACTAGGTGAAAGCCGATCGCTTTAGCTGTTTTTTCCGGGCGCGTTTTGGGGACGACAGCACCTCTGGCTGGGCGACTTCGAGCTGGGCAAGCCGATCAAGTTCGGGGAGTTTCAATACGGCTCCAGCAAAGAACCAGTAGTAAACCGCAACCGGATCGACATCTAGCGGGTAGTAGTAGGTGTTGTAGCTGATGAATAAAATGAACCAGGCAAGGGCGGCTCCATAGGCTCGTAGACTGCGATCGCGCACCAAGCCATAGGCTTTGAAGGCGGTGTAGGTGAGGACAGAAACTAGGACAAGGAAGGCGATCGTGCCAAAAGGTCCAATCTCATAGATCATTTTTGGGTAGTAGGTTTCGACGAGCTGAGTTTCGCCCAGGGCACGAGCTGAGTTGGTGGCACGTCCCAGACCATTGCCCAGAAGATTGCCGTCTTTCATCGCCCAGTGAAATTGTCCAAAAATGAATTCGTAGGGTGGAGCAGCGTTCCAGCGACTAACAAAACTATCAATGCGCTCTTGCACGGTTGCGGGGTTTTGCAGGGCAACAACGCTGAGAATGAGCGCTAATCCAGCGGCGATCGGGATAAATCGTTTGAGGTTAGCGACTTGTCCGGTCACGAGCAGCAGCAGAGCAATGATGATAGGCACCAATGCCAGAGCAATCCGCTGTCCCGAAATCACCGCCATGACAAAGACGCTGCCCAGCGCCACCAGCCCCAGAATTCGCCAGAGAGGTTTGGGTTCGTTGAAGGCAGAAGGAAACGCTAGGAAGCTGCTGGAAATCAAGAACCAGCCCCACTGCCAGGGGGCTACAAAGGTTCCGGGTAAGCGAATCACTCCTTCCTGCGGGCTATAGAGTAATGCTCCACCCACCACACATCGGGCTTCTAGCGAGGCTTTGAATAGACTGCTGCCTGTGGAGAGTCGGGTTCCAGCACATTTACCCGTCAGCAGCATGAGGTACTGCACCATTGCCAGCGCGCAGCAGATAATGATTAGCACTAGCATCAGACGCATCAGGAAATAAAACTCCTGCTTGGTACGCAGCAGGTAGTAAGCGCAAGGGATCAGCGGCAGATAGCCCAACATCACCTTGAGTCCTAGAATGCCCATGGCGATCGGCTGTTCTCCGCCTTTGCCAAAAAACTGCTGATAGCCGTTGACCACGAGCAACGTCATGCCGCACAGCATGAGTAGCGCCATCAGCGCGGGCAAGATTTGCTTAGGGATCAGAAAGGGGAGGCGATCGCGTTTGCAGTGCTGCATGACGCCAATTAGAGCCGGAATGTATAGTCCATCTTTTGCCAATTGCAGCAAGGGACTGTTGCCGATCGCGTAGGTGATGGTGCCGCCAAAGGGGACGTAGATCAAAAATGCCCATAGGGCGAAGCGGGGGTATTTGAAGGCGAGTGCCAAGATGACGACACCTAGTGTGCTGGCGATCGCCATTTTGATGCCGCCAAGGATGCCCACCAATACGCCAATGATGCCGCCGAAGCAGAGCGCGCTGACTGCAAAGCTAATGATTTCTTTGCGGATGCGATCGTATTTTCGCTTTTCAGCCCTCTGCTCTTTCAAGCTCAGAGGTGGCTTAGCGCTAACAGTTTGGCACTTAGATTTGCTTTTAGATTTACTTTTAGATTTACTTTTAGATTTGCTTTTGGACTTGCTTTTGGATTTGCTTTTGGATTGACTTGTAGAGCCAGCCGGAGCAGGCTGATCCACAGGGATTGGATGGGGTGTTTGATGAGTTTTCAACACAGGTTTGGCCCTATCCCGTCTGGATTTTCTCTCTCTAGTTGTTCCCGTTAACCTAAGTAGGCTAACGAGAAATGAAGGTCTGGAAGACAGACCAATAGCCTTGAGGATCTTCCCAAAACTCCCGGCGGGGAATGCCGTCCCCCCTATCCCCTCGGCGCTTCGTATGAGTGAGCTGATCGAGGCGCTGATCGAACTGCGGGTTTTACTGGGAGGTTTGGCTGGGAGATTTGGCTGGGAGGATTCGCAAACTGAGGGCAAGGCACGTCGTAAACTAAGCAAGAAGCCATGCACTCTTTTTATCTATGCCCACTCTTCAGCAGCAAATTCAGCAGTTTTACGACGCATCTTCCGGTCTGTGGGAGCAGATTTGGGGTGAGCATATGCACCACGGCTACTACGGTGAAGCAGGCACCGATCGCAAAGAGCGACGGCAAGCGCAAATTGACCTGATTGAAGAGCTTTTAAAGTGGGCGGATGTCCAACAGGCGACTCAGATCCTGGATGTGGGCTGCGGTATTGGCGGCAGTTCGCTATACCTAGCCCAGAAATATAACGCTGCGGCAACGGGCATTACGCTGAGTCCGGTGCAGTCAAATCGGGCGATCGCGCGTGCCCAAGCCGCAGGTTTGGGCGATCGCACAGTCTTTCAGGTGGCTGATGCTTTAGAAATGCCGTTTGCCGATCAGTCGTTTGACTTGGTGTGGTCGCTAGAGAGCGGCGAACATATGCCTGACAAGCAGAAATTTTTGCAGGAATGCTACCGGGTGCTGAAACCGGGCGGCAAGTTTATTTTTGTGACCTGGTGCCACCGTCCGATCGCGCCTCCCAATCCGCCTTTGACTTCCGATGAGCAAAAGCTTTTAGAGAAAATCTACCAGGTATACTGCTTGCCTTACGTAATTTCTCTGCCGGAATATGAGGCGATCGCCCAAGCTCAAGGGTTCCAAACCATTCGCACTGCCGATTGGTCTACAGCCGTTGCGCCTTTCTGGGATGTTGTCATTGATTCTGCCATCACGCCCGCTGCGGTCTTGGGTCTACTCAGTTCTGGCTGGACAACTATCCAAGCTGCGCTTTCCCTAGGTCTGATGCAGCAGGGCTATCGTCAAGGTCTGATCCGCTTTGGTTTACTGTGTGCTACCCGCTAAGCTATGGCTTTTTGTGGCGGGGAGAAGCGGTATAAATTTGTGTTTTGGGTGATGCCCGTCTTTGAGTTGGTGAAATGTTGAGTTCATAAAAGTTGCAAGGTTCATGCTTGCTCTTCTGAATCCAATTTATCGATCGCATTCTGTCGGTTTATTGGTTTGAAAGCTGTCTGTAGTGACCTTTTCAAACCAATAAACATTTGCTTGCATATCCGCCAAAGGGCTTAGTGCGGCAAATCCGAAGACGGCTATACTGATGCTTACATGTATATAATATTATATAAAAAATCTTTTCAAACACGGATACTTACCCGGTCAAAGATTAGCCACAGACGAGTCAAAGATTTTCTGCCAAGTTCAAGTCAGGGTGCGTAAAACCGAGGATTGGGATGGAAATGCTAATGACGGAAGATGTGCTGCCAGTTGTGGGAGCGGTTTTAGATCAATGTTTCTTGAATCTTATGCTCTCAACTTCCTCTCTCGCTAAAGCTTTTCCTCATGACATGGTTCATCCGTCACTGGCAACCGCCATCTTAGAGCAAGCAACAGACGCGATCGAGATCTGTGATCTTCAGTTCCAGCTGGTTTATGTGAATCGGGCTTTCGAGAGGATTACAGGGTATCGGCGCGAGGAGGTTCTGGGGCAAACGCCTGCTACTTTGCTGCGAATAGAGCCGTATGAAGAGGTATCCCAAGATATTTGGGGCACGATCGCCTCCGGCAAATCCTGGACAGGTTGCTGCACTGGGAAACGCAAAGATGGCTCAACCTACCATCAAGATGCGACTGTTTTTCCGGTTTATGACGGCATGGGTGAAATCACAAACTATGTGGCGATTAAACGAGACATTAGCGATCGCCACTGCACTCACTTAGAACTAGAACATGCTCTTTCGCGGCTGCAAGCCACCCTCGAATCGACCGTAGACGGCATTTTGGTCATTAGCAAAACGGGTAGGATCGAAGGCTTTAATCAAAAATTCGTAGAAATGTGGGGTATCACGGCAGAACCTACCGTAAGATTTACCGCGCAACCTACCGCGAAACATCTGGATCAACAGAACTCCATTCCGTTCCATACCATTTTGGATCAACTTCAAGATCCCAATGCGTTTTTTACGAGTGAGGGCTTTAGCTCAGCCGAGGCTGCACTTAGCTCATCGGCAGCTACCTATGAAGACGTGTTGAAGCTGAAAGATGGTCGAATCTTTGAGCGTTATTCTTTGCCACAGTGGCTAAATGGCAAAATTGTGGGTCGAGTTTGGAGCTTTAGAGATGTCACCCTTCGTCATAGCAATGAGGCTATCATTCGCTATCAGGCTTCCCACGATTTATTGACTGGACTGCCCAATCGGATGCTGTTTAATGAGCGGCTAAAGGCAACGCTGGATCGGGCAAAACAAGACAAAACTCAGCTGTCCGTCATGTTTTTAGATTTAGATCGATTCAAAAACATCAACGACACGCTAGGACATGCGGCCGGAGATTTACTGCTGCAAAGCGTAGCAGAACGACTCACCCAATGTCTGAGAGAAAGCGATATTGTTGCCCGCTGGGCAGGCGATGAATTTACCCTGCTACTACCCAATATCCACGACATTAGGGATGCAACGACGATCGCCCAACGAATTTTGGAATCTCTGCGTGAAGAATTTAATCTGGCAGGTCATCGGCTGCACATCAGCATCAGCATTGGCATTGCTGCCTATCCTCAAGATGGAGAGGATACAGAAACGTTGCTCAAGAATGCAGATACGGCTCTCTATTGTGCTAAAGAAGCAGGTCGTAATAAATATCACCTCTACATGAATGCTAACGATGCCCAGACCTCAAATGCCCAGACCTCAAAACTATTTACGTTAGAACGCTATTAGCCCCTACCTCAGAGCATGAAAGGTTTGTAGCAGGGGAAACCGTTTTTCCAAAACCAGTTGCTTCTGATTCCCAAATGCGGAACAATCGTAAGCGTCCACTTAGCTGCTGCACGCTTTGAAAGATGCTCAAGTACGAGTCGCCGCAAGGGTTCCTGCTCCGCTTCAGGCAGGGGATTTACTGCGGGTAATTGCGCCCAGCGGAGCTTTACGAGAGCAAAAAGCATTTCAAGAGGGCGTAAAAATTTGGCGATCGCGCGGCTACCAAGTTGAGATAAGTCCGGGTTACGATCGGCGCTGGGGCTATTTGGCGGGAACTGATGAAGAGAGGCGATCGCAGCTTGCCCATGCCCTCACCGATCCGGACTGTCGGGGTATCCTGTGTACCCGTGGCGGTTACGGTGGCACAAGAATTCTGGAAGATTGGCGGTGGGCTGCACCTGAATCCGCTGATTATAAAACGACTGAACCTAAGTGGCTGATTGGCTTTTCAGATATCACAAGCCTGCTATGGAGCCTCAGTATTCAGGGAATTTCTGGCGTTCACGCCCCTTTGTTGACGACGATCGCCGCTGAACCCGAATGGTCACTCCAGCGATTATTTGATTGGGTAGAAGGGCGATCGCTACCACCTTTAAAGGGAGAGGGCTGGGGAGGAGGGAAAGCCGAGGGCATTCTGCTGCCCGCCAATCTCACTGTAGCAACGCACCTGTTAAATACTCCAGCTCAACCCAACTTAGCAGGCGTGATTCTAGCCTTTGAAGATGTTTCTGAAGCGCCCTACCGGATCGATCGCATGTTAACCCAGTGGCGTATGAGCGGCGCTCTTAAGGACGTGCGAGGGATTGCCCTAGGGCGATTTAGTCAGTGTGAGCCGCCTGCCCATATTCCCAGTTTCACCGTTGCTGAAGTGCTACGCGATCGTTTGGGCGGTTTAGGCATCCCGGTCGTTTCAGGTCTGCTATTTGGGCACGATGGCGAGAATGCCGCCCTGCCTGTGGGCATTTCTGCTCGTCTAGATGGAGATCTGGGTGAGCTAAGCATTTTGGATGAGCTAAGCATTTTGGATGAGCTAAGCATTTTGGATGAACTAAGCAAGCGTTGCTGAATGACGAAATGAAGCCATCCGATCCGCCTTCGTTCACTCCTTTAGACCATTACCCAACAAGCCATTACGCAAAAACATCTAGAAGCAATGTCAGGATTAGATTTTACTCTGCCGCCTCAATAAACTGGCTGTCCATCAAAAACATGCCTCTTGAAAACCGTACTCCCCAGAATCCTCCCGGACGACGATCGATCACAATTCCTTCCTCACCCAGATGAATTACGTTGGAGGGACGCATCATCGGCATAGGTTCTGCGGTTTTGACATAGGGGGGAATAGATTTCACCCGGACGCGATCGCCAATCATAAATTCTGAGGTTTCTGTCATGAGAGAGTTAAGAGAATTGGAGGGGGAAATAGGGAGGGATAATTTAAGAAACTTCTGAACCTATGACGGATCGCAGCGGATTTCTACCAGAAAACCATCTGGATCGTAAAAATAGACACCGCGACCCGTGGGGCGAGTCACAGGGCCATGAGCGATCGCAACTTCATTTTGGTGCAGCACATCCACCGCCTGGTCAAACCACTGAGGATCAATGTCAAACGCCAAGTGCCCAGCGCGGGTAAACTCCTGATTTGGATCGGGGTGAGGCGGAGTGAGGTTGGGTTTCCAGAACAGATCCAGAATAGTGCCATCGGGCGTGATGAAGTTGGCGACTTCTCCAGCTTCAAAAGCTTGCCGTAGAGTTTCGGGTACTTCGTCGCCTTGCAGCTCACGTAGCCCTAACAGCTTGCCATAGAAACAGCGAGAGGCGTTGATGTCTTGAACATGCAAAGCAATATGGTGAACCCGTCGCAGTTTCCCTAACGTTAATCCAGGAGTAGACCGAATGGATTGAGGGCTAGAAACCATAGAAGCAAATCAGCGCAGCTAGAGATCAGGATAGCCTATCTTTAGGTTTTGTAGCTGTGCCAGTTTGCTTAGGACATTTAGGATAGATTGCGGCTGAGTGAATAGCTCAGCCTATTGGTGAATTCTGCCGTCGGGTAAGGTTGCGCCTGTCAAAATTGCCTCTGTTAAGTTGGCGCTGCTCATTTCTGCTCTCATCAGGTTGGCATTTGTGAGATCGGCGTTGGTGAGAATTGCTCTCGCTAAATAGGCTTCAATTAGGTGCGCATCGCGGAGTGTGGCTCCCCAGAGGTTAGCGCGGCTGAGGTCAGCTCGGTTTAGGCGAGCAAGCGTCAGGTTAGCTTTTGCCAAATGCGATCGTATCAGCTTGGCATCAGCAAGGTTTGCGCCTTGAAGGTTGACGCTAGCCAAGTCAGCTTCCGTCAAATTGGTACGCTCTAGCCTAGCGTTCATCAAATTTGCACCCCGCAGGACGGCCCGTTCTAAATTAGCTTCCGTCAGGGTGGTTGCTTTGAGCGTAGCTTCCGTCAGATCGGCTCCGCTGAGATCGGCTCCTCGTAAAGTAGCCTCGCTGAGATTGGCACCCCGCAAATCAACCCGTGCTAGGTCGGCTCCCGTCAGATTAGCCCCTCGTAAATCTGCTTTTCTCAAGGTGGCTCCTCGCAAATTTGCTGCATATTTACGATTTTCTTCCCGCAGATTTGCTCCTCGCAAGCAGGCTCCCGTCAGGTTAGCGCCACTCAGATTGGTATTGCGTAAGTCAGCGTCAATGAGGTTGGCATCTAGCAGGTTAGCCAGGGTTAGGTCAGCGCTACGCAGATCGGCTCCCTGAAGAATAGCTCCATGTAGGTCGGCATCCCGCAGATTAGCTCGAACCAGATCGGCTTGGCTGAGATTGACACCCCCCAGTCGAGTTGCCATCAAGTTAGCTTTGGTCAGTTTGGCTCGGTTGAGGTACGCCAGGACAAAAGTAGCGCTGTGTAAATCTGATTCCTGCAAATTGATGCCAATGAGATCGGCATGAGCCAAATTGATTCCCGTGAGGTTTTCGCCGCAGAAGCTAAGTTCACCTGCTTTGTAGCGCTTGAGCAGTTCATTCACCTTGATCATGAGTTCACCTCTTTGCAGATGGGGAAAGACAGCACCTGACAGGTGTACTCAGATTGCTCATGCAGGGAGCGATCGCCTTTCAGAGCATCTGGTTTCAAAGCATCTGGTTTCACAGCATCTGGCTCCGTTATTTCAGGGAGATCTGCCTCTACGCTGATGATATTGGTGGGGCTTTCATCTTTGGGTACGGAGGCGGCAACTGCCTTGAGTGGCAGATAAATATACAAAGGCTTAAGCGATCGCACAATCACCTGAGCAATCTGAATATAGTCATTTGGCTCCTTGAGTGATTTTGCGGTACTCAGCAGCCTCGACTCCAGCTCATGTAGAAGTTTATGAGTTTGCAGCAAGATATTCAACAAGTCATCTAGCTCATGATTTTTGAGCAGTAAATCATGCTCAGCACCGGGTGTAAACACTTCATGCAGTAGAGAAAAGAGGAGAATTTTCACCCGTAGAGGGTTAGCAGATTGGATGATGTTAAGCCGCAAATCAAAGAGGTCGGGGAGCAACGACTGTCGGATGTAAGCATATTCAGCTGCCTGAGCAGGCGGCATGGCTGACTCAACTGACCCGATGGGTGGCTCTCTGAGTAGTTGCATCAAGGATGATTCTTCCATGCCTTCTGTCAAGGTCATTTCTATCGGCTCATACGCCTGTGATGCTAGCGGCAGTTTAGGTGAATAAAGCGGCTGAAAGATGAGGCAAACTCGCTCGGCGATCGCGCCATACTCAGCTTGCTTACTCAAGGTCTTAGCCAAGTTGTCTAGAACTGCCTTAAGACTCTCTAGGGTAGGCATTAGGCTATAGATTTCTTGAACTAGATCCAGAAAAGTCAGATCGTCAAGCCGCTTTACGTCAGTCTCCCAGATATTTCTACTGGCTAGAACCAGGAGTTTCTTGATTCGAAGGGAGTCAGGGTCACATGCCAGCCTTTGTATGACTGCTTCATAGTCTTTTTGTCCGCTCGCTCTTACGGGACAGTCTAGATACAGCCGACTGACGCGATTGATAATGGTGTTGGCTACGAGAGTATATTCAGCCGATTTATTGAGAGAGCCAGCAATAGCATGAATGTGCGACTGGAGCCGTTCTAGCGTGGGAGCGATCGCCAGTAAGCTTCCCACCAGATCTATAAAATCTATCTGTTCTAGCTGGCGCAGATCATTTTCCCAATTTTGTGTAGAGGCAAACAAAAGCAGTTTCTTAATGCGGAGGGAATTGGGGTCGCTTGCTAGATCCCTTATCACTTCAGTGAAAAGGAAGGAAGTGGCATGGGATGGGAGGATGGATGTAGCGAGAACCATAAGCTTCAGGCATAGACGGATGATAGATGCTCTCTAGGCTAGAGTGCCTAATCGTACCGCCTAAGTCATCCTGGTTATTACTCATGTTTTTAGTCTTGAAAGTCTGAAAGCAGTATACTCACTGGCAAAATCACGCTAAAAGATGAGAATTTCGTCTAAGGGCTAGCAGATAGTCTTATTCAAAGATTACTTGAAAACCAAAAAAACTACTGAGAATTACGTACTCATATGGGAGTCGCAAAGCGTGATTTTGTCCAGCATGATTGAGCAATTACTCAGAAAAAGGCATACCCATTTAAACTGATTGTGAGGTAGATATTTTTTGAGAGCCGCGCGAAGCGCGGCTCTCAAAAAATATCTACCCTGTTTGGACTTTAGAGCGGTACTAGAAAAGAGAGAGTGCTATGACAGAAGCCGGAGTTCAGGTCTGCCCTACCTGCAAGGTAAAAATCATCAAAATGATTGGTGGCGATCGCGTCCTATTTTCCACTGGTGCTCCGGGCACCCGCGCCGTTCTCTGGGCAAGGGTTTGCCAGTATGCCAAAACTCCAGCCTGCATCAATCAGGATCGCGATCGAATAGGCACCATTCAAGCCCAAGATTACTACCAGCCCGAAGCCAACAAAAAACCAGAGGCGATTGAATAAGAGCGCTGTCCGTACTGCATTTTGCTGTCTACTTTGTCTTTCGCCACACCAGGCACTGTTTTATCTGAAGAAGACCGTTCATAATCGGAGTATGGAGAAACTACTCTTCACCGACAAAGCTATGGTCAAGGGTCGCGCTCTGTTTTTGGGAGAGCGGCTAGATCTCAAATCACTGGAAACGACAGCTCATTTGGCAACGCTGCCCCTGGTGGTAGAAGCGGGCGATCGGGGTTGTGCAGTGCTTTTCCGATACGGAGCCGTTGTCCTGTTTGGGCTAAACCCGATTGAAGAGGCTTCTTTTCTGTCTTACCTAAAGCCGTTAGTAATTGAGCCATTTGCCAAGCCTGAGACAGAGGAAGCCGTTCTGATGCAGGATAACGTTGGCGGGCGAATTGAGAACGGCACAATTTGGCTGCAAGAATTTGATATTAGTCGGTTCCAAATCGTTGCTGACGTGCTGGGTAAGAGTGTTGTTTTGGCTCACTATGAAGGTGGCACCGCCAAAGTCTTTGACCAAATTGAACCCTTTGCCGATAGCCTTCAACGCAGTGCCAGAGACGAGCGCTGGGGGAAGGAGCTGTTGCGACAGCTCGGCAGAACTCTGATGATTCAGCACAAGATTGTTGGGCGGGTAGAAATTATTGACAAGCCAGAGCTGCTATGGGACTCTCCTGCCCTAGAGCGGCTCTATGCACGCTTGGAAAACGAATATGAAATTCGGGAGCGGCACACCGTACTAGAACGCAAGCTAGATCTGATTTCGCGCACGGCAGAAACAGTGCTGGATTTGCTTCAGCACAATACAGGCCTGCGGATGGAGTGGTATGTGGTGATCTTGATTGTGGTAGAAATTGTGCTGTCGCTGGTAGACTTGTTTCTCGAACTCAAGTGAAATTTCTGTAGCCTCCTTTTTAAGGGATTGGGGGGATCGAGTGTAAGCTTTGCGATCCACTGAGGTTAGCTATTGCGATCGAGTTTCTTTTCGGTGCGTTTAATCACCAGTAAGACAAAGATGGTGGCGATCGCCCCACTCAATGCCATAAACCACAGCCCACAACCCGCTGCCACGCCCAAAGATGCCGATACCCAGATTGCCGCTGCGGAGGTGAGTCCCTGGATTTTGACCTCATCGGGAGTGGTTCTGGATTTTGCAAAAATTTCTCCGGCTCCTAAGAAGCCAATGCCAGACACGATGCCTTGAATGATGCGGCTGGTGTTTTCGAGAGCATTGGGGCTGAGTTGCAGCCCTGTCATCACAAATAGAGAGGCTCCTAGGCTGACGAGCATGTGGGTACGCAGACCTGCGGGTTTGCGATCGATCTGTCTCTCTAGCCCCACCAAGCCACCCACAAAAAGGGCAAGGCTCAATCGAGCTAGGGTACTGAACCAATCTGTAGGATCTAGGGGAGGCATGGCGAAGCGACAAATGTTCTGATTCTCTGATTCAAGGTACACCTGCGCATATATGCACCTGCAAATATGCGCGACACATATACGACCGCCAAAGCAAGTTAGCTCCAGTCTTCTCGCTGGTTGCTGCGCCCTCGGTAAATCTGAGAGGTCTGATGAATTTGGCGGGTTTTGGCAAATAGCGCTTCCTCAGTAAGCTGCCATCGGTTCAGTACTTTTTCCATGTCGGCCTGAATATCTCTGGCTCCGGGAAAGCCCCGATAGCGGATGCGTAGACGAGCCAGTTCTGCCAAATTGTAATCGCTAGGCTCTCCGGCTAGAAGCGTATTGGCAACCTGGCGATCGCTCTCCCACTGGGGATGCTGCTGATCTTTAGGCTGCTGGTTTTTGGAGGTCGGTTCTGCCATAGGGGGTGTAATGTCCAGAGCACGATATTCAAAGCACGATATTCAGAGAAAGTAATAGTAGCTAAAGATATCGCCTCTGAACCTACTTTCTGAAATAGACTTCTCGCAGATTAAAGTTTTGGGATTAAGTTTGGTGAAGGCTGCGCCTCCACCCAGCTTAACTTGCAGCTTAATTTGCAATAAATCTAATATTTAGAACTCTCGAAACATAAAGAAAGGTCTAAACTCCGGGCGGAATACCGGGGTTTGTGAGATGATCAGTAATGGTCTAGAATTTTGCAGTTAAAGCGAATTTCGTACTTAAAGCGACAGACAGGAAGTTCAGTTATGGCACTCCGACTCGGCGACACAGTCCCCAACTTTACTCAAGCCTCTACCCACGGCGACATTGATTTCTTCGCATGGGCAGGCGATAGCTGGGTTATTCTCTTCTCTCACCCCAAAGACTTTACTCCAGTTTGCACCACTGAGCTGGGTACAGTGGCAAAGCTCAAGCCCGAATTTGACAAGCGCAACGTTAAGGCATTGGCGCTTAGCGTTGATGACGTAGACTCTCACAAGAGCTGGGTGGGTGACATTGAAGAAACCCAGGGCACCGCGCTCAACTACCCGATTTTGGCAGATCCCGATCGCAAGGTGTCTGATCTCTATGACATGATCCACCCCAATGCCAACAACACGCTGACGGTGCGATCGGTATTCATCATCGACCCCAACAAAAAGCTTCGCCTGACCTTGACCTATCCAGCCAGCACCGGACGCAACTTTGACGAGCTACTGCGGGTGATTGACTCACTCCAGCTGACAGATTATTATAGTGTTGCGACCCCGGCAGACTGGAAAGATGGCGACGATTGCGTCATTGTGCCTTCCATCACCGATCCGGCAGAGCTAGAACAGAAGTTCCCTAAGGGCTATACGGCGGTTAAGCCTTACCTGCGGATGACTCCTCAGCCTAACAAGTAAGATGCGGCTAAAAGAGCTGCTTTGTCTGTTTTATAGACGGGGCAGCTCTTTTAGCTTATTTGCTTTAGAACGCGAAGGCAGGATTGTTTTCTGCCGCTACATTGGGATGATCGGGCGATCGAGCGGGTAAGGGCTTCACTCCACGCGTTATCTGATGAACCCACCACACTTGCTCTGTTCGCACATCCTCAAATCCAGCCGCCCCCATCCAGGCATCAAGGTTGCCTTTGGCATAGGCTTTGATGTAAGGCTCTTCAAAAATTTCCGTTAGCCATTCAGTTTGGCGCAGCGTGGACTGATTGCCGTCAAAAATTAGCGCTTCTCCACCGGATTTCAGCAGACGCAAGCCCTCGCGTAGGATATTTTTTGAAACTTCGGGTGGCGTTTCGTGAAATAGAAGTGCCGCCGTCACCACATCAAAACTTTCGGTGGCAAAGTTTGTGGCTTCAGCGTTGCCCTGCAAAAACGCGATCGCTACTTCAGCAGCGTTGGCCTTGTCGTCGGCAACAGCCAGCATATAGGGCGAGAAATCTAGCCCAATCACCTCAGCCTGGGGGAATTTCTGCTTCAGCATCAGCGTCATCGAACCTGTGCCACAGCCCAAATCCAGAATGCGACGCGGATAGCAGCGAATGCGATCGATCAACTCCTGCCGCACCCAGGCTTCATTGGGCGGCAGCACATACTGGGTAATCGGATCATAGGACAGAGCGGCTCCTAGGCTAAGATAGCCCCCTTCCACGCCATGAAAGTTGTGTGCCTGGTAGTAGTTAGGATAGGTGAAGTTGGGCTGGCGGAAGCGATTGCTGACCTGTTCCCAATCGCGGCTCTTGTAGTAGCGCATCAGGGCATCGCGATCGATCAAGAAATTCTGGAAGATTGGGGCAAGAAAGCGTTCAAAAATCGTGTCTTTGCGAACCGCCATAAGAATCACTGTGAGGATAGGTTTGCGAGGCTCTGTTGAAAAGTTTAATAAATCCCAACTCAAAACGGGGATTCCTTGCAGCAAGCTATTGACAATTGTAGTGCTTGTAGCATATATGTAGTATATGTCTATATCTGGTGAGAGCTGTTGCCATGAAACTTGCTGAAGCCCTGATTCTGAGAGCCGACTGCCAAAAGCGGCTGGCACAGTTGCAGCAGCGCCTAGTTAGAAGCGCCGTTATTCAAGAGGGTGAAGCCCCTCCTGAAAATCCACAGGTTCTCATTGCCGAAGTGGATGCAATCGTCACTCAGCTGACGCGCCTGATTCAGCAAATTAACAAAACCAATGCCCTGACCGTGTTTCAAAACGAGGAGACGATCGCCGATGCTCTGGCTGCACGAGATACCCTGTTACTGAAGCAACGCGCCTACAACACTTTGGTTGATGCGGCGGCTAGCACCGTTAACCGCTACAGCGCTTCAGAAATTAAGCTGATCAGCACCGTTAATGTGGCAGATTTGCAGACCCAAACCGATCGCCTTGCCCGCGAAATTCGGCAGTTAGATACGCAAATTCAGCAAGCTAATTGGAATATAGAACTGATGGAGTAGCTGAATGAAATCTTGATCAAAAATCAGCCTGTTGGTAGCCAACTCGATAGAAGCGAGCATAGCTTACTTGGTACCCAAGGGTTCCAATCCGTTGACCCACTAGGGGCAGGGGTTCTCTCACAAGTTACGCCCAGTACTGTTACATCTGTACCGTGTACTGCGTACTGTTACTACCAAATGCTGGTCTATTGAAGGCGAGGGTGGGTTAGGGGAAACAGGCTGATTCTTACTATGCTGAAACGCATTGACCATCAATACGCCCGGTCTGCGAGAGCTACAAATCTGGGCAGGTGAAGATAGTCTTCAGAAAGTCTTTGCTGATACTTGAGGCTCGCCGCTTTCAGGACTGTCAACAGGAACGACCAGAGTGCAGGAGGCGATCGCCTAGGGAAGACTAAACCTTTCCCGCTTAGCCACCCAAAATTCCAGCAAGAGCCGAACCCTCTAACGCGCAGACAGAATCAGCGGGCACAGCTCGAAGAAAAAGCTCGTTGGAAGCAGGCACATAAGACCTGAAAACAACACTATAAGCATCAATAAACAAGCGCAGGTAAACTCAAATGCCTTACGAACAGGTTCCCTTTAAAACTCGTGCGCCCGTCCTTTCCTGGGCAAATCATGAGCTAGGCAATGAAGAAATCAAAATGGCGAAAAATGTCGCCTCTCTACCTTTCGTGTTTAAGCATGTGGCGCTGATGCCGGATGTTCATCTCGGCAAAGGGGCATTGGTGGGTTCGGTGGTGGCGACGCAGGAGGCGATCGTCCCCGCAGCGGTTGGGGTGGATATTGGCTGTGGCATGGCGGCGATCAAATTGCCTTTTGAGGGCGATCGCCTGGAGGGCAAGCTGAAGCAAATTCGCCTTGATCTAGAGGCAGCAATTCCTGTTGGCTTCAGCGAAAACAAGGAGATCGAGAAATCTGTCACTAATTGGCAGGGCTGGCAAGACTTTAAAGAACTGCATATGGGAGTGCAGCATCTAGAGTCAAAAGCCATGAAACAGCTTGGCTCCCTCGGCGGCGGCAACCACTTTCTGGAGGTTTGTCTGGACGCTAATAATCAGGTGTGGCTGATGCTGCACTCTGGCTCCCGCAACATCGGCAATATGCTGGCACAGCGTCATATTGGCACTGCCAAAGACCTAATGAAGCTGAGCGATACCCAGTTGCCCGACCCCGATCTGGCATACTTCGTCCAGGGCACAACAGAATTTGTCGCCTATTGGCGCGATCTGCAATGGGCACAGGGATACGCCAAATTTAACCGTGAGGTGATGATGGCGCGTTTCCAAAAGGTGGTGGAGAAGCATGTAGCGGGCGGCAAGCCTACCAAGCCGCTGCTGCAAGTCAACTGCCATCACAACTATGCCGAAAAGGAAGTCCACTTTGGCGAAGAGGTCTATGTGACTCGCAAGGGAGCTGTGCGCGCCCGTGAGGAAGACTATGGTATCATTCCGGGTTCAATGGGGGCACAGTCCTTCATTGTGAAAGGGAAAGGCTGCGCCGATAGCTATTGCTCTTGCTCTCATGGGGCAGGGCGGCTGATGTCGCGCAACAAAGCCAAGCTCAACTTCACCCTAGATGACCTGATCCAGCAAACGCGAGACGTAGAGTGCCGCAAAGACGAGGGCGTTCTGGACGAAATTCCGGGAGCCTACAAGCCGATCGCCCAGGTGATGAAAAACCAGGCAGATCTGGTGGATGTCGTCGCCACCCTAAAGCAGGTGGTTTGCGTCAAGGGATAGAGGGATAGATGGGTGTGTGGGTAGATGGGAATCGACTCATCCACCCATCGACTCATCCACCCATCGACTCATCCACCCATCCTTTGCTTCCCCCTAGCGGACTTGAGCAATCACCGTGCGGTGGCGCGGACTGTTGCAGGTCAGGGTCGGTGGCGTGAATCCGGCATCGGCGATCGCCTGCTCTAGATCCAGCGTGAAGTATTGATCTAAATAGGGTTCCGTACTTTTGAGCAGCGTCAAGATGTAGGGCGGCATCTTGGCGTATATCTCCGATTTCGGGTTCATGTCCATGATGCTGAGGTGCCCGCCCGGACGCAGCAAGCGACGCGCCTCTTTCAGAATGGCGATCGCTGCACTCTGAGGCAATTCATGAAACATCAGATGGGTGGATACCAGGTCAAATGAGGCATCCGGCAGCCCAGTTGATTCGGCAGCGGCATGGAGCCAGTGAATCGGCTTTTCGGTGCTGACGACATTCTGAGCGCGGTATTGGGCGATCGCTAAAAAATAGGGTGACAAGTCCAAACCTGTAATCTGCGCGTGCGGATAGATATCTTGTAGAGCAAACGTGCTCATGCCGACGCTACAGCCGAGATCGAGAATATCTTGAGGCGGCGTTGCGATCGCTGGCTGCATCACGGCATGGTAGCTTTGCCGCAGCATGGCATCGCCTTGTGCCCCCGCATCTGGAAAAATCCGCGCATGAACGGCATGAGCCGCCACCTCGACCTCCATTGCGGCTTCCCAGCTCAGGTTTCCCTGCTCATAGGCATGAAACGATCGCAAATAGTAGTCTGGATAGACCAGATCAGGGTTAAGAGTCTGGCGTAGAGCATCATCCCATTCAGGCGAAAACTCGGCTGCACTGTGGCGCGATCGCAAAACCTCCACTTCTTTGCGCCAATACACCCCAATCGACTCAGCGCGTTTAATCATCATCGATCTCGCCTGATGCTTAGCCAGATCAGAGAGGGGCTTGATGGATAAGATGCCGTTGATCAGGCGAGATAGCGTGTTGGAAGAATTGTTAGGAGAAACGTTTGCAGCAACCATATGCCTAAGCGGATTTATTGAAAAGGGCACTAGAGCATCCTAGCTGGAATTATGTAGCGATCGAGGCTTTTCCTTGCAAAAACTGAGGTGAAAGCTTTAGAAAAACGATCGTTAAGGACAGCGAACCTTTTTAGGCACAGGGCATCCGCTAAGCTAGATATATAAGTATTCTTCGCTGGATGAACTAGCAAACGCTTGGTGATGTTCTAGACATGTTGTTGATTTTTTTGAAAGGGGCGCTCCGCGCCCCTTTCAAAAAAATCAACAACACATTTGAAACACTACCTAAATGCTCCCTGTTCTAGCAGTTAGACATGACGCAGAGCCTTGATTTTGGCGTGATGATGCCCAATTACTGTTCAAATCTTAGTCAATCTTTCCCCTTTTCGGCATTTTCCCTCTTGCAAACGTTGATTCGGCAAATGGCTGAAGAGCTGAGGGCAGAGGTCTTTTCAGAAGTCAATCTGCTAAACGAAGGCTTGACCGCAGAGGCGATCGCGACTCACCTGCATGTCACTCATTTTACGCTCATGGTCTCGCCCGCTTTTAGCATTCTATTGCTGGGCAAGATAGCGTTCTCTCAAACGGAAACCGTTGCCCCCATGACGCTGACCTTTGAGCCAGAGGCAATCCGCGATTTTCTAGATCAGGCGATCGCGCTAGCGCGACCTCAAGCTCTGCTACAGAGGACATTTCAGCAGGTTCATACGCAGGTTCAGCCTAATCATGCCGGGACTCAAAGTGAATTTACGCTGCGCTTAGTGGCAGCCCTCTCAGCTCAGCTACCCATGCCTCAGCCTCTCGATCAGGTCAGTTCCGCCTCCTCGACTGAAAAGGCGTTGCTTCAGCAGATAAAGCAAGAGCGTTTACTCAATCAGGTTGCGGCTCAAATTCGTCAAAGTCTAGAGCTGCCTATTATTTTGCAAACGGCTGTAGAGCAGATGCAGCAGTGCTTAGAGGTCGATCGCCTGGTAATCTATCGCCTGAATCAAGCGGTTTCTGACGCCAAACCTGTAGAGATTCAAGAATCGTCTGATTACCCCGCTCAGCAGGGCGGCTCAGTTATTTACGAAGCCCGCTTGTCTACAGAAATTCCTTCAGTTCTGGACTTTTCTGAGGCACATTGCTTTGTGCAAACTTCGCGCTACCAAAATGTCCAGCGGCAAAATTTGGCAATTGCTGTCCAAGATGTGGAGGCTCGCTACAGAAAAATGCCCTGTTTTCTTGAGTTTCTCCAGCGGGCACAGATCCGATCAAAGCTGGTTGCGCCGATCACCATTGGCGATCGGATTTGGGGATTGCTGATTGCCCACCAGTGCTTTGAGCCACGCCAGTGGCAGGAGGGTGAGCAGAAATTCTTGCAGCAGATAGCCGAACATCTGGCAATTGCCATTAGCCAAGCCCAGCTCTATGCTGAACTGCAACAGCAAAAACAAACTCTGGAACAGCGCGTCATTGAACGAACACAAGCCCTGCAAGACATGGTACTTGCCTCGCAGTCTGCCAACCGAGCCAAGAGCGAATTCTTGGCTTCCGTCAGTCACGAATTGCGTACGCCGCTGACCTGTATTATCGGCATGTCGGCAACCCTCCAGCGCTGGTCAGCAGAGACGTTGAGCGATCGTCAGCAAAGCTTTTTGCAGACCATCCACGATAGCGGTAAGCATCTGCTGGCGATGATCAACGACATTTTAGACTTGTCTCAAGCCGAAGCCAGTAAGATTGCTCTGAATTTGGAGGAATTTTCCCTTTCTCGGCTAGCTCAGCAAGCTCTGAAAACCTTCACTGGGCAGGCTGTCTTACAAGAGGTGAGCCTAGGACTTGATCTGCAAATTGAACCTGCGGGCGATCGCTTCATTGCCGATCCGCATCGAATTCGGCAAATCTTGTTCAACTTGCTGGGCAACGCTATCAAGTTTACGCCCAAGGGCGGCAAAGTGACGCTGTGCGTATTTGTGGAAGATAATCTGGCAGTTTTTCAGGTAAAGGATACAGGCATTGGCATTCCTGAACCTTTAATTCCTGAGCTGTTTCAAAAATTTCAGCAGCTAGACACGGGCTACCGTCGTCAGTATGAAGGCACAGGGTTGGGTTTGGCGCTGACTAAACAGCTTGTCGATTTGCATAGCGGCTCGATTCAGGTGAAATCGATCGAAGGCATTGGTACAGTTTTCACCGTTTGTATTCCCATGCAGCGATCGGATCAGCAAGAGCCTCTACTCAAGGAAGGTCTGCCCGAACCGCCGCAAGGACGGGTGGTTTTGATCGAACACAATGAGGAAACGGCAAACCTAATCTGCGATGTCCTCACTGCCGCGGGTTATCAGGTGATTTGGATGCTGGAAGGCTCTACCGCAGTCAGCCAGATTGAGGCTCTGCGACCGATCGCCGTTATCACCAATATGCAGCTGCCCGACATGGATGGCGATCGGCTGATTCATCGCTTGCGACGTAATCCGTCCACTCAGCACTTGAAGATTATTGCTTTAATGTCAACCGTTCCAGAATTTAGCTCCGAAGAGCAAAACTCTAAACTTAATACTGGAGACCTAGATGTAGACGGCTGGCTACCCCAACCTGTGCGTCCTGATCACCTGTTGCAAAAGTTAATGCATCTTGTAACCGCAAAGGAAAAGTAAAAGGGAGAAGCTTATATAAGGCATGGCTGAGTAGAGACATGAAAAATCCCTCTCCTAAACAGGAAAGGGACTAAAAATATGGCAACCGCCTTGGCGGTTAGGACGGGGACATTTTGGGTGGGGCGCGAAGCGCCCCACCCAAAATGTCCTAAGTAAACTGGCGACAGCTATAAAAGCTTGACCACAAACGTTTTCCGATCAATCTCACAGAGCCATCTGGCTTATCTCACTACCTCAGATTCAGTCTGAGCGATCGCCAGCAGCGTTTTTACCACCGAGTCAGGATTGAGGCTGATGCTATCAATCCCTTGCTCTACCAAAAACTTGGCAAACTCTGGGTAGTCGCTGGGTGCCTGACCGCAAATGCCGACCTTACGACCCTTTGCCTTCGCCTTTTGAATCACAACCCGCACCATAGTCTTGACGGCTTCACTGCGCTCGTCAAACACGTGAGCTACCAGCGAAGAATCGCGATCGACCCCTAAAGTTAACTGCGTCAAATCATTGGAGCCGATCGAGAAACCGTCAAAGATGTCGCCAAACTCATCCGCCAAGATGACGTTGCTGGGCAGCTCACACATGACATAGACCTGCAATCCGTTTTCGCCCTGCACCAGCCCGTTCTTCGCCATTTCTGCCAAGACCTTTCGCCCTTCTTCGGGAGTGCGGCAGAACGGAATCATAGAAATGGCATTGGTCAAACCCATCTCATCCCGGACGCGCTTCATCGCCTTGCACTCCAGCCCAAATGCCTCACTGTACTTGGGGTCGTAATAACGAGAGGCACCGCGCCAGCCCAGCATCGGATTTTCCTCATCGGGTTCAAACTGTCTGCCGCCAATTAAGTTGGCATACTCATTGCTTTTCAAATCCGACATACGGACGATCACCGGATTGGGATAAAAAGCGGCTGCCAGCTTGCCAATGCCCTGAGCTAACTTATCCACAAAGAAATCAGGCTTGTGGGCATAGTGCGCTGTGAGCTGAGAAATTTCCCACTTAGCGCCCTTGTCTCGCAGTTGATCAAAGTAGATCAGAGCAAGAGGATGAACCTTAATCTGATTGGCAATAATGAACTCTGATCTTGCTAGTCCCACACCGTTAGAAGGCAGTGCCGCTAGAGAAAATGCCTCCTGCGGATTGCCAACATTCATCAAAATCTTGGTGCGGATCTGAGGCAGCTCATCCAGATGCAGCTCCTCAACTTCATAGGGCAATAGCCCCGCGTAGATTTTGCCTTCATCACTGTCAGCACAAGAAACCGTAATCTCCTGACCATCTTGCAAAGTCTCGATCGCATCACCGCAACCCACTACCGCCGGGATGCCCAGCTCACGGGCAATGATCGCTGCATGGCAGGTACGCCCGCCCTGCTTTGTCACCAGGGCGCTAGCTTTTTTCATAATCGGCTCCCAGTCGGGATCAGTCTTATCGGCGACTAGAACTTCTCCGGGCTGGAACTCATCCAGGCGATCGACCTGCGTCAGCACCCTCACCTGACCTTGCCCAATCAAGTCGCCCACTGCCCGTCCGGTAAACAGCGGCTCTGGCGGATGGGAATCCTTCAATTTGTAGGTACGCAGAACGGTTCCAGATTTGCGCGACTGCACCGTTTCTGGACGCGCTTGGACAATAAACAGTTCACCTGTATGCCCATCTTTTGCCCATTCCATATCCATTGGCGTATCCCCGCCATGCACGCTGGAATAGTGGTCTTCAATCGTACAAGCCCAACGTGCCAGGGTAAGAATTTCGTCGTCGCTGAGAGCAAATTTCTGGCGATCGCTCTCCTCCACAGGAATATTTTTAACTAGCTTACCGCCAGTCGTGTCATAGACCATTCGCATATCTTTACTGCCCAGCCGCTTCTCCAGAATCGGCTTAAATCCAGTCTTGAGCGTCGGTTTGAAGACATAGTACTCATCTGGCACAACAGCACCCTGAACCACGTTTTCGCCCAGACCATAGGCTGCTGTAATGAGCGCCGCGTTTTTGAAGCCTGTCTCTGTGTCGATCGAAAACATAACGCCAGCGGTAGCCAAATCCGATCGCACCATCTTTTGTACGCCTACAGACAGCGCCACATCCAGATGATCAAAGCCTTGGGTGACTCGATAGGAAAGAGCGCGATCGGTGAATAAAGAGGCGTAGCAGCGATGACAGGCTTCTAGCACCGCATTCACACCTTGAATATTGAGATAGGTTTCCTGCTGTCCGGCAAAGCTAGCATCTGGTAAGTCTTCAGCTGTAGCACTAGAGCGAACCGCTACATCCAGATCTGCTCCCTGATCAACTCCATAGCGCTGAGAGAGTTCGAGATAGGCTTTCGTGATGGCATCTTCTAGCTCAGTTGGAAAAGGAGTGTTGAGAATCAGCGATCGGGCTTGCTTACCCCGCTCTTGCAAATTGGCAATATCATCAACATCTAAGTCAGATAAAAGCTGCCGCAGCCGCGCTTCCAATCCTGCATTTTCAATGAAGTAGCGAAATGAATAAGCAGTGGTGGCAAATCCTGTTGGGACATTCACCCCTTTGGATAGGAGCTGCCCAATCATTTCTCCCAAGGAGGCATTTTTTCCACCTACTAAATGGATATCTGCAATGCCCACTTCTTCAAACCAAAGAACCAAAGACTTTTCCCTAGAACCCTGACTAATCGGGTTCGCGCTAGGTTGATGGGCAATAATCATGAATCTGCTCCTGACAATAATTGCAACTAAAAGCTTGCGATCAACTCTGCGGTGGCTCTGAAGGATGAAAGATTGATGCGATAAGACCGATTTAGCCCTGATTCAACTCTGTAGCGACAAAAGCTGAGCAGGGATTCAGGTTCTACACAATCTCCAGATCCAGGACGCATAGCTAACTCTAAAATAGGCGATCGAAATCCAGTAAATTAACGCTAACGCATCCTTAGAAAAACATGGAACGTTAGTATACCTTTGTAACAATATCCTCAGAATAGCGATCGCGCTTCCCCCCTTCGAGAGAGCGGAGCAATTTTTTCAAAGTTGTCCATTGTTGCTCACAACTAAAAATCTGGACTCTGCATCGCGTCCCAGCATCTTCCCTCTTCCCAAAATCTGCCCGTTTGCTCACAGGCGTCTTGGGTTTGTAGCCAGGGAATCGCAGTTGGGTAAATATTGTCACGCTGAGACGCGGCAAGAGCGAGCTGAAGCAACCCATAGATGACTGTGCATCCTAGTGACAAGATTATTAAAGCAGTCAGAGTAGCAAGGGCTTTATGACTATTGCCTAGGGAGTATCTTTGAGCCGAGCGGCGTTCTCTACCCGCTAGAAAAACCACATAAAAACGACGAGGATAGCTAGGAATGGATAAGCGAATATCAATCGAGTGGCTATTTTTCCAATTCACTTGATGACAGGCAAGCTTTAGCGCACTAAGTTGGTCGGCGGTGAAGGTGACTTTTGCTTCAGGTAAGATTCGAGCCATAATTTTCTCAAATGAGTCATCAGCTCTTTGATGGAAGGTTTTGTAATCAGGCATAAATTTCAGCTTAATGTAGCAGGTTCAACCTGCATTTTGGCTCAGCACTGCTGATTTTCTATCGGTAACATTCGTGATCTTTGCTACAAAATTTCCTAAGTCTACAATTCTTTACAAATACTGTGTTGCTTCTGAGAAGCTACTTTGCCAGACTCTATCTTTGCAAAAGGGGTTTCACCTCCTTGACTCCCTTGAAAATCTTGGCTAGCCAAAATCTGCCCAAATCGTATCAGTCGGTACTGCCCATTCCTAGCGTGATCTGCCCATAATGTGACAAAGGATGAAGGAGAGATTGGAGTGAACGCAGCAGAGCAGGCGATCGGTCTAGACTTAGCCACTAAAATTGCGGCTGTTGTGACTCTATTTAAAGCGCAGTTTCCCGATGCGCGCGCAGACCTGAAGCCCTGGGCAAATGATCCTGATACCAGAGAACAAACCGATCCTGACTCCATTGATATTGGCTTTCATTTACCGGGCTGGAGTCGCTCTATTCAAAGCCGTAGTATTTTGGTGCAAATTCGCTTCTACAGTGATTCAGTAGAGGATGCTGCTGCATCTCGACGGGCGATCGGTCTAGAGGTAGCAGGATTCACGCATTTGGGCGAGCAGTGGAGGCTGTCCACCATCAAAGACTGGAGGTTTATCGGCTCCAAGGCGCCAACAGATGAGGTTAGAGAGAAGCTGAAGCTCTTTTGTCGCCAGATTTTTGAGCTGTTCAATGGCGATGTTAAGCAGTAGCACTTACAGATGAGGCAGCCTGCGCTGAGGCAATGGCTTCAGGAATCGGCAATTCATCAAACAGCACTGTGCCTTCTTGATAGATCGGTAAATCAAACCAAAAGGTGGTGCCAGCTCCCACTTCGCTAACTAAGTGCACTTGACTGTGGTGCTTCTCGATAATGTTCTGCACGATCGATAATCCCAGCCCAGTACCCTCTAGAGTGTGGACTCGATTTTCGACTCGGAAGAAGCGATCGAAAATAGCCTGCTGATCTTCTGGATCGATGCCGATTCCTGTATCGACAACCTCAATTCGAACCTGCATGGGTTGGGGCTGAACGGGTTGGACGGACTGGTGATGGCTGGATGAGTCATGGCTGAGCTGATGACTAGGCTCTGGCTCCAAGGCATAGGCTCGAATCGTTACTGAGCCACCTGCTTCCGTAAACTTCAGCCCATTCCCGACTAAATTAGAGAACACTTGCAGCAGCAAATCGTAATTACCTAACACAGAAGGCAGATCTGGCTGAATATCCTGCATCAGCTCAATTCCCTTATCTCTGGCGTTGAGGCGATGGGTTCGCAAAGTCTGCTCGATCGGTTGAACAATCTCAACAGGTTCCAGGTTGTAGCGGCGGTGAGACTCTAGCTTAGACAAATCGAGAACGTCATTAACCAAACGGGTGAGGCGATCGGTCTCTCGGTTAGCCGTTTCTAGAAATTCGCGTTTTTCTACCTCACTCAGATCTTCGCCGTACTCATGCAGCGTTTCGATAAACGACTTTATGTTGAACAAAGGCGTACGTAATTCGTGGGAGACGTTGCTGATGAACTGGCTCTTAGCTTCGTTTAACTCGACTTCACGAGTGATGTCTTGCACTGTAATAGCAATGCCGCGAATATTCTCACGGTACTGATCAAAGACCGTATTCAGCAATATTCGTACCGTGCGACTGATCGGATCAGGAATCGTAATGCGGTACTCTGCGCCGTCCTTCAGCTCATCGGAGGCGCTGCCAGAAGCCAACTGGTAGAGGGGGCGAGTCAGCTCCACTTTGACCGCGTTGGGCAGATGGTAGAGCACATTTTTACCGATGATTTCCTCATGGCTCTCCCAGCCAAAAATCCGCTGAGCCGTCGGATTCGTGAGGATAACGTTCATGTCGGTATCTAGCAAAACCGCCCCATCAGCGATCGTCGATACTAGAGTTTCCAGCTTGGCTTTTTCGGCGGTCAGTTCATCAATATTCTGTTCGTCATAGCTCTCTAAGCGCTCTGCCATTTCATTGAAATTGAGAATTAGCTCTCCCAACTCACCCCGCACAGGCAGATCGACTCGCTGCCTAAAATTTCCGGCTGCAATGTTTTTCACGCCCAACAGCAGCTCTTTAATCGGCTTCGTGATAATGAGCGCGTTAAATACGGCGCCCAGAATCACCATGACCCAGATCGAGATAAATACGGCGATCGTCACGTCTCGCGTCAAGTACGAAGAGGCAACTACTGTGGGATTGGGGTTAATGCCGATCGCCATTACGCCCAGATATTTGCCGTTGTGATTCAGGGGCACAAATACATCTGTCACTTCTCCATCGGGCGTAATATGTTGCCGCACCATGGGTTCCTCAGCGTTCTCAGCATAATTTTCAGGAAGCTGAATCCGCCGTCGGATCGTCAGAGAATTTTGAACCTCAGACTCTGAGTAGGGAATGCCAAAGAAAATCTCGCCGTCTTCGTCCGCGTAAATCATGTAGCGAACGCTAGAGGTGCTGCCGAAGAAGCTGTGGGAAAAACGGGCAAGTTCTGTCCGGTTGCTCTCGCTGACTAAAGGAGCGACATTGGCTGCCAGCAACAGCCCTAAATCTCGCCCAAAACGAGTGTCATTCAAGCGAGCATCCTGCTGAATGGTGTTGACCGCCCAAAAGGTCAAACCGCTCATCAGCAGCGACACCACCAGAGTTGCTGCCGCCATAAGACGAGTCTGAAGGGTGAAGTCTGACCACCAGCGGGCGATCGTTTCTCGAATTTTGATCAGCAGGGCTACCAAGGTTGCTTACTTTGACTTTGCTTAATTTTAACGTTGCTTAAGAATACTTTACCTCGTTCGACTCTAACCCATAAAGGCGCAGGGCAGTTACCTCGCTCTGCTCTTCAGAATCCGATGACCAATATCTTTGCGGTAATACAAGTCTCTAAACTCTATACATTCCACGGCTTCATAGGCATGGGCAATCGCCGTCTCAAAAGTTTCCCCTAGAGCCGTCACCGCCAAGACTCGCCCTCCATCGCTCACCAGCTGATCTTGCTTCAGCTTAGTTCCAGCATGGAAAACGATCGTTCCAGATGCCACACCCGATGCTTCTGCTTGTTCAATGCCCTGGATGGGATAGCCCTTCTTGTAGGTTTCAGGGTAGCCGCCTGCCGCAATTACCACACAGGCAGCGGATTCAGCTTTCCAGGCTAGGGGCGGCAACTGTTCTAAACGCTGCTCGACGCAGGCAAGCAGCACCTCATCTAGCGGAGTCTCCAACAGCGGCAGCACCACCTGAGTTTCAGGATCGCCAAAGCGACAGTTAAATTCAATCACCTTTGGCTCTCCCTCAGGCGTGATCATTAACCCTGCATAGAGAACGCCCCGATAGTCAATGCCTCGGCGGCGTAAAGCGGCGATCGCTGGCTCCAATATCTCAGTCTGAATCCGCTCCATTAGCGACAGAGAAACTACTGGCGTGGGGGCGTAGGCACCCATGCCGCCTGTGTTGGCTCCCGTATCGCCCTCACCAACTTGTTTGTGATCTTGGGCGGGCAGCAGCGGACGAATCGTCAGACCATCTGTGATTGCCAGAATAGATACTTCCTGCCCTATCAGGTATTCCTCAATCAAAACTTGCTGACCCGCTGCCCCAAACTGACCACCAAAGCTTTCTTCTACAGCAGCGATCGCTTCCTCTACGGTCATAGCCACCGTTACGCCCTTCCCAGCAGCCAAGCCATCTGCCTTGATAACGATCGGTGTGCCTTGAGTTCTTACGCTCTGAGATTCGGCATCCTGAGATTCGGCATCCTGAGATTTGATGTAGGCGATCGCACTAGCGGCATCTGTGAACACTTCTGATGCCGCCGTTGAAATCTTGGCTTCTCGCATCAACGCCTTTGCCCAAGCCTTGCTAGACTCAATTTGCGCCCCAGCCTGAGTAGGACCAAAGACGGTTAGATTCTGCTGCTGTAAGTAGTCCGTAATTCCTTCTGCTAGGGGAACTTCCGGCCCGACGACAATCAAGCCCGTGTTGTTGACCAATGCCAGACGGGCAATACCTTCAAAATCACTAACCCCCATGGCAATATTGCGACAGCGATCGAGCTGTGCCGTACCCCCATTGCCAGGAACGCAGAAAACTTCTTGGACTCGTGGCGATTGCAGAAGCTTCCATGCAAGGGCGTGTTCTCGTCCACCGTTCCCAACTACCAAAACTCTCACGCTTTGTTCACCCTTGCTGGCATTTCTTGACCTTTCACCCAAATAATTCCCATAATTTGAAGCTCTGAAGCAAAGATACGTCCTAAAACCTACTTCTTTAGAAAAATTCTTTAGACAAAAGATTTAACGTCAGAGAATCACGTGGGCAGAATCAACCATACCTTAGAATAATTAATTTAAGCCGATTCATAAATGTCTATTTCAGATTAAGACTTTTCTGAAAGTCCCGAAGTAGGGTTGAAATTGGCGAAAATTAAGTTGGCTAGATTTTGTCACTAAACCTAATCGCTTTGGAAGTCGGGTCTATGAATTTTCAAGTAGGGCGATCGATCAATCAGGGCAAGCAGAAAAGGGTGTTTAGAGCTTTGGGAGTAGCGCTCGCTCTGCTCTGTATGGGCTTACCCGCTCTAGCAGAAGAAGCCTCTGATGCTCTCCCACCCAGTCCTCTAGAAATTACTGCCCCTGATCCGCTGCTGCCTGAAATGGTAGTCGATCGTCCGCTGAGCGCTCAAGAAAAGATTGTCCTGACAACGGCTCTAGATGAATTGCAGCGTCAGGGATTAGCTAAACTGCAGGCAGGCGATCTACCAGGCGCACTAGAAACCTGGAACCGGGAGCTACGGCTGCGTCGCTTCTTGGGAACTGCCGAAGAAGTTAAATCCCTTAGCCGGGTAGGCGAGGTGGCATGGCGACAAAGCGAAACGACCGAGGTTCGAGTGATCACCGCGCGGCTGCAAGAAATTCAACAGCAGGTGCAGGCTCAGACCCCTATAGATTATGACCTGCTGCTCAAAATTGCCCAGGCATACCAGACCATGCGTGCCCGTACACCTGCCGTGACGCTATATGATCAACTCCTTGCCCAGGCTCGGCAGCAGCAAAATAAGGCGCTAGAGCAGCAAATCCTTACGGCACTGGCAGAAATGCAGCTCGCCTATTTTGATTACCCTAGTGCTGCCGCTGCCTACGAGCAGCTTTTGGGAATTGCTCAACAGCAGAGCGATCGCCCCAACGAGGAAATTTACTTAAAACAGTTGGCATATATCTATCAGCAAAATAGCCAGCCGACTCAGGCAGTTGCCATGCAGCAGCAGTTGGTTGATCTCTATAGAAAGCAAAAGAACTTTATCCCCATTCCTCTACTTAAAATTGACATGGGAGACAGTTATGTTGCCATGGGAAGAGCTGACCTAGCGGCTCCCAGCTATCAAGAGGCGTTTGCAACGGCGCGATCGGTTCAGCAATATGCTCAGGCAAGTGATGCCCTAGAGCGGCTGGCAGCGCTCTACCGCTCCTTAAACCGTCCAGAAGATGCAATTGTCGTGTATCAGCTTCTCATAGACGTGCAGCAGCAGTCCTACAACACGTTGGGTAAGCTGAACACCTATGATCAAATGGGTCAGCTCTACCGCGCCTCAGGTAATACGAGTCAGGCGATCGCTGCCTTCCGACAGGCGCTTCAGATTGCTCAGCAGCTGAATTATAAGGTCGGTTACTTTACGACTCAAATTGAACAGGCTACTCAACCTGTACCCGTTCAGCCTGAACCCACAGCGCCGACACCTTAAAACGTTAGCCACAAACCGCTAGATTTTTGCCAGGGCAAACAGCTTGGCAAAAATTTGGGCACTCGCAAACATTAATGGAAAAGCAATTCCCACCAGCCCTAGCCAGCTCAAGAGCGAAATAGTCAGACGAGTGATTCGTCTGGGCGCTCTTCCTCTTGCTGCAATATGGGTACCGTAAGCAATCAGCGCTGCTCCGCCAATGCCGCAAACTAAGCTCACCATAAACCACACCTCAAGCGGTGGGCTGGATTCTGCTAAGTTCAACATCGGTAATAGCGCAAAGCAGACAATCTCGATCGCCAACCAAATTCCCAAACAGAAGAAAAAATCTTTTCGCGCGAGGCTGTTCATAGGAGAAATATTGACCTTAGAAAATAGAATGAAACTTTTGTTAACAAAACTTCTTTGAAAATTAGTGAATAAACCAATGCTGAAAATCATGCCGGATTCAGTCACGCTCTGCAAGCTGATTTTGACAAAAAATTAAGCAAAAATAGCCAGAGTTAGCGATCGCACTTTACTCAACTTAAACTCGATCGCCCATTGCGTAAACTTTAATTTCCCTCAAACCTGACTTTGAGGTAGCTCTGATAGTCTTTATAAATAAAGATTTTTGTTCTTTAACCTGGCTCTCAAATAAATAAACTCGCTCAGGAGTCTTGAGGTGCTTTCCTTCCTACAGAAGCTTGAGCTGATATTTAGTCATTACTTTTAACTAGCTCATCATTACCCCATAGAAAATGGCTTTATGAATCACTATTGTCTAACCTGGATCGAAAACTGGTGCTTTGAAAATGGTTGGTCTGAACCGTTCGCAGAACGACGCAACGAGTTCTGGGCGTTCCCACCTAATGGCGTAATGCCTGTCCCTATTCCTGCCCAGGTGCTTCATCATCTGAAGCAAGAGAATGGCTTGACGACTCACGAGAAGGTTGGATACTTGACGGCGATCGGAGCCAGCGTTGTAGCGATCGTTTCTACCTACCTTTTAGATTGCCCTATGCCTTTGGTGGCAGCTTTTAGCATTTGTGCCGTCATTGTTGCTGGGTTAGAAACCGAAGATTAGTGATTTCTCTAACGCTTATCTCTCCGATACCGAAGCAGCAATTTCTTAAAGAAGAGCAAAGGTAGCTTACCTTTGCTCTTCTTTTATTTCATTTTCTGACGAATAAATGTCATAATTTGGGCGACTTGCTTCTTCAATCCATCCACTTCAGTTTTTAACTGCACATTTTCATGGCGAAGTGCTTTAACCTCAGCCTGTAACGTTTGAATTTCAGGATTGGCAGAAGATGGCGTAGGCACTCCCATAGGTTGAGCGGTTGGAGCAACAGGCTCAATTGGCGAAACGGCTGGTGGAGCTTTTTGAAGTAGCTGCTGGCGACTTCTAGCTTTTGCCATCGCTGACTTAATAGCCTGGACTAGCACGGGCTGCTCAAAGGGCTTGCCGATAAATTCAAAATAGCCAAACTGGTCAGGAACCGCTTTCTCGACATCCTCTCTGCGTCCAGACATCAGCACAACTGGGATGCTCTTCAGCCTGGGATTATCTTGCAGCTTTTGCACCACCTCCCAGCCATTCATCCGAGGCATAAAGAAATCTACTAAGATCAAGCTGAGATTTTCTCGACTAACAATTTCTAGCCCTTCAACGCCATCGACGGCTTCCAAAACTTCAAAATTGCCTTTTGGGAGCATATCCCTAACCTGCATTCGGATAGTCTTGCTGTCATCGATAATCAGGACTTTTTGATTTGCCATCGCTAAATAAATCTCCTGTGGCGGCAGACTACGCAGGGCTCTAAGTTCAGCCTTTATCCTAGGACAACCCAGAAGAGGATTCAAACTTTTCTGGTTGCTCTCTCCGTACAAATTAGAATCCTATCCAGTTATGCGGATGGCAAGAGAAATCTACATCCGTGATTCTGCGCATCCTACATGGCTTTTGTGAGGTTAAGGTTTGTTCCACCCATAGGATTACTGAAAAGGCTGTTACTTGATCTCATCAAGATGTCGATGAAGTCTGTCCATTTAGCATCCTCACAGTGATATAGATGAAACTACTGAGCTTGTAAGATTCTCCGCACAGCCTACATCTCTATACGATCGCAGACGTACTGTGATTCCATTACCATTTCATGCAGGCTTTACAGAGGTAATCCGTTTATTCACTTCATTGACTTTGCCTTTACAGATTACTCATAGACTTCTTGTCAGTCTTCATGGGTTGAGAATTGATTTATCCCACGTTTGAAGAGAAGTGAAAATTGTTCTACCACTCCAACTTTTTCTCTAAAACTATTGCAATAATTTTAGAGAAAAATAAGATTAAATCCTCTTAATTTATAGAGCTTGATACTATATATCTCCGAGCTGGGATTTCCAAAGGCAATTAACATGAAAAGAGAACTAATGCAACTTACCAAAGCGTTAAAATTGGTCAGTTATGTAGCTTAAAAGATTTAATCTTAAGCTTTTAAGTCTGTTGTTTTAGAGAGATTTCACATAACTCTAGGAGTGTAGTCCCTATAGGTTATAACCTTTGTATGGATTAAGCTTAGTCTCTTTTTCAGAAGTCTTTGCATGAAAGCAGTAATCCAGTGGAATTTCAGATGTTGACCTCATATACAAACTTTTTAAGTATATGAAGATTTGCACTGATAATTCTAAATTCTGACGGGTATTGCTGGTAATTACAGGATAGGAGGGAGACTTACCCTTCAAATGAAGCTGCGCTTTATTTAAGCTTTACGATCGCTCAAAATAACAGCGATCAGAAGCAAAGAATAGGTGAAGATCGACTTATCTAGTGGCTTTACCCTACACCTTTGGTATTTGATGGATGATATCGATTCACAGATTAACCTGTGCCCTAGGTTCGGGTTATCTGTATCTCTCAATGTCTTCGTCCGAACTCTATCCAATCTGAACTTTGAGTACCAGCAGGTGAGCCTTACAGTAAACCTACTCTTCTGAGATTTAGGGGTTGAGGTTAGCATATCCCTATGCGAGTTTTTGACGTAGGGTATCTAGCAGCTCCCAAAGCAGCTGGACTTTTGCCAGAAGGCCCAGAGAGAATCAGGGTTCAATGAGATGCATAAAATCATGGATTTTTCAATGACCATTGCATCATCACTCAAGTCGCTAGGAGCACGGAATGTCTAGGGCAGAATCAGAAAACTCGCCACTTGAAGCCGAGAACAACCCACCTCCATCGCTTAAGAGCAGAGCCATTAGTGGCTCTGCCTGGACGCTCGCCGGCGAATGCACTCAATATGTTCTGCGCCTAGGGGGAAATCTTGTCCTTACTCGCTTGCTTTTTCCTGAGGCATTTGGACTCATGTCCCTCGTCCAGGTCTTTATCATGGGGCTGGAAATGTTCTCGGATGTGGGTATCATTCCAGGCATTATCCAAAACAAGCGGGGTGACGAGCCTGCATTCCTTAATACTGCCTGGACAATCCAGGTCGGTCGGGGAATAATGCTGTGGATCTTTGCCTGTGTAATCGCTGTACCTGCGTCACAGTTCTATCGCGAACCTATGCTCATGCAGTTGTTGCCCATCAGCGGGCTAACGGCTCTGATCGCAGGATTTAACTCCACTAAGCTAGCGACTGAAAACCGCAAACTATCAGTGGGTAGACTAACCCTACTTGATTTAGGGTCTTATGTCTTAGGACTCACTGTGATGGTGGTTTGGGCTTGGATTTTTCCGTCTGTCTGGTCTCTGGTAGGTGGTGGGATCGTGGCTGCTCTTGCCAAAATGATCCTTAGCCATGTGTACCTCAAAGGGGAAAGAAATTACTTTCACTGGGATAAGGAAGCATTCAGATCGCTCCAGCAGTTTGGTCGATGGATATTTCTGAGTACGGTTCTGACCTTTTTTGCAGGGCAGGGCGATCGCATAGTCATCGGTCGTTTGCTAGATGTAAAAGCGCTCGGAATCTATACAGTTGCCATTACGATGGCTCGTCTGGTGAACGAGACAATTATGAAGTTAGGGAGTAAAGTCCTGTTCCCCTCCTACTCCGAGCTAATTCGGGAGCGTCCAGAACAGCTCTACGTTACACTGCGAAAAACTCGACTCTTCTTAATTGCAGGTAGCTGGGTTGCTTCTTTGTTCTTGATGGCGTTTGGGGAGACACTCATTAGCTTTCTCTATGACGATCGCTATGCCAAGGCAGGATGGATGCTGAAGGTTCTTCCAATTAACGCACTAATTGGAGTCCTGATTTTCACCTACGACGATGCTTTAATGGCGATGGGTAAAACGTTTACGATGACTAGCCTTCTGGCAGTTCAGGTAGCAGTAGAGCTAACGGCAATGGTAGTAGGAGGGTACATATGGGGCGAAAACGGCGTAATTATTGGAATATCTTGCTTTGCCTGGGTTCTCTATCCTCTTAAAGCTATCTTCTTTGCACGCCTCTCAATCTGGCAACCCGAAGTAGATTTGCCAATTATTGCTCTAGCAACTTCAGTCGTCGGAAGCCTCTACTTCTTCAACTTCTTTAGCTAAGTCACATTTTATAGACTGTCTATCCGCATACCTTGATCCATACACCCTGTTGAAATTTCTAGTTAAATTCCAATGAGTCACAAGCCTTTAGTTTCAGTTCTGATGCCAGTTTACAATGCTGAACGCTACGTCGCTCAGGCGGTAGAGAGTATTCTGTCGCAGACCTTTAAAGATTTTGAGTTCGTCATTTTAGATGACGGCTCAAAAGATGCCTCCCTGAAGATTTTGGAGGAGTATGCTGCTAAAGATAGGCGGATTCACTTAATCAGTCGAGAGAACAAAGGCGTTATCCGAACGAGGAACGAATTACTAGCACAGGCAACGGGTGAACTCATTGCAGTCATGGATGCTGACGATGTTGCTTTGCCCAATCGTTTTACCCTGCAAGTCGAGTTTCTTAACGCCAACTCCAACGTTGTTTGTGTTGGGGGCGCCCACGAGTTAATTGACGAAAAGGGACGTTTTTTGACGCGGCTTCTTCTTCCTGAGCATGACAATCAGATTCAGAAATTGGCGCTAGCAGGACATGGGAGTATCTGTAATCCCTGCGCTATGATTCGTCGGACAGCGCTAATAGAAATTGGCGGGTATGACGAAACTCTGGCATGCGCTGAAGATTTGGATGTGTGGCTCAAATTAGGTGAAGTTGGTGCGCTAGCAAATCTTAAAGACACAATCTTGAAATATCGGCTGCTCAAGAGTTCTATTAGTGAAAAGAATGGAGTCTTGCAGCGTCAAGCAGCCAGAGAGATCTGTGAAAGAGCCTGGTTACGACGAGGGATTGAGGGGCATTTTGAGGCAGAAGAGCCTTGGCGACCGACCCAAGATGCTGCATCTCAATACCGCTTCATGCTTCAGTATGGCTGGTGGGCTTTCAATAGTGGACACCTTGGAACCGCCAGTCTTTATGGAACGAAGGCGATCGCGGCGCTTCCTTTCGCAGCAGGAGGTTGGAAGCTACTGACGTCTTCTGCCTTGAAGCTACTACCAGGGGTAGCTCAAAAGGCTTAACTCAAAAGTTTGTAAAAGATTCACAACGGAGAACAATCATGAAAAAGCGTGTGATTGCAATTGGGCTAGATGCGGCTGATTATCGGGTCATGGAAAAATGGATGGATCAAGGACATCTCAAAAACCTGAGCCAACTCCGCAGCGAAGGAGCCTACGGGCATTTGACCAACACTGTCACTTACTGTGATCAAGTCAGAGAAACCTCCATTACTGAACGGCTTTGGGCGAACACTTGGACTGGCTGCACCAGCAACAAGACGGGTTACTGGGGGATTGAAAAGTTTTATCCAGAAACCTATGATATGAGCCTTGACATTCGAGGGGCCTATGACTTCAAGGAGTATCCGCCCTTCTACGGATTGATGGAAGACCGCCGTGTCATCCTATTTGATCTGTTGTCCGCCTCGCTGTACGACAAAGTTAATGGATTGCAAGTCTTGGGTTGGGGGGGGCATTTTCCGGCAACAGATAATTGCTCTAGTCCTCCTGAACTTCTGCCAGAGATTATCCAGAAGTATGGGGAACATCCCGTATTCTACAAAGATGCTGGATTCTGGTGGGATAAAGAGTATGAGGAATGGGTTGAGAAGGGAATCAAAGATGCAGTCGCAACTCGTTCAGAAATCATTCGCGATTTGATGAAGCGTCAGGACTGGGATCTGTTCCTAACCACGTTTGGGGAAACCCATAGCGCAGGGCATAATTTCTGGTACCTCAGCCAGTCCGATCATCCTTTGTATGATCACTTTAGAAGCGACAATGATCCCGCGAAAGACCCTATGCTGGCTTGCTACGAAGCAGTGGATCAGGCGGTTGGGGAGATTCTTGCCGAAGCCCCCGAAGATGCTTACGTGTTTGTTTACGCAGTTCACGGTATTGCTGCTAATAACACTGACCTCTTTAGCTTGGTCTTTTTGCCTGAGCTTCTCTATCGATTTAGCTTCCCTGGAAAAGTTGCTCTGGCACCCGGCAAATCGGGAGATGCGCCACCGCCTATCATTACCGACGCTTCCTTACCTTGGCCGGTCGAGATTCTGAAGACCACGACCATGGCAAATCCCACCCTGATGCAGCGACTTGTGAAAAAGCTGGTGCCTGGGCTATTCTCTCGTCTCTGGCCCGAACCTCAGCTCACAGATATGTCTAAGCTAGAGGGTTCGTCAGCCAACTTAAACTGGATGCCAGGTATGTGGTATCGCTCTGCTTGGCCTCAGATGAAAGCTTTTGCGCTACCGGCTTTCTCAGATGGACATATCCGGATCAACTTAGAGGGGCGTGAGAAAGACGGTATTGTCAAGCATTCTGAGTATGATGCTTTGTGTGAAGAGATTACCCAATTTCTCTATCGAGTCAAAGATGCCAGAACGGGAGAACCTATTGTTGATGAGGTTGTGCGGACAAGACGATCGCCTGCCGATAACGATCCGAAGCTGCCAGATTCCGATCTTGTAGTTCTTTGGAAACCCGGTATCAGCGATGTAGTGGATAGCCCAGATTGTGGGCGCATTGGGCCTGTTGTTTATGATCGAACCGGAGGGCACTATTTGTCACGAGGATTCTTGATGGCAAAAGGACCAGGAATTACTCCAGGTTCTAGTATTCCAGATGGACAAGCCGTTGATATCGCTCCGACAATCATGAAGCTCATGGATGTCGAAATTCCCTCACATTTTGATGGTAAGCCCATTTCTCTCGTGAAGGCAGAGTCTTACATCGGTGTCTAGTACAACACATTGAAGCATCAGTATTAAGTCTGCTATGGTGAGCTGAAATAGTCTGTGAACAGAGAGTTCAGGAGGTTTATTCCTGCATAGGAGTAGGCCTCCCATACTTCACTTAAACGCTTAATAGGATTACTAAAGAACTTTGATGAACCAGTAATGGTTTTACTCATATCTTAGATAAACCTGTTGAGATAGGTTATGAAAAGTGGAGATGTCTTCGCTTCACGGCTTAGAATCCTCTTGTGATCTACTGAGAGATGCCATAACAGAGTTTTCATGCTGTCTACAACACTTATTCTATTCTTTGGAAATACATAATTATGCCATTAGTGAGTGTTGTTATACCGATGTACAACGCTGAAGCATTCATATCGAGTACTTTAAATTCGATCTTGCAAGAGCAAACCATTGATCTAGAAGTAATCGTTGTTAACGATGGTTCTACAGACAGGTCACTTAGTCACGTGCTTGCTGTCAAGGATGAGCGAATCAGAGTTATAGATGGACCTTGCCAAGGAATTTCAGCCTCCTTGAACGCTGGATTGGCAGCTGCAAAGTCCGACATTATCATGCGGTGCGATGCTGATGATCACTATCCTCTTGGACGAATAGCAACACAGGTGAATTGGTTGTTTCAACATCCAGAGTATGATGCGGTGTGTGGCGGATTCTCAACCATTGATCTATCTGGGCGTCTGATTGCTCAGTTTGATGTTCACAGCGATCACAGAGAAATTACTGATGAATTGCGGGCTGGTGTAACTTCAACTCACTTTTGTACTTATGCGGTACGAACCAGAGTCTTGAGAAAAATAGGTGGCTGTCGGCAATATTTCAAAACGGCAGAAGATATTGATTTGCAGTTGCGGATCGGAGAAACATGTAGAGTCTGTTATCTGCCTGAAATCTTCTATAGATATCGCCTTCATGACGCTTCAATTACTCATGTTCAAAGCAATGTTGAAAGAGAATTTTTTAGTTTGGTGGCGATCGAATTTCAACAGCAGCGTCTCCTCCAAGGTAGCGATGACCTAGAGCGGGGCTGTCCACCAGCTCTACCTCAAAGTACAGAAAGAAAAGCTATGAAGACTGGGGAACATATACAAAAGCTACTAATTCATCGAGCTTGGCAAGAACATCAAGCTGGGCATAAATGGCAAGCTCTTACTACTGCGGTCAGGTCAATCATAAGCCGACCTACAACCCTAATGGCATGGGGTAGCCTATTCGCTTTATGCCTTAAACCCTCCAGCCGAAAAGCAGCTTCAAGGGTAACTCCCTGTCCTGAAGGTCTGGGAAAAAAGAGCCTTGCTGAATCATAAAACTTCGGAACCTGCCTCCGTCTTCAAAGGTTGCCGCACTTATGTAGCTTAGATATGAGCTAGGGTTCAATCCTTGCAAAGAGAAGTAAACATGCCTTCGGAAAGGCTTATGAGACTAAGACTTTTTGCGAATAAACTTTTTTACTCAAATACTTTACTACCGTAGTTATTTTCTAGCGTTTCGTTAATTTCTTCCTTACACGTAGCTTGACAGCAGATTAATGATTTCTTAGCTGTCTCTTAATAGGTTTTTCGAGGTACCTGAAGTTTGTGTGAAGGCTACCAATCTTGAATAGGAATTTCTGCTTTAAAGAGCTTAACTTGAGTGATACGGAAATATAGTTCACCAAAATTAGATGATCCGGATACAGCAGTAATAATCTTGAATACAAGAGCAATGCTGTTGCGGGATGCAAGATGTTTCTATATGCAGTTGTAGATAATTAGCAGCACTACTCTGAAAATAGAAACTCCATTAACGTTAAACATATCACTTTATGTGTTTTTGGAATTGGTAGCCTTGTATTACTCTGCGCAAGTTGATTAAATCTATCCATTGCTCCAGTTCTGGCTAAGGATTCTGCATCTAGTGCTGGAAAACTTTTAGATTTTGAGACTATTCACCTCAAAATCATGCTACTCAACCTTCAATTAATACTCAGCTCCATTTATTGATTTGAGAGAGAGTATAGTGATGGTGAATTGACTATCAAAATATTTAATAAAGATTCTAGGAGACGATTAAATTGAGATTTAATGATCTTA
>JAHHHD010000036.1 GCA_019359505.1 Drouetiella hepatica Uher 2000/2452 | reverse complement strand
CTGATAATTGTCGTTTTGAGTCAGCCGCGATCTCTTCTGTTTTTGATCTCTCAACCGATCTCAGCAGCTCAATAAGAGAAGAAAGTGCCTTTAAATTCACACGCCTATGTAATTGACATTTCACACTTCTGCCAATTGTCCTCGCCGGGGATAGAGGTGAGCAAATCTTCATCCTGGTAAAAGGTCCCCAGTTCATCCCACATTCTCATGTACAAGTTTCCTCTAGAGAAGGCAGCACGAGCAATGCGAACTGTTTCTTCAGGAATGGCAGGAATCGCTTCAGAGTGTAGTGACATGGCAGGGTCCTCCTAGCAAATACTCCTATACCTTTATCCTGACTCTCGATTCTGTCACTCCTCAGCCTGCTTATAATTTCTTACAATTTTTTCATGAATTCGCCAACGATATCAGTATCTCGGCTCGACCCCGACAACTCTCTAAGTTTCCTCCATTTCCACAGGTCTAGTCCACTACCCCCTTCACTTGCAACAATTCAGTTTTTGCCTCATTCAATACAGTCGGTTTAATGGGAAAGTAGCCCAGACTGAGAACTTCATCGCTCACATAGGTCAAGTAATAGTTAATAAACCCTTCTACTTCGGGGCGTTCCCGAATTGCGTTAGCATCCGCATAAATGTATAGCGGGCGAGTTATGGGGTAATTTTGCAGGAAGGGGTCTACTTCATCAATAGCGATCGCTTTCAGCTTGTCCCGGTTCTGCTGATAGGAGCCGTACCCTAGAAAGCCAACCATGTAGGGATTAATGAGAGCTTCTGAGTGCAGTTGCTCTGCAAAGTCATAAAATACTGTATTAGGAGCATTCGTGAGTTCGCTGGTATTTCCCTTGAGGATAGCTTGGGAAAACAACTCAACTGATCCTCCAGTACCTGCTCCAGATGGAACAATGCGTTTAATCAACTCTTCTGGCCATTTGGATCTCACATCTGACCACTTTTCGGCAGTGAATACCTTTGCTAATTCATCGCGTTTCAGGCTGCTTGGAACGAAATCATTCTGAGAACTAACGACAACAGTGACTGCATCGGTGGCAATTGGAAAGCCTATTGGCTCAATACCTGACTTCGCACAGGCGGCTGACTCCTGACTGGTTATGGGGCGAGTCGAATTGACGATATCTACTTTTTCTTCGCAAAATAGCTTGAAGCCAACTTCAGTATTGATATCAGAAAGCGCGATCTTACCGGGGTAGCCGTCTTGAATAAAGCGTTGGGTAATAGCCTGACTAATCGGCAAAACTGCCTGCGCTCCCGATATCGCCAATGTTCCTTCCATCTCCACGGGTTTTACATCTGGCAGCACAATGCCCTGTTGAGCCGAGCCTTGGGTTAAAGGGGGTTTAGCTAGTTTACGCTCAACCTGCTGAATCCCTAATTTTTCTTTTAAGGGCTGATCTTCACTAGATGAATGGTCAATATTTTCTTTTGAGATCTCCAATCCTTGGGCACAGCCTGTCAATAGTAAAACGATGCTGAGCAAAAATAAGCAAGTCCTGTGCACCTTTACTCTGGTTATCCTCATCATCCCGTTTGCACTCGATGACCATTGTTACTTGTGAGTGGACTCGCCTCATCTTTGATACCTTTGGCAAGTCGAACCATCTTTTTCCGTTCCTCAATATACTGAAGAATCTCTGAGGCAAATCTGTGGTTAGACTCGATCGCTTCAATCATCTCTTTGGCTGGGATAACTACAACCTCAACATCTTCAGTGGCAACAGCTGTTACTGGACTAACCTCTCCTGGAAAGATAGCCATTTCACCAAAGGCTTCATTAAGTTCAAGCTCATCCACTATCTGGCGGTCACCTTGCTCATCGGTTAGATAGGCGTGCCCCATGCCTTTGAAGATAATATAAAGCCCCTCGTCTTTTCTACCTTCTCGAATAATTAACTCACCCTTACCATAGGCTTTAAACCTCGCCCGTTCAGCCAATTTCTCAACCTGATTATCATTGAGCGTTAGGAAATATGGGAGCGATCGCAAATAAGTTGCCAATTCCTGTTGGCGATTCTCTAGGACTTGGGGAATCCGGCTTGGTATTCCTTCTTTAGCATCGACTTCGTACTGTACTGCAATCGGATAAGGCGTAGTAAAGCTATAACGTTGGGTTATATAGTAAAGTCGAAATTTGAGTTCCGCAGAAACGATCCAATCTTTTTCAGGCAGTACTGTATAGGCAAGCTTGTAAGTGATACTAGAGTCTTCATAGGAACTAACCAGAGCAGGATCTTTGGCTTCGATTAAATCTATACCTTCAGTCAAGGTATTCAGGGCTGAAATCACTTCGCTAGGAGAATCGTCATAAGAAAATGAGGCGTAAATACTTTTCCAGATTCCTCTCTGACCGTAATTGCTAATGCTTGCTTTCGATAACACCCCATTGGGGACGTTGAATGTCAGCGAAGGATTTTTTATAGTGACTGACCACCAGTTTTGTTCAATCACCCGCCCCTGCTTTCCATCTACCTCAATCCAGTCACCTGTTCTGAAGGGCTTGGCAAATAGTAGCAGTAATCCTGACACCAGGTTACTGAGGGTATCTTGCAGCGCTAAGGCAATGACTGCTGAAGCTATCCCCACACTGGAACCTAAGCCAGTCAGGTTTATACTCCAAACTCCATTGAGAACGTGATAGCCAATGGCTAAGATCGCTGCACCCCTAGCCGCCTGAAAGAACAGGCTAGGAACATGGATTTGCCATCTAATCGGCGCGATCGGTTGCTTTTTTGTGGTCAACAGGGCGTTGATTAAAGATAGTCCTGCCACAATAACAGCAACCCAGGTTAACGTTTCTACAAAACGTGCCCAGGAATCTTCGCCAGCGACACTCAAAACCTGCCGCATAACTAACAGCACGGCTAGCGGCGGCAGCACATACGCGCGCACCTGGCGCAGACCCACCGCTAAGGGATGCTGCTGCCGCGCCAATCTTGAGGCAGCTTCATCAAGCAAGATACTCAGCAATGGGAATCCCAGTCCCAAAAGCAATAGCCATCCTAGAAGTGATCTATCCATGACTGTTTTTTAACGAATGATAAATAGTGATTAGTAAGGAGTTTTTATGACTCTAGGACTTACGCATTGACATTTAGAGAATGTCTAAAAAGGTGCTAGCTGTGCTTTCAGTCACTTTAAGATCCCCCCTAGCCCCCCTTAAAAAAGGGGGAACCAGACTCAAAGTCCCCCTTTTTAAGGGGGATTTAGGGGGATCTAAAACGTTTGGCTACTCACTGTGGGACTTTTCAGACATCCTTGTTACACCCCTATCTTTTCCAACTCAAGTTCTGCTGCTGCTACTTTCATAATTTCGCTCAGGAATGTGTAGGCTTCTTCCCATGCTTTTCGGACTAGCACAGTAAACTCTTCATCCAGACCTTGTGCCAAAGTCCACAGCAGCGCCTCCCCAACAGTATCGTAGTATTCATCTTTAACTCCATAGCCCGCATGACGGCGACCTAAATCCTGGACGGTTGCGATAATTTGCTCTGGCTGGCGCAAACCTTCTACGGCGAGGGCAAGCGTAGCCATTAGCTTACGTTCCTGCTGTTTCATATCTCCCTTAAATAGAGGACGCAGGTCGGGGCTCAATTCAAACAGGCGTTGGTAGAATAGTTCGGCAGCTTTATCAGCAATCGGCTTCACTTTTTCAAAGGAGGATTGAACCAACGCCACTTGAGTTAGTTCTAGCTTTTTAGCAGTTACCAACGTCCAGGTTGCTACTTCTCCCAGCCCTTGAATTTTTACTCCAGGATTTTGAATGAAAGTGTAGCTATCTGCGATTCGTTCGTGCACAGTTTGAGTCAGCAAAATATAGTTCAAATCAGCTTGGCTCTGGAGACTGCTGGCGATATACGCTGCTTCTCCCCAAACACCGTATCCAAGCCTCTGTGTTCCGACTATCCCTGTTGTCACAGGACCTGCATCAATGCCGATGCGTAAAGCCAAGGCAGAATCATACTTAGCATTCAAGCGCTGAATGATTTCTAACATGACTAGGGCAAAATCAACCGTTCGCTTACTGTGGTCAAATCTGGCCTGGGTGAGTCCACAAACCGCCATATAGTCTGTGCTTAGGGAGTTTTGGCGTTCTAAGCCATAGCGTTCTGCTGCTGAGTCAAATTCATCAAATAGCTCGGTCAGCAATGTGGCTGTCTCTTGCGGCGAAAGCTGTTTGCTTAATTGAGAAAACCCTGCTAGATGAGCATTGAGAATGGTGACTTGTTTGAGGCTGTCGGCGATCGACAACTCCCCTTGTTTTCTACGCTCGACGATCGTCTTGGGTAAGATAGTTTTCAAGAGAATCTCATTCTCTTTGTTCTTGATCTCTAGCTGCTCTTCAGCTTGGCGTAATTTGTTCGCTACCCCTTGAAACTCTGTGTCTAGCTCCCCAAACTCATCTTGAGATTTAACCGCGATTTCTGTGTCCAACTCCCCGGCAACAAGTTTCTGGATGTTATCTGTCAGGCGACGCAGGGGAGCGGTAAACATCCTCGCCGCAATTGCCGCTAAAAACGCCGTTGCCAGTAAGAAAAGCGCTGCCGCAATCAGCAAAGTCCCCTGCAATCTGTAAAGTGGGCTATAGGCTTCATTCACCTCCATCTCTGCCAAAATCGCCCAATTCAACCCGTTCAACTTTAAAGGAGCATAAGAACTCAACACCTCCGCTCCTCGGTAATTGCGGGTTACTGTCATGCCTCTTTGCCCTGCCAAAGCTGCCTTGGAAGCCGAGCTATCAATTTTCTGTAACCCAATGGTTGTATTGAAGTTATCCATCAGCTCCAGAGTTTTTGGGTCAGTCTCCATGTAACGAACAGCGTTTTGATATTTTTTGGAATCTCCAACCCAAAAACGAGAGGTGGAACGCATGAGGGAATCAGGTCCAACCAAATAAGCTTCCCCTGTTTTCTTTAAACCGCTAGCTTCCCAATTGTTATCTCGGCTAATCGCGTTGTCGATCTCTTTAGTAGGAATTTGCATCGCCAAGATGCCGATTATGTTAGAGCCGCTGTAAATAGGCGTTGCTAGAAAAGCGGCTGGAGCGTTATAAGAAGGGCGGTAAGGTTTGAAATCAGCAACCTGAATGCTGCCCTGTTCAGGATTTGCCTGAACTGACTGCACTAAATCCGTTAACGCACTCTGAGCATAAAAACCTTGGAGTCGATTAGTGGCAAAATCTGTTTCCTTAAAGTAGGAATAAACGATATCACCCGTTTTATGGTTAATTAAAAACAGATCGTAATAACCAAATTTTTTAATAATTCCGGCAAAGAATTCTTGATATTTGGCATGAGCTTGGCTATAGTTGCTGCCATCACCTGCATCAAAAAGTTTTTCCTTCTCGCCGACCGGGTTAGGATTAGCAGTAATGTAGTAGTACTGGAGATAGCGAGTGGCTTGCCCAATGGGCACATAGACACTGGGTTTCACTGCCTGAGCAGGTAGATTCTTTTGCAATCGAGGGAAAAATTGCTCTGTATAGTAAGTATTTAGAGCTTTATCCCATTCGGGAGAAACAGGGCTGCTCTCCAGGATGCGGAAACCCGCATTCAACTCCACCATCGCTCTAACAACGTTGCCGTCTGCTGCCAGCATTCCAACCTGGTTATTCAAATTGTTAAAGTACGCCTCAAACTGCTCACCTTTGGTAGTGCTTACCCCTGCAAGTTGTTCAGCAATCTTGGTTCTGAGGATAGCTTGTGTCTGATACCAACCAATTCCGCTGACGACCACTACAGAACCGAGACTCACTCCTAGTAGCAACGCTTGCAGCTTGGATTTAATTGTCCAGTTGCCCAGTTTGAGATTGTCTAAAGAGCTATTGGAGAACTTACTCAGGCGATTTTGAGAATCTGACATTTTTCACAATGAGGACTAATGAATAGCGGTAGGCAGACGCATAAAACTGCGTTATTGACTCTCAAACTCTTTTGTTGCAAAAATTCTTAACAAATTACGCCTACTGTAAGGTGTTTTTAGCTACTAGTATACGCTTTTGGTATGGGCTTTAGATTGCAGATAGGGGTAGGTCTGTTCTCAGAACTTTTCATACGTTTGCCTTAGCGCTAGGGACTCGACAGCGATCGTGAGTAAGGTCAACAGCTTTTCAACCAAACAATGGAGACTGTAGTTAAGGTTCCCCCAGATCATCTACTCAGCAATGAGAAGTTTGGCGATCTTGATGAATTTGTGAATTATGCCTTATTGTGCTTGTGAGACAGCTCTTGCACTTTAAGGTTACTTAACTTAAAACTCTTAATGCTGGGATAGGTTTCTCTTAATCCTTTGCTAAGAACTAATGACTCTGCCAGTGCCTCTGCTGTACAAAAAGATAAGCATCTAGGATGTGCCCACTTTATGTCGGCATGGTGAAAGTACCAGCAGCGAACACAACATTTTTTGGGGAATCCTAGTGGGAATACCAGATATTGACCTCACTACATTTTGTCGGGTTCAGGCACGCCGTGCAGGAGTTGACATTAGAACAAAGAAGTGTGAATCTTGATGCTACATATAGGTCTCACATGAGAAGGGCACGGCAAGCTTGTGAAATCCCCCTTACTGAAAGTCAGGCGCTGAAGTCGCCTGATACTTCTGCTGAGGTTGATTATCAGATCTCGCGACAAGGTCACGAGTACGCTTATCTAAATTACTCAATTGATTAAAACTTTGAGGTTAGTCTAACGATGGATACGCCAAGAAAAATGGATACGCCAAGAAAAATTTTAGAGGAATTGCGACAAGTCTTTACTAAGATTGCTGGAAAAGATCAGAGCATCGATCGCTCAGAGTTTAAGAAAGCTCTGGGGCTGAAGGATGAGTATTTCGCAGAACGAATGTTTTCCCTGTTTGATAATGATAGAACTGGGATTATTGATAGCGAAGAATTTTTGAAAACAGTAGAGGAACTTGTCTTTACAACTGAAGAGGAAAAACTGAAATTCGCTTATCAGTTGCACGACATAAACGGAGATGGTGCCATCGAAAAAGACGAAGTTTCTCACTTGATAGTCGCTAGCTTGAACGAAAACAATCTCAACTTCCCGCCAGAACAAGTTACCGCTCTAGTTGACATTTTGTTCCTAGAAGCGGACACGGATAAAAGTGGCGAAATTTCGTTTGAAGAGTTCAAAGGTTTAATAGAAAAGCATCCCGATCTTCTTGAGGCAATGGCAGTTAGCCCCGTTAGTTGGCTGAAACCTCGCAAGCCAGATGACGCAATACCCGTTGTGCCTAAGAAGAGGTCGCGAAAGTCTTACATCAAGCATTACATTCAAAACAATTGGATCAAAATCGCTTTTTTGTCTCTCTACCTTATTGCCAATTTGTTGCTTTTCTTTTGGGCAGCCGATCGATATGCAGACCAAGGCGCAAATTTATATGTTCAAATCGCGCGGGGATGTGGGGCAGCGCTAAACTTCAACGGCGCTTTGATTCTAATTCCGATGCTGCGGCATTTTATGACTTGGCTTCGCAAAACAAGCATCAACAACTATCTTCCGATAGATGAGGGCATTGAGTTTCACAAACTCGTGGGTCAGTTCATGTTTGGCTTTGCGATCGCACATACGATCGCCCATTTTCTTAATTACACTACATTACCCGTTCCCTTTGCTCAGAGTCTTTTTGAGACGAAGGCTGGCTTGTCAGGCTTTTTGTTACTGCTAGTTTTCGCAATTATGTGGGTAACAGCACAAGCTCCGATTCGTAAAGGCGGAAAATTTGCGCTTTTCTATACGGCTCATATGCTGTATGTCGTCTGGTTTGTCCTGGCATTAGTTCATGGCCCAGTATTTTGGCAGTGGGTATTGGTACCCGTATTAGGATTTGCGATCGAACAGGTCATTCGCGCTCGAAATACAAAAGATCCAGCCTATGTTGTTAATGCCTCTCTACTCCCCTCAAAAGTTCTAGGTTTGGAAATTGCACGTCCGCAATCTTTTCACTATCAACCAGGGGACTATGTGTTTGTTAAATGTCCCAGTCTGTCTAAATATGAATGGCATCCATTCACAATTAGCAGTGCTCCCGAAATGCAGGATGTCTTATCGGTACACATCCGCTCTGCGGGCAGTTGGACTGGAAAACTTTATCAGCTCTTCCGAGAACAGCATGAGCAGTGGATACGGTCAGGTAGCTCTAAATACGAGCCTGGAGTACTTGTTCATTTAGATGGACCCTATGGGACACCCAGTACCCACATTTTTGAATCTAAGTACGCTATTCTCATCGGTGCAGGTATTGGCGTAACTCCATTTGCCTCTATTCTAAAGAGTATGCTGTATCGAAGCCAACACGGTTCTTCAGGCATGCGGTTGCAAAAGGTACATTTTTTCTGGCTCAACCGAGAGCAAAAAGCGTTTGAATGGTTTGTTGAACTCCTATCCAGAATTGAAGCCCAAGACACTAATGACCTATTTGACATTAACTTGTATCTGACAGGTGCCCAACAAAAGTCAGATATGAAATCTAGCACCCTGTTTGTGGCAATGGATTTGATGCATGCTCAAACGCAGGTCGACTTGATCACAGGTTTAAAGAGCCGTACACAAACGGGGCGTCCAGACTGGGATAAGATTTTCCGCGACATAGCACAGCAGCACGCGCCGGATAAAGTTGATGTCTATTTCTGCGGACCTCCAGGATTGTCATTGCAATTAAGACATCTCTGTCACAAATACGGATTTGGCTACAGGAAAGAGAATTTTTAGCAAAGTTTCTGGGGTGATAAGCCTTCGATGATGCGCTGCTATTGTGCTCATCAACCCGTTAAGAGCTTGAGGCAAAAATAGGGATAAGGAACGTTTTATGATTACTCGGAGAAAGTTTTTAGCAGGAGCCTCGATCGCACCCGTTGTTTTAGCAGGAGCCTCGATCGCACCTGCGAGGGCAATGGCTGCCTCTAAAACCTTTCAAATGGCTACCAGCACACCCGCCAAAATTGTGATTCTAGGAGCTGGATTTTCTGGACTGGCGGCAGCATATTTCCTCTCAAAGCAGGGAACTGATGCGACTATTTTAGAAGCCCGACCGCGCATTGGGGGAAGAGTACTCTCACATACGATCGATGACGCTGATAACTTGGTAGTCGAGTTGGGTGCAGAGTGGGTCGGGGCATCCCATGCACGATTGCTTTCACTGTGCAAAGAATTAGGACTGGAACTTAAGAACAATCAGCTCAATACCCGTTTGATTTACAACGGCAAGTACTTTGAAAAAGAGGCTTGGGCGTATTCAGATGCCTGGAAAAATAAATTCCAGGAAATTCTTGACAACTATGCAAACCTAAGCGAGGAAGACAAAATTGATCTTGATCAGATGGACTGGTGGCGTTATCTTGTCGATAACGGTATTAGCGGTCAGGATTTAGATGTTAGGGAGTTGATAGACAGTACTGATTTTGGTGAAAGTATCCGTCAGGTTTCTGCCTTTGCAGCATTGTCAGAATACGCAGAGTCCAGCAGGAAAAATGAAATGGACTACAAGATTGTAGGAGGCAATCAGCAGCTTGCTAAAGCAATAGCAGCCAAGCTCAAACCAGAGCAAATCCTGCTGAATCATCGGGTTGTCTCAATTGTTCAGTCAGGTGAGACCGTCACAATCACTTGCAGTAATGGTTTCAAAATCGAGGCGAACAAAGTAATCTGCACTCTGCCTACATTTGCAATGAAACAGATTGCTTGGGAACCAATGCTGCCTCGCGATAAGCAACGGGCAATCAGCGGGTTGCAGTATGCGCGAATTAATAAGAATGCTTTGCTTTACAATCAGCGATTTTGGAATGATGAGAGCTATGACTTAGTAACCGATGTTTTACCCCATTATCTTTATCATGCAACCAAGAATCAACCTTCTCAAAAGGGAGTTCTAATCTCCTATGTGATTGGGGACAAAGCAGATGTTTTTGCTCGACAGTCTGACGAGTGGAGAAGTGCAGTCGTTGATGATGCTTTAAAGTCTGCTTTTATCGATACGCGATCTCGTCTGCTGAAGCAAGTCAGCTATTACTGGGGAAACGACGACTATTCCAGAGGGTCTTATGCCATTTACGGCACAGGGCAGTGGTTCACTATTAGACCGATCTTGGAGCGTAATTTTGAAAATGTTTACTTTGCGGGTGAACACATTGCTGACTGGCAGGGCTTTATGGAAGGGGCTATTGAGACAGGTGAGGCTGCGGCTGAACAAATTTTGAGCTAGTAGGTTTTGGCGTGGACATAGTTTTGCAACACAGCCCAAACCACTGGCTAAACAACTGCATCGTTCCAAAACTGGAATGCCATAAAACAATGGCTCGGGTAACTGTTGTCTTAGATTCCAAAATGTAGAAAGCTAATTCGCGCATTCATAAAAGTGGAAACGTTAAGGAAAATAGCAAGAACTGATGACAAAGACAACTTCTGATTCTCACAACTTGCCTTCTAACAAGGCAGAAGACCGCGCTCGTCAAACTGGGCAGGTATACTTCGTTCGGCATGGTGAGAGTACCAGCAATGAGCGCAATATTTTTGCAGGCGTTTTGAATGTTGATTTGACTGCCTTTGGTCGGCTACAGGCACGACAGGCAGGAAATGACATCAAGAAGAAAGGCGTGAAATTTGATGCAGTCTACGTCTCTCACATGAGACGAGCAAAGCAAACCTGTGAAATAGCGCTCGATATCAGCCAGTTGTTAAAGTCACTTGATACTCCGGTTAACATTGATCATCGTATTGGTGAAAAATCTGGCGTTGCTGATTTTGTAATGATCTAACTATCTCAAAGTCATACTCTCTCGTAGAAAAATCATTACTTTTCAGCAACGCCGAGGAGCTATATTACAGATTATATGTTCAAAACGCTGGATGCTGACCAAAGTGGTTCAATTGACCTAGATGAGTTAGAAGATTATCTCTCGACCTATGGCATGGTTGCCAACTTGAACATTGCTACTCCTGCTGCAACGTAGAATTCAATGATGAAGTTCAATTTTACAAATAAGCACTACTTATGTCATTAAATATTGAGCTTTTAGAGCAAAGCTTTGGCAAAATCAAACCTCATGCTGAGGAATTTGTTGCCAGTTTCTACAATAATTTGTTCCTTGTCCATCCGGAAGTGAAGCCAATGTTTGCTGAAACGAACATGGCGAAACAACAGAAACAATTACTGGCTGCTCTAGTATTTGTGATCAATAATCTTCGCAAACCAGAGGCCTTAGGAAAGACCCTGGAAGAGATGGGAGCTAGACACGCCGTCTATGGGACGCTTCCAAAACACTATCCTGCTGTTGGAGCAGCCCTGCTCACCACGTTTGAACAGTACCTCCAGAGCGATTGGACTCCTGCGGTAAAACAAGCCTGGACAGATGCTTTTGAAGCGATCACTACTTTAATGCTACAAGGAGCAGCTAAGCTCTCTCCTGAATCAGAAGTCCTCTAGAAATGAGGGATTTAAGGGATTGAAGACTGACAATGGAGTACGTCTATACAACTACAGCATAAAGAATGAGTTCTCACGTTCTAATCAAGATCAGCCCAATGAATTTAGATAAGATTCTACTCGCTCAAAACATGGCATTTCTGATTGCCATTCCACCCGATAGTAATTTAGCGAAGTTGCTTTCCTTTTGCCTGACCACAAAAGCTAGAGCTAATCTATCAGGGATAGAACTGATAAAACTCACCTGTGAACTGATAGAGAAACCATCAAATATCGCCTACTGGACTCAAGACGTCATGGGTCTTAACTTTGACTACAGCAGCGAGGAGTGGAAATCTTTAGGAGAGATGGGTATCACAAACCCCACAGAATTCATGGCAAGTGTATGGCAAGAGCTGGAAAATTTAGAGCTGTAATACTAGAGTAATACGTGGCAATTGCATGAGGGAATGTCAGAAACCCTATCAATCATCGGTTTTATCTTTTAATTAATGCTTTTGCTCATTTCATTTTGATATAACAATGTCTCTCAATGTTGAATTATTAGAGCAAAGTTTTGAGCAAGTTAAACCTCGTGCAGACGAATTTGTAGCCAGTTTTTACGAACACTTGTTTGCTGCCCATCCAGAGGTAAAACCTTTGTTTGTCAGTACCGACATAGTGAAACAGCAGAAAAAGCTGCTGAATGCACTGGTGTTAGTAGTTGAAAATCTTCGCAATCCAGAGGTTTTAGGAGAAGTTCTGGATGCTCTGGGAGCCAGACATGTTGGCTATGGAGCCATTCCCAAATATTACCCTGCGGTGGGTCAGGCTCTGCTGCTGTCACTTGAGCAATATCTCCAGCCCAATTGGACTCCTGAACTGAAGCAAGCCTGGAGCGATGCTTATGGAGCCATTACTGCACAGATGTTGAAGGGAGCGAGGAATGTTCATGTAGAAGAAGAGCGATCGGAGCCAGAAACCCCTTCAAATCATCAGAGGGCGATCGCAGAGAGCGCAGCCAGCACCGTACCAGATGCACTAACTGAAGTCGAGGCAACACCTGCAGTGGCAATATCAGAGCTTCCCGTCGAGCTATTAGAGGAAAGCTTTGAGAAAATTAAGCCTCATGCTGAAGAATTTGTCGCTAGCTTTTACGAAAACTTGTTTCAGGCTCATCCAGAGGTAAAGCCACTATTTGCCCAGGTCAAGATGGCAGAGCAGAAGAAGAAACTCTTAAACGCACTGGTGTTAGTGGTCGAAAATCTTCGCAATCCCAGCGCTTTAGCGCCCGTTCTCAGTGCACTGGGAGCCAGACACGTTGGCTATGGGTCGCTTCCCCAACAATATCCTGCAGTGGGACAAGCCCTGTTGCTCACGTTTGAGCAATATCTACAAGCTGAATGGACTCCTGAACTCAGCAAAGCCTGGACGGATGCTTACGGCACCATCGTTGCACAGATGCTGAAAGGTGCTCCTCAACAATCACCCCCAAAGACAACTGAAGCTAAGAAGACAGCAGACGAGAAAACAGCAACAGCCGAAGGGAAAAGAGCTTCAGAACCCTTAACAACATCAGAAACTAACTCTAAGCAACGAATTGGTGAGTTTCGGACAAAAGTCTTTAATCCCCACTGGCATACCTTTCCAAGTCAAGTTTTGGGGCAGGCAGTTGACGCTTTCTGGGCAGCTCCAGTCTGGTTAGTAGCCATTCTGGCAGCCGTTAGCTGGTTAGCCCTTACTGTCATTGTCGATGATAACTCTCTCGTGGCAGAACTTTTAGAAGCCGCCGATACGGCAAGTCTAGTTGTTGCTCTAGTGCTGTTTATCAAAGAAGCGCCCGATCGCCGTAAACAATTCCACTATCAAGCCTGGGGCACGATCGATGCTGCTCATGGGGTAAAAGTGAGCTACGCCAGAATTTTGGCATTGCAAGACTTGAATGAAGACGGTGTTCCGCTCAGAGGATTGGATGCCCCAGGTTCAGAGTTAACCGAAATTCAGCTTCCCAAAGCGAACTTGAGTAACGCGAATTTGAGCGCAGCAGATCTTAGCAACGCCAACTTAAGCAGCGCCAATCTTAACAGAGCGGCTCTGCACCAGACCAAACTGAGTGGTGCGAATCTGAGCGGCGCTAATCTCAGTTTTGCTGAGTTGAATCGAGCTAACCTCAGCAGCGCTAATCTCAGTCATGCTAATTTGGTTTGTGCCGATTTAAGCCACGTTAATTTCAGCGGAGCCAATTTGAGGAACACCAGCTTGAGTGGCGCAAATTTAGCAGAAGCCTATCTAACGGGTGCGAATTTGAAAGGAGCCAAGGTCAGTGAGTCTGAATTGGCGGCTGCTTTCAGGGAAGGAGCCATCATGCCGGATGGCTCAAAATATCGGTCTCAAAATTAGGATCAATTTTAGTAATGGCAGCGTTCTCCTACCGTGAGTTTCATCAGTTTCTCATTTGACGTATGAAATCTTTTTAGGATGAATAGCCTGTCTTAAATGCCATTGAAGGCGCAACAGCTATTAACTCTGCATTCTCTTTAATTACCAAGTTAATAGTCCTCGAAGCAACGGATTAGGGTAGCAGGCGACGTATGATCCTCCACTCGCAGAGAGGATGGGGGTCGAGTCGTCGAGTAGAGAGGACTCCTACAATAGTTAGGCTTGCTTATATTCCCCGTTTCTCTTGCCTTTCGGTATTAAGAGCGTCATAAAATTCAGCCCTGCACCCTGAAGAGTCTCTCCACAGAAGCCTACCTGCGGTTTTCCCGCACAAGCCTCTTCATTTGATCTTTGACCAAACCGGATTGAGTGAGACTAGGCGACTTGGCTTGGAAGAGGGTGCCGGGCTTGATAATGTCTTGATAATGTCGGAACGTCTTCTAGGTGAAGCTATGTCGCTGCCTACGGCGATTCAGCCATTTAGAGCTCAGATGAGTGATTAGAGTAGTTGCGTCCATCGCAACTACTCCATCAATGGGTTAGAGGGTTTCACTCAATGGCAAAAAGAGGCATCTTGAACCGTATTTTGTGCAAATCTAAGCAATCCCAGAATCCGGCGACTTCCACCGCCAAAACGCAACATTCTGTTGGCGCAAGGCAAACGGATCAAGGGTATCCGAGTTGTGTCTGAAACTCATAGACTCGCTGATTCCATTGCACAATTGCCTCTGCACTCATCTTCATCGATTGAGGGCGATGCAGAGGAGAGCGATCGGGTGGATTAGCGTCAGAAATAAAGACAGTTGCTCAGTCATAAAATCAGGAGGGCGAGGCAGCCCTTAGCTAGGATGTTGAAGGTGAAGGGATGAGCTAGCAAAGTATACCTTTTTTGATTCTTTAAGGGATTAATGCTGCTACCCTTTATCAAGTGCTCCATCCCCGATTGATTCATGAGCGAACAAAGTTGGCAAACTCCGCCTGCTCCCATTCATCAAATTCTTACTGCTCCGCCCACTCCAACAGTCTCCTTCTCTCCGACGCAGCAGTGGTTTTTAGAGTTAGAGCGGCCCTCTTTATGCTCCATTGTAGATCTGGCAGCCCCTGAAGTGGCAGTCGCTGGATTTCGTCTCAATCCACAAACCAACAGTCCGGCTCGATCCAATCCTTATCGTCAGCTCTGGATTACCGAGCTTGCCACGGGTATCAAACGCGGAGTGCCGCTACCTAATCCAGTGCAAATCAGTTTTCTGCGCTGGTCACCCGATGGGCAGAAGCTAGCTTTCACCTTGACCCAATCGAATGGCTTAGAACTGTGGGCGATGGAGTTGGCAGCTGGGAAACCCTGGCGAGTCACTGAACCCATCTTAAATGGTACTTACGGCAGTCCTTACTGCTGGCAATCTAACGAGGCTTTTTTGTGTAAAGTCATTGTTCCAGACCGGGGAGATCCACCGATCGCCCCACAAGTGCAGCCTCCTCGGATTCAGGAAAATTTGGGGCGCAAAACCCCGAGTCTGACTTATACAAATTTACTCTCCTCCCCCTATGATGAGACCCTGTTTGAATACTATGTCACCTCAACCTTGGAGCAAATCAACTTGGCAGGTCAGCGGACTTCGCTCGTCGCCTCTGCTTTAATCAGTTCAGTGGTGCCTTCGCCCGATGGGCAATATATTCTGCTCGAAACGCTGCATCGACCGTTCTCATATCAAGTTCCAGCTAGTCGGTTTCCCAAGTGCATTCAGATTTTAGATCAGCGGGGTAGCTTGATTCACCAACTTGCAGATTTACCCTTAGATGATCAGCGTTCAACTAAGTTTGATGCAGTGCGACCTGGAGCCAGGGCTATCCGTTGGCGGAGCGATCTTCCAGCTAGCTTATTCTGGGTGGAAGCTTTGGACGGCGGCGACCCCACCCAGGCAGTGCCGCAGCGAGATCGAGGGCTGGAGTTGAATGCTCCTTTTACGGAGCCTCCTCAGGAGCTATGGCGGTCGCAGTATCGGTTCCGGCGGATTCGCTGGGGGCGGGACAATGTGGCGCTGCTCTGGGAGCGAGACTACGACACGCGACAGTTGCGGCTTTGGCGGATTCATCCGGATCAACCGCAAACTCCCCCGACCCTGCTCATCGATCGCAGTTTTGAAGATCGCTATCGTGATCCAGGGATGCCACTGATGACCCCAGGCGCTTACGGTTGTCATGTTCTGAGATTCAGCTCAGATGGACAAAGCATTTACTTCAGCGGGCGGGGTGCTTCACCCCAGGGAGTTTACCCCTTTCTCGATCGAATGGAGTTAGTCACTGGGCAAACAGAACGTATCTGGCAATGTCAAGCGCCTTATTTTGAGGGAGTTGTCGATCTGCTGAAAGATATGACGCTGATCACGCGACGCCAATCCAAAACTGAGCCGCCGAATTATTTCAAGCGATCATTGGGTCAAGATCAACTCTTACCCCTGACCCATTACGCTGATCCAGCTCCCCAGTTTGCGGGCGTACAAAAAGAGGTAGTGCGATACCAGCGCGCAGACGGCGTGGCGTTATCGGCAAAGCTTTACCTGCCCGCAGGATACGATCCACAAAAGGATGGAGCCTTGCCGATGCTGTTTTGGATATATCCAGAGGAATTCAAGAACCGAGAATTGGCAGGGCAAGTGACCGTCACTGAAAATGAATTTAGTCGCCCTCGTTATGCCTCAGTGTTGTTCTTGTTGACCCAAGGCTATGCCATTTTAGATAATCCAACGTTACCAATTATTGGTGAAGAAACTATCGAACCCAATGATACCTATGTAGAACAGTTGATTGCTGGCGCAGAGGCGGCTGTCAGCTATGTCGTGGAGCGTGGAGTCGCTGATCGCGATCGCCTTGGCATCGGTGGACATTCCTACGGAGCGTTTACTACGGCCAATTTGTTAGCCCACACCTCCTTATTTCGCTTAGGGATTGCCCGCAGTGGCGCTTACAACCGAACGCTCACCCCCTTCGGCTTTCAAGGAGAACAGCGACACTTTTGGGAAGCGAGTACCACCTACATGCAAATGTCACCTTTCACTCATGCTGCAACCATCACCGCACCACTCTTGCTAATTCATGGTGCAAGTGATAGCAATGTCGGTACTTATCCCTTACAAACGGAGCGGCTCTATGAAGCGTTGAAAGGACTCGGTGCAACAGTGCGGTGGGTAGAACTGCCGCTAGAAGATCATAGCTATCGCTCTCAAGAGTCTGTGGGGCACGTACTTTGGGAAATGGTGCGCTGGTGCGATCGCTATCTTAAGGGGCTTCAAGAGCATTAAGTCAGAGTTAGCCCTTTTTGGACAGAATCTTTACCAGCGATCGCGTGACACTTCATTGCAGCGTCGCTACCTTTACGCCTTCAAGCGGTGAGTGAGAGTTTTGGGGTGCGGAACTAACGCCTTCAAAATCGGCTGAAGGTCTTATCTGGATAAGCTTTAAGAGTGCAGAACTAAAATATTCCCAAAATGTTCGGCTAGAGTGGGCGAACAGCCTTGCTGCGATTGGGTTAATTTCGCTGGCGGGGCTGATAGTCGAAGGCGATCGTTTTCTTAACCAGAGCGATCGCCTTTGCCATATTCAGTCCCAAGGGGAGCTGATTCTCAAAGGAAAATCGCAAAACTGACACGATTAACCCTGGAAACCCCTTTGAGCCGCGTGACCACACTGAGGAAGGGGTTGAATTTAACTCAGCAGAGTGGGTGACTGCTCCGCTGAGTTGATTAAAAGTCTATCCGAAAACACTATTTTGCCTACTGAATATTAGGGATCTGAGAAGGTTTTCAGATAGGCTCTACTCGCCTTTAACCCTCATTAATCACTCTATCGGGATGAAAATATAAGCTGTAAGTTGAGCTGATGGATCATGGGGCAAACAAACTGATTCATCTGCTCGGTGAGTTGCTCAAATCCAGTTTCTAAGGAGGCGATCGGGAAGACTTGTAACCAGCGCTGGGTCCAGTTAAAACAAATCAATGGTTGGATGATTAAGCGCAAGTTGTTGAACAAGTGCTTCCAACCGCTCTGGTTGTTCCACCAGGGATGTTGAGCAAACTGTTGATGAGCAATGGGACAAGCGTCATTAAAAGCATCAGCAAACAAGCTGACCATGAGGAACGCACTCATCCCCATCTCCCACCATTTTTCAATCTGGTTATAGCTGGTCATGTGGAAATCTGCCCAACCCAAGGCATCCTTGGACTGCTTAAGTCCATACTCAATCCAGGTTCTAAAGCCATAACTATCTCCAATCTCGCTCAGTTTGATGGCAGGGGCAGCCACCATAACGAAGGAGGTTGAATTTGTCAGGTGACAATGCAGTTGGGCTCTTCCCAGCTTTTGGTGAAAAAGGGCGTAGCCGCTGATCTTAATTACGAAGGTGCTAGGTTTCCAAGCTGTTGCAGAAACCAGATCACCAAAAGCTGGGAAGAGCCCAATGGGTCTTGACATTTAATAGACGTACATCCGAGTCAAAGGAAGATGGTGCTATCTGTACCGTGCGATCGGTGAGGATGGCGAGTTAGTCGATGCGAGGTTGAGCGAGAAACGAGACATTGAATCGGCAAGAGCGTTTTTTGCCCAGGCACATGAGATAGCGGGAGAACCACCGCAGCGAGTCGTGACAGATGGGCTGAGTTCGTATCCCAGAGCAATTGATGAGGAGTTGGGAACGGATGTTGAGCATGAAGTGAGAGATTATTTGGGAAATCTGATCAAACAGAGTCATCGAGGGATCAAGCAACGTTACTATCCAACTTTAGGCTTTGGGGCGATTGAGAGTGCGAAACGATTTTGTCAAGCTTTTGATGAAGTGAAGCAGTTTTTGCAACCCAGAGCAAAAATAATAGGATTGATGTCTTTATCGAAGCAACGAGAGCACTTTATCGAACGAGTGAATGAATTGCAGAATCTATTTCATGCCATTGAAAAATGAGAAAGAGAGTGTTTACAATGATGAAAAGTTGCAAAAAAGCCGCGATTTGAGTACTCAGATCTGACAGTTTCGAAGCAACTCCTTGAAAGATAAGGTGCAATGACAGGAAGAGAGAGCGAGAGTTGCTTCGAAGGCGAAGTCTGTCGCTGGTTTTGTGTTTCAAGCTCGTTGTTCAGATGGAGTCCTTTTTACGAACTTGGCGATGAAATTCCTTTTTGCCACTATTGCGACCTGCGTTGGTGTTCCACTGCTCCTTTTGGTTGTACTGTTAATTGCCTATTTTGGAGAATTTCCGATTCCTGTTAGCAGCAACCAATTTCGTAACGATTGGAAATTTGGCTCTTTGGTCACTCAAGGAGATCAAATTATTGGAGGAGGATATTCTTTTGCAGAAGCAAGGGATATTTGGATTCGGATTCAGCTCAAGCCTGGACTCGATCCTGATTCAAATCATGGTGGCCAACCTTGCTCACCAGAGGAATTAGAAAAAATTCGGACTTGGTTTTTAGAACGAACTACCCCGCAAAAATTCTTGGGAATGCTGCCAGTTTCAACAGGCTCTCAAGCTGATGAAACAGCACTTAACGATGTCACAAACCTTCGATGCAATTCAGCAGAGGGCTACAGTCCTATTGTGCAGCGGTTCGGTAAATCTCCACGAGGCTGTGAGCCCTCCTGGGTCTTATACCACGAGCCTAGCCGTTTCTATTACGAGCGATCGTCCTGTAGTCACTAAAGTGTTGTTTGCCTTCAGAGCCTATCATCATGCAAAAGAAAACTTTCCTTGCACCAGTCCAGTGTTGAGCATTATTGCATTAGGCAGTTTCGTCACCAGAAATGGCACTGAATCACTCCATGCCATTCTCGCAGGCAGTTTGGTGATGTCTCTCATGTTTAGCAACTTGAACAATGTGTCTTCCCAATTTGCCTATATGCGGTTCTCGGGTACGTTGGACTATTACGCGACATTTGTGAATGAGCAAAAGATCTGGAGCGATTCGCAAATAAGTGGCGCAATTAGCCAATGCGCGTCTAGTCAAGCGTTCTGGCTTCTGATAACCTGAGATGAACTGTGTTTACGCAGCAGTGATTAGAAGTAGGTCAAAAGGCTAAAACACTGATCGGTTCTAACTTGGCAGGCTTACGCCACTCATTTGCAAATTGCGCCAGATCTTTTGCTCATTCACAGCTGGGGCAAGAAAATGGAGCGGGGTCACTTCTGAGTTAACGTTGCACCCGATTGAACTCGCAACGGCTCCAATGGATCGCTTGCCTGAGCCGCTAAGACAGCGGCATCTGGAATACCCACGAAGATTTCTTCAGGTTCTTCTTGATCCTGGTAAGTACGAGTCTCAACCTCAATGTAATAGTTGGGGCGCAGTTGGGGCGCTACCGTATCCGCGATCGCCACCATGAGTCGGGTGTGAAATGACGACCAAAAGGCTGGATATTCGAGGTAGGGATTCATGCCAGGGAAAGGCGACGGCATCCGTGAAACTCCCACAGTGCAAGGATTTTCATTTAGTATAGCCTAGCCCTTCCGAACTTAGTCATAGTTTAGTCGTATATAAGATATTGTATAAATATTTTACTTGAAACAAGCTAAAATCACAAAGCTATCCCAGTTTTGTATGAATCCTCATGCTTTCTAACTCAGATGGTCTACCAATCATTCGCTTGATTTCTTCCCAAGCTTCGGTTCCAGCTCGATCGCCTCAACCCTCTGATTTACGTTGGCTGCGGGTAGAGGAATACTTTCAGGCCCGATCGCTGTTCAAGAACAGTCAGAACGCTTACTGGCAGGACTTGCGATAGTTGATGGATTGGATAGAGATAGGCTGAGCATAGGTAACGCGCCGGCAGGTAGCTCAGTTTAGAGCTTTCTTAATTAGACCTCTTGCGTGAATCATTTTTTGGCACGAGTTTCTAATAGTTTGAACTTTCTCGTTTGGCATTCACAGCAAGAAGTCTAGTGATCCACGTTCCCTCCACACTTAGCCATTATTTCCTCCAAGTCTCGGTAGCTGAGGGAATAGCGGTGAGCCCAGTCCTGAAGGCGGGTCTTCTTTCGTATAGAACTAGCGAACCCGAAGGGCACTACCACCGAACAGTAAGCAGGATGATTTCAGGTAGAAAGTGCTGCCACTTAAACAGAAAAGCAGTAGACATTAGAGGAAGAGAGAGCAAGGTTGGGCTTGTCTACCTTATCATCCACTAGTTTTCGCGACACAGCTCCCTCAGCGATAGCTGAGCTTTAAACTATTAAAGCTCCATTATCATTTTTGCCAATAAATACATTCGAGGTGCAATTCGGTCTAAGTTAATATATTCGTCTGCGCTATGTGCCCCCCCACCAACAGGTCCAAGCGCATCTAGTGTCGCTGTGCCAACCGAAGCCGCATAGTTACCATCCGTACCACCTCCACTCCCCTCTACTCCAAGGCTAAAACCCAATTCTCGATAAATCGCTTGTGCTTTCTTGACTAACGTATCAGTCTGAGAGTTTGGTGGAAAGGGTGGACGGCCCCGCTCTGCAAGAATTGTGACTTCAGTACAGGGAAGCAGTTTGTTTTGCGCTATGCGATTAAAGTCTTGTTCAAGGCGATCGTATTCTTGCGCATCCAACACTCGTACATCGGCTTGAACCTTTGCAAAGTCGGGAATAATGTTGGGACGCTCCCCCGCTTGAAATACAGTAAAGTTTACTGTTGTTTGTTTCCTCAGGTTGCCGGTATCCTTTAGCTGCAATGCTTGATGAGATGCTTCTATCAGCGCATTGCAACCTTTTTCCGGTTCAGCGCCTGCATGAGCTGCTCGACCTCTAACCTCAAATCCGTAATAACCAATACCTTTACGCCATGAAGTTACTTTATCGTCGGGAGAACCAAACTCTAAGACAAAGGCAACATCATGGGCAGCAGCAGTTTCTTTGATTAAGTCACGAGAACCAAATGACCCTCTTTCCTCATCCGGATTAATCAAAAAAGTAATTGTTTCAAAATTCTTAAAATCTATCCCCTTCAGGATTTTGAGAGCTTCAAAGCCTAGAAGAATGCCACCCTTATCATCCATTACTCCTGGACCATAAGCTTTACCATCAGTCACTCTAAAAGGACGCTCAGCAACAGTTCCTTCTTTAAATACAGTGTCGGTATGAGCAAGGAGCAAAATCTTTTTACCCCTTCCCGTTCCTTGAACGGTAGCAATAATGTTGCGTCCAATACTAGGAGTTGCACTTACAGTTTGAACAGTGGCTCCAATTGATTTCAAATATTCAATAATGAGATCCTCTACCTTAGTAAGCCCGTCCTGATCTCCTGTTCCAGAATCAATGTTTACAAGAGTTTCTAATTTCTCTAAAAAGTCAGGCTGTGCTTGCTGAACTTTCTCATAAAGAACTGGATCAGGAGATGCTACAGCAGGATTAATGTAACTTAGGGCAAGAAATGCAGTCAAAGTGAAGCTAAACAAACCCACAATAATACTAAAAACCTTCATTTTTATCTCTTCATAGCAAATCGGGGATTGTGCTTTACTATGCCACATTAGAAGTAAATATTGAAGAAGATTCCTGAAGTTATCTTTACCTGAATCCATAACATTAACCCGATCGCCCATGAACTCATCCCCACCTGACCCCGTTTTACCCATCGTGATTGTCTCACTGGAACGCGGAAAGCCGGAGGGTGGGGATAGGGGCGATCGCCCTCCTGACCTGAGAGATTGGCAGATCGAGGAGTTTCTACGGCAGACCGGAAAGGCAGACAACACGCAGCGGATGTACCGGGGACAACTTCAGCGCTTTGCCCGCTGTCTTGGCTTGAGGTCACGCGGAGCGATATCGGCAAGTATCGACGGGAGTTAAAGCTAAAGGGCTTAAAGCCTGCTTCGGTGAATCATGCTCTTAATACGCTGCGATCGTTCTACGACTGGCTGCGCCGCAGCAATGGCTATCCGATAAATCAACCTTTGCCCACCGATGCGATCGACTTGGAGCGACAGGAGGAACCGCAGGCCGCTCATATTGAGGCGGAGGAGTTCGGGGATCTATGGTCAGTGCTAGAGCTGGATGACAAGACTCAGGTGCGCGATCGAGCTATCATTGCAGTGCTCACTCATGGTTTGCAGGCATCAGAGGCTTCAGCGTTGAATGTGGAGCATTGGAATGGCGAGGGCAGCAGGGAGAAGGGTTTGCTCCAGCGCCGGAGAGTCCGATGTTCTTAGCACAAGACCCAAAGAGTGCAGGGCAAAGGCTAGGCTATCAGGGGTTGCATAAGATGGTGAAAAAGTTGGGTACTATCGCGGGGGTAGAGGGCATCCATGCGCATCGGTTCCGCCATTCGTTTGGCACGGAGGTGACGCGGCGAGGAGTTAATCCGCTGTTTAGCACGGAGGTGATGGGCATTAAGAGTGACCGGGTCTTCCAGCGCTACACTCAGGGCGTGTTTAAGCAGGCTGCTGCTGAAGCGTATTTGAAGGCGATCGGCGAGGCGGAGGAGAGCCTATAATGGGCGCTGATATTCTTTGGCAAACGCTTTGGGCAAAGAGAACTGGCGATCGCTGCTGTCTGTGAGCGGCTAATGCCATGTCAGTAGCGTTTGGAAGAATTGTTAGACGACAACGCCCTAGATTGTTTGAACATCTAGACTCATACCCGCCTGACGTAACCGCTCTGCTAAAACATCGCCTAATCCGGTTGCTGGAGTTAGAACACCCCCCCGCCCTTCACCACCAGGTAACTCCTCCGTTTGTAGCACCAGACTCAAGGCAGATTCACAGAGAAACTTGACCGTCGCCCGGTTCCCTGGATCACCCTGGTCACGCATCAGCCCTCGGACCTGACGTCCATCTGTGCCCGTGCCGATCAGTTCGCAAGAAAACCAGCCCTCATTCATCGTTTGTTCAGAAGGACCGCTGCCGGGTTGGGGCAGCAAAGGCTGGAGGAGCGATCGAAGGGGGGGCTGTTGTAAAACACCTGTCAGTAGGGCAAGCCCTGTGGTGACACCCGTCGCTTTGAGCCATGCCCAGGGTTCATCAAACTTGAGATACTCCTGATAGGTAAAGTCGGTTCCATAGGGTTCCTGCCACTGTTCGTACAGAGCACAACTGCGACGTACCACCCGAGTGTTGACCGCTCCCATAAAGAAGGGTGCAACCCAGGTATTGAGATCCAGATCAAAGCAGGGCGATTGCGGGTCTCGATTGCGGGTGATCTCATCTGGGGTGCGGATCGCGGACGGGTTCAGCAAAAAGGGATCACTGACCTGCGCTGACTGGTCTGAATCATAGAGGTTCAAACCGGATGCCAGCGTGCCCCCGTTTAAGCCGCCATAAGCTTGAAAGTATGCCGTTACCGTTTGACAAGCCACTCCCAATTGTTGTAAATGGCGGACAACTAGATAGGTGCCAAGATCAGAGGGCACAGAGTCAAAACCACAGCAGGGAATGATGCGGGTTCCATCTGAGGCTGCCTGGGTATGATAGCGATCGATCAGCGTTCTAATCCAGGGTGTCTCTCCAGTGATATCTACATAATGGGTTTTGAAGCGGACACAAGCCTCGACAAGGGCATTGCCATAGAGAGCGAAAGGGCCGGCTGTCGTCAGCAGCACCCGCGTTTGAGCGACGATGTCATCTACCGCCTGTTGATCTTGGCTATCAGCAACCAGCACGTTCACTTCCACTCCGATCGCCTCTCTTACCGCTTCTAGCTTCTGACGGTTCCGTCCAGCGATCGCCCAACGGATTGGTTTGGAAGCGGTCTGTTGGGCAAAGTATTGCACCGTCTGTTTGCCCACAAAACCACTGGCACCATAGAGGACAACATCGTAGGGGCGGTTAAACATAGAGGCATTCCCAACAACAGGGCTACACTAGCCACTTTACTGCGAATGACTAAACCATCGATAAGATAGTGCGACAGCTTTCAGAGATTGTGCTCAATTGAGATGAACGTAGTCTGAAAGATCATTCATATTAATATGGATGCTTTTTATGCTTCCGTAGAGCAACGAGACGAACCCCGATATTGAGGTCAGCCTCTTGTGGTCGGGGGTTCACCGTCTCGACGCGGGGCAGTGGCAGCAGCAAGCTATGAAGCATGGCAGTTCGGCATTCACTCGGCGATGCCATTCCGCACGGCTTATCAAAAATGTCCCCTTCTCATCTTCGCCTTCACGTAGCAACCAGGCAGATGAGCCTTCGGATAACACGCTTGACAACAGCAAAGCAGAGAAAGATAGCAGTTGCGCTATGCTGAAACCAGATTGGATGGGTAAAAGGAGATGGCTGAAACCCTAACTCAAAATGCATTGGCTCCTGATGAGCTGCCGCCACAGTTTCCCGACCACACGCAGCTACCAGAGTCGGACGGTTCGTTTGTGAAGAATTTTCAGGAACATCCACAATCCTTAATCTTGACTGACTCAATTGGAATAACCCTAGAACGACTTCATCCTGATGGGCAGTATGCGATCGGGCAAGATTGTGGAATTTACTGGCGAGAAACAGATCCACCGGAAAAAGGAGCAGAGGCCCCAGACTGGTTTTATGTGCCAAATGTGCCGCCTAGACTGAGAGGGGCAATCCGGCGATCGTATGTTTTATGGCGAGAGTTTATTGCCCCGACGATCGCTCTGGAGTTTGCTTCGGGTAATGGCAGCGAGGAATATGACCAAACCCCACTTTCTTACTCTGAAGAGGGTGGAACAACTAGACCCGGTAAATTTTGGGTCTATGAGCAGATTATGCGGATTCCGTACTATGGCATTTTTTTTATCAACAGCGGTGAACTAGAGATGTATGAGCTGGTAGGCGGACAGTATCAGCAGATGATAGCTAATAGTCGTGGTCACTACCTGATTCCGCAAATGGAAGTAGAAGTTGGGGTTTGGGAAGGTGCTTATCAGAATCAGACCCAGCCTTGGTTACGTTGGTGGGATGTGCAGGGCGATTTGCTATTGACTGGCAGCGAACAAGCCGTTGTAGCAGAGCAACGGGCTGAGTCTGCCGAAGAAAAAGCCGCTAGATTAGCAGAAAGGCTTCGAGAAATGGGAATTGATCCAGACTTAATCTAGCTTGATACTCTCTCAATTCAGACCTTCTAACAACTTTGCTACCTGCTCAGGATTAGGCAGTTGTCCCTTTAGTTCCTGTGGTAATGTCGAAGTCATTCGATAAGTTGCAACCCCGATCGGCTTAGTAGCATCTTTCAATGCATATTCCACTGTCGTTTTATCCTTCATCTTACACAGGATGATGCCAACTGAAGGCTGCTCATGCGGGAGCCTCACCTGATCATCCAGCACCGCTAGATAGAACTGCATTTTGCCAATATACTCTGGCTCAAACTCCCCAATCTTGAGATCGATCGCCACAAGACATTGTAACGATCGGTGATAGAGCACAATATCAATAAAGTATTCTTTGTTGCCGACTTCTAAACGGTATTGGCTTCCAACAAAGGTGAACATTCCACCCATCTCTTGAAGGAAAGGTTCAACTTTTGCCAAGATGGCAGTCTCAAGTTGACGTTCCGAATATTTGTCCCCCAGTTCCAAAAATGGGAACGTGTACTCGTCCTTTACCGCTAATTTAGCTTGATTCTGAATCTCTTCAGAAATTGTAGCCTCAAAATTCGTTTGGTTTAATAGCGTCTTTTCATAGGTCTGATTTTCAATTTGATGGAGTAAAACGTTCCTTGTCCAGCCATATTTACGAGTCATCCGGATGTAGAACTCTCGCTCTAGATCATCCTTACACTTCTCCATGATGGTCAAATTGTGGGTCCATCCAATTTCTGCAATCATTGGTTGCAGTTTTTGATTTTGGCTGTAAGTGACGTAGAAGCTTCGCATATTCCAGATATTACGGACAGAGAAACCACCCATGCCTGGGAACTCTGCTTGCAAGTCTTTAGCCAACTGTTCAACGATCGACTTTCCCCAGCTATCGCCTTGCTGACGAGTTGAAATCAAATTTCCAATATCCCAGTACAAGGCAATCAGTTCTTTATTGACTGCTTTAAGCGCCTCGTATTGAGCAGAGCGAATACGCTGCTTGACCTCAACAAGAAGACTCCCGTATTCACCTAAATCTAGCGTGCTCACCAAACCTATCCCCTCAGATGCTAAAGCAGAAGATGCTGAATACCCTTTCGTCTAGAACTAAAATTCATCAGAGATTAATGACTTTAGCTCAGCAAGAACCTTCTCCAACTTCTTTTGCTTTTTAGGATCGTCCCAAATCTTCGATCGCTTGGCAAGTTTTAACACATCTTTAAAGGCGAGCGACGAAAGTGAAGATGAGTCCTAAAGCGTTGGAATCCTTTACACTGAAGGCATGAACGATTATTCTCCACCAGATCTTCAGCGATCGATTCAGCAAAGCTTGCAAGATATTGCCTTGCAGATGGGGAGACCGCTGGATGATGTTGCAGCAGCACGGCTGTATCAAGAGTCCAACGATCTGCTGAATCACATCTCCTATGAATCCCTTACCTTAGCGCGGGTGGCAGGAACGCTGTTGGTATACCAGATGCAGAAGACGGAAGTTGAGGAATTGGAGTGGTTCAGATCTCAGGTGCAGCAATGTGCAGATGATGAAGAAGTTGAGGAATTGATTGAATCAATTCATCGGACTGATGCACTATAAAACTGAATTGCGCACAGTGCTATAGAGGGAAACAAAGGGCAGTCGAATACTTGTCATATCTCACTTTTGTAAACTTTTGAACCTTTGGTCACACTCAAAATCATTAGTCATCAACATAATGCAGTGTTTAAATGTAAGCTATCCTTGGGTACTTGGAGCTTACGTCCAACGTTGGGCGTAGATGTTCTAGCCCGTAGCTTCAATTAGAGCGCTGCCCTATGATCATTACTACTGCGTCTTTGAAAGGCGGTGTAGCCAAGACAACTACTGCTATACACCTTGCCGCCTTTCTACAGCTAAAAGGAGAAACGCTTCTCATTGATGGAGATACTAATCGCTCAGCAACCCGGTGGGCAGAAAGAGGGCTAGAGAATGGTGGGCTTCCCTTTAAGGTTGTTGGGGTAAACCAGGCCGCCAAATATAGTCGAGGCATTGAGCATTTTGTCATTGATACTGAAGCAAGCGCTGAAGAAGAAGAGATGAAAGAAATCGTAGATGGCTGCGACTTTCTTATTCTTCCAACAACGCCTGATTCGCTTTCTCTAGATGCGCTCATTCAAACGGTTGAGTTGCTCAAGTCCTTGAAAACTGAAAAATATTGTGTCCTCTTGACAAGGATTCATCCTTCCCCAAGGCGAGAGGGTGAGGAAGCTCGTGAGTTTCTGGAGCAATCAGGGTTTCCAATTTTTAAGGGCAAGATCCGTGAGGCAGTTGCTTTTCAAAAAGCTGCTAATCAAGGGATTCTGGTGGAACAGGTAAAAGACTCAAAAGCAAAACTTGCTTGGAAAGACTATTTTGAGATCGGTAAGGAGATTTGTGGTGGCTGATATTAAAAAACCGAATCGCTTTAGTGGATTAATGCAGACGATTCGTAAGGAATCTGATTCAGTAACCTCTCCAGCAACTCCTGCTATTTCTCCATCCCCTGAGCCTGAATCTGCCACTCTTTCAGCCCAAATGACTTCACATCAATCGGAAGTTATTTGGGTTCCGCTCAACAAAATTCACCGCGATTCCGGGCAAGACCGCCGTTACTTTGACGAAATAGAACTGAATAACATGGCAAAATCCATGCGTTCAGTCGGGGTAATTGACCCCTTATCAGTGCGATTACGTCCAGGATCAACGGATGAATATGATTTATTAGCTGGGGAAAAACGGCATCGCTCGGCTGAACGTGCAAAGTTAGAGTCAGTCTTGGTGCGGATCTTTGAAGTTGGTGATAGCACCGCAGAAGACATCAAATCGATTAGCAACCTGCAACGGAGCGATCTGAATGCTTGGGAAGAAACTCATGCGATCATGAATATGCTAACGCGGCACTTAGACCGATCGCAGAGTGAGGTAATTAGTCTACTCAACCAGGCAGCAAATCAGAAACGAGGGCTTACGTCCAACGTTGTCCGTATTGAAGATTGGGAGATCGTGAAAGATGTATTTGAAATTGCTGGAAGGTTGTCTCCGGAAAGTTTTCGAAAACATCGTCTTCCTTTGCTACGGCTGCCAGAGTATATACAAACCGTCTTTCAACAAGGGAAATTGCACTATACCAAAGTCAACGAGATCCTAAAGGTTAAAGATCCAGTGCAGCAGCAGGAGTTGCTAGAGTCGGCTTTAGCTGGCAATTTGTCCATTGATCAAATCCAAGAGCGAGTCAAAACACTACGCTCAACAAAACCTGAAAAGCTGATGGATCTTCCGCAACGGCTTGTAATGGTTCCGAGACAACTTAAACAGGCCAAGATATGGGAAAATCCACAGAAAAAGAAGAAACTAGAGAAGCTGCTGAGTGAAATGGAGCAATTGTTGAAGCAACCGGAAGCTAACGGGTAATGACTTCACAGGTCAGTCTTTACCGTCGCACAGCTGTACATAGAGAATACGCCTCTTAAGTAGGGAATACGCTTCTTGAGTGGGGTAAAGGGTTCTCGCTAACTAAAAACTGGCTAGGACCCGCCAAGCATGCTACCGCCGATCCCAAACGCTTCCCTGCCCCGGAACAGTTTAATCTGATTCTCCCGAATAATAACAACTCGATTTGTTTTAATCTAAAGCTATGCCTGCTAAGGACCTCTATCACGATACTGTAAAAAACGCCCTTGAAAAGGAGGGGTGGACGGTCACGGACAATTTACCTCTTAAAGTTGGAAAACGTGACCTCCTTATTGATTTAGGAGCTGAAAAGCTGCTGGTCGCTGAACGGGCAAATCAAAAAATTGCGGTAGAGGTAAAAAGCTTCATTGGCGCATCTCCCGTCAGTGACCTCGAACAAGCACTCGGTCAATATCTGCTCTACGAAGACCTGATGCGAATCCAGTACCCCGATCGCCTACTTTACCTGGCTGTCCGTGACTCAGTATATGAAAGCTTCTTTCAGGAGGAAATTGTTCAAATTGTTCTCGCAAGTCGTCGTTTGAAACTGCTCATTTTTGATGAAATTCAGGAGGTCATTATTCAGTGGATACCCGAAGTGCGCTAGATCAACACCGCCAAATCCTTTACCAAATTTTGCAAAACTACTGTGAAATTCTAAACCACGCAGAAGACGGAACCCTTAGCAAAATCATCGTTAGTGCCGATAACACCCGCTATCTCATCGTTACTGAGGGGTGGAGCGGTAAAAAACGAATTCATGCTCTAGTTTTCGATGCTGAAATCCGTAACGACAAAATCTGGCTGCACCATGATGGACTTGATCACGGTATCACCGCAGAACTCGTCGCCGCAGGTGTGCCCAAAGATTACATCGTTCTTGCCTTTCACCCACCTCATGTGCGTGAACACACAGGGTATGCGCTCGCCTAGCCATTCGCTCCTGTCCAAGGAAATAGGCTTTCACCCTCTGCTACTTAAGAAACGTATTCCTGGTGTACAACAGCCCCAGAACTTAATTCTCTTCAGCCTTCTGTAACTTTGGCTGGGTCACGCGTCGAACGGCGGCTAGAGTTATCCCAATCTGTTGGACAACTTGGGCTTCACTTTTACCTTCACTTAGCAACAACCGGACTGCTTTAGGCGTGACTTGGCTAACTTCAAGCTCTAATCGCTTAGCAATCTGCTTGGCATTCAGCTTAGCCTTCAGCAAAGCTGCAATCGCCGCATCAACAACTGTATCTGTTCGCAAATCCAGGATCTCCACGATTTCTTGAACCCCGAAATCACGAGACAGCATCCGAGATACTAATTCAACCTTAGCTTTAAGCTCGCCTTCCTGGAGTGCTTCTGCCCGCACTTCCTGCTGGAGTTCCTGGTAAACTTTGGTGTTTTTGAGATCCGCTAGGCCCAACATCGCTTCCAACTCCTCTCGACTTAAATTCGGGAACCGATACAGCACGATCGTCTGCACCAATTCTATCGCTTGCTCCCTTGATAATGCACCCCCTGCTGATGGAGTCTGGCTGGCTCGTTCAATCAGCTCCTGGGCACGCTCTCCTAGTTTGCGCTTGGAGGTGACTGCAAGTAACTGCACCAATCCCACGCCAATCGATCGCTGCGCCAACGATTCAATCTCATCTAAATAGATCTGAATTACCCGTCGCTCCATGACTTCCTGGTAGCGTAGAGGTGCCATGACTTCTGTGTTGCGGTTTTTGAAGATCACAACCGCGTACCAATCTTCGTAAGGTGGGTCGTACTGATTAAAGTAGAGGTTGATTTCAGCAAACAGGCGCGTGTAAAACTTGGCACGTTTCTGAAACTGCACCTCAATGAAATACAGAATGTCGTCAGGAGAGTTACTTTTGGGCTTGAGCACCCCATCAAAGCGAAAGGTCGGCTGTTTGACCTCAGGGGAGGTGAACTCATAGTTGCTGACATTAACATCGGGCTGGCCCAGCAAGTCGAAGAAGATGGCTGGAAAACTCTGAAATAGCTGGTAGAAGAGAACATCAACTTGCACGGTAAGCAGTAAAAATCAAGGGAAGACTCAATGATAGAACCGATCGCCTTGATCTAAAGCTGCTCCAAACTTCGGAGGGCATCAGAACAATCAGGCGTTGAGTGGCTCCATCAATTGCTGATTAATATAGAGAGGCATCGTTTGATTCAAACTCCAGTCTGACCCACTCAACCGACATCATGGCTGACCCTTCTACCCGATCGCTGAACGGCCCTCTGAACTCTCCCTACTGGCTCCGTCGTATCTGGGGACTACGCTTCATCTTTCGTCCCTTTGAAACCCTGGATGCCCGTGCCAAAGCCTATGGCGATGACTACCAGGTGACTGCGCCGGACTCCAAACCAGCCTTAATCTACTTCAGCAGCCCTGAGGCTCTAGAAGATATCTTTACAGCTAGACCGGAACAGTTGAGCGCTGGACGGGGCAATCAAGTTCTTCAGTTCCTCTTGGGTAAGCATGGCATTGTCTTGCTCGAAGGCGAAGCCCATCAGCGCCAACGCCAGCTTTTGATGCCTCCCTTTCACGGCGATCGGATGCGCTCCTATGCTCAGGTGATCCAGGACATCACAGAGCAAGTCATGCGCCCTTGGACGATCGGCACGACCTTTGCGGTGCGTCCGGTCATGCAGTCGATTTCTTTGCAGGTGATTCTCAAGGCAGTGTTTGGTCTCGATAGCGGGCAGCGCTACGACCAGTTGCGGCAGGTTCTATGCAAAATGCTGGATGTCTTTGGTTCGCCCGTGGGTGCAATGTTATTGTTCTATCCGTTCTTGCAAAAGGATTGGGGAGCTTGGAGTCCCTGGGGGCGTTTTTTGCGTCTGCGGCAGCAGGTGGATGACTTAATCTATGCCGAGATTGCCGATCGCCACACTCAACCTGATGCAGAGAGAACGGATATTCTGGCGTTGCTGATGGCAGCGCGTGATTCTGAAGGACAGCCGCTGAGCAATGTTGAATTGCGCGATGAATTGATTACGCTGCTGTTTGCAGGGCACGAGACAACGGCATCAGCTTTAGCTTGGGCGCTGTATTGGATTACCCATTTACCGGATGTTCGCACGCGGCTATTGGCAGAAATAGATGCACTAGGCGATAAGGCTAATCTAGACCCCATGACGATCGCCCGGTTGCCCTATCTCAGCGCTATCTGTCAGGAGACTCTGCGTCTCTACCCGATCGCCATCAGCGCTTTCCCCCGCATAGTCAAGCAGCCGATGACTGTTGCCGGCTATGCCTTGGAAACTGGCACGATCGTTATGCCCTCAATTTATCTAGCGCATCACCGGGCGGCAGTCTATCCTGAGCCGAAGCAGTTTAGACCAGAGCGATTTCTAGAGCGGCAGTTTTCACCTTATGAGTATTTGCCGTTTGGCGGGGGCGATCGGCGGTGTATTGGCTCTGCCTTTGCGCTGTTTGAAATGAAACTGGTCTTGTTTGAGTTGGTGTTAAATATGGAGATGACAATAGCCAACTCCCAGCCGATCCGACCGATTCGACGCGGTCTGACCATGGCTCCATCGGATCAGCTCCGGATGCGGGTCACAGGTCTTCGGCGATCGGTTTCTAGCCCGCCTCTGATTCGCCGCTAGTTTGCTCTGTTATTAAGGTATATGCCCCAAAGCTTAGTCTCTTGAGTCATCAATTTCACTGGGTAAAAGCAGTGTAGTCTCTACAGCCTCGCGCACTGAGGTTGTTATCGCTCCTGCACGCCTAATACAATCTAGCAGCAGTAGATTAGCGTCATAGTACTGCTTCAAAACATCCTGTGGAGGCTGAGGAATATCTGCCTCTGCACCGTCAGTCTGTCGATATATTTCTAGTGTATTCAACGCCCATTCTTGCCCTTCTTGTCGCCACCAAGTTAGAAATAAATTCTGCTGAGCAGGAGAGATAAGGTCATCGAGCTGCAACAATAAGGCTTTGATCGGCAAGATAGCAGGTAATAGCCCGTCAATTAGACGATCGCGGTGAAGAGCAGGGAGCGCTGAGATTAACTCAGTTACTATTTCTTCTCTAGAAACTAAACTTAAAGCATGGCACAGTCGCTCATACAGAAAGGTCAGTTCTGCAATATCGTTTGCTAAAACCTCATCAAGACCCATTGATCGCGACAATGAGAACGCATGATAATCAGAGTTAGCCTGACCACTTTTGCGAAACGATTCAACCCCTTCATCAAAATTGCACCCGACCAAACAGAAAAACCAGGCTCGCAGGGCTGATGTTTTGTATGGCAACGCTTGAGCTGCTCTAGTCGCCATCTGGTTTACCCAAGCTAGCACCTGCTGCAAATCTGAGTGCTTGGCAAAAGATGTTTGAATCTCCTGTAGCATAAGGCGAATTACCTCATCTGCAAATGGAGACATTTCAGCGGCTAGAAGAAAGACCTCGCGCCACTGCGAGTCGTGCAAATGAATTAGTAATGTTGGCCATGCTTGCTCTAGGCAGATTGAGCGCGCTGTGAAATATTCATGAAAAGTTAGGTGAGAGAATGAGAGGATCCCACGTGCGCGTTCGGCTAAAAGCCCATGATTTTCTGCGATTCTTCTAATGGCGATCGTACTGGCTTCTTGCAATTCCACAGAATTAGCTGGAATTAATTTTAAGGATGCTAGGTATTCGCAGGTCAGCCACTCAGCCTGCCTCTGCTCAAACAGGAGATGGGCTTGCTCAAACGTGACTCTTGCAATCTTGAGAAGTAACTCTAGGGTATTTACCTTGGTCAAATTATGGTAAATGGTCTCGCGGTAGACCTGCCGATGCCGATCCCAATCTTCTAGAAGAGCATTAATACCTCGTTCGTAAAGTTCAGTTCGACCGCTAGGTAATCCCTCTATATCTCGAAACACAGTGCAAATTAAATTGAGCATTAGCGGTGTTACTGCCAAATCTTGAATAGCGCGATGTTTTGGCTGGTTTAGCGCTGAAATCAATATTTCTGCTTGAGCATGAGCCGCCTCAGGTCGATCTTTCAAGAGGGCTTTAAACCAGAGGCGAATGAAAGAATTCGCCTGATTACGGTTGAAATCAGCAACCTCAACTTCAATAAAATTTTCTTGGGCAAACCGATATCGATTTGCTGCAACGCGACAGGTGATGAAGAAAGAGTTTTTAGGGTGGTATTGAGCAATAAATTGCCTAAGTTGATTCGTTATCTGCTCATCGCTGATTGAAGGAACTTCGTCGAATCCATCAAAGAGAAGCAGTGCTCTGCCAGCTTCCAGAATGGACTGAACTCTATCTGCATCTACTCCATATCTGCTTAGAATTGAACAAATAAAACGGAATAGATTCTGACTTGGATCGTTTCGAAAAACTCGTTCAAACTGGGCCAATTGTACAAAGATGGGAACCTTATCAGGTCGAAACGCACCTTCGATGCATTGGACATTCAAATGCTGAAGGTAGGTTGTTTTTCCAATTCCAGGTTTGCCCAGCACGATCAAGCGTTGAGACTCTTCAGCAGTTTTCCACCCAGAGTAACGCGGTGGTTCATAATGTTCGTTGCCAAGGCGGCTTAAGTGCTCAGAAGAGTGAGCCGGCTGCAAAAGCATGGAGGGTGATGGCCAACGTTGATTAATGAGTTCTTTCCAAATATCTGTTTGAGTATAGATATCTGAGACCTTTACAAGTTGTGAGATTCCAAAAACGCAAATCTGACCGTACTCCTGTTGAATAATTCTATTGAGTTTTTGCCGAACGTAGCGAACGTCAGCATCAATATTCGAACTTGGCTGCTCGGCTAAAAGAGAATTGGTCGAAGTCTGTGACTGCTCGGCTAAAAGAGAATTGGTCGAAGTCTGTGACTTATTTAGATTTAATCTCTCTTTTAGCACTTCTAGGCTTTCATTTTTATTATCTAAGCTCAGCTTCAAGTCAAAATAAGTCCCTGATTTTCCTGGAAGATTATGAATGCCATCAGGAATCTTCTCCAGTAATTCAACCTTTTCAAGAGTTGCTATGCGAGCCTCTAATAAGCGTCGTATACTCCTTCGTTCATCTTTTCTCTTTTGAGAATGAGACGAGTTTAGAAGACAGCACAAAGACTCATAAGTAGCTTTAACACGTAGCCAAGTCTGACCTTGAGGCTGTTCAGCTTGAACAAACTCGATATCATAAGGCGACTGCCCTCCATGGTTAATCACTGCGTCTCCCCACTCTAGAAGCGCATTAACTAAAGCTTCGATTTGATTCCGTGTTTCAGCACTCAAGCCTGAACGAGCCATAGTGTCAAGAAGTGTAAGATTCCTCAGAAAAAAGTAGTGGAAAGCCCTGCGGAATCTTAACAGGCTATTTTCCCGCAGCCACATAGCCCAATTTTACAGCGCTAGGAAAGATTGTCTACAAGATTTGCTGCGGGATAATCCCGCAGCACAGAAAGCCAGCAATTCCTAGGGTTTACAGCTTTTTAGCTCAAGACTTGCTGCGGGATTATCCCTCGATTATGCTGAAAGCCATAGAGAGATTGATCAAATTTACTCAATTTCGAAATAACTCTGGTCGTTCTAGCAAACTAGTTTCTTTTGAGTTAACGACTCCTTAGCCTACTTAGGGTACTGGCTCATGACAGCACCTTTTAGAGGATCAAGCTCCAAGGAAATCCCCATTGAATGTGCCCCATATCCGATCGTCTAAGCAGCTTACTGCTGCTAACTTCAATACCCTTTAGTTCCCGCCATGTACCAAAAATTCTTGCTGGGTTACGCATTTATGGAGGTCTTTAGCCAACTGTCTCTACCTAAGGGTTGTAATGCAAAAGACTCAGAGGCTTATCGCCATTCTGCCAAAGCAACCAGGAAATTGAAGATACTAGCTCTTTTCTTAGGCTAGTGCCCTAGCAAAATTGGGTACGTGATTCAGAGTTCAGCAATTCTCAATCTTCGAGAAGCTGGACGACCCTTGATGTTAATTAGTGCGAACTTGAGTACGTCTTACGCTCTAGCTGTTAGAACGTCTTCTCATGCTAATTTTGAGCACTTCTGAACAATAGGCTTAAACCTAAGAAATTTATGAACCTCGGTAAGGGGCGCTGTAGAGTGCGCCGTAGATTCGATCGCCTCTGCTACGGACTACTAATGATTTCAATGCTTTCTAATCCTTTGCTATGCCCAAAAGTTGTACTTAAAGTACGCGTTTAAGTACTTTGACTGAATAGGTTGACGAAACCCTTATGGCTAGAGGGTTCAGTAATTCTATAGTCGTTCCTCGAAAAGACAGCATAACAGTTACTTCTAGATAAATAGGGCGTTTCAGAGAATCAGTTTTCGTAAAAAAGAGCATTTTCACTCAATAAAGTACTTTTTAAGTTCGCCATGTCTACACGAAAAAATATCAAAGTTACTCGTAAGAAAGAGCGCGTACCGCGTTCTCCTCGCGGTACTATCTCCTGTACAGTTCGCCCATCTAAGCAGAAAGGGCAGCCAGGATCAATACGCATTAACATACCTGCTAGCCTCCGGAAGCACGAGGAGCAAGAATTCTTTATGCTTGGTTTACCGGCAACACAGCAAAACCTTACTGCTGTTCAAGGTGTGTTAGACAAAATTAATGTCAGAACTCATACTCTTAAAGAACTCAATGTCAACGACATGAGTAAGCAAGAATTAAAGTCCTATATTCTCTATCAGCTGGGTCAACCCGAACAATCAAAAGTTAAATTGAATATAGAGCTAGCAGTGGATGAATTGTTTCTAGAACACATGAAATATTTGGAGTTAGTTCTTCGGCGCAGTAAATCAACTCTGTCAAATTATCAAACTGCTTACAATATAATTACTAATTTAAATACAAAAATTCTCTCAGATGTCAAAAACATCTTAGAAGAATTGTCACAACTAGAATATGCGGTATATTATCAGACCCTTTTAAAATTATCCGTTTGCTGTAACTGGGCAATTGAGGAAAATAAGATTCATAAAAACCCATTTCTGAGCGTCATAAAGGCTCTTAAGGAACCAAGACCTAGTGATGAACATCCAGATCCATTCTCTCGTCAAGCAATGGAGCGGATCATTGAAGCTTATCGCAGTCATCCATACTATCATCGCTATGCAGATTTAGTTGAGTTTTATTTCTTAACAGGACTCAGGACTGGAGAAGCAATTGCGCTACTATGGAGCGATATTGATTTCGAAAGGGGTCTTATTTACATCCGAAAAACAATAGCTATTGTGAGAGGTAAGCATGATCCAAGGAATGAAACTAAAACTGGAAAAGATCGAGAATTTCCAATTGAGGATCCGGCATTAGAAAGACTTTTGAGAAGGCTTTCATCGCTTAATAAAAATCCAGACGGCTTCGTATTTCAAGAGCCTACTGGTCTTCATATCAATCGAAAAAGTTTTTATAACTCCTGGCATGAAAACCGTATAGTGCGAATTCTGAAGAGTGGAGTTCAAAAAGAATACTTTACAGCAGGAATTGTCTCTAAGCTTGCAGCTTTAGGTGAAGAGCACGGTGGCATTGATCATTATCGACCTCAGTACAACACTCGTCATACTTTTATTAGTCTAGCAGTCGAAGGAAGGATTGAACTCAATGAATCTACTATGCGTGAGATTATGGATCTTGCCGCCTATGTTGGAAACACTGCTGATATTATTCTCAAGCACTACTTAGGCAGAAGCAATAAGAGAGAAATTGTTGTGATTAGTTGCTCTTCCGAGGACTCTAGAGCCTTTAACGAGGTTAAAGGAGAGAACTTAAAAGATGAGGTAATACAAACACAACAGATCATCAATTTAGAACAGCAGAACTCTCAATTAAAGACTGCTTTACAATCAATTGTACAGTTAGTGGATACTGTGTTGCTTCAGTATGTTCCAGAAACTCTCCGTTTGCAGCTATCAGCATTTGTTACGACACTAGTTTCAACCCATCTTCCTAACTTTGCTCCATCTAAATCTGAGTCATCTAATCTTGTAGATGAAGATATTGCAAAATGTGTAGCATGGCTGACCCTTGAGTCTGATTCTGATACCTGAAGCAGTACTTGCAGGTTAAAGATACCTGACCTAGAAATTTCTCAAGTTCCGCCATTGAAGTTAGGGTTTAAGTTACTCAGTCTTCTAGTAGTGCAGATAGTTCTTGTAAAAGTTCTTTGACACGCTCTCTCTTCTGTGGATCACTCCAAGCTTGGGATGATTGAATCCGCTGATAAGTTTGACTAAGCAAATCTTTTGGAACAATGGTTTTAGGTATTTCTATATTTAAGTGTTTGCGGATTCGCTGGCGCAATTGCCCTAAACTCAGATCCTGGGATAGGGTTTCATCCAACAAACTCTTCTGAAATCCCTTGTCTTTAACCCGCGCGATCGCTTGCGCTTTAGTGTAGGCAAGCTTTCCCTGGCGAACTAAATCTAATATTTCGGGCGGCAGCTTGAGCAATGGCAACCGATTGACAATAAACGACTCCCAGGTAAACCGCCCTACGTCAGAGAACACTGCTTCGAGCTGCTCAAGCTGAGGACTACCTATAATGTTATGGGTAATTCTTCCTCTAGCCTCATTTTGAAGTCGATAAAGTAAAGCTACAGCTTCATCAAGTTCTAAACTAAGCCGTAATGCCAATAACTTCAAAACTCCCTCAGTCTCCTCAATTGGATTGAGGTCTACACGCTGAAGATTCTCGAGAAGACTTAGGGAGAGCGCCTGCTCATTCGTCAATTCGCGGACTGTTACAGGCACTTCAGCCAATCCAACTGCGATCGCTGCCCTTAGCCGCCTTTCCCCAGCCACCAATTCATAGTTTCCACTATCTAAAGGGCGAACCAATAGATTTTCGAGAATCCCGTGAATCCTGATAGAGTAACTCAGTTGTTCCAGCTTTTGTGGATCGAAATATCTTCGAGGCTGATGAGACGGCACTTGAATCTCTGAAATTGACATCATACAAAATGAGTCATTCTGCATTGATAACGCGTCATCAGTAGCATCTAGCTCAGCTACCAGTCCAATACTATCAAGTCCAGATAAATCTTGTCCTTGCTCAACCATATTAGTAGCGCCATTTTGATTACGCTAAATGACGAGTCCATTACCAAATATTAGGTAAATCTATGCACAACATCATGACCAAAAATTCTGACAAACTTAGCCCCAATAGCCGAAAAATTCATTCACATAAATGGTTAAATCAGGTTCGCCAGTACGTGAGCTCATAATACAAAGCACGGGTAGCCGAGATTGCTTACTAAAAGAAGCTCATCTCTATCAAATGTGTATCCTGCTTCTATTCCCATACAAGCGATCGCCAGTTTGGTGGAATAATTCCATCGTGTAATGCTTTAGATATCATGCCTTGATGCGATTTTCTAGCTCTCAGCACATGGCATCGCCGGCAGAGGGTACGTAGATTCGAGTCTGCATTTGTGCCTCTATGCGAAAGTTCCAGCACATGATCAATATGCGCCTTGTAAAGTAGTAGTGATTGTGCAGGCTTTCCATAGCAATAGGGCCCCTGGCAGCGCCCTTTATCTCGTTGCCAAATTCGTTGTCGAGTTTGCTGCCAAATGGCTCTGGGCTGCCGTCGTCTCCGCATGGTTGTTCCCTGTCTTGTCTTGTCTTGTCGTGCCTTCCTGGCCACGCCCCACCTAACCTTGCCTTGCCGGTTCCCGACTTATCCCATCTTGTCCTGCCCTGTCTAGCCCCACCCAACCGTATGGGTGTCCGACACATCTAGGATGTATCGGAGACAATGAAAGATGTTACGTCAAACCGTCCAAAACCGATCGTCCGCCCATCGCCCAAGCCCACAAATTGCCCCGCTGTCAAGCACAAAGCTTCCATCTCTTCACGAGAGAGTACGGTCTTATCCCAATTCAGCGTGAATTGGCACTTCCACTCTGGGGCTGCAGCAACTCGATAACGAATGTTTCGCCGTCCTGTTGATGGATTCTTTACACCTTCTACATAGATGTAGACGGGTGGTAGCTCTTTAAAGGTCTGACTCCGCTCGATCAGTTCTGGCTCCTGTGGCACAAAGCGATCGCTCATCAAAATAACCTCTTCTTCAATCTGTAGCGTCGCAGAAACCGCAATTTGTAGCGATTTGCCCCTTTTGATGAATGGGGCAGCAGCCCGAATACAGCTGAAAACATAGGTACTGTAGATAAAAAGTTGGCGATCGGGGGTCATCAAAACAGTTTTGCGCCACTCGTTTGGATTGTGTCCCGCCACCCCTTCTGTCTCCTGCTTTTGAAGAGGAATCGCGTCTATTCCAAAGTGGTGCCACAAAAGTGGTCGTATGCCTTGTATGGAAACTTGTGCCGTGAGTAAATTACCAATTACTGAGGCTAGTGGTGTCATAGTTGGGAAATTTAATAACAAGCGTATTGCTTGAAACCATTAACCATCAGCGCAGAATGTAAAGCAAGAAAATGATGTCAAATTGACACAGGCTCACCTTTCTGATTCTTCTGGCTGCTGCCAGCGTTCCAGAAGAGGCTGAATCCGCTCTGCGTTTGTTAATAAAAAATCTGCCACTGCCAAAATGCGCAGATGAGCACCGCCCGGTGTGCGACGACTGCTACGCCCCCCTAACCAGTGGCTGACACTCGATCGCGAAATCCCGCAGATTGCAGCAATCTCACCAGCATTCATGCCCCAGCGGTGACTGAAAGTTTCAGGATTCATACACATCCGGTTGTGCAGCTCCAGCACCCGCTGCTGGTTGAAATTAGTCATGAGTCTTGACCTCTAGAGCCGTGGGCTAAGCGCTCCAAATCTTCCTCAAAAGCAAAGTCATGGGTACAAAACCTGTGGGAGGGACTCTGCGCGTCAAGCAAAATCAAATAGTGTAGCCCCGTTTCTTGATGCGTTGCCTCATGGCTATAGATCACTCCGACCACACGCCCAAAGTCTGCCTCAGCCTGCCAACCAACAGATTCACCCAGATGAAACTTGGGTTGGGGAATGCTCACCGGCATCGTTTTAGGCAAGACAATTGGAGGAAACAATGGCAGGGGATTTGGCATGGTGTAAAGTTAAAAACTAAGAATTGAGTCAGAACAGAGTATTTTGGTGCTAATTAACATACCATAGATGCGAAGTAGACGACTTTTTAAAGATGGTGAGGCTAACTGGCTATCATTGCTTGCATCTCAGCAACAGTGATTTAGACGTGGCAAAGGACGTTAAGAGAATTACCGTAACGCTACCAGCTCGAATCTTTGAAGACTTGGAGCAATGGGCTGAGTGGGAATCCCGCCCCCCAGCCAATCTGGCAGCGTTTTTGATCGAGTTAAGCGTTAGAGCAAAATTTCCAGATAAGTATCCCCCACCCCAAACAGGGCAACAGTCTTGATCTATATCGCCAGCTTTTAGTTACAAAAGTTGTTGTTTCGATCTCTCGCGGGTGAAGTAGGATCTGGAGCAACCATACTTCAGTAAGTTAACTTACGACCAACAGCTATGTGGACTGGAGAATCTCTTCGGAAAAGACGCTTAGAGCTTGGGGTTACGCAACGGCGCTTAGCGATCGCCTTGGACGTCACCGAGACAACCGTGAGGAATTGGGAGTCTAGTAGACATATCCCAAGTCTGACACCTCGGCAAACCCAAACCATGTGCCGAATTTTGCAACTCTCACTCGACGAGTTTGCAGAATTTGAACACTTGGCAAGCTAACTTGAGGCCTTGAGATTCTCTTTACCTATTAGCTGACAGTAGTTAGCAGCGTAAGTTGACCTCAATCAGGTGCTAAATTTTGCGCATCTGATGCTGAAAAAGCTTTCCCACTTGTAACAAGAGGTGCATTCTATGTTCTAGACACTCTAGAAGCAAAAAACCCTAACTGGGAAAACAGATAAGGGTTTTAAGGCTTTTTATTAAATTGAATGGGATGGAGCGTGGTAACGCTAACTGATGCTTTGGCGGGCGGATGTTAGGTTACTGAGCTTTGCTATGGCAATTGTAGTGTCAATTTGTTGAGAGATGCAAGACTCTTAACAAATTGCATAATTTTTGTATGGCTCTCTATCCCTTCAAACTTCCGCAGAGAGCAGTTTTCAAAGTTTTCTACCTTCATGCTTTCTGCTCGCCGTTTGTCAACGCGGCAGAGAAACTTGTGCCAATTTCCTCTGACTCGGGAGTCCTACACATGACTTCCGGACAGGCTCGCCATTTTTCTTTGTCTCCTTACCCCATTCGGGACAGAGCCCCTCATGCTGATACCTCAACACCAACAGGAATTGCAGGCCAGCGCAATCTCCTCTTCGCTGGCAAATCTCAACTTTCACTCCACCGACGACAATTGGTTCATTCGTCAGTGGATTAACTGGAAGTCCGAACACAGATGGAAACAGTGCCCTTTTACCTCTGGCTGGTACTGCCACACTCTCGATCCACAGACCGGAGAGCCGCGCAACTGGGGTCCATTCAAACCTGACGATCCCCTCATTGATGCCAACAAGGGTAAAGCTCGCAAGTACGAACATCCTGCAGGCTGCGAAACCCTATCCATTCTCCTAGATGTCGATCGGGCCACCTGGGAGACCATTGCTTCTCGTCACCGCGTCCCTCTCTCTCCTCTGATGCTGCGGCTGCGAGATCGCCATACCCAGCCTCACTTCTGGGAATGGGTGTGGACTTATAATCTCCCCATCATTATCTGTGAAGGCGCAAAGAAAGCAGCTGCCTTGTTGAGTGCAGGTTATGTCGCCATCGCCTTACCAGGGGTCTGGAATGGACGCAAAAAACGCCAGGGCAACCGACCAGAACATCTGATTCCTGACCTGCAGCATTTTGCCACTGCCGATCGAACCTTCTTCTTCTGCTTTGACCACGACACTCATCCCAAAACCCGCCAGCACGTTAGCCAGGCGCTGCTTCGCACGGGCAAGCTGTTAGAGCAGGCAAGCTGCACCGTCAAAGTTATTCGGCTGCCGGGACCTGAGAAGGGTGTCGATGACTTCATTGTTGCCAGAGGCATAGAATCGTTTGACCAACTTTACCTAGATGCTGTCTCACTCCAGTCCTATGAGCGGCATCGGCAGCACTGGCTAATGGGGCATGCCCTTACCTATGAGATCGCGATCGATCTTGACCAACCCTACCTACTGCAATCTACCCAGTCCTCTCCCAGTCAGCTTATTAGACCCCTGCCAGACTCTGGAGTCATTGCCCTCCTCTCAGATATGGGCACGGGCAAGACCGAGTTTCTCAAGCAAATCAAGCAGAGCCACCCTAACGCCCGCATCCTCAATCTGGGTCATCGTATTGCCCTGCTGCGAAACCTGGCAGCTCGTCTGGGCACCGCGATCTATTCTGACTACGGCTGGAATATGTGGCATGAGCGGTGTCTTTCACTAACCGCTGACTCTCTCCACAAGCTCAACACAGAAGGCAACACCTATGACTACCTCTTCCTCGATGAATGCGAACAGTTCATCTCTCACCTGCTTTGTTCTTCAACCTGCAAAGAGCATCGTCACGCCATCCTGCAATCGCTCAAACACTTTATCTATTCCGCTAAGTGCGTGGTGCTCAGTGATGCCCATCTCTCCGACGTCTCGCTGAAGTTCATCTTGGCAATGCGTCCTGATCCGACTGAACTGCCGTTTGTCATCCGCAATCGCTACCAGAATGGGAACCGCCGCGCCTTTTGGTATGAGGGCAACGATCGCTCTGGCATCGTCCGCCAAATCAAGGCCTCACTGTTTCTAGGCGATCGGGTCATTGTCGCCTGTGATGGCTTGGAGTTTTCCAAAGACCTTTACGAAGCGCTTCAAACCCTGTTTCTCGAAAAGCGAATTGTCTGCATCAACTCTGAGAACTCTAATGAACCAGGGATGCGATCGCTGATTGAAAATATCAACGCACCTGGAAAGCTTGATGGTCTCGACTGCCTGATCTACTCGCCTTCAGTTAACACAGGGGTCAGCATTGATACTCCCCATTTCGATAAAGTATTTGGCGTGTTTGTCGGCGGCTCCTTGGCTGGGACAGACTGTATTCAGGCACTTAATCGCTACCGACCGAAAGTAGAGTGGCATGTCTGGGTCAATCCCAACCCGATTGGGGGCTACCGTCCTACCAATGCCGAGCGAATCCAACGAAACAGAATTCAGGAGAATGATCTCTGTGGCTTTCTTCTAAAGATCATTGCCGGCAGCGGTGAGAAGACGATCGCAGATGAATTCGCTTGGAACGCGTGGGCCGCTATTCAAGCTCGTCGCAATGAGTCCCTCAACAACCTGCGGGGCGATGTTCGCTACCTGATTGAGTCCCAGGGGCATCACCTGATCCTGCTAGGTGAAGAAAAAGATTGGGAAACCCAAGAGGAGTTGAAGGCAGCTCGCGATATTAACCAGCAGTCCCGCAGCCGAGGTATTTGTGGTGCTGAGAAGATTTCTGCTTCTGAAGCTCGCCGGCTGGAGTCGAAGGAACGCCCGACCCAGGAGGACTGGTACAAGCTAGAGCGCTACCGCATCGAAACTTCCTGGGGCAAAGAGGTAGACACAGAACTGATTGAACTGGATAAACGAGGTCGCACGATTCGTCAGTTCACACTTCTAGAAGCATTGCTTGAAGAGCCGTCTGAAGTCAATCCAGTAAATGGTAAACGCATTCACTTTCCACCAGCGTTCGTGGCAGCTAAAGACCTGGCAGAGCGAGAGAAGTTTCATCCCCTGGATTGGCGCAATGACTCGGTGACTTGGGCATTACGACGAGAGCTAGGGCTACATCTACTGATCAACCCTGAGCGCGAATTTCGCAATGATGACCTGGACTTAGTGGCGTTAGAAAAGAATGCTCAACGCAATGCGCTAATTATCAAAGACTTTCTGGGACTCACCATTCGTCGCAATGCTACCCCAATCCAAATTCTGCAACAGTTATTTGAGCAGATTGGATTACGGTTAGTATGCGATCGACGAGACGGCGCCCGTGGAGAACAGGTGCGAATCTATTGCCTTGACCTGGAGCAATGGGCGATAGCTCAGGAAGTTTTAGAATACCGATGCTCTAAGCGTGAAACCCATCCTCAGTCGGGAGTTGAGACTAAATCGGTTTCGGTAGTCACAGGGGGTGATTTTGATAGAAATATAAATAAAGGGGGGGCTGTGACTACCGAGGTTATCAGACTAGGTTTAACTCCTGAAGAGTTGGCAGATGGGGTGGAAATTTTATCGCAGGCAGTAGCGGCACAAGAGCAAGCGTTGGTGCAGTCACTCTGGAAAATCTGGAATTCATCAGAACGTTCTGCCTTACTAAACGCCTTAACGAGCGAAGTGCGACGGAGCCTTAGCGAATGTTTGGGCATCTTGCCAGGAGCGATCGTCCGGTGGTTGTGCCAAGCCGGCGACTGGGTAGTAGATTTTGTAGAGGCAGACTCCGTCCGGATTTTCCAGAGTGGATGTTCTGGAAAAATGGAGATAGCACTGCTAGCAGATTTGTGCTAACGGAAGAGAGAATTGCTAATCAGCAGGATATTCAGGCTTTTGAGCCAGCGCGTTGTCAAAATGACACGATTTGTTGGACTCGTAGAAAAACAGGTAGTTCAATTAAGAGATTGGTGCCCATGAGCGTCCTGGATTTATCCAGCAATGCAGTGAAATAACACCGCTGAACAACGGATTATGCAGCCTAATTTGCCCATCTTTCAACCGCCCTTTTGAGCTTGCAGACGCGCATCCTGGGTGTGCTGTTTCTGGGCGATCGGACTTGCAACCAACCGATGGTGGCTGGAGTACCAGTAGATACCATTCGATCGAGCAGCACAGGTACAAACTTGGTTGATAGAACATCTATCAACTCGACAGGAAAAGTGTACTAAATGACGATGAGAGTGTCTATGATGCTCCCTCTATTTGAAACAACTTATGATGACGAGCCTAGATCGATATAGACCTGATTTCTGCATGGATATGTCCTAGGGCTGTAAACAGATATAAAAGCTCTTGAAACAAACTGAATAGACATAAAAGGCATACCACTCTTCACGATAAATCTCGCCAACTTTGGGCGATCGGATTAACTCAACTGAGACCTGCTTACACCCTGAAAGCGACCTAGACCAATTCAACACTCAGCGCGGAACTTGAACAATACCTGGTAGAAAATCATGCAATATCTTATCTACTTTGTTTTCAGGTCTCTCCATCCCTCTAGAGAGACGATACCAAAGCTCGGTGGTCTGGAGCCGGAATCTGCCTGGGAACAGTACCTGCTGGAGTTCTCAGATTTTCCCCCGGTTGAGAACACCATCAAAGTTTGGGGAGGCGTGAACTGGAATATCGACCAGGTGCAGGCATATCACCCTGCTAAGGAAATCACTCCTGCAACCACAGCAGGCTTTTACATGGCGGTTTGTACCCAAGATGAGCTAGTACCGGATCGACTCGATAGAGGATCGCCCATTTTGTATTTCCTCCGCGACGCAGACTGCAAATCTACCACGCCTATAGAGGATGAAGGATGGTTAAGCTTCGGCACAGCCCAGCACAATGACAGCGCTCCCCAAGTCCATGAGATCTTGCCTCAATTTCCGGGCTGGTTCGTCAAGAGCGTCCAGGCATTTGTGCCCCTCAACGCTGTAACCGTTGCCGAATATGAGCGCGTGCTGCTCTGTCACTGTCAGCGAGACCCAGCATTCAGGCGATCGCCCTGGCAAGTTCAGCCTCTAGTTCCACACCCCTACCAGATGCCGCAACGACCCAAGCCAGGGCAGGTAATCTTTGCCGTGCAACTCGACCGGGTGGAGAACCTGCCGATCGCCTCTGTACTGCACCTGCTGGAAGGACTAGGCTATCAGCCTCAGCTGCGCTATCGCCAGCAGGAAAGGGGAAAAAAACGAGTAGAACTCTATGCCCTGATCAAGTACGAACAGCATGATCCCTTGTTTTTGCCCATCACCGCAGAGATAGAGGATCATTTGAGGCTCCTATGGGGGCAGATTGTCCCCAGCGATGCCCTATGGCTGCAAAAGGGTTCACCCCGGCGACGCTTCCTGCCATCAGCAGCACAACAGTGACATGAAAACGAGTCTATGGACAAGCTATGTTCTTTTTCCTCTATTTGGAGCCACCCCATGTCCCCTTGCGAAGACACTGCTCAGAATCCGCTTCCCCCGCTTCAACTCAGGGCACAGCAACCGATCGTGCGCCTCAAACAGATGGTGGTCAAAGCAGAGTACCTAGCCCAACTGGCACAAGGAACCGATCAAGCTGACGTTGCCAACACTCTGTTGGTGTCTCTGCAGGAAGCCGTCGCTCTGATGGAAGAAGCGTTAACCGTAGAAGATCTCCAACAGCGGCTGATTGGGGCATTGGCAGCGATCGCCCTGTTTGAGCAAGGGCTAGACGGTCTGGATCAAGAGAACTGAGGTTGAACCACCTTGACAAACGCATCATCCATGACGGCTTTAGACAGAGTTGAGCAGTTCATTGAGGCAAACCCTCACCTCTACCGCAAGCTCTGCTTCTGGTCAGGCAAACGGAACGCTGAAAGTCCGATCGCCCAGGTGAGAGAGTATCTGATGCAATTAGTGATAGCCCCAGACCCTCACGCCGACACCGCCTTGTTAATCGAGAAGTGGTCTGGGATTCTCTCTCTGCCTGAGCGCAGTGGCATCACCTCCCTCAGCCCCATTGCCATTGGCGACTATTCTCAGAGCGTCAATTGGTATCGCTTAGCTCAAGGTGAGTACAGTGTATTGAACGAACCTGTGCTGCATGAAATCTGTTACCAGGGGCAGCAGCAGGCAACCATTACCCTTAACCGCTATGGCTGTCTGGTACTCAATGCCGAGCATCTATTGATTGTCGATGTTGATCTGGGCGTCCCTCAGTTCGCCAACCCCCGAGATTGTCCAGTGAACTGCCAAGTGGCTCTTAGTCAAAGACAGGCGATCGGGGCGCTACATCTGATTGTGGAGCAGTATCCTCACCTCGGCTTTCGGGTGTATCACACCCGAAACGGACTGCGCTACTTCTGCACCACTCAGGAGTTTGACCCCCTGGAGCGTCAGACCCAACGCTTGATGCAAAACCTCTATGTTGATCCGTTGTATGCCAAGCTGTGCAAGTTCCAGGCTACCTTTCGCGCCAGGCTTCAGCCTAAGCCTTGGCGGGTAGAGGTTGAGGCAGACCCAGAGCGATTTGTTTATGACCCCATCACAGGCATCGTGTTACCGGTATCGAGTGCTTATGCTGTTTGTCACTTGATTAAGATCATCGGGGAGCCGCAGATTTTGCCCCAGTTTGAGCAAGCCATTCAAGTGCATGATGCCTACTGTGGGGTCAGTCATCTAGGGTTGCAGTTAGCGTAGATTGGAGGGGAACTGGCTTTCTTACACCGCTCAAAGGTCAAGCCCTGCGGACACGCTTCAAGAACAAATAGGTGACCCAGATTGACCACACTACCCTGTGAAACCAGCGGGCTATTGCCTTGACTGTGATGCGTTAACAGCAGTCTGAGAGGGAGTTGTCACTCACTATATTTCAGGGACTTTTCTGTAAAACTCATTTAAGTCAACGGTTGTCGGTGCCCACTTGCTCGTAAACGCTGCGTCGCATCAGCCAGAAGTGGAACGTCATGAAATCCACTAATAACCGTTGTGGGTCATAAGGAATGCGGCAGCGGTTTCCTTATCCTTTGAGTCGATTGTGCTCGTCAATTACCTGGTAGTCGGTGTAACCCCTGCCGACTTCGGGATGAGTATTGAAATGGGCGATCGTCTCTGCTAAGGCTGTGGGGGCAAGCAGATCATCGCTATCTACCCAACCGACATACTTGCCTTAGGCTAGGGCATGGGCAGCGATGAGGGATTGGGCACGTCCTTGGTGCGGGGCAGCAATTAGACAAATGCGATCGTCTTAACGGGCGTATGATTGAGCAATGTCGAGGGTGCCATCTGTAGAGCCATCGTCCCAGATAAGAAGTTCAAAGTTGTGGTGGGTTTGAGACAGGATGCTGGCGATGGCGGAGGGGAGGTATGACGATCGGTTGTATGTGGTGAGAATGAGGGTAGCAATCGGCATTCTAAAGTTGATCAAACTAAGGACTAGAAACTAGAGTTCCCGAATCACTGCCGTTGTGCTGGCAAGATAAGCACGGGAACTGCCACTCTACCTGCTTCCTTAAGTTCTTCAATTTCTAAGGGTAGATTCCCTGCCGCTTGCGGCGTAAGTAAAATGCTAGAAGAGTTGGCTGTTCATACTCCGCCCGCTCGCAGCGGAGTTCTTGATTTGCTGAGCTAAATTACTTCAATTTTGCTCCAGAGGTTACAAGGTTTCCAAAACAAGCGCTTCTCGGATACATATTCACACTTTTCGTAGAAACCTATTGCGGTCTCATGAGCAACGGTAACAACTGTAATATCATCTTCTCCACCAACTGCCTCTCGAATGAGAATCAATAATTCACTTCCTATTCCTTGTTTTACATAAGCTCTATCCACACCGAGATCCGTGATAAACAGGAAGTAAGAAAAATCCGTAACACCAAATGCTATTCCAACCAGTTTCCCCTCATCATTTCTAGCGGTAATGGCAACTGATCGAGTAGTCAAGAGCTTTCTTATCCTTTCCTCAAAACGCTCTTTAGGATATTGACCGCCAAGATCAGACCTTTTTAGAAAGTCATAATATTCTTCAAAACATAAATTCTCGTTCTCTCGATATTCCATCATCTCCATTCCCTCAGCAACATATACGTCATCTCTATTGTCAACCTAAGTACGTAGAAATTAAAACTGCTAAACTCGAAATGCCGTCCTCATCAAGTACCACAAGGGCATCATCTTGTATGAAGGCTATTCTGCCTGACTGAAAGAAAATGAGCAACTCGATTTGGAACCATAAGTTGAGCCAGTTACTCAACTTATGGTAACAGTCACATTTGGTTTGCTTGCTAATGTTTAAATTTGAATGGCTCTATAGCTGTTTCAGGGAGGTGGTTGGAGATAAGAACTTAAAACGCTTGCTGCTAGAGCTTTTCAGCTCTGGAGGCCGAAAGAACCTGGAATGTAACTGGCTCAAGCCCTTCAGCTTTTCCCTCTAGCTTATCTCCCTGAAACAGCTATAGAGCCAAAAGCTTTAGGTCTTCCTGCTATCAAAAAATTCTAAATATATCTCGTGACATATTATCTCAATACTCATAATGGTGAGCCACCTTAGCAAAATTTCATTTGATAATAAAACGGCTTTATAGGTTTCTCATGCTAGTAAATGAGACAATAATACATTTCAAAGTGGAACTGAAACTTTTAATCAATTACGCTCCTATATTTTCTGTCTCATCTATAATAATTAACTGACCTGTTGAATAGAAGAATCGAGCAGTATGCTATTAAAAGATCTGTCGCCAGCAGAAAAAAGTAAGATTGCACTTGGTGCGATCGTGGGTGAAGTGCTTGGAAAGTCAACCTCAGATATTGGCGCTCAATTTGGAATCAGCGCCAAGGCAGTGACGACGCTGCGAAAGCAGGCACTTGATGCAATCCGGCAGTCCTTCTATGGAGTACAAACTCAAGCTCCTTCAACTGGGCTAAGTGATGAGGAAGTCTCAGCACGGCTAGAGAAGCTTCTTGGTAATGAAGGAGGCTCATTAATCTCTCCGCCAGCTCCGAGTAAAGCTGAGAAGGTTAATGAGGATGAATCAGAAGATGAAGAGCCTATCTCAATCGATGAGATAGTTTCAGCTATCCAGGAATACAATAATGTTGCTGGGAGTAAGAAGAAGATTTACATCTCTCGTGCGGTTGTGGCTGAAGTATCTCCTCATTCAACCAAGGAGCTTGAAAGCTATTTCTCTGAACACAAGGCTGAAATTGATGCCCACAATGAGAAGCACGAGCTAAAGCGAAATACTAACAGAGGGCTTAAGGGTGAGAACTGGATAAGCTGGCTTGATTTGTAAGGTTAAGCGCGATCGCTCCTTTAACGAAGTTCGTAGCAGAACTATTCTCCAGACAGAACAGACGACAAGCCTTTGGCAGCAAGATGCTTGTGTGACCCTTACACTCGTCCGACGATTAAATGCTTTTGTTGACTGCCCAAAGATCCTTCCACTAAGCCTCACAGCTAATACCGTCCTTATCCCGATCGAAACGATGTGGGTCAGGCCGGCGTACCTGAAAGTTGGTGTATGGAACATCGGGTATGTTCAGCAAACGAGAAAAAACAACGTTAAGGCTAGAATCCTTTTCTAGCAGAGGTTTTAGCCTCTATTTTTTGTAGAATTTAAGACATTCAAATCAGTATATGTCTTGATGGGTAAAGCTTTCAGGCTTTTTCAAGATTATACAGATTTTGACGTTTTGCTCTTGCCGTCAATAGCTCTGGGCTAGATTTGGCTTAAATCACCGTTTAGTTATGGTCTGAAACCCTTGATTTTTCGTTGAGCCAAAAGTCTAGAACCACGCGAAATTGATTGAGTAGTTGCGTCCCGCGCAACTACTCCAATCACTCATCTAAGCTTTAAATGGCTGAATCGCCGCAGTCAGCGACACAGCTTGGGGTCGAGTTAAACTCAGCGGAGTGGGTGACTGCTCCGCTGAGTTTAACTCGACCCCTACTAATTCCTTCGTTATAATCGGCTTGTGCGTTAGAACTTCATCAAAAGCCTTAATGGGTGCAGTCTGTACCTAAGATTACAATTATTTTGATTCTGGAGAGTTGGAACATGAAAGTATCAGATAAGTCAATTTCTGCACCTAGAACCGCTGAAAGCTATCAAGGTCAGAATGATTCTGTCATTAAAAAAATATTAAGTAAAGAAACTCAGGTAGCTCCCTCTTTGGGAAAGCGGAACTCTCAAGATGCTTTCACCGTTGCGGTTGGAGTTGCAGCAGTTGCAGTTGCAGTTACAGTCGCTCCAGTAGCTACAGCGGCTGTGTCGGCTGGATATGCTATTTGGTCAATGTTTCGCAAATCAAATGAATCAAAGGACAAGCTTGTTAGCAGTAGTACTCAGACTGTTGGTAGCAATACTGAGACCGGAGCTATTTATCTACCAGTTCCTGTTTCTGTTGAGATTGTACAGTACCCTCAACTTTTAACCTTATTTTCAGAACTGCAACCAAACATTGAAAGGGCTGTTCAAGCTGGTGAAGATGTACCTCAAGCTATTGTAGACCAGTTAGCAGAAGAGTCACAAAAGACTCAAGAAATTGGGATCAAAATTCGTGAGTTACATTCCTGCGACCACGAAACACTTTGGAAATATTATGAGAGTAGAGATACAGAATTGAGAAGGCTTCTCGAAGAGACTGTGAGAAAGAGCTTTGGCGATCAGGCAAAAGTATTATATATTCGCATTGAAAAAGGTTGCATATTTGCCACCATTGGATTCGTGATACAGGTAGCTCAATTTGTTAACAGTACATATAAAGACTACAAAGAAGGAAAAGGGTTAGTAATTCCTGTGATTAATTTCTTCAAATCAGTAGTGACAGGATTGAGAAGAATTATTCAAGATTTAGATGATGGTCTAACAGAATTTTTTGCTTGAATGCTGTGCTGAAGCGGACTGTCGAGAGGTGATTTGCAAGTTGAACTCATCGAGAAACCGCAGTTTACAATATGCCCTGAGTCCGACGAAGTCAAGGGAATCGATTCTGAACTTGTGTTTTTAGTTTCTTTTTTTCATTTTTTTAGTTTCTCTTCTTTGTTTTCTTCGTAGATAAAATTGCAGCATGAATGTT
>JAHHHD010000035.1 GCA_019359505.1 Drouetiella hepatica Uher 2000/2452 | reverse complement strand
AAAATTCTCGTGAAAAACTTTGAGCGGACATTGCCGAATGCCACGACCAAGATTCACCTCTGCTTCGTTAGGCTAATGGTGAAGAGGCTTGCAGCATCTTCTTAAGATCTCAAATGGGTTCTATACATCAATCAAAATAACCAAACTCATGACAACCTCCACCTTAGTTCAACGGTTTGCGCTCACAACTAGTTTGCTAGGAGCGATCGGCATCGGCAGCCTGACTCTCACTGCACCTGCTCAAGCTGCCAGCATCACAAACTTTAGCGACTGGAACACTTTTGGAGATGTGCTGCCCACTCCTACTACCGCTGACCTCAGCACTGATGGGCTTCAAGATGATGATTTTCCTCTGCCCTCTGGCAGCTTCAACGTTTCAGGCACTCCTGCAGGTCCTGTAGGAACTGTGGGCGGATTAGAAGACTTCATTGGTGTACCGATCGGCTCCCTCGATCCAGACCCCGTTTTCCCCTTGGCATACGAAGGCTCTGCCATCAGGTACACAGTGGATGCAGCAGCAGGCGATAGCTTCAGCTTCAACTCGATCTTCAACACCAATGACACTGTATTTTCTGACTACGCCTTTTTCTCAGCCAATGGAGCCATAACCACTCTCAATACGGCTCCAGGAATAAACAGTCCTTTTCAATATGTCTTCGCCACTCCGGGCACCTACAATCTAGCCCTGGGAATCGTAGATGTAGGCGACTTTAACGGCAGTTCAACCGTATCGCTAAGCAATGCTCAGTACACCAGCACTGCCATTCCGACTCCAGCAGTATTGCCCGGTCTAATTGGCATGGGCATTGCTACATGGCGCAAGCGTAAAGCGGCGCAAGCTGAAAATAGCGCAAGCTAAGAAATCGATGATTTTTTGAGTTAACGATTACTACTTTTGAGTGAGGGATCACAGCTTTACAAGTAAGCAATTATTGTTTTTGAGTTAACAATTGCTGCTTTCGAGCTGCTGACTTAATCCTTCTTTCTCTGAAGGGGTATCTCCACTTCGTCATTTGCCAAAATGTTCCTGCGAAAAGGATTTGCGGCTCTGTGTGAAGTTGATATTCTCAAACCACTGCTAAACATGCATTTATCTCTGTTTACGACGATTCACCTTTAGAGATAGAGATTAGAATTTCATGTCACTGAAAAATCATGCCCTTTTAGGACTATTGACCACGGCAACGCTGACGGCTGCTTTCCCTGCCACAGCCGCTACGGTTGACTTCAGAAATCAGGGTAACTTGACAACGCCACAGTTCAGCCAAAATGGCCTTACTGTAACCGGATCAAACACCCTCAACATTACGAGTGGTGGTTTCTTTAGTGGCTTAGGGGTTGTAGGTAATACCAATCAAGCTATTGATCTAGGAGAATCTGCTCTTTTTCAGTTTTCGCCGGATGGTGCATCTAACGTGTCACTTTTTTCCTCTTTTATTTTTGTAAGTGGAGGTACCAGTAACGCGAGTTTTAATTTTGAGGGCTTTGCGCCTGGAGGGAATTCATTAGGAGTGGTTTCTCTATCACTCTCTGGTTTTTTTCCCGCGATTCAGCCTTCAGGTCTCGATGTTTCTGGGCTATTTAGCAACTCGACTCTTTCTGCATTCCGCTTTACCTCAGATGGAGCGCCTTCTCCAACTACCGGTGCAAACATTTCCCAACTCAGCTTTAACCCTATCGCGCCTCCTACCCCTATTCCTACTCCTGCCTTGCTTCCTGGACTCCTTGGTATGGGTATTGCTGCATGGCACAAGCGGCGTAAACAGAGAACCGAGTTCCTGAGCAATTAACTCTCTTGAGCAATTAACTCTAGAGATCTAAGAGGAGAGCATTTGTCTCTGCTCTTAAGAATAAGCACATCGATCAGGGTGTTTCACCCATTTAACCTAGAAAATTTCCTATGACTACCCTTCAGACCAATCAGCGCATCAGTTCTCCCAACCCCAAACCGCTTTGTCAAATCGTGGGGCTAGCCTGTTTAACAGGATTTGTTTTAGATATCTTAGTCATGACTTTTCCGCTTCAGTTGGGTAACCTGGCTTGGCGAGTAGGATTCCTTCAGCAATTGGGCGATCGCAGCATTATTCTGCTTTTTGGTATCGCGCTGTTGATATACGGCATCATTGACCTGACCGCTTGGCGCAAGCGTCTGGCTTTCTCCTGTCTGGTGTTGGGCGCGGCATTCATCTTGTCAGGCATTTGGGTGATTTGGGATAGTTTGGCATTGCAGAAGCAAACAGTAGCGGCAATCAGCGCTCAGCAACAGCAGATCCAAACCCAAATTAATCAAGCCAAAGTGAATCCTCAGCTAGCGGCTCAAATTACGCCAGAGAAGCTACAGCAAGCCACTCAAAATATCGAAAGTCAAGCTGAATCAGCCAAACAAAATGCCCAAACAGGAACCTTGAAAACCAGCTTTTCTGGTTCCGGCAATCTCTTGGTAGTAGGTCTGGCATTGATTGGTTTAGGACAATATGGGATTCGTCCATCCAGATCTTAAGGATGCGACGATCGCGCTCAAACATCACGTACAGATAATAACGGCATGAGCAAATCTATAGGGCAGGGATATCAGCACTGCCTCAGCCTTTTGCAACTCAGTTTCCGAACAAATCACAATCGCATTATCACCTGCGGGCTGGCGATCGGGCTGGTCTATCTTTCCCGTTGGGCAGGTTCTTTGCTAGCAACGTCCTTAGAAGGCTCTTCCACGCCAACTTTTAATATTGGGTTTCTCTGCGTAGGGCTAACCTTGCTCTGGCGCGATCGCCATGCTCTCAATTCGCTAAAAAGCTATGAGGAAGAACAATTTACAGGAGAGCTGCTGATTTTGGGAGGGGCAGGGGCGTTTGCGGTTTGCCAATCATCTTTTGAGATGCAGACTCTAACCTGGATGCTTATTCTCCTCAGCATGGTTTGGAGCACTTGGGGATTTGCGTTTTTCCATCGGTTCTGGTTGCCAACGGTGTTTGTGATGATTAGCCAATATCCAGACTATGCAATCATTAAAGACCATGTTTTAACGCTGAATCTATTAGGCAGCTCCATGGCTTGGATCAGCAGTTTAGTGTTTCAGGTTTTTGGGCAACCTGCCACCGCTCAAGATGCGCTCCTATCGTTATCGGTTCCTTTAGATCCTGCTAAATCTGTCTTGATCGATTCTGGATGCAATGGATTGAGCATGGCGTTGAAGGTTGCCGCCGCTGGGCTGATCGGGGGATTACTTTTGCAGCTTAGCTACTGGACTACGATTCGGCTGATGGCGATCGGCGTTGTGCTGGCGCTGCTGTTCAATGTTGTGCGGATCGTTCTGCTGGCGATCGCGGTGGTTTATTGGGGCAAGGACTGGTTTAATTTCTGGCATGGACCTTGGGGTGGGCAAATTTTTTCAGGAATTCTGTTTACGGTCTACTACTACAGTGTTCAAGGCTGGATTACTTCGCCTGCACCTCAAAAAAGCGAACCTCAAAAAACTGAACCTCAAAAAACTGAAGGGTAGAGTCTTGCCTCAAAAAGCAGGCTTCTAGCGTGAACGGTTACGCGGTTGGGTGGTGTACAGGTAATGATTTTTTGTGGATTACCTACGGCTGATGCCATCGATAAATCAATTTATCTCTTCCGCCGCTGAAAAGCTCATAGCCTATTGTCGATGTGAATGGGGAAATCGCGATCGCACGGACGGAATCGGTGTGTCCCTCTAACGTTGTCTGCAACGTGCCGCTTGCAGTATCCCAAAGTTTAATTGTTTTATCCCAACTGCCGCTGAGCAGCGTTCTTCCATCAGGGCTAAAGCTGAGCGTGGCGATCGCCCAAGAATGTCCTGTTAGGGTTTGAAGTAAGCGTCCGGTCTGGACTTCCCACAGCTTCACGGTGTTGTCTTCGCTGCCTGTCGCCACAATTTGGCTATCTGGGCTAAAGGCGACGGTCAGCACTGCCCAGGCATGACCGGAAAGAAGGGTGGGCTGGTCAGGCTTAAGCTTAGCCAATGACCATAGCCGCACTGTGCGATCGCAGCTTGCACTCGCAAGCCATTGTCCGTCTGGGCTGAAAGCTGCTGCCGTCACCTGAAGTCCGTGTTTCAAAACCTGCGTCAGTTCACCCGATCGCCAATCCCACAGGCGAATCGTTTTATCCCAGCTAGCGCTGGCGAGCATCTGTCCATTGGGGCTGAGGGCAAGCGATCGCACTGAGCCTGTATGCCCTGTGAATGTGGTGATTACTTCGCCCGATCGCCAGTCCCATAGCCGAATCTTTTTATCGTCTCCAGCGCTGATAAGTCTTGCGCCATCAAGGGTGAAGATCAGCGATCGCGTTCCTTTGTTTACCAGAGTGACTAGACGCTGGCGGGTCGCTATATCCCAAAGACAAAGGGTCTTATCGTCGGCACTGGCGAGAATGGGTTCAGCGTGATGAAGGGCGATCGCATTGACGGCACCCGGAGCCAGTAGGGCAGAGAGCGGGGCTTGAGACTTTGAAGCTTGCTTGAGCTTACGAGCAGTCTTTCTGATTCCCGACTCTTGAATCGCTTGGTCTGCGGTCTGAAACCTCAGATTCAAGGTATTCTGTATCAGTTTATCCAGCACTCTCGCTAAGCGCTCGCTCACGGGTCGGGCTAGGTATGATCGCCAGATCCAGCGATCGTTAAAGCTGTCATAGAGGTCAAAGGGCGAAACCTCCGTGAGTAGATGGATGCAGGTCACGCCTAGGCTATATAAGTCGCTGGCGTACACAGCTTTGCCTTGGGTCTGCTCAGGGGCGGCATATTCGGGACTGCCGATTAGGGTTTCTGCTTGAGCGACTCCAATGGCTAGTCCAAAATCCACTAGGGAAAGATGTTCTGGCGTTTGAATAATATTTTCGGGCTTGATGTCTTGGTGCACCTGACGCTGATGAATGAACTGAAGCAAGGGCAATAGCTCAGTCAAAAGCTGCCAGATTTGGGATTCGCTAAATGAGCCTTGTTGTTGCAAAACAGCCGCCAGATTATGACCTTCGATCCACTCTTGAATCAGATAAAGCTGGTTGGCTTGTTCAAATGCATCGATGAAGCTGGGAATTTGTGGATGTTCGCCTAGGGCTTTTAGCGACTGTACTTCTTGGTGGAAAAGTGCGATCGCTTCTTGAGTGAGGACAGCCTGGAGCAAGAATTGTTTGATGACGCATTTTGTGTTGCGATGCTGAGTGTCGATCGCTGAATAGGTTCGTACTGATGCGCTTTGTCCTAGGAGTTGCAGGGCGGAGTAGCGATCGTTTAACCGTAAGGAAGAACCGCAGGTGTAACAGGTTGGATTTGTTGCTGCGTTCTGGGGTGCTGGGCAGTTAGGGTTTGTGCAGTAGGTCATGGAGAAAAGCCAAACAGCCTTGGGGGTCTTCCCCAAACCCCCGGCAGGGGACGGGTGCGTCCCCCACACCCCCTCCACACGAGATGGGGGATGAGATGCAGAGGGCGCTATTCCTTTCAGGAACGCTACGCGAACGCATGGGTGAGTGTCAGGGGCGTTCTTGAATAGTTTTTTTGAAAGGTTGACACAGTTAATCTTTCAAAGAAAATCTAGTGGCGATCGGGATCTCCTGCACCATTAACGGGTTGAGGCTGGGCATCCACTAGAGGCACCCGCGGTTGTTTAGGATCGAAGGGCTGGTGTCCAGTCTGGTTCCAGAGGATGAGCGACAGTAAGCCGTCTACGAGTCCGCCGCCGCTGCCGTTAGCTCCGCCCACCATGACGTCAGGGATGAGGCGTACTTGGCGATCGCCGATAATCTGCATCACCTGCATGGCGGTGTAGTTGTGTTCACCCAAAGCCTCGACCCCGGCGCGGTAGGTTTCGGCTTTGGCGTTTCCGGTTTCGCGGATTGCCGAGGCTTCGCCGAGCGCCTTGAGGCGGATGGATTCGGCTTCGCCTGTAGCGTGCTTGATTTGGGCATTGGACTTTAGCTCGGCGATGGTGACGCTTTGCTCGGATTTGACTAGCTCTTGCTGAATGTCGGCAAGGGAGGTTTCGCGGACGAGCATCTGCCGCTGGGCTTGCGCCATCTGCTGCACTTCAAAGGTTTTGCGCTGCTCTTCTGCCATCTTGCGATCGATCTGGGTTTGCATCAGCTCGGCGGGGGGCTGAATGTCGCCTATCAGGGTGTCGATCGCCTGTACGTCGTAGCTGCGCAGGGCGGTTTTGATATAGTCTGCCGCTTCGGTCTGGCGTTCGCTGCGGGCGTTGAGGAAATCTAGCACGGTGTAGTCTTGGGCTGAGTTGCGGAAATAGTTGCCCACGCTGGGTTCTAGGACGTTATCCACGAGGTTTTGCATGGAGCCGACGCGAGAAATGACCTTGGGGGCATCGAGTGCGCCAACATGGATAATTTGCGAGACTTCTAGATCAAAGGCAAAGCCGTCATTCGATCGCACTCTCAACGCCTCCAGGTTGGCATCGTACTTGTGGCGCTCGGTGCGGCTCGACCAGTTCAGCACAATGTTGATTGTCGGCACCAGCTCGACTTTCATGACGCGGGTGTTGATCGGGTGTTTGCCGGGATAGAGCGGCTCTACCCACACGCCCTTGTTGCCCACTTTCACCAAGTTGCCGTGGGTAAAGGCGGCTCCGCTGACATCATCTTCAGAATCGCCCACAAAGGAGACGACAACTCCCACATAGCCGATTGGGATCTCGGTCATGGGCACCTGCTCAACGCGGACAAACCAAGGGTTGAGGTTCCAAGAGCCAGAGAGCAGAATTTGCTGCTGTAAGCCACGCTGTCCGCCCTGTTCAATGAATTTCTGCCCGCTCTGGAAATTGTCGTGATTGGCAATTAAATGTCCGGCAATTTCACCTGAGTCGATCGGCGCACCCGCTAGAGTCGTGACTACGCCTACCTTATCGGACTGAAGTGAGTAGACCGCCAGATCTTCTGGTTGCATATCGTGGCTGCTGGCGTTGGCTGCTGTGATCACCTTAAACAGAGCCGTATTGATCCGATAGGTGCCTGCTGTTAAAAACCCAATCTGCCGTCCCTTTTCGCCGCTATTGGTCAAGAATTCGCGGGCGTTCTGAAAGTTGTCACACTCTACGACTTTTCCTAAAATTCGTTCTAGGGGGATGGAGTCGCCGTCATTGGCAACAATTAAAGCAATTTCGCCTTGAGGCACGGCTACGACGGCTTCCTTTCGGACGCTGTACTGCCAGGGCCAATAGCCCCAGTGCCAGCCTGGAGCAAGCGTATCCGCCTGATAGCCCGCCTCACCGTTAAGCGCTACTAGCCTTCCTGGCGGCAGTTGCTTCCCGGCAAACGAGACTTTTTTGACTATGATCCCTACTTCTCGTTCACTAATTACGACTAGCCCAGCACAGGATGCAGCGATCGCCGCTCCCCCCAACACGCCTACTGGAATTAGCAGCCAAGAGAGACTCATCCCGCTCTCAGTAGTCCGGACTTGAAGACTCGGCACTTGAGAAAGAATCGGAGCAGATGGAGCAGATGCCGCTTGAGCAATCAGGCTAGAAGATCTGGGAGTCTCCTGAGCCAGAACAGGAACCGTCACTGTGGAGCCGATCGCCACCACAGCAAACGAAGTTGCTACCGATAAGGCAAACCGGGCAAATCGATCGGGAATTTGAGCAGAAGCGCGATCGCGGACTTGAGGAACTTTCATGGGTTTCGCCAGAATTGGTACGTTAATCCTGACGCTGGTACGCGGCGATTTGAGCTTAGCAGTGAGTTCTCTTGTAGAGGCGCTCGTAGCTTGCGCAGGTATTAGCTTACGCAAGTACAAATAGAAAACTCACCGAATTCAAACTCGCTTTGCCTGTAGCGTTGTGGATATAACCTAACATTTCCCTAGGAGGCGATCGAAATTCTTAATCTCGCCGTAACTGTTGTACCCAAGCTCTACTCAAAGGCAATTTTTATGGAAAAAGCATTACCTCTCACAATCCATTTGAGATTGCTGTAGAGAGACAAAATTATGGAGACAAAACTAGCCGCTTACGCAGCGACTCAACCCGTCGTCGAGCGGTTGCATTTCCGGGTTCAAGCCGAAGTGAGGCTTCGTAGGATTCTAACGCCTGAGCCGTGAGCTGCTTTTTCTCGTAGGCAAAACCAATGTTATTCAGCGCAGTCGGATAGTCAGGAATGCGCTCTAAAGCCTCTTTATATTGCTTAATAGCCAGGTCATACTGCTCTTGCGCTGCGTAGGCAAATCCCAGAGCGTTGTAGATGAAGGCAGCATTTTCACCAGCTTCTAAGTCTTTTGCCTTGAGCGCTTTTTGAAATTGAGCGATCGCCTGACTATACAAGCGCTTGTCTAGCAAAATTCCGCCCAGCTCATAGTATTCCTGAGCCGTACCTTTGCCCTGACTCAGCTTGTTCTGAAGCTTAGCTAGCTTCGTTTCAGTCCGACGGGTTTTGAGAACCTGTCGAAATAGAAACCAGCTTGCGCCTCCCAGCAAAATCACTAGGATACTGAGATAGATAGCGGGTAGTAAGCGATCGTCCATAGCCTTTATACGCAGAGCCAGTATTATGTCAAATCAAGAGCTTTGATTCTTCTTACAGCCTACATCAGAACCGAGCAGACCAACACTCGACAAAATCACCCGAACCGTTTGAGTGGTCAAATGGCTTTTGCCTGGGCGATCGCCTCTCAGCCGCTCTTTCAGACCCATAAAACCTCTATATGACATTACATAATTGAGTTAGGACGAGTTATTTTTTGAGAGCCGCGCTCTGCGCGGCTCTCAAAAAATAACTCATTAGATCTAAGCGCGTAGCGCTAGATTATCCATCGCCGATCGCCCCTATAAAAGTTATGCTGATCTAGCTGATCTACTTGGTAATGAGCCGAAGGAACCACCGTGATTGATCTCAAGCAGCTACGGGAAAACCCAGAGCAATTTCAAGCCCGTCTCAGTTTGCGATCGGGCAGTTACGACATTCAACCCGTTCTGGATCTCGATCGCCAACAGCGAGAGTTAGAGGGAGAGCGATCGCAGCTTCAGGCACGCAGTAATGAAATTGGCAAGCTGGTGGGTCAAAAGATGCAGTCTGGAGCCAAGCCGGACGATGCCGAGGTGAAAACGCTCCGCGACCAAGGCAATCAGATCAAGGCAGAGCTGGCAGAACTAGAGCCGCGTGAGAAAGACTTGAAAGAGCAGATTCAGGCAATCTTGCTGACCCTGCCCAATCTGCCGGGTGAAACGACACCCATCGGCAAAGACGAAGACGAGAATGTGGAGCTACATCGCTGGGGCGATGAGTATATTCCTACAAATCCAGATATTTTGCCTCACTGGGAGATTGGCGAGAAGCTGGGAATCTTGAACTTTGAGCGGGCAACAAAAATTGCTCAGAGTCGCTTTGTGGCTCTGATGGGGGCTGGCGCAGCTTTAGAGAGAGCCTTGATTCAGTTCATGCTGGCGCAGCACACGCAGGCGGGTTTTACTGAAGTGATTCCCCCTTTTCTGGCGAATAGTCAGTCAATGACGGCATCAGGGCAGTTGCCCAAGTTTGCCGAAGAGGCTTTTAAGTGCGATCGCGATGACCTCTGGCTCATTCCCACTTCAGAAGTGGCGATCAACAGCCTCTATCGAGATGAAATTCTCACGGCTGAAGAGCTGCCTCTGCACTACTGCGCCTACACGCCCTGCTTCCGGCGTGAGGCAGGCAGCTATGGCAGAGACACGCGTGGACTCATCCGGCTGCACCAGTTCAACAAAGTGGAAATGTTTAAGTTTGTTCATCCCGACACCTCTGAGCAAGAACATGAAAGTCTGCTAAAGCAAGCCGAGAGCATTCTGCAAGCCCTGAAGCTTCCCTATCGCGTGATTTCGCTTTGTACAGGCGATCTGGGATTTGCCGCAGTCAAAACCTACGATATCGAAGTTTGGCTGCCCTCGGCAGGTAAATACCGAGAAATTTCAAGCTGCTCTAACTGCATGGACTTCCAGGCGCGTCGTAGCAATATCCGCTTCAAAGAGACTGGCAAAAAAGGTACTCAGTTTGTTCACACCCTAAATGGCTCCGGGCTGGCGATCGGTCGCACCATGGCGGCAATTCTGGAAAACTATCAACAGCCCAACGGCACTATACAAGTTCCTGAAGTTTTGCAGCCTTATCTGGGTCGAGAGGTGCTTTAAAAAAAGAGGTGCTTTAAAAAACCAGAGAGAGCGGATATTATCCGCTCTCTCTGGTTTATGTCATAGGGACAGCGATCGTCTATCCAGCCTTCTTCTAGCCAACAGCTTCCTTTTGGCGACGACGTAGGCGAGTCAGACCTGCTGCCGCTATGCCCAGCAATCCTACCGTAATGGAGGGTTCAGGTACGGAGGTCAGGGCGTTGATGTTCTCCTCACCAATGTCAATAACCAAAACGGTGTCATTGAAATCGCGATCGGAGCTTTCATTCCACTTGCCTGTGGCAGCATCTTGTCCCCAAGCGCCTAGCGAACCATAGAGATCTTCAAAGCCCAAGACGAGATAGTTCTTGTAGGCTGATGCAAAGACATGCTGGAGTTTGTCAGCATTAGAAGCAGTGCTTGTGCCAAAGATGTTGGCGCTATCCCCCCGGTTTTTGCCATCTGCTCTCAGCCAAAAATCAAGCTGGGAGCCTCCCTTGACGGTTCCCAAGCTAACGCCATCGCCGTACTTCAACACATCATCTGAAGCGTCGTTGAAGACTAGACCTGTGCCCTGAGTTGCGCCCGTGGACTCATAGGCAATCTGGTTCCTGTAACCCGCTCCTTCGTTAATGAAATGAACCTTGACCTCATAATCGGACTTTAACTTCAGCTTGGTGGGATCGAGCAGGAACTGACCCACATTCACTTTTTCCATCCGCTCTGTTTGAACAAAAGCTTGAAACGGAGCATTGTTGAATCCGGTTTGAGCTTCGCTGAGAATGGGCGATTGGCTCCATGAGTTATTCCAGGAAAAGGCTGATGCGGGAGCTGCCTCGAACAGCACTCCGGTGAGAGCGGCAGCTGCAAATAGACCAGTCAGAAGTTTTGTATTCATTGGCGGGTTAAGCAACGAGAGTAGTAATCTTTACTACTTGTAACGGAATTATTGAGAAATGTCTTCGCTTGATTTACGGAGTAACCCATTTCCGCTGAAGTCATCTGCTCATAAGCGTTTCAATGAAGAAGCGCAAGATTTTCAGGATCTATTTCTTTAAGAATTTCTCAACGTTTATACATAGACCTATATTTTTAGGTGATTAAATATACGTAGATTAGAATAGAAGCTTAAGCAAAAAATATGAAACGTCTAGGAAAAATTATCTAATTTGATGTTTTCTCGATCGCTAGACCGAGGAGTTCTGATATTGAAGCGATCGAAAACTTTAATCTTTATTATTCATGCACGGTTAGCAGAGGATCAAGGCTGAAAAGATCGCTGTAGCTGTCTTCTTCAGAGCTTGCCTGACGAATTTGCCCCAGATAAATTTCACTAATGTCTTCAGGTAATGCTATTTCCAGCTCGTGATATGCCTCATCCAAGCGCCGCTTCACCTCCGCAGAAGTGACGATTTCGCCCTCGGCTTGTAGATATGCCGCGATGCGAGTTTCGCTCCAGTGGAAGGTTTGTGCCATCAGCACCATAAGTCGATGAATCGGAATCAGGCGATCGAGGGCTTGTTCAAGGTAGCACCAGAGCGGCGGCGATGCCTCTGAAAGCGTATAGTGAATCGACTCTACCGGAGGCAACTCCATCCGATTGATACAGACTGCGGTGATATTAATCAGCCAGCTTTGTAGCGTAAAGGGCTTGCCTTCGATCGCAGCAGGTTCGTGCAGATCGAGTCCGCCTAGCTCGTAATAAATGTGCCGCCAGGTCACGGCAAACAAGTAGTCAGCCTGAACGGGCGATCGCACCGAATGGCGAATCAGCGAATAGACAATCGGGCTGTAGCGACAAAAAATTGCGGTGAAGTATTTACCTGCGTCAGGATTTCGCTGAAACAACGTCAGCATTTCTTGATCGCTGTAGTGATTCAAAGCATTGATGAGCGGATGACTACATTCGGGGAAGCTAGGAATTTGCACGGTTCTCAGTCACTCAATCACAAGATAGGGGGCACAGGATGTGAGGCACGCAAGCACGGGTCGCCGTCAGGAGATCTGCAAGCCACTCATGATACTCACAAGCGCCAGATTTTTCACGTCTTTTCAATTAAGATTTTAGTGTGGTGCTGAGAGAATAATGGAGATACCTATGGGGGTAAAACGCGATCGATTCAGAGGTTTCTCGCTACCCGTAGTATTTTCGTTGAGCATGGGTTTGGCGATCGTTCTGATTACGCTGCTTCCGGTAAGCGCCCAAGCGCCGCCAGTGAAAAATTTGCCCGTCTCCCAACCCTTTCCGCTTCAAGACGTCTCTCAGAATCTTTCTCAACCAACTATTCCGCAAGTGGAATTAAGTCCTTTACCGCTGCTGCAACGGCTTCCCATACTCCAACCATCTTTCCTCAGTCAGTATCCTGATACTGCGCGACTGATGGCAGTCCGCGCCTTCTTGAGGGGGGCGATCCACTACGCAGAGGGAACCTATCCCAATCCTTTGGGTGCTAGTCCGTACAGGGTGATTCTGGGGCAAGAAACCTTTGATTCCTTTGACGATCATCCCCGCAAAATGGTGACATTGAACTGGGGAACCCCTTATGAGGTAACATCGGATGCGGCAGGTTCTTGTCAGTTTACTTCCGAAATTTGGGACAAGCTTCACCAAGACTATCCCCATGTTTGGCGATCGGATCTCCCGGCATTCCATCCGCAAAACCAGGACATTGGCTGCCTCATCCTGTGGACAGAGATGGGAGGTTACAAGGCTCTGATGGCAGGCACTTCCGTGAATGCTGAGGGAAAAGTCGCTGTGGATGTGGAGCAATTTACGACTTCTGTACAAACGAGCTGCACGATCTGGGCTTCGTTTCCTTGTGCTAACGGCGTAGGAGCCTACGATCAGGCTCAGGTTGGTTATCAGAAAGCTAAGGCAATCGAAGAAATGTGGCAAAACTTTCAGGTGGCGCTAGCGGATCAGCAGCAGCTCGTGGATTTTATGTCAGATGCGATCGCCCGCCCCCAGCCGACTTTTCAAATCGGGCGGTAGAACAAGAGGCTTTTCTATGGTGAGCCTTGAGTTTTCGTTCACGGGCAACACCACTCAAAAAACCAGTCAACGGTATACTAAGGCTGGAGGTCGAGTAACCTTCTAATAGCAGTACAGTTAAGCCTGACCCGTTAAACGCAATTTGTTAAGACCAAATTGCTAAGACCCAATTAATCCGCAAAAACCTGAGTGCAACGAAGAACATGAGTTCAGGAATTGATTTACAAGGAAGCTTTATCCAGCTCTTGACGGACTCCGGGCTGCCCATCGGGGTAGCCAAAACGGTCTGGATACCTTTGCCGATGCTGATTATTGTGGCTGCGGTCACAGTGCTGGCGCTGGTCTCAACTTGGCTAGAGCGAAAAGTCTCGGCGGCAGCTCAGCAGCGGATTGGGCCAGAGTACATGGGACCTTTTGGTCTGCTGGCTCCTGTGGCAGATGTGATTAAGCTGCTGTTTAAGGAAAACATGCTGCCTGCCAAGACTGACCCTTGGCTATTTGCGATCGCTCCCCTCATGGTGTTCATTCCCGTGTTTCTGTCCTACCTGATCGTGCCCTTCGGTCAGAACATGGTGATTACTGACCTGAATATCGGCATTTTTCTGTGGATTGCGCTCTCTAGCATTGCGCCTGTGGGTTTGCTGATGGCAGGCTATGCCTCCAACAACAAGTATTCTTTGCTGGGCGGACTGCGGGCTGCGGCTCAGTCTATCAGCTATGAGATTCCGCTGTCGCTGTCGGTGCTGGCGATCGTCATGATGTCTAATTCCCTCAGCACGATCGATATTGTCAATCAGCAGACAGGTTACGGCATCTTGAGCTGGAACATCTGGAGACAGCCGATCGGCTTCCTGATTTTCTGGATTGCGGCTCTGGCGGAGTGCGAACGGATGCCCTTCGATCTACCGGAAGCTGAGGAAGAGCTGGTTGCTGGCTACCAAACCGAGTACGGCGCGGTCAAGTTCATGCTGTTTTATGCGGGATCTTACGCCAACCTGGTGCTGTCGGCTTTGCTAGTGGCAGTGCTTTATCTGGGCGGCTGGGAATCCCCGATTCCGGTGAGCTGGTTAGCGAGTCTCATCGGCGTGAGTGAATCAACGCCTTGGCTACAGGTCATAGCTGCCAGTTTGGGGATTGTGATGACGCTGTTTAAGGCATACCTGATGATCTTTCTGGCGGTCTTGCTGCGCTGGACAGTGCCTCGCGTGCGGATCGACCAGCTTCTAGATTTGGGCTGGAAGTTTCTGCTGCCCGTGTCGCTCGTGAACCTACTGCTGACCGCTGCTCTAAAGCTCTCGTTTCCCGTTGCTTTTGGCGGATGACTCCTGGATTTCATACAACCTTCTAACCTGCGAGAAACCCCATGCTGAAGTTCCTAAAGCAAGTTGGTGACTACACCAAAGAAGCTGTGCAAGCGGCTAAGTATATCGGTCAGGGGTTGTCTGTCACCTTTGACCATATGCAGCGCCGTCCCATTACCGTTCAGTATCCCTATGAGAAGCTGATTCCTTCTGAGCGCTTTCGAGGGCGCATTCACTTTGAGTTTGATAAGTGCATTTCTTGCGAAGTCTGCGTTCGCGTTTGCCCGATTAACCTCCCTGTGGTGGATTGGGAATACAACAAGGAAACCAAGAAGAAGAAGCTGAACCACTACAGCATTGATTTTGGGGTCTGCATTTTCTGTGGCAACTGCGTAGAATACTGCCCGACAAACTGCCTGTCGATGACGGAAGAGTATGAGCTGGCAACCTACGATCGCCATGAGCTGAATTATGATAACGTGGCTCTGGGTCGTCTGCCCGTCAGCGTTATTCACTCTGACCCCATGGTAACTCCGCTGAAAGAGCTGGTCTACTTGCCCAAGGGCGTGCTTGACCCTCACGATCTGCCAGAAGGATCGCGGCGACCTGGCAAACTGCCCTCTGAGATTTTGGAAGAAACGTCAAAGTAGTCGAGTAGCCGACCAAGCCGATCAAAGTAATGTTTTGTCAAGAGTTGATGGAGAGTGAGCTGTGAATCTAGCGGATGGGGTTCAACTGGTTTCGTTTGGTATCTTGGCGCTGATGATGATTGGCGCAGCTCTGGGGGTTGTGCTGCTAGCTAATATTGTGTACTCAGCCTTTCTATTAGGGCTGGTGTTCATCAGCATGTCGGGGCTTTATATCCTTCTGAATGCTGGATTTGTGGCGGCGGCTCAGATCTTGATCTATGTCGGAGCCGTCAGTGTCCTTATCCTGTTTGGCATCATGCTGGTGAACAAGCGAGAGGATTATGTGCCTGTTCCCAATGCCTGGATCGGTACGGTAGCGACCGCTAGTGTCTGTACAGGACTGTTTGCGCTACTCAGCACCATGATATTGGCTACGCCTTGGGCAATTTCTAGCGCAGTGCCCGTTGGCGATGGCGCTGTTGTGGTGATCGGCAAGCATTTCTTCACCGATTTCTTGTTGCCGTTCGAGCTTGTTTCTGTGCTGCTGCTAATGGCGTTGGTAGGGGCGATCGTCCTAGCGCGACGCGACTTCTTCCCTGAGCAGACTGAGGCTGAGCAGCTCACCTTACCTGAGCGTCCTAGAGAACTGGTTTCTGGTAGTCAAAAGTAGGCTAGGCAAAAGTAGATTCTATGCAACTCCAATACTTTCTCATTCTTGCCGCAGCGCTATTTTGCATTGGCATTTTTGGTCTGGTCACGAGCCGTAACGCAATTCGGGTGCTGATGTCGATCGAGCTATTGCTAAACTCCGTCAATTTGAACCTGATGGCGTTCTCCAATTACCTCGATCCAGAAGACATTAAGGGTCAGGTGTTTGCGGTGTTTGTAATTTCGATCGCGGCGGCTGAAGCGGCGGTGGGTTTGGCGATCGTTCTCACCATTTACCGGAACCGCGACACGGTAGACATGGAGCAGTTTAATCTGCTGAAGTGGTAGTTGTATCTCTGATGAGTTGATGTAACGAAGCTGCCTGAAGAACCTGAAAAAAGCTTGTTTCCAGCTCAAAATAGTTTGAGCTGGAAACAAGCTTTTATCCGAGACACGTTTGACAGCTCCTAGACTCAGTAAATCGCAAGGTCATCTCATTTATTTAGAGCTGGATTTCAAAGGCGCAGTGCGCCTTTGAAATCCAGCTCTCTAGGGTTTTGGGGTATGCGGAGCGCACTCCAAAACCCTAATTTGCAATCTACTAAAACTGTCTGTTGAGATCAAAGGAATAAATTAGGGCATTCTAATCCCAGTTAGGAAATCGTGGTGTCAATGTCCTGGTGATGCCCGACCTTCCTAGCTGTCGTGTCAGTGACACCTATTTTCCATGTCTCCGATTAACCTTAAAAAATTCTATAGCAAGCCAGAAGTGCGATCGCTGCTTCAAGGATTGATAGGGGTTCTCGATATTGCGATCGCTATTGAGGAAATCAATGGGAAGACGTTAGTTAGTGTTGGGAAGCAAACTGTAAATCACCGATACCCGATCGAAGTATCGGAGCAAGTTATTGGCTGGGTATTGGGGGAGGAGAAAGCAGCTCTCGTTGCCACATTGCTATCTTTCCTGGCAAAGCAGGAATTTGAGAAGAAAGAACTCGCTAGAGAGCTGTTGGAGCGGTATCAGGAAATTGATTTATTTGAGGATATCTCAACTCAGCTCACAACCAGTTTAGATACTCAGCAAATTGCCCAACTTGTACTGCAAGAAATTCATCAGCTAATCGAGTCCTCTGCGGGCATCATCCTGCTGCTAAAACCCAATGCTCTCAATCCAGACGAAGCATCCTTTGAAATCATTGCTGAATTTGGACAATTTTTCGATCGCCCGCTTGAATTGGGTCAGGGAATTATCGGCGATGTTGTTCAATCGGGTCGAGCAGAGTTGGTCAATGATATTCAAATTGATCCGCGATCGCGAGGGCAAGAAAACATCAGAGCATTAATTTGTGCGCCGCTGCGAGCCAAGGAACGCATCCTGGGAGCGATCGCCATTGGTTCGCAGAATCCTGATGCCTATGCGGCTGAACACCTCAGGCTAGTCAGCATTTTTGCTTCTCAAACGGCAGTCGCCATCGAAAAGGCTTTGCTGTACGAGCAAAGCTGTCAGGCGGCAGTCCAGGCAAAAGCTCAAGCCGATCGGCTGCAACAGGCGGTTAAAGATTTACAGCTCGCGCAGACTCAGCTGATTCAGAGCGAGAAGATGTCTAGTTTGGGGCAGCTGATTGCTGGAGTCGCCCATGAAATTAATAACCCTGTCAACTTCATTTGTGGCAATGTCAAGTACGTTGCCCAGTACGCGACAGAGTTAATGCAGTTGCTTCAGGATTATCAAAAAAACTTTCCGGTTGCTCCTGCCGATCTGCAATCTCAAATAGACAATATTGACCTGGAATTTCTCATGCAGGATCTACCAAAACTGCTGAATTCCATGAAGCTGGGCACCGATCGCATTGTTGAAATTGTGCAATCGCTCAAGAACTTTTCCCGCCTTGATGAAGCGGAAATGAAAGCCGTTAATATTCACGAAGGCATTGATGTGACGCTGATGATTCTGCGTCACCAGCTCAAAGGAACTGCCTATTGTCCTGCGATCGAAATTGTTAAAGAATATGGGGAACTACCTCTAGTTGAATGCTATCCCGGTCAGTTGAATCAGGTGTTTATGAACATCTTGGTAAACGCTATTGATGCACTGGAAGAGAACATCAAGAGACGCGAGAACCAAACATCTACCGCTATTTCTCCACATCCCATACCCACCATTCAAATTCGTACCGAATCTCTCAATGATGAGTGGGTTGTCGTTCATATTACCGACAATGGTTCAGGAATGCCAGAAGCGGTAATTCGGCGTATTTATGACCCCTTTTTTACGACAAAAGAGATTGGCAAGGGCACCGGGTTGGGCATGGCAATCAGCTATCAGCTGGTTGTGGAAAAGCATCGAGGAATGCTCAAGTGTCGTTCGCAACCGGGCGAGGGAACTGAGTTCTGGATTCAGATCCCGGTGAAATGTCCGGTGAAGGGCGCAACTGCAAATCTGGCTGAAGGAAACACGGCTGAAGGAAACACGGCTGAAGGAAACACGGCTGAAGGGCAAAGCGATCCGATCGCCATTCCAAATGAAGAAGCACCACAGCACTTTGAGTCACCCGCTGCCCATGATCTCAGGGACTTTATTTCATCTACGGCTCCGCCGCTTCAATCCTCTGACCTGCTGTTTCGCCATATTCAGCTGATTCAGCGACTCTCGCAACACCATCCAGGGGTTGAGGATGCATCTCCTGCGCAGATTTACCAGATGTTTCAACACAATCCAATTTCGTTGAAGCTCTATACCACCTTATTGCTCCAGTTTTACTGTCCCAATCCTATTCATCCACTTAACTAACAAACTCTTAACTAGAACAATGACTCATCAAACTATTACTTTAGATGCCGCAATCTATCAAGCAACAACGCAAGAACTTGCGCTCCTGCGTCAGCGAGTGATGGAGTTGGAAGCTGCCTCTGCTGAGCCTTCTGCTGAATCATCCGCTGCCTTTCTAGAAGTGGAAAACTTCTTCAAGCTATCCTTGGATATGCTGTGCATTGTGACGATCGACGGCTATTTCAAGCTGCTCAATCCATCCTGGGAAGAAACTCTGGGATTTACCTTAGAAGAACTCTATGCCCATCCCTTTATCGAATTTGTCCATCTGGAAGACTGCGAAGCGACGATCGCGGTCGTCGAGCAATTAAAAGAACAGCCCACATTAGTTAACTTTGAGAATCGCTACCGCTGTAAGGATGGATCTTATAAATGGCTGACCTGGACTTCCGTATTTTTGGATGAGCGTCAGCTGATTTATGCCGTTGCCCGCGACATTACAGACTACAAGCGATCGCAAGCAGCCCTGTGCCAGAGCGAGCAATACAACCGTCAGCTCTTTGAAGCAAGCCCGGTTGGTCTCGTACTCTCTCGGATGGACGGGACAATAATTGATGCCAATCCTGCCCTAGCTGCGATCATGGGACGCACTGTCCCAGAGATGTTGCAATTGACTTGTTGGGAGATTACCCCCGAACAGTATGTCGCCGCCGAACAAGCCGTACTTGAGGAACTGGAACAAACCGGGCGCTACAAATCCTACGAAAAGGAATATATCCATAAAGACGGACATCGGGTTGCAGTCCGGCTGTCTGGGCTGCTGATCGAACAGGGTGGAGAATGTTTGATCTGGTCTAGTGTTGAAGATATCAGCGATCTCAAGCTGGCTCAACAGGAACGCCAGCAAACTGAACAAACCTTGCAACAGAGTGAAGAGCGGTATCGCTCTCTGGTCAAAACGACTTCGCAAATTGTCTGGGTGAGTACACCCGAAGGACACTGCTTTGACGTAGCAGACTGGATCGCTTACTCCGGACAAAGTGAAGCAGAGGCTAAGGGATTGGGTTGGCTAGATGCCCTTCATCCTGACGATCGCCTTCATGCTAGCGAAGTTTGGACGGCGGCTACGACAAGCCTCGCCCTCTATGAAGTTGAATACCGGATTCGAGCTAAGGATGGAACCTATCGTGACTTTTTTGTCTGCGGTGCTCCCGTTTTAGAACAGGATGGCAGCATTCGAGAATGGGTGGGTACCTGTACTGATATCACCGATCGCAAGCTGGCAGAACAGATCCTCCAACAAAGCGAAGAACGGTATCGGTTCCTGATTTCCGCAATGGCTCAAATCGTCTGGGATACAAAGGCAGAAGGTGAATTTGTTACAGAGCAACCGGGTTGGAGCCAATTCACCGGACAGAATTTTGAGCAGTTGAAAGGCTGGGGATGGTTAGATGCCATCCATCCTGACGATCGCGCCCATACCGCAGAAGTTTGGTTAGCCGCTTTTACTACGCGATCGCTCTATGCAGTAGAACACCGTCTCCGCCGCCACGATGGTCAATACCGCCACATGAGCGTACGGGCAGTGCCTGTGATCGAATCAGATGGCAGCACTCGCGAGTGGATTGGTGCCCATACCGACATTCACGATCGCAAGGTAGCAGAAGCCGAAAATCAGCGGCTATTAAATATGTTGAATCATTCCAGCGATGCGATTATTGTGCGGGATATGACCGACAAAATTTTGTACTGGAATCAGGGTGCAGAACGTCTCTACGGCTGGGTGCGAGAGGAAGTAAAAGATCAACCTATTCACTCCTTTCTCCATACCATCTTCCCGCAACCTGTCGAACAAATTCAGGCACAGTTGCTCCAACAGGGCACTTGGGAGGGTGAATTGCAGCATACCTCCCGCAACGAACGATCGCTCACAGTTCAGAGCCGCTGGACGTTGCAACGCGATTCTTCCGGTCAGCCTTGTGCTCTGCTGGAAATCAATACCGACATTACGGCTCGAAAACAAACCGAGATTGCCCTACGGCAGCTCAATCAAGAGCTAGAAGCCAGAGTCATCGATCGAACAGCAGCGCTACAAAATACCCTGGCGGAGGCACAGGGATTAAATGCCATTCTGGATAATCTAGCAGATGGATTGTTAGTGACAGATACTGAAGGGCAGATTACTCACTCCAATCCTGCCTTCTTAGCCATGTATGGGCTGATTGCCTCCAACTTAAAAGGACAATGCCGAGAGCTACCCGTATCTGGATTAGCAGAGCTTGTAGAAAAGACTCAATCCCATCCTCAAGAAGTATTTACGGCTGAAGTGGATTTGGCGAAAAACCGCATTGGTCAAGCAGTAGCCACGACCATTTTCAAAAAAGCGTCTGCTGAGCCATCATCCACCTGCTTCGGTTCTGCTCTGTTGATCCGCGATGTGACGGCAGAAAAAGAAATCGACAAGATGAAAACCGACTTTATTTCTACCGTTTCTCATGAGCTGCGAACCCCGCTCACGTCAGTGCTGGGGTTTGCCTCCATTATCAAAGAAAAGCTAGAAAACGATATTTTTCCCATTCTAACTACGGAAGACCGCAAGCTTCAAAAAACGATTAAACGAGTCAATGATAACCTCAATATCATCGTGTCGGAAGCAGAACGACTGACCTCTTTGATCAACGATGTGCTGGATATTGCCAAAATGGAAGCGGGTAAAGTGGAGTGGCAAATGCAGCCGCTTGATCCTGTGGAGTTAGTCGAGTGGGCAACCAACTCTACAGCATCTTTGTTTGAAACGAGTAGGTTGCAGATGGTTAACGAGATCGATGCCGAACTGCCGCAAATTATGGGCGATCGCAACCGTTTGCTGCAAGTCTTAATCAACCTCATTTCTAACGCGGTGAAATTTACAGAAGCGGGGACAGTCACCTGTCAGGTTAGACAAGAGAGCAGCGGCGTTTGTATCAGCATCAGCGATACAGGCGTTGGCATTGCCCCAGAAGACCAGCCCAAGGTGTTTGAGAAATTCCGGCAGGTGGGTGATACGCTGACCGACAAACCCAAAGGCACCGGATTGGGGTTACCGATCTGCAAACAAATTGTTGACCACCATGGCGGCAAAATCTGGGTTGAAAGTGAGACGGGCAAAGGCAGTAAGTTCTCGTTTGTCATTCCAACTTGTGCTGCCGATCATAAAACAACTGATAAACTCAATTTGGATGCGCTGGTTAAGCAGCTTAAAGAACATGTCACGACCACAACGACAACACTAGATGAAAGCCGAAAAACGATTTTGGTTGTTGATGACGATACCAACATTCGGGAACTGCTGCGTCAACAGCTAGAGAACGAAGGCTACAACGTCCGCGAGGCAAAAGACGGCATGGATGCGATTCAGCAGATCAAATCTGCCCGCCCCGATCTGATTCTTCTGGATGTCATGATGCCTCAAATTAACGGCTTCGACGTGGCGGCTGTACTCAAGCATGATCCTGAAACCGCAGATATCCCCATCATCATCTTATCGATCGTAGAGAACAAGGAACGCGGTTATCACATTGGTATCGATCGCTATCTCACCAAACCGATCGACACAGAGAAGCTGCTCAACGAAATTGGCTCACTGCTATCTCAAGGGACTTCCAGCAAAAAGGTGTTAGTGGTGGATCAGAATGCCTCCACCTTGAAAGTTTTGTCCGATGTATTGCAAACCCAAGGGTACAACGTCTTAGAAGCTTCTGATCCTCAAGAGTGCATTAACAAAGCCCTGACTGCCAAACCTGACATGATCATTATTGATTCTATTCTCTCGCAGGAAGCGGATTTAATGAAGACGCTGCGGTTTGAGAAGGGACTAGAAAATGTCTTCTTTGTCATGCTGTCCGATCGCTAATCTTTGGTTTTCTTGTCCTCAAGTTTGGCTTAAGGGCGGCTTATTTCATTCTCAAATCTGTAGCACTAAATTTGGAACCGTTATGTCACAGAAAATTTTGATTGTTGATGACGAACCCAATATTTTGATCCTGATGGAGCAAGCTTTAGAAGCCTTGGAAGACGAAGGAGTTGAGCTACTGACCGCCAGAAATGGCGAAGAAGCCCTCGCAACAATTCAAGCTGAAAACCCAAACCTTGTTTTTCTGGACGTGATGATGCCTAAGATGAGCGGTCTAGAAGTCTGCCACACCGTTAAACATGATTTAAAGCTGACAGATGTTTACATCGTGATGTTGACGGCTAAGGGACAAGAATTTGACAAGCAAAAGGGAATTGATGTCGGCGCTGATCTTTACCTGACTAAGCCTTTTCGTCCCAAAGAGGTGCTTGAAAAGGCAAAGCAAGTCTTGGGGTCTTGAGAAAAGCTAACTCTGAGTGACTGCGATCGCACTCAACTCCGGCTTGCGACCAAATACAATCCGGGGTTGCAGCAAAATTCTGAATAGCAGCCAAAGCGATCGAAATTCTCCAGGCGCACAGCGGCTTTTCCATTGCCCTGGACGGCAAAATAGCAGTTCCACCAGTTGCCGATGCTGGCTTAAGTCGAGCGCGTCAAACGTAATTTGCACAGCTCGGAATTCGCCCTGCCAGCTACAGTCCGTTATTTTCCCTGGAAGGATCAGGTTGTCCTCCATTAGGTTGACTTGAACAGATGGAGCGATCATCGAGATCTCTGAAAGGTGAGGCTGCGTCAGGACAATTTGCGCCCCGACTTCGGAAAGTAGAGTCGTTACGCCCCAAAAGTCTTGGTCGCCGACCCGTAGCTTCACAGTGCGTCGCAGCTTAAACCATTCGTGGGCGGACAAGCGAGGGACATCAATCAAAATTAGCAGCGAGACGCTCAGCATCAGCAGGTTGTAGAAGCTCCAAACCAGCCCTAAATCTAGCCCCTTTAGCCGCTCCGCAATCTCTTGGGGAATGTTGGGCTGACCCATGCCATTCATCGTATAGGTACCCAAGTTGAGCCACAGGCTAAGGGCTGAAGCGACAAACATTGCAATGAGGGGTAGAGCCAGCCGCCAGTTGAAGGTGAAGCGATCGCTCGTCCCGCCTTTAGGAGTGACATTAAACCCCTTGCTGAACGGATTCAACATCACCTGAACGACCGTGATTGCTAACGGAAAACACAATATCAAGGAGTAAATATCTGCCAGCAATGCCGAACGAGAGCGATCGTTTAGCCAGGATGTTGCCGTGATTTGCACGAGATAGTACGGCAGGAAATAATAGAGAGCATCGGCAGGCGTTGCGCGGATGGGAATGACCCCTAAAAACGCATAAGCTAGCGGAATCAGCAAGAACCCCAAACGGGAAATACTGGTGAACCAATGAAGTAATCCTTCCAGATGTGCCAGACGCTGAAGGGGACGCAAGCCACGAATGGTGAGGGGATTAGCCGTAATAAAAAAGGCTTGCAGCGTTCCCTGCGCCCAGCGGAGACGTTGCAGAGCCAAAGCCGCAACATTTTCAGCCGCTAGACCAGCACTCAGCTTTTCGTTCAAATACACCAAGCGATAGCCCTGGGCAGACAGGCGAATTCCAGTGAAGTAATCTTCGCTGAGGGATTCTGTGAAAAAGCCGCCGATTTCTGCAAGCGCCGATCGCCTCACCACAAAAGAGGTACCCGAACAAATCACCCCACCTGCGGCATCTCGAAAGGGTTGAATTTGCCGATAAAAGACTTCTTCTTCGGGCGTGAGGACATCTTCCAATCCCAGATTTCGGGCAACCGGATCGGCATTATAGAAAGTCTGTGGCGTCTGGACGAGCGCCACTTGAGAGTCTTGAAAAAAGCCGACAGTGCGGCTCAAGAAATTTTGGGTAGGGATAAAATCTGCGTCGAAGATAACCAGCAATTCACCCTGAGTCTGGGAAATCGCGTGATTGAGGTTCCCCGCTTTGGCGTGACGATTATCCGATCGCGTTATGTACTCACACCCTAACTCTGCTGCTAGCGCCTTAATTTCAGGGCGGCGAGTGTCGTCTAGCAGATAAATCGTTTTGCGGGGATAGTAGAGTGCCTGACAGCCGATCACCGTTCGCCGCAAAATAAATTCTGGCTCATTGTAGGTGGGGATGAAAACATCGACTGTGGGTATGAAAGAACCACTCAGGACATTGATAGAGGACTGATCGGCTTCAAGTCTTCGATCGCGCACCCGAAACAATAAAACAAGCTGAATCATACTGCTGATTAACAGCAATAGCTCCAGCAGAAATAGCCCCAGGCTAAAGACCCCATTTAGCGGTGTTGAAAGATTAAGCGTCGAGAGCGATCGCCAGATTAGATACCGCACCGTCAACACCAGCAAAATGCCGACAACTAGCGATCGCGACCAGGGCTGAGGGCGAGGTGAAATCTTCGTGATCAGGAATACGCCCAGCATTAGCGCCACAGCCCAAAACAGCAGGTAATGCACCAGTATCATGGGCACTTCAAGCCACATGGGCGGCTGTTCCTGCAAGGTATTGAGCTGCTGAAAAATCATGCTAATCGTGCCCTGCCCCATGAACCAGGCGGCAGCGATCGCCCCTGACAGCAGCACGGTGACGAACATAACCAGCGTTGCAATTCGGAAGCGGGACAGGGTTTCGCTCATAAATCAAGCACAATGGCAGTCTTAGGCTGGGCAATACAAATTAAAACGGAGCCTTCATCTGGAGTGCCAACAGGCGGTTGCACATAAGTGACTTCTCCAGATTCAAGGCGACACATACAGGTCAGGCAAATGCCCTGACGGCAGCTATAGGCGGGTTCCAGACCATTCGCTTCAGCACACTCTAGAATTGTGCCATCTTCAGGTTGCCAAGTCAGCGTTGTGCCAGACTGGGCAAAAACGATCTCGGCACTTTGCCCATCATCCTGCAATTGAGGGGGCATGAGCATAGAACCCGCTTTTTTCCCTCCCCCAAACACTTCGTAAAATATCCGATGCTCAGGAATGCCTAGCGCGTTGAACCCCTCTCGGAGTGACTGTAAGAAGGGAGCAGAGCCGCAGATATAGTACTCGACTGAATTGGGAGCATCCACCTCCCTAGAAACCACGTCATCAATGAGAGCCGCATCGACGTAGCCTGTGCTATGGTAACGTCCCAAATCCTCAGAGCGGGGACGGCTATATCTAAAATGCACATTGAGATTAGGATTCTGGCGAGCAGATTCCAGCACCTCATCGTGAAAAGCATGAAAAGCACCATCTCTTGCACCGTGGATAAACCAGAGGGGGCGATCGCTCTTCAGAAGACCACAGGCTTTGATCATGCTCATCATGGGCGTGATCCCTACACCGTTACTGATCAAAACAGCCGGAGAGGACTGCGCTAGATCTAGAAAAAACTTACCGCTGGGGGGCTTCGCCTGAATTACAGAACCTTCCTGCACCTGATCATGCATGAAATTTGAGGCTAGACCCGGCGGCACATCCACACTAGACATCGCCTCTCGCTTGATAGAGAGGCGATAGTATTGGCAGGAATTAGTTTTGTCCTTGGCATAATCTGAGAGTGAATAGGTACGAATCGTGGGTTTTTTCTGCCCCGGAATATCGAGCCTGATGGTCAGAAATTGCCCCGGTTGAAAGTCAGGAATTGCAGCCTGATCTTCTGGCTGAAGATAGAACGAGGTAATATCTTGGCTCTCTCTAACCTTGCGAACCACGACAAAGTTTCTCCAGTCTGTGTTTCTCCAGTCTGCCCAGGAATTGCCGCCTGTCTCGACGCTAGCCGTAGGTTTCTCAGCCGCGTTAGGACGAGCCACGGCTCCTAGCACCGCACCACAGCCCAGGCTAATCAACGAGGTTGTGAAAGCAAATTTTTGAGCAGCTTCGTCCTTAGGCTTAATAAAGCCCACCCCTATTCCCGACAGAATGGTGGCGATCGAAAACAGAGCAGCAGCGCCTGTCACCGCCCGAACAACTGGATTTTTGACGGTATTTCTGATAGTTCCGACTTCAACCATAGAATCTCTTTAAGCCGGGATGATGAATAGATCAGAGCAGTAGGGTTAAGTCAAAATCAGGAGGGCATTGCTTAATAACGGCTAATCGTGGCTCAAGGACATTTTTTGCCCACAAAGTCGCACTTATAGACGAATGGCTCTTGCCAGCTTAGGGGAATCTCCAGTAGATCTCGTGTTCCGGTCAATCCTTGCCCAATGAAAAGGAGTAAGGCAAATGAGTTGAGAATAATATGAGCCGTACGCCAGCGATTGCTTTTGTCTTGATAAATATCTCGAATAACTGCCAGGGAGAAAATCATCAGCAGCGCAGCCGCTATCCCATAATAGTAATGCGAAATATACCACTCATTGGTTCGACGAAAAATCTCTGGTTGACATCCCAGGAGAACCAGTCCCATACCTGTGAGAGTAGCAAATATTCCTCGCCAAATTTTCGGCTCAGCACGATACAGAAGAATAAGAGAGGCGATCGTCGCCGCAAAAATTAGCCCCACGAACCCAACTCGGAAAGGTTCTTTTACCCAAACCTGCTCTTCTATGATTTTGAGAAAAATTTCATGCCCTAATCCCAGTAAAGCAAGCGCCACCACTGATCCGCTGAGCCATCGCCCTAGCTTCACATGCTCTGGCCCAACTGCGGGTGAAACCTTACTTTTATTGCCAGATGACAGCTCCTGACGACGTTTGCGAACTCCCAAGGCTCGGCTTACAACGTTGCCAATGAGGGGATAGACGACAACAATTGCGATCGCTGGATGTAACAGCAATAAAATATCTTTGGTATCCATTTTGTTCCTCCGTGATGAGTGAACACGTAATAAATAGACAATTGTGTTGACTGAAAATCAAAAATCTGGAGGAACAACAACAAGTATCTTAAGCCAAGTGAATAGGGCTGATTGCCTGAGGTGTATTACCTAAGATTTTGTACTCGATGGAAGTCAGCACAAAATCTCAGGCAATTTGTCAAAACTATCTCACTTCATTGGCTGGGAATTGAGCCACTTTACCTTTAGCGACAGCGACCACTACATCAAAATGGGAACAGTAGGAAAAAGTAACATCATTAGTTTTGCTGTACAGATTGACAACCGTACCAGCGCCTCCGGGCTGAATCCCGATCGGGTCAAGCTCACCATAAAAGAAACGCCGAAGCTGATCACCACTACCCACTTGACCTTTACTCTTCGTGATCAAATCAATCTTTTGTTGAACAGTCATTTCTTGAGCTGATGCCTGAACCAAGGCAGGGTTGACCACCTTGAGAGGAGCATCCCAAACCGTCACAAGACCTGCCAGTGAAATACCTAAGAGTACAGAAGCCAACTTCATGATGGAAACCTTTTGATTGATTTTTGACTGATTTTTGACTAATGGTGAGAGCGTTTGAACCGTTAAGTACGAACTCGCTGGGAAGCAGATTATAGGCTCAGGCACATAATTTCTATGATTGAAATCAATTTGCAACCTTTCTTTATTGGATCGCTTACAGATTAGAGTTTTGGGATTAGGTTTGGTGGTGGCTGTGCCACCACCAAACCTAATTTGCAAAAGGTCTATTGAGGCTCTACAAACCAGACCTACAAGAACTGCACCATGCGCCTTTGTCGAGCAATCACCCCTTCTTCTTCTAGCTGGGTCAGGGCGCGAGATAAAGCCTCAGGCGTAAGGGCTAAATCTTCAGCAATGATTCTCATAGGCTGCTCAAGCTGCACCGATCGCTGGTCAGATGAAAGCTTTAGGTAGTGCAACACGCGATTGCGCGCAGAACGAATGCTGCGTAACTCTAACAAGATTTTGGCTTGATGTAGCCGCCATGCCAGCTGTTTCATCACCTCTTCTGCCAAATCAGGTCGCTCCCGTAAAGCCGCTAGGATGGGTTGCTTGGGCAGTAAGGCGACTCGTGAGGGGGCTTCGGCGATCGCCGTACAGTCATAGAAATTAATGAATAACGCTACCTCTGCAAAACTTTCCCCGGCTCGGATACGGTAGTGATTGACAGCCTGTCCATCTGAGGTATAGTGCAATAGCTTAAGTTGTCCTGTCTCTAGCCAAAACGTGGCTTGCGCCAAGTCTCCTTTGTAAAAGAGCGCCTGTCCGCTCTCTAATTTTCGGTATTCAACTAATGCCTGTAAATCTGCTGAGAGTTGGTCTGGTCTAAAGCTATTCATCCTTTGTGTAAGCTACCTCCATAATGATCATTGCACTTGTCAGTGGGTAGGAACTGTAACAGACTGTTCATCTGAGTTAAGAATGCATCTGATTCCTGAGTTTCAGATGAAAGCCAATCGATAGCCAAATGAGAAATTGATGGGTATCTCCGGAGAAAATCGCCATCCATGCCACAAAATTATGATGAACGCTGCGGATGTTGCTAAAACAATTCAATTAATTATCGCTCCAGTTGTCTTAATTACAGCCTGTGCGCTAATTCAAAATGCTGTGCTCAGTCGATATGCTTCAGTCGGGCAATATATGCGATCGCTGGCTCTTGAACGCTTGGGGCTGCTACGTTCCGGCGAAATGGACAGCTTTCGTCAAGAGCGCTTACAGGACATCGATCGACAGATCCCGCTGCTGACCCATCGCCATCGGCTACTGCAAAACGCGGCATTGACCATTTATAGCGCCATGGCAATTTTTTTAAGCAATATGTTTGCGATCGCCCTAGCGGTTTCCCTCAGTTCTTCTGGAGCAGCCACCTTGACGCTAGCGCTATTTCTGACGGGAACAGGAGTTCTGCTGACTGGAGTTATCTTAATTTCTCTAGAGATTCGCATCTCTCATCGGGCAATTTGTTATGAGGTGGGGCGAATTTCATCCCTAAAGCAATAGCCCACAAAACAATAGCCCATACCCTAAAATCTAACGCCACTATTGGCAGCGCATTTTCCAAAATCGGAAAGTAATTGACCCGTGACACTCATGATTTTCTAAGGATGTCCCATCATGATATCGGTAACGAATTGAAAGGTCTGCCATCTATGGCTTTACCCAAAACCCGACGCTATCGCGGCTTTGTCTTAACTGCTGTAGGTCTGCAAAAGCTACAGCAGCAAATTCAGCACTTGGAAACTCAAATCAAGGTGCGGCAAAGCCCTCGATCGATCGCTGAGCGCGTTCAGTTGGCTGATCCAGACGGAATTCATCCGATTACGGTGAGGAAAATCTTGAGCGGTCGAGAAGGGGTGGATAAACGATCGATCGATCGAATCTTTCGGGTCATGCAGATTCCGTTGGAGGAACTAGACTACGCCCATGCTGAGCTATGCCGCTCTAACTCTGAGAAAGTTTCAGGCCGTTTGGAGACAAAGCGGCAAAACTGCCCGGAGTGCGAAGATTCTGTTGAAAAAACTTGTTTTTACGGACGGACTGAAGAGCTGGCGGCGCTGACTCAGAGCGATCGTCAGGTACGGCTGCTGCTCGGCATGGGAGGTATGGGAAAAACCGCGATCGCAGACCAATTCGTTAGAAAAACGCGGGCTGAATTTGAGTTTGTAGTCTGGAGATCTTTGCGTCACGCGCCCACGCTTTCGGCAATTCTTAGGGATATGCTTCAAGATCTATTAGGGAATGTGAATAAATTGCCAATTACCGTCAGGGAGCTAACGGGATTACTGATCGAAACACTGCAACAGTACCGCTGCTTACTCGTGTTAGACCATGCAAATGCTGTTTTGACCAGTCGCCTGCCACCAGAGGGGAATCAAGATCAGCAAGAAAGCAACGAAGCCTACGAAGAGTTTTTACAGATTATGGCAGCCGTGCCGCACCGTAGCTGTTTGCTGTTGACCAGCCGAGAGCATCCCAAAGTCTTAGGGGTACTCACAGAAACCCAGGCACAGGTGCTTCAGCTTACAGGATTATCGACGACGGAGATTCAGCAGATTTTTCAGGAGCAGGGAGATTTTGCGGGTTCGCTGGAAGCATGGCGATCGCTGATCGATTACTATGGCGGCAATCCGCTGATGTTGAGACAAGTCGCGACTCGCATCCAAACTTATTTTGACGGCAATATCTCAGACTATCTCAAGGATCTAGGCACCCATAACCTGGTTTTTGGCGGCTTGCGCGATCTATTGAGTTCACAATTGAGTCGGCTTTCGGCATTGGAGCGATCGCTCATCAGTCATTTAGCCTTGCAGCCAGACTGGATTTCAGTTCAGCAACTCCGTCAGACTGCCCCCTCGTCTATCGGTCAGCCCTATTTGTTAGAGCTACTAGATTCGTTGATACACCGATCGCTCCTCGATCACCAGGGTGCCTGCTTTAAGCTTCAACCTGTTGTGGCTGCCTATGTGAACGGGTTGCTGGAGTATCAAGCTGATTACGTTTCTGAAAGTCAAACTCCTAAGGCGATCGAGTTTAAAGCAAAGCGGGAAGTTGCCTAATCTAATGCGACTCAAATTAACGATAGGGGTTTCTAACTGACGCGATGTTCAATCGTAATAATATTTCGATATAGCATTACGTAATTGAGTTAGGACGGGTTATTTTTTGAGAGTCGCGTGGAGCACGACTCTCAAAAAATAACTCGTTTGATCTGAGCGCGTAGCGCTATAGCTCATCACAAGGTTAAATTTGGTATCTTTTCCCTCAGTAATGAAAGCTAAATGAAAGAACACAAAACTTTGGATTTCTACTTTGAGTGGGGCTTATATCCTTTGCGTGATGAAGAACGAAATGCTTTAGAACGTAAGGAGATAAGAGATCTCGGTTTATCTGAGGAGCTTGTACAGAGAATTCATGACCTTGCAGTTTGGCACGATTCCCGGCTCAACCCTATCTATCAAATGCTTCCTTGTCTCTGGCAGCAACAGGTATGTGATGCCTTTAACCGTGAGGCTAATGCTGTCTTTGAGGCTGTAGTAACTGCACTTCCAACTGTCAGGATTAATAGATGTTTCTCGGACATTAAAGAAGACCCAGAGCTATATGAATACCTACTGCATCCAGTACAGTTTTATAAAAGAAAGGGCATTTCAGGGTACGACCAATTATAGTTTGGTAAGTTGCCGCATCCCAACCCTTTATTGCACCAGACTATGGAGTGCGATCGGCTAGGATTGAGAGGCTGCTGGCAGCTGATGAATGATCCAGAAAACCGCAAAGACATTATGCCTTGCCTCTCCAGGCAACAGTGAAGCGGGCATAAACTCCAAGACTTCTCTAGCAGCGCGTTTGATCTTCAGCTCAGAATTGTTGATGCAGAGCTGATAAAACTGCGCATCGGTAAGATGAACATATTTCAAATCTACTTTGACAGGGTTTGTAAAGTAGTTTGTGTCAAGAGAGGAATATTACATTGGGAACCTCCCTTCAAATTCGATCGCAAAGCGATTCAAAGCAGATTTCCAATCACGAATCGGCATCGTCCATTTTTTAGAGATATGGTCGATCGCCCAGTAGATGACCTTCATGGCCGATTCATCGGAGGGGAAAGAACGGTGATTTCTTAAGACCTTACGCAGAGTCATGTTCATGGACTCAATAGCATTAGTGGTGTAGATAGCTTTACGGATGTCAGGTGGGAAGGCAAAGAAGGGAATGATCCGATTCCAGTGATTGAACCAGGATTTGCTAATGGTGGGATACTGCTTGTCCCAGCGCTCGGCAAAATCAACAAGGGCTTGCTCTGCCTCGGTTTCAGTGGCAGCCGTATAAATGGCTTTGAGGTCAGAAGCGACGGCTTTACGGTCTTTGTAGGAAACGTAACTGAGGGAGTTTCGCACCATATGGACGATACAGAGTTGCACAGTCGTCTGAGGAAAGACCGCTTCAATGGCTTCTGGAAATCCTGTCAGTCCATCCACACAGGCACGACTGATAAAAGAAGCCACCGTGATCACCTGAGCCGCGGCACCGGGCGCACCAATTTTTTTGCGATCGCTCAAATAGGCTATTGGCGCGACAAACTGAATGTTGCCTTTGGGCGCATCGCTTGCCGACCAGATATCCACCGTGCCTTGGGTGACGACAACTCCGCGCACCCGCAATTTCCACAAGCCGGAAGTAATCGGAATAGGTCGAGCATCGGTGCTGCCGAGGGCGCGAATTCACAAGCAGTGGGGTATCGATCGCCTCTATTCTTCCAAAATCTCAACCAGCCCCGACTCAGAATTGACCGATGAGAATGAGTCCTCATTCAACATTCATTCAATCCTCATGACCTGAGGAGTCAAATTTTAAGGTAGATTAACTAGGTAGATTAGCCGCCATAGCGGCCTCACAGGATCATGCCGCATCTCGCTAAGATTCTTGTCTATCCTATCAAGTCGCTGGACGGCGTAGAGGTTCCCCAAATCAGCCTTCGGGAAGGCGGAGCATTAGCGCACGATCGCGAGTTTGCCCTGCTGGATGAAAAAGGCAGGATTGTCAACGCCAAGCGTAACGCTGAGATTCACAAAATTCGCACTGCCTTTGACCTTGAGGCTCGAATGATTACGCTCTGGCTAGAAGGCAGTTCTGCAATGCAGTCCTTTCATCTCGATGGCGATCGTCCTGCTCTAGAAAGCTGGTTTTCGGATTACTTTGGGTTTCCCATCACGCTGGTACAAAACCTTCACATGGGCTTTCCAGACGACACAGAATCCTCTGGCCCAACGATCGTCAGCGTAGCGAGTTTGGAGGCGATCGCCACCTGGTTTGGCATCAGCTTAGAGGAGTCTCGCCAGCGATTTCGCGCCAATTTAGAAATTGCCGATACATCCGCCTTCTGGGAAGACCAAATCTATGATGCGGCGGGCGAAGGCATTCCCTTTCAAATTGGCGATCTAGAGCTGAAAAGCAGCCATCCCTGCCAGCGCTGCATTGTGCCTACCCGCAACCCCTGGACGGGCGATCGCACTGCCGATTTTCAAGCCAAGTTCAATGCCCATCGAGAAGCTGCTTTACCCGATGGCGTACCGCGTTCCCAGTTCAACCATTTCTACAAGCTGACCCTGAACACCACAGTTTCCCCCTCAGAAGCAGGAAAAGTTTTGCGAGTAGGCGATCGGGTGAGAGCCTAGTGCTAATCAGAGAGATCCCAGAGTCTCTCTAAAATCCAAAACCTAAAATTTTCACCTCACCCCCGGAGCCGATTGTGTTCAAACGCTTTAACCTACCCAACGACATCCTTTCTCCTGTGTCGCCCTACTGTCATGCCGTACAAGCTGGAGATTTTTTGTTTGTTACCGGGCAGCTTGCACAAGATCCGGGCACCGGAAAGATTGTCTTGGGATCGATCGAGGAGCAAACCCATCGCGTCATGAAAAATTTGCAGATGGTGCTTGATCATGCTGGCTCAGGATTCGATCGCGTCACCATGGCGCGGATCTTCCTCACGGATATTCGTGATATCGAAACCGTAAATGAGATTTACGCCTCCTACTTTAAGCCCGATGAGTTGCCGGGACGCACAACCATCGGCGTAACGGGTTTGGCAGGCATGGGCGATATTGAAATAGATCTAATTGCCTACTGCGGCTCTTAGGAATGGGGCGAGTAAGCGTTAGCAGATGGGGTGGATGGGTGGATGAGGCTTTCCTATCCCCCATCCACCCATCCGCCCCAACCCATCAGTCAATAGCTATAAACAACTAAAACAATAAGTGCCTTGTAATACTGAACGCAAACTCGTTTCAGATTACGACTGTTCTGTCTCCCGTCTCCTAATTTTCTATGACTCGATCGCTCGGAGTCCCACCCAACGCTTGGACAGTCGATGCCCAAACGGCAGACATCACCCGTCCGCCCTTGCCGCCTCGCCCGATCGTCTTGCCCACAGACACCAAAACCCTGCGGCTAGACTTGGCAAAAGCGGCAGTGCTGGTGATCGATATGCAAAACGACTTTTGCCATCCGGACGGCTGGCTGGCGCACATTGGGGTAGATGTGACTCCGGCGAGAGAGGCGATCGCCCCGCTCAAGTTCCTCTTACCAGAGCTGCGTCAAGCACAAGTGCCGATCGTCTGGCTGAACTGGGGCAACCGACCCGATTTGCTCAACATCAGCGCTGGCTTGCGTCATGTCTACAACTCCACAGGTGAAGGCGTGGGGCTGGGAGATCGATTGCCCAACGGCGCACCCGTGCTGATGAAAGAGAGCTGGGCAGCGGCTGTAGTGGATGAGTTGATTCAAGAACCCCATGACGTTTACGTCGATAAATACCGCATGAGCGGCTTCTGGGATACGCCGCTAGATAGCATTCTGCGCAATCTGGGACGCACCACCCTATTTTTTGCCGGAGTCAATGCCGATCAGTGCGTCATGGCAACGCTACAAGACGCAAATTTTTTGGGCTACGACTGCATTTTGGTAGGCGATTGCACGGCAACCACTTCGCCAGACTATTGCCTCAAAGCCACACTCTACAACGTCAATCAGTGCTTTGGTTTTGTTACAGATTCTCACGCTATTGTAGGGGCAATAGATGCGAAGGCAATAGGCGATCGCTAGACCTTTAACGGAGATTCCGATGGACACGACCTGCGTCATTCCAGTAATCAAGACTCCCAAAGACTACCAGGCATACCGCATCAGCCCAAAAGACACTAATCGACTGGCAATCGTCTTTGATCCAGTGGTAGCTAATATGTCGCTGACTTACTGCGTCGAGATTTTTGATAAAGGCGGCAAAACGCCCCCCAACCGCCATCAGCTTGCCGTAGAAATGTTCTTTGTCCTTAAGGGCGAGGGCATCGCCAACTGCGACGGAAAAATTGTGCCTATCCAGGCAGGTGACAGCATTCTTGTCCCGCCCACAGGCACCCACGGCATTGAAAACACGGGCGACGGTCGCCTTTATGCTCTGTGCATCATGGTTCCTAACGAAGACTTTGCCGAGCTGATCCGCAGCGGCGTACCCGTCGAGCTAGATGCAGAAGATATGGCGGTCTTGAAGCGATCCGATGGATGGGTGAAAAGTTAGTTAATTCGCTAAAGTAGAAACGCGACTCAAATGCCGGAACGAGTTAATTCTGCTAATGCCCATCTCCCCCTCAGATGACTCCTCGAACCTAAAATTCCTAAAGTCGATCACCCCAGAGAGCAGCGAGGCGGAAGTAGAGCATAAAATTATTGTGCCTCTATTACAGTGGCTAGGATATGACAGTGAAGACTGGCGATCGCAGGTCAGTATAGGCAGTTCAAAGCTTGATTTTCTCATCTATCCTGAAGAATTTAAGCTCCACTGCCCTCCGTTTTTGGTAATTGAGGTTAAGGCACCGGGTAAGCCAATCAATCAAAACGGCTGGCAAATCAATCGGTATATGCGTAAAGTAGGCGCGATGCTGGGGCTGCTTACCAATGGCTCCAGCTTTCAGCTACTCTGTAGACATCAAGATCGGATTGTTGTTATTGCAAACTATTCAGTCCGTGAATTAGTTGAAAACGTTAAGCTATTTCACCATTTGCTTTGCAAAACAACCTGTCTAAAGGTATGCAATGTAATCTTAAATAATCAGCAGCGTATCAATCAGAAGTTTTTAATGCGGGTTGCCGAAGCCTTTGGCAGTCAAAGCATACCTGCTTTATTTGAAGAACAGCTAGAGCTAAGTCCTCAGCCTTTACAGAAGCAATTTAATCTGGTTCAAAGGAGAAGTAAATCAATGATTATCACAGTCTTCAATAATAAAGGTGGGGTTGGCAAGACAACTTTAACGATTAACCTTGCAGCATCATTGGCACAGCTCGGCAAGCGTGTTTTGCTAATTGATATTGATGCCCAAGCGAACTTATCGACTGGCTTAGGCATTGATCCATTAAACGACGTAGAACTTGCTAGAAAAAAAGACATTACGCATCTATTGATTGATCCTAGGGTTAAGTTAGAAGACGTAATCTACGCAAAGCGTTGGAGTCGCAATGATCTTCAGCTTGATGTGATTCCTTCTCACATTCGTCTGAGTCGAATGGAAAATGATTTGACCCAAATGGTAGATAGCGATCGCGTCCTAGCAAAAAAGCTAAGGAATCATGACTATGACTTCGTTTTCATCGATCCACCCCCTTCTTTCGGTAAAGTCAATCGGATTTCTCTGATGGCATCTAACGGCATTTTGGTTCCCACTCAGCTCTCATCCTATCCTATTCGCGCTCTAGAGTATGTTCTTGCTCAGGCTCAGGAGATCGGAGCCTATAAAGATGATCCACTGCCTATTTTGGGAGTTGCTATTAGTATGTATGATCAGCGATCGAATAGTTTTAATCTCTCCATGTTAGAGAAATTAAAAGACATTTTGGAGAAAACTGCTGGTGGCAGTCAGGTTAATATTTTTCCTGAACAAACTTGGATTCCTAGGCTCAATATTGTCTCGCAATGTCCAGAGAAAGGCTATCCCATCCAAGAGGCTGAGTTCGATGATCATCTAAGTTCTCAAGAGCGTGAAGCTGCTCAAAAAGCTCTGGAGAGATATGACAATCTTGCCTCCCATTTAGTTGGTAGTATTTAGCAGGAGCTATTATATGAGTCAGGAAATTCGGCGCGAACTAATTAGCAAAAATCTGGGAATCATTCCCATCAATCATGGGAAAGTTTATACTTTTCAAATTGCTCTTCCCGATCCTGGAAAGCAAGAAATTTCTCTGGAGCGATCGCAAGCTATTGAGAGTAGCCTTTTACAACATCAGAGCAATTTAGCCTCGCTGATCTTGCGCCGTACCGAAAGCTATGGCGATGATATTGAGTATGAGCTAGTTTATGGCGCTGAGTGGTTGCAAGTTGCACAAAAGCTCGATATTGAGATGCTGTGGGCTTGGGTTTTTGATATGACAGATGAGCAAGCTTTAGCCGCCAAGGCGGAATTGTCTCAATTGTTCAGTTCGTCAATCTCTGTGCCAGATAGTGGTGAACAGCATCCCGTTGACTCTGCTGATCTTGAACAGATGATCGATCGCAAGCTACAGTCAACTGCCAATTCAATTAAGCAAGTTCTAGCCGCATCTCTAGATAAATTCAAAGAAGCCTTTGATGATAAGCTCAAGACCCTTCACTATGGCTTAGATCGTCTAACTGACAGTTTTTCTGAAATACCGGAACTCTCAACCCAAATCAATCAATTACGAGAACAGATAGAGTCTGTTGGTTTGAAATCAACAGGTTCACGAGCAAAAGCTTTGACTTCCTTCAATGGAATTAAAACTAATCTTTTGACTGCTAGCGAACAAGAAATTACGAATCTTTTGAGTCAGGTAGTTACTCAACCGAAACAGATTGAAGCTGCTCTCAAAGCGATCGCTTACTGGAATCAGCCAGGAAAAACGCTAACTTGGGAAAATTTGGAGCGATCGACAAAATCAGGTACTGCACATAAAATTCCAGGATTTGCTCAAGGAACACTCGATCGCCTCAAACAAATTGGAGAAATTTGAGTACACGATCCTCTAGAAAGTTAAGCCTGTGAAAACACACCTGACTCAGAAAAGCCAGCGATGAAACCCCGATCGCTCCTCTTAATTCTCCTAGCTGCAATCCTCAGCATTCTTGTAGGGTGGCATCAGGTCAATCCGCGATCGCCTGCCGCAGCTGAATATCCGCAAGTTGCTCCACCTGCTGTCGATAGCCAAAAGCTGTGGGCAGATGTCGAAGCTCTGTCCTTCAAGCGATTTGAGGAAAGCGATCGGCAGAAAGCTCGCGATTACATCATGCAAGAATTGCAGAGCGCCGGATGGACACCGAAGCTCCAGGAGTTTCAAGCTCAGGGCTTGAGCGGCATTAATATTCTGGCAGAGCGATCGGGCACTAATCCGCAGTTGGGCGCAATTTTGCTGGGGGCACACTACGATACGATTGCGCTTTCTCCTGGAGCTGACGACAACGCCACAGGAGTAGCGGCGGTGCTGGCAGCAGCAAGGTTGTTAGGGCAAAACCCGACACCTCGATCGCTCCAGCTTGCCTTTTTCGACTTAGAGGAAGAGGGGCTGCTCGGCAGCCAAGCCTTTGTCGAAACGCTCCAGCCCGACCTGATTCAAGGAGCCATGATTATGGACATGATTGGCTACACCTGCCGTACAGCAGGATGCCAGACCTATCCGCCTTTGCCCATCAAGCCACCTGTAGACAAAGGGGAATTTTTAGCGGCGATTGGCGATCAGGGGCATCCCGACCTAACCCAAAGCTTGAGCCAAGCCGGGAGGGGAAATCTGCCTCAAGTTTTAACCCTCTCTATTCCCACCCTGAGCGGACTCGCGCCCGATCTGGTTCGCAGTGACCACACGCCCTTCTGGAAAAAAGGCATTGGCGCGGTCTTGCTGACCGATACCGCCAACTTTCGCAACCCCCACTACCACCAGCCTAGCGATAGATTAGAGACGATCGATCGAGACTTTTTCGTTGGCTCAGCGCAAATTGTGATCAATGCCGTCACCGATTTACTTCAAAAATGAAGCCTTAATAGAATCGATCGCAGATTAGGGTTTTGTGCTCCGTGCACCACAAAACTCTAAAAGCTGGATTTCAAAGGCGCAGTGCGCCTTTGAAATCCAGCTTTTAGGAAAAATTAGGAGGACTTTTCGATCTACTGAGCCTTGGTAGCGGTATTTAGGTAAGGACTACCAAAGCCTTCCTAGGAATCAATTTGCGACAGCTTTTCCCAATCCTGAATGGCAGCATTGTTCCATAGCCAATTTTGCCGCAGGGCTTGCGTCGTAAAGAGAGATGGATCGCTGGAAAGCACCGATCGATAGACTTTCGCCGCTTTAGCAGAAATCCTCACCTGACGATCGGCCGACTCTTGGGCAGAGATTTTCCGCATTGCTAGGGCAACCCCAGCATAGGCAATCTGCATCTGCGAATCGACCTCAGACTGCGCGGCACTGGACTGTCCGGTAGACGAGCCAGAGCTTTGCAGCAGAGCGATCGCCTCCTCCCAAGCCTGTTTTGCCTTAAAGGGATCGCCTTCGGCATAGTAGACAAAGCCGAGCGCCTGGTGATAGGGTGCCGAACTCGGCTGATCTTTGGCAGCATTTTCCCAGGCGGTACGCGCGTCCGCCAGCTTATATTTGGGGTTGTTTTGCTTGACGGATTGCCAAGCTAACCGACCCTGCAAAAACTGGATGTCTGGCTTTGCCTGATGCTCTGAGGGCACTGCCGCCAGTGCTGCCGTAGCCTCCGTCAAAGCATTGCGATTGAGCAGCACTTCGATCGCTTGCTGACCTTGGGCGAGCTGCTTCTTACCCAAGCTATTTAGAGCGATCGCCTTCACCTGCTCTGTAGAGCTGTCTTCCAGCTTTTGTCTCAAGCTCTGACTGCCTCCCGCACTATCTCCGGTGCTATCGGGTGTCTGGGCTGGAGGAGCAAGATTGAACGGCAGAGAATGAAAGGCTGAGTAGCCCAAAGCTGCGATCGCCGCCGCCCCGACCACACCCAAGACTGGTAACAATCCTCGCCGCAACGGAAAGCCAGCGGATCTCTGAATTGAAACTTGACCTACACCGCCGGAAACAGGGCTAATCTGCTCGGCTCCAGTTTGTCGGTCAATAGACTTATTAATAGAGAAAGTCTGTACTAATTCAGCAGAGCGCTCTGTACGGATAGGTTTAGTCACGGTCACTTCGCCCTGTCGCACGATCGCTGATTCTTCAGCGCGAGCGGTTGGGTTAGATTGCAAGGGTTGCAGAGGCACAAGATTGATCAGAGATGAAAGCGGCTGCTCTACGGGCTGCTCTATGAGCTGAGCATTGGAAGGACGAACGGCCTCTTCGCCAAAATTTTCGCCTTCTGCGCTCGTGATAGTCTCAAAGACTTGCAGCTCTGAAGCCTCTGAGGTCAGCTGACGAATCCAGTCCAGCGTTGCCGCTTCGTCGCCGCTGTTGTCATCAAAAGCAGTGAGGTCTTCCATCCAGTCGCTCAAGTCATCATCTGCCAAAACGGCATTAGCCACCATTTCTTCATCCGAAGGCGGCTGAGAGTCATCGATTAGAAAGCTGGCGGGCAGAGGAACGTTTTCGTCGATGGTTAACACCGGGAAACTGCCAAACCCTTGAGGCACCAAAACTAACCGATCGGCGGGATTGTCAAACGAGCGATCGCCCGGAGTTAAGTAGCCATCAAATCCGGGATGCAGATACAAAATCGGCAACGCCCAGTAGAGCTGATGCGATCCATAGGCTGAGATTAGCCCCTGACGCGCTCGACTGAGGCTGAGATCGATCGGGTAGCCCTGCCGCAAGTTGCGATAGAACAGCCAGGTCAGCGTCAACGCCACATTGTCAGGAATTTGTTCTGCCATTGCCAACACTGCAGGGATGCCCCGGCTGACCAGAGCTTCCGCCAAATTGCGTTCTCGCTCGTTGACGGGATCGGAGGTGGCGGTGTAGGAGCCTCGGCAGGAGTTGAACACCGCTAGACGAATGCCGTTATTTACCAGCAGACCTGCCAAATCGTCACCGCTGAGGATTTCCGTCAGCCCCGTGCGGCTATTGACTAAGTAGAGACTGCCCCCCGCACTGCTCAGGTCGCTATGACCCGCATAGTGCAGCACTTGATAATGACCCTGCTCTAGCGCCTGAGTCAACTGCTCACGTCCGGGCTGATCCAGCACCGTAAGCTGAATATCAGGGGTAGTTTCACCATCGGCGCGATCGCCTTGCACTAGCTCCTGCTGAAGCTGTCTAGCCTCTTGATGTAGCTGAAGTCGCTCTTGATCATCAGGAGCCGCAATCACCATGAGAATTCGCAAAGGCTGATCGGTAGCCAGCTCAAAGGGCAGGCGATCGTCTGATAGCCGTTGGCTAGGTTGATACCGCGAGAAAATAACGTGCGTTCCCGCCGCCAAAGGACGCGCCGCCATGCTCAAACCCTGCTGAAATTTCTCAGCAGGCAGATCGTTACCATACATGACCTCCCAAGGGAGGCGAGGAAGGCGAGTTCCCTTTAGCCCCAGGCGCAGACGCAGAGCTTCGCGGCGGTTTTGGGCAATGCCCTGCGCGGTCACCCAGCTATCACGCAAAGTACCTTGAAAGAGAGCGCCATAGAGGTGCTGACCCAGATTGACCAGGCTCAAGGAAGCCTGCGGATCGCGGGTTGCCGGATCGGCGGTCTGCAACAGTCCCAGTAGAGGATCGCTCATCAACTGGCGCGCTTGAGCCAGCCATTCCTCCACTTGCCAAGTAACCTGCTCTTCAGCAAGCGGCACACCTGGCTCTCGTTGCTCTGTACGTATTAAATATTCGTCATTCCCCACTGGGGTTACAGAAATGTGAAACTCCTGAGTCACTGGAACAGCGCTCCCCTAAGCTAGTTCTCGAAGGTCATGTTTAAAGTTCAGTCCTAGAGGCAAACCTTAACGTTAAAAGCTCTTCTGTTGAAGAGTTCTCTTGTTTAGAGTGTCTCCAGGATTTTCTAGCTTCCCTTCCCCCAAATTTTAGAGAAACGCTGAATCTTGCCCAAGTCAATCACTCGGTCTAAGTCAGCGCTCAATAGAGCCATTGCGCTGGGGAAGCTGGTTTCATAGACTGTATTCCCTCTAAAAAGTTCTGCTGCTGCTTATATTCTTTGAGCCTACTTTTTGAGAGGTTTACGCGACCTGCCTTTCAAAAAGTCGGTCAAAAAAGTGGAAGTCTACAAGTAGGCAACTTATTTGAAGCCTGAGCAAATTTTCCGGATCTCTGTTTTTAGCTAGAGAAAAGTGTGGAGGTAGATGCACCCTGACTTAAATCCCTTCAGCTCATTTCGGTGGGTTCAGGGATTTTTTATTAAGATTTGGTTATTTTATCTAAAAAAAACATTGAATTGGCTGATACAATTCTTACAAATCGTTTTTAAGTAAGGAATTAAAGTATGCCATACACCACTGAGGAAGGCGGTCGTCTTAACAACTTTGCTGTAGAGACCAAGCCATATGCGGCAGAACCTCCCACCTCAAAACAAAAGATTCAGTATATTGTTTTGGGTCTGGGTGCCCTCCTCCTAGTGGGTGGCATGATTGCTGTTGCTGTTGCCATTTCGTAGACAGCGAGATGGATAGGTCGTGAGGTCGCTCGTCTTGCCTCAGTTCGATCGCAACTTGAGCAAATCTAACAAAAGCCTCAGATCAATTTAAGAAAAATAATTACAAGATCTCTCGCAAATTAAAGTTTTGGGATTAGGTTTGGTCGGGGCTGTGCCCTAACCAAACCTAATTTGCAAGAGGTCTACAGAAGCCAGGTGGGTAATGCCCCTGGTTTTTCTGCCTCTAGGCTCGATTGGATTTTATGATTGGGAAAAAAGGTGAGTTTGCGATCTTGTCCTGACTTTAACAGAGACGGATAGAAAAGGGCTAAAGAGGGGCTTCATCTTCCATTCACCTTGGTAATATTCCTGTGACAGACATTTCTTTCCGGAAAATTTTAGGACTGAATCAGCAGTCATATCAACGGCTCAAAATTGCCTTGAGCCTGAATTTACGCCGTCAAGTTTTTGTTGCCGTTTGCGATGATTTGCTGCTCCGCGATCGCCTCTCTGCCCAACTTCAGACGGAGCTAGCAAAAGCCCCTCTGCCACAATTTGATCAGCCCAGTGCCGTAGAACTGCAAAATTTCCCTCGGCTGGTGAGTCTGCACCTGAGTCTGGATGATCCAAATCCGATCGTTCAAATTGCTCAGTGGATGGCTCAATCCCCTGCGCCCCGGAACGGATGGCAGCCAGGAACCATGCCAGCCTTCCAGATTTTAGGGACAGAAAAGCTGACTCGGCAACCCGCCGCCATGCAGCGGCTGTTTTTTACGCACCTTCAGAGCATTGAATATAATTTGCCGCTGCTAGAGTCGAGTATGATTCTGTGGCTGACCCAGCCTTGGTTTCGGGCGTTGCCGCAGTCTGCTCCAGAGTTTTGGCGCTGCCGCACGGGCGTGTTTGAGTTTATTGGCGATCCGACTCCGGTAATGGCGACGCTGCCTGAGCGGATAGGCGTACTGCCGTCTTTAGTGGCAAGCGCTCCTGCTGGCAGCACTGCCCCTGCAACAAAAGCCCCGCCCGCAGATCCCTCCCCAGCAGAACGGGCAGCAGAGGAAGCTACAGATGAAGCTCCAGAAGCGGCGATCGTTGAAAATCCCTGGGAACGTCTGGCTGATGATCTGGACTTAGAGCCTTTATTTGAGCCTCTCGCAGAACCCGCCGCATCTGCTGTGATAGATACTCTGAAAAGCGAGGATTTGCCGCTAGATCAGCTCACAAGCGCCGATGTAGAATCCGCTAATCTTGCAGTAACGCTTCCTGCCGGGCTGCAATCGGAAGACCCACAAAATCTGCCGTTGATTCAACAAATTGAATACCTGCATGAGCAACAGGCTCCAGCAGCGCAGCTAGCAGAGGCGTACTGTGCGTTAGGCAATCTTTACCGCGATCGGGTTGAGCAGGGCAACGGCACACCTGAAGATATGGCGATCGCCATTCAAATCTACGAGGAAGGGTTGCAGTATTTGCCGGAGCAAGAGCCGCTCTGGGTCGATATCCTCAACGATGTGGGCAACCTGTACTGGATGCTGTCGCGCACCATGGCTTCTAGTGAGGAAGCGCTACCCTATCTGCAACGCGGATTGCAAGCCTACCAGTTTGCCCTGACCAAAATTAGTCCAAATCAGCTTCAGACCTATCCTATGGTGCAAAATAACCTGGGAGCTGCCTATGCTGACCTGGCGCGGTATCAAGATCCTGCGGATAGTTTGAGGCGATCGGTTGAGGCTTATCTACAGGCTTTGCGCTACCGTACCCCTACAACCGACCCAATCCGCTATGCCTCGACGCAAAACAACCTGGGGACGACCTACTGGAATCTGGCGCAGCACCAACAGCCAGACGAGAATTTGAAACAGGCGATCGTTGCCTACTCTGAAGCACTGCGGTTCTATGACCCTGCCCAGGAGCCGTTTAATTACGCCATGATTCAGAATAATTTGGGCACAGCGTACTGGAATCTGGCGCAGTATGAGCGCCCCAGAGACTGGCTATCGCTGTCGTTGGCTGCCTATCGCATGGCTCTGAAGTACCGCACGATCGAGGCTGCACCCGCTGCCTTTGCCGCCACTCAAAACAATTTAGGCACTGCTTTTTGGCACATGGCAAACCAGATTGATGAAGTCGAGACGCGGCTGGGCTACTTGCAGGAGGCGATCGGGGCATACGAGGCTGCCCTCAAAGCTGTAGATTGGGTTGAGCGTCACGCGGGTGCGATGACGCTCAATTTCGATCATGTTGCGACTCAGAACAACTTGGGGCTGGCGCATTACCAAATTGCTACCGACACCCAAGCGCGACTTAACGCCGAGCAGCAGTCTATGCATTTGAGTGCAGCCCTCACTCATCATGTAATTGCCCTACAGTCTTGGGCACAGAAGCCGGAGCTGCGGCAGACTGCCATGAGTCGTATAGTCGAGACGCTTCGCGCTTTTTATAATCAGCTGGGGCTGACAGGACAAAATCGCGCTCTGTCCATGGTGCCGGGACAATTGCTGCCGGAGATTTTGCCGAAGCTGTGAGCGCTAGTGGTGAGTCAAGTAATGATGGGTGGATGAGTAGATGAGTAGATGAGAGTTCCCATCCACCCATCCACCCATCCACCCGTCCACCCAGACTACTAAAATTGGAACCATGTAGTGACGGCTTCAGGTGAAAACAACCCAAACCAGGCAAGATTTTGGCTGTAGTAGGCAGAGTCTCCATCCCAAAAACCCGCTTGGTAGGTGGGCAGTAGCTTTTGCTGCCTAATTTGTTCGGCCGTGGTTCGATCGATCTGACTAAAAGCAGCGTAGAGCATGGCGTACTGGGCTGTCGATTCGTAGCTGACGATCGCCCCTCCCTTCAGGTCAAGCTGAGCGGGGATTGCCTTTTGCGATCGCCATTTTGCCTGCAAGGGCTGGAGAGACTGCCGCAGGTATTCCTGGGCGCGCGGCTCGTTAAACCAGGCAGCATCTAGTGACACTCGCCACCAGACGCGATAGGCATCGTAGCCGTAGATGCTTTTGAGCTTTTCTTCCTGGCTCGATCGCAGGTCGCCTGTGGAGGTGTCTAGCACAATCCAGTCGCTGGGCAAGCCGATATCAGAAAGCTTTGCCGACTGGTTCAGCACGCGGTAGCTGCTATCTACTAAAGCCATCCAGTCGTGGCTGGGGTCGGCTTGGGCAAAGAGCCGAAAGGCGTAGGGGGCTAGGTAGGAAGGATTGAGGTAAACGCGATCGGGCTGAGGCTGGAAGAGGTCTTTGGCTCCTGGCAGGAAGTAGCGTTGCGATCGGCTCTCAAGGGTTGCTAGAGTCCACAGGTCTTGCAGTTTGCCACGGGCTAATTCCAGATAGTCGGGTCGGTTCCAGCGGCGCGATGCCAGGATCAGGGCTGTTGTGGCGTCCAGGTCGCCGTCGCTGGCAAAGTTGGTGTCGATCGCGCTCCAGTTGCCTTGGTCATTTTTGCCCCATTTCCAAAGCCAGAGGCGATCGCTACGGCTGCCGTCTGCTTTCTTGCGTTGCAGGTTGTTTTCACCCCAGGCTAGGACGCGCTCGAAGGTGTCCCGATCGTCCATGAGTACGGCTCGCAGCATGGCGTAGGCTTGTCCTTCGGAGGTGGAGCGATCGCCTGCTTCGCGGTCAATGACCCGTCCGTCGCTCTGAATAAATCGCTGTCGGTAGGCTTGCCAGCTCTGCTGGAGCAGTTCTGAGTTGGGGAGGGAGTTGGGGGCGGCGGTTTCAGTAGGCAGGAAGGGAGTTTGTGTGAGCGCATTGCAGTTGGAGAGGAGCAGGGCGATCGTCAGGAGCAAGCCGCATTGGCGGAAGCCTTTGAGGGTTGCGGAGGCAGAGGGGTAATTCATGGCAGTTCTATCGCTTTCTGATGCGGTTGCAGGGTTTGGTGCTTGCCAGCTTTGCTGGAGCAGTTCTGAGTTGTGTTGGCTGCGCTAGATTTTTGTTTCGATAGATGCCCGTTTCTCGATTCTAGTGGTTAATTTTGGGGCTGTTGTTTTGCGGCGGTTAATGGATTTGGAGAACCAACAGCCTTGGGGGTCTCCCCCAAACCCCCGGCAGGGGACGGCTGCGTCCCCCACACCCCCTCCAGACGAAAGGGTGGATGAGCGGTAGGGGTCGCTTCGCATCGGATGGGAGGAAAGGAGGCTAGTGAATGAAGCCCGAATTTTATCTCGGCGCAAACGCTGATTAGACTGTTCAATCCAAAATCTACCTAAAGTATTAGAGGCGTGGAATCTGGTCAGCATCCGATCGGTTGTTGCTACCTGTGGATAGACAACTTTAGGGCTGCATTTTTGTAGAGTGTTTGTAGATGAATATGGTGCTTTTTGGAGATCCTTATAAAGTAATGCCGATGCAAGATCCGGATGGTTCAAGACGTGATTCGATGAATGAGGCTTCGATGGGTGAGGCGATCGCCTCTGCGATGAAGGCGGCTCAGGCGGTGACAGATATGCTGCATCGTGCTGTTGAGCAGGGTACGGAAACTTTGGGGGCGGTTGTGACTCCGTTCGCAGAAAATCCGCTGATTCAGCAGGCGACTCGGCTGCCGGGGTTGAGCTGGCTGATGGCGGCGTTGGGTCAGGTGAATGTGGCGAAGGTTCAGCTCCAGGTAGATGAGCTTCGGCAGAAGTATCCGCTGGAAACGTCTGAACAGCTTGCTCAGAGAGTAATTGCTGAAGCGGCTTGGAAGGCGGCTGGAGTGGGGCTAGTGACTAATTTTGTGCCTCCGTTGGCATTTTTGCTGAGTGCGGTGGATGTGGGGGCAGTTGCGGCTCTCCAGGCAGAAATGGTCTACCGGATTGCGGCGATTTATGGGTTCTCGCTTCATGATCCGACTCGTCGTGGAGAAATGCTGACGCTTTGGGGAGTTTCGGCAGGAGGTTCGGGTGTTCTGAAGGCGGGGCTAAGCTTTGTAGAGCTTTTGCCTGGAATCGGCATGGCGGTTGGCATCACGAGCGATGCGGCGTTACTGTATGGCTTGGGAAATGTCGCCTTGAGGTTTTACGAGACGAAGCAAAGGTCTGGATCATCCTCGGATCATTGATTTTTGAGAGGTGTGCAGAGTGCGCACTTCTCAAAAATCAGTGCCCTATCCAAAGTTAAGGCTCTAGTAAAGCAGGGGTGCCGGTCTGCACTTTCTTCAGCAGACAAATTAGCGTCTGCTTTTCAGCGCAGGTTAAGTTTTCCATTAGCCCTTTGGTGCGTCCAAAGTGGTCGGGCAGCATTTCGGTAAGGCGCTCTCGTCCCACTTTAGTCAGCTCTACCCGCAGCATTCGCCGATCGCCCGGAATGGGTTTGCGCTTCAGCCAGCCATCTCGCTCTAATCCATCCAATAGACCCGTGACGGTAGCTCTTGTCACGCCTGCGCGATCGGCACATTCTGAGGGAGTCAGTCCAGACTGTTCGTCAGAAACTTGATCCCTGTGAAATAATTGCATCAGCAGCGTAAATTTGCCCATTGACAGTCCGTATCGTGCAAAGTGAACGCTAAGCGCTTCATAGACGTCTGCTGTCGCATTCAAAAATGCAATACAGGTCTCGATAGCCATAACATCCATTTCAGGAAAACGATCGGCGAGGTTTAAAAGCGTTTGACGATCGGCAGAGGGGCGAAGAGTGATCACGGGTGTCCAGACAAGCTATATATGAATTTTATTATTGCTCAGCTTAACTTAAATCCCCGAAAGGCAAGCTTTTTACACAATTAAACAAAAATTAGTTAAATAAAAATTGATGCCGAAATAGAATCATGGGACTGACGCGACGAACTTTTATTCAGCAAATGGGATGGGCGCTGACCACTCTAGGGGTGAGCGAAAGCCTGGTTCTATGGGCAGATCGCTACCAGCAAGCGATCGCCCAGCCAACCCGGCGCAAGTTGGCGTTGCTCATTGGCATTAACCAGTACGCTGAGCAAGTTTGTGATTATGCCGTTCCTAAAGGCAGCGTTCTCAACGGCTCTGTCACCGATGTTGCCCTTCAGCAGGAGCTGCTGATCCATCGGTTTGGCTTTCAGCCTAGCGATATCCTAACGCTGACTGACCAACAGGCAACTCGCCAATCTATTCTGGACGCGTTTCAAGCTCATCTGGTTCAGCAAGCTCGTCCAGGGGATGCTGTGGTGTTTCACTTTAGCGGATTGGGAAGCCGCATTAGATTAGAAGGTGCTTTCGAGCAAGCTGAGCCAAATGGCTCTAATCTTGAGTACAACAGCTTTGTGCCTGTAGACGGCTGGCTACCTACTCCTGAGAACCCTGTGATCCATGACATACCAGAAGAAACGCTGGGGTGGTTACTGCGATCGATCTCTACAGATCAAATCATCACTATTCTCGATACCAGCCACACATCCTTGGGCAGAACACTACAGGGAAACCTGCGTATTCGATCGCGCCCCAGCACCCCTAGCGGTCGGCTGGATGAATTGGAAGAAGTGCTTCAGGATCAGCTCAGCCGTGAAACAGGTATTTCTAAAGCAAAAATTCATGCCCAGTGGCGATCGGGGCAGGTTCCAGGACTGCTGCTGTCTGCTGCTCACGCTAATCAAATTGCCGCCGAAGCTCAGTGGAGTGGCTTTAGCGCGGGGCTACTCACCTACGCCCTTACCCAACAGCTTTGGTGGGCAACACCCGCAACAACGCTCTATTTTGTCCCTAACTCAATTGGCTTCACCAGGGTGAGGCTGGATCAAGCCTCCCAGTTGCTGTCATCCGGGATTGCCAAGGGCTTTGCGTCCTCACCTAACGCCGATGGCGTAATTCACGCCGTAGATGAAGAGGGTAAAGCGCAAGTCTGGCTGGCTGGTTTGCCCGCAGCAGTTTTAGAGAACTACGGGGCATCGGTGCTCGCAATCAGTTCTAGTGGCGTATCTCCTCAAAGCTCTACCCAATCTCTTCAAGACTTTACCCACCCTACCCTGCACCAGATTCGATCGCGAGAAGGGCTAATGTTCAAAACCCGTCTCATTTCAGAAGCCGATCGCCCCCTAGTAGGGCAATGGGTGCAGGAGCAGGTACGGATCTTACCGCGTAGCGTGGGGCTGACGGTGGCGATCGATGCCAGCCTAGAGCGGATCGAACGGGTCGATGCTACCAGCGCTTTTTCCGCCATTCCTAGAGTATCTTCGGTGATTGCTGGAGAACAGCCAGCCGATTTTTTGTTTGGCAAAAATCAGTCTGCTTACCCACTGACGGCATCTCTTGATCCATCTACTCCATCAGCTCAAAATGGCTATGGTTTGTTCTATCCAAGTCGGGATGCTATTTTGAGTACGCTAATTCAAGATGATGAAGCCGTAAAAACAGCGGTCAATCGCGTCACACCAGAGCTGAAAACCCTGCTGGCGACGAAATGGTTGCGCCTGACCGAAAACCAAGGTTCATCCAGGCTGGGTGTACGGGTAACGCTAGAACGAGTCGGTCTAGAGCCAATATCCTCATCACAAATCAAGCCCCAGCCCCTCAAGCCGCAAGCTTTGATGCACCGAGAAACAGTCCGATCAATCTGGACGGCTCCCGAAAGCGATCCGGCATTGGGCGATGCAAAATTAACGCTATCCGTTGGTAGCCAGATCCAATACCGCTTGGCTAACTACGGCGATCGCCCTGTTTACTTTGTGCTGTTGGGGTTAAATGCGGCAGGAAATGCGATCGCTTTTTATCCGGGTGAGGCAGATATGCTGGAACAAACGATCCTGGCTCCAGGCGAAAGCGTGACGGTTCCTCCTTCAGAACCGGGCTGGAAAATGCAGACGGCTGGGTTGGCAGAAATTCATGTTGTGTTTTGCAGCGCTCCCCTGACACAAACCTACCAAACCTTAGCCACGACTCGTCCCAAGACGGATACCCAGCGCGTCGTCCTGTTGACCAATCCCTTAGAGGTTGTGCAGGCTCTACTACAAGATTTACATCAAGCGAGTGCGCCATTGGTGTTGGCTCTGCCCAAGGTCGAAGTTCCGGCAGACACCTACGCACTTGACGTGAACACTTGGGCGACCCTCAGCTTTGTGCATCAGGTTGTCTAATTTGGGCTGAGAACCTGTAGCTGATCTTGAAGCATTGTGTTTCTGGGATCAAGGTTATTCTCTAGCGCATTGTCGTTTGCCATACTGCTTTGCACGGTCTTATCCTGCACAGTCTTATCTTGCAACATCTGAACGATCGCATCCGCAGGCACAGGGCGACTAAAGTAAAAACCCTGACCTTCATCACAGCCTCGCTGATGCAAGTAGTCTAGCTGCTCTTGAGTTTCTATCCCTTCAGCAGTGATGCTGAGCCGCAGACTTTTCGCTAGAGCAATGATGGCATTGGTCACGGCGGCACTATCAGGATTAGAGGTGACATCCTGCACGAAGGAGCGATCGATCTTCAGCATGTTGACCGGAAAGCGTTTCAGGTAATTTAGCGAAGAATAGCCTGTGCCAAAGTCATCTAGAGCCAGAGAGATTCCTAATGCTCGGAGTTGCTCTAAGGTTTTAACCGATCGCTGCATATCAACCATCAAGAAGCTTTCAGTCACTTCCAACTCCAGATAAGAGACATCTAGCTCAGTTTCCTCCAGAATCTGGCTGACAATTTTAACCAGATTAGGCTGCTCAAACTGTCGCGCCGATAGATTCACCGAGATGCGAATAGGGGAAAACCCGGCAAGCTGCCAAGCCCGATTTTGGGCGCAAGCCGTTCGCAAAACCCATTCGCCGATGGGCACAATCAAGCCATTGGCTTCGGCAATAGGAATAAAAGCGGCTGGGGAAACTAGCCCTAGAGCCGGGTGCTGCCAACGAACCAAAGCCTCCATTGCCGTCACCCGCCCACTATCTAAATCAATGAGAGGCTGGTAAAAAACCATCATTTCATTGCGCTCTAGCGCCCCATGCAGTGCGTTTTCTAGCGTCAAGTGTTCCTGCAATCGAACATTCATCTCAGGCAGATAAAATTGATATTGACTCCGCCCTCGCTGCTTAGCCTGATGTAGCGCTAGGTGAGCCTGCTGTAAAAGCTGATCTACCCCTTGCTGATCCTCTAGATCATTGATCACAATACCAATACTGATCGTAATATGAATCAAATCGCCTTCTATCAGAAAGGGTTTTGACAGGGTGCTGAGAAGGATTTGAGCTAGATTAATTATGCTCTCAAAGGAGGTGAGTTCAACGCGGGCGATCGCAAACTCATCTCCATTCAAATGTGCTAAAAAATCAGTTTCAGAAACACAGGCTGTCAACCGTTGGGCAACTCCTCTTAGCAGCAAATTTGACTTGTTGCGATCTAACGCATGACATATAGAAGTGAACTCGTCAATTCTCAATGAAAGAACGGCAACGAGTCGCTGACTATTCTGAGGCTGAGATAGAGTTTGATAGAGGCGATCGCAAAATAGATTCCGATTGGGCAATCCTGTGAGCGCATCATAGCTACTAATGTAGTGAATCAACTCATCTAATTGATGAAGCGTTTGAGATGTGTTTGCCATCAATGCGCCCACTTCATCAGTAAATTCGGTTGGCAGTTTCGGCAAGGCTTGGGTATTTAGATAGTCTTGTAGCGCTGTGGAAGTCAGAATCACGGGAGCAAGGAGGCAGCGCAGCGCATAAAGAGTCGCAGCTGTACCTATCAAAGTTGCCAACAGCGCGATACTCAGAACTCGCGCCGTTATTTCCCAAGAATAAGTATTGGAGAGGATGAAACTGAAGACTAGGGCAAGTAACGGTATGTGAGTTCCCAAAAAGGCTACTACCATGATCTTGGCAATATAGCTGCCTTTGAGAAACCTGAAACGAGCTAGTGAGGCATATAGATCAAGCTTGGGGTGAAGATTCATGGATTGAAAGCCATAGCGTCAAAAAATGGGTAGTCAAGATGTCGAGCCGCCAACCTTTTGACCGTCCAGCTAGATCCTCAAAAGATTGCCGGATGAATACATCCATTTCCCATAATCAGCTTTATCATCCGAATCTCTCATCGCAGAATTACTGACTTAATGGGTAAGATACGAATGAATTATTTCTTTTCAATTTTGTAGCGGTTCGATCGCCTGATGTCTCTTATAAACTTGCCTGTGAGTCAATGACAGAGCGATTACAGAGCGATCGCGCCAAATAAATTGAGTTCACAAAATTCAAATCTGGCTATAAAACGCACGCTATCTGCTGAAAGAAGCTGATAGTAAATGACCTCGTCTAGAGCCACTATGCGTAGATATGTTCAGCCAAGCTTCTCATTCAAAACTAATAGACTATAAAGGCGAACAACTAACTCAATAAATTTAGATATAGCTGTCCCCGTTCTAACCGCCTTGGCGATTGCTATACTGACAAGAAAAATAGGCAAGCTGTGAAAGACAAAAGCGCAAAAACTGTAGTTCGTAAAGCTAATCTGCTGCTCTATGCCTCAGCGCAGTTTATAGTTTTGACGATCGCCGCTATGTTCACCTATCCTGGCAGCGCCAAATTTGAGCCACAGAGCGATCGCTACTTATTTTTTCAAAACTTTTTCAGTGACCTAGGCGCAACAAAGACCTATTCTGGTTTGAGCAACACCACCTCAATGGTGATGTTTATCGTTGCTCTTTCCTCGGTTGGACTGGCGCTGTTGGTGTTTTCAACCACATGGAAGTCGATCGCGAATCGAGAGGGCGATCGCATTTTTGGGTATGCGGCTCAGGTCTTTGCTGTGTTGAGCGGTCTTTGCTTTATCGGCATTGCGGCAACGCCTTGGGACTTGATACTGTCTGCCCACAACAGCTTTGTGAAGGCGGCATTTAGCCTGCTGCTGGGGTTTATCGTATGTCTGAGTGCGCTACAGATGAGAAACCTTTGGCGAAAACAGTATCTTGTACTCAATTTGCTTTATCTGGTAATTCTGTCGATTTATATTGGTATTTTGTTCTACGGTCCGGATCTGACAACGCGAGAAGGACTTGAATTTCAGGTTGCAGCTCAGAAAATCATTGTCTATGTCTCTGTTTTGAATTTGGGCTTTCAGGCATTAGGAATCAGGCAGAGCGCTTCGTTAAGTTAACCTCGCAGCACTCTAGAGAAAGTAGCTTCGTTGGGCTATCCATATCGAAATTATTAAGTCAAATTCTTGAGTTCGCGTTCTGCTTCCTGCTTGACTCCCTTGTTATCAAAAATCTCCCCGTTGGATAGCTAGCGGAAGCCCAAATCACTCAATTCGATTTTTCTGGACACCCGATCGCCCTCCTCAACCCCCAGGGCTATTTCATTCTAGTTAAGTGCTTGATAGGGTAGTTATGTCATCTCTCCAACTGTGATACCAGATGTCCCAACTTGCCATTGTCGAAGCCTTTGCAGACCTTTGTGATACTCGTCGCACAG
>JAHHHD010000044.1 GCA_019359505.1 Drouetiella hepatica Uher 2000/2452 | reverse complement strand
AAGAGGCGAGTGCGTGCGATATTGTTATAGACATCGGGTGTCACCCGCTTGGAAAGTCGTCACCCGCTTCCTCCGAGTCTTGAAATCGAGTGTACTACTCAATTTCAGCCCCGTACCCCCATAATTCACTTGGAGCAGACTGTCGAAAGATTTTGGTGCCTTGCAAAAATAGTTTGCAGCGGCTCAAGTGAATCGTTATGCGGCTTGAATCTCCAGTGGAGACGGCATGCTGCGATCGCCTTCAATGCAAACCTAGCCACAACTCGACTTGCTTCATGCCTCAACTCATAAATTGAGAGACACTTCAGAAGGGCGATCGCTTTGGGTGGGGTGACGCAGCATTGCATGGCGATCGCTCACGTTAAAATAGGGAAACTTGCATCGAGGTCACGCCATGACAGTTCGACAACCCCGCTACAGCAAAGAAGAATTTGCTCGACGTGGCGACGAGATCTATGAATCTCAGATTCGCTCCCAAGTCGAAGCAGAACAAGGCAAAATTGTAGCGATCGACATCGAAACCGGAGCCTTTGAAGTCGATGCTAGCGAAATTGAGGCGTGCGATCGCCTTGAAGCCCGTTATCCCGATGCTCAAATTTGGATTGTTCGTATCGGTTCTCGTCACGTTCGTCGATTTGGTGGACGGGTTCGGAGACTTGCATGATTACGGGAGTGGTCAACGCAGATTTTGAACCTATCATTCCATTGTCAATTTGCCGTTCCGATGGTGCAGTTTTTCTACAAGATGCGATCGTAGATACTGGATTTAATGGTTGGTTGTCACTGCCTCCTGATTTGATTACTGAATTGGGTTTGATCTGGAAAAGACGAGGACGAGCCATTCTCGGAGATGGCAGTGAGTGTGTCTTTGATGTTTACGAAGCGGTTGTAGTCTGGGATGGAGCATTGCTAACAATCCCAGTAGATGAAGCTGATTCAGATCCGCTGGTCGGGATGTCATTAATGGAAGGCTATCAACTTACTATTCAGGTTGCCGAGGATGGACTTGTTGAACTACGCAAGAATAGCGCCATCTAAAATAATCTCAATGCACTAGCCACACAAATACTTCTCGGTATGCGATCGCTCTATTCTCCAACACATCGATCGAAAGATACTTTAGAGGGGCGATCGCTTTGGTGGGGTGACGCAACATTGCATGGCGATCGCTTCATTCCTTAACGCCTTAATCGAGAGATACTTCAGAGGGGCGATCGCTTTGGTGGGGGCGGCGCAGCATTGCATGACGATCGCTCAAGTTAAAATAGGGAGACTTGCATCGAGGTCGCGCCCATGACCCTGTTAAACTATGGGTAAAGTCAAGCAGGTTATGACTACTCATGAAGTCGATCGAAGAACTAACCGAAGAACTCTTATCTCTACCCAGTGCGTCTAGAGCGCTTCTCGCTGAGAAATTGGTAGAAAGCTTAGAATTCGATACTGATCCAGCGATTCAGTCAACGTGGATAGCGGTAGCAAAGCGACGACGGAATGAAGTGAGAAATGGCAGCATTCAAACCATTGATGGAGATGAGGCTTTAGCTCAGGTAAGGCAGCTACTTGAGTAATGAAATATGTCTTTCACCCTGAAGCGCTAGCTGAATACGCTGAAGCCGTTGAATACTATACGCAGCAACGCATAGAGGTCGCACAAGCATTCATTGATGCAGTTGAAAATGCAGTCTATCGCATCCGGGAATCGCCCACCCGTTGGCAGATAATTGACGAAGACATTCGGCGCTGCCTCACCCAAAAGTTTCCCTACGGCATTTTGTATACGATCGAGCCAGACTACATTCTCATTCTTGCCGTCATGCATTGCAGCCGAGAACCGGGATACTGGAAAAACCGGAGATAGGCTCTATTCCCCAACACATCGGTCGAGAGATATTTCAGAGGGGCGATCGCTTTGATGGGGGCGACGCAGCATTGTATGGCGATCGCTCTACTCTCTAAAGCATCAATCGAGAATCAGAGGAGCGATCGCGCTGTAGATGTTTTGTTTTCATAGGGGTGGATGACGACCCAGTAATTCTTCTTCTGCACGGATTGCCAGCATCGCTGCCCGATTCAAATCCAGTGCTGCAACCGTTGCTCGTCCCGTAGCAGTTAATCCAACCACGGTTACGCCATCCCAACGAAAATGTTTCTTCCAGGTCTGTTGGCGTGGATTGAAAATGATAACCCTTTCGCCTGTTTCTAAATCCTCAAGTTTCTGACGCGCCCCCTTACGGAGTGAGCAGGAGACACAGGCAAGGGCTAAATTGTCAGACGTAGTTTCGCCACCTGCAACCACGGGAATAATGTGGTCGATATGAAACGTTGCCACTTGCCCCACCTGAGAAATACCGCGATATTCGCAGCGATCGTCGGCTCTTTGAATGACCGATCGCCGCAGAGACGGTGGAATCGTTGTCATTTAACCTTGCTGCATCACTCGTGTTGAGCGCAACCGCAACAAAGATAGGAATTCTGCCAGTTCAACCAGCCCCTCCGCTTCCTGCCGCTCTGCCTGAGACAGTGTATTCCCTTCATCTTGGCGATCCAGCAGAAATTGTAAGCGTGCTTGTACCGCTTGGGGCAGTTGGAATCGGGTCAATTCAATGGGGATCTCAATGATTTCGGGCATAGAGCAATGGGATCAACCTGCAACTTGTCATAAGCTCAGTGTAAGCGAACGTGTCAGAGTAGTGGTTGCGGTCGAACAAATCGTTGAAGCCGACCGTCAAGAGCTTATCTGCGGCGGCTCAACTCTCCAGTAGAGACAGTATTGCGATCGCTTTCAGCACAAACCTACCCACAACTCGATCGCTTCATTTTCCAACGTATCAATCAAGAGATATTTCAGAGGGGCGATCGCTTTTGTGGGTGCGATCAAAGCTTGATTCCCCTAGATCTTGATTGCAAAAATCAAAACGCTACTCAAGCTCGTCTAGCCTGTGCTTTTCGATTTTGTCTTGAATCTCAGGTTTACTCAGCCAATCTTCTAGGGCTTCAACCACGATCGCATTCATAGAGCTATCCATCACTCCTGCTAACGCTTTCAGGAGTTTGTCTATATCTTCGTCAACATAGGCTCTAATTTGCGGTTTTCGTTTAGGCAAGCGGGTCAGCCTTAATTTAGCGATTGGCGACAAGAGAAATCACAGTTCGTCTAATGTGTCTAGATTCAGCCTCTGGATGATTTCTTGCTGATCATTTTCTTCCAGCCAATGTTCGATCGCTTCATTCACAATGGCATTCACAGAAGATTCCTTGACTGCTGCCAGGATTTTGAGAACCTTGTCTATGTCTGTAGGCAAGTACACTCGGATCTGGGCTTTCTTCTCAGCCATGACTTCATCACTGCCCATAAAGTGCTAAACAGGGTTGCTTAAAATTCCTGTAAGGCTATTCTCTCTTGTTAAGTGAGACATATAGGGCAGAAAAAGTATTGCCCTATTGCCCTATTGCCCTAATCGTTGTACGCTTGAACAAAGTTTAGTTTTCAAATTGGAGATCGCAGATATGACTCTTTCAGACGATGAGATTGCCCAGATTAAATCCATCCTGATCGCCCTCAGAGCGATCAAGGTGAGAGACATTGATAAAGCTCTGGTGATTCTCTCCAAAGCTGAACGTTTGACCCAATTCCGGCAGTCAGGCGGTATGGAATATTAATTGCGATCGGCAATCTGCAACATCATGAACGGCTGCGATCGCATTGCATCGACTCGCGATCGAATGTTGAGAAGCGACGATTAGATGGAAGAGAAGGCGATCGTTCATCAGAAGTTTTACAAATTAAGATTAATTCTGCGGAATGTAAGGGGTAATATCTGATTCTTAAAGAGAATGCCCGATTCTCTGAGTATTAACAGCATTCATAACACTATCCGACTTGTGGAAATTCCTAAACTATGAAAAGCTTGATGACCTTATTGATAGCCTTATCGATGAGCTTGCAGACTGAACTAGCCTTTGCGCAGAGCGATCCAGACTATCAAATTGAGGTTGAGACTAATACCACCTGTAGTTTTATCAATGCCAATACTGTCAATATTAGACAAGCACCCAATACGCAGTCTTCTGTTATCGCTCAACTGAATCGTGGAGACGGTGTAAGGGCTGTGGGACGGAGAGGAAATTGGGTTCAACTCGCGGCGCGGGATTCTGGTCAACCGCCCCAGCCCTACACTCCACTGCAAGGATGGGTTTTTAATCAGTATGTCAACGGTTGTTCTGAAGATCAGTTCGATCGCTGGAGAAAATAGTGTGAAACCCTGGCTAAATGACCGCTATCGAATCAGCAAGACATACAGGTGCAGTTCTAAGCTAATCAAAGCTTCACGCAATTCCTGACTGGCTTGATGAGGATTGGTGGGTTGAAGCGTGACGGGATGACGGCTCCGCACCTTGAGGGCGCGCTGCACCAGCTTTGGAAAGGGTTGAGGTGCATCCCATAGGGGAAGCAGACAGGCGGCAAGATAGGCGCTCAGCGATACGGGTGCTGTGACGGGCGCAGAAAGATAGCGGCTTAACTCAAACGATCGCTGTTGCTCTACTGCCTCAATCAGCGCAGCTTTGACGCTAGCTGTACAGAGCTGTGGATGAAGATGAACCTGTACAGTTTGCCAATCATTCAACTCCCAGGACTGCGGTATTTGCCACGCTTCAGTTTGCTCAGGTTGCCCGCACCAAAAATCGAGCAGCCGATGCACAGGTGCAATCAGTTCAAAGAGCTGAAGTCGTTCCTTAATGGACAGGTGCGGCAAAGCTTTTTGCCAGAATTCAGGGAGATTCTGCGGATCTTGAAACAGGTTCTGCAAATCCCAATGGCGCTGATTCACCATACAAATAAACTCCAAATCAGCTTCGCCCAGCGCCTCGAATAGATCAGGGATGATGTAACCCTGATCGCCTTGAAACAAAAAGTTCATCAAAACATACTGCTGTGGATTGCCTGATGCGTCTTTTGGTCGCCAAGTCTCCCGTTTCAGAGGCACTCCATCCTTGAAAGAATTCAGTGTTTCGAGAACTGTGTTAATTTCCGCCTCTTCCGGATTGCTCTGCATCAATCCCATCAGGGTAAATAGCTCTTGTGCTCGAAAATAGTTTTGACGTTGATATAAGCTATGTAGATTCCCCCGCAGGATTCCTTTCGGCTTCATTACAGACTTTAGTATCCGCAAGGTTTCCACCAAATCGGGCACCAGATAGAGCATTTCATCGCAGTTGATGTAATCAAACTCCAGACCCAGCTGGGTGACTTGATCAAGGGGAAGCTGATGAAACTGAGTCTCTGCAAAGCCATAGAAGTTCAATCTTTGCCGCGCTAACTCCAGAGATTTCTCTGACAGATCAATACCCACGATGGTCGCGCCTGGATTAGCTTCTGCCAGACTCAATGTCTTGTAGCCACTGCCGCATCCAACATCTAGGATGGCAATATTTCGGTGATCAATCAGCCTTTGATTACGCAAATAAAACGGCGTGAGCAAGTTATGAACGTATAGCTCATTAGCATCTTCTTTGGGCGACCCTTCGATCGGAATATTGGGATAGGGTTGACTATCAAACTGCTGTCGAATTTTCTCAAGCAGATCAGCATTCTGTAAATCCATCGCATCAGTCATGGAGTCATTTCCTTCGATTTGAGGTCATTTTGAGCAATGCCACAGGCTGCTAATTCAGCTTGCTAAGTTCAAAGTATGTCTCATCCAAGATGTGCTGTATTCAAGGTGATACGAGAATAAAACAGCTCAGCACATCTTTCTTTTGAGAGAGATATCTTGTAGGGTAGATCTGCATTACGGCATCGCCAGAAAGCCATGAATTGCTCGTGAATCATCTATGTCTCTCCAAGTCTACGGAATCTCCAACTGCGGTACCTGTAAAAAAGCGTTTCAGTGGCTTGCCGCTAACCACATTGAGTATGAATTCATCGACACAAAAGCCCAGCCACCCGATCGCCCCACGATCTCCAACTGGGTGCAAACCCTCGGCTCCAAACCCATGCGCAATACCTCAGGGCAATCTTACCGCGCCTTGGGAGAAGAAAAACAGACCTGGACAGAGGAACAGTGGATTACAGCTTTTGCCCAGGATGCCATGCTGCTAAAGCGACCGCTATTCGTCAAAGACGGCGAGGCGGTCATGGTGGGCTTCAAAGATGCAGCGATCGCCGAATTGGCTCAAGCCTAAGCTTGCCCTCTCTGCTGCCGCAGAAGTTCGATCGCTTTCACATAGTCCGGCGTTTCTTCACCCCCTACCCGACAGGCTTCTCGATCAACTGCCAATAGATCGTCGCCCCAAATGACTTTGCCCAGTTCGAGCGTTTCACCGCGATCGGGTTTCCAGTCGCGGCTGACAAATTTGCGATCGCCATCTACCACGGCTCCGTCAAACAGGTGCCCAATGGTGAAGTAGACATCCTGTAATACAAGCGGCACAGAGGGACGGTGAAGCTGTCCGCGAGAGTTGGCGCTGCGGGCTTTGTAGCGCGATCGAGGAAAGAGTCCATAAAGGTTTTTGAGAGAGGCAGAAATTAGCGGTGCGTCTTTGAGCAGGGTGCGCTTGAAGGCTCCGACGCTAATTCGGCAGTCCACTTCTTCTAGCAGGGCTGGAGCAAACATGGAGGAAAATCGGGCGGGATGGGGCGATCGATTTAGATATTCCTTGAGCGGCAGCGTGTCGGCATCAATTACCTGCATTCCTTCGTCCAGCAAGGCATATAGCCCGTTACGACTGGCAATTTTCTCCAGCGAAACGGGCGAACAAACGCCTTCTACAATCAGAATTTCTGCGTGGGGGCTGACCTGTCGCAATCCTGCCAACACGGCTGCTATTACGCCCATACTCACCGTCACTGGCGGACTGACAGGATAGCCCAGGTTTGGCTTCACTAAAATCCGCTGAGCGTTTTGAGCAGACGGGGGCGGCTGATAGATGAAGTCAGCAGTGTTGTCAACTTGGGGCGATCGGGCTTGTAGAGATTCAGACTGAACAGGCATATGGACAATATCAGATGAGGAAGACTAGAGATTCTGTAGAGTTGAAATGAAACTCATTGTTGTAAAGCTGAACTGATGATGATGAAACCTCAACTAGCGGTACTGCCTCCATTTCTAGTATTAGATCAACTTTTGCAAACTTGGCTGCTAGAGGATATTGGGCGCGGCGATCGCACTACTCAATCGCTCTTGTCGTCTGGTAGACCCGGACAAGCTCAGTGGGTCGTTAAAGAGGCAGGAATCATTGCCGGATTGCCGATCGCCTCGCGAGTCTTTCAGCTTCTCGACGGTCAGGTTGTGTTCACGCCCGTGATGGAAGAAGGACAGTGGTGCGATCGCGGTCAGGAGGTTGCTCAAATTGCAGGTTCCCTGGAAGCACTGCTGACCGGAGAGCGGGTAGCGCTGAATTTGGCAATGCGGCTCAGCGGAATTGCGACGATGACAAGCAGGTATGTGGAAAAAATTGCAGATCTACCCACGCAGCTAGTGGATACCCGTAAGACCACGCCGGGACTGAGGATTTTGGAGAAGTATGCTACTCAGGTGGGTGGAGCCGTGAATCACCGTATGGGATTAGATGACGGCGTGATGATTAAAGATAATCACATTGCGGCAGCGGGAGGCATTCGAGAGGCGATCGCCCAGATCCGTTCCCGCATTCCATACCCGCTGACAATCGAGGTAGAGACTGAAAGCCTCGAGCAGGTGGCAGAAGCCTTGGAGCATGGGGCAGATATCATTATGCTGGACAATATGCCGCTAGAGATGATGCGGGCAGCAGTCAAAAAAATCCGGTCAACTAATGACCGGATCAAGATAGAAGCATCAGGAAATATCACGTTAGAAACCATTCGATCGGTTGCAGAGACAGGCGTAGACTACATTTCGAGCAGTGCGCCCATTACGCGATCGACTTGGCTGGATTTGAGTATGAGAATGGTGCAGGGCGTAAACTAAGATAATTCAGCGCTACTTTTTGAACAGTCTCCCCCAGCCAGATTTATCGTTTTCAGGAAGCCAGCGGCGTTTGAGAATATAGCGAGGATAGACGACCGCGTTACCGTTGTTGACGCTGCCCGTGTAGCCGCCCCCCGCATCTAGAATACTGCCGAAGGGATCGTGGCAGATATAATTCTGGCTGGTCGTTCTACCAATAACGACGATCATGTGTCCGCCTGTGGGAGAGGCAAGTGCACCGCGATGGAGAATGCCAATAACAGCAGGGAAACCTGCTTCGAGAGAGCGATCGAGATCCTCAAAGCCCAAATCGGTGCGCCACACAGATTTGATGCCCAATTCAGCTAGGGCTTGAGTCTGTGCGCCGTGATCCGTCGTATCTCCATACTTAACGACCTTTTTATAATATTCATCGTCGCTAGCAATCTTAGCGCCCAGGAATTTGGCGACCATGGCACAGCTAGAAGTATTGCAAGTCCGCATCGGTTCGTACTTGTTGTCCACCTGCTGAAAGTAAGGGACTTTCAGGCGAAGTTCCTTATTCTTAGCGGTGGAGAGATTCCAATCGCTCCACATTTTGGCAAACCCTTCTTGGGTTTTGGGCTGAGTGTTTGCCTGTAGCCATTTGAGCGCCGCGTTTTGATGGGGTAGACCCTGATAGGATTGAAAAACCTTCACGAGATCGATCGCTCCTCCAGACTGACCATCTCGCCACATCAGGGCAAATTCAGCCTGTTTTTGACTGCCCGTGGAGGATTGTAGCCATTGAATCAGCTTGATTTGCTGGGGTTGATTGGAGAAGGCTTTGGCGACCGTGATGAAGTCTGTGGATGCGATCGCCTGAGCGGAAGCAGGTGAGACAAAAGAAGCAACCATAAAATGTGCAAGCCCTGATAAATTAAGCGAGGAGCAGCGAAGGCTCAGAAGATTAGAATTTTCTTGAATCCAACATTCTCTTGAATCCAACATAGGTTGAAGAATGCTGAATCTCCTTCAGAAGCATCACGGATTCAGTAAGCTAAGGTTCAAATGAAGTAGCAAAAGACATCCGTAAATCCTTCACTTAAATTTTGAATAAACTGAAAAAGCTGCCTGATCTTGCCCAAATAGGCAGTTGTGCTGAATGATGAGTAGGTCGGATCGCTATTCTAGAGATAGTGAACGCTTACAGATATCCCTTGCTGCATGTAGCCATGAAAGAAACGATCGCCCAACTGAAAGAGCGCTTTGAGCAAGCATTGATAGCCGCGTTTGGGGAAGATCTGGCAGGCACCGATCCGATGCTGGTGTCTGCCAGTAACCCTAAGTTTGGGGATTATCAGTCCAATATAGCGATGGCGTTGGCAAAGCGATTGGGGAAGGCTCCGAGGGCGATCGCCGAAGCAATCGTGCAAAAATTGGATGTTGCCGACCTGTGTGAAATGCCGACGATCGCCGGAGCCGGATTTATTAACCTGGCGCTGAAAACGGATTACCTAAAGGCTCAGATTAAAGCCATTCAGTCCGATGCGCGGTTAGGCGCGGCTTCGACGAGCAATCCTCAGCGTGTGATCGTCGATTATCCTAGCCCTAACATCGCCAAAGAAATGCATGTGGGTCATCTGCGCCCCTCTTTTATTGGAGACAGTATTTCCAGAGTTTTAGAATTTCTGGGACATGACGTGATTCGTCTAAACCACGTTGGTGATTGGGGTACGCCGTTTGGATTGCTGATTGCCTACGTGCGCGAGGCATACCCTGAAGCTTTAAATTCTTCGCAGGGTCTAGTTTTAGGAGACTTGGCGACGCTGTACCGCGCCGCCAAAATACGGTTCGATGAAGATGAGGAATTTCAGGAAGCCGCTCGGCGATCGGTCGTGCAGCTTCAGGCAGGCGATGCGGAAACGTTGCGGGCTTGGCAGCTCGTTTGCGATCTGTCTAACCAAACCAACCGGAAATTTTTTGAGTGGATGGGCTTGTCTCCATCGATTCAGGAGCGCGGTGAATCTTTTTATAATCCGCTACTTGCAGACGTGATTGCGGAACTCGATAAAGCAGGTCTATTGGTGGAAGATGATGGCGCTCAGTGCGTCTTTCTAGAGGGATTTACGAACAAGGAAGGAAATCCGCTGCCGCTGATTGTGCAAAAGTCGGGGGGTGGCTACAACTATGCAACCACTGACCTTGCCGCGATTCGCTATCGAGTTAACGTTGATCGGGCGCAGCGAGTTATCTATCCCGTTGGCATGGAGCAAATGAATCACTTTGCTCAGATTTTTCAGGTCGGTAAGCGCGCTGGGTGGATTACGGACGAGGTGGAGTTTTTCTATGCGCCGCTGGGGTTTATCTTGGGTGAGGACGGCAAAAAGCTGAAGAGTCGATCGGGTGAAGCGGTTCGGCTGGTTGACCTGCTGGAGGAGGCGATCGCTCGTGCCCGTACTGACCTAGAAACTCGTCTCCAAGAGGAAGGTCGAGAAGAATCAGAGGAGTTTATTGCCAATGCTGCCAAGGTTGTGGGCATTAGCGCTGTCAAATATGCCGATCTGAGCCAAAATCGCACCAGTAATTACGTCTTTAGCTTCGACAAAATGCTGGCGCTCCAGGGCAACACGGCTCCCTATATGCTCTATGCCTATGTGCGGGTGCAGGGAATTAGCCGCAAGGGCGAGATTGATTTTGAGGCATTGGGGGCAAACGCACCGATCGTCTTGGAAGAAGAAACTGAGCTAGCGCTTGCCAAGTATATTTTGCAATTTGATGAGGTGTTGGGCAGCGTTGAGGCGGAGCTAATGCCCAATCGACTGTGCGAATATTTGTTTGAACTGAGCAAGAAATTTAATCAGTTTTACGATCGCTGTCCCATTTTGCAAGCTGAAGAGCCTTTACGCACCTCTCGCTTAATTTTAGCGAATCTAACTGCCCGTACTATCAAGCTAGGTCTGTCGCTGTTGGGAATTCCTGTGCTGGAACGGATGTAGGTTGGTACCAACCGCCGACAGAATTCTAGGTAGGAGGAAAAATGAATACTTTGGTAGAGGGAGAGAAGAGACGGGAAATCTAAGCTAGTTGCTAGAAAACAGAAGCTTTTTGCATGTCGCAGAGTCCAAATCCGAATAACCTTTCGGTTCGACAAGGTAGCATCTCTACCGCTTTCAGAGTTTATAGAAATCATCTCATAAGCTATTCCTGGCTATCCTTATTTGCAGGGCTATGGTTATTTGTGCCTGTTTACGGATGGGCAAAGCATTGTGCAATTGCTGGCGCAATTTCAAGACAAACCTTTCAGGGACTTGTGAATCAGCCTGAATCGATTGCAGTTGCTAAGAGTCGGACAAATTCTCTGATTTGGCATTGGCTGGCAACAGGAATAGCTCTGACGTGGATCAGATTCAAACTAGCAGCTCTAACTCTTGTCATTTCCTTGCTGGCTTGGCTAGCAACGATGCTAATCGCAAGCATATTTTTTCACGGCTACATCACAGCTAAAGAAAATACTGCAATTGCATTGATTCTGACTTCCTTCCCACCGCTGGTCTTCTTAATAATTGCACTGACCCGCATTCTACGTCTCTATTCCCGTGTGTGGCTTGCAGAGGCATTTTTGGCAATCGGATCTCTCAACACTACAGATGGTGTTAGTCAGCGCTGGGAGTCAAACATCAGCAAGAGCTGGCGATCAACTAGAGGAGCAGCCAAAAGAATCTCTCTAAAAGTATGGGTCGTACTAATAATGCTCGTAATTGCTACAGGTATGGCTATTATACCTGTTCACGCCGGGTTAGGATTTGTGCATAAATTAGGGCAATTGCCCAATGTGGTCTACTCAAAACGGCAATTGATAGAGCAAAACTCAGCTCAGATGACACAGACACTTATGCTCTCCTATGCAATGGCTCAAATTTTACTCATGCCTTTTGCACAAGTCCTAAAAGCCGTTGTTTACTTCGACATTCAAGGACAACGTGAATTTTAGCAGTAGAGTCGCCCTAGCAAAACTGATGAGCGATCGGATAGCTTATGTCCAGAAGTTTGCGGTAGTTTAGCCCAATAGTCCCGCATTGCACAGGTTTTAGCAGCACTTTTGCGAGAAGATAAAACGAGTTTATCTATGTTGTCATCGTGAGCCAATGCTAGAAACACCCTTGGGCTGGGCTTTGTTGTTTTTTCTGGGCATCTTTACCGGAACGCTGTCAGGGCTGTTGGGAATTGGCGGCGGGTTGCTCATGGTTCCAGCGCTGACGGTGTTTAATGTACCGCTCGTGCAGGCAACCGCTACGAGTTTGGTGGGGGTATTTCTCAGCTCGGTGTCAGGCAGTGTGCGTAACCTGAGAGCGGGTGAACTCAATTGGCGAGTTTCTTTACTGCTGTCGCTATTTGGCGTTTTTACCGCTCAGGTGGGAGCCTGGTTGGGCGATCGCATTCCAGATGCCATTCTCTCGCTGGCTTTTGCCGGACTTCTGTTAGTCACAATCTATTTGATTCAGCTCAAGCAAAGCTTAAAGCGAAAGCAGTCTATAGAGCCTGAACTCACAGGAATTGATCATCACTCGACACAGCGCTATCCGCTGATGCCGATCGCCGGAATTGGTCTACTAGCGGGTGTTCTCTCTGGGCTATTTGGCGTGGGTGGCGGTGTGGTCATGGTGCCCCTACAAATGCTGTTCTTGGGAGAGGGCATTAAGTCGGCAGTGCGGACGAGCTTGGGCGCGATTGTGGCGATCGCCGTTTCTGGTTTAGCTCAGCATGCCTGGAACAATAACGTGCTGTGGATTCCCGGAATTTGTTTGGGGCTTGGCGGCATTCTAGGTGCACAAGTCGGGAGTCGGCTGTTGCCGCGCCTATCCGAAAAAGCCGTCAACCAGCTGTTTAAGCTATTCTTGATCGGCTTAGCCGTTTATATGGCAATGCGGGCAATCGCCGCCTGGAAATAGTCGCTGTACAGCCAAATCAGTCGGGGTTAATTGTGATGCGCTTCAGATATTCCTGTTCGGTGACTAGATCCTGCGTACTTTCAACCCGATCGAGAAACATCAATCCGCTCAGATGATCAAACTCGTGCTGAAAGATACGCGCTACAAAACCAGTGAGCTGGTGCTGCCGCACTGTGCCGTCTGGAGCTGTGTACTCAATGGCGATCGATTTATAGCGTGGTACTAAACCTCGAATTCCAGGTACGCTGAGGCAACCCTCCCAATCTTTGACTATCTCCTGCGAGTGAGTGAGCGATCGCGGATTAATCATCACTGTCGGCGACATGGTAGGAGCGTTGGGATAGCGAAGATTAGGGCGAGAGGCGACGATCAGCATCTGATAGGGAACTGCAACTTGAGGCGCAGCAATGCCGACACCATTGGAGCTGAGCAGAGTAGTCATCAAGTTGTTGATGAGCGTCTGTACCCATTCATCATGAACGTTATCAATAGGCTGAGCAATTTGACGGAGAGCCGGATCGCCCAACTGAGAGATTTGTAGGTTTTCTGTCATCTTTAAATTCCTCTTGACTACTCAAAACTATAGCTGTTGCTAGTTTGCTTAGGACATTTTGGGTGGGGCGCTTAGCGCCCCACCCAAAATGTCTCCATCCTAACCGCCAAGGCGGTTGCTATATGAAGTCGGAGCAGTGTCATGACTGTATCTTACACGGCATATCCTGGTTGTTCTAAGATGACCGCTCCTGTCTCGACTGTCTGACTGCAAATAAGGCAGTAAAGTCAGGCATATCACCTTGTAGATAGATGAGAAAAGCAGAGTAGACCGCTATATTACAAGATGGAAAGTTGTAGGTTAGCTGTAAGTTATAAGTTACCTATAGCGTCAGTAGATCTCCTGGCACTTGGGCTTACTTCAACCCTATCAAGGTTCTGCGTTCTCAATTACTTCATCTCAATTCTTCAAATGCAAGTCAGTATGGAAAAGCCAGAGACGAATACTTTACTCATCGTCAATCCTACCTCTGGTCCTACTGAGAATCCTTACTTGATTGACGACCTTACAGCCTTACTGCAAGCTCAAGGAATCCAAGCTGAAATCTCCACGACTACCCCTGATGAAAGTGGTGAAGGTCTTGCCGCTGCCGCTGCCCAAGCGGGGGTCGGGCTTGTGATTGTTGCGGGAGGCGATGGCACTATTGAAGCCGTGGCGCGCGGATTAGTGCATACTCAGACTGTGTTAGGTATCATTCCGATGGGAACTCGCAACAATATTGCAGCTAGCCTGAACATCCCCAACGATTTAACACAAGCTATTAAAATTATTGCCGAGGGCGATCGCGATCGATTTGATATGGGTAAGGCAAACAACCATTACTTTATGGAAGTGGTAGGAGTGGGTTTAGAAGCTGCACTCTTTCCCTGTGGGGATGAGGTCAAAGAAGGGATCAAGAAAAATTATCTGGCGGCTCTTAGAAGTGTCTTCTCAGGTCTCAAAACCTTTTTACAGTTTCGACCACACCGTTTGATTTTACGCTTCGATGGTAGGCGGATGCGTCGTCTTCGCACCTTGCAAGTCAATATCTGCAACAGTCCTCGCTACGGGATAGAATTTTCTCTGGCACCTGAAGCAAAAATGAATGATGGCAAGCTAGACGTAATCTATCTAGATAACCCGTCTAAGTGGGATCATCTGCGCCATTTCTTTACGGCTATGCGGGGTGGAGGACAACGGCATGAACGGCTCAAAATGCATCGAGCTTCTGTGGTTGAGGTTAGAAGCTATCCACCGTTGGAAGTTCATGCAGACGGAGAATGCCTGGGGACTACCCCAGTCGTCGTTGAAGTGATTCCTCAAGCTCTTTGGATCTGCATACCCACGCCTGAGATATTGGAAGATTTACCAATGAAAGCGGGATAGTGGTAATTAGGTAAGGATTTTTAGTGGCGTGGGCTTTGCCCACGCCACTAAAAATCCTTACCTTTACCTTTTAAGGACTACCGAAAGCGGCATGAGTTTGATTAGACTGAGGACTCCAGGTAAGAATCGTTTTTCTTCAAGGCTAGGCGCGCCTTCAGTCCTCTCAATTCAAACTCCAGTGATCTGAGCTAACCCGTATAAACAGGCTCCTAGCCAGATACCACCCGCAATCCAACCACTCAAAACATCTGTTGGCCAATGCACACCCAAATACAGTCGGCTGAAACCCACCCCTAAAGTAATGGCAAATGCCAAAGTAGCGGTAATAGCTAGGGGAATATCTAGGTATTGCGTGAAGTCAGCAGCCAGAAGACCATAAAAAGAAATTGCGCTCATGGAGTGACCGCTAGGATAGCTATAGTCCATTGGACGATCAGGAGATGCCCATAAATCCGGTCGTTCGCGCCGAAAAAAAGACTTGAAGATGCCATTGAGTAGCCATGAACCGCTCAGCCCGATCGCTAACACCAGAGCTGCACTGTTCTGGTTATAGTAAAGGAGAACTCCTCCGACAACAATAAGCAGGGGAACAGTGACCTCGCCTTGAGCCAGATAAGTCACCAATGACATGTATCGGTCTAAGGTTGGGTTTGCCCACGATTTAAAGGTCAGCAAGCAAGACTCTTCAAGAGGCAGCAACCACTTCCATAGGAGAAAACGCGCTAAGAAAACCCCTGCTGATAGAACGAGTGCGCCAGCAAACAGCCCTGCTAGTAGATAGGGCATGAAAGCAATGAGAGACTGAAATAACCAGTAGAGGCGAGTGCTGACCTCCGTCATCTGCAATTTCCTAAAATGGAGAACTATAGCTTGTGAATATTGTATGCTATTCACTTGAAAAATTCACTTGAAAAAAACTTATAGAGTGCCAGCCTTTATAAGTAGTGATCGATTATGAGTATTGATTAACGCGTAGCCTTAAAATTAATTGGTCTTAAAAGATGCGATATGCTCTAACCAGCCTAAGCGCGATCGTTCTAGCAGGTGGTTTAAGCACTCGCATGGGGCAAGATAAAGCTCTGATTTCGATCGCAGGTGTACCTCTACTTCAGCGGGTTTGTCAGATTGCAATGCAATGTACAGATACTGTTTATGTAGTGAGTCCTTGGTGCGATCGCTATCAATCCTTTCTAGATCAATCTATTTATTTAATTCAGGAAGTTCCTGCGCCTGGAGCCGCCAATTCTCAGACTCCGCTTAAGGGATTTGCCCAAGGTTTAGCATCTGTTGAATCTGACTGGGTACTGCTGCTAGCGTGCGATTTACCCCAACTTAAGATTGATGTTCTTCAAGATTGGATGGATAGTTTGGCATCCGTAAACCAGGAAGCAATCGCCCTCTTGCCTAAGAATCCAGAAGGCTGGTGGGAGCCGTTGTGCGGATTTTACAGAACTGATTGTTTAGTGAATCTAGAAGAGTTTTTAGAACAGGGAGGGCGATCGTTCCAAGGCTGGCTTAAGAGTCAAACTGTGCAAGAGCTAGTTTTGCTAGATGAGACAATGTTGTTTAACTGCAACACGTTAGAAGACTTGAATCAACTTCAAAGTAGCGGGTCAACTATCTCTCAATCTCATAAATTTCCAGAGGTAAACCATCTGGGTCTTGAAAAAATGTAAAGCGCTTTCCAGTGAGTTCATCCAATCGAATCGGCTCTATAGATATGCCTTTAGATTGCAGATCATTTACGGTTTCATCAATATCTTTGACTGCAAAAGATAGATGTCTTAACCCACAGGCTTCAGGGCGGCTAGATCTTTGCGGAGGATTAGGAAAGGAGAAAAGTTCGATCGCGTCTTTCTCTCCTACCCTCAAGTCCAGCTTATAAGAATCACGAGCAGATCGAAAGGTTTCCTGAATCACAGAAAATCCTAAAATCTCTACGTAAAAATGCTTCGACTTTTTGTAATCAGAGCAGATAATCGCAACGTGATGGAAGCCTTGAGTTCGCATAAAGAATTTGCATATGAGATTCCAAACCGCAAGTCTAAAATGACATTAGCTTCCCTGATATTGAATTCGATAGATGCGTCCATTTGCTTCTTCAGTAAAGAGCAGGCTGCCATCTGGCAAAGCTAGCATCCCAACCGGGCGACCCCAAGTTGTAGGTGCAACCGGATCGAGCAGGAAGCCCGTGACGAAATCCTCGTACTGTCCAGTTGGGCGATCGTCTGCTCCAAACGGAACAAACACAATTTTGTAGCCCGTTCCCTGATCGCGATTCCAAGAACCTCGGAAGGCTACAAATGCACCATTTTGATAGCGATCGGGAAAGGTTTCACCTTTATAGAACTGTACCCCTAAAGCCGCAGAATGGGCTTGAAACAACACATCTGGAGTTTGGGTGCGGGCAGCTAATTCTGGGTTGCGGCTGCGTCCATTATCAGTTTGACGAGGGTCGAGGCGATCGCTCTCCAGATAGGCATAGGGCCATCCATAAAATCCACCCTGCTGTACCCGCGTGAAATAGTCAGGCACCAGATCATCGCCCAACCCATCGCGCTCGTTGACGGTGGCATACAGTGCGCCTGTGGACGGCTGAATCGCCAAACCTACAGGATTACGAAGTCCGGAAGCGAAAATTTGCTTGCTGGATCCATCCAAATTCATCACCTGCACAGAGGCACGAGGCAGCTCTTCCTCATCTGCATTGGAGCGAGAACCCACTGAAACGTAGAGCTTTTGCCCATCAGGTGCGGCAATGACGTTGCGCGTCCAGTGCTGGTTGTAACCGCCACCGGGCAAATCTGCAATTTTTTCACCCGCCCCCGTCACTTTTTGCTGACCCGACTGATAGGGAAAACGTAGCACCGCGTCCGAATTGCCTAGAAAGAAATAGGAACCTGCAAACGCCATGCCAAACGGAATGTCCAGCCCGTTTTCAGCAGTTGCAAAGGTTTGGTTGATTTCAGCACTGCCATTTTGATCGCGATCGCCCAGCAGACGAATCCGGTTTTGCCGTGTTTCCGTGACTAGAACGTCGCCTGTCGGTGTAAGCGCCAGCCAGCGCGGACGGTCTAAACCTTCAGCGAAGACATTCACCGTAAAGCCTGCTGGAACCTTCAGAACCGGGTTTGCCGGAATCGGGATAACTTGAGGAGATTTTGAAGCGCTCTCGGTTGCGTAAGGCTGGGGCAAATCTCCGATTGTAATCTGAATGGGCGAGGGGGAAAGAGTCTCAGTCCGAATCGCATTAGGAACGATCGCCACATCCCTCTGTGGGCTAGCCACAGGGGATTGACTGGAAGGGGATTGACTGAAAGGGGATTGACTAGGAGACGATGGACTGGGAACTGTCGAAACCTTTGGAGCTGAGCTACAGGCAGACGCTAGAGCCGCGAAGAGAAGGATAAAGGGAAGCGATCGCATACCAAATAAGCCCACTGAGTTGAAACAACCTTTTGCAAGATCACGCTTTTTCAGAAGTAATCCCATCTAAAAGCTTTAACCGCCTTTATACACATTACTAGCAAATTTTTCAAAAGGCTGACCTCAGCCGTAAGTTATAGCGCAACCGCCAAGGCGGTTAAGACGGGGACATTTAGGGTGGGGCAGCGCTCCACCCTAAATGTGCTAAGTAAACGGGCGACAGCTACAGCAGCCACTGAGAGTGGTTATGCCAGGTGGAGGTTTAACTGCCCGCAGATATCTAAATTTGGGCATGAGAACTATTAGCCAAAACACCTGACTTTCTCTGACTTTTTCTTGCCGACAAATTGGAAGAGGAAATTTATCTTGGCTATAGAGCTGAAGACGACTAAAGAGACAAACAAGAGATCGATAGTGCATCGCTCAGTTCAAGCTTAGTTTCTTACTTTTAACTCAGGAGTGACTGATCATGGCAATAATTAATGGAACTTCCGGTAACAATAATTTAACTGGCACGAACACGGCTGACGGTTTTTTTGGCAGCTTGGGAAATGACACTTTGAATGGTGGCTTTGGCATCGATACAGTCAACTATCTCTTCTTTGGAAGTAATGTTCAAGCCTCGTTAGAAACCAAAACCGCAACTTTTCCGGGCGGTACGGCTGTCTTCAGCAGCATCGAAAATCTGACAGGCGGCCGTGGGGATGATATTTTAACAGGGGATTCCTTGAGCAATGTTCTGTTGGGCAATGGTGGAAACGATCGCCTCTCAGGTCTTGGCGGCAATGACACGCTGGACGGCGGTGCAGGCTTCGATGGATTAAGCGGCGGATTGGGAGATGATAGCCTCTCTGGAGGGGCAGACAATGATGCCCTCAACGGCAACGAAGGTAATGATACGCTCCGGGGTGGCGATGGCAATGATGTCTTGGACGGCGGCGATGGGAGCGATTTTCTAGCGGGTGACAAAGGCAGCGATACGATGATTGGCGGTGCGGGCAATGACTCCTTTCAATGGGTTGATGGAGACGGCAGTGATGCTATCCAAGGTGATGCAGGAACAGACAACGTGCTGGTCAACGGCTCTGTCAACCAGGGCGATCAGTTCACGCTGCGCCAGTCTGGAACGGGAGTTGTGTTTGAGCGTAACAACCTTGTGCCAATTACCCTGGCAACTCAGGCTGTAGAAACGTTCAATGCGATCAATGGTTTGGGCGGCGATGACTTGCTGATTGTGCGAGACTTAGGTGCTGCCAGCGGCATCTCGTTTATTCAGTTTACAGGTGGCGATGGCAACGATCGCATGTCGATCGCGTCAAACACAAGCGCCACAATCAATGCCTCTGGCGGTAACGGCAATGACGTGGTAATGGGTGGCGTTGCGGCGGATACGCTGTCTGGCGATACAGGTAACGACACTTTGATAGGCAGCGGCGGCAATGACATTCTCACAGGGGTTAGTTCAAGCTTCCAAGGTAATCTCGGACGCGGGGAAATTGACCTTTTGGTAGGAGGGGCAGGAGCAGATAGATTTGTGGTAGGCATTCAAGGAAGAGCGCTTTACAACGATGGCAATATCATTACCGATGGAGATGCCCGCAACTTCTTTGACGGTATCGACGGCACGGGTGACTTTGCCCGCATCACTGACTTCAAATCGGGTGAAGATGTGATTCAGCTTGCTGGACGTGCTAGCCAATATGTCTTGAAGCCGATCAACAATTCTCTGAGGGGCGGCTCTGCTGTACAGGACATCGGCATCTTCCTCAAAAATGGCCCAACGCTATTCCAGCCTGATGAACTGCTGGCGATCGTCCAAGACTCGTCTGCACTGAATCTCAACTCCACCCAGTTCCGCTTTGTCTGAACGCAGAAGATAAGGAGGCAGTAAAGCTGAGATTTAGCTTCGCTACCTTCTTATCCCTGAGAGGAGCTTATAGATGGGTTCAGCGCCAAGGCTTAAGCCGCTACTAGGTCAGGTTGGCTGACGGGCTGCAAATTCTCCGGCTCAGACAGCTCGACAGGCACCCCATCTTGAGCCATCGACGGCAGTTTGCCGCCCGTCTGCAAAAGACCGCCGACCATTGCCATCATGGCATCGACCTTGCGGGTGCGCCATTCGTCAACCAGAGCTGTAACCTGGGCATAGGGCAAGCGTCGATTCATTGCTTCTAGTAGGTATGCCGCATGACCTTCTTCATCTTTGGCGATGCTCATCATGCCTTTTTTCAAATTGACACTGGCAGCATCGCTGTCGGGCAAGGCATTTGCCATCCGAGCAAAATCCTTGCAGGCATCTAGCTCTAAGATGTGGGTGCTAGCGAAAAACATTGTCCAGTCAATCTTTTGAGGCGAAAGCTCGGCTGAGTCATAGCCTTGAAAATAGGCTTCAAAGAAGGGGCTACGACGACGCTCATCTGGCTTGCCGTCTGGCGTCTCCTTGGGGATTGCCTTGATGTCAATCACCTGCTTATCCAATTGCTTCAGGGCATGGGCAAAAATCTGACCATGACGCTGCTCATCCTGAGCATGACGCGCCAGCTTGTCAGCCAGCCAGGTATCACCCTCAGCGATCGCCCGCTCTTTCAAGGCTTCGAGAAACGGCACAGAGCCAGATTCAGCCAGCTGAAATCCGGCAAGCATATCGGGGCGAGTTTTCAAGTCGCGCATGTTATGCGCCGTAATGTATGCTGATGCACCCGATCCAACCAAATGGAGAAACTGTGTTAGGAGATTCATAATTTGTCGATGAGTGTGAAGAGCCAATCGTAATATAACGAATGTTTGCGAGTGCTGCTAGCGCTGCTGATGGCTCACCTCCACAATTGTGTGAACATTGCCGCGCGGCAAAAAATCGCCCTTAATAGTCACCTCTAACGGGTCACAAGCGGCAACAAAGTCATCCAAAATTTGATTCACTGATTCTTCGTGGGAAATATAGCGATCGCGGTAGCTATTGATATAAAGCTTGATTGCCTTCAGCTCAACTACTTTTTGATCAGGAATGTAGTGAATGGCGATCGTTGCAAAATCTGGGTAGCCTGAAAACGGACATTTGCAGGTAAATTCAGGCAGTGTAATGGCGATCGTGTAGCGCCGTCCAATGCGGGGATTGGGAAATGTAATTAACTTACCTTCGGCAATATGGCGTTCGCCATACTTTTCATCTAAGCGGCGTTCGCCATACTTTTCATCTAAGCGGCGTTCGCCATACTTTTCATCTAAGCGGCGTTCGCCATACTTTTCTTCCAAAGGGGTTGTTTCCAGAGAAGGTTTGCTAGATTCTGGAGTAGAGGGCGAATTCATAGACAGATCCATTTGTAATTGATTCTTCTGATACTTATTTAACGCGATGTGCAACTCTTTTCCTAAAGCTCTTGATCTCCATGAGGCAGGCATCTTTCCTGACCAGAATTGGACGGGCAAGATGCCCATCCTACAAGACTTTCAGACAATTTGCACCTCGCGTTATTTCGATCATATTCAAGGCAGATAAAGAATCTAGGGTGAAAGAATAGTCTGTGGCAGAATCAGCTATTTCCAGCGTTAGCTTAGCTAGGAATGGCATCAGGAATTCAGGGCATCAGGAATTCAGTAGCCAAACGATCGTCCCTCCCCCTAAACTAGCTCCATAGAAATTAATTCCATAGAAATTGTAGGATACATGAAGTTATGAGAACTCTTAATCAGGTTGAAGTTTCCGAATTTCGGCAGCCAACGCTGTGGTTACCTGTCTGTGCCTTAGCGTTGGTATACGCCATGTTTGCATTGGGCTGGATGATCTATCGAGTTCATTTACCCGCACAGATGACCCAGTTTGGATTTTCGGCACAGGCCGTTCCTCTGCTGCTGTTAATAGAAGCTTTGCTGTCGATCGCCGTTGAGCCATTGGCAGGAGCATTTTCCGATCGCACGAATCGGCATCGGGGCACTCGATTTCCGATTATTGGGGTTGGGGTAGCGCTGACGGCTCTTCTGTTTGTTATTCTTCCAGCCCTAGCTTTTGCTGAGCCAAATACAACCACACGCTGGATTCTGGTCAGCTTACTGCTGATTTGGTCGATCGCCATGAGCTGTTTTCGCAGTCCGGCATTGGCATTGCTCAAGCGCTATGCCCCAACCCTACGGTTGCCCCAGGCTGCCAGTATGCTCACTTTTGCCTTTGGGTTGACCGCTGCCGCTACACCCCTTGCCAGCCCTGCTGTACTCAAGTTGGGAACAACGGTTTCCTTTACATGTGTGGCGATTCTGATTTTGCTGAGCGCGATTTGGCTGCGCTGGATGAATCCGATTACCTTGGCGGCTTCCGAACCTGCCGAATATTTTAATTCTGCGCAGCCGATCGCCCTTGTCCCCCTTGCCAGGTCGTTTGGGCTGGGGCTAACCTCAACGCTTGCTCTGCGGCTGGCGATCGAAACCTTTCCAAAAATTCTCGCCCAGATTGCTTTAGACAAATCTGGTGTTCAGCCTCCTCTGCTGGTGGGATTGCTCTTTATCTCATTGGCAATTGCCGCGATTCCTGTGGGTAAGCTTGCCGTGCGTCAGGGCAATAGCTACACGATGCTATTGGGTGTGGTGATTACCGCTCTGTTTCTAGGAAGCATGATATTGGTCTATAGCCCAGCGATCGCAGTCATTGTTGCCTTGGGGCTGGGCATCGGCTTCAGCCTGATTCTTAACGGCACTTTGCCTTTTGCCCTAGAACAGGTGCCACCCGATCGGGCAGGTTTGGGCATCGGCATATTTTTTGCAGGCGTGGCAACGGCAAGTAGTCTAATGTTGGGCACTTTGGGTACTGGAGTGCTGTCGCCTAACGGAGCGATCGCTCTGGCAATTGTGGCGCTGATCGGCGCAGGGCTTTGCATCGGTGCGAATTGGCGTAGAGGGACTTGAACAACTCTGCACTGGTCTACACTGAATCTGCACTGAGCTGCATTGGATCTGCACTGATTCATGCCCCGTCAAAATCTTCTGCGCCTAGGGCGAATAGGGCGCTGCGCTGTGCTGCGGTCAACCCTGTTGCACCCGTGATGTTCATGCCCTCGTAGGGACGATCGGCTCTCAGCGTTCTCAGGCATTCTCCTGTTTGGACTGCCCAAAGCTTGATCGTCTCATCTTCGCTGCCCGTTGCTAATTGCCTTCCGTCTGGCGAAAAGGAGACCGATCGCACTTCCTTATGTCCCTCTAGCGTGTTGAGACAGGTTCCAGTCGAAACCTGCCAAAGTTTGACCGTTTGGTCGGTACTGCCGCTGGCTAAGAGGGAACCATCGGGACTAAAAGCGATCGTCTGAATCCAACCGCGCTGTCCTTCTAAGACTCTCAAGCATTCACCTGTGTGAACATTCCAAAGGCGAATGGTTTGGTCGTCGCTGCCGCTGGCGATTAATTCTTGATTCTCCGCCCTATGACTTTTGATTTCCTGATGGTTTGCCACATTTGGACTAGCGGCAACTGACAAAACGTAGCGGCTATGTCCCTCAAAAACTCGTAAACAGTTACCTGTCGAGATCTCCCATAACCGCAGAGTTTGATCTTCGCTACCCGTAATCAGGCGATCGCTATCTAGTAAAAAAGCAATTCCATAGATCCGTCCTCCATGTCCTTTTAGCGTTCTCAAACGCGGTATAGAAAGCGGCACGTTGGAAGAACTGGAGTCGCTAGACAGCGATCGATAGATTTGGCTAACATCCCAGATTTTTACGGTATTATCCCCATTATTAGTGGCTAATAGCCTGCCATCTGGGCTAAATTCGACTCGGCGAATTTGTCCCAATCGCTCTTTCAAGATTTTCAAGCAACGTCCGGTTGCTCGGTGCCAAAGGCGAATAGTTTGGTCATCGCCACCGCTCGCCACGATCTGCCCTTGGGGACTAAAGCTTGCCGTCCAGACCCGTCCTTGATGCCCTTCTAAGATTTGGCAACAGCGTCCGGTGTCGGCATCCCAGAGCCTTACCTTACCATCTTCACTGCCGCTAACAATCGTTGCGCCATCGGGGCTGAAGGCAGCTGACCAAATCCAGTTGTTGTAGCCTTGAAACGTCCGCACACAGCGTCCGGTCTCGACTTCCCACAGTTTTAGAGTCTGGTCGTCGCTGCCGCTAACAATCGTTGCGCCATCGGGGCTAAACGCGATCGCCCAAACATGGCTATCGTGCCCTTGAAAAGTTTTGAGGCAGTCTTGAGTCTGGATATCCCAAAATTTGATCATCTGATCATCGCCGCCTGTTCCAATGATTTTTCCCTGCCCCGCCCTGCTGTCTGGCGGCGGGAAAGCCAGCGTCCACACTCGGCGATCGCAGTTGATGGTTTGCCAACACTCGCCCCTCTGAACCTGCCAAATTTTGACGAGAGCATCATCACCGCCGCTGGCTAAAAGCTGACCGTCGGGGCTAAAGGCGATCGATCGAATTCGCTGCGTATGTCCTAGCAGGGCTTTCAGTTCGCCCGTTTCCCAATTCCATAACCGAACCACCCGATCGTCTCCGCCGCTGGCAATTGTTGCTCCATCGGGGCTAAACGCAATGGCGCAAACGCCTCCTGTCGGGTCTGTCAACACCTGAAGACAATCCCCAGTTCCAATGTTCCAGAGCCGCACCGTACCGTCTTCGCTAGCGCTGGCAAGCTGTTCGCCGCTGGGGTGAAAGGCGATCGCCCACACCCAGTTTGTATGTCCTCGAAAATCCTGATAGCACTGCCCTGTGTCCATGTCCCAGAGGCGAATGATCTGATCTTCGCCGCTGCTGGCAAGGGTCTGGCTATTTTGGGAACAGGGAGGAGCAAAGGCGATCGCTTTTACCCAGGAAGTGTGTTCGCGACAGGTCAAAAGCTGGCGACCATCCTGCATCTGCCAAATGCGAATTTCGCCATCGCCATCGCTGGCTGCCAGCAACCGCCCGTCTGGACTGATGGCCACCGACAACATGCTGCCTAACGGCTGAGCAAACACTGACTTTGCTAGATCAGTTTCTGCAAAACTAACCCGATGCAGCGTCACATCTTGCAGGTAGGCGTGCCAAAGGGTCAATCCAGAAAAGTCATATCCTGTGAGATCGGTGCCCAACTGCCGAAATAAATTCAGCAGATTGCCCCCTGCGTATCCCGGCGATCGGCTGCCCGCCTTTAGACGCTGCAAGCATTGATTGAGCCGTTGTTCTACACCCAGCTTTGAGCGAAACTGCATCAGCAGTTTTTCAATTAACGGCTCCAGAATTAAGCGGCTTTGGCGATCGCGGATGTAGTCTTTCCCAGAGGCTTTCAGCAGCGCATGGGTATGAAAGAGCGTTGAGGAATTGGTTGCCTCATCGTTTCCCTCACTGCCGATCTCATCGTTCACCGTTTCAATTAATCGATCGGTCACATACTCCATCACGACAGGCTGCTGCGTGTAGCGCTGGGCGATTTTCTCAATTAGCGATCGCCGCATCAGAGAACCGATTGCCTCCATCAGCTTAGATTTGGGTGTGGCAATCAGATCGCCCTGGAGTTCCGCTAAGGCGACAGACTCACGGGCGATCGCCAGCCAGTACATCATGTCTTTTTCTAGACGCGAGAGGCGCTCGAACTGCTGATCGAGCAGATTGCGGATGTCGTCAAACACCATAGCGCCCTGCGTTAGAAACTCTGAGAGGTCGCCATCAAAGAGATCTTGGATGGTGCTGGCGACAATTTTCAGCGCCAAAGGATTTCCTGCATAGCGATCGCTTAGGGTTTGCCAATCGGCAGCGGTGCCGATAAACGTTCCTTTAGCTTGCAGGATGGCTTTAGAGTCATCCCCCGCTAAACCGTTGAGTCGGAGCGATCGCACGGGCAGCGTTTCCCCCTCCAACGCCGTCAAGTCTCTAGGGTTTTCGCGGCTAGTCAGCACCAAGCAGCTTAAGTGAGCCGTGTGTGCCAACCGCCGCAACAATTCACCGTAGCCCTGGTGCTTGGTCTGAAAATAGCCAGAATATTCGCCCGCCTGCAAAACAGTTTCTACGTTGTCTAGCACCACTAAACAGCGATATGTCCGGAAAAACTCCATGAGCCGCGATATCCGCCCTGCTGCATCAGTGGGCAAATCGGCTTCTTTGAGGCGATCGCCCGACAGCACGCGAATCAAATCCGCTACTAGCGCTTCAACGGGCGGGGCATTGCGTAGGGTGCGCCAAAGAATGAACTGAAAGGAAGCAGACGGGACAGGCTGAGCCTGTGACCCTTCAGCAATTTCTGCCGCTAGCTTCACGGATAGCGCCGTTTTGCCAATGCCACCCATTCCTAGAATAGAGATCGATCGGCAACCTTCCTCCAAAATCCAGCGCTTGAGGATCGCTAGCTCTACAGTACGCCCGTAGAAGGTAGAGACATCGATTGCTTCGCCCCAATTGATTTGAGGAAACGGCAAAGCAGAACTCGACAGAGCAGAAAAACTCAGAGGCTGACCGGGCTGTTCAGATTCAGGTCGATCGGGTGGAAGCACAGGGGATGAAGAAACAGCCGATCGCCCAGACCGTTTCAAGACCGATTGAACGTTATTCTTTGTAACGCGCTCTCCTAGCGCTTCCGAAAGAAATTTCCACAGCTTTGCGCCTGTATCTTTGATGTATCCTGCGTCATAACCCATGCGTTCTGCCATGTCAGCATAGGTTTCGCCCTCCCAGCAGCCCCTGAAAATCTGCTCCTGAATGGTGTTCAGATGCTCTTGTTGTAAGAGGGTATCTAACAAAGCAACTGCTTCTTCCGCCGTCATTTTGCTTCACGCATTTGAAACCTGCTAGCGGGGACGAAAACAAGTCTGCTTGAGCTAGCCTCCCTTTCCGTCAATTATGTATCATCCTGCCCAAATTCAAAATGGCATCCGCAGTTTCTACAGCGCTACGCGCTTAGATCCAATGAGTTATTTTTTGAAAGTCGCGCGGCTCTCAAAAAATAACTCGTCCTAACCCAATTACGTAATGCGATGTCGAGTCAAGATTGGGACAAGGGAGATGCGTTGTGGATTTCATACCCAGATTGGGCAATGCCCAAGGGAGGACAGGGTGAGGCGGGATATATGAACATGAGAAAATTGCAGGTGTCAATTTTTCTAAACTCAACTATCCTTGAGGGCAAATAATCTAAGCACCACAACCGCCTTTTACTTTTCCCCATGAAAACTAACGTAAATTCTGATGCCGGGTCAAATGCAGCAACCTCTGGCGCTAGTGTGCCGATCTCAGTGTACCGAGAGCTTGCTGCTGAACTGCAAGCCACCCACGTCATGCTGGAATCGCTGAACACGAAAAATCAGCATCTAGCACAGCAAAATCAGCAGTTGCGTAAGGAGGTTGAGCGTGTTGTGCAGCTAGGGGTGAATTTGCAGCATTGGATTGAATCACCGCCTGTCGATCCTCTCAATGCAGGCGCTAATGCAAGCTACGCTGCCCCATCGGTTCTGCGTCAGCCTGCTTCTCCCTCATCTGCGGCATCGGCATCGGCGATCGCTGCCAAGCTTCGCACCTCTGACTTCTCGGAGCAGCTATTTACCGAAGAACCTGCTTTACCTTACGATCGCAGAGATGCAAAATCTCCCAGAGATTTCAGCGGACTTTGGTTAACTGTCACTATCTTGCTAATCGTGGTTAGCGCATTCGGGGCAGGCTTCCTAGTAATGAAACCTTTTCTTTCAGGTGGTCGCTAGATTTAACTCCCGCATTACCTTTCATAAACAGGTGGTATGCAGGTAAGGATTTTTTGTGGTGTGAGCAAAGCCCACGCAACAAAAAATCCTTACTTCTTGAGGACTACCTATAAATATAAAGAGTGAGCTTTCTTGATCAGAGCCTCAACGCCCTTTTTGGTACAATGAAAGGCTTGGCAATAAATCGATCGCTGGATGGAGAAAGCTCATGGCTCGGATGTACTATGACACGGATGCAAATTTAGATCTTTTAACGGGGAAAACGGTCGCCATCATTGGCTATGGCTCTCAGGGTCATGCTCACGCCCTCAATTTGAAAGACAGCGGAGTCAATGTGATTGTGGGGCTATATCCCGGTAGCAAATCGACTTCTAAAGCTGAATCTGAAGGATTGACGGTGAAATCCGTGGCTGATGCCTCTGCTTTAGCAGATTTCATCATGATTCTGCTGCCCGATGAAGTAATGAAAACCGTTTACAAGAGCGAGATTGAGCCAAACTTGAAGGATGGCAATGTGCTGGCATTCGCCCATGGCTTCAACATCCACTTTTCTCAGATTGTGCCGCCGTCTAATGTTGATGTGGTCATGGTGGCTCCCAAAGGCCCAGGACATTTGGTACGCCGGACTTACACCCAGGGCGAAGGGGTGCCTTGCCTGTTTGCGGTGTTTCAAGATGCTTCAGGTCAGGGACGCGATCGCGCCATGGCATATGCAAAAGGCATTGGCGGCACTCGTGCGGGCATTTTGGAAACGACCTTCCGCGAAGAGACTGAAACCGATCTGTTTGGTGAACAGGTGGTGCTGTGCGGTGGTCTGTCTGCTTTAATCAAGGCGGGCTTTGAAACTTTGGTAGACGCGGGATATCAGCCTGAACTGGCATACTTCGAGTGCTTGCATGAAGTGAAGCTGATTGTAGACTTGATCGTTGAGGGCGGCTTGGCAACCATGCGCGACAGTATTTCTAACACCGCAGAATACGGCGACCTGACACGTGGCCCACGTATCGTCACCGACGACACCCGTGCCGAGATGAAGAAAATCTTGGGTGAAATTCAATCAGGACAGTTTGCCCGTGAGTTTGTGCTGGAAAATATGTCAGGCAAGGCAGGGTTTACCGCCATGCGTCGTCGCGAAGCTGAACATAAAATTGAGGAAGTGGGCAAGGATCTACGCGCCATGTTTAGCTGGTTAAAGAAGGCTTAGAGGTATTCTGGCGGTTGCCTCAGACGAGTTAGGCTTGTTCGCTGCTTGTCCTTGCAGTGAACAAGCCTTGCAGTGCAGCGATCCTGATTCTGTGAGCCTTTGAACTGCGGCTGGCGAGAGATCTCAACCCGCGAACCGTAATGAATTATAATGAAGGTATATTACAAAAATCTAATAATTCATTAGCCACCTCATCACTTACAGATTGCTCCTGAGCTATGCATCTTCCCTCAGCCGACACTCCGCTCTATAATCATCCCCTACCTGAGATTGAGCAGTGGCTGCGCTCTAAGGGGTGTGAGCAAGATGAGGAGAATTTGCACTGCTGGCATGTGCAGCTCTCGACCTGGAAAGCTGATATCTGGATGGAGGTCGATGCTCTTACCGTTCGCTATGTGGGTGCGGGGGAAGAGGGGCGAGACTTGCAGCGATCGTTCAAATATTCCCTCAGCCGCAGAGATCTGGACGAAGCGATTTTTTCAGGACCCTAAAGCTCTCTGAACTTTCCTGCTTCTAAGCCTTTTTATATCTAGATCTTCCCGCCTCTAGACTTTTCCGAACCTGCGATCGCGCTTTTGGTAAGAAATCAAAGCTCGGTGAAACGCTTCTCGGTTAAAGTCGGGCCATAGTGTATCCGTGACGTATAGTTCAGCATAGGCTGCTTGCCACAGCAAAAAGTTGCTGATTCTCATCTCGCCGCTTGTGCGAATCATCAAATCGGGGTCGCAAACATCAGCCGTGTAGAGGTGCTGGGCAAATAAGGTTTCGTTGATTTCGTGGGGTTGAAGCAGACCTTGCTGCACTTGGGTCGCGATCGCCCGACAAGCCTGAATAATTTCCTGCCGACCCCCGTAGTTGGTGGCAACGCTGAACTGAATGCCCGTATTGTGGCGAGTTTCCTCCATCGATCGCTCAATTTCTACCTGAAGCGATTTCGGCAGAGCATTCAAATTGCCGACAAACTGAATGCGCACATTTTCTTTCATCATCTCACGTAGCTCTTGACGCAAGACCCGCTCGAACAGCGTCATCAAAAAATCAACTTCTTCGAGCGGTCGTCCCCAGTTCTCTGTTGAGAAGGCATAGGCTGTTAGCGCTCCAATCCCCCAATCTTTGCAGCAGCGTAGAATATCTTTTAGCGTATCCACGCCGCGCCGATGTCCCATGATCCGAGGAATACCCTGCTTTTTTGCCCATCGACCATTGCCGTCCATAATGACGGCTACATGTTTAGGCAAGCGATCGGGCTGTAAGTCAGCAGGTAATCGCAACAAGACAGAGGGGTTTGCGGTCATTTTTTCTCCCGAGAAGCAGATGATTTTGAGCGGAAATGTGGAAAAAGCGCCCTCATTTTACTACCGATTTGCCGACTCAGATTCCGTAACGGCGCAACAGGCTCGCGATCGGCAGATTTAGAGAAGCGTTCGTGCAGCAATTCCCTCAGCTTACTGCTGGTTAAGGGTCGATTTAGTATTCCCCGTTCGGCGAGTGAAATTGATCCAGTCTCCTCAGAAACCACAATACAGAGACAGTTCTCAATCCGCTCTGTGATGCCCATAGCCGCTCGATGTCGAGTCCCCAACTGTCGAGAAGCCGTGCGTTCTGAGAGGGGTAAAATCACACCTGCCGAAACGACTCTCGACCCCCGCACAAATATAGCGCCATCATGTAGCAGTGTAGAGGTCTGAAAGATGGTTTGCAGCAGTTCTTTAGAAATTTCTGCATTGAGCCGTACACCCGGAACCGCAAAGTCGCGCTGCTCATCAATAGGGCGATCGGTTTCCAAAATCATCAGCGCACCCGTCCGGTTTTGAGACAGCTCTTTGACTGCATCCACAATTTCATCAGTCACACTATCGGATTTTGGCAAAGCCTCACGAGGCGATCGAAACAGGGTCATCACCTCACCCCGCCCCAACTGCTCCAGCAGACGGCGAAATTCTGCCTGAAGGATCAACGCCATTGCGACTGCCGAGCCAATCACCAGTTTTTCTAGCACGAAGCTCAGCAGCTTGAGCTGTAATACGTTACTCAAGGCTGCCGCCAGCATTAAAACAATCAATCCCCTCACCATCCAGAGCGTTCGCCGCTCACCGATGATTACGAGAATCATGTAGGTTAACAGCAGCACTAGCCCAATATCGATCGCCGATAGGAACACAGCCTGCCGCTGCTCAACTTGTGCGATACCCAGGGTTAACATCCATCCAACGTCAATTTCAGACGATCGCAATGACCCCGTCCAGTCCAGGTTTGTCGGCCATTGGTTTAACAAAAATCCCATCAGATTGACGCTGGATTGACGCTTTTGAAAGGATTCAGGGAGCCGCTACGCTCGCTCATCCTCCATCCTATTGATTAGCCGAAGCGGAGTTTGCTTCTTGCCTTACAAGTCTGGTTGGCAGACGATCCTGACGAACTAAGTCGTGATAAGTTTCACGCTCTAGGATCAGGCTTGCCTCGCCTTCATGCACCACAACCGCCGCCGGACGAGCCAGACGGTTGTAATTGGAAGCCATACTGTAGTTATACGCACCTGTTCCCATCACTACCAGGATATCCCCAGGTTGAGTTTTCGGAAGTTGCGCGTTTTTAATCACGATATCGCCTGATTCGCAGTGCTTCCCGGCGATCGTTACGGTTTCGCTCGTTTCCGCCAACATGCGGTTTGCCACGATCGCCCGATAGGTAGACTGGTAGGTAATCGGGCGAGGGTTGTCCGACATACCGCCATCCACTGTCACATAGCTGCGGATACCAGGCACCTCTTTTTGACTGCCCATGGTGTATGCCGTAACGCAGGCAGAGCCGATCAGGGATCGCCCCGGTTCGGCAATCAGCTTGGGGAGCGGCAGTCCCTGACTCTCGCAGGCTTGCACAATGCCAAGACAGACCGTTTTCACCCACTCATCAATGCTAGGCGGATCGTCTGACTCGGTGTAACGAATGCCCAACCCGCCGCCAATATCGAGCTGCTGAACAGGCAACCCATACTGCGCTGCCTTTTGGAACCACTGCACCATGACCGCGCCCAAATCATGATGAGGCTGAAGCTCAAAAATCTGTGAGCCGATGTGGGCATGAAGACCGAGGCATTCTAGACCGGGCTGCTGGCTGATGAATTCGTAGACTTTTTCAATTTGCTGAGGGTCAAAGCCAAACTTACTATCAATGCTGCCCGTGCGGATGTAGTCGTGGGTGTGACACTCAATTCCGGGAGTTAGCCGCAGCATGATGCGAATGGGTCGATCGCTCGTCAGATCAGCATCTAATCCAGCTAGGGTTTCCAGCTCAAACCAATTGTCTACAACGATCGTGCAGCCTTGCTCGATCGCAAACTTCAATTCGCTCAGCGACTTATTGTTGCCGTGCAGGTAGATAGTCTCAGGATTTAGCCCCGCCTGAAGCGCCGTGTAGAGTTCGCCCCCCGAAACCACGTCAATTCCTAAGCCTTCGCTGGCGACGATCGCGCAGACCGCCGTACAGTTCCAGGCTTTGGAGGCGTAAATGACTAGCGATTCGCCTGGATAGTAGCGCTGAAACGCCTGACGATACTGGCGACAGGCAGTTCTCAGCGTCTCTTCGTCTAAGACGTAGAGCGGTGAGCCAAACTGTGAAACTAAATCGACTACATCACAGCCACCCACCTCAAGATGATCGTGACGATTGAGCTTTGCCGTAAGGGGCAGCAAAAATTGATTGGGGGAAGGGTGGTCGGTAGCTGGAGTGGGCAGATACTGGCAACCTGATGTCACCAGGGCTGGAGTCGATACCATGAGAATTCGTTGTCCTTTTCAGTCAGATATCTCAAGGAAATGGGGGCGCGATCGCGCGATTCCACGAGAACGATATACCCAGTGTACAATTGAGGGCTGTCTATCTCCGACTTATCTTTCTAAGGCTTCTGTGAATTTTCTGGCGCTCACTCCCCTCACTGCCGATCGCTTACCGCAAGCTGTTGCCCTGGATCGGCAATGCCTTGGCGGACTCTGGACGCTAGAAGGCTACCAGCGAGAGCTAGATAGTCCTAACAGCGATTTATTAGTTTTGCTGCCGCAGTGCAAACGAGGTGCTCAGCCCTTGGTTGGCATTGCCTGCCTCTGGGCAATTTTAGAGGAGGCGCATATTACCGTGCTGGCGATCGATCCCCAATACCAGCGGCAGGGTTTGGGGCAAGCGATGCTCTGTGCGCTCTTAACCTCAGCCCATCTGCGCGGGTTGGAATGGGCAACCCTGGAGGTTAGAATCTCGAATGTGGGAGCGATCGCTCTCTACCAAAAATTTGGCTTTCAGGAAGTGGGTAAACGCCGCAACTACTATCAAGAGGGCGATCAGAGCGAAGACGCGCTGATTTTGTGGCGAAAGGGATTGCAGCATCCAGAATTTCCTCAGACATTAAGAGGATGGGAAGAGACGATAAGCCAACAGTTAAGGCGATCGGGCTGGCAGTTGGCAGTTGGCTCAGGTTTAGCTATAGGACAGCATGACTAAAAAGCAGCCCAAACGTAAAATCACTGAACTTTTCTGGGAAACCTTTCGCGAGGAGTGGCAGATTTGGGTGGCGATCGCGATCGCGTTGAGTGTCATATTTTTATTTTCCAATCAGCTTGCGCTACTTCTGACCAATTCACCTTTCATTAAGGTGCTAGATGCGCTCGGAAAACTGGGAGTTCTAGCGGTTGTTATCACCTTCTTAAGAGCGATTCCAAAATGGGAGCGGAGAGTTCTAGAAGATTCGCAGCGCAGGCAGTTTGAATATTGGCAAGCTATTGATGCAGCAAGAGCAGTGGGCAAAGGCGATGACGGTCGATTCTTTAGCAGCGCCCTGCGGATCGCAATAGAGAGATTGGCAAAAGAAGCAGATGAAGTCGGAAACTCGGTCAAGCTCAGAGATATAAGTGTTGGAGGAGCAAATCTAGCAGAGATCAACCTAGAAAACGCTGATTTAGAAGTCTGCTCTTTCACATTGGCAGATCTGAGCCGAGCCAACTTTCGCAATGCTAAGCTCAACACGGTTTATTTGCAGCGATCGCGTCTGTTCGGAGCAGATTTTTGGGGCGCTAGTTTCCATGAAGTCTGGTTTAGACATGCACTGTATGACGAGACAACGCGCTTTCCCCAAGGATTTGATCCTCATCAAGCAAGAGCTTACAGGATCGCTCCTGGCTCTGACCTACGCGGCGCAATGCTAGAAAATGCCTCGTTGTGGGATTGTAACCTTGAAGACGCAAATTTACAGGGAGCTAATCTGAGCCGAGCCATCATAGGCGGATTTAGCAACTGGAGAAATGCCAACCTTCAGGATGCCACCCTTGCAGGTGCAAGGGCTGGAAAGGCGGATTTGCGCGGGGCAAACCTGCAAAACGCAAACCTGCAAAACGCCAGACTTCAAGATGCCAGGATGGATGGAGCTAACCTGCAAGGCGCTGATTTTCGAGGCGCAGAGTACATTACTCCAGCGCAAATTAAGGCTGCAAAGAACTGGGAATTGGCAACGTATGAAGAGAGTTTTTGCCAGAAACTGGGTCTATCCTTAACCTCTTTCCCAGATAATCTTTAAAGGCTCTTTTGGCACAGTCGGCTAAGGACGCTTGTCCCCTACTACTTCGTTAGTTGAATTTAGTCGATCCGGAACATGAGTATATAAACTTAACAATTTCATGATTTTCTCTTGACTTCGTCCCCAACTTGTCGTAAAAATCATCGGTTGGGAGCCAAAAAATTCCTTCGAGAAATAAGGTTGGCTTTGATCCCCAGGAATTTCTTTGACCCCAAGAATTTCCTATGTAATTTTGCTGATCTTCGGTAATCACCACCCTAACTCACTGTTTGCTCGTAACAGTTGGGTGATTTTCCTATGCTAAAATCAGTTCAACGGTTCGCCAAGTGGTACGGTAACGCCATGTTTGAACGCTTCACTGAGAAAGCCATTAAGGTGATTATGCTTGCCCAGGAGGAAGCTCGTCGCCTGGGGCACAATTTTGTGGGAACAGAGCAGATCCTCTTGGGTCTGATTGGAGAAGGGACCGGCGTCGCCGCCAAGGTGCTGAAATCCATGGGTGTCAACCTCAAAGATGCCCGGATTGAGGTGGAGAAAATTATCGGTCGGGGATCAGGTTTCGTCGCTGTCGAAATTCCATTCACGCCCAGAGCTAAGCGGGTTTTGGAGCTATCTCTTGAAGAAGCTCGTCAGCTCGGACACAACTACATCGGCACAGAGCATTTGCTGCTTGGTCTAATCCGTGAAGGAGAAGGCGTAGCGGCTCGGGTGCTGGAAAACTTGGGTGTTGACCTCTCTAAGGTTCGTACTCAGGTGATCCGGATGTTGGGTGAAACTGCTGAGGTTTCTGCGGGTGGTGGTCAAGGACGGACAAAGACTCCGACTCTGGACGAATTTGGTTCTAACCTGACCCAAATGGCTGCCGATGGCAAACTCGACCCCGTGGTCGGTCGCCAGAAGGAAATTGAGCGGGTGATCCAAATCCTGGGTCGTCGCACCAAGAACAATCCTGTTCTGATTGGTGAGCCTGGGGTGGGTAAAACCGCGATCGCCGAGGGTCTGGCACAGCGCATCTCGAACAACGATATCCCGGATATCTTGGAAGACAAGCGCGTTGTGACGCTGGACATCGGCTTACTGGTTGCGGGTACGAAGTATCGAGGCGAGTTTGAAGAGCGCCTCAAGAAGATCATGGATGAAATTCGTCAGGCCGGAAACGTCATTCTGGTGATCGACGAAGTTCATACCCTGATTGGTGCGGGTGCTGCCGAAGGAGCGATCGATGCTGCAAACATCCTCAAGCCAGCTCTGGCAAGAGGAGAGCTGCAATGTATTGGCGCAACGACGCTAGATGAGTATCGCAAGCACATCGAACGCGATGCCGCTCTAGAGCGACGATTCCAGCCCGTTATGGTGGGTGAGCCAACCGTTCCAGAAACCATTGAGATTCTGCACGGTTTGCGCGAACGCTATGAACAGCACCACAAATTGAAGATCTTAGATGAAGCTTTAGAAGCTGCGGCTACGCTAGCCGATCGCTACATCTCCGATCGATTCTTGCCCGACAAGGCGATCGATTTGATGGACGAAGCGGGTTCGCGGGTTCGTTTGATCAACTCTCAGTTGCCCCCGGCAGCGAAAGAGCTGGATCGGGAACTGCGTCAGGTTCTTAAGGATAAAGACGACGCGGTTCGTTCCCAGGACTTTGATCGGGCGGGTGAACTGCGCGATCGGGAAATGGAAATTAAGGCAGAGATTCGGGCGATCGCTCAGAACAAGAAAGCAGAATCTGCTGACGGAACTGAAGATTCTCCAGTCGTCACTGAGGAAGACATCGCTCAGATTGTTGCGTCTTGGACTGGCATTCCGGTGAACAAACTCACCGAGTCTGAGTCTGAGAAGCTGCTGCACATGGAAGACACCTTACACCAGCGCATGGTGGGGCAAGAAGAAGCCGTTAAGGCGATTTCTCGCGCCATCCGCCGTGCTCGTGTGGGATTGAAGAATCCCAACCGTCCGATCGCTAGCTTTATCTTCTCTGGTCCAACCGGGGTTGGTAAGACTGAATTGGCGAAGACATTGGCGACCTACTTCTTTGGCTCTGAAGAGGCGATGATTCGTCTGGACATGTCTGAGTTCATGGAGCGCCACACGGTTTCTAAGCTGATTGGTTCGCCTCCGGGCTATGTGGGCTACAACGAAGGGGGTCAGCTGACTGAGGCAGTGCGTCGTCGTCCTTACACGGTTGTGCTGTTTGACGAAATCGAGAAAGCGCACCCTGACGTGTTCAATATGCTGCTGCAAATCTTGGAAGATGGTCGCCTGACCGATGCCAAGGGACGCACGGTAGATTTCAAGAACACGCTGCTGATCATGACTTCCAACATCGGTTCTAAGGTCATTGAGAAAGGAGGCGGTGGTTTGGGCTTTGACTTCGCATCTGACACTGTGGATGAAGCAAACTACAACCGCATCAAGTCTCTAGTGAACGAAGAGCTGAAGCAGTACTTCCGTCCAGAGTTCCTTAACCGTCTAGACGAAATCATCGTCTTCCGTCAGCTGAAGAAGGAGGAGATCAAGCAGATTTCCACAATTCTGTTGAAGGAAGTCTTTGGTCGTCTCGACGAGCAGGGTATCACGCTGGAAGTCACCGATCGCTTCATCGATCGTCTGATTGAAGAGGGCTACAACCCCAGCTATGGGGCACGTCCACTGCGTCGAGCCATCATGCGGCTTCTAGAAGACTCGCTGGCAGAGGAAATCCTCTCTGGTCGCGTCAAGAATGGCGATACTGCGATCGTCGATCTCGATGATGACGGTCAGGTGCAGGTTCGTCAAGGCGAAAAGCGTGAGCTATTGCCTCAAGCGGCTGAGTAAATCGCCGAGCTGAATGTTTGAATTTTAGAGTAGGGTGGGCAATGCTCACCCTACTTTTTTGATTGACACGATAAATAGGTGTACATACACTCTTGCTGTGGAATCGCAGTCAGCATTCATTAATTCAGCTTTGCTCAGTAAAGTTGCAGACTCATGTACTTGCTTTAACTTACGAAAAGCCTCACGGGTTGTGACGCAGTTTTTTGATCAAGCATTGCAGCCTAGTGGTGTACTGGTTACTCAGTTTACGATTCTAGTGGCGATCGCTCTTCCACTCCTCAAACCATCAACCAGTTGGCTCAGGGCTTACCAGAATCCGACGCTGAAGCCTATGTGAGCCGACGTTTTCCTCACAAGCAGGTGAAACGAGTGGGCAATACTTTAACCCCAACCTCAATTCGTAACTTTTTGCGAGGAATGCCCCTGACATTTGAGCGGGGTCGAGCGAAAGGGCTAGATGCCATCTACCCTTTCAATTCTGTGGGGGCTGAAGTAGATAAAGCCACGGTTGTAATTCGCAATCAAAGCCTGCAAGTTGAAGCGGGTCATGTGGGTACGGCTAGTCTCATGATTACGGCTGACAGTCAAACCTGGCTAAAGTTTCTGGCGAAAGAACAGAATATTGTTTGGGCGATCCTGCGACGAAAAATCCGCCTGCAAGGTTCACTGCCTTTACTGCTTGCCTTTGGCAAGTGTTTCCCAAGATAGCGAAGGGTTTGGTAAGGTTCTAGAGTTACCTTTATTGTTTTAAAGTACAGCCCTTGGTATTCACTCATCGACTTCCTGCCGATCCGTTAATTGTTGCCCACCTCACCCTTTCTTTGACGGCTGAAGAAAGAACGCGATCGCATCATCATTTCCATACGGATCAAGGGCAGGGTGTTCATCTGCAATTGGCCAGAGGTACAGTTCTGCACCATGGAGATCTACTGATCTCTGAGGATAGGGAAACGATGGTTCGTGTCATCGCTAAACCAGAACCCGTGATGACTATAACGGCCCATACGCCCCTAGAGCTGCTCCGAGCTGCCTACCATTTAGGCAATCGCCATGTGCCTCTAGAAGTTGCCGTTGAGTATCTGCGGCTTTCAACCGATTCTGTCTTAGGATCAATGCTGATTCAGATGGGGCTTCAGGTTACGGAAGCAACGCTCCCTTTCCAGCCCGAAGCAGGGGCTTATCAGGAGCAGAGCCATGCACAGGATCATGCACAGGATCGCTCACATTCGCACCCCCACTAGACGCTCGACTCCATGACTCAACCTCAAGCCTTGCTACGATTGCTGCAATTGGTCAGTCCGGCACTACCTGTCGGAGCCTATAGCTATTCGGAAGGGCTAGAGACAATGGTGCAGAGCGGAACGGTGACAGATCCCATTAGCTTAGAAGATTGGCTGACGCAGGAGTTGCGCTATGGTACTATTCGGCTAGAGGCAACGGCGCTGCTCAGAGCTTACAGGGCTGTTGAGTGTAATACGGCTGTTGAGAGCAACACGGCTGTTGAGAGTGCTAGGGCTAAAACTTTGAGCGACTGGAACGACTGGCTATCCGCCTTGAGAGAAACCGAAGAAATGCGAGAACAAAGCTGGCAGATGGGGCGATCGCTCACTCGGCTTTTGCTGTCCCTCCAGCCGGAACTCCAGCCTGTCATTTCATCTTGTGGAGAACCCTGCAACTTTGCGATCGCTTTTGCAATTGCTGCTCACCACTGGCAGATTGATTCCCATACGGCTCTTTTAGGATACTTGCATAGCTGGATCGCAAACTTAGTCAATGCAGGAGTGCGATTGATTCCATTAGGACAAACTCAAGGACAACACCTGTTACTCAATTTATATCCACAGATGGAAAAAGCGGTAGATGCAATTCTACAACAAAAAGAGGAGGATTTTGGAAACTGTGGTTGGGGGTTAGCGATCGCCAGTATGAATCATGAAACGCTTTATTCAAGGTTGTTTCGCAGTTAGGCTCCTGCGAAAATAGGACGAACTCTGCCGCTGCCACGCTCATCGAAACGGCCAGGCTTTCTACCGCTACCCCGCTCTTCTAGGCAATCGAATAGAGCGATGAAAATTGCTTCAAGATGAAGAACTAAGGTAGTGTAAGGTGTAAAAAGGCAGTCTAAAGCGTTCATAGTATTCTCAACTACTTTAAGGGTGTTATTTGCAGTAAAGTCTGAATTTTGGGTTGGGAAAGAAGTGTCTGACCCAGTTTGTTGGATGTCCTTTGGGGATACACGCTAATCCCTGATGATTCCCGTTTCTCAAGGTCTAAATCATGTCCACCTGAGAAACTGGACGCAGGAGTATAGACTTTTGTTTCCAAGCAAAAGTTCAGACCATACACCTTATAGTTACCTTTGACTAGCCGCCGAACCGGAGAAAATTATGCAAACCTTTCGCGTTGGAATTGCAGGCCCTGTAGGTTCTGGAAAGACTGCCCTCGTTGATGCGCTTTGCAAAGCGCTGCGGCAGCAGTTTAATCTTGCGGTGGTGACGAATGATATTTACACCCAAGAAGACGCGCAGTTCTTAGTGCGGAGTCAAGCTTTGGAGCGCGATCGCATTGTGGGAGTTGAGACGGGTGGCTGTCCGCACACGGCAATTCGGGAAGATGCCTCGATTAATTTAGTGGCGATCGAGCAGCTAGAGCAGAAATTTTATCCGCTGGATCTCGTTTTTGTAGAAAGTGGCGGCGATAATCTAGCCTCTACCTTCAGTCCAGAACTCGTAGATTTAACGATCTATGTGATTGACGTTGCGGCAGGAGACAAAATTCCCCGCAAGGGCGGCCCCGGCATCACCAAATCTGATCTGCTGGTGATCAACAAAATTGACTTGGCGCCCCTGGTCGGTGCAGATTTAGGCGTAATGGAGCGAGATGCTGCAAAGATGCGGGGCAGCAAACCCTTCGTCTTTACCAACCTCAAGACTCAGCAGGGGTTGGAAACCGTGATTAACCTGATCGCTCTGCATATGGGCAAGCCTGATATGGGCAAGCCTGTCTCTCCACAGCTTGCTTCCCATAAATAGACTGCTATTTTCTGCGGGTTCATAAAACTTAAAAAAGATCATCTATCCCTGGCAGTAGACTAGCTGTGCAGTTGTATCTAAGGCTACAACTAGCACCCTGCTCAGGTTCTAACATCGCAAAAGCGTGATGTGGCAAATAGTTTTCCCTCTATGAGGAGTGTGTAATTTTTAAGATGAATAGGCAATTTGGTCGGCGTAAGTTTCTGCTGTATGGTTCTGCTACCTTGGGAACGAGTATTCTACTCAAGGCCTGTGCCAGTAGCCCCACCACCAGCGAGTCTCCTGCGGCTAGCGCAGCAAGTTCTGATGCTTCTGCCTCTCCAGCAGCGGCGGCTGGCGATGTGATTAAGGTCGGCATTCTGCATTCTCTTAGCGGCACGATGGCGATCTCCGAGAAGAGCGTGGTGGACTCGACGCAATTGGCGATCGAAGAAATCAACAGCGCAGGCGGCATCGGCGGCAAGCAAATTCAGGCGATTTTGGAAGACGGCAACTCTGATTGGCCTACCTTTGCTGAAAAAGCCAAAAAGTTGATTGATGAAGATCAGGTCGTCGTGATCTTTGGCTGCTGGACTTCGGCTAGCCGTAAAGCTGTACTGCCTGTGTTTGAAGAGAAGAATCACATGTTGTACTACCCAGTGCAGTATGAGGGTCAAGAATGCTCCAAAAATATTTTCTACACAGGTGCCGCGCCCAACCAGCAAATTGAGCCATCTGTAGATTGGCTGCTGGAAAACAAGGGTAAAGATTTCTACCTCGTGGGTTCTGACTACGTTTTCCCTCGTACCGCTAACACCATCATCAAGGCACAGCTAGCGGCCAAGGGTGGCAAAACCGTAGGCGAAGACTATCTGCCTCTCGGCAATACCGAAGTTGCGGCTATCATCGCAAAAATTCGTTCGGCGCTGCCCAACGGTGGGGTAATCTACAACACCCTAAACGGTGACAGTAACGTTGCATTCTTCAAGCAAATGCAGGGCGCGGGCTTGACGGTCGATAAGTATCCTGTCATGTCTGTGAGTATTGCCGAAGAAGAAGTTAAGGCGATCGGTGTAGACTTCCTCAAGGGGCAGTATGCGGCGTGGAATTACTTCCAGACGGTAGAATCTCCCGAAAACAAAAAGTATGTGGATGCGTTCAAAGCCAAGTATGGCGCAGAGCGAGTCACCAATGACCCCATGGAAGCAGCCTACATCTCGGTCAACATTTGGAAGCAGGCGGTTGAAAAAGCGGGATCTGCTGGAACGCCAACCGATTTGGAGAAAGTGCGGGAAGCTGCTTACGGTCAGGCCTTTGCTGCTCCAGAAGGGCCGGTGAAGATGAATTCTAACCACCATATTTCCAAGACTGTGCGGATTGGGGAAGTCAGGGATGACGGGTTATTCAGTATTGTCTACGAAACCGCTCAACCCGTCGATCCGCTGCCCTGGAACCAGTATGTTGCTGAAACCAAAGGTTACACCTGCGACTGGACAAAGACAGGCGTAAGCGCTCCGGACACACCCGGTAAATTCAAGGGCTAATCGCCAAACAAAGGACTGAAGCGACTAGCTCTCAGTCCTTCGTTCTAAGGATCGTGTACAAAATAAAACCCAATAGTTTTTTGGAAGTGTCGCGCGGAGCGCGACACTTCCAAAAAACTATTA
>JAHHHD010000083.1 GCA_019359505.1 Drouetiella hepatica Uher 2000/2452 | reverse complement strand
ACCCCCATTTTTTTTTGCCCCCCCCCCCCCCCCCCCCCCCCCACTTCCAAAAAACTATTACAGGTTAATTAATCTGTGATCCCAAGGAAAGGATTCAGCGCATTCGGCATAGAGAGGGCAACGACTTGTTACCGAGCATCTTAGACGGAATTTTTAATGGTCTCAGCATTGGTTCAATTTTGCTGATGGCGGCATTAGGTCTGGCGATCGTCTTTGGCTTGATGGGCGTGATCAACATGGCGCACGGCGAACTGATGATGCTGGGAGCTTACACGACCTATGTCGTGCAGAATCTCTTCAAGCCCCTGGGCGCATTTTCACAAACCTATATCTTCTTTGCCCTAATCTTGGCGTTTATCGTGGCGGCGTTGGCAGGGCTGATCTTAGAGCGCGGCGTAATTCGCTATCTTTACGGGCGACCTCTGGAAACGCTGTTGGCAACTTGGGGCGTTAGCCTGATGCTGCAACAGTTTGTTCGCAGCGTCAACTGGGTGATTGTTGCTGGACTAGCAATCTTCTGTCTGCTCTACTTTGGCGGTATGTGGTTTGTGAAGAAGCGTCCTGACTTCGATGCAATTCGGCAGAAAGCGATCGCTCTTCTCTTGCCTCTCTCAGCAGCGGTGGCGGTTGCAGTCGGCGTGTTCATGAGCCAAGCCTACAAGTCTGCCGTGACGCAACCCTGGTTTGGCGCTCAGAACGTGGATGTAACGGCTCCGAAATGGCTGCAAGGCGGTCTGCCGATCGGTAACTATCAGTTGCCCTATACGCGGATGTTCATTATGGTGCTAACGGTGCTCTGCGTTGCCGGAATTTATTTCTTCCTCAACAAAACGGCTTGGGGTCTGCGTATCCGCTCTGTTACCCAGAACCGTAACATGAGCGCCTGTTTGGGGATTCCGACAAACAAAGTTGATGCCCTGACGTTTGCGCTCGGTTCAGGTCTTGCCGGGATCGCTGGATGTGCTGTCAGCCTCCTGGGTTCCGTTGGGCCTAACACTGGACAGAACTACATCGTCAATACCTTCATGGTGGTGGTAGTGGGCGGTGTAGGCAAGCTGGTGGGAACGATCGCTGGGGCAATGGTGATTGGGCTAATCGACTACATCTTGGGCGCGGGTATTCTGGCGCTGCTGTTTGCCCAAATTCCTCCTGTTGCCGAGTTCTTTACCTTCTTTGCCACTACCAGCATGGCAAAGGTGATGGTATTCCTGCTGATCGTAATTTTCTTGCAATACAAACCTGCCGGACTGTTCCCGCAGAAAGGACGCACTGTGGATGCATAGGGGGACAATCGCATGACTACCGCACAAATTGAACGCAGCGGCACAGGGATCTCTCGGAATCTAATGGTTGAGGCGGCGATCGTCTTAGGCATTATGCTCTTCCTGATTTTTGCCCTGCCGCTCTTGATGAGTGATTTTCGCCTTAACTTGACAGGCAGGTTTTTAGCGCTGTCGATCGTGGCACTGGGCATTGATCTGATCTGGGGTTTCACCGGAATGCTGAGCTTGGGGCACGGCGTGTTCTTTACGCTTGGTGGCTATGCGCTGGCAATGTACTTAAAGCTGCAAATTCCGGCGAATGCCAGCAGTCAGTTGCCAGAGTTCATGGGGCTATACGGCGTGACGGAACTGCCGTGGTTCTGGAAACCCTTCTATTCGTTTCCCTTGACGGCACTGATGGTGGTGTTGCTGCCTGCGATCGTTGCAGCAATTCTCGGCTATCTGATTTTCCGGAATCGGATTCGCGGCGTATACTTTTCCATCCTGACTCAGGCGACGACGATCATCTTTTTTAACTTCTTTAACGGTCAGCAAAAGCTATTTAACGGCACCAACGGTCTGACAGACTTTAAGACGCTGTTTGGCATGGAGGTCAGTAAACCCGGTGCGCAGTATGTCTTTTACGTGCTGACTATTCTGTTTCTGGCAGCAACCTATGCCCTGTCTCGCTGGCTGACAAGCGGCAGATTTGGACGGCTCTTGGTGGCCATTCGGGATGACGAACCTCGTGTCCGCTTCACAGGCTATAATCCCACGGGCTTTAAGGTGCTGGTGTTTGCCATCTCTGCCGCCTTTGCTGGACTTGCTGGGGCGCTATTTACCCTGCAAACGGGAATTATTTCGCCTAACTCTATGAACATTGCCTTCTCGATCGAGATGGTGATCTGGGTAGCAGTGGGCGGTCGGGCAACCCTGGTGGGCGCGATCTTGGGCACCTTGGTGGTTAACTTTGCTAAGAGCATGTTGAGCGAAAAATTCCCAGATATCTGGCTGTTTTTCCAGGGTGCCCTGTTCCTGGTAGTGGTGCTGTTTCTGCCCAGCGGCATCGTAGGCTGGCTGCGTGAACGCGGCTCTGACACTTTCAAAAACTTGACGGGCAGACGCAAGCGATCGATGACCTATCCCAGCTTAGAGGAAGATCCGGAGGTGGACTATGAGCGAAAAAATACTAGAAATTGAAAATCTGACCGTCAATTTTGATGGCTTTCGGGCGCTGAATAACCTCAGTTTTGGCCTGGATACAGGAGAACTGCGGGTAATCATTGGCCCCAATGGAGCCGGAAAAACGACGTTTCTAGACATTATCACGGGCAAAACCAAGCCAACCGAGGGGCAGGTGCGATTCAAAGGACGCAATCTCCGCCCCTATGCCGAGTATCAAATTGCTGAGATGGGCATTGGGCGTAAGTTTCAAACTCCGCGCGTCTACCTCAACCTCAGCCCCCGCGAAAACCTGGAGCTTGCCTGTAACCGCGTTAAAGGCGTTTTTTCTACCCTGTTTAAGCGCACGCCTTCTCCCGAAAAGCGCACCGTTTCTGGCCTACTAGAAACGATCGGTCTGGTACCCAAAGCCGATATGAAGGCGAATCTGCTGTCCCACGGCGAAAAGCAGTGGCTAGAGATCGGTATGTTGGTGGCGCAGTCGCCCGATCTGCTGCTAGTGGATGAACCTGTGGCAGGTTTGACCGATGAGGAAACTGAGCGTACAGGAGAACTGCTAATTTCTCTGGCGCAAAGTCATTCCATTATTGTGATTGAGCATGATATGGAATTTGTTCGTCAGATTGCCCGTCAGGTGACTGTCTTGCATCAAGGCTCAGTTCTCTGCGAAGGAACGATCGACGAAGTGCAAAATGATCCCAAGGTGATTGAAGTTTACCTCGGCAAAGAAGAGTCTCAGCACGAAGACGACCTGCGCCCAATGTCTCAGCCAGTTTCTGCTGAGGACGCGATCGCTACCTAATCTATTCTTGCACATCCCTATTTGCCATCCTGCTCATGACTCAAACCTATTCCACCACTGCAACCGGATCAAATGCAGCCGCTTCGCCAATGTTGCAAGTGACTGGGCTGAATGTCTATTACGGTGAAAGCCATATTTTGCGTAACGTAGATTTGACCGTCCCACGCGGCGAAATGGTTTGCCTCATTGGTCGCAATGGGGTGGGTAAAACTACAATGCTCAAAACTCTAATGGGTCTGCTGAAGCCCCGCAGCGGCAACATCATTTTTGACGGGCAGCCGATTCTGGGTAAAACGCCCGATCGCCGTGCCAAGCTAGGCATTGGTTATGTCCCTCAAGGACGCGAGGTGATTCCTCGCCTCACCGTCAAAGAGAACCTGCTGCTGGGTTATGAAGCTAGAGCTACCCGACCCGCCAACACGAGCGAAATTCCAGAAGAAATTTACGAGCTGTTCCCTGTTCTTAAAACCATGCTTACTCGCATGGGGGGCGACCTGAGCGGGGGGCAGCAGCAGCAGTTGGCGATCGCCCGTGCCATCATGGGACAGCCGCAGCTGCTAGTGCTAGATGAGCCGACAGAAGGAATTCAGCCTTCCATCATTCTCGACATTGAAGCTGCCGTCAAGCGAATCGTAGCCACCACCGGAATTTCGGTGCTGCTGGTGGAACAGCATCTGCACTTTGTGAGGCAAGCCGATCGCTACTACGCCATGCAGAAGGGTGGCATTGTGGCTTCTGGCTCTACACGAGAGCTGAGCAATGAAGTGATCCAGAAGTTTTTGGCGGTCTAAATGTGTGGGTTACTGAGGGAGGCAGAAACCGCAAGACTGGCTCTTTAGGGCTACAGGGGTTGCGATCGCTAGCTCAAGCTAGGAATTAAACCCTTATCTTCGGGCAACCTAATTTCAGCTTGAGAGCGCAACTCGACCCACACTTTATATTGGCGATCGCACACCGTCACAACCGTGCGACTGCCTTGATGCGAAAGATCGCATCCCAGCGAGTAGGCATGCAGTCTAGAGGCGATCTCATAGGATTGCACCAACCTATAAATTTGTTGCCCGTAGCTCATGCCTTCGCGAATGCAACCCTCTCCATAGAAACTAAAAGACTGAATAAGCGCTTCATGAATTACGACAGGGAGCATAGCAGTGGATTTTACAGGAGTATCATTCGATGCGTTCTCCTACAGTCTCCTCAATTGATATGGGAGAGTGCATCAGCCTCATGAACGATTTTCCTAGTTAAAAGCGTCTTTCGAGATTCTTGAACCTATTTCTTTTGGCATACAAGGTTTACCTCTTGACTTCTTTTTCTCAGTAATTACCCTTAGCTCTTATAATCTGATTAATTGGCAGGTCTGAACTTAAGGCAATTGAGTTCACTGTGCGATCGAATGGAACCTCATCAGGCAAATGTGTGATGGCACCCTATAAAAATGTCATGGAATTCTTGGTGGAAGAAGAGGTTGTGCGTCAGGTAAAAGCGCTTCCAGTTCGGATTGCGTCTTACATCAATCAAACCGAGCTAGTGGCTTACGCCCTAAACCAACTGCCGCCGCTTTATGCCACCAGTGAAAAAGGCTTAGAGCATCAGCTTGAGCGAGGGAAGGTTAAGTTTGCCGCCCAAATTTCTCAGGCTGTCCAGCGATCGATCGCCGCCATTCGTCGCGATCCGCTTCGCACCTATGTTCCTTTGAAAGAGAACCAAGCAACGCCTTTTCGAGAAGTCTTGAAGCAAATGCAGAACCTTCTGCAAAATGACCAGGTTGACTGGGCAAATTTGCCGATCGCCGTTGAGCAGGCTTTGCATCGTGCTTCACAAGGCGAAATGAGTTGGGATAAGCGCTATGTTGGGCGATCGCCCCAAACGTTTCCGATGGCCAACCTCCCCTTACCGTCCAAAGCTAGAGTCGAAACCGATCGCCTGTCGAATCCATCGAGCCATCAGCCACAGACTGCTCAACAAAACTATGAGGCTGAATTTGGCTGGGATGATCCGTTGTATAACCCGCGTCTATCCAAGGAGTAAGCTATTCGCTACACTCAAGGCATTAAGCCCGACGGTCTTCTACACATCCATGATTTAGGACAGGAGCGACAGCCATGATTGATCTCTATTACTGGACAACGCCCAACGGTCACAAAATCACGATGTTTTTAGAGGAAGTGGGGCTGCCCTACAGAGTGCTCCCTATCAATATTGGCAAGGGCGACCAGTTTAAGCCAGAGTTTCTTGAAATTGCTCCAAATAACCGGATTCCAGCGATCGTTGATACTGAGCCAACCGGGGACAGTGAGCCAGCCGGGGGCAGTGAGCCAATTTCGGTGTTTGAATCAGGGGCAATTCTGCTGTATTTGGCGGAGAAAACTGGACAGCTTTTGCCCAATGCTCTGCGCGATCGCGTTGAGGTCATGCAATGGCTGTTTTGGCAGATGGGTGGGCTAGGGCCCATGGCAGGACAGAATCACCACTTTAGCCAGTATGCGCCTGAAAAAATTCCCTACGCGATTAACCGCTACGTGAATGAAACAGGTCGCCTCTATGCGGTATTGAACAAGCGGTTGGGCGATCGCCCTTACGTTGCTGGAAGCGAGTATTCGATCGCCGATATCGCCATTTATCCCTGGATTGTGCCCTACAGCGTTCAAGGACAAAAGCTGGAAGAGTTTCCCCATCTTCAGCGCTGGTTTGAGGCAATTAAAGCTCGTCCGGCAACCGTGCGCGCCTACGAAAAAGCTGAGGAATTTAAGAATCAGGCGGTTAGCATGGAAGAATCGCGATCGCTCTTATTCAACCAATCGGCAAGCACCATTCAGTAGGTGGTAATCCTCAAAATGTAATGATTTTTTATGGGGTGGGCTTTGCCCACCCCATAAAAAATCATTACATGAGTACCAGTGCCCAGTAGGTTTTATGCCTGAGAAGCGCAAATTGAATATCCGAACCGCTCCTAGATTCTCAGAGATGTTGGGTGATAGGCTCGAAAACCCTTGAGGCTCAATCCCGGCAAGTATCCAGCGATTTTTGTCGGAAATCTTTGAAACTAGAATCATGTAGGCATTCTAGCGATTCTGATCGTTACCTTCCAACAGGTCTACTCGCCTCAAAATAGACATTGAGGCAGGATTGTAAACTTTGCGTGAAGTTGCTTTATGGAGAACAAAAGCTGAGGCTTTGCAGGTATTCGGGGCATTCTAAGAGGGCTAATATACTCTGGGGCCATTTTTGCTGAGGTTGTTTCTGCTAGCTCGATCATGCAACTCGATCGCAGAACTGATTGCAAAAATCATGCCTCCCAAACGTGAGGAGTTGCTCTTTTGGTTGTGTTTAACCCCCATCAGATTCGAGGCAGCGCAGCATTGGCAGGGTTTCTGACGGCAGCGCTGATAATTTCGCCGCTGCCGATGCCGATCGCTCAAGCGCAGTCTAGCCTGCCTTCCACACCGTCGCATCGACGGCAGCAGATGATCTTTGGGGTCGTGAAAAGCTCTGAAAATGCTGCTCAGTGGCAGGGAATTGTCGATCGCCTTCAGGCTTTGGGCATTGCGTATCAAGTTCTGGATTGGCAACAGGTGCGCCGCACAGAGGACTTCGGCAATCTGACGGTGCTGCTACTGCCCAACGTAGAGACGATTTCAGCCGAGCAGCTTTTAGCGCTGCAAAGTTGGATGAATCGAGGCGGCAGAGTGATTGCCAGCGGCATTACAGGAAATCAGTCTTCGCCGGGAGTGCAGTGGGCATTGCGATCGCTCTTGGGCGCTTACTGGTCGGCGGCTCTGGCACAACCTGAAACGCTGCAACGCGTTGGCACTGATCGCGATCAGGCGTGGGTGACGGCAGGTGTGAGCGATCGCCCCATCTCAGGAGGACAATTAGTTGCCGCAGGGTTGAGCAGTCAGACCGTTATGCGTTGGCAGAACGATGCGGCAAATCAGGGTGCGATCGTCGCCACACAGCAAACAATTTATCTAGGATGGGAATGGGGCGGATCGGCTTCGGCAGAAATAGATGAAAGTTGGCTGAAGGCGGCAATTGGACGCTTTGAAGATACGTCCTCCCTGTTTTCGGCGCGAGCTGCGCCAACCTCTGCGCCAACCTCTGCGCCAGATACATTGTCGTCCCAGTTGCCCTTGCCTTCCCAGTTGCCTCTGCCTTCCCGGTTGCCCACAAATCGCCCAGCCTCGTCTGATCGCGATCCCGCCGAACAAACTGCCCCTCCAGGACTGACTGTGGAACCCAACAAACTCCCCATTAGCGCTGTAGAAGCGATCGCCATGCGGCAAGAGCTAGAAAACCTGATGGGTCGTTTTGCCAGTGCGCTATTGGCAGCCGATGTCATTGCGGGCAGCTCTCGTCTCGCTTCAGAAGCCCAATTGACGGCTAGTGCTGGCGATTTGCCCATTGGCGATCGCGATCATCAAGCTTCAAATCCAACGCTACAACAGGCACAGCGAAGCCTAGAGGAATTTTCTCGGCTGGTGCGGCAGCGCAAATATCCGGCGGCACGGCAACAGTGGCTGACTACCCGGCAATTGCTTTGGGACAACTTCCCGACCGATCGCCCGATTGCAGGTTCAGAGATTCGCGCCATGTGGCTCGATCGCGGCACGATTGTTGAGGCAGGTTCGCGGCAGGGTTTGGCAAAAATCTTCGATCGGCTGGCGGCATCTGGGATTAACACCGTTTTTTTTGAAACCGTGAATGCGGGCTATTCCATCTATCCTAGCCGGGTGGCTCCGCAGCAAAATCCGCTGACGCTACAGTGGAACCCGCTGAAGGAGGCGGTAGAGCTTGCCCATGAGCGCGGCATGGAGCTTCATGCCTGGGTGTGGGTGTTTGCTGTGGGCAATCAGGCGCATAATCCCCTGGTGCAAATGCCGTCAGACTATCCAGGACCAATTTTGACAGCGCATCCGGATTGGGCAAATTATGACGATCGCGGCCGCATGATTCCGCTGGGGCAAACCAAGCCGTTTCTCGATCCGGCGAGTCCGGCAGTGCGACAGTATTTGCTCCAGCTTTTTGAGGAGATTGTGACCGACTACGATGTGGATGGACTTCAACTCGACTACATTCGCTATCCATTTCAAGATCCTAGCGCTGGGCGCACCTATGGCTATGGATCAGCGGCACGACAGCAGTTTCAGGCGCTATCAGGCACAGATCCCATGACGCTATCGCCGCAAAACCCTAGCCATCGGCAGCTTTGGCAGCAATGGACGGAGTTTCGGCTTGAGCAGATCAACTCCTTTGTGGCGGAAACTTCGCGGCTGGTGCATCGGCTCAAGCCTGATTTGATTCTCTCGACGGCAGTGTTTGCGATGCCAGAGCATCAGCGGATTCAGCAGCTTCAGCAAAACTGGGAAGTCTGGGCGAGGCAGGGCGATGTAGATTTGATTGTGTTGATGAGCTACGCTATGGACACTAATCGTCTGCAACAGCTCACGAATCCCTGGCTGGAAGGAAATTTTGGCTCGGCGCTGGTGGTGCCCGGTATCCGGTTGCTGAACTTGCCGAATGCGACGGTGGTAGATCAAATTCAGGCGTTGCGCGATTCGACGGCGGGAGGCTATGCGCTGTTTGCCACCGGAAACCTAAGAAATTCGCTACAAAGCATTTTTAGCCAGACGCAGGGAATCTCTGGAACTTCCCCTATCCCCTACCGTCAACCCTTTGCCGCCGCTGTCGCTCGCTATCAAGCGCTATTGAAAGAGTGGCGATTGTTGCAAAGCCAAAACCAGCTTTGGATTCAGGCAGAAAACCTGCAAACCTGGCAAACCGAATCTGAGGCACTCGGTCAAGCATTGGACGCTTTAGCAACCCAGCCGAACTCAGAGCATCTCCAGAATGCCAAGACTCAGCTAAAAAACTTTCAAGCCAAATTTCAGAACTGGATGCATCTGCAATCCTCAAGTCAGAGCTATCAGGTGCGCACCTGGGAGAGTCGCTTAACCACATTGGCAAATCTGCTGAACTATGGCGATCGCCGGGTGCAATCCAATCAGGATTCTAGAGGAGAGGCGCGATCGCAGCAATAGATGCTTCCGATGCTCAGAAATTGCACCAAGTCATGGGTTATGGCGCTACGCGCTTAGATCCAATGAGTTATTTTTTGAGAGCCGCGCGGAGCGCGGCTCTCAAAAAATAACTCGTCCTAACTCAATTACGTAATGCCATAACACGACAGATTGGTAGTCCTCAAGATGTAGTAATTTTTATTGGGTGGACTCTGCCCACCCTAAATGTCCCCATCCTCAGCAAACTGGCGATAGCCATACCTCAATTTATACCTCCCTTAATTGCCTTGCTACAAGGAGAAACTCCTCAAAGTCGAGGTTGTTATGTAAATTGAGCTACTCTTTAGAGCCGTTGCTCACACCTACAATACAGCCAGCTTTAAGTAAAGTTGTGGAAGCATGGGAGGCGATCGCAGATATGGTACAGCGAGAAGAAGTTGGCATCTTGCAGGAACCGGAATTACCTGAGGCTCAGGGTTTTCCAGAGCTGGCGGCAACGGGTTCGGAGCTGATCTATGGACTGTACGATCGGCCACCCCTAGCTGAGTCGTTTTTTGTGGCTGTGCAGCATGTTCTAGCCGCATTCGTTGGCATTGTGACGCCACCGCTTATCATTTGCACCAGCTTAGGGCTTGACCCCGCAAACACCAGTTTCATTATTAGTATGTCGCTGCTTGCCTCTGGCATCTGCACCTTTATTCAATGCAAAACCTTTGGCCCTGTCGGATCGGGCTTGCTCAGTTTGCAGGGCACTAGCTTTGCCTTTCTGGGTGCCATCTTGGGCGTGGCAGGCACTGCCATTCAAGCAGGAAGGACGCCAGAACAAGCGTTATCGCTGATTTTCGGCGTTTGCTTTTTTGGTGCGTTTGCTAACGTGATGCTGAGTCGGTTTTTGCATCTGCTGAGCAAAATCGTGACGCCGATTGTGTCAGGCACTCTGGTGATGTTGATTGGGCTAAGTTTGCTCAAAACAGGCATTACTAGCATGGCGGGCGGTACGGCAGCATTGCAGAACAATACGTTTGCGAATGCGCAGAACCTGGCGCTAGGGGGCGGCGTATTTTTGATCGTGATTGTTCTGACACTTGCCAAAAATCAATATGTGCGGATGGGCGCGATCGCCATTGGGTTGCTAATCGGCTACATCGTTTCTGCCTTCATGGGCATGGTCGATTTTAGTATTTTCAGCAAGCTCTCGATCGTCAGTTTGCCTGTGCCCTTTCGCTACGGCATGAGTTTTGATATCAGCGCTCTAATTCCATTTCTCATTCTCTATCCGCTGACGGCGATCGAATCTGTGGGCGATATGACAGCCACTTCTATGGTTTCCAAAGAACCCATCACGGGACCCGTTTACGTCCGCCGAATTAAGGCAGGTGTCTTGGCGGATGGTCTAAACTCTTCTTTGGCAGCTTTGCTCAACACTTTCCCCATCACCACGTTTAGCCAAAACACTGGGGTCATCCAAATGACGGGGGTGGGCAGCCGCTACGTGGGCTTCTTTGTAGCTGGCATTCTGGCGGTGCTAGGGTTGCTGCCTATTGTTAGCGGTGCTTTCCAGTCTATTCCTCAGCCTGTTTTGGGTGGAGCCACTACGGTCATGTTTGGTTCGATCGCGGTTGCTGGGGTCAAGATTATTGCATCGGAAAATCTCGATCGGCGTGCCACGATCATTATTGCAGTCTCGTTAGCGCTAGGATTGGGGGTGGTATTTGTACCAGAGTTATTTAATAATCAGCCTCCCATCATCAAAAACATGTTTGCCTCTGCGACTTCAACGGGAGGGTTGACGGCTATTTTGCTGAGCTGGTTGTTACCTCAACCTGCAACACAGGCTAATCCCTTAGCGGATGCGGAGATTGCAGACATCTAAGGAAAAGCTGAGTGTTCACACGAGATTGCCCTGAAGCCTTTACAGGCAGCTCAGAAATGAATAGGGAAACTAGATAAAGGAAGTCTCGATTATAGAAAACGCGATCGCAATTTCAATAAATCCGATCGCGTTTTTGATGCAAGGGACTTCGATTGTCGAAAATGCGACCTCATTTTCAGTATTTGAGTCTGCATCTATGAAGTTTTTGTTCGCATTTTCCGTATTTCCGATCGCAGTTTCAATCAATGGGGTCGCAGTTTCGATAAATGAGGCTTCGTTCACCGCCTTTGTGAGAAGCCGAGTCAGTTTTACACTGAGAATTTGATGACGAGCGGAGGGCTAATGCTGGATTGCGTCATCCCTCCGCTACATCCTATTCACGCTAGTTAGTAGTTGGGCTGCTTCACATCCTGTTAGGGACGACGCATTTAAGTTACCTATTAAAGTGGGTGCGTTACAATTCTGTTCTAGTACAGAAGAATTCTAACAAGGGCTGAGGCAGAGTTTTGATGAAGATGAATGAACACACAAAGTTAGGCAGACAAGCTGAACTTTCGGAATCAGAGCTTGAAAGCCTAAAACACAGTTTATGGGAGATTGATTGTCCACAGGTAACTGTTAAAAGTCGCTCACCTCAAAATTCATGTACATTTAAAGGTGCTGGTTTCCTCAAGCAAGTATTTAGCCATCAACTCATTTTTAAATTCTATGCAAACGCTCAGGAATATAGTCGGATAAATAGAAATCTTCAGCTAGGAGAAACAATCCCAGACGAAGCTTATTACGATCTGACTGCTTTAGATTACAAAGGCAGATTATGGCATTGTGAACGAATACTCATTGACATTAATAGATCTGCTTCAGGAGAGTTTATTATTCAAGGAACCATTCCAAAGATTACTTGTGAAGGAGAAATTCCACAAGAAGTAGATTGCAAAGGCAGCAGATTGGAAATAAGAGTGTTTGACAGTGTGAATATTCCTTACAACGAAAGAACGTTAACTAGAAAGTCAGTCGCAAGAGGAGTGCAGTCATCAAAATCAATGTCTCGGAATGCTTGGAAGTTCAAATGCTGTACGCTTGACTTTCTCTTAGTTAAAGAGGATGAAAAGCTTTTAATTATTAACGTGATATCTAGTGAAAAGTGTATTTCACAGTATCTTAGAGAGCGTATTCTTGAAACATTACAATTTATTCTAGGTTATCCGATTAATTGGGCTACTTCACATAAGCGAGTAGGACATACAACTGAGGTGACTTTGTGTAGTCCAAAACAACGTTCAATCAGTTCCCGATTTCAACCTCCCCTTATACTAGGCGGTTACTTAGTTAACGAATCCCAGGTTTTCCGTCGTCTATTTGAAAAGTATCTTCAACACGTAATTAATTACGATCAACCTCTACATCCATTATGGTCGCAACTTAATGCAATATATGAAGCTAGTAATGGAACCTTTATCGATGCTCATGCACTAACTTTAGCCGTTGCGATTGAGAGTTTACTGTCAATTGAATTTGCTAATCTTGGGGAGTTGACTAGCGAAGATAAGAATGCTATTGAAGAAGCTTTGAATTATGTAGAAAATTGGAATGGTAAGGAAGGAATCAAAAAGAGAATCAAAGGATCGATCAATGGACTTTACAGTATTCGAGCTGACGATAAGATGAGAATTTTAGTAGATATTGGTGCGATAACAGAGGAGCAACAACAAGCTTGGAAGAAACTAAGGAACACGAATGTTCATGATTATCAAACACATAAGTTAAAACACAATAAGTTCGTTATACCAATTTAATGTGAGGAAACATATAATACGAGTCATAAAGTTAAGCCCTGAAATATGCCATGAGTCGTCCCTTTAACATTGAGATTAGCGAAAGTGAAGCAGAGCTGAAGAAACAACTTCA
>JAHHHD010000033.1 GCA_019359505.1 Drouetiella hepatica Uher 2000/2452 | reverse complement strand
TTACAGTGCCAATGCAGAGCGGTGCATTCCCATTGCAACGCCTTACAGTGCCAATGCAGAGCGTCACATTCTAATTGCAGCGCCCTACAGTGCCAATGCAGCAAATATATCGTTTCTGCGATAGCTTACGTAGAGATTTAGAGTAGTAAGATCTGCGGGAGTGATGATTTATGGCAATGGAGACTCATGGCACATCTATTTGAACCCTTCAGTAGCGGTAACGTCACCTGCCGCAATCGCATTGTCGTTTCGCCCATGTGTCAATACTCCAGCACCGATGGCTATGCCAACGACTGGCATTTAATCCATCTGGCGAGTCGGGCGATCGGCGGTGCTGGCTTAGTGTTTACTGAAGCAGCGGCGGTTGAACCGATCGGTCGCATTAGCCCCGGAGATTTGGGCATCTGGTCTGATCAGCACATTGAGTTTTTGGCAAAGATTACCTCTAGCATCCATCAATTCGGCGCAGTGGCAGGTATTCAGTTGGCTCATGCAGGCAGAAAAGCCAGTACGGCAAAGCCTAGCGAAGGCGGCAAAGCGGTGGATGCAAGTCAGGGCGGATGGGACGTAGTTTCCAGCAGTGCGATCGCCTTTGACGCAGACAGTCCGATTCCAAAGGCGCTAGATCTGGAAGAAATTTCGCAGATCAAAGATGCCTTCGTGCAGTCAGCGCGGCGCTCTCTAGAGGCGGGCTTCAAGGTGATCGAGCTTCATGCGGCTCACGGCTATCTGGTGCATCAGTTTCTCTCGCCCCTAGCCAATCAGCGACAGGATCAGTATGGCGGCAGCTTCGAGAACCGGATTCGTCTGCTCCAAGAAATTGTGGAAGCAGTCCGTGCGGTTTTGCCAGACGCTTATCCCCTCTGGGTGAGGATTTCGGCAACCGATTGGGCAGAAGGCGGCTGGGATATTGAGCAGAGCGTCGCTTTGAGTCACAAGCTGAAGTCTCTAGGAGTTGATTTGATCGACTGCTCTTCGGGTGGTTTGATTCCGGGCGTTCGGATTCCGGTGGGCGCGGGCTATCAGACTGCATTTGCCGATCGCATCCGCCGCGAAGCCCAGATTGCGACCGGAGCCGTTGGCATGATTACCGCTCCCGAACAGGCAGATCATGTGATTCGGACGGGAGCCGCCGACGTGGTGCTGCTGGCACGAGAGCTGCTCCGCAATCCCTACTGGGCGCAACAAGCTGCCAAACAGTTGAGGCAAGAAATTCCCCGACCCGTGCAATACGATCGCGCTTGGCGCTAAATTGGCAAGTCTATGAAACTGCTCTTACCTGCCGAATTCGCTGACGAGCTAAAGCCTCACCTCTCACCCGATCGCTATCCCGACATTCAGCTTGCCTGGGTAGACAGCCAGGGCAACTTTGAAGGTGATCCGAGTGATGCAGAAGTATATCTCAACTGGTTTTATCTTAAGTCCGCAACGCTGCAAAAAGTGTTAGCCGCCGCGCCCCATCTGAGATGGCAACAAACTCCTAGCGCCGGGGTCAATCATATCCTCACACCTGCCTATCTGGAGCGCAAAATTTTGCTGACCAACGGTGCCGGAACCTTTGCCGTACCGATCGCCGAGTTCGTTATGGCGTATATCCTCAGTTATGCGAAAAGCCTGCCCAAGCTGAAAGATCTTCAGGATCAGAAAACATGGCTGCGATCGGACTCTGCCGCCGGAGATTTGCCCTTGCAAGAAGTTGAGGGCACAACGCTGCTGATTGTGGGGGCAGGCAGCATCGGACAAGAGATCGCCAAGCGTGCCCATGCTTTTGATATGCGAGTTTGGGGATCGCGACGCAACCCAGACCCCCTGCCTCACTTCGATAGAATCGTGGGTGCAGATGAGTGGCGATCGCTCCTTCCAGAAGTCGATTATCTGGTGTTGGCAACGCCCCTCACGCCCGAAACTCGCGGCATGATCAACGCGGCAACTTTGCGCCTGATGCGATCGACTGCCTACCTGATCAACATTGCGCGAGGCGCGGTGGTAGATGAATCAGCCCTGCTCACGGCACTCCAGGAAGGATGGATCGCTGGAGCAGGACTAGACACATTTTGTACAGAACCCCTGCCGGAAGATAGCCCATTTTGGTCACTGCCCAATGTCTTTGTCACCCCCCACTGCTCCGGCTTTTCTCCCCGCATTGCCCAACGGACGATCGCCCTATTCCTCGACAATCTCTGGCGCTATCAAAATGGCGTGAGTTTACGGAATCTGATCGATCAAACGGCGGGTTATTAGTGTGGATGAGTAGGGGGTGGATGAGTAGGGGGTGGATGAGTAGGGGGTAGGTGGGAACTCTCATTCACCCATCCCCCCATTCACCCCAAGCTCTTATCAAGGGGATGGCGACCGCAAAAAAGGGCGCAACCGCACCACTTCACCAATGACTATGACGCAGGGCGACAAAGCCTGACGAGCAGTTTGCTGAACGATCGCCTCCAATGTGCCCGTCCAGAGTTGCTGCTCTGGATGCCCCGCCCAGCGGATAATCGCGATCGGCGTTTGGGGCGATCGTCCCTGCTGGATCAGGCGATCGATAATGTCTGGCAGGTGTGCTGCCCCCATCAAGATTGCCAAGGTGTCGAGATGAGCAAGGCTTTGCCAGTCGAGCAGTTCTGGCTCATGGGCGCTAAACACGGCAAAGCAGCGGCTCAAGACCGGATCGGTGAGGGGAATATCCATCAGCAGCGGAGCCGCCAGCGCCGAGGAAATTCCGGGCACCACTTCAAACCCGCAATCTGCCTCGCGCAACGCCTGAATTTCAGAACTCGATCGCCCAAAGATAAACGGATCGCCGCTTTTGAGCCGCACCACCTGTTTGCCCTGCTGACAATATTTCACCAGCAGACCGTTGATCTCCGCTTGAGGTGTGCTGGGTTTGCCTCCCCGCTTGCCCACATCTAGCTTCAGGCAGTCGGCTGGCACGATCTCTAGCAGAGCATCATCCACTAGAGCGTCGTAGATGACGACTTCTGCCTGGTTCAGAAGCCGCTGACCTTTGACCGTCAAATAGTCTACGCTACCCACTCCTGAGCCAACGAGGTACACCCTGCCCAGTCCCTCTATGCTTTCAGCGTTTTCGGAAAAGCTCATGCTAGATAACAAGCAAGGGGAAACAGAATATATTCCAGATAAAACAGCTTCCAAATAAACTGGTAGAACTGCGCGATCGCCTTCTGATCCTGCAAATTCACCTTCAGGCTTGTCGCCCAAAGCAGAATCAGCGCCACCAAATGCCAGCCGACAACAAAAGCAGAATTCACGCCGGAAATCACCAGTCCTGCCGCCACCATGCCGCCGTAGCAAACCGTCAGCACCCAACGCGCCAAATTAAACACCGATCGCTGCCCTAGCTTCACGGTAAAAGTCGTGATGTGATAAAGCCGATCGCCCTCCAGATCAGGAATATCTTTGAAGATGGCGATCGCAAACGTGAACACTAACACAAACAAAGTCAGCGCCCAGACCGTTGCCGGAATCTGCGGCGGCTCACCCAATTTTTGATTGAAGTGCAGGAATAGCCCCAGGTTGACGATCGCTCCGCGCACTGAAAAAATGCACAGCGAAGCCCAGACCGGAAACCGCTTCAGGCGGATGGGCGGTAGAGAATAGGCGGTGCCGATCAGCAAGCTTATCCAGACCGTTGCCATTAGAAACAGACCGCTCCCTGCCGATAGCACCAGTGCCAAAATGCCGCTCGTGAGGACGATCGCCCAGCCTAGCCGCCGCGAAAATTCTCCAGAGGCGATCGGCAGATGGGGCTTATTGATGCGATCGATCTCGACATCCTCAATCTGATTCAGCCCCACAATGTAAACATTGCCGCAGAGGCAGGCAATCAGCGCAGGCACCATCAACAGTAAAAACTCATAGGGCACCTCTTGATTCGTTCTTGCCCAGGCTATGACCCCGATTCCCAATACGCTGAGGCTAGTGCCAATAATGGTATGGGGACGGCAGAATTTCCAAAACGCCGAAAGCCAGGAGAGCGGCGATCGGGGTGGATGAGATTGCCCACGAGATTGCCCAGAAGATTGCCCAGAGCTAGAAGCAGAAGCAGAGGAACTTTCAGAAGAAATTTGGCTCATAGGTGCCTAAATGAGAGGTTCGGCTAGATCTATAGCAATTATCTGATCTAATCTGCGATCTAATCTAAAGTCTGCGATCGGGCAACTTGATTGGGCAACTTGATCGGGCGATTTGACAGGAGTATCTCTGGTAATTTACTTTTTGCGATCGCCCCAGAAACACAGCACAGCCTCGCATCAGAAATTTCTTTGTCAAGCCTTCAAAAAGTTTTCAAAAAACTTTGGGAACGTATTGGAATCTACTGCCGTCTGATCGAGAGTCACCCCCACAGAACACTCCTCTGCGGTGTCACCCGTGGGAAGAAGCATTCTGCCCCTCGAATCACAGAAGACATTGAGGTATCTTGATATGACTAATTCAATGACCAGCCGCGTATTTGGCTTAGACCTTGGCAGTCTCCTAAATGGTATTGATCTCGGCAGCATTTTAGATGATTTGTTGGGCAGCACCAGTATTTTTGACGGTTTCGATCTAGGAAATATTTTTGACTCTCTTTTCGGTAATGGCAACATCTTTGATAGCATTGACTTAGGCGATCTATTTAGTAATCTTGGCATCGATAACCTATTTGGATTAACGTCACTCACCGATATTTTTGACTCTCTAGGCGATCTCGGACTTTCTGACGGCTTAGACATTGGTGGTCTGGTAGACGACTTGAGCGGTCTGTTTGGCAAGATCAATTTGGGTAATTTGTTTGGTGGTCTAGATGACGACTACTACTACATCTTTGACAAAGCACCCGCCAATGATCTGATTAGCGGCTTAGGCAACATCACAGGTTTGACGAGCGAAGGTTCCAGCAAAACTAATGCTAAGTCTGTGAACCCCAAAAACGTCGATTTGCTGGATGGCTTCGGCAGCATCCTCAATGCCCTGGGTGAAGAAAACATTTTGAAGAAAGTGTCCGTCAAGCATGTTTTAACAGGTGATGCGATCGCTAACACCGTCAAAGGGCTGCGGGGCGATAATCTGCTAGTCGGGCTAAAAGGCAACGACATCCTGCGAGGCAATAGTGCTGAAGATCTGGCGAACGGCGGCAAAGGCAACGACAACCTTGTCGGTGGTTCGGGCGATGACGTTCTTGTAGGCGGAGAAGGCGACGACACGCTCAAAGGCGACAAAGGCAAGGACATTCTGATTGGCGGCAAAGGCACCAACCTCTACATCGGCGGCTCTGGAGACGATTTGTTTGTCCTAGATCTCAAGGGCAAACAAATCGTTCAAGACTTCAAAGCTCAAGACGACAAGATTGGCTTACTAGGCAGCCTCTCCTTCAACGATCTAAAGATTGCCCAAGATGGCAGAGATACGATCGTCAGCTCTAACAACAAAACGCTAGCGGTTCTGCAAGGCGTTGACAGCCAAGTCACTGCCAGCAGCTTCACACAGCTAGGCTAGATCTAGATTCTCTAGAGCAAGTATTGCTTGCCACTCAATTTCAGATAGGGGCTGGGGGACAAGCTGAATTCCAAACCAAGTTTCCGCAGAGGTGACGGAGGTGGCGATCGTCACCTCCATTGCTTTTTCAGCATCCCAGCCCTGCTCAAGCGGCATCCCTTCCATTGGCGTTTCAAATACCTGCCGAAATAAATCAGGATCAGGGTTAAGCCGGATGGAGCCATGCTGCAAAACGGCAGATTGACCCTGCGTTTTGCGATAGAGCTGAGCGCTGCCAATCAGCTTAGCGCCGTTGGGCATCACCAAGTCGGCTGCCGTTGCCGTACCAAAACAGTCAGGGTTGTGAATGTAGCCTCGTCCGGCTTCGCCATAGCGCAACTCAACGCCGAGCGATCGCCATCCCCGAATCAAAAACTCGCAGAGGTAGCGATAGGTCTGCATCCGGCTTCCTGCAATACCAGAGTCTATGCCCGAAGTGACGATCGCATAGCTTAAGTCGCCTTGGTGCAGCACCGCCCGTCCACCCGTAGGACGACGCACCAGATCGATCGGCTGCTGGTTCCAGGTTAGCGCCTGCCAAAACGCAGGATATTTTCGCTGATGGTACCCTAACGAGAGCGCGATCGGCGACCAGGTATAAAACCGTAGTGTCGGCGGAATACATCCCTGACAGTACTGATCAAGCAGCCAGCGATCGATCGCCATTTGCACCCTGCCTGGAGCTTTAAGGAGCGGAATCAATCGCCAGACTTTTGAATTCCAGAGGGCTGAATCAAGGAGGGCTGAATCAGAAAGGTCAGCCAAATTCGGCTTGCAGAGATTCGTCGTTGTCGTCGGCGATCGTTGCAACGATCGTGATATTCCGTGAGACTTCTGCTGGAGATAGCTCCGCCAACGTTCTTGTAGCGCAAACGACGACCTGATCGTCTGCTACCGCAAAGCGAGCCTCAAGGGTGCTATTCCAATTCATTTCCATCAGCTTCCGCAGTAGCCCTGCTTCGTTCTTTGCCGGAAGCTTCATGACGGCTGCCCAGACGGTTAACTCATCTTCGTCAGTCACGCCAGGAAGCTTGACGAAGACTTCAACGCTGCCATATTTGAATTTCCAGACGTAGCCGCCTTCTCCCTGGCTGACCATAGCACTCTGGTCTTCCTGCAAGCTGGCAATTACCGTTTCAATAATTTCCACGTAATTGAGCATAACCGTGTCATCTGCGTTGGAATCAGGCGATTCTAGATCCAGTTCGTAGGCAGTCATAAGCGCTGTCTTTACCGTAAACGTTTTGCCTAAACCAACTTTAGCGGCTATGGGCACGATCTGCTCAAGCCTGTAGATTTTTTTAGGTTTTCGTTACGAGAAGGTGTTCTGCCACACACTTCTAGTCAAAACTGAACCTGAGGATGAATTTTTGTGAGCGGTGCGCCGCTCACAAAAATTCATCCTCAGGTTTAAGCGAAGCCCAAAAATCTACAGGCTTTGAAGACGGCGCTTCTAAAGCAGCCCCACAAAATGCAGTGGTCCTTGTCCGCTGATTAGCTCGACTATCAGCGCAATAAAGCCAATCATGGCAATGCGTCCGTTCCATACTTCAGCCGAGGTCGTTAGCCCCCACTGCCAGCTTTCTTGAGGATACATCTTCACCATTTTCTTCATCTGCGTCGCTTCCGAAAGCTTGACGCTGGGAGAATTGACGGCATCCATGACCAAATCGGCAAGCGCCTCGATAAAGACCGGATGGGTATTCAAAGCGGGGACGCGCCGGAAGTCGTGAATTCCAGCTTCCTCAGCAATTTCCCGGTACTCCATGTCAATTTCTTGCAGCGTCTCAATGTGCTCTGAGACAAAGCTGACGGGCACAACCAGCAGGTTATCGACCCCCTCGGCCGCCAGTTCTTTAATCGCCTCTTCTGTGTAGGGCTGAAGCCACTCTACAGGGCCAACGCGGCTTTGATAGGCCAGCGTGTAAGCATTAGGTCGGTTCAGCGTTCTCATGATTAGAGCGGTGCATTGTTCGATCTCCTGCTGATAGGGATCGCCTGCCTCTTCCACATAGCTAACGGGCACCCCATGAGCGCTAAAGAAAATATGAACGCGATCGGGATTCTCCACCTGATCGAGCTGTTGGGCAATGAGATCTGCCATGGCTTGCAGGTAACCAGGGCGATCGAACCAAGACGAAATCACGGTGTAGTCAATTTGGTCAAGAGCTGGCTCTTCCTGCCAGATCTTTTCGAGCAATCGAAAGCTGGAGCCGCTGGTGCTGATGGAAAACTGAGGGTAGAGGGGCAAAATTACGAGCTGCTCGATGCTGTCGCGCTTGATGCGGGCGATCGCCTCCTCAGTAAACGGATGCCAGTAGCGCATCCCCACATAAACCTGTACCTCTTGCCCCTTCTGTTTCAGAGACTCTTGCAGCGCCTGAGCTTGCTCTTCGGTAATGCGGCGCAAGGGTGAACCGCCACCAATCAGCTTGTAGTTTTCCTGAGACTTGCTGGCACGGCTCGTCGAAATCAGCCACGCCAAAGGCTTTTGCAGCCATGTGAAGGGGAGGCGAATAATTTCTGGGTCAGAAAATAAGTTAAATAGAAAGGGGCGAACATCCTCCAGTTGGTCTGGTCCGCCTAAGTTGAGCAGTAAGACTCCAACACGACCCATAATGATTTCGATTCCCTTTCCCTTAATATTTGTTACCGACTTTAACAATAATTTTTCTATATCTTAACTTGCTTTAGTAGAATCAATTCGCAACAACTCGCTTAGACCTAATTTAAAAGTGGCTCCTGCTTCCTCCTCCAATATTGACATAGACACACGGATTGCCCAGGCAAATCATCGTTTGAAAACGGCAAAATTGGGGCTGCACATTGAGCGGCGCGGAGAGAAACTGGCGTTACGGGGCACTTTACCTCCCCGACCCGGAAGCCCTCGGCTACGTCCGCATCAGCAGCGCATCAGCCTTGACTTGCCTGCCACGATCGCCGGACTAAAGCAAGCTGAAAATCAGGTCAAAATTGTCGCGGCTCATCTGATTGAAAACCGCTTTGACTGGCGGCAGTACCTACCTGTTGCTGGGGGCGGACGGCTACATGAGATGGATTTGGTTCAAAAGCTACAAGCCTTTGAGCTGTATTTCCTACAGCACTTGGCTCAAAACCACCCGCCCTCCTCGGTTAGAACCACCTGGGAAAAAGCCTATCTGCCCTACCTGAATAAGCTGAGGACGATCGCTCAATCTTCTACCAACCTCAGCTTGCCAGAGCTAATTTACGCCACGGTTTACGCCACGCCAGCGAACTCGCGTAGCCGTCAGGTCTGCTGCACTGCCCTCAAAGCCTTGACAGAGTTTCTGCAAATTGAGCTGCCTGTAGAGCTAAAAACGCTCTGGGGAAACTACGGCACCAGCCAAACCCAATCTCGTGAACTGCCTACCGATCAGCAGATTATTCAAGTCTACGAGCAAATTCCTAACCCGTCCTGGCGATTTGTTTACGGCATCATGGCGACCTTTGGGCTGAGAAATCACGAGGTCTTTTTCTGTAATTACAGCACTCTAGCCAACGGCGATCCTGAAGGCATGATTGAAGTGCTAAACACCACAAAAACTGGAAATCATGAGGTGTGGCCGTTTCTGCCAGAATGGGTCGATCGCTTCAATCTCAGACAAATTCAGCTTCCTGCGGTCAACACTGACCTCAGCCAAACAACGCTCCAACGGATTGGGCAGCAAGTCACCTGCCAGTTTCGCCGCTATCAAATTCCTTTTTCGCCCTATGACTTGCGCCATGCTTGGGCAGTCCGTACGATTCACATTGGCTTACCTGACACTGTCTCGGCTCGAATGATGGGACATTCTGTGGCAATCCACACGCGTACCTACCACCGTTGGCTGACACGCCGCGATCAGCAGCAGGCGGTCAGAACTGCATTGAGTCAAATCCACTGAGAATAAATGTCTTGCAGATTAGAATCTTTAGGTTGGATTGGATGAGGCGGAGCTTCCACCTAATCCAATCTAAGGAGATTTAATGCTCAAATGTCATTCATTTTGTGTAGCTGCTTTACAATTTTGCTTTTTTGATTGACACTGAAGTTTCTGGTCATTTGCCTCTAACGGCTCGATATGCAAGTGCTATCTACCGAAAGGCTGACCCTTGTTAGTTCGACATCTGCTAGAAATGAGGCATCCGATAAAATAGGGCATCTGCTAAGAGTGATCTGCGATGCAAAATACAGCTGAATACAGTTGCGCTTACTGCGGTGAACCCAATCTCACCTTTGTAGATTTTAGCGCCGGGGGTCAGCAGTCTTACATCGAAGATTGTCAGGTTTGTTGTCGCCCTAACGTTCTGTTTATTGGCATTGATGAAGAGACTTTAGAGATTGAGATTAGCAGCGAGTATGAAGGCTAGAGGCAACAGGCATGGCGATCGCTCTATTGGGAGTTGTGTTATTTTGCAGCTCGATTTGTCAGTTTATATTCCTGCCAGAAACCCTGCTCAGCCTACATCTGCCAACCTGGATGGCTCTAGGAGGGTTTCTTCTGACGTTTGCTTGGCTGATTGGTGACTAAAAGCTGAATCCTTGTCGCTCAAGGCATTAGGCGGTCTCGGATTTGAAGGTTGTAGCTCATAACTAGGGAATACTGAATTTAAGGGCTACTCGAAGCTCTCTGTCAAAAAGATTCTCTGTCAAAAAAGTGCTTGTTTAATATCGTCTCACCTGATCGAATGTAATTTTCTCCAGGGTTCAATGACTTATCTGAGGCAGCGTACGCAAAACCCAGCGCCTTTATCCGCGATCGAGCTATCACCGCTCAAAATTTTGCTGGTAGAAGATAATTTGACTAATCAGAAAGTAGCGCTGAAACAGCTTCAAACCCTAGGCTACCAGGCAGAAGCGGTTTTAGATGGGCAAAAAGCGGTGGAAGCCATTACCCAACTTGCCGCTTACGAGCTGGTGCTAATGGATTGCCAAATGCCCGTGATGGATGGTTATGAAGCTACTCAAGCCATCCGAGATTGGGAAAGTCAGGCTTTGGAGCCAAAGAACAGAATCATTATCATTGCAATGACAGCCAGCGATCTGCCGCAGGATCGAGAGCGATCGATTGCGGCTGGAATGGATGATTTTGTCAGTAAACCCGTACGCCGAGATGCTTTAGCGGATGTGTTGCAGCGCTGGAGTCAGCTACTTTTGGCGAATCAGGCAGAGACAGGCACTTTACCCCAGACTTCCGTGACTCAGGTTGCTGTGACTCAGGCGGGCGAGTTAGGTGCTGATGCATCAGACTTAGGATTTCTTCAAGCTCCTGCTCCAGAACACCTTGACCTAGAACACCTTGACCTAGAACACCTTGACCTAGAACATCTTGACCTAGAACACTTACATCTGCTGTCGGACAACAGCCCAGAATTTGAGCTAGAGCTGCTGCAACTTTTTGTTACAGACTGTACAGCGCAACTTGAGCAACTGCATCAGGCGATCGCCACACAAAACCTTTGCCTAGTCAATCAGACTGCGCACCACATTAAAGGTGCAAGCGCTAATGTGGGAGCAAAAGTCATGCAGTTTGCTGCCGATCAGATAGAAACATGGGCATACCGGAAGCACCTTGACAGCACCGACCCTTTGCTAGATCAGTTATCAAGCTCTCTTCACCACATTAAAGAGTTCGTTGACCGTCACTCATCGGGAGTGCTTTGAAGCTTCGGAGTCTCCTTGCGTCGCTGCCGCTAGTTTGCTTAGGCGATTTCTAGAGAAAGATTTACCTCTGGGTTGGGGCAGGTTTCGACAAGAGCTTTGCATCTAAACGATCAGTGACTCTCCAAACCTGCCCTTACGGGTACTTTGTTTTCTAGAAATCGCCTTATGTCGATGTCATTCTGGTGAAAGTGAGCTAGAGATCCAATCTACCCCAGTCTTTGCAGCACTATAATCGATCGCTCCATAACGGCGATCGTTTGGTCATGGCTGTAGCGCTTGCCGTGCTTTATGAAACGTGACTCCTGAGTATCAATCAGAGTTTCCCATTCGGCATGGGCTAAACCTTCGGGAAGTACAAACTCCATTTCCTCATGGTGGGCGTTGTAGAACAGGAGAAAGCTGTTGTCGATAATGCGTTCACCGCGCTCGCCGGGAGTCGGAATAGCTTCACCGTTGAGGAAGATGGCGATCGCCTTAGCAAAGCCTTCATTCCATTGCTGCTCTCGCATGGCGCTGCCATCGGGGTTATACCAAGCAATATCGTTGACCCCAGAGCCGTGAATAGCTCTCCCCTGAAACCATTTGCGCCGTCGAAAAACCGGATGCTGCCGCCGAAAGCCAATCAGCTGGCGCGTGAAATCTAGTAGCGCCTCGTTATCTTCTTGCAGTTCCCAGTTCACCCAGGAGATTTCATTATCCTGACAGTAGGCATTGTTATTGCCCTGCTGCGATCGCCCTATCTCGTCACCACTGAGCAGCATGGGCACCCCCTGAGACAGCATCAATGTCACCAAAAAATTGCGCTGTTGCCGCAGCCGCAGAGCCAAGATTTCGGGATCGTCGGTTTCGCCCTCTGCCCCACAGTTCCATGATCGGTTATGGCTCTCGCCATCACAGTTGCCCTCCCCGTTTGCGTCATTCAGCTTGTTGGTGTAGCTGACCAGATCGCGCAGCGTAAATCCGTCATGGGCCGTCACGAAGTTGATGCTGGCGCTGGGATTGCGACCATTGTTCTCGTACAGGTCAGAGCTGCCTGTAAAGCGATAGGCAAAGTCCGCTAGGCGGCTTTCATCACCGCGCCAAAAGTCCCGGACGGTATCTCGATATTCACCGTTCCACTCTGACCACAGCAGCGGAAATTCGCCCACCTGATAGCCGCCTTCACCCACGTCCCAGGGTTCGGCAATCAATTTTACATCTGCCAAAACAGGATCTTGATGAATGATGTCAAAAAAAGCAGCAAGGCGATCGACTGCGTAAAGCTCACGGGCAAGTGCCGATGCCAGATCAAACCGGAAGCCGTCCACATGCATTTCCAGCACCCAGTAGCGGAGGCTGTCCATGATTAACTTTAAAACCTGGGGATGCCGGACGTTGAGCGAGTTGCCACATCCGGTAAAATCCATGTAGTAGCGCATCTCTCCTTCTACCGTTCGGTAGTAGGAAACGTTGTCAATGCCGCGCAGCGACAGCGTCGGCCCTAAGTGATTGCCTTCACCCGTGTGGTTATAGACCACGTCTAAAATCACTTCAATACCCGCCTGGTGTAGAGCTTTCACCATCTGCTTAAACTCGATAACCTGCTCTGCCGCATCGCTGCTGGCGCTGTAGCCCGGATAGGGCGCAAAGTAGTTGATGGAGTCGTAGCCCCAGTAGTTGCGGAGTCCCTTGTCTTTGAGATGTCCGGGGTAGGCCAGGAAGTGATGCACAGGCATTAGCTCGACGGCGGTGATCCCTAGAGACTGTAGGTGCGAAATGGCGGCTGGATGCGCCAGACCTGCGTAGGTGCCCCGCAAATCCGCAGGGATATCAGGATGGAGCTGGGTAAAGCCTTTGACGTGAAGCTCGTAAATAATGGACTCATGACGGGGGGTTTGCAGCAGCAAATCGTCTTCCCAGTCAAACGTGTCGTCAATGACAATGCCTTTGGGAATAAAGTCAACGTCGTCTTTTGTACAGAAAGACAAATCGCGGTCAGCGTTGTCCCACTCGTAGCCAAAGATCTCGCTACCAAAGGTAACATCTCCTTCGATCGCCTTGGCATAGGGGTCAATCAGCAGCTTGTTCGCGTTAAACCGATGCCCTTCTAGAGGCGCATAGGGGCCATGCACCCGAAATCCATATCGCTGTCCTGGCCCAATGGAAGGCACATAGCCATGCCAAACAAAGTTGCTGATTTCTGTCAAAGAAAGACGAGTTTCGCGTCCCTTTTTGTCGAACAGACAGAGATCAACTCCTGTGGCATATTCTGAGAACAACGCAAAGTTGGTTCCTTTTCCATCCCAAGCGGCTCCTAGGGGGTAGGGTTTGCCAGGCCAGAGTGATAAGTACATAGATTCAGCAGGGTATGCGATATGCAATTTGATGGACTTTAATGGCTCGATTGCCTATGCTTCAAAGCTAGGGTAGCTAGGCCACAGGATAGCCAAGCCACAGCAGCCTTGAGTTACCACTTTGCGATCGTAAACAATCATAGCGATTCTGCGAAAAGATAGATATTACTTCGCTAACTTCAGATTTACTAACTTCAGAGTCTTTGCCTTCTTGAAAAGGTGACTCAGCAACCCTTTTAAAAAATTCGTACCCAGATTTAGCGCGATCGATTCTTCCGCCCTAGATAAAGACTTATGAGCGTTTTGCTTCGGTTTTGCCCATACTGAGGGCAGAATTGCGCTGGCTCAACCTATGGTGTTTCCATCCCATGCTTCTGCTGATCTGCCGAGTAAAACGATCGCCAAGGCGGTTAGGACGGGGAAATTCAGGGTGGGGCGCGAAGCGCCCCACCCTGAATTTCCCCAGCAAACTGGCGACCGCTATGATTCCTCTCATAGTCGCTCCCTAGATCTGTTTCTTTTCCTAGAAATCTTTGAGCGGGAGGGTGGCATTCAATCCTATGTGCAGGAGCTGCTGCATAGCTATTTGGTTTGGAGTAGGCTAAAAAATTGCTCAGCCGATATTTTTCTACTGCGAGATCAGGTGGGTGAAAATCCTTTTCAGTCTGAACACTTGCAATTTCGTTACTTCAAAACTCGCTTTTCGCTGCTGAGTCGGGTGAGATTGGCGATCGCGCTCTGCCTCCACCTCTTATACCACCGTCCTCAGCGCGTCTTTTGCGGTCATGTTCATCTTGCGCCCTTAGTTTGGCTCCTGTGCAAGCCGCTGGGGATTCCCTATATTGTCATGACCCACGGCAAAGAAGTCTGGGAGCCACTGCCTCAGCTTTCACAAATTGCGTTGCGGCAAGCCGATCAGATTTGGACAGTCAGCCGCTACAGCCGCGATCAGGCCGCCGCATCCAATCGGCTTGATCGAGCAAAAATTCAGCTTTTGCCTTGTCCAGTGGATGGCGATCGCTTCAGGCTAGGGGACAAATCTCCAGCGCTAGTCGAGAAATACCAATTAGCCAATGCCACGGTGATCCTGACGGTGGCGCGGCTCTGGTCTGGCGATATCTACAAAGGCGTGGATGTGACGATTCGGGCTTTGCCTGCGATCGCTCAAGCGTTCCCCAACGTTAAATATCTGGTGATTGGGCGAGGGGATGATCAGCCGCGACTGGCAAAACTGGCGATCGATCTGGGCATGGGCGATCGGGTGATTTTTGCAGGCTTTGTGCCTACTGTTGATCTGGCTGATCACTACCGTCTTGCCGATGCTTACGTCATGCCCTCTCAAGAAGGCTTTGGCATTGTTTATCTAGAGGCGATGGCTTGCGGCATTCCGGTCATGTCGGGCGATGCGGACGGCTCAGCCGATCCTTTGCAGGATGGAAAACTAGGCTGGCATGTGCCCCATCGCGACCCAGCAGCGGTGGCAGCAGCCTGTGTAGAAATGCTGCAAGCTCAGGAAAAGGGCGATCGCCGAGGAGAAGGAGATTGGCTGCGATCGCAAACCCTTCAACACTTCGGTCAGGCTGCCTTTCGCCAGAGATTGCAGCATTTGCTGAGCTTCTAATCCCCTAGTTTTGCAGCACCTGCTCGATTCGCTGCTTCAAGGTTTGATCTTGACGGGCAATCGAAAAGATCTGATTAAAACGCGGCACCTCTAATCCCGTGGTGGTAATAGCCTGCTCCATCCGCTGCTCAGTCGTCTGCTGAAGCTGCGTGATCTCGGTCAATGCCTGATCAAACTGCTGCTGCTCTTGCTCTGAGACAGGGGTGCTGAGCGCAACGGGGGCGTTAGGTTGATCGGTACCGGCTTGAGCACGAGGACGGCTCTGGAGAATCTCGTTGAATCGTGGAATGGGCAACCCCTTGGCTTCGATGATTTGGTTTGCCTGAGTTTGAGCCGATTCATGAATTGAGCGCATTTGCTTCAGCGCATCCGCAAATTGCTGAACTTCCTGAGCGCTCACGTCGCTAGACTGTCCAGATGCCGGAGCGCCAGATGCCGGAGCGTCAGATGGAGCAGTCGGCTGGGTTTGTGCCTGTGCGGGAAGACTGGCGATCGTCAATGCGGCGCAAATAATGCCGCTGGTCAGAATTTTTTTGAGCATGATGGAGGTCTCCGTGATTACTACAATGCCCTACTAAAAATGCTTTGTTGCAGTTTTGTAGAGCGATCGGCTCCAGTGGTTTTCATGATATCCCACTTGCCATTCAAACAACTTTGAGAAAAATTCAGTGCTGCTGATTTCATGTATGAATTTTTTTGGAAAGGGGCGCGGCGCGCCTCTTTCCAAAAAATTCATGCCCAGATTAAGCAATGCCAAACAAAAATTCTTTAAGAATAAGGGTTTAATAAGAACATCAGTACGCATTAAGATAAATCCAACGTCGCGATCGTTAGTCAAAGTGGGGCGAAGTGACCATGAATTTTTCTGAGGGCTTTACTTTATACGTTGCGTCTCTACTTGAATCCGATTAAAAGAATCTCTAAACAAAAATCTCTCTTATCGCGATCTTTATACTCACTTGTAGGTTAAAAATACAGCGGTTAGAAATGCGGCAGTTAGAAATACAGCGCAGATTTCTAGTAAATTCCATCACTTAAGTTCCATCACTCAGTTTTCAACGTGTCTCGTTTCTCTTCTTCTTCTCGGCTTCCCCGTCAGCGATGGCAGATTGCGCCATCGCAACCTGCTTTGGCGACGCATTTGGCGCAAACTAGCCAGCTATCGTCTTTGCTGACGCAGGTGTTAATCAATCGCGGTATCCATACCCCTGAAGCAGCACAGATGTTTCTGAAGCCAGAAACGCAGATCTTGCCCTCGCCGATGGAGGAATTTCCCGATTTGCCGATCGCCCTAGAGCTGATGTTGAATGCCATCGCCCACCGTCAGCCGATCGCCATTTGCGGCGACTACGATGCAGACGGCATGACCAGCACGGCACTACTGCTGCGCGCCCTGCGGGTGCTGGGAGCCATCGTCGATTACGCCATTCCTAGCCGGATGCAGGAAGGCTACGGCATGAATCGGCGGATTGTCGAGGAGTTTTATGAAGAAGGCGTGCAGCTAATTTTGACGGTGGATAACGGCATTGCTGCCCATGAACCGATCGCCCGTGCCCGCGAGCTGGGGCTGACGGTAATTGTCACCGATCACCATGACCTGCCGGAGGTGCTGCCGATCGCCAATGCTATTCTCAATCCCAAGCTTATTCGAGAGAATTCACCCTATCGGGGCGTTGCCGGAGTCGGCGTGGCGTACATTCTGGCGGTCTGTCTGGCGCAATGCCTCAACAAAACCCAGGACTTGACCACGCCGCTGATTGAGCTGTTTACCTTAGGGACGATCGCCGATCTGGCTCCGCTCACGGGGGTAAATCGCCGCTGGGTACGCCGAGGGCTAAAGCTGTTGCCTAAGTCGCGGATCGTGGGCATCCAGGCGCTGATTCAGGTCGCGGGACTAGGGAGCGAGAGAGCCTTGAAGCCAGAGGCGATCGGCTTTCGGCTGGGCCCTCGGATTAATGCGATCGGGCGGCTAGCTGACCCACAGATTGTGATTGAGCTGCTGACCACCGATGATGAAGGGCAGGCGCTAGAGCTGGCCATGAAGTGCGAACAGGTCAACCAATATCGGCAGCGCTTGTGTGAGCTGATTGAGCAGGAGGCGATCGCCTGGTGCGAAGCCACCCAGTTCGACGGCCAGAAAGAGCGCGTGTTGGTGATCGTTCAGCCAGAGTGGCACCACGGTGTCATTGGCATTGTCGCCTCGCGTCTAGTGGAGCGGTATGGCGTGCCCGTATTCATTGGCACCTATGAGGAGCCAAATGAAGAAGCTCCAGGTGCGGCAGTAGAAGCCAAAAAAATTCGCGGCTCGGCACGCAGCATTCCTGAATTCAATGTCTTTGAGGCGCTGCAATATTGCCGCGATCTGCTGGGCAGATTTGGCGGACATCGGGCGGCAGGGGGCTTCACCTTTGCGGCAGAGAATCTGGAGGCAGTGCGATCGCGCTTGCGTGAGTATGCCTACCAGCAGCTTTCACCCGACTGCCTCAAGCCTCTGGTGGCGATCGACACTCAGGCAGCCCTCGACGATCTCTCCTTAGATTTGTTTGAACAAATTGATCATCTCCACCCCTGCGGTATCGAGAATTCTGACCCAGTTTTCTGGACTCCCAACGTCCGTATCCTGGAGCAGCAGACCATGGGGCGCAATCAGGCGCATCTTAAGGTCACGGTTGTTCAGGAGCAAAGGGGAACATCTCAGCCCCTCAAGGCGATCGCTTGGCGCTGGGGAGAATATTACCCACTGCCGAGCCGCGTAGACATCGCCTATCGGCTGCGGGTCAATGAATGGAACGGGGCGAGAACCGTCGAGCTGGAGCTGATAGGGATGCGGCTGGCGGATGCCGCGATCGATGAGCGGCCAGACCAGTTACCAGATGAGCTGCCAGATCGATCCCCCGATGAATCGCCAGCCCAATCACCAGACCAACTAGCGAGTGAAGTGCGATCGTCTGAGCCGTCAAACGGAATTAAGCCTCCGACACAAGCCCATACCAGACTGCAAGAACCTCGAACCCGATATCTAAATCAGCCTGAGATAGAGAGTCCGATCCAGACGGCTGTTTTACCTGAAATCTCTACCTTGCCTGAGATCTCCGATGACCTGCCCTGCTTCAGCTTGGACGGTGATTCAGCCGTTGCTAAAGCCGTATTTTATTACAACAAACGTCAATATACAGGCAGCATCCACCCGATCGCTCACACCAAAGAGCTACGAATTCGCAACGCCAGCGGGCAAATTTTAGCCGTTCAGCCTCAGCAGCGGCAGGGCTTTCTCGGCAAGCGACGACAGGAATCTGAAGCGGTAGATGTCTCTCAGCCCAAATATTTTAATTTGATTCGAGCGGCTCTCTGGGCGCTGGAGCTGGCTCAGAAGCAGCAGATTCTAGCTGAAAAAGATCAGCAAATTGCCATCCTGACCCAGCAGGTTGAGCTATTGAATCAGCAGTTAATTCAGCGCGCCTATCCTCAGTCGGTTGATTGCCCCGACCCTGAAGCCTCGATCGCTCCCCCAGTTACGGCACGGCTGACCGAACCGCGATCGGCTGTAAAACCCGAAGCGCTGAAGCGACAGCTTAAAGCCCAGTTGGGTGAAACCGTTTGGAACAGCCTTAGCTCCTCTAGCCATCGAGATTTGACTGCGGCATACAGAAGCCTAGCCGCCATTCAGGTCGAACCCTTCACGGTATCAGTCGTGGACTACTCTGAAGCAGGGCAAAAGCTCGGCTTGGTCGTCGATCGCGAGATTGTTCAGCCTTTCTTCAAACAGCTTCACTCATTTTTGCAAACTACGGGCGATCGTGAGATTGGCGGCATTGTCCTCAAAGCCCGCAAGAAATACGCGCTGTCTCTACTGCCGCCGCTGTTGACTACAGAATGGCAGGAGTTGCGGCAGGAAGCGCTTGAGAGCTGCGAATCTTTGCCTCAGAGCTGCTGTCAAGTCATGACAGATGGAATTAACCCCCGCGATCGCGCTCTGATTCAAGCCTGCTTGCAGCAGTGGCAGCATCCCTTAGCGCAATGGTTTCTCAACCCAGAGGCAAAAGCAGCTTCGGCGATCGCTCAAATTGCTCAACTTCAGAGTATTGCGACTCAGCCTGAACTCTTCCTGCATCAGTGGCAGTTTGAATGGCTGCAAGGATTGATCATTGGCACTCCGACAGAGCCTGGAATTTTGTCGGCTATCTATAATGACAGTAACTTGTAGGCTAAGGATCATGTACGAGGTAAACCCCAATAGTTTTTTGGAAGTGTCGCGCGTAGCGCGACACTTACAAAAAAACAAAGCAGGTTAAATAATATGTAATCTTAAAAACTTACAGGCTAAGAACTTGTAGGCTAGAGACTTGTAGGCTAGAGACTTGTAGGCTAGGCAACAGAAGGCAAGCATGGTGACTCCTGTAATTGTAATGAATTTACTGATTGCCTTGTTTTGTTTGTATGCTGCCCGCAAAGTCTGGCGATTGAGCAAAAATTTGGCAATTGCAGCGGATGCCCTAGTCAGAGCAGAGGAGTCTACTCATGCAGTCTTGTCAGGGGCACCCGCAGCGATTTCTCGCGGACAGGTGGGCACGCAGGAGCTTCGCCAGCAGTACCGCCAGCTTGAGCTACAGATTCACCAAGCGCAAAAGATTTTAGCGTTGACTGGGCTAAGCCAGTTCGTCTGGCGGTGGTACACTCGCCGCCGGATAGGGCGATTGCCCAATAGTCAGGTTGTGAAGCCGCGACTCAGCCGTAAATCCAGAAGACTGGGCTGAAACCTAAGCTAAAATTGGGGTCTGACTGTAGAGTCGATCGCCTCAGAGTGGTGTTAGTACACTATAAAAGTAGGCACTATCAAAATTAATTTAGAGAAGTAGGGACTGAGAGCATGTCAGAAAATCGTTCAGGATCATCCGGAATATTTGTGGGAGGGATGCTGCTGGGAGCGGCGATCGGCGCAGTCACAGGTTTGCTGCTGGCGCCTAAGTCGGGTCGCGAAACACGTCAGCTGCTCAAGAAATCTGCGGATGCCCTGCCAGAACTGGCGGAAGATCTATCTACTAGCGTTCAGATTCAAGCCGATCGCCTCTCAGAAACTGCTTTGCGTAACTGGGATGGCACCTTGGTTCGTTTGCGGGAAGCTATTGCGGTTGGGGTTGAAGCTAGCCAGCGAGAGAGGCAGACGATCGAACAGGTTGAGGTTCAAGATCATTCTCCCATTCACGATTCTGGCATGATGTAGGCAAGACTTGTGGTAGACCCTTTATTTTGGCTGGGACTTTCAATTTTACTGGTTGCAGCCAGCTTGACAGCGGTGCTGGTGGCTGCGCTCCCTGCCTTTCGAGAATTAGCGCGGGCTGCCCGTAGCGCAGAAAAGTTGTTTGATACCCTTAGCCGGGAGCTGCCGCCTACCCTGGAAGCCATACGGCTGACGGGTATGGAAATTACAGATTTAACGGAAGATGTCAGCGATGGCGTGCAGAGTGCGGGTCGAGTCGTGCAGCAGGTCGATCAAAGCGTCAGCGGTGCTCGGAAGCAGGCTAAGCAAGTACAAACCCAAACCCGCAGTCTGTTAGCAGGTGTGAAGGCTGCTTGGGGTTCGTTTAATCGCCCTGCTGTCTCTATTCGGCATTCCGATCGATACGCAGAACTTCGCAGCTCGACTCCCTTGCAAATAGGCGATGATTACCCAGAGTTGGATGGTGAGGAAACCTATGAGGAGCTTGATAAAACCCGTATTTCTCATAATCCGGTTTCTCAAAATTCAGACTCTCAAAATTCTCCAAACTCAGTATCCAAACGCCCAGCCGCAGATTTTGAAGCCCCTGACTCTAGCGATCGCCCCAATCTCAACAGGGTTTTTAAGCAGAAACCTTAAGCTCGACTTTGTCCAAATCAGGCAGCACAAGCGCCGATTCCCACACAGGTTTGGAAAATAGCGAGGTAACCGCCAGAATCTAGAGTATTGATTCTTTCGGCAGCACGTTCACTAGAAAAATTCAAACAATGCTTTCCTGATTTTGCTGTCTTTCCTCTCCTTCAAAATGGATAAGGTCGATCTTATACCGCTTTAACATTGATGAAGGGGCAGATGATTTTCGAGAGCCGCGCTCCGCGCGGCTCTCGAAAATCATCTGCCCTATTTGGGTCTTAAATTGACATTAGATTTGTCTGGAAAAATCTGAATATATGTTCAGATGTTATAGTAGATAAAGAATGAATTAGGGATAGCGACAATGACAATAGTGACTCAAATGAAATGCGCTTGTGAATCTTGTCTATGCGTGGTTGCTTTGGAAAATGCCATTCACAAAGACGGCAAGCCCTTCTGTAGCGAGGCTTGCGCCAATGGTCACAAAGACGGTCAAACAGGCTGTGCCCATGAGGGTTGTGGATGTTAAGGGCGATCGTTTCGAGCCTCTTTTAATTCTTTTAATAACTAAGCGCTGCTCAATGGGCAGCGCTTAATTTTTGGCTAATTTTTTAGACCCTAGGCTTTACAGAGTCTGCATTACAGCTTTTGCTGCTGCCAAGGTGCGATCGATATCCTCATCCGTATGTGCTAACGAGGTGAAGCCTGCCTCAAACTGAGAGGGAGCCAGGTATACGCCATGTTCTAGCATTCCGCGATGGAAGCGCCCGAATTTGGCAGTATCCGACTTTTTAGCATCTTCAAAGTTGCGAATGGGACCTTCGGTAAAGAAGAAGCCAAACATACCGCTGATTTGTCCACTGCAACCCGGATGACCTGTCTCTTGCGCAACCTTCAGCATTCCCTCTGCTAGCTTTTGGGTGACGCGATCGAGCTGCTCGTAGGTGCCCGATCGCTGTAACAGCTCCAGGGTTTTGATGCCTGCCGTCATTGCCAGAGGATTGCCGGAGAGCGTTCCTGCTTGATACATTGGACCTGCCGGAGCCACCATTGCCATAATGTCTCTGCGTCCGCCGTAGGCTCCGACGGGCAAGCCGCCGCCAATGATCTTGCCTAGGGTCGTCAAGTCGGGCGTGATGCCAAATTTCTCTTGAGCGCCGCCATAGGCAATCCGGAAGCCTGTCATCACCTCATCAAAGACCAGCAATGCTCCATATTCCTGGGTTAGCAGCCGTAGACCTTCTAGAAAGCCAGCGTCTGGCGTAATGAATCCGGCGTTGCCCACCACAGGCTCCAAAATCACTCCGGCAATCTGGTCAGGATGTTCGGCAAACAGTGCTTTCACGGCTTCCAGATCGTTGTAGGGAGCGGTGAGGGTATCGGCGGTGGTGGATTTGGGTACGCCAGGAGAGTCGGGCAAGCCCAATGTCGCCACGCCAGAACCCGCTTTCACCAAAAACATATCGGCGTGACCGTGATAGCAGCCCTCAAACTTGATGATTTTGTCGCGTCCGGTGAAGGCGCGCATCAATCGCAAGACCGCCATACAGGCTTCGGTACCCGAATTGACAAACCGCACCATCTCAATGCTGGGTACGGCATCAATTACCATTTCAGCCAAGACATTTTCCAGGTAGCAGGGTGCGCCAAAGCTGGTGCCTTTGTCGAGCGCTTCTCGCAATGCCGCCAAGACTTCGGGATGGGCATGACCGCAGATAGCAGGTCCCCAGGTGCCCACGTAATCAATGTACTGGTTGCCGTCCACATCCCAAATGTAGGCGCCCTTGACACGATCGAACACGATTGGCTGTCCGCCCACAGACTTAAACGCCCGCACCGGAGAGTTGACACCACCGGGCATCAGCTTTTGAGCCGCCGCAAAAATTTCTTCTGATTTTGTTGTTTTGAAGGGTGTAGTGACCAATTCTCTCTCCTGATTAAATGCTTTAACCCACTCAATGCTTTAACCCATAGCGAGGTGGGGCGATCGCTTCTCTTGATCTATCCTAATCGCCTCTGTCTTCAGTTTTACGCAGCTTGAGAAAGATGATCATTAAGCCAATCAAACGCGAGTCCATTAGACTTTCTCTAAAACCTCACGTGACGCACTATGGCTTCTATTCAAGACCAAATTGTTTTAATCACCGGAGCGAGTAGCGGCATTGGAGCTGCCTGTGCCCACGCTTTTGCTCAAAGCGGAGCCAAGCTGATTTTGGCAGCGCGACGCAGGGATCGGCTAGAAAAACTTGCGGCAGAGCTAGAGCAAACGTTCGGTACGCAGACCCACTTACTGGAGCTAGATGTGTGCGATCGCTCTCAGGTAGAGTCTCGCCTTGCTTCGCTACCGGAAGCTTGGACAAGCGTAGATACTTTGGTTAACAATGCCGGGTTGAGTCGGGGCTTGGACAAATTGCACGAGGGCAGCATTCAAGACTGGGAGGAAATGATTGACACAAATGTTAAGGGACTGCTGTACGTCACCCGACAGCTTGTGCCCGGAATGGTGGGTCGGGGACGCGGACAGGTCATCAATATGGGTTCGATCGCCGGACACCAAACCTATCCGGGAGGCAATGTTTACTGCGCCACCAAAGCCGCCGTGCGCGTCCTTTCTGAAGGCTTGAAGCTAGATCTGTTGGGAACTCCCGTGCGCGTCTGCTTGATCGATCCCGGCATGGTGGAAACTGATTTTAGCCAAGTGCGCTTTCGGGGAGATGGCGATCGGGCTGCCAAGGTCTATGCCAATGTAACACCGCTCACCCCTGAAGATATTGCCGATATCGTGGTGTTTTGTGCCACTCGTCCTTTGCACGTCAACATCAGTGACGTGGTGATATTCCCGACCGATCAAGCGAGTGCAACTCTGGTTAATCGTCGTCAGTCCTGAAGCTTCATCGAAGTTACTAATTTTAGCTATGAGATTTATTTTGGGAGACGCGGAGCGCGTCTCCCAAAATAAATCTCATAGGTGGATGAAGCAATAGTGCTAGGACTTACGCATTTTTGTTGTGTGTGGTGGGCTGCGCCCACCACACACAACAAAAATGCACTACAGCTAGAGGGCTTGCGTAAGTCCTAAGTGCTTTATCCTTAGGGCTAAAAAAAGGGACGCACGGCGTCCCTTTTGAAAAAAACGGGTTTAGACATTCGTAATTAGCGATCGTCCTCAGATAGTTCTCTCAGGGCATCTGGATCAACATAGTGACAGCTTGCTTCGTCGTGACAGATCAAAGCCCAGCCCGATGGCTCAATCTCCATCAGCTTGTAGACGGTATCTTCCACAAAAGAGCCTTTGTCGTTGCGCGTATCTGGATCAACTCTGAGGTAGTAAAGATTTGTCGTAATCATATTTATTCCTCCAGGTAAAATTAATCTACAGGCGATTAGCTCACATGCTTGCTCTGCTCACACCGCTTACTCATATCGCAAAAAATCGAGTAGATAAAATTAGTTAATCTTGTGACTTTTTCTAGTTAACTTAACCTTATCTTTAAAGTTATGAGTAAGGTGTTAAGTTATCTGAACAATTGAGTCTAACGAGTAATCTCTGTAAACTTAATTGTCCGTTCAGCATTTTTGTATCCCTCTTTTGCATCCCGTTCAAAAAATTAGCAACATACTTGAAACACGACCCAAAGTCGTAGAGTTACGGACAGGCAAAGAGCGATCGCCAAGGCGGTTAGGATGGGGAAATTTTTGGTGGGGCGCTTCGCGCCCCACCAAAAATTTCCTCAGCAGACTGGCGACAGTCATGGCAGCCGATATGCTAGCAGCCGATATACTGGCAAAAGTATGGATCAAAGATGGAGTCATGCCTTAGGGAGCCTGAGTGCAATTGCAGCAAACACGACTTGGCTCACAGCGCGATTGGATTTGGAGAGGTTGGCAGGTACGCTATACCTTTGTGCGATCGGCTACACCCACCGATCAGCCGCCCATTTTGTTTCTTCATGGGTTTGGCTCTTCGCTGGCTCAATGGCAGGAAAATCTGCTGCCGCTAAGCCAAACCCATCCTGTCTATGCCCTAGATTTAGTAGGCTTTGGCGCTTCGGAGAAAGCCGACACTGCCTACAAAGTTGAGCTGTGGGCAGATCAGGTCTATGACTTTTGGCGCACCTTCATCGGAGAGCCGATCGTGCTGGTTGGTCATTCCCTAGGCGCATTGGTGGCTCTTACCGCAGCCGTGGCTTACCCTGAAATGGTGAAAAATCTGGCGCTGCTGACGCTGCCAGCTTCCCGTCAAGAGCTGCTCATCGGTTCGCTTCAGTCGTGGGTAGGCAGAATTGAGAGCTTTTTTACCTCTCCGCTGGTGATTCGTCTGCTGTTTCAGATGGTTCGTCGTCCCGGCATCATTCGAGCGATTCTTAAAGCGGCTTACGTCAATCCGGAGCGTATCACTGAAGAGCTAATTGCCAGCTTTCTGACTCCTGGATTCGATCGCGGAGCCTCCAAAGCTTTCTACCGACTCTCAAAAGCCCGGACTCAGATTGATTTCAGCCTTAAAACAGAGGATCTGTTGCCGCAAGTGACAGTGCCTATCTTAGTGGTATGGGGAGAAGGCGATCGCGTCATTCCCATCGTGCGCGGGCGCCAGCTCTCTAGTTTCAACTCCCAACTGCGGCTAGTCGAAATTCCTGAAGCCGGACACTGTCTCTATGACGAGTGCGCCGAGTGCGTCAATGCAGAGCTTTTGGCATGGCTGGGAGAAACGTGAGGCGATTTTGGACTTTAGATTTTGGATTAAAGCTACAGTAGATGAGCTGATTGTGCTTTAAAGATCCTTGCCTCCATGCCCGAAAGAACTCCACCCCAAAAGATAAGTGTTAGCCAAATGCTTACGAAAGGCGCTCATGCCAGAAGGATTTCAAAATCCAAAAGCCAAAATCTAAAATTCAAAACGGCATGAGCAGTTCTTTCGATAATTCGCTGACTGATCCGACGGGAGAGAATCGCGAAGAAAAAAATCGTGACGATAGCAATCGCCCAACCGATCAGCGCAGTCTTGCCGAGGAGTTAGCTGAAGTCGAGGCTGGCCTGTCTCGCCCCGCTCAATCTACCGATCGATCGACAGCAGGCGATCGCCTGGGAATCGTCGCTATCAAAACACCGCCCCTCACGCTTGTAGAGGTGGCATTCTTGGCTAGCACTGCCAGTTTGCTCTGGCTGGTGAGCTACTACCTCAGCATTGGCCCCTGGATGCGCATTTTGTTTCCCCTGCCGATCGCCCTAGTTTATCTGCGCTGGGGACATCGATCGTCCTGGATGGCAGCGATCGTCTGTGGATTGCTGCTGTCGGTGCTAATGGGACCTTACTTAAGTCTGCTGTTTTTTGTGCCCTATGCCTTGCTGGGTGTGCAGTTGGGGATGATGTGGCATCGGCGATCGCCTTGGCTACCCTCTATGATTCTGGGGACTTTACTCTCCACTCTAGGATTTTTCTTCCGGCTCAGCATTCTATCTGTTTTTCTGGGCGAAGACCTGTGGGCTTATTCCACTAACCGGGTTGCAGACTTTATCCAATGGTTGCTGTCTGTCCTGGTAGATTGGGGCTGGCTAGGGCTAGACAGTCTGGGGCAAACCAATCTAACGGTGGTGCAGGTTGCCACTGTTGTGATTATTTTGTGCAGTGATCTGGTTTACCTGTTTACGGTGCATTTGGCGGCATGGCTGCTGCTAGGGCGATTGGGTAATCCTATTCCTGATCCGCCGCAGTGGGTACAGGTGTTGCTCGAAGAGTAAAGTGCCTTAAACCATTAGCAACACCTGATATCTGAGCCTGTTTGAACCCACCCTAGAACCTAGCCAATGATTCGAGCCTACAGCCAGATTGAGCAAGCCGAAGCCTGGATACATCGATTTCAAAAGGCTCCTCCGCTGCTGGCTTGCATCTTGGGATTTACCGAAACAGGGCTGATCCCCGGCATTTCTGCGGCTGGAGCTACACCAGACGATCGCCGCTATACGGCAGTAGCAGATGCCGAATTTTTGGCGCGCGGGGTTCAGGCTCATCCGACCTATCCCTTGCCGCCGCTACAGTCGGGTGCATCGCCAGTGCTGATCACGCGGGCGATCGTCGTAGCCCAGCAGATTCCGGTCTACCTGTTTAATGCCGGATTGCCTCAGCCACCCTCTGTCCCGGCGATCGACCTTCAGGGGAGTCCTGCCCAATGCCTGAGCCACGGGCATGCCCTCGATCTTGCTATGGTGCGACATCTGTTGCAGCAGGGTCTAATCTGGGGCGCAAAGCTGGCAGCTGAAGCACAGGGCTATCTCATTCTGGGGGAGTGTGTTGTGGGTGGCACCACAACGGCGCTAGCAGTGCTAACCGCATTGGGCTGGGATGCTATGGGGAAGGTCAGCAGCAGCCACCCAACTTGCAATCATCAGCAGAAGTGGGAGATCGTACAGGCTGGGCTAAAACGGGCGGGATTAAAGCAAAAAGAAAACTGGGATAGCGTCGTAGCGGCTGTGGGCGACCCTATGCAGGTAGTGGTAGCAGGTATGACGATCGCTGCTAGCCGATCTTGCGGCGTTCTGCTGGCAGGTGGAACGCAAATGTTAGCAGTTTACGCGCTGATTCAGGCAATGGTTCGCACTGAGTCTTTGAACTGGCGACCTGAACAAGTGGCAGTGGGAACTACCCGTTGGGTGGCAGAAGATCCAACGGGTGACGCTGTGGGTCTAGCGCAAATGCTGGCAGCTCCGCTGTTAGCCACTCAGCTCAGCTTTGCCCCATCACGTTACGAGATGCTGCGCGCCTACGAGCAAGGCTTTGTGAAAGAGGGCGTGGGGGCTGGTGGATGCGCGATCGCCGCCCACCTCTACCAAAACTGGGATCAGGCACAGATGTTATCAGCGATCGAGACTCTTGCCAACGAGTATGATCGCTTGAGCCGCTGAAGGTACAGTGCTCAAAATGCAATGGTCTTTTATGGGGTGGGCGAAGCTCACCCCATAAAAGACCATTGCATGAATATCAACACCAAAGGTACTACAGGACTCGCCGGGACATGAGCTGCTCTTCCAAGGCGGCAATCCGGTTGTAGGCAGCCGTTAACTGAGCTGTCAAGCGCTGAATCTGGACTTCTGGAGCCAGAACGCGATCGCCCTTCTGAGAATCTGAATCTGAGTAATTGTCATCGGCTAACACATCTTTGTGCGCCATTTCCATGTCAAAACTACTGCGGCTGGGCGGAGAATAACGCCCCAGACTTGCTCCAGAGGACGAGGAGTAACCGCGCTCTTTCCCCTTTAGCTCAGAGAGAATGTCAATAATTTGACTTCCCACCTGCTCAAGGCTGCCATGCAGCGCATCTACTTTTGTACTTAAATTAGACACTTGCTCCTGGAGTGGATCCATTCAATGCTCTACTTCTTCTTAACGAATTATGTCCATATTTTAAGAACTAAATGCTCAATAGGAGTGAATACTCCTGAATCATTTAACTTTTGTTGCTCAATCTATTTTTATTCAAGAGAAGAATCTGAAACATCTTTTTATTCATAGAAAAATTTAAGCCGAAAAGACTGAGAAACGGCACAGTTTTAACAGTCTACATTAATCATCTAGGTGCAATCATTGCTGAGTGAAAGTGAATAGAAATTAGCGAGATTCGATCGCTATTGGCAGCAGCAAGCTATTGCAGGTTAATCAAATTCTCTTGAACTCTGATGAACTCTGAAGACTTTTAATTGCAGAATCGTCAGGCAAATAACTGCTTTCCATAAGGTCTGTGATTACTCATTAGAACCCTTGTGAGGCATTATTTAATCTGGGTATAAATTTTTTTGAAAGGGGTGCTGAGCATCTCTTTCAAAAAAATTTATACCTAAAATCAGCAACGATCCTTGTGAATGGGATGAGATAGACTGAAATACCTATGAAAATAGACTTCCCACGCCTTCGGGTAGAAGCTTCACTTCTTCACAGATTAATTTACGCTTATTAATTTACGCTTATTTGCCCCATGCTCACTCGGCGATCGCTCCTCCTCGGCACCAGTGCGTTAGCTCTCAGCCAGCTAGTGTTGGGCTGTAATTCCACTAGCGACGCGGCACTCAAAATTCGCGTCTTGGAAAACTCTGTGCCGCCTCAGCTCTTGAAGGAATTTCAGCGGCAAGCTGCCAGCCTGCCGCTCAGTTTTTCTCAGAGTAAACAGCTTGCAGAGTTGTTTGAGCTACTGCAAACTTGGCAAACGCCCCAAAGCGATCCAAAGACAGTCCCCATTCCAGGATTTGTTCCTTTTGTGGGCGACAAATCTGTGCCACCCTCTGATCTCGTGACGCTGGGCGACTACTGGCTCGCTCCAGCCATTCAGCAAAAACTCATTCAGCCTTTGCCTCTCCAAGACATTCCTGAATGGCAGCAGCTGCCCGAAGTGTGGCAGCAATTTGCTCGACGAGATGCTCAAGGAAACTTAGGCAAAGCCAATGATTCGCTCTGGGCAGCTCCCTATCGTTGGGGAACGCTAATGATGGTCTATCGTCCAGACAAGTTCAAGTCTTTGGGGTGGACACCTTCTGACTGGAGCGATTTATGGCGATCGCCTCTCAAAGGACGTATTTCCTTGCCCGATAGTGCTAGAGCTGTGATTGGGCTAACCCTGAAGAAATTAGGGCGATCGATCAATCTTGCCGACTTGCAAAGTGTTGCCAATTTGCCTGCAGAGCTGCAATTGCTTCAGCAGCAGGTCAAGTTCTACAGCTCTAAGTCCTATCTCCAGCCGCTAATTTTGGAAGATACCTGGCTGGCGGTGGGCTGGTCACACGAAATTTTGCCCATCCTCAAGCGCGATCGCGAATTAGCTGGCGTGGTGCCCCAATCGGGCAGCGTTTTGACTGCCGACCTGTGGGTGCGTCCTACGACGGCTCCAACGATCTCGACTGGGGCGAGCGATCGTCTCTCCCTAGTGAAGCAGTGGATTGGTTTCTGCTGGCAACCCCAAATTGCCACACAGCTTTCACTACTCAGCTCTGCAGCTTCACCGCTCTTTTTTGGTGAAACAGCCGTTGGTGAAACAGCCGTCGGTAAAACAATTGCCTCAGAAAATCTGCCAGAATCTTTACGTCAGGCTAGAGCGACGATCGCTGATGGTGGAATTCAGCAGCGCAGTGAATTCCTTCTGCCCCTAGCCCCTGATACCGTTGAGCAATACCGCCGTCTCTGGACAACCCTGCGCAATACTGCGGTATCGAGCAACGCTTAGAAATAATTAGCGTCAGCCAGATCTCAAGGTGCCGCAGGGAGGGGATTGTTTTGAAAGGTTCCGGGATCTGAAAGCCCCAGAAATACATCGCATTGAGAGACAGTTCGTGAGTCTTCAGTGGGGGCGATCGTCCCAGAATTGCTCAGATTGGGGGCGCTGAAATCACAAACATAGGCTCCTAGTAAATCTCCTCGCCAGGTAAACACCCGCAGGTTGTAATCAAAGTCCTTTGCAGTTTCGCCCATTTGCGTGATGAAGGCATAGCGATCGATATAGCTGGTTCCATTCCAGACCTGCTGATCGACTAGCAGATCAATCCGGCGAGGAGCGCCATCAGCGCCAGAATACGCGACCCAGTAGTTGAGCAGGGTACCGCCAAACTGTTTCTGCGCCCACCACAGGCTGGGAATGGTGAGATCGGATTGAGAAACGGTGTTTGCCGCAATAATCGATCGATCAGTCGGCACATTTCCTGCCCACAGCTGATTCACCTGCTGTTCGTTGAGCGGAGTGGTCAGCAGCAGCAAGGTATTCGGCTCTGAGGCAACAGCTTTTGAACCTGTCCAGAAGCTAGCCGCTATCACCAGCAAAGACATGCCAGAAGCTAGCCAGCATTGAGGTTGGACAGTCGTAAATTTACGAGCAAAGCGCTGCTTCATGAATGTTTTAGGAAAAGGTCAGCAATGCCAGAAATATTTCAGGGAACGGAGTCAAAAAAACGGTTATTGAGACTTTTCACCTCAGGCACGATCGAGCTAGAGACGACCTGAATTCTGCTATCACTCATCTACATAATAGCTAAGCAATTCTAACCATTCAAAATTAGCAGCGCCTAAAATCGCTTTCACTCACAATTTCAGGTATTATGATCAGTAATCCGATAGACTAACCGTAGATAGTATTGGAAGGCTCAAATGACTACCCTCGAATCGTTTTCTGCCAAATCCGATAGCGCTGTCCCAAGCGATCGCCGTACCCAGCTTCGGGTGCGTCTACGGATTCCCAAAGAGTATCAGCGGGAACCCATTATCTCTAACTTGATCACGCGCTATGGCCTTAAGGTGAACATTACCGCAGCGCTTTTAGGCGCTAATGGACAGGAAGATGGCTGGTTTGATCTGGAGTTAGACGGCACGCAAGCTCAGATTCAGAGTGCCTTAATTGACCTCAACGATTTAGATTTGGAGATCTGGTGCGGTGACGATGAGGTGTGGTAGCCAGCAGCAGTTCCAGACTTAGACAGTATCAGATCTGATACAAAACCTGAGCCACCTTAGGATGAGTTAGTGGGGAAGTCTTAGCACTCCCTGGGAAATAAGCCTTTTTTGTCCCACTCGCTTGAGAAGCCAATCGGAAGAAAGCATTAATCTAACTGTCAACCGGAAGTTTTCAGGGTAGAGTATGCTCAACTTGCCAGAGGCAGAATGTAACGAAAACTCAGGTACAACCCGCTACTGCCCTCAATTAGGCATGAGTCTCTCCCTTCCAAGGGCAGCAATTGAACAGGAACTAGCGAGATTCAGCCAATATGAAAACTATCCAAAAAACGATTTATAGTGCACTACCGATGCTGTTGATATCGACAGCATTATCTTTGACCATACCCGTTGAAGCCTGTACGCGAGCGCTCTACCAAGGAACAGGGGGTCGAGTCCTTACTGGTCGCACAATGGACTGGAAGCTAGAAATCTTAAGCAATTTGTGGATTTTTCCTCAGGGTATGGAGCGCCATGGCGCAGCTGGACCTAACTCACTGACATGGACTTCTAGATATGGCAGCTTGGCTGTTAGCGGCTACAACATCTCGACTGTTGACGGCATGAACGAGCCGGGGCTGGTGGTGAATGCTCAATGGTTAGCCAATTCCAAATATCCTGAAGATGACGGCAAAACCCCGCGAACATCGCTGTCGATCTGGTCGCAATATTTTCTCGACAATTTTGCAACCGTCGCCGAGTCTATAGCTCATATCCGTGCCAATCCGTTTCATGTGGCAACGGGAGAGATACCAGGTCAGCCAGGTCGTCTGTCAACTCTTCACCTCTCACTCTCAGATGCTACAGGCGATAGTGCCATCCTGGAATGGGTGGATGGAAAACTACGAATTCACCATGATCGCCGCTACCAGGTAATGACCAACGAACCTGTGTTTGAGGATCAGTTGGCGATCGCTCAATACTGGCGGCAGGTAGATGGTCTTACCTTTTTGCCGGGTACCAGCCGCGCCACTGATCGCTTTGCTCGTGCCAGCTTTTATATCAATGCCATCCCAGAAACCGATGACCCTCGCGTAGCCGCTGCCTCTGTATTTAGCGTTATTCGAAATGCCTCAGTTCCCTACGGCATCAGCCTGTCGGATCAACCTAACCTTTCGACCACTCGTTGGCGTGTTGTCGCTGACCAAAAAGACAAGCTCTACTACTTTGAGTCTGCAATTTCTCCGAATGTCTTCTGGGTCGATCTAAAGAAAGTAGATTTTTCTCCAGAGTCTGGCGTTAGGACACTTGATTTGGGCGACAACCAGCAAATCGTGTTTTCGGGCGAGGTGTCTAGCCAATTTGTGACGGCAAAGCCGTTTGTGTTTGAGGCAGCTCAGTAGGGTTTAGCATCAGGAGTCAGGAATTGCTCTTATTGGGTTTTCCGTGTTTTTGCTAGGAAGTAAGGCTCATTCTGGGTTTTCCGCAGAAAATGTCTCAAAAACAAAGTTAAGCTTTTACACCAATTCAAATTGATGAGGCGGCAGATGATTTTCGAGAGCCGCGCTCCGCGCGGCTCTCGAAAATCATCTGCCCTATTTGAGTCTTAAATTGGTATAAAACTTAAGCCCAGCGATTCCATCAACCCGTCCTCAAGCGGTTTTTTTAGCCTGCGATCGCCACTCAAATTGCTACTCAGTAGGTACTGCGTCAGGTATTGCGCGCTCTGTCATCGCAGGTTTCCGTGAGGTTCCAGCCACAACCTCATAAAATAGCTTTTCGTAGCGGCTGAGCGCCTGCTCAGCAGAGTAATTTTGCACGGCGTAGCGTCTGCCCTGTTCCCCGATCGCCTCTACTTTTATTGGGTTGGCGTGGAGGTCGAGGATGGCTTCGGCAAGGCGATCGGCAGATTCAGGCTCAACCACAACACCGCCGCCGCTCTGATGAATCGCCCTTGCCGCCGTACCGTTTACCGGGACAGAACCAATAATTGGACGACCGCTAGCCAGTAACACCTGAATTTTGGAGGGCATATTGAATGCCACCACGTTTTTTTTCTGCATGACCAGCCCGACATCGGCAGCAGCCAGCATCTCTGGCAATTGTTCGCGCGGCTGGAACGGCAGCAGCAGCACATTTTCTACCTGATGCTCCATGCAAACCTGCCATAGGTTATCTAGCGCTTTGGCTTCGCCTATAATCACAAACACGATTTCGGGAATGTGTCGCAGTTTTGCTGCCGCCTCAATGACCGTCCTTAACCCTTGAGTCAGGGCAATATTGCCGGAATACATCACCACAAACTTATCTTGCAGCTTATGAATCTGGCGAAAGGGATTGTGGTTTTTTGACAAGGGTCGGATGAACTTGGTATCGACCCAGTTGGGAATGCAGCGGATTTTGTCGATCGCCACTCCTTTACTCACTAGGTTATCTGTAAAGCCTTCTGTGATCACGCTAATGGTGTGCGCCGTGCGGTAGGCAAATTTCTCCAGCGCCTCAAATACTTTGATGGCTCGTTTATTGCTGATTAGCCCCACATGCACTGCCGCCTCTGGCAAGATATCTTGCAGATTTAGCACTACAGGACAGGCGTAAAGCCAGCCTAGGAGCGTTGCCGGAACGGCGATCGGCAGGGGCGGCACCGTCAGCAAAATTACGTCGGGCTGCCAGCCTCTCAGAGCCTGTAGAAGGCTAGTTAGCACAAAGCTGCTATCCAGCAGCATCCGTGAAATCAGTCCGGGCTGAGGGCGAATCCAGACGCTGCTGCGCTGGATCACTACGCCATTTCGTTCTTCGGTGCAGTACAGCTTGCCCTGGTAGCCGGGGTAAATCTGCCGCTGAGGATAGTTGGGCATTCCCGTTACCACTCTGATTTCATGCCCTCTTGCGACCAGTCCTTCTGCCAGTTCCGTCATTAGGGGCGCAATGCCGATCGGTTCAGGGTGGTAATTATAGGAATAAATCAGAATTCGCATAGTTTGTTTAAGCGCTGAGATGATGCGACGAAACACTCAACTGCCCCATGTTCAACTGAAGTGCAACTTAAGTTCAACTGAGTGTTCAACTTAGGTGTATTAATTTACGGGTAAGTTTTGCTACCGTGAGAATACGGCATTTACTTTAGGCTCATGAAAGATAAAAATCTGCTTCAATCACGCATCATTAATTGGATTTGAGGCAGGAGGATCATCTTGAAGTCTTAGACTAACTTCGTTTTAGTCAGTATTAATTTGAGGCAAATGTTAGCCTGTTGCCTTCTGGCTTTTGTTCCTGAGTCCGGTTCGGCTGCGCGTTGTCACCGAGAGCAGGTGTTGGACAGCTTCGGTATTTTGTAACCTAATGTGCCAAAATTCGTGGCTACCGTTCCCGAAATTAGCTGTGTTCACTATGATCGAAACTATCGGGAGATAAAGTTTTAGACTGCTAGAAGCTTCAGGCTGACTGGTTCCAATCACCCATTTTTTAGGAGAATTTATTCCTTGATGTTTAACGCTTTTCAAGCCCAGAATTCTGACAACAGCATTGCGACTCCACCCAAGCGGCGAGAGGCAAACATCGAAGAGGACAGCCGCAAAGAAGATAGCCGTAAGCTTGCTATGGCCATTGCTGCCGCCGCAGACGATCGCAAAGGCGGCGATATCGTTTTGCTAAAGGTGGCGGATGTGTCTTACATTGCTGATTACTTTGTGATGGTGACGGGTCTTTCGAGCGTGCAGGTGAGGGCGATTGCTAGCTCCATTGAAGGTCAGGTTGAAAAAGACTGTCAGCGCTTGCCTCTGCGGGTAGAAGGGCGATCGGAAGGCTACTGGATCTTGTTGGACTACGGGGATGTGATTGCCCATGTCTTTATGCCCAAAGCCAGAGAATTTTATGGGCTTGAGGCTTTCTGGGGTCATGCCGAACGCACAAACTTTGTGCCCCTAGCCCAGACGACAGCAGATTCGTTAAAGTAGAGGCGTTAAAGTAAAGGCACAGTCTAGGTCTGCGCTCAAACCATGCCGTCTTCTGCCCCCGTTTGTCCTGTCCCCACCGAGCAGCAGCCCATCAATGAATATCAGGAGCTTAAGGAATCCTGGTTTTTTAGGTGGGCTACTCTAGATCTAAAGGGCTTTATCAAGCCCATAGCTGTTTTATGGACATTGAGCTGGCTGGTGTCGGCTCCTGTAGCTGCCACCAGCTTCCATGTGTCTAAGTATCCAGCTCAGTTTTTCATCTTTGGGGCAGCAGGTGCCATGGTCATTCCTCTGCTGGCGCTGCTACGGCTCTACCTAGGTTGGGTGTATGTATGCGATCGCCTCTCCAACGCCACGATATTCTATGAAGAGTCGGGTTGGTATGATGGTCAGGAATGGACGAAACCGGAAGAGGTATTGCAGCGAGACAATTTGATTGTCAACTATCAGCTCAAGTCTGTGCTGCAAAGGCTGAAGATGACTTTTGGCATAATTTTAGCTCTGTTTATTTTAGGCGGTGTTGTGTGGATGTTTTTGTAGCGATCGCTTGCAGCGGGTACGGGAGTGTGGCACAGTTTTAGCCATGACAAGGGGAAAACGCACCATCCAAACCGCAGAGCTTCAGGTGCGGCTACTGCGAGAAGGCATTATTGAATCGACGCATCGAGTCCAGGCCGTTGTCTCAGACAGCCGGGGGCGAGTTTTGTCTGTGGCAGGCAATCCGGAGACTTCTACCTTTATTCGATCGGCACTAAAGCCGTTTCAGGCTTTGGCGGTTGCCAATACGGGTACGCTGGAAAGATTTGGCTTAACCGATCGCGATTTGGCGGTCATGTGCAGCTCTCATCAGGGTACGGTTGACCAGGCGCGGCAGGTGTTTAACATTCTCTGGCGATGCGATGTGGAGCCGACTGCGCTGCAATGTCCTGTACCACCCGGCAAGCGCAGCCCCCTAGAGCACAACTGCTCAGGCAAACATGCCGGAATGCTGGCGGTCTGCCGTCAGTGCAATTTCCCAACCAGCAACTATCTTCAGCGCAACCATCCGGTACAGCGTTTAATTGTGACGAAAATGGCTGAGCTGCTGAAGATGCCGCCCGAAGAGTTTATCTATGCCCATGACGACTGCGGTGCGCCCACCTACTTTATGCAGCTAGGGCAAATGGCAACGCTGTATGCTCAGCTTGGCTCTGGAGATAGTGTGGATATGGAGCGGATCGTTCGCGCCATGACGCATCATCCCAGCCTAATTTCGGGCGAAGGACAGTTTGATACGGAGCTGATGCGCTTTGCTGAGGGTGAGCTAGTGAGCAAAGCTGGAGCCGAAGGCATTCAGTGTGTGGCGCGGGTGGGGCAAGGCCTGGGACTGGCGATTAAAGCCACAGATGGTGCTAAGCGGGCAAAACATGCGATTGCCATTCACCTGCTCAAGCAGATGGGCTGGATTACGCCGACGATCGCCGAAACCCTAACGGAAACCTTCATGACCTTGGGGAACTTTAAGCGCCTAGAGGTGCTTGGAGAGCTGGCGATGCCTTAATGGAAGGGGTTTATAGTGGATTGCCTAATAATGGGTGGATGGGTGTATGAGTGGATGAGCATCTACCCATCCACCCGTCCACCCATTTACTCGTTCACTCTCCTTGAGATACCGTAACGTTATGGATTGGCTCACAAGACATTGGCGGGTGCTGAAGCTATTTTGGAGCACGGCGATCGCTGCCGAGCTGGAATATCGCACTAACTTCATTTTGGCGACGCTGACGAGTCTGGGTGGCATGGCGGGCAGCCTGTTCGGCCTGTCGCTGTTCTACCAAACAGGCTATACGTTTGAAGGCTGGAGCTGGGAAGAGGCGCTCATTGTTTTGGGTCTGTTCACGCTGCTGCAAGGGTTTTCCAGCACCTTTTTGGCTCCCAACCTCAATCAAATTGTGAAACAAGTGCAGCAGGGAACGCTGGATTTTGTGCTGCTGAAGCCAATTAGCTCTCAGTTTTGGCTGTCTGCCCGCACAGTTTCGCCCTGGGGCTTGCCTGATTTGCTGTTTGGCATGATTTTGATTGGCTATGCTGGGACAAGGCTGGAGGTACAGCCGATCGCCTATTTCTTTAGCGCCGTACCGCTGTTTTTTGGGCTACTGAGTTTGTATAGCCTCTGGTTTATGCTGGGAGCCACGAGCATTTGGTTCGTCAAAATCTACAACGTCACAGAAGTGCTGCGGGGACTGCTAGAGGCGGGGCGATATCCGATGGCGGCATATCCGGTGGCGTATCGCTTCTTTTTCACCTTTGTGATTCCGGTGGCGTTCTTGACGACAATCCCGGCAGAAACATTGCTCAACCGAGTCGAAGTTGCCTGGATTGCGGGTGCTGGAGGTTTGGCGATCGCCCTGCTCTGGGTGGCGCGATCGTTCTGGAAATTTGCGCTGCGGTTTTATACAAGCGCCTCTAGCTAGTCGCAAAACAATTTAGTCAAGCTATGATTTGTGGGCAGAACTGTCTTTAAGATTAGCGTGACCAAGCTGAGGCGCGTATTTTTATGAACCACAAGATTTTATTGAGCTTAGTGGCAATTCCTGCAATGGCTAGCTCACTCTTAGCCCTGCCGTTGCTGACCCTCGCTTCTGCGGCGACAGAATCTAGTCAAACTTGGGCAGAAGCGATCGCGACGCCTCTCACAGCCTCCTGCGATCTGCTTGAATCCGAAGCGGTGCAGTCGCTTCGTCCTAGAGATCATGAGACTTTGATTGCCTCTGCTATCAACATTCCTATTGAGTATCCCGAAACCGATTTCAGTGCCGCAGAGAGCGATGCTGCTGTCACACTGTTTGGCTGCGATTGCTCATCTTGCATTAGAGCTTTACAGCAGTTACGCCGTCAAACGCTGCTGAATAATTCAGGGCACTGCTGGTCGGCATTACAAAAACGGGCTACTCAGTCTGAAATGCAGGAAGTATTAGACACTTTGGAAAGTCAGGAGATGAAGGAAGCTGAAGAGGCAAGCCAGAAACCGTAGTTTGAGACTTGCCTCGTCTTATAGCCTCTCATTTCACATAATCTTCTCGCGTTCCCTTAGCCTCGATCGCTTCTCCCATGCGCTTGAGGGCATGGACGTATGCGGCAGTGCGCAGGTCGCAGTTTAGCTCTTGGGCGATCGTCCAAATTAGCTCAGTTTCGCGGGTGATTTTTTCCTCAAGGCGCTGGTTAACCTCTTGGAGTGTCCAGTAGTAGCCACTGCGGTTTTGCACCCACTCGAAGTAGCTGACGGTGACGCCACCCGCATTCACCAAAATGTCGGGGAAAACCTGAATGCCCTTGGCTTCCAGAATGGCATCGGCGGCTGAGGTGATGGGGCCATTGGCTACCTCAAAAATGTAGGAGGCACGAATGCGATCGGCATTTTCAGCCGTGATTTGATTCTCTAATGCAGCCGGGATGAGGAAATCAACCTCTAGCTCCAGCAGTTCAGCATTGGTAACGGCGGTATGGTCAACGTGGTTACAAACCGATCCTTCGCAGTACACCGCCTTGATGCCCCGCGTGGACTCCTTAATTTTGCGAATGCTGGGAATGTCTAAGCCCTGTGGTGAGTAAACGCCCCCCTGAGAGTCGCTGACTGCAACTACCTTGTATCCTGCCCGAAACAGCAGTTCGGCGATCACCGCCCCAGCATTGCCGAAGCCCTGCACCGCAACGGTAGTGTTTTCTGGCTTGCGGTTGAGCTTGGGCATCACGGTTTGAATCACAAAAAATGCGCCCATTGCCGTTGCAGTTTCGCGTCCCAGACTGCCGCCCATGGCGATCGGTTTTCCCGTCACCACGGCGGGGGTAATCTGGCGGCGGATGATGCTGTACTGATCCATCATCCAGCCCATGATCATGGGATTGGTGTAGACATCGGGTGCCGGAATATCAACATCGGGGCCAATGAAGTCGGCGATCGCGTCCACATAGCCTCGGCTCAAGCGCTCTAGTTCAAACTTAGAGAGTTCCTTGGGATTGAGAGTAATGCCGCCTTTTGCTCCACCAAAGGGCAAATTTAGCACGGCGCATTTGAAGGTCATCCAGAAAGCTAGGGACTGCACTTCATCTAGCGTTACGCCTGGGTGAAAGCGCACTCCCCCTTTAGCGGGACCTCGGCTGTCGTCATAGCGGACGCGATAGCCCTGAAACACGCGCAGAGAGCCGTTATCCATGCGGACAGGAATGGAAACCGTCAGACTGGACTTAGGATGCTTCAGTCGCTCGACGGCATCTTCGTGAATCGTGACATAGCGCAAGGCTTTTTTAAGCCGCTGGTTGGCATCGGACAAGAGTGATTCAGACATGAAAATTCCTCTAAGCACTTGTGTTGTAAGGCAACGGTCTAGCTGAAGAGAGTGAGACGTTGCCCGATCGACTAGCTTTATTGTTCCCTACTAAATTGTATCAAAGGCTACTGTTAAAGATCTTAAACAAAAGATTAACCCTGTTAGAAGTCATCCAGGAGTCGAGGCTAAAGGCGCTGCGAGATTAAGGCTTGCTGAAAGGTGTGCGGCTTGGGAAGTCGGCTCTATCTTGTCTGATTAGATTAGATCAAATTAGATCAGACTCAGACAAACTGCACAGAGCGCAAATTGCGCTGACTAGCTTTTCTGGATCAACGGGTTTTGAAATATGTTGCTGAAATCCAGCCGCGATCGCCTGCTGTTGATCGCTCTCTCGCGCGTATGCCGTTAAAGCAATGGCTGGAACTTGCTTTGTCTGTTCTAGCGCCCGAATCTGCCGTATCAGGGCATAGCCATTCATCTCTGGCATTCCTATGTCGCTAACAATGAGGCTAGGAACAAGCTGGTCGATCGATTGTAGTGCCTCGATCGCCGAGAACGTGCTAGTGACCATTGCTCCTGCTTCCTCTAGCACAAACTTCACTAATTCCAGAGAATCCACTTCATCATCCACCACAAGAATGTGAAGCCCCGTTAGCGATCGACGGGCAGATGGCGGCACATTGCCCTGGGACTTGCATTCAGATGTCAATCTCTGTCGCTCTTTCAGCGGAATCTCAACCGTAAACGTCGCACCTTGTCCTTCACCTTGGCTTGTGACTTTTATTCTGCCGCCATGTAGTTCTACAATTTGGCGGGCGATCGCCAATCCTAGCCCCAGCCCACCGAATTTTCGCGTCGTGGCGGCATCTTCTTGACGGAAATGCTCAAACACATAGGGCAAAAAGTCAGGATGGATGCCTTTGCCTGTGTCTATGACTTGGAGTTGCGCATTTGTTCCAGCCTGGGTTAGGACAACGGTGATCTGTCCTCTAGGGGGCGTAAATTTCACCGCATTCGACAGCAAATTCCAGACGACCTGCTGGAGTCGTCCCGCATCGCCCATGACAGACTCAACGGCTGGATCAATCTGGGTTTGCAGGACGATCGACTTAGCATCCATGGCTAACCGCACCGTCTCTAGCGCGGCGTTAATGACAAACTTCAGATCAACAGAGAGCATATTGAGGACTAGCTTGCCGCGCAGAATTCGAGAAATATCGAGCAAGTCGTCAATGAGCTGCATCTGAAGTTTGGCATTGCGATCGATCGTTTCAACCGCCTGAGTGATTTTTTCGCCCTTTAGTTTGCCTTGGCGCAGCAAGCTCGACCAACCCAGAATTGGATTCATCGGCGTACGAAGTTCGTGGGATAAAACCGCAAGAAATTCATCCTTAATCCGGTTGGCGGTTTCTGCCTGCTCTCGTGCAGTCTGCTCCCGTTGCAAGAGCTGCTCCCGTTCTGCTTCAGCCCGTTTTTGCTCAGTAATATTGAGAACGGTACCAATAAAGCGCGTCGCGATCGCATCACTCAGGGCACTGCTAAAGTAAGCCTTTCCCTTGGCTGCAATCCAGCGCTCCACGCCATCTTCTATACCTATCGTCCGGTATTCAATGTCACACTCGCCCCGTATAGCCGGATCGAGGGCGGCAACGACAACATCGTGCGCTCGATCGCGATCTTCCGGGTGCAGACCTGCCAAGAAAATATCATAGTGAACATCGGCGTTCGGCGACAGTCCAAACATCGCTTTACAGCATTCATCCCATTTCAGTTCGCCGCTCGTGGGGTTGAAATCCCAGGTGCCCAGATCTGCGGCATCCAAGGCAAGCCGCAACCGATCTTCTGCTTCTCGCACCCTCATTTCAGCCTGCTTGCGATCGGTAATGTCAATCACAGAACCGATATATCCTTTGAAGGTACCATCCTCTGCAAACCAAGGGCTAGCCGCATCGATCGCCCAGCGATAGTCTCCGTCTTTGCGCCGCAGACGATATTCTAACTGGAAGGCGATCTTGCTGTGGTTAGCCTCCAGAAAAATTTGCTTAGTGATTTCAAAGTCTTCTGGGTGGACTATATTCAGCCAGCCGAATCCTAATCCAGTTGCTTCCGTTTGTCCCGAAAAATCGTACCACCTTTGACTTAGGTAGGTGCAGTAGCCCGTAGGATCTGTCACCCAAATCATCATCGGCGCGTTATCCGCCATGTTGCGAAACCGTTCTTCACTGTTTCGCAATTCCTGTTCAGCGCGTTGACGCTCGATTTCGAGATGTGCTCTCTCACTCACATCCGTCACAAAAACCGCAATGCCATCTTCATCAGGATATACCCGATGGTCAAACCAGCTCTCTAATGGCGGATAATAAACCTCGAACTGCACGAATACCCGTTCATTCATCACTCGGTGGAACTGGTGATAAATCTCTGAATCTATGAGATCTGGAAAGACTTCCCAAAGATTCCTGCCTATCACAGATTCACGGGACATGCCGATGATCTCAAGCTGGCGATCGTTAACGTAGGTGTAGCACCAGTTGCGATCGAAGGTCAAAAATCCTTCCTGCAAGTTTGACAAGATGCGGTCAAGATTGGCTCTAACCGCTTGGGCTTCAAACTGCAAAGCCTGTTCACGCTCTCGTGCCGTCTGCCGCAATTTGGCGAGCTTGAGCGTAGCCTCCACTCGCGCCATTAGCTCACGGGCAGAGAAAGGCTTGATCAGGTAATCATCAGCCCCGGCGGTCAGTCCTTCAATTCGGGCTTCTTCACCTGCGCGGGCAGACAGCAAGATGATGGGAATTTCCTGGGTTTGAGGATCGGTTCGGAGCTGTCGTAGCAGCTCAAAGCCATCCATTCGCGGCATCATCACATCCGACAGCACCAAATCCGGGGGATTTTGATGCACCGCATTGAGAGCCGCCATGCCATCAGCAACGGTTTCAACCTGGTAGGTAGAACCCAAAAGCCGCTGAATATAATCGCGCATGTCGGCATTGTCATCGGCAAGCAGGATGCGGGCGGCAGAGAAAGATGGAGAGATCAGAGAAGATTGCTCATAGATTTCTTGTTCCTGAATTTCTTGCTCCTGGATTTCTTGCTCCTGGATTTCTTGCTCACGGATTTTCCTGCCCATAGAAATATCTGCGTAGCCTCTCTCCTGCGGATTCCCAAATGGAATTCTGCTTTGGCTTTCGGGTAGCCAGCGTTGCGCCTCTTCGACATAAGACATGATGCCTAACGCTGTTGAAACCATCGTGCGGTTTGCCTCAATGCGATCGCTGGGCAGATGGCTAGAGCCTGTAGGGAGGGATATTGTGAAGCAACTGCCTTGCCCAAGGATGCTTGTAGCCTCGATCGTGCCGTGATGCAGTTTGACGAGTTCTTGCACTAGAGATAGCCCAATGCCCGAACCTTCAAAACTTCGCCCTTGGGAGCTTTCAACCCGATGAAATCGCTCAAATAACTGTGGTAAATCTGCGGCAGGAATGCCAACTCCTGTATCAATAACTGTTAACTGAACCTGAGTTTTGAGCCACTGTAACCGCACTGTGATTGATCCGGTTAGCGTAAACTTGAAGGCATTGGATAATAGATTGAGAATAATTTTTTCCCACATCTGTCGATCGACATAGACCGCTTCTGGTAAGGGTGGGCACTCCACAACCAACGACATGCCCGCCTGTTCAATCAGCGATCGGAAGGCGCTAGCCAATTCTGCCGTGTAGGTGGCTAGATCCGTTGGCTCATAGACTGCCTGAATTCGTCCAGCTTCAATTCGTGAAAAATCAAGCAGCGTATTCACCAACTTTTGCAATCGCAAGCCGTTGCGCTGCATCAGATTAAATTGCTCTCGTTCAGCAGGCTGCAATCGCTCTTCTAGAGAAGTAGAAAGTTCTCCAAGCGGACTTAAAATTAACGTTAGCGGGGTGCGAAACTCGTGGGAGACGTTGGTGAAAAATAGAGTTTTCGCCCGATCGAGTTCTGCCAGTGCCTCAGAGCGTTTGCGCTCTTCTTCATAGGCGTTAGCGTTGGCAACGCTAGCGGAAATTTGTCCCGCTATCAGCCCCATAAAGCTGCGGTAGTTCTTATCAAATAGCCTCAGCGGGTTTAGCCCCGCGATTAGAATGCCCGATCGCCCTGTTGATCCTGAAGGCGCGATCGGCACTACCACAGCCTGATGCGGGACTCGATCCCAGGCTCCTGTGGGCAGGTCTGCTAATTCAGTGGGCATCGTCATCAGAACGGGCTTCTGGGTCTGAACCGCCTCGGCAAAGGGCCAGACAGTATCGGCATTCAGATCAACCGTTTCTAGAACAGCAGGGTGAGTGCGATCGATGCCGCTCAATGCTGCGAGAACCACGTGATGTCGATCGGCATCGACTAGATAAATCATCGCAAAGGGCAGATCATGCCGATTGGTTTCCAGGCATCTGGCACTCAAGGTACAGGCTTCGTCAAACGTCCGGGCATCGGCGGTACGGGCTGCCAATTCTCGCAAGAGCGCCAGCTGTCGTTCGCCAATAATCCGCTGCGTATCATCCGTGTTGGCGCAGATAATGCCGCCTGGATTCCCCTGATCGTCTGGGATGGGGCTGTAGGAAAATGTGTAGTAGGTTTCTTCGGGGTAGCCGTTGCGCTCCATGATCAGCAGCAGCGACTCGTCGTAGGTGCCCTCATTGTTGACCATGGCGGATTCGACTCTGGGATACACTTCATCCCAAATCTCCTGCCAGACCTCAGCACCCGGTCGGGCAAACATCGTAGGGTGCTTGCCTCCCATGATGGGGATGTAGGCATCGTTGTAGAGATTCAGTAGCTCCTTGCCCCACCAGACCCACATCGGCTGACTGGAGGTGAGCATAATCCTCACGGCAGCCTTGAGGCTCTGTGACCAAGTTTCGACTGCTCCCAGCGGAGTTTTTGACCAGTCCTGCGATCGCATTCGCCTCGCCATCTCGCCATTGCCTGCGAAAAGCTGATCGATTTGATGAGAGTCGCTCATGCTACGGTTCCTCATGCTGCCCCTCAGGACAGAACAAAAGTTTGCAAATAGTGGGCAGAAGGAAGTCTCATGAGAATTTCCCCATTCAAAACATGAAACTCCATGAATCAGACTACTGCAACCCCCAAAAGATTGCAGCCCTATTTAGACTAACAATTCTCAAAGAGGACTCGAATCGGAGTCGAGCGATCGGCTAAGAGTAGATTACGAGCATGGCGAAAGAAAGGGAATACCCCATACCTGCCAGATCAGGATGGGCGTCAGCACCGTCCAAAATAGGGCATTACCCAAAGCAACTTGTCCAGCAATATTCATAGGTAGCTTCAGGAAAGATTGCAAAATCCAGCGATCGAGCGGCAAAATCAGCAGCCACATGAACGCCATCCAGGCTAATCCTAACCAAAACAAAATCCACTTCAAGTTGCTGTTAAAGCGAGTAAAAAATTGATCGATAAATAGCGTAGACAAACTGCCGACCTGTCCCGGCAGAATCACCCCACCCGTCTGCAATGCGGCTTTAGCTAGATCAATATCCTTAAGGTTTTGCACCCAATCGGCTGTGACGAGCAAGACATTAATGCGAGTTTTGCTGGCTTTAGCCGTTTGAATCGTCAGATCTTCAATGCGATCGCCCGTTCCATCTGTCACCAGCAAAACTTCTTTGCAGCCTGAAGGCAGACTATTTAAGGCTTTCTGACTCTCTTGCAAGGCGGCATTGACGTTGGTGCTGCCCGGAAGCAGTCGCTGGCTCAGGCTTGGGTCGGCAAGGGTTTGAGTCAGAGCAGCTTGCACCTGGGCGCTATCTGACTCAAAGGCAGGTGTGAGGGGAACCACCAACGCACCAAATCCGAAGACCTGTACGGTATTTGGACGTTTCAGCTTGGCGTTTTCCGTCAAGTACGATCGCACCGCTTCCAATTCCTGATTGACGATCGTATTGGGGGCATTAAACGCCTGATTTTCGTAGGTGCTACTGCTGAGATCAAGAGCGATCGCTGCTGCAACATTTGGTCTGCCCCAGCCCAAGAGCCAGAACAACAGCGCCGCCAGTAAGCAAAGCGTCAGCAAAATCAGCGGAATTTGAAATAGCGGATAGAGCCACAGGGCACGGCGACGGCTATACACGGGGATGAGGGAGATGGGGAATGGGGAGTCTCTACTGGAAGAATAGACTAGATCGGGTACGTCCAGATCGATCTTCTCTGTGTCTGTCGCTTCCCAAATCTTACAATTGTGTTGCTATTGTTATGGTCTGTGTTGTTATTGCCAGGTGCAAAGAGAACACGTATGGTAACTCCCTCTAAAATTCATCAGTATCAAGTTGAAGTGAGATGGACAGGAAATACAGGACAGGGAACAGCTAGTTACCAGACCTACGATCGCGCCCATGAAATCTCTGTTGTTGGGAAACCCAGTATTTCCGGTTCTGCTGATCCTCAGTTTCGGGGCGACCCCGCCCGATATAATCCAGAAGAACTGCTGGTTGCCTCAATATCTACTTGCCATATGCTTTGGTATCTTCACTTGTGTACTGATGCCAAAATTGTTGTGACTAAATATGTGGATAATCCGATCGGTTTTATGATTGAAACTAACGAAGGGGGAGGAAGGTTCACCGAAGTTATCCTCAAGCCTATCGTTACCCTAACAGCTGACAGCGATTTAGCATTGGCGAACCGCCTGCATGATAAAGCACATCATCTCTGCTTTATTGCCAACTCAATGAATTTTCCAATCCGTTGTGAGTCTTTATTGCAAACATAAAAACGATCGCTCTAATTAACCTCCGCCCTACAATTTAGAGAAGATTGCCAGAAGGAATGTTCTTGTCCTGCAACCAGCTTTACTCGATCGTCAGCCTCTACTATCCAGCTCTGTGCTTCAGTCATGGCAGGCTGAACAGGAAGCGCGATCGTAGTAGAAGTGTAGATAGGATAGCCTTGGCGATCGCTTAAGTCGATGCTCTGCGGCAGCCGCAGATCTTGCCAGACGATACTGCTATTCAAAGCCTGATCGGGTGATTCGGGTACACCTCCTCGTCCTGAAATGGTAAAAGAGTTTTCTTGATGGCGATCGCAAGCGCTGACAATTTGAACCCTCGAATCAACGGTTTCTAGCAACTCAAATAGTCTCACATTAGGGCTGGCGGATGACATATTCTGTCTTGTAATTCCATTGAGATTTGTTCCTGCTCCAGAGGCTGCTGTGATATCGCTGTTGGGAGCCAACTGATCTCGAAACTCAATGCCAAAAAATCCTTGACTATTGATTACGACCCGTCCATTCTGAACGTTGATCTCATTTGCGGTCGTGCCATTATTTCTCTGGGCGATCGAAAGATCCGTGGCGATCGCACTATCCCATCCTGCGTTATTTCCTTGCGCATTTGTAGTAAATCCACTGGCTGCACCGAGAATCAGATCATGACCTCCATCTACCACCTGTAAACGGTCGATTGTAATGCTCAAATTGCTGCCTCTGACCGTTGCAGCCGCATTAACATCGGTGTATAAACTGCTGCCAAACAGGACTGTGCCGGATTGCATATCGGTTGCTACTCCTGAAATCATCACGGAGTCTGAAGCGTTTACGGTCAGCTGACCGCCCAGTTCTGTGCCAAGTGTTTGCACCAGAAAGCTAGACCCTCCGGTGAGGCTGACCTGTCTTCCCTGAACCTGAATGGTGCCGCCGCCGCTGCTGCTAACAGAGGCTCCCTGAGAGAGCTGAACCGTTCCAAATCTCGCCCGGTTGCCTCTAATCGGGGCATAGTCGATCGCCCAGTCATTGGGATCAATCCGCACTGTTCCCTGACCCACCACGCTACCCAGCTCAATGCGTCCTCCTGCCGTTGTCAGATGTCCCCCCTGCAAGATGACATCGCCCCCCACTAGCGCCAGAGTTTGTCCGGGCTGCACCTGAAGACCTGCGGCTCCGACAGATTGACCGATCGCAAAAGCGCTTAGATCTAATCTGAGCTGATTTCCTGTTCCCTGAACGCGAATTGACCCAGGAGCCGTACCAAACTGTAGCCCGATCGGAGTGCTGACCGTGAGTAAAGGAGAGTTCTGGGGGGCGATCGCGTTAAATTCGCTGCCGTCTGCAAATTGGAGGCTGTTGGCTGTGCTGCCGACAAAAGATCCACCAATGTCAAGCTGGGCATTGGCACCAAACACAATGCCGTTGGGATTCAGCAAAAATAAGTTGGCGTTACCGTTGGCACGAATTAAGCCGTCAATATTGGAGACAGAAGATCCGGTAATGCGCGTAATAATGTTCTGAATATCTGAGGCATTGTTGAAAAATGCGGTTTCACCCGTTGGCACTGAGAATCCCCTGAAGCTATGAAACAGATTACGCCCTTGTGTTGTTCCGCCCGTAATTTCAGAGACGCGCCCTTGGCGATTGACTCTAGAACTGCTGGGCAGAGTATTGTCTGGAACGATCTGTGCCCAAGCAACAGGCTGAATCAGCAAGCCGCAAGCCGCAAGATAGCCTTGAACAGCGATCGCAATTTTGGTCTTCATGGGGAACGACTAGCAAGTTCTTTTTCAAGAATGCCCAAGTTGGGCGATCGACTGCCCTGACGAAACTTAAAATGCCAAAATGTTGATTGATGAGTTCTTTCACGTTCTCTAGCTTTTGTCCTATGCTTGTAATTAAGGCTTTTTGGCAACGCCTTTTTAACAGAATCTAAAGCATAGGTCTGCCGCGATCGTCGGCATGTGCTTTGAGCGCAGAGCGGCAATCTAGGTGGTAGCAGATTGGATCAGCCTACATATTCATTAACAACGCAAAATCGGCAGCATTCTAGCGACTGGTCATGGCGCTTCTGGTACGCCGTGCCGCTCTATCCGTACGGCAAACGGCGAACTCTGCGAACAGAAATTATTAAAAACACGCTCTGGACTTTCGATCAGATTCAGGGGATTTTCTACGTCGTTGTGCCCATTCGCATGACGATCGTCAAACTTGAAACGGGCGGTCTGTTGGTCTATGCGCCGATCGCTCCTACCCGCGAATGTCTTCGGCTAGTCAATGAAATTGCTGCCGAGCATGGTGCAGTCAAATACATCATTCTGCCCACCGTTTCGGGCATTGAACACAAAGTTTTTGTGGGGCCTTTTGCCCGCAGGTTTCCCCATGCCCAAGTCTTCGTCGCTCCGCACCAGTGGAGTTTCCCCCTTAATCTGCCTTTGAGCTGGCTAGGTCTACCTGCAAAACGCACTCAAATCTTGCCTTCAGACAGCAGCCAAGCTCCCTTCGCCGATGAATTTGACTACGCAATTTTAGGCCCCATTCACCTAGGGTTAGGACCTTTTGAAGAAGTTGTCTTTTTTCATCGGCGATCGCGTACCCTGCTCGTGACCGATACTATTCTATCCGTGCCCATAGAACCTCCAGCGATCGTGCAGATTGATCCGACTGCGCTGCTGTTTCACGCAAAAGATCACGTCTTTGATACCGTCGAAGATACTCCTGACAACCGCCGTAAAGGCTGGCAGAGGATGGCGCTTTTCGCTTTCTACTTTCGCCCTAGCGCTATCCAAATCACCAAAATTGGACAGTCAGTCCGAGAGGCGCTTCAAGCTCCCGATCGCTCCAAGTCGGCGTACTTCGGCTGGTTTCCCTTCCAATGGAAACCTGACTGGCAGCAATCGTTTCAGGCTTTGCAGGGCAACGGGCGGCTATTTGTTGCGCCCATCTTGCAGGCGCTGATTCTGAATCGAGCGTCCCAGGCTACGATCGACTGGGCAAACCATGTCGCAAGCTGGAACTTTCAGCGAATCATTCCCTGTCACTTAGACTCGCCCTTAGAAGCAGACCCACAGCAGTTCCGGCAAGCCTTCGCTTTCTTAGAAAAGGATGCTCCTGAAGAGTTGCTTCTACCTGAAGTGGATTTTGAGCTGCTTAGAGAAGTAGAGGCTGGTTTGCTCCGTCGGGGGATTACGCCGCCACCAGAGGGGAAGGTTTAGATGAGTGGATGGGAGTGGATGGGTTGATGAAAGTGGATGGGTTGATGAAGAGTCCTTACAGCGACTCATCTACCCCCACTCATCCACCCCCCACTCATTCACCCATTCACCCCCTTCTCCTGTACGCTAGATCTACCTTATTTCGATCGCTCCTTTCCCATGAAACCGCGCTCCAGCTATCTGCAACTGCTGCCTTACTTACGTCCCCACTGGCAGACGATCGCTAGAGCGCTAGTCTGCACGGTCATTTTTACGGTATGTTGGCCCATCCTGGCGGCATTGGCGGGTCAGCTCTTGGGGTTTTTGGTGAAGGGCAATGTTGCAGCTCTGGCGCGTGGGGCAGGCGTGGTGGCAGGCGTGTTTTTTGTGCAGAAATTGGCGCAGTATGGGCAAGATTCGCTGATGGCAAAAGCCGCGTTGGCGATCGCTCTGGACTTGCGTAATCGGGTGTATGCCCATCTGCAAAGCCTTAGCCTTAGCTACTTTGAGCGATCGCAGACGGGAGACTTGTCCTATCGACTGACCGAAGACATCGATCGGATTGGGGAAGCGGTCAATAAGGTGTTTCATGACACCACGCCCTGTATCTTGCAGCTCGTCGCGGTATTCGGCTACATGGTGTACCTCAACTGGCAGCTTACTCTGGCAAGCCTGATTGTGGTACCGCTCCTAGGGCTGTTGATTAGCTGGTTTGGCGAACGGATGCTGATGTTTTCTCGCCACAGCCAAAATCTGGTGTCCGACCTGTCTTCTCTGCTCACAGAGGTGTTCAGCGGCATTCGGCTGGTGCGAGCTTTTGCAGCAGAAGAGTATGAGATCGATCGCTTTGGTATCGAAGCCGAGCGCAACCGTCAGGCAAAATATGAGGCGGCTTGGCTTCAGGCGGTGCAGTTTCCGGCAGTGGGCTTCCTTTATGCCTTGAGCGTCCTGCTGCTGCTGATTTTGGGCGGCTGGCAGATTTCTACGGGTAACCTGACGGGCGAACAGTTCGGCAGTTATGTGGTTGCCGTCGCCATGCTGGTAGACCCGATCGCCCACCTCACCGAAAACTACAATATGTTCAAGCAGGGTCAAGCCTCAGTTGACCGCATTTTTGAGCTGCTCTGGATTCAGCCGGGAGTCGTTGAGAAACCGGGGGCGATCGTCCTACCCACCGTCACGGGCAAAGTCGAGTACGCCCACGTCAGCTTTCATTACGATGTCGAGCAGCCAGTCCTGCAAGATCTCAGCCTCATGGCATATCCCGGAGAAGCGATCGCCCTAGTGGGGCCATCGGGTGCTGGCAAAACGACGCTGGTGAATCTGCTGCCTCGCTTCTACGACCCGCAAGCCGGGAAAATCCTCATTGACGGCGTAGATATTCGGGACGTGACGCTCCGCAGCCTGCGCCGCCAAATCGGCATTGTGCCCCAAGAAACGACGCTGTTCTCTGGAACGATCGCCCAAAATATCGCCTTCGGACAAAAAGAATTCGATCTTGCCGCTGTCGAGCAAGCGGCAAAAGTCGCCAACGCCCACTCGTTCATCAGCCAGTTCTCTAACGGCTACTATTCTTGGGTGGGCGAACGCGGCGTGAACCTGTCAGGGGGGCAAAAACAGCGAATTGCGATCGCCCGTGCCGTTCTGCTCAATCCCCGCATCCTGATTCTGGATGAAGCTACCTCTGCCCTGGACTCCGAGTCGGAGGCATTGGTGCAGGAGGCATTGGAGCGGCTGATGCAAAACCGCACCGTGTTCATTATTGCCCACCGACTGGCAACCGTCCGCCGCGCCGATCGCATTCTAGTCATTGAGCAGGGTCAAATGGTGGAGTCGGGCACCCACGAGCAGCTCTTGGAAAGGGGCGATCGGTATGCCAAATTTTATGCTCAGCAGTTTCAGTAAAGAGAGCCGATAAGGGGACAAATTGCAGAAACTTCCAATCCTCTCTAAAGATCATGAAATCGTCTAATATTGCATTAACAGAGAAGCGTTCTGCAAGCCCCCATGTATCTCTCCTTTCAGTGAATAGTGATCAATATGATTAGAAAAATCCTAATCCTGACCGCAAGTCCCAAAGATGCTGAAAGGTTACAGGTGCATCAAGAGATACAAAGCATTCAAGACAAGCTGAGAGGTGACAGGTTAACACATCCAAAGAAACATTGCCAATTTGAGATTGTTTTAAAGTGTGCACGACCCGGTACCTTGCTAGATGACATTGAAAATGAAAAACCAGAAATCATTCATTTTGGTGGTCATGGGACTGAAGAAGGGCTTCTCTTAGAGGATGATAATGGACACTCTCACCCAGTAAGTAATGCAGCTTTAAAGAGATTGTTTCAGCTTGTTGGGAATGATGTAAAGTGCGTAATATTGAATTCTTGCCACTCAAAAGAGCTTGCTAAATCTATTAGTGAATACGTTCCCTATGTCATTGGTATGGAAGGGGCAATACTCGATAGGACAGCGATCGCATTTGCCAGCGGTTTTTACAAGGCTTTAGGCGATGGCAAAGCCATTGAATCTGCGTTTGATCGGGGAAGTATAGCAGCTCATTTTTTTGATAAAGGCGAGGTTATAGAACTCTTTAAACAGAAATCCCTCAACAGGCTTGAGAAAATTTGGAACAACACGCAACACTTTGTTGCCAGGACTTTAGACTTTGTGAGGTATCGAATAGGACAACGATTTCTACTCTTGATAGGTTTGATTTGTGTTGGTATTTCAGTAGCACTCCTACTACCTGGCATTAGCGGAGATAGATATAACTCTCTACAGGCTGTATCTGAAGCACTCTGTAGCGATCAAGTAGGTCAGGGTGTGGTGGATAGTGAAATTGTCCCGTCTTCTCAAGAAAAAGGGCTAATCAGTAGTGGAGAAACGGTGCTCTTGACCTACAGAATAAACTCTGATCTTGTGAGAAGGGGCGCTGTTGCTTTCAAACAAGCAGAGCAAGGAGACCAAAATTATGAGTCGGCAATATCCCTTTTCAGAGAGGCGATTAAGAGAGATAAAAGTAATCCAGAACCTTACGTTTATCTAAACAATGCGATAGCACGAAATCAAGCTAGAGAACAAACTCGCAAGCCTTATGTTTTAGTAGCTGCAATACCTGCAAGCAGCGATACCAGAAGAAACCGAGCTGAGGAAATGCTGCGCGGCATTGTGGATGCTCAGGCTTGTTTTAATGGTACGGCTCAAAAGAATTGCTCTGATAATCCCAAAGAATATTTATTGGAAGTTAAGTTAGTAGATGATGCAAATGATCCAGAAGAAGTGGTTCCCAAAGTTGCTAGAGAAATCGCCCAAAATAGAGACGTTGTAGGTGTGATTGGGCACTTCTCTAGCAATGCTACTAAAGTTGCCTTACCTATCTATGAACGATATAGGTTAGGCGTAATTTCTCCAACGAGCACCAGTTCAGATCTAAAAAGCGAGTTTTTTTTCAGAACCACTGTCTCTAGTCGGGTTTATGGGAAAAAGATTGTTGATCAGATCAGAAAGTATGACTTCAAGCAGGTCATTGGTTTTATCGATCCTTTAGATGATTACAGCCGTAATCAATGGAATGAAGTTGAGAAGCTACTTCAGGCAGACGGCATCCGTTCTGATGCAATTGAGCTAAGCGATCAAGCAGCAGAACAAAAGATTGATCGCCTCAATTCAAATGAGGATTATGCGTATGTCTTGATTCCCCCTTCAACTCGCACGGACAAGTTTACGTCTGATGCTGAGATTTTTCAGAAATCTGCCAGAATTGCCGAAAAGCTTTCGCAGAAGCGCGGCAGTCTTTTTATCGGAGGAACTACGTTATACTCCTCTACAACCTTAGCTCCGAACGGTTCAGCGTTTGAAGGGATGGTCGTGATTGCTCCTTGGTTTGCTCGATCCTCTGCTGAAGCTGAAGCGTATGCCGAAATAGCGGCGGATAAGTGGGGAGGGCAGGTTAACTGGGCTACTGCTAGCAGTTATGATGCCACCCAAGCATTCACGAGCGCACTGTCCTCAATTGACGAAACTCTAAACAGAGATGAATTGCGCGGCAGTATTGTCAATGCATTGAGATCTGTCACTCTCTCTCCTCCTCGCACTTCGGGAACTCCACTCCAATTTGATGGTGAACGTGAACCCACTAAAGAGCCACTGTTAGTCAGAGTGGTGCGAGGTCGAGATTGTTCACCAATTAGGGAAGGATATGTTTTTCAGATGCTTCCTAACTCATGATTTCTGCTTCTTGATTAGTTTGGACTACCGAGATTTAGAGAATTATCTGGTGGTCGAGCAGGATTAACCAGTAATTTTCGAGAAGGGCGATCGCTCTGCAAAATTCTATACTCAGCAGTTCTAGTAAGAGTATGGGGGAGGAGCGATCGATCGATTCGTGGTCAGTCTACTCTGGCTAAATGTCTTGACGACCCATCCACAGCCGCAAAATATTCTATCCTTACCTGTTTCTTAGCGATTTCTTAACCTTGACAAAGTTGTTGGATGTTATTGATCAAAGGGGTAAGCAACAATAGGAACCGTTAGCCCATGTCCTCACGACATCCTGACATTGTTTTTCTGGTGTTAGACACCCAGAGGAGCGATCGCCTCTCCTGCTATGGTCACACCAGAGAAACTTCTCCTCATCTAGATGCGTTTGCGGCAGATGCAGCTCTATTCAGCAATGCGGTTTCTGCGGCTCAGTGGACGGTGCCCTCTCATGCCTCTATGTTTACCGGGCTGTATCCCTCTGCCCATCAGATGTTGCAATCCTACTCTGTTTTGCCCGATCACATCACAACACTCGCAGAACGGCTGAGCTTGGGGGGATATTTCACCGCTGGATTTTGTAATAATCCTTTGGTGGGCGTCATCAATAATGGCTTACGCCGGGGCTTCTACAGCTTTCTCAATTACAGCGGACTGCTTACCTCACGCCCAAACCAGGTGGGCATTCCTTCAGGATGGCTCGATCAGTACCGTCAGTCATTCAAACAGGTTGTGGCAGGCGCTTTGAATCAGGTTCAGGATGCTTTTGCCCGATCCGATGCACTGCTGGCGTTTTCTCTCACCCCACTGATGGTGCCTATCTGGCAAACGGCTTTGAGCTTCAAAGGCAATACGGGCAAGTCTTTGGATGATGCGGCTCAGCTATTGATTGAGCGAAAAGGGTTGACCCAAGAGCAGCCCATTTTCGCCTTCATCAATCTGATGGGGACGCATATGCCCTATCATCCGCCTCGGCACTATGTCGAACGGTTTGCGCCCCATGTGCTACGAGATAAGGCAGCACAGCATTATTTGCGGCACTTCAATGGAGACATTTATGGGTGGCTAGCGCCTTTGGTCGGTGAGCTAGACGATCGCCAGAAAGCGACCTTGGACGGTATGTATGATGCGGAAGTGGCGTATCAGGATGAGCAGGTCGGTCTATTTCTCGATCGCCTCCAACAGAGCGGCAGCCTCGACCAAACGCTGGTGATTGTCTGCTCCGATCACGGAGAGCATCTGGGTGAGAAGCAGTTTATGGGTCATTCTCTGTCGCTCTACAATGAGCTGGTGCAGGTGCCTCTGCTGATTCGTGACCCTGCCGGAAATTTTTCTAAAGGCACAGTCAGAGACGATGTGGTTTCGACGCGGCGCTTGTTTCACACGGTTCTGACAGCCGCAGGTCTGGCGAACGAGATGGAAGAAACCTTGACGCTGGCTCAGAGTCTGGGAATCAATCCTGAGCAGGTTTTCGCTGAAGCGATTCCGCCTCAGAATGTGGTGAATCTGTTGCACAAGCGCCAGCCAGAGCTGGTTTTGGCGCGGGCTTGTGATCAGCCGCGTCGAGCCGTTTGGATTGGCAACCATAAGCTGATTGAAACGGGAACAGATCGCCTGGAGCTGTACGATTTCTGCAATGATCCCGATGAAGCTCTGGATTTAAGCGATATTTTTCCGGAGAATGTTGAGCTGCTTCAAGAATGCCTGCAACAGTTCACGCATCAGACAAACACTGCCGTATCGACCGATCGCGCTCCGGGGTTTGACGATCCAGAAGTGCGGCGACGGTTGCGGGACTTGGGCTACCTGGAAGATTAGGGCACGAAGATTAGGCGCGAAGTAGGCTATGTTTCAAACTAGGACAGCATTATGTATCCTCCTGTTGACCCCATTATTTTTCAGATTGGCCCGATCGCCCTCAGATGGTACGGCGTGCTGATGGCGATCGCAGTGGTGATGGGGTGTCAAATTGCCAGTCGGGAAGTAGTTCGCCGAGGGCAAAAGAGCGATGATTTTTGGGACTTGTTAATCTGGGTGTTGATTCCAGGATTTCTTGGCGCTCGTCTATACTATGTGTTTGTTCAATCCCCACCCGATCGCTTGGGCGAGTACCTATCTAATCCCATTTCCATTCTTCAAGTTTGGAACGGCGGCATTCACATTTTTGGTGGATTTCTATTGGGATCGATCGCCCTCTACCTCTATACCCGAATTCGTCGTTTGCCCACTCTAATATTTCTCGATGCCATTGTCCTGGCGCTGCCTCTGTCGCAGGCGATCGGACGCTGGGGAAATTTCATCAATCAGGAACTCTATGGCCCGCCCACAATATCCCCCCTCGGATTGCGGATTGATGCCCAGCACCGGATTCCTCCCTATGATGACCTCAATGCTTATCCAGAGAGCACTCGCTTTCACCCGCTATTCCTCTACGAGTCGGTCTGGAATCTGATTGGCTTTGGGCTATTGTTCTGGATATCTCGCCGTTTCGCATCCCAGTTGCGAGATGGGGACATAACTTTGCTCTATCTGATTTGGTATCCGCTGGGTCGCTTTTTTATCGAACTTTTGCGGACAGACTCCTGGTTTTTCCCAGGAACGCCTTTCAACGTCGTCCATATTTTGTGTGCGATCGCCATCCTGGGTTCTGCCCTAGCGCTTTATGGGCGACACCGCCCCCTCTCCTCTACCCAGCAAGGGAATTAGCCCATGACCTCGCTATCTGCTTCTAAAGCCCACCCCCCCAAGCTGCTGATCATTGGGCTGGACTGCATGGAACCTTCCCTTGTCTTTGAGCAGTGGCGGCAGGATTTACCCAACCTGTCTCGCCTGATGGCGCAAGGCAGCTACGGGCGATTGGAGAGCAGCATTCCGGCAATCACGGTGCCCGCCTGGAGCTGCATGATGAGCGGACGAGATCCGGGCGAACTGGGCATTTATGGCTTTCGCAATCGCGTCGATCGCAACTATCAGAATATGGCGATCGCGGACGGTCGTGCGGTTAAGGTTCCTCGACTCTGGGACATTTTCGGTGATGCAGGCTGGCGAGTCGCGGTGATTAGTGTACCGGGCACGTTTCCGCCTTATCCTGTAAACGGATCGCTTATTTCTTGTTTTCTGACCCCTAGCCAGGAGGTGCCTTACACCTATCCGCCAGAGCTAGCCGATCAGATTGCCACCTGGATGCCAGACTTTATGCTGGATGTGCCGCACTTTCGATCGGATGAAAAAGACCGAATTCTCAGCAACATTTACACGCTTTGCGATCAGCGCTTTAGTCTTGCCGCAAAGCTAATGGAACAAGACAGTCCTGATGTGCTGATGTTGGTGGATATGGGAGTCGATCGCATCCATCATTCCTTTTGGAAGCCGATGGATAATCGTCATCCGCAGCATATCCCCAACTCTCCCTACGCCAACGCTATTCACGATTATTACTGCCATGTCGATCAGCAAGTCGGACAGTTGATCTCCCAATGTGGTTCTGAAACTGCGGTTTTGATCGTGTCCGATCACGGTGCCCGTCCTCTGATGGGCGGAATTTGCATCAATGAGTGGCTAATGCAGGCAGGATACTTACACCTGAAGGAAAAGCCGACCTCTGCAACTTCTCTCGACAAGCTAGAGGTAGACTGGAGCCAGACCAAAGCCTGGGGTGCAGGTGGCTATTATGGTCGCGTGTTTCTCAACGTTAAAGGGCGAGAGCCTCAAGGCGTGATTCCTTTGGCGAGCTATGAGCAGGATCGATCGCATCTAGCTGAGCAGCTTGCGGCTATTCCTGCCCCTGACGGTCAGCCTCTGGGAACAAAAGTCTTTAAGCCCCAGCAAATCTATCAAAAGGTGAGAGGGATAGCTCCAGACTTGGTGGTGTACTTTGGAGATTTGGCTTGGCGATCGATCGGCACGGTAGGTAATGGAGAAATCTACACCAGCGATAACGACACAGGCCCCGACGATGCTAACCATGCACAGTACGGACTGATGATCTTCCACGACCCACAACAGCCGCAAGGGGGGCAACAAATTGCAGGCGCACAGCTATACGATATTCTCCCTACGCTGTTGTCTCGGTATGACCTGAGCCTGCCGTCTGGGTTGCGGGGTAAAGTTTTGCCTCTCTAGCGCGTGCCGCTGTTTGCGACTAAAAAGTTTTTGCGACACAACCTGCTTGATCGACGGAGTTATGGCTGTCGCCAGTTTGCTTAGTACACGTCACCGCAAAAGGGGTACGGAAATCAAGCTGCCTTGGCAGGAATGGGTTTATACCAATTTAATGTGAAGCCGCATAGAAGAGTGCTTCTAAAATAAAGTTGTAGGACGGAACTGACATCACTTGTTCTACCGTCAGTTGATCAAACAGGTCTTGCCCTCGTTCCCGCAACGCTTGCAAAGAAGGAAATAGCTGATTTTTCAGGGGTCGTTTGAGCAATTGCCAAAATCGTACCCTGCGGGAAGGCTATGCCTACAATGGGGTTGAGTTCGGGACTATGTAGGCGATGTCTCCTGCCATTTGGCGACTGCTCATTGGGGGGATGCGCAAGACTCCTGGGCTGTTCTCACCACTCAAGTTCCCTCTCTACAAACTTTTGCCCTTTATGGTCAGCGTTTCGGTGGCAT
>JAHHHD010000031.1 GCA_019359505.1 Drouetiella hepatica Uher 2000/2452 | reverse complement strand
AACGCTCAAATGCCTGGATGGAACGTTGCAAAATTCTCGTGAAAAACTTTGAGCGGACATTGCCGAATGCCACGACCAAGATTCACCTCTGCTTCGTTAGGCTAATGGTGAAGCGGCTTGCAGCATCTTCTTAAGATCTCAAATGGGTTCTATACACCTTCGCCGATCTAGACGCAGTTGCCAACCCTAATTTCTAGTTTTGACGCAGCACTAGAGTGAATCAATCTGAGAGGAAGAAGCGGCTTACAAGTGGAGGAGATGAGCAATACAATTTACCTAGCTTCGCAAACCATTCCACCTGAGAGGCAGTAGTCCAAAGCTATGAGCACCCTTAATCAGATTCTAGAAAACGCTCTGAAATTGCCCTACGAGCAGCAAGAAATGCTGATAAAACTTCTGCAAAACCGACACTACGAGAGTCGTCGTGCAGACATGGCTGTGGAGGCTCAACAAACCTTAGCTGATTTTCGTGCAGGTAAATTTCAACACCAGTCAGCCGAGAATGTCATTGTAGCACTGCGCCAGTCTCTGCAAGAGTCAGAAGAATGAGACCGTTGGTTTTGACTCCAAAGTTCAAACGAGCATTCCGCAAGTTTGTCAAACGGAACGCTGACCTCCAGCAACGCATTGAAGAAACCCTACAATAAATGGAAGCAGACGTATTTACCCCAAGCTTAGGCACCCACAAACTGAGCGGTAGGTTTAACGGTCTTCAATTTCTCTATTGAACAGGATACGGAGATAAATAGCGAGGTCATTGTTTTGCTCGATATTGGAACTCATGATGAAGTTTATTAGCCCAAAGGGAAGCGTGAAGCGCGATCGCTCATGTTGCTCAGATTTCGGGAGAGCGATCGGTGAAGGGGCGATCGGTTTTCTGCAAGGTTTCGGGAGACAATTGTTAGAGAGGCGATTGGTAGAGGGACTGACGGGGCGATCGCCTATGTACCCAGATTTCGGAAGGCGATCCGTGAAGGGGCAATCGGTTTTTGTAAGGTTTTGGAAGGCGATCGTACAGCTGAGAGAAAGGGGCGATCGTGCCTGAATTCAAACAGCATAGAATCAGATAATCACAAGCTTGCCCTATGACTCCGCAATTTGAAGCCGCGACCGCTGCCGTCTAGATGTTCTCATCTGCAGAGCGCCAACAGCTATTGTAAATTCTTACTCAGAGTCATCCATTCCCAAAGCCTCAAACCGATCTTAAAGCTCTCAGCATCCAGTTCTGGCAAGATACTACGCAAGCAGCTACTCGCTACTCAATCCCCCACGACTGTTGATGACCTCAACGATCTTGCGGCTGACTTTTGACCCGAAGAGAACCGTGTTGAAGATTTCCTTAGTTTCTAGGGTCAGTTCTCCATGAGCTAGCGCGGCAAAAGGAGTGTCGTATTGTTGAAGGGCATTTGATGCCAGACCACTCGCCTTTGAGGCGGTCACACTCATCATGCCACTGGCTTTACTGGGGATCTCTGACTAAGTGTATTAGCGTTCGTTTTTAAATTCATTTACTTATCCTGAAAGCATCTAAAAAATCTTATTTTAGTTAAATTTAAAAGTCTATTTTTAGATTTAGTTATTTTGATTTATTGATCTAGAAGTAATCTATTTGCGATTTAAGAGGTTTATATTTTTGTAAACTTGTCTATTTCTTTCAATTGATACAGTGTGAATCTCTCAAAAGGAAGATGCAGAAAACCTTGACGATCGCGCTATATTTAGCACTATGGTCACTACAGCAAGCAAATAAGTATTTACTTAGGGTTTACCTGAGTTTGATTTTAATTAGAGGGAATTCACTATGCGTATTGCTCAGGTTGCTCCTCTTTGGGAACGCGTTCCTCCTCCAGCCTACGGTGGAATTGAGTTGGTTGTAGGTCTGCTGACCGATGAACTCGTTCGGCGAGGACATGAGGTTACGCTATTTGCTTCTGGCGACTCTATTACCCTTGCAAAGCTTGCGTCGGTTCATCCTCAAGCGCTTCGGCTCGACTCAACTGTGAAAGAGTACGGCATATATGAAATGCTGCAAATGAGTCAAGTCTACGAGCGGGCAGGTGATTTTGATGTTATCCACTCCCACATGGGCTGTGTGGCTCTACCCTACACAAAACTGGTGAAAACGCCGACCGTACATACGCTGCATGGTGTGTTTACCCCAGATAATCGCAAAATGTTTTCTCATGCCAAAGCGCAACCCTACGTCAGCATTTCTAATACGCAGCGAGAGCTTGACTTGGAACTCAATTGCGTAGCAACTGTTTATAACGGTATTGATGTCAGCAGCCACAAATTTTTTCCTCAACCGGACGAGCCGCCCTATTTAGCTTTTTTGGCAAGGATGTCGCCCGAAAAAGGACCACACCATGCGATCGCGATTGCCAAAGCAACGGGTCTGACGCTGAAAATGGCGGGCAAAATCGATGTGGTAGACGTAGAGTTTTTTGAAAAAGAAATTAAGCCCCATGTGGATGGAGTTCAGATTCAATTTTTGGGCGAAGCCAACCATGAGCAGAAAAATAACTTGATGGGGCGGGCGATCGCAACTCTGTTTCCAATTACCTGGAGAGAGCCGTTTGGTTTGGTGATGACTGAATCTATGGCGGCTGGAACACCTGTAATTGCTATGCGGCTTGGTTCTACGCCTGAAGTCATTCAGCCTGGGGTATCAGGCTTCTTGTGCGACACGATTGAGGAATGTGTTGCAGCGGTCAAGCAAGTTGGCACTCTCGATCGCCTCGCCTGCCGTGAGTATGCCTCTAACCATTTTAGCGTTAAGCAGATGGCAGATGGCTATGAAGCAGTCTACAACCAGCTTCTACAGGATCGATTTAGTCGCAATGGTCACTATCAGCCCAACGTTAGCTTGGCAGGCTGAGGTGATTGTTGCAAGTCGTAGTATTGCAGACGCGTGATGTTGCAAACAGCAGGGTTCCAGTTATGGGGTTAAGCAACGAGGTTCAATTATGGTGAACGCAATTTCACAATCTTTTAGGCTAGTGCCTAATGTTCAGGCATGTGCTGCAACGAAGGCGATCGCCACCTCTCCGGAAGTTGCACCCTCAAGAGCGCCAGCTAGACAAGCCATTGCGCTAATTTCAGACCATGGCGATCCGGCAGCGGAAATTGGCAAGGAAGAAGCAGGCGGTCAAAACGTGTATGTGCGTCAAGTGGGTGAAGCTCTGGCTAAGCTGGGTTGGCAGGTAGATATGTTCACGCGCAAGAGTCGCGCTACTGACCCGGTGATTGTGCAGCATTCGCCCTTCTGTCGCACGATCCGGCTTGTTGCTGGGCCAGAAGAATTTATTCCGCGCGATCGCCTTTTTGAGTATCTGCCGGAATTTGTGGATGCGTTTCAGAAATTTCAAATGCGAGAGGGGACGAATTATCCTCTGGTGCATACCCATTATTGGATGTCGGCTTGGATTGGACTAGAGTTGCGAAAGCTCAGCAACATTCAGGTGATTCACAACTATCACTCTCTGGGAGCGGTCAAGTATCAGGCAGTCGATCGCCCTCCTATTGCCCAAGTCCGTATGGATGTGGAGTGCCAAATTTTAGAAGAAGCCAATTGTATTGTGGCAACTAGCCCTCAAGAACAGGAGCAATTGCGATCGCTGGTTTCTCAAAAGGGGTATATCGAAGTTATTCCTTGCGGTACCGATATCAGTAACTTTCGCGTTCTATCCAAGCTTGAGGCAAGGTCAAGACTGGGCTTCAATTCAGAGGATCAGGTTGTTCTCTACGTAGGACGATTCGATCCTCGGAAGGGCATTGAAACTCTAGTCCGTGCTTTTGCAATGCTTAAGCGTCCAGCAGAGCAGCCTTTGCGCTTGGTAATTGTCGGTGGCAGTGAACCCGGTCAATCGGATGGTTTAGAACGATCGCGTATTGAGAAAATCGTAGAGGAATTGGGCATTGCCGACCAGACGACGTTTGCGGGCAGGATTGGGCATGATGTTTTGCCAGCCTACTACACAGCCGCAGATGTTTGTGTGATTCCCAGTCACTATGAGCCATTTGGGCTGGTGGCGATCGAGGCAATGGCTTGCGGCACTCCAGTCGTAGCTTCCGATGTGGGGGGCTTGAAGTTTACGGTAGTGCCAGAGGAAACCGGGCTGCTGGTGCCTCCCTACAATGATGCCGCTTTTGCAGAGGCGATCGATCGTATTCTCACTGATGCAGTCTGGGCGTGCAAGCTAAGACGGCAGGCGGCTTCACGAGTGCAAGAAAACTTTAGCTGGACAGGGGTTGCCATTCAGCTCAGCGACCTCTATCGTCGTCTGCTGGCACAATCCATTATGTACCCTTCCTTCAGCATGGGCAGAGACGGCTTGGCGAGAGAACTGGCTGTCGAATCTGTAGCCACATCGGTTGATCCGCTTGTCAAGGCTTTCTAACCTAAGATCCTCAACTAAGATCGAAGATGGAATGTCCTATAAGAGCGCATTATGTCGGATATTATCGAACTGAACGGCAGAGTTTTTGTTCCCGCAGATCAACTGCCCATATCAGAGTGGGCTTGTGTAAACCCTGCTGATCAATCTCACCTGACCCTGACCCTTAAAGACGACGACCTGTTTTTGATTACCGACACGCTCGGCAACATTTCAGGTTGTTTGGGCGATGGGGCGATCGATAGCATGGGTCTATTTGGACGGGACACCCGGTTTTTAAGCCGCTCTGAGCTGCAAATTGAAGGACGGATTCCCGTCTTGCTCAGCAGCAATGCCCACAAAGGATTTGCACTCTCGGTGCTGTGCGCCAATCCTCGAATTGATGACGATCGCATTCCTGCCGAAACCATTGGCATTCAGCGAGATATTGCCCTAAACGGCGGTTTGTTTGAAGAGACAACCATTACAAACTACAGCACGAAGACTCTGAAGTTTGAGCTGTCTCTCAGCTTCGATGCCGATTTCATGGATTTGTTTGAAATTCGAGGCTTTAGCCGCAAAGGTAAGGGGCGGCTCTTGCGGCGAGTTGTGGCAGACCCCGCCATCAAGCAAGTCCCGGATGCGAAAGGCGAATTTCTGATCGATGCCTCAGACAGCGCGACTGAAGGCACGATTCCAGCTCCCGTTCTTTACTCCGCTGCTGCTGAGCTGACCATGGGCTACCAAGGACTAGACGGCGATGTGATGGAGTCGCACATCCAGTTTCTGCATCGGTTGCCCGATCTATTCAAGGGATATACTGCCATTTGGCAGCTAGAGCTAGAGTCGCACACGACCGAGCGCATCGGCTATCGGCTCGAAACGCTGACTAACAGCCGTCCGGTTTCCAAAGTCAATGCGCCCCTAACGCTGATGCAGGCGAAAGCAGCCGAATCCCAGGAAGAGCAGGAGTGGCGGACTTCGATCACCCAAATTCGCTCAAACGATCGCGCCTTCAATCAGGTGATCGAACGGGCTGAGCATGATATTTACCTGCTGCGGCAAACTTTTGAGCAGGGCAAGATTTTGTCGGCTGGGGTGCCCTGGTTTTGCACCTTGTTTGGGCGAGATTCCATTATTTCGGCTTCCCAAACGCTGATTTTAGATCCGGCGATCGCCCGTGAAACCCTGACCGTTTTGGCGCAATATCAGGGCAAGACAGACGACGACTGGCGAGAAGAAGAGCCTGGAAAAATCCTGCATGAGCTGCGCTTGGGCGAGATGGCGCGTTGCCATGAAATTCCCCACACGCCCTACTACGGCACGGTGGACGCAACGCCCTTGTGGATCATGCTTTACGCCGAATACTATGCCTGGACTTACGACCAGGTGACGCTAGACAAGCTGTGGGAGAATGCCTTGGCGGCGATGAGCTGGATCGATCGCAACCTCCAAGAGACAGGTTATCTGAGATACGATCGGCGATCGAAAAAAGGCTTAATGAACCAGGGCTGGAAAGACTCTGGGGACTGTATTGTCTACCGAGACGGCACGCAGGCGAAGGGACCCATTACCCTGAGCGAGGTGCAGGGCTATGTCTATGCCGCCAAGGTTCGCTTGAGCGAAATTGCCCGACTCAAGAAGCGAATTGATTTAGCCGATCGCTGGCAGGAGGAAGCCCGACAGCTCAAGATTCGCTTTAATCAAGACTTTTGGGTTGCTGACTTAGATTTCTGCGCTTTGGCGCTAGATGGCGAGGGTAAGCAGGTAGATAGTATTACCTCTAATCCCGGACATTGTCTAAATTTGGGGATCTTTTTGCCTGAGCGCGCCAAGAGCGTTGCAGAACGCCTGCATGCCCTGGATATGTTTAGCGGCTGGGGCATTCGCACCCTCAGCAGCCTTTCTCCGGCATACAATCCAATGGGCTATCATGTTGGCTCGGTCTGGCCGCATGACAATGGCATGATTACTCTGGGGTTGCGATCGATTGGTCATGTGGAGCAGGCGCTAGAGGTCAGCCAAGGGCTGATTGATATGACTATGGAGCAGCCCTATCAGCGTCCGCCAGAGCTGTTCTGTGGCTATCAGCGCGATCACATTGAGCCTGTCCGCTATCCGGTGGCTTGTTCGCCGCAAGCTTGGGCAACGGGTACGATCTTTCAGTTGATTCAGGTGATGGTAAATCTGGTGCCTGATGCGCCCGGAAATCACTTAAGGATTATTGATCCCGCTTTACCTGCCTCCATTCAGCATTTGTCGCTGAAGAACTTTCGGGTGGGTTCTACTCTGGTGGATCTGGAGTTTGTCCGGGAGGGCAGTTCGCTAGAGGCGCGGGCGGAGTCGGCAACGTCTTGTCGCGTTGTGCGCAAGCGGGGAAATCTCCGAGTTGTGATTGAAGCGTAAAGCAGAGGCACGAGGGGCATCGCTGATTTGAGGTGTAGCTTTTTGTGAAAGAGTGCAGAGCGCCCCCTTTCAAAAAAACGTACCCAGATTAAGCGATGCCGCGTGGGCTTACAAACCCGATTTCTGGCACATTGTGCTTTTGAGCAGATCGAGAAAGGCAAAGGCGGCAGGGGGTAGCAAGGCATCAGCGAGGGTGGCAATGCAGACCAGGCGAAATAGCGGCACGGGTAGGCTAAAAACCTGCACATCTGCCGGAATAGGCTCAGCCGCGAGTCTTGGGCTGATGGCTGCTCCTAAACCTTGAGCCACCATGCTAACGATCGTTGCATCCGATCGCACTTGATAGGTCGGCTGGAGCTGGGTTCCATATTTGGCAGAGTGGGCGTAGACCATGGCATCACAGCCGTCGCCATCAGGAGCCATGATCAGCGGGTATGCGGCTAACTCTTGCCAGCTTAGCTGTCCTGTGGCGGACTGAAAGTCTTTGGGAAACAGCACGACAAACTCGTCGCGCAGTAACTCCCAGGTTTCAAAGTCAGAGCAGGTAGGCAGGTAGGTAATGCCAATATCCGATCGCCCCCTGCGCAGAGCCTCTTCAACATCAGGACGATCGTCATACTCGGCAATGCTGATGGCGATCGCCGGATAGCAACGACAAAACTGGGCAATGACTTCCGGTAAGATGCGGGTAGCAGCACTGCGAAATGCCGAAATCCGCACCTGACCGCCCTTTAGTCCTTTCGACAAGTTGGCTTGCTTAACGATATCTTGCAGCAGATACGTGACCTGACGGGCGCGATCGACAATCTGCTCCCCCACAGGAGTCAGATGCGCTCCGTAGCGCCCTCGCGAGAACAGCACCACGCCCAAGTCTGCTTCGAGAGCGGCGATCGCATAGCTAATTGCCGACTGCGACATTTGGAGTTGCAGTGCGGCTTCGCTGAAGCTCCCAAAGTCCGCTACGGCAATCAAAACATGAAGTTGCGAGAGTTTGAGCTGGCTTTTGAACTGGCTGTGGCGATCGAATGGAGCAGTTCCCATAGGGCTTAGGTGATGGACGCAGCTTTTGCATTGTCGCAAAATCCTGAAACGTTAGCAGCAATTGCTTATAGGAAAGTTAATCCTGCTTAAACAATGCTTATCGATTAGGACAGAGTCTAAGCGTTGCAGCAGATGGAGCTAACCGCGAGTAAAAATGTTAACCATCGAATTCCCTGATGGATGTGATGAGACGGTTGATTGGTTCTCAGTGCGCTTAATCCTTACAGTGAGTATCACAGGAGAAGCAATAGTTTCGTCCTCCGTTAGCCCTTTTCTCAAAGTGGAGAACTCAACCTATGAAACCCGCAATTAGCTGGTTGGAATATCAGCAGCTAGAGCTGATTCTCCCTGCAAAGCCCGTCAAGGTTTCCTGGTGCGATCGCTTGCTGCACCTTTGGAGAGAGTGGATGTGCCATCTCACGCAGCCCACTGACATTCAGATTTCCTCTGTATGCGATGCATCCGGCAAGGTTTGGTGGAGCGGCTACGATCCGCAAACGCAGCGATCGCTCCATCAGGTGTCAGAAAACGAAATTCGAGTCTGGATTGAACGTCGGTATTTAAGTTGAGCCATTTATCATGACTTTAGGATTACAGGCGCAGAAAAAGACCAGAGAGGAGAAATCTAAACATAGCCGGGGGATTCTGCTGCTGATTATCACAACCGTTCTTTGGGGAACCTCTTTTCCTTTACTCAAACAGGTGGTTGGCGATGTCTCTCCTGCGGTAATTCTGGCGGTTCGATCGACGATCGCTGCTGCCGTCTTTGTACCCTGGCTACGCAAGCTGGATGCAACTCTGCTTCGCGATGGGGCGTTTTTGGGAGTTCTCTACTTTGCTGAGTGCGCGACTGCCCTACTGGGGCTAGAAACCATTTCCGCAAACCGATCGGCTTTCATCATTAGCTTTAATGTGATTCTGGTGCCAATTTTTTCTGTCTGTTTCGGTAAAAAACTCTCCCTTCAGGTGATCTGTGCCGCAGGGCTGGCGATCGCAGGTATCGGCATTTTGTCCTGGGAGGGAGGCGGCTGGAGTCAGGGAGATTGGCTCACTCTGGGCTGCGCGATCGGTGTAGCAACCCACATTTTGACTCTGGGCGTGCTGTCGCCGCGTCATGCAACTCTACCGTTGGTGGCAGTGCAGCTTGGGGTGATGTCGCTGCTGAGCTTGACTTGGGCGGCTCCGCAGTTGGTTGAACAAATGGCAGCAGTCGCTCAACACTCTCACACGCTGCTCTATATCGGGTTGGCGGTGACGGCAACGCCAATTTGGACACAGACGATCGCTCAGCGCTACGTTGCCGCCCATGAAACCGCTTTCATTTACACCTTAGAACCCGTCTTTGCAGCGATCTTTTCATTTGGGCTACTGGGCGAACAGCTTGGCATCCGAGGGATGATAGGAGCCGCGCTGGTGTTGATCGCCACTTTCTGGAGTCAGCAAAAGTCTGAAGTTAGCAAAAGTCCTGAAGGCGAGGCACGTTGAGGATTGCGGCATCCGCAGGATTGACTTTAAGCAAGTGATGCATCAGCAGGAAGCCGACGATCGTCCAAGTTTGATAAAGCCTTGCCTGCTGACCTACCCAAGCGGCCGTTGAACCGTCAAAATATTCTGCCCAGTTTTGTTGGGGTAACTGGCTGAGCATCTTTTGATAGCTCAATTCCAGCAGATTCATCTCGGCAGCAAAGGCTGAATCATGAGTCGAGCCAGAGCTAGGTTGCCGCAAAATAGCTGCCGCCAAGAACCAAGTGAGGCAGGGCCAATGTCCACCGTTGTGGTAACACCCTGGTGAATTTTTGCGATCGTATCCGGTCTTAATCTGCCAATCTGCCCCATCAATGGGTGGATGGCAAATTCGCAGCGGCATTTGGGCAATGAGTTCTTCTTGATTCTGGACAACTAGCCCAAAGAGTTCGCTTTGTTGATCGCAGTCTAATACATCAAAGATTGCGCCCAAGCAGTTTCCTAGCGTAAAGAAACGGAAATCTGGTTTGCCTGTCCGCATGTTGCCAATTAAGTATCCTCCACGATCGCCTAGCCACTGCTGAAGCCAGTCAGGAATTGTTTCAACTTGAATATTATGTTCATTCTCGATCGCTTCCCCATACTGCTCTGTAGGGTAGCGCCGCATCACCTGAATCTTCTGACCTGTAACCCAATAGTGCTTTTGCAGATAGCGGTGCAGTCGCCTAGCGTGGTCAACGGTTTGCTGAATGCGATCGCCAAGATATTCAAAATCAGGGGATTCGATCGCCATTTTCATTAGCCCCGCCGCACTCAGCAAAGCGCCATGCAGCAACACCTGAATTTCTAGGGGCGCACCCCAGACATCTAAGGGGCGATCGATCATAAAAGCCCCGTCTGGTACGTGCAGCGTGGGTGCTTCTCGAAAGGAGGGCGGCAAAATTAAACCTAGAAAGCGCTGAATTCCTGCTTGGATGGAGGGTTGAGAGGCAAAGGCGCGATCGCCCGACTTTTGCACATAAGCGTGAGCTAGAATCACCCACCACAAAGTTGCATCCACTGAAACCACGCGCCCGATCGCCCGCTGTCCATAATCTGCAACGAGCTTCCCATCCACTTCAACGAAGCTAGTGGGAAAAATGCCTCGCGTCTGCGGCTGATCGCTTTGCAGCCGTAGGCACACCTCCAAGAAGTGGCGCACAGTTGAATACTTACCCTGCGTCAGTAGGTAGACCATCACAGGCACGTTGTCGCGAATGAAAATCTCACCATAGTTTAAGTCAGGAGCACTGGCTGAACTGTCCATGCCAACAGGCTGAAGGATTGCAGCGATCGCTCCTACCCATTCACCCTCAAATTGCACTAACGCTTTTTCATAAAACAGCGATCGGGCAGACTTTACTGCTTCTTGAATTTCAACGTCTGGCATAAGATAGTCAAGTTAATCAATTGAGTACTCACTACCTTACGGTTGATCTGGGGGCAGTGGGGTGTGGGGTGTAAGGGATCAAATGGGGGTGTGAGGGATGAAATAGTATGAAGGTATGAAGGCACGTTTCATAATTTCACACTTGGCTGCTATTCCTCGTTTCTCACATCCGTCCCAGGGCAGATACAGGATTAACTCTTGCTAAAGTATCCTTTCTGCTAGAGTATCTTACGTCTTGGTCAACCAACATGAGATTCCTTTTGGTTACAGACCTAGATAATACCTTGGTGGGTGATGCTGCTGCTCTGCTGAGGTTTAACCAAAAGGTTTCGGCGAACCGCGATCGTCTCTATTTGATCTACGCCACGGGTCGCTCCTATGCCCTAGCGCGTCAGCTTCAGGCTGAGCAGGACTTGCTTGAGCCTGACTACTGGGTAACAGGTGTGGGTACGGAGATCTATCGTAAAGATGAGCGAGATCCACTTTGGGCGGAACATCTTTCGCAAGATTGGAATCGAGACTCAGTGGCGGCGATCGCCAGCACGTTTCCAGACTTGATTATTCAGCCTAAAGCGGAGCAAAACCCTTGGAAACTCAGCTTTTTAATTGACCCTGAACTAGCCGATTCGATTTTGGCAAATCTACAGGCTTTGATTGCCCAAGCAGGATTGAAGGCACAAATTATTTTCAGCAACGATGAAGACGTAGACATTCTGCCTAAGCACGGCGACAAAGGCTTGGCAATGACTTATCTACGGGAAAAGCTTAATATTCCTGCCAACAAAACGCTGGTTTGTGGCGATTCAGGCAACGATATCAGCCTATTTCAGCAAAACACGCTAGGGCTGATTGTTAGCAATGCGCGATCGGAACTGATGGCATGGTATCGCCTCTGTGGTGAATCTCGTCACTATCTTTCACGCGCACCTTTTGCGGACGGCATCCTGGAGGCGATCGTCCACTTCAGGCTAATGCGATTTTAAGCTCATGCCCAAATGACCCCGCCAGAGGTGTACTACATTATTTTGACCGAGCGGGGTCGGTAAAATTTAGGGGGCTGGTGGGATGCAGATCTTGAGTCTGGTGATGGGGTATACATTTTCCTAACGCCAAATTAGGTGTGCCTCAACCCTGTCAAAGTGTTGCTAGTCAACATTTACAGGGCTGATCTGGCTAGGTGGTAGGTCAGACAGCACAGTTTATCAAAAGCATAAAATTAAGACTTTAAACATGCTTTGGTATACAGAAATTTCTTATTGAAAGTCAGTACAGTTCCAAAGGGAAATTGCTAAGGCATTCAAGCATTAGTAAAGTTCTTATCTCGGCTTGTGCTGCTGTAAGAAGCGGTATTTCGTTGGGTGATTTTCTTGAGTAAGGCGAGAGCAAGTTCAGTTAAGGGGTGTTTTCAAGCTGCTTAGGAGAAGCCCGTGACGGATTAAGGAAGCTGGTCGGACAGTTTGGCTTGACAAGCTCAACATTAAGCCAGATGCCAGCCTTAGTTCATCTACCAGGTGCTAGAGGTTGTGACTTCTTATTCAGGCACAATTTTGATCGCAGATTGCACATTTTAGGAGGATTTATTATACATGTCTCAACTTATGCGCCGAAAGCCCAAAAAACGGGGAGGGCGATCGGTCTTTCAAAACCAGCCTCAAAGGCAAGCAGGTCGTAGCTCTAGCCGCCGCACGACCTCTCTACAACTCGATCAAGTTAGCTTTTCCACTCTGCTAGAAAAGCTGAAAACGGTTTCCTCTTGGTCGCCAACCTGGAGAGCCTGCTTGCCCCTAGCAGCATTAATTGTGGTTGTTTTTGCCTTTTCTGCCTCGGCTCAAACTGGCACTAAAACGGTGGAGCAGCTAGAGAGTGAGCTAAAGGTGGGCATGGACACCATGTGGGTCATGGTCGCCGCAATGCTGGTGATCTTCATGAACGCCGGATTCTGCATGTTGGAAACTGGCTTCTGTCGGCAGAAAAATGCCGTTAATGTCCTGTCAAAAAACCTGATTGTGTTTGCCTTGGCAACGATCGCCTTTTGGTTGATTGGCTTTGGTCTAATGTTTGGCAATGGCAACGGTTTTGTGGGTTTAGAAGGCATTTTTGGGCTAACGGGAGCTGACAATAGCCCCGCAGTGGGTGATGCTTATCAGGGAGCTTACGGCTCGTTGAACTGGACAGGCGTACCTCTAGCTGCCAAGTTTTTCTTCCAGCTTGCTTTTGCTGGAACCGCAGCCACGATCGTTTCGGGTGCGGTAGCAGAGCGGATCAAGTTCTTTGAGTTCTTGATCTTCAGCCTTCTGCTTGTAGGTATTGCCTACCCCATTACCGGGCACTGGGTCTGGGGTGGTGGCTGGCTAGCGCAAATGGGATTCTTTGACTTTGCTGGATCAACCGTTGTCCATGCCGTTGGCGGTTGGTCAGCGCTCATGGGTGCAGCCTTCCTAGGGCCTCGCTTGGGCAAATACAGTGACGATGGCAATGTCAATGCCATACCGGGTCACAACATGAGTATTGCCACTTTGGGCTGTCTCATTCTGTGGCTGGGCTGGTTTGGCTTTAATCCGGGTTCTACGATGAGCGTGGGAAATGGATCGGCGATCGCTCACATCGCGTTGACAACCAACATGGGCGGAGCCTTCGGTGGCGTTGCAGCCACAGCGACAGCTTGGATGGTGTTAGGCAAACCCGACCTGTCTATGATCATCAACGGTATTTTGGCAGGTTTGGTTTCCGTCACGGCCTCTTGCGCTTTCATCACTCTGCCTGCGGCAGCAGTCATTGGTGCCATAGGCGGTATCTTGGTGGTTTTTGCCGTTACCTTCTTCGATCGCATTCGCATTGACGATCCGGTTGGGGCTACTGCGGTTCACTTGGTCAACGGTATCTGGGGCACTTTGGCACTCGGTTTGTTTGCCGTAGGTCCTAGTGAAGCTGCTGGCGCATTGTATAGCGCTGGCCCTGCCGCAGGTCTACTCTTGGGCGGTGGCTTTGGGCAGTTGTGGATACAGATTGTAGGAACTTTAGCCGTAGGCGGCATCACCGTTTTGCTTTCCTCAATTTTCTGGATAGCGCTCAAGACAGTTCTTGGCATTCGGGTAAGTTCAGAAGAAGAGTATGTCGGCTTGGATATCGGCGAGCATGGCATGGAAGCCTACAACGGCTTTGTCAAGGATACCAGCGGTAGTGCTGGTGCTTCATCTACGATAGGTACTGCTTCTGGACTGGCTGAGTATTAGTGGCGCTGAGTCCTGTTGTGGCAGCCGCCAAGGCGGTTAGGACGGGGAAATTCTGGGTAGGGCGCGAAGCGCCCTACCCAGAATTTCTTAAGCCAACTGGCGATAGCTGTATTACTGATTACAGCGCTACGCGCTTACTATCAAAATGAGTTTTTTTTGAAAGCCGTGCTAAGCGCGGCTTTCAAAAAAATTTTCTCCTAACCTTACCACTCTAGTTTCATAGCAGCCCCAGTAATTGGTGAGAGGATAGGGCAGCCTGGGCCTATCCCACCTCTCACGACCCATTTGAAATTGCTGTAGCTTCTCTAATTTGCGGCTAATTTAAAGTGCATCTCTTGAGCTTGGCGCAGCAGTTGAAAGCCGGAATTGCGTAAGTGAACAGGCAGGAACGAAAGTCCTAGACCTGCCCAGGCTTTGAGTGGAGCAGCAGTTTTGCCGAGCTGTATTAGCGATCGCCCCTCTTCAATCTCACCCCTATTAATCAGCCGCAAGCCCAGCAGGAGCTGCGTCTCGGCAAGGCGAAACTGCCGAACTTTTTCCACAGCTTCATCCTCAAATTGATGGCTTGCGAGATAGCTGACCTTGTCTTTGAGGTAAGGAATGGCGCGCTGAAGACCCTGCTGTTCGGCATGAACGCGATATTCCATCAGGCGATCGTTCCAGTAGTATCCTTGCTTTCCGGCAAGCGCTAGGCGCACAAACAGATCGTTGTCTTCGCAGTTTTGCCAGTTGGGGCGCATGAAGCCGACCTCCGTGAGCGATCGCCGCCGAAACAGCGTTGCGCCCACCTGAAAGCTTTGCTGGACAAACGCAACCTGGAGCAAATCTTGAACAATCCCTTCCGGCAGATCGGCACGTCCCCAATGCCGCGAGTTGTTCTCGGTAGCGGCAAGATCGCGCTGACCCTGGATGTCAATAATCCAGTGATCAGTGCCGACAAAATCAGCAGAGCAGCCGTCAAGAATTTCGGCAGTGGCGCTCAAAAACTCTGGCGTCAGGCGATCGTCGTCATCAAATTTGACAAAATACTGACCTCCAGCGGCATCAAACCCAGAGCGCATATTGTTGCTCTTGCCAATATTTTGTTCATGGCGAATGTAGCGAATTCTAGGATCGCCAAACTGCAAAAGCTGCGCCATCAATGCCGCCGTGCCGTCTGTGGAGCCATCATCGCAAATAATCAGCTCAAAGTCAGTTTCGGTTTGCTCCAAAACGCTGGCGATCGCTTCGGGTAACAAGTGCGATCGGTTGTGGGTGGGAATGCAGACGCTAATCTTGGGTATGATGGCGGGCATGATGGAGAAGTAGGATGGGCAGGACGAATCAGCAGGACTTGGTTCTAGCATTCCCCGAATTCAGGTTAGTCATCAAATCCTCAGCGGTATGACTATGAGCCGCTTACTACCAGTTACTCTCTGGGCAATTGAATCAGCAAGAGCCGGAGTGTCCTGAATGGGATAGCGATCGCCAGTTTGCTGAGGACATTTTGGGTGGGGCGCTGCGCGCCCCACCCAAAATGTCCCCGTCCCAACCGCCTTGGCGGTTGCTATAGCCCTACGTAATTGAGTTAGGACAAGTTATTTTTTGAGAGCCGCGCTCCGCGCGGCTCTCAAAAAATAACTCATTGGATCTAAGCGCGTAGCGCTATGTAAGAGAATCCAGATCAGCGAAGTCAAAGTAAACTTTGTGGAGGGACAGGTACAGAAACACGAGATTCGAGCAGGGGGCGGGGGCGGCTGAATATGAACATTCTGATGATTTCTTCAACGTTTCCCTATCCGCCCACGCAGGGAGGCACCCAGGTTAGGACGTTTAACCTGCTGAAGTATTTGCAGCAGCACCATGCCGTCACGTTGCTAACCTTGCGATCGCCCGATACTTCAGAAAGTGAAATCGCGGCACTGCGGGAGCAAGTGACAGAGCTGGTAATTTTCCCCCGACCTCCGGCAACTGAACTCAAGGGCTGGGGGGGCAAACTAGAGCGCTTTGGTAATTTCCTAATGGGCGGTACGCCGCCTAGCGTCCTGACTAGCTATTCTCCCCCAGCGCAGAGCTGGGTAGAACAGGCTGTCGAGGCAAATCGCTTTGATGTAATCACCTGTGAGCATAGCGTCAACGAAATCTATGTGCGATCGTCTTGGAAATCCCGTCTACGCACGATCGTTAATATCCACAGCTCCGTCTACGGCACCTGCAAAAATCAGCTAGAGACGGGCACGTCCGAGCATCCGGGACGCGATCGCCTCAATCTGCCGTTGCTTTACCGCTATGAGCAAAAGTTTTCCCGCAAGTTTTCCCGCATTGTCGTGACGACGGCTGAAGATCGGCAGCAGATGCAAGCCTTCTGTCCAGATGCAGAAATTGCCGTCATTCCCAACGGCGTTGATTTGGAGGAATTTCCCGGTCGCGCTGTCGATCCGGGCGGTCATCGGCTGGTGTTCATTGGCGCAATGGACAATGTTGCCAACATCGATGCTGCCCGCTTCTTCAGCCTAGAGGTGTTGCCAGTCCTTCAGCGGAAATACCCGAATGCCACCCTAGATTTGGTAGGCAATCGTCCCGTTGCCACCGTTCTGGAGCTGGGCGATCGCCCTGGCATTACCGTCACGGGTCGGGTGCCTCGGATGGTGGAGCCATTGCATCGGGCAACGGTCTGTGTGGTGCCCATGCGTACCGGATTCGGCATTAAAAACAAGGCGTTAGAGGCGATGGCGGCTGGGATTCCGCTAGTGGGGAGCGATCGCGGTCTAGAAGGGCTTGCCGTAGACGAACCTCTCCGCGCCCTCCGCGCCAATCGTCCTGAAGAATATGTGAGTGCCATCTCCCGTCTGTTTGAAGATGCAGCATTGCGCGACCAACTTTCCCGATCGGGGCGATCGCTGATTGAACAAGATTACACCTGGGAGCAAGCAGGGCGGCAATATGCAGAGGTGATTAGCGGCAAGTATGAAGCGCAGAGACATGAAGCGCATGGTCATGAACCATAAGAGCGGCGACAACCCCAAAGCAACCCCAATTAAAGTCAGTATTTGGGTGGATGAACTGCCATCTGTGCGTCGAGGAAGGGGACTCTTTGCCGTGGCAAGCGTGGGAGCGATCGCCCTCCTAACCTGGAGTGGCTGGCTGGCTGTGAGCCTGATTGTGAATCCGAGTTCTGTGAGTTGGCTAAACAACATTTTGCCGGAGTGGGGACGGTTTACCCTACCGGGGGGCACAAGCCAAACCCTGGCAGAAATTGCCGCCCAAGAAGCCCAATTGGGTCGTGCCTTAGGAGAGCCGATTGCAGCACCCGCTACTCAAGACCTGCTGCTGCCGATTTTGGAGACACAATCGCGCTGTCGGGGGAGCCAAACCAGAGATACCGCCTGTCAGCACATTGTGGAACTCCGTGCCTATCGTTCTAATGCCTACCGTCCCAATAGCAATTTAAATTCAACAAAATTTGAGCTAATCGATCGCCTAAAGGTGACAGGGATTGAGGAACTGATGGCGATCGCTCCCTTGCGTCAGTTGGGAGGTAGCCGTAAGCTGCCTCTCAACTATGTCACCTTGATCGAGGGCGAACCGCCGGATGCCTCAGTTTGGCTAAACCTCAGCGGCGAGTTGCAGCGCGGTAGTGCTGGTATTAAATATGGTCAGGTGGTGCGCTATGATTCGCAGCGCGATCGGCTTCAGGCTCTGCTGCCTTGGACAAGCCCCACCGGACAGATGCCCCACTGGCAGCAGGTGACAGGTAGCCACAAGCAAAATGAGCTGGTGGTCAATCAAGCTGTAGGGTTAGAACCTCAGTTTCAGGTCTATCAGGCTAGACTGCCCCGTGCCCCTGGCGAACCTTTGCGGCTAGAGGCGATCGTTCTAACGGAGATAGTTTCCAATCAGCCGCGCTACAGAGACGGACTGCTGCTAGCCAGAAACGGACTATGGTCAGATGCCCTCAAGCTATTGACCGATCGGGGTCAGGATGGCAGCGCTGTTCAAGCCCAAATAGATTTCATTGCTCTGCATGCCCAGGTTACTCAAGCTCAAGCCGATCGCACTTGGGCAAGCCCTACGCAACAGATTGCCGCGCTGGTGATTGATGGTCGCTGGGGAAAAGCTTTAGAAGCGCTGCGATCGGTTCGTGCGAGCGGATATGACATCAAAAGTCTTTTGTCTGCCAATGCCGAGTCGCTACAGCGCCGAGTAGAAGCCGCTCTGCGAGTCGATTCAGATCAGCCTGTGATACAGCAATGGGGAGCGATGACGGTTGCTAGCCAGCGCGATCGCTCAGCTGCAGCTACCTGGCTCCGGCAGCACCCGCTACATTCAGGGGTAGCCTCGTCAGCGCGATCGCCTCAGTCCATTCAACAAATTCTCGCGTTGCTTGATCCCTTAACTGAGCCATCCCAAACTGACCCGTCTCAGCCAATCGCCAACGCTCCCTCTGGGCCATTACGCCTGATTGGATCGGTTTCGCCGCTGACTTCCTTTCGGGCTAGCGACTGGTATAGTCCTCGTCCGCTAGTCTTACCCGATCGCCAGGTCTGGCATCAAGTCAAAGTTTTGGGATTTCAAGACGGTCAGCGCTGGCAGCGATCGCCCTTTAATCTGCCTAACTCCGAAAAATTGGCGTGGAAGCATTTGGGGCTAACCTCAGATTCACAGATTCAGCGGATCAGCGAGTCAGAGGAATCGGCTCAGACGCTCAGCATTAAAGCCGTGCAGTGGCGTAGTGGCAATCTGCACCTTTTGGCGGCGGCTCCTGCAACCCATCCGACCCAGCCTGCGATCGCTCTGACGCTGCCTTTACTGGCTCCCATCGATCGCCTGACTCTAACCAGCCTTAGCCAACAGCAGCCTCAGCAGATCGCCACCGTGCTAACGACCCTAGAGCAGCAGCTGCAACAGGCAGGACAACAGTTGCCAGCTGCACCAGTTGGCACTCCAGCTAGTACCCAAGCCAGCGCTCCAGAGCATCCTGAGACTCAGGCTCTAGCACAAATAGGAGATTGGCAGGTCGATCGCCTAGAGCTAACGGGTGAAGGTCAGCCCGAATGGGTGATCACCATCAGAACCGATAACGATACCGCAGATCGCACGGTAGATCGAACGACAGATCACACGGTCATTTTTTCGAGTGCGGGCGCATTGCTCTATAGCGATCTCTCTTTGTCTGAGCAGACGATCGCCGCTATTATTGATGTCCCACAGGGGTTGCCAGCTCTATTAATCCACAAGGGTCAGCGCTATCAAATTCAGCAGTGGTCGCGATCGCTCCAACGCTTTGAGTAGACCAACAAATTTCTACTCTTTTTGATCCGCAGGCTTGGGGATATGAAGAATAGGCAGGCGATCGCCTCGAAAGATTTCCTCGCTAGCTTGCCCCAACTCGTCGATCGCTTTAGTCAGCACTTTGCTTCCTACTAGCAGCAGCAGCAAAGGAAAGGTGCTTAAGCTCAGCAAAACTTGGGTCGGAACTTTGAAATCAGCCATTGTTTGAAATTAGCCTTTGTAAAAACCTAGGGAGAGCGTATGAAAATTTGATATGAAGTTACATAACAATATCCTACAAGACCGTTAGAATGGCGGCAGAAATCGGCGGGCTAAAGTTGGGATAGCGATCGGTGTTCCTATTAGTGTGCTACAACCTTAGCGAGTGAAGCGTCAGGGTCTTCATAGATAACCTCGAATGTCAAACGCTGTGGATCATTACTCCTCAAATTACGCATCTGCGCTAGGTCGATGGGTCAGCCAAACCTTCGAGCCACGAGGGCTTCAGGTCAAATTTCGTCTGCGCGGCAATAATCTTCATCTGCTGTGTCAGGCTCAACCCTGTCCCGATCGCGGTACTCTGCTACTCTGGCTCATTCCTGTCCTTCAAAAAACTGATTTCAAGACGCTTCTATCGGAAGCTCATACGCCCATTTATCGGGTGCAGCTTTATGGCTGCCTGCCGGGTGCCGGACAACCTGCATGGACAGCCGCCATTCACCTAAACCAGCTCGATCGCCATCTGAAGCAGATGCAGCAGGGCATACGGCGATCGAGCTTGCCTGAACTGGACGCACATCAATTAGATCCAATTGATCCCCAAAAGATTAGCGCCACTAGAGCTGTCGGCAAGCTCCAACTCGCCAACCGTCCAGCCCTGCAAGGAAAAGCAGCCCAGGGGAGTTCTCATCAGGAAAATTCAGCTCTAGCGCGATCGAACCGCAGTTTGGCACAGCAGGGGGAGGAAGTGGCGATCGCCAGCTACCTCAGCGAAACCCTTAGTGACTTGGGTGTGGCGGTTCGAGTCAGCGCTAAGACCGTCCCCTATCTGTCGCCTTCTACGGTGCAGTCGGGGGCTATTCCTCTGGCGGCAATGACCACCAAGCGGCTGTGGATCTCCTGTGGCGCAGCCTATAGTCCCGATTTGTCTCTGGTGGGTGAACCCATTACTCGCCGCTTGCGAGAGCTAGAGATTCAGGGCTACCGAGATGCGGTGATTTTATTTCAGGTATCCGGAGAAACCCAACCTGACTGGAAGCTCAGGGTCGATTTGACTCCTCCGAGCGAAATGTTGCGAGAGTGGGGGCGCTGGGGCGATGTGGAAGCCATCCGGCAATTGCTGAACCAGGCGGGAGCCAGTCAGGGATTGCGGGTTGCCACTGCTTCGCTAAAGGAATCAACGCTGCACCTGTTTTGTGATATCGATTCGCCCACAAATTTACGAAAGCCTGCTGAGCCGCCCGACCTGTCGCGATCGCGTCAGTGGATCAGCGAGTTGCTAGAGCCTCTTGCCCCCCAAGGCATTCATGCCGCAACGCTGTATGGACAGATGCCGCAGATTACGGGTATGGAAGCGCCTGCCTGGATTGATTGGCTCAAACTGCCTGCCGCCCAACATCCGGCTCTATCAGAATCGGCAATGGCGCTTGCTCAGCAGGGCGACTGGGAAGCGATTGCTTTCTTGCTGCATCGATTGCTCAATCCCGATCTCGATCGCTATCTGATGACGGGAGGCATCCGGCTACAGCTTTTGCCCAAGCAAGACTTGCTGCATGTGATGAGCGAGGCTCCCGTCTGTCCAGAGCAGCACCGAGTTGGGCAGACGATCGCCAAGTTTTTGCGGCAGTTGAAGCTGCCCAATTTAGCAGGAGTGCGGATTTACGGCAGACGGTCGGGACAAAAACTGCCGCTCTGGAGTTTCGGAGTCGATTTTGTGTCTCGTCATCGGCTGGTTCCAGAAGCCACGCCTGAGTTTGTCGCGACAGACAGCTTTGTGCATGATCTGATGACTCCAGCCGATGAGTCAGCCCTACGCCCAGATCTCACCCCTGCGGATATTCATTCCGTCTGGAAACGGTTTCAGCAGCGCCTCAAAAACGGGACAGAGCAGATTCTGGTGCGATCGTTCCTCTTCACCCCCACGCCGCAGACTCAGGTCTTGGCCGTAGCATCTGCGGGTTCAAACTCTCAGACTCGCATTGCTGCCGTGTGGGGCATGGTAGGAATTCTGCTAATGCTGCAAGCCAACTGGCTAGCGGGTCAGATGCTGCAAGCTCAGCCCAAGCCTAAACCCTCTGCACCCAGCGACTCAACGGCACCTGTGTTGTCTTCGACATTGCCTACCGATCTTGCGGAACAGCCGACACCTCAGGCTCAGCCTCAGCCTCCAACTCAGGCGGCATCGCCCAAAATCACGCTGCGGCGTTCTCCTCAAGACGGCATCTTTAACTCTGAAGGGTTTACCCGATCGACTGCCTCGAATTCTAGCTTGGCGAAGCCTGCGGATTCAGCCGATGCGCCACCCCAATCGCCGCCCTTACAAAAGCGATCGTCCCTACCCTACACGGCGATCCAACCTGAAGCCAGTCAAATTACGGCTGCTATTTTGGCAGCCGAACCGACTTTACCCAGCTTCAATAGCCATCAGATGGACGAGAAGCTAAAGCTCTATTACCAATACATTAAGGAAAACGGCAAACCGCCTGACGTGCTGGTCATGGGTAGCTCCAGAGCCTTACGGGGCATTGATCCAGCTGCACTGAAGCAGAGTCTAGCGGATTTGGGCTACGCAGACCTGAGTATTTTTAACTTTGGCATCAATGGTGCGACAGCGCAGGTTGCAGACCTGTTAGTGCAGCAGCTCCTCACACCCGACCAACTGCCGCGCCTGATTCTCTGGGCAGATGGAGCAAGGGCTTTCAACAGCGGCGGTGGCGACGTTACGTTCAACGGCATTGCTGCATCTGAAGGCTATCGGCAGCTCACGGCAGGTCAGTTTCCTATTCCCAAGCTGACAGCTGAACTGCCAACCGCTCCCACCCAGCCCAAAAATGGCATCAATATTTCCCTGACTAGCAGCTATGAGGCGATCGATCGCTGGTTTAGCAGCCAACTAGCTGAGATTTCGGGTACCTACGACCAGCGCGATCGCCTCAAGCATCTCTTTCAAGAAAACTTTTCCCAGATCTTGCCTACTGCGGCGATCGAGACTTCACCTGTCAGTGCTGTGAGTCCCAATTCGGCTCAGGCTATCCCTGCTCATTCTGCGGCTCAGTCGATCCTTGTCAATCCTGATGGGTTTCTCTCGCTGCCGATGCAGTTCAATCCGGCAACCTACTATCAGAAGTATGCCAGGGTGACAGGTCAGTATGATGGCGACTATGAAAACTTCAGGATTGCTGGACGGCAGGAAACTGCTTTGCGATCGCTCTTACAGTACGCCCAAACGCGCAATATTCCCGTCGTTTTTGTTAACCTGCCCCTCACCGAAGATTACCTCGATCCTGCCCGTCGTCAGCACGAGCAGGAATTTAAAGAGTACATGGTCAAGCTTTCCCTCAGCCAGCCCGGATTTGCGTTCCGGGACTTGGGCGAAATTTGGACAACAAAATATGGCTATTTCTCTGATCCCAGTCACCTGAACCGCTACGGAGCCTATGCCATATCCTATCGGCTAGCCCAAGATCCGCTGATTCCTTGGGTGGGGAAGGTTAAGAACTGAAGTTGCATGTGCAATTATTCTGAAGCCTCTTTCAAAATTAGAACTTTGATGAATCGCTTACTCAGGGCGCAGCAAAAACTCTGGGATTTGTTTCAAGACGCGCTCAAACGTTGCCGTATTATTTAGTCCTCGTGTCAGCACGATCGCTCCTTGAATCTGCACAATTGCATCTTCCGCGCGTTGATGGGCAGTGGCGGGTGTGATTCCCGTATTGATGAGTAAGGTTGCCAAACCATCGATCCAGAGCTTGAGCGCTTGCTGCACCTGCCCTTGAAACAACTCGTGTGCTTCCCCAATGCTGAGCAGTGCCAACAGACAGTCTCGCTGTCCATGCTGATAAAACGCATCTATATTCTGGTTCATAGCGCGGATGCGATCGATGGGGGGGCGATCGCTGTCCAACGGTGCTAGCACCTGATCTTTGAGCGCCTGCGTGACGTAATCTAGCACTACGGCTGCCATCTCCTCTTTGCCGTTTGGAAAATAGTGATACAGGCTAGCTCGTTTTAAACCAGTCGCTTCCGAAAACCGAGTAATGCTGGCTCCTTCATAGCCATATTGCCGGAATACCGCCATTAATTGGGGAATAACCGCCGCTTTGGACATTAACTCACCTCAAAATTGTTTTCTGCTTCTATTTGGACAGTATACCAAACGTTCAGTAAATCAAGCATTCTGAAATGGCTAGGCAAAATTGGCAGTATCTTTCGTAGTTTTCTGATGACAAATTTTCTGATGACAAACCAGTTTAGTGATGCGAAATATTTTGTACCACAAGTTGATAGCTCAAAGTAATCCTCGCTTTTTCAACTTCGCTAAAGCGTCCTCGGCAGCCTGCTTTTCAGCATCTTTTTTCTTCCGTCCTGTGCCTTCGCCATAAACTTTGTCACCGACATAGACTTTAGAAATAAATTCTGGCGCATGATCTGTGCCCCCCTTCTTCTCCGTAACATACTTTGGAGGCATAATTGCTCCATTCGCCTGGGCATATTCCTGGAACCTATTTTTTGAATCTATGTTGGAGCCAGGTTGATCGTCTGGGGGTACAGAATCAAACAACTCTTCTATTAAAGGACGGACAGCTTCTAGATTGCGATCGCAATCTAGATAGTACGCCCCAATCACGGCTTCAAACGTGCTGCTGAGAAGATTGGGGTTCTGGTAGCCGCCGTCCCGAATTGCGCCCTGTCCTAAACGCATTCTAAAATCTAGCCCAACTTCAGTTGCGAATTTAGCAAGCTGTTTCTCATCGACGAGAGCCGATCGCCATCGCGTCATTTCGTCTTCCCCCATTTCAGAATGACGTTGATAAAGGTACTCGCCGCTGACGAAGGTGAGAATAGCATCACCTAGAAATTCTAGCCGCTCATTGTCTTTGATCTCTCCAGGATTTTCATTCACATAGGAGCGATGAGTCAGCGCCTGACGCAGCAGTTTTTCATCATTGAACATCAAAAGTTTGTGCATCTTAATCGCTGTTGTTCTGTGATCGAAATTGAATCTAAAAGGAGTCTCGAATTTACGGTTGAGGAAGTTCAGGTGGCTCAAAACTTCCTCAACCACGAGTGAATTTAAGCGCTCGTAATCTTCTTTACCTGAGGGGGAAAGAGACTATTCCCGCGAGAGCTATTGCAGGGGCGACAGGCGAGGCGTAGATTCTCCAGTGAATTGGAACCCCCTTTGCTCTTGGGTTTCAAGTGATCGAGTGTTAACTGCTCAGATGGCAATTTGCAATCACACCACCAGCAGCAAGATCCATACTCACTAACGAGCTGAGTTTTTCTGACTTTTCTTTGTCTAGGATTCATGTAGAACTTCCTGAGCTACAAATTTGAGTAGCATTGGAATATCTCAAGCAAAAGACTCTTATCTCTATAAATGTCTTTATAGACGAGAAATCTGCTTTCTACTTAACGATCTACGTCTCAATCGCACAACCTCTAAGCTTCACATTAGGGCATATCTAGTAGGCTGAACCAGCGATCGCTTAAAAGTTGAGTCCAAACCTTTGAGGAATTGCTAGACCAGAATACTGGGTATGCACTGACGTGAAAGTCGAAGGTAGTGCGCATGAGACGAATATCTAAGCATAGATACTCACTTGCATATTTAGATAGAAGCACAGTTAAGTCTGGTTGTCAATAGCTGTTATCAAGATGCAGAGACACATCCCAGCGATGCGTTATGTCAGAATGCTGGATAGCCCAAAGGAAGCCTAACTTTATCTATGCTGTTTTTTCTTGAATACCGAGGCGAACTTGCTGCCCTCAGTGCTGCCTTGATCTGGGCGATCGCCTCTCTGATTTACGTGGACTTGGGCAAGCAAATGTCTCCGCTACTGCTGAACTTTGCTAAAAACGGGGTGGCGATCGCCCTAATTTTGCTGACGCTGCTGTTTCAGGGCAATTTTAGCTCGCAGATTGGCGGCTTCAACCTGGGGTTACTGCTGCTGAGTGGCGCGATCGGCATTGGCTTTGGCGATACGGCTTTTCTGGAATCGCTCAACTGTGTGGGCGCAAGGCGATCGCTCTTAATGGAATCTCTAGCGCCGCCTTTGGCGGCTGTGCTGGCAAGCGTTTTTTTGGCAGAGCAGCTGAGTTTACAGGCTTGGCTCGGCATCTTTTTGACGGTGGCGGGTGTGTCATGGGTGATTGCAGAGCGTGCCCCTGATCAGGTGCATCAGATGAAACCGCTAAGGGGCGTTGGCTTTGGACTGCTGGCAGCTTTGGGGCAGGCAAGTGGAGCCGTACTATCAAGGGCTGCTCTTGCTGAAACCAGCGTTAGTCCGTTATGGAGTACGCTCATTCGACTGCTGGCAGGGATGGCAGTGCTGTCTATCCTTATTCTCCAAAGACGAAGCGTTTGGGCAGGTTTCCAGGCTGTGCGATCGCCTCAGTTTTTGCGAATATTAATAGGTACATCCTTTGCAGGTACCTATCTGGCGATCTGGCTTCAGCAAACGGCGCTCAAATATACGGCAGCCGGAATTGCACAGGCGCTAACGGCAACCAGTCCGCTATTTATTATTCCCCTTGCGATCGCGTTGGGTGAACGGGTCAGTTGGCGATCGGTAGTGGGGATATTGATAGCAATATGCGGTATTTGGCTATTGCTGGATTTTGGCTAGTTCTTGTGCTGACCGGGCTTAGAACTTTCTTTAATCACGATCCACCGACCCGTAGCTGGATCGCGGTAACTGCTGAAAGGATTGGTTTTCAGAGGCTTGGTACAGGTCTTCATCATGGCTAAAGTCTTTCGCGGGTGGAAAGAGTGAGATGCACTTCAAGTTAAAACGGGCGATTTCCTATTAAAGTACCCAATTCTTTAACGAAGTGAACAGCGTATAATTAGCTGGATCATCGATCAGAATTTCCAGAATTTCCCAGAATTTTTACTGATCTAGCATAGCTGATTTAAAGCGGGATACATCGCCATGGCTTTAGATGCGATCGCCGACCAACTGGATAGATTTGCTGAATTTCAGTATTTTATTGAGGCGTCTGCTGTCACCGTTTCGGCTCTCTCAGGTATGATTGCTGCCCGCGAAAAACAGCTAGATATTGTTGGCACCTATTTCATTGCGTTCATCACTGCTTTTGGGGGTGGAACTCTCCGAGATGTTTTGCTGAATCGGCGACCCCTATTTTGGGTAAGCCATCAGGAGTATCCTATTCTTATTTTTATTCTGTCTATTCTGTTCCTCTACTATTCTCAGAGATTGACACCTGTAAAACCTTTGGCTAGAAAGTCGTTTAACTTGATAGATGCTTTGGGTCTTGCCTTGTTCAGCATATCGGGTACATCCTATGCAATAGCCGATCGCATTCCTCCTTTTATTGCCGTTCTCTTCGGCGTGATAACAGGCGTATTTGGTGGTGTTCTGCGCGATGTTACCTTAATCGAGATCCCAGTTATTTTTCGCCAATCCACCCTTTATGCAACCTGCTCGTTTCTGGGAGGCTGGACGTACTTGCTCTTTTTATCATTCAAACTTTCGCCCTCCTTTGCAGGTGCAGCAGGATTTACAGCAGTAGTTGTTTTAAGGATGCTTGCTTTGCACTATAATCTCAAACTTCCAGTTCTCTACTCCAAAGATGTGGTTGATCCATTCTCACGTCTTCCCAAAAAAGACCTCTAGAGCTTGAGATTATCTTCCAAATTCCTGAAGGTATAGCTGCCGCCAGTTTGCTTAAGGCATTTTTAGTGGGGCGCGAAGCGCCCCGCCAAAAATGTCCCCGTCCTAACCGCCCTAGCGGTTGCTATGCTTGCGCTGATGATGGTATGGCATTACGTAATTGAGTTAGGATGAGTTATTTTTTGAGAGCCGCGCTCCGCGCGGCTCTCAAAAAATAACTCATTGGATCTAAGGGCGTAGCGCTATATCAAGCAAATTAGCTGTCGTTTCACTCTCCATTAATCGATAGCTATAAAATTTGAGCAGCTACAGTACGACGGTTCTCAGTTGGGTAAAAATCGATCCTAATGCAGTAGGTGTTGGGAGGTGTGGCAAATGCCGATTGCTGCACCTCTCAAGACTCAGCGATTAACAGCACTCATAGCCTGAGCATGATAGCGATCGCCTGCGGCTATCCCTTTTGGAGCAGCGTCTTCAATCTGCCTCAATTCATCGGGTGTTAGTATCACCTCAGCCGCGCCGACATTTTCTTCTAGATATTTCCGGCGTTTTGTGCCAGGGATGGGAACAATATCGTTACCTTGAGCCAGCAACCACGCGAGGGCGAGCTGGCTGGGCGTTACACTTTTTTGAGTGGCGATCGTCTTCACTTTATCTACTAATTCCAGGTTTTTATAGAAATTCTCGCCCTGGAAGCGTGGCGACTGACGACGATAATCATCGGCAGCTAAATCTTCAGGCTTGGTAAACTCCCCCGATAGAAAGCCGCGACCGAGCGGGCTGTAAGGCACAAACCCAATTCCCAATTCGCGAATGGTCGGCAAGATTTCGTCTTCCGGATCACGACTCCAGAGCGAATATTCAGTCTGCAAGGCGCTAATGGGATGCACGGCATGTGCCCGTCGGATGGTTGCTGGAGCTGCTTCCGAAAGCCCCAGATAGCGAACTTTCCCCTGCTGCACCAGTTCCGCCATGGCGCCCATCGTGTCTTCAATCGGCACGTTGGGATCAACCCGATGCTGGTAGTAGAGGTCAATTACATCAACACCTAAACGCTTCAAAGAGGCATCACACGACTGACGCACATACTCTGGGCTACCATTAATCCCCTTCCAGCCACCGTCTTCGGTACGGACATTACCAAATTTCGTTGCCAGAATTACCCGATCGCGATGATCTTTAATTGCCTTACCAACCAGTACCTCATTCGTGAATGGCCCATACATATCGGCAGTATCTAAGAAGGTAATTCCCAGTTCCAAAGCGCGATGGAGCGTGGCGATCGACTCTTTCTCATTGCGTCCGGCATAGAACTCAGACATGCCCATGCAGCCCAGTCCCAGTTCAGAAACAACTAAACCTTGATTACCCAGTTTTCTCGTTTTCATGATGTTCTCCTGATAATTGTGTGCAAGATTATGTGCAATTCAACGTAACTGATTTATCTACCGCTCTTGCTCAGTTGGGCGAATCAGAATTTCGTTGACATTGACGTGAGAGGGCTGCGTGACGGCATAGACGATCGCTGCTGCAATGTCCTCGCTTTCCAAGTTTTTGACTGAGCCGTAAAAGTTCGCGGTCGTCTCTTTTGCTTTCGGGTCAGTGACATGCTGCGGCAGCTCGGTTGCCACCAGTCCCGGCTCAATAATCGTGACGCGAATGTTGTTTTGATAGACCTCTTTGCGCAAGGATTCAGAGAATGCTCCTACCGCCCATTTAGAGGCGTTATAGACTCCCGATCCTGCGTTAGCAACTCGTCCCGCCACCGATGAAATATTGACAATATGCCCGCTGCCCTGAGCTTTCATTAGCGGTAAAACTTTGTGCGTGGCATACATCAGTCCTAGAACATTGAGGTTGAGCATGCGTCGCCAGTCTTCAGTGTTGGCACCATCGATCATGCCGAGCAGCATCACGCCTGCATTGTTGACGAGAATATCAACCTTGCCAAACTTTGTCTGGGTTTGTTGCACGAGGTCACTGATCTGCGCCTCATCGGATACGTCAGCCGTAATAGACAAAACCTGCCCACCTTTCTCTGTAATCCGCTTCGCTAAATCATTCAGCCGATCGATTCGCCGTGCTGCAATCACAATCGCTGCGCCTTCTGCTGCCAAAGCGATCGCCGTTGCTTCTCCAATACCAGAGGAAGCTCCTGTGACGATCGCTACTTTTCCATTTAACTTACCTGTCATATTCTAAAGTCTCCTTAAAATCATGTATCTTTCTGGTATCGCGATCAGACTTCAATCATGCCGAGGCGCGTGACCGGAAGCATCCCACTCTTGGAAGACTTCCTTTGCAGCTGTAATACCATTCAGCGCTGCTGGAAATCCTGCGTAGACTGCCATTTGCAAAATAACCTCTACTACTTCCTCTTGAGTACAGCCCACGTTCAAAGCGCCATGGATGTGAACCTTAAGCTGTGGCTGAGCATTGCCCAACGCCGTTAGCGCTGCAACAGTGGCAATTTCGCGCGATTTCAAATCCAGTCCTGGGCGGGAGTAGATGTCGCCAAAGGCAAATTCAATGATGTATCGTCCAAGATCGGGAGCAATGTCTTTCAGGCTAGCAATTACCTTTTCTCCTGCGTCTCCGTCGATTTCGGTCAGCTTTTCCCAGCCACGTCTGTAGCGGCTAGGTTCAGACGTGGGTTGCTCAAATTTGGGTTGAAGGGTTGGCATAGGTTTCTCATTGCAACATTTACGTTAACGTTAGTTTTGCGCCAAAAAAATTGCTAATTTTTCGTTTGAGACTCAATCCATTGTTCAATGCGATCGATGTTTGCCTGTAATTCCGCTCGAAACTGCTCTAATCCTGCAAGCTTGTCTTCTGTTTCCTGAAGGTGTGATTTAAGAATTTCAACAATCTTTCGCTTGCCTTGCAACATTGTTAGGTCTTCAAAATAGAGAGGTGCGACGCTGGCAATTTCCTCTAGACTCAGCCCCAATTCCTTCAGGGCATTAATCTTTTGCAGTCTGGCTAATTCGACGTCCGTATAGTAACGAAAGCCCGCTCCTTCCCGCTCGTTTGGACTCAATAAGCCTAAGCTTTCGTAGTACCGAACAGTGCGGGGGGTCACGCCAGCCAGTTTCGCAAATTCTCCGATCCGCATTTGTTGGTTCACATTTGATTTATAGCGCAACTTTAACGTCAACGTCAAGTCTTACTCATGCTTGATGTTATCCAAACATGGCAATCTTTGCGATCGCTTTAGCCCAAGCTGCTTTCTCTCTAGCGATTGATGTTCTGGTGGCTCAATGCCTTCACCATCAAGTAGAGACGATCGCTTTGGATAGATATTTCTGGGGAGATTGACTGAAATAATGGCGAACACAGCAGAGAAACAGATGATAGGAAATATGTCTTCAGAAATGCAGTACCGGATTTTGGGCAATACGGGAGAGAAAGTTTCGGCGATCGGTTTAGGGGGCTGGCACTTGAGCCTAAAACATGTGGACGAGCCGCTAGCGATCCGGATTGTTCGGAGCGCGATCGATCGAGGCATTACTTTCATGGACAACTGCTGGGACTATAACAGCGGCGTTAGCGAGATGCGGATGGGTAAAGCTCTGCGCGATGGCTACCGCGACAAAGTATTCCTGATGACAAAAATTGATGGACGCTCCAAGAAAGAAGCCGCTAGACAGCTCGATGAATCGCTTCTCCGTTTGCAAGTCGATCACATCGACTTGGTTCAGCATCACGAGATCCTTCGATTTGAAGATCCCCATCGCGTTTTTGACGAAGAAGGGTCAAATGCAGCTCTGGTAGAGGCACAAAAAGCGGGCAAGCTCCGGTACATCGGTTTTACCGGGCACAAAGATCCACAGATTCATTTGCATATGCTGGAAGTTGCTGCCAATCATGGCTTTCAGTTTGCTACGGCTCAAATGCCGCTGAATGTGATGGATGCTCACTACCGTAGCTTTGCCAAACTGGTGGTGCCAGAATTGGTCAAGCAGAACATCGGGATTCTGGGCATGAAAAGTATGGCAAACGGTATTCTGCTGAAGTCTGGCACCGTTACGCCGATCGAGTGCTTACACTATGCCCTGAATTTGCCTACGTCAGTCGTGATTACAGGGATAGACAGTATGGAAATCCTGGATCAGGCATTTGAAGCCGTGCGAACATTTCAGCCTATGGATGATCAACAGGTGCGATCGCTCCTAGCAAAAACGGCATCAGCAGGGGCAAGAGGAGAGTTTGAACCGTTCAAGACCTCATCAATTTTTGATGGTACGGCTCAGAATCCAGACTGGCTGGGAGAAGAGCCACAGCGTATTCAGCAATTAATGTCAGCTTAGTTTGAAAAGCTTAGTTTAGAAAAGAGATTATGGCAAACTGAAAGCTGTGGGTAACCTGAAATATTTTTTGGAAGTGCCGCGCGGCACTTCCAAAAAATATTGGGTTCTACCTAATCCACAATTCTAAGTTTTGTCAGTCAATAAACTTTGCCAGCCAATAAATTTTGCCAGCCAATGAGTAGTCATCTTAGATTGTCAGGAATTAAAACCTGATCAACAGCATGAATTACGCCGTTAGTCGCTTCGATGTCTGCCTCAACTATTCTTGCCTCGTTGACATAGAGACGACCTCTACGCTTGGTGATTTTGACCTCGCTCCGTTCTAATGTTCTTACAGAAGCGGGTGGGTTGATTTGACCAGACGTTAGCGGGTTAGCTGAAGAAATGACATGGTATGCCAACACCTTAGACATCAGAGTCCGATCGTCAGACAGTTTTTTCATCACATCAGGAGGAATGGCAGCAAAGGCTGCATCTGTGGGTGCAAAAATTGTGAATCGCCCATAGCCTCTCAGATCTTCTGTCATTCCCAATTCATCTAGAAGCTGGAGGAGGGTTTGGAAAGAACCCTTAGCTGCTGCTGTGTCAATAATGTCCTGTCTCTGGGCTTGAGCGATGGTTAGTCCCGCCTGATGTAGCACTGAGGGCATGAATGAAAGCGAGGCAGAGGTGAGGCGATCGGATTGATGCACTGAAGATTGATGCACTGAATAGGAGTTTGCAAAACCCGGAGCCGCTAGAATTAACCCTACTCCAACCCATCCTGTCATACTAAGCCGTTGAAGCAGTCTTAAAGAAGGGAGTGTTGCCATAACTTTAGAAAATATTTCAATGTGAGGATCTCTTCTATCAGTACCGCAATGGAGTCGAAAAGGCAAATTGATTGGTATCGAAAGGCGAACGATTCAAATTTATTCATAATTTAGCGATCGGGATAAAAAGGGGGGCATTGCTCACACACTGTATATCGCCGATATGCATATCAGCGATCTGCATATCGGCGATCTGTACATTGGCGATATGCAGATCCATAACAGGACAATCTGCTTGAGTTGTGGCAAAATTAAGCCGAGTCAGGTTGTTGAGCTGAGCAAAAGTTTTACTGCCTGGAGAGATTACCGACATAAGGAGCTGTTTTTTGATGCTATCGACAGAACCTATTTCCAGATCTGCGCTGATTACAATCAATGGCGAACCTGCCGTGCCAATTGCACAAATGCCAGACAGCTGGCGACAGATTGCAGCGGGCACCTGGATGACTGAGCCGCGCGTGTATACGGCAATGGCACAGGTATTTCTGGCTAAAAATCAAGGCGGACACATTCTATTTCTAGAGCGTCCCGAAGCTCAGCACCTTAAGTCTGCTTACTGCGAAGGAAATGGACAATTGGCTTGGGAAGCCGTGACTCACTACGGTGAAATGTTCTTGCCTGAGAGCTATCCAAACCTGCAACAGATTCGGAATCAGCCGCAGGCAGAGTTTCAGCAGAGCAATCGTGTGGCACTGCTCAACATTGTTAGCGATTTATTTGATGAACTCGGCTACGACGTGCCTGCCACCTTCTACTGGACATTTCTACATCCTTTACAGCGATCGGATCTATTTGAAGTTCGTTCTTTCCGCTTTAGTGAGCAGGACTTGGCGATCGCCCGTCGGTTTGATGCCATCTTACACGGGGGATATGTTTCCATGCTGCGGCGGCTCATTGACAGCATCTCTAGCCGTCACGGATATTTTATGGAGCATGGCTGTGGTTGCGATAGCCATCTGGCAAAACTCCAGCCCTCTGACTCTCAATTTAACTACGCTATTCCAGCCGAGGCTCGTCGTAAAACCCTACGGGCTTTCTTCTGGAGCATTATGGAGGAGTATATGCTGTTTGAACAGCGATCGGCAACACGATTGGTGTACGCAGATGATCTAGAGTTTTAGAGCCACCCTAAGAGTTATTAATTTCTTAAGAAGTGTCGCTGGGTCACTTCTTAAGAAATTTTCAGAGCTGAAATAAATTCAGAAGGATCGACATCGCCTGCATTTTTATAGATTTGCCAAGAGCTACCATCCCGATGCAGCAAAGATCCTTGTTTGGACACACAAATTGCGACTGAAGCATCCACATTGGGACCTCGAAATAGCGTTGCGGCATCTGCCCTATTTCCACCTAGCCCATATTGATCGCAGGTAATGGTTTCCTCGATCGCAATGAAGGTTTTTCCATGGACTTTACAGTATTGCTGAATGGCAAAAAGTCTGCTCCTAATTTCATCTAAACATTTGCTAGGAGACAAATTTTTTGCATTCTGGAGCGTTTCATTAATTTTCTGCCGCAATTCTCTTTTAATCTGCTCCCGCTGATTCTCAAGTGTCTCTTCAGTCTGGAGATTTTTCTGTTTCAGTAAGGTCATATAACGGCTCCTAAATGAAAAGATTAAGGGCTAACAATGACAGGAAACGTAAGTTCAAAGGGGTGAAAGCTTTCGTCCTTCGATCGTCCTGACAAAACGACTGTATAGGTGCCAGGATTTGGAAAATTCATAGTCGTGCTGATTGCCTGATGCGTTTCCACTAGCACCGTAGAAAGAGGTAAACTCTGAGCGATTACCTGATGACTTGAGTTGTATACTGCAACTTGACAAGCACAATTTCCGGCAGGAATTAAGCTTCCCCCGCGCTGAGTCAGCACAAACCAAGTAGGGCTTGATTGCTTAGCACGGGGCATATCATGCGGCTCTAGGTGCATGGAGGCTCCGACCGTGCTAGCCATCTGTCGATAGGCGATCGAGGGTAGGGCGCCCACCAGCGGAGTTACTGAAATTCCGAGAACAGATAAAATGAAAATCGGCAAAATTCTGTGCATAGAAAGCTCTAGACTTATGGTTTGGGAAACCGCCTGATAGATTCAAATCCTAGGAAGGATTGTTGCCACACTCTTGCGCGGCAACAACTTAGCATGATTTGACAAAAAACTTAGTAACTCGCTCAATCCATCACACTGCACTACATTTTTGTTAGAGCGATGAGTCTCTATGGCGATGAGTTCAAGATTATGAATGTTAAGACTATTGATTAGGAGAAGCTCTGGGATAAGAGCGAACTGATCTTGCACGCCCGGAGAAGCCAGGTTTACTCTAGCAGGTACCTGCATCCGCTAATATAGCAACTTCGATCGCCTGCAACAAGAGCAAATTTAGCCTTTCACCCACAGCTTAACCGAATTCAATCTAATTGGAACACTATCTTTCTCAAATCACTCTAATTATTTCTAAAGCTGAACGCCAGAATTTAATTAGAACCATCTCTTGTTCTAATTAAAATAAGCTGCTAGAATCTCAGTGAGGCGAAAAACCCTGCCATTGACATTCAATTTCAGATTCCAAACGCTCTATCTATCGCGATCGGGTCTTTTTCACTGCACTTTACTGAGAAAGTTAAGTGCTGAGAGCATCTTGAGCGGATGTCTAGAGCCTAGATCGGGTCTAGAGCGTTTTAACACCATCGGGCGATCGCTACATTCTAATCAACTCATCCTGTAAGTTCACATCAGGTAATAATCATGCATCAATATCTTCCCTTGCTTGTGTCTATGGTGCTGGTTCCAGCTAGCGTCCTTATAGACACCTCAGACATGATTTCGCATCAAGACCTAGCTGTAGGAGATCTTCAGGCAACAGTTCATCTTCAGCCGGATGATTCTCCCTATGCTGGACAGCCCAGCCCTACTTGGATTCGTTTGATCCGCTCGGACGGCGAAACTGTTCCCTTAACAGACTGCAACTGTAACTTAGTCGTCTATGATTCCCAAGATCGAGCGATCGCTCGTCCCCAACTAGCTGAAACTCCGGCCGAAGGGCATGAACAGCCTATTGGCACGAGCATTACGTTTCCTACACCAGGAAGCTATCGGCTCGTGTTTGCAGGACAGTCTAGAAGCGAGGCATTCAGGCCCTTTGAGCTAGAAATTCCTGTGACCGTTCGTCCCTAACCTGAATCAAAGGAAACCACGATGACTAAGCTGCGTTACCAGCCCTCATTACAGAACCGAGGACTAACGATCGCCACAGATGTGCTTGTTCATAACGGCTTTAGCAGGCGCAATGTTCGCCGTTTGCCAAGTTCATTGCTGGATATCTAAATCTTGATTAGGCTATCAGACTTTAAAAGCTTCGGCTTGAATCTTTCAAAAAGCAAGAGGTAAATTATGCGGCAAATTAGCTTAGGTTTGACGGTGGCAATTACTAGCGCCCTGCTGGGTTCGTGGGCATATGCTACCGAGTTTTCACTGCCCCATATTCCTGAATTTGACCTGACGGACAGCGACAAAAATTTGTCTAATCCTCACCCTTCCGATTCTTCTGCCTCCAGCTATCAAACTGCTGCTAACACTTTAAGCGGTTCTGTTGTGAGCGATCGCCTTACAGAAGGAGAGAGCTTATATTACTTCACGGTAGTTATGCCAGAGCATTCACAGCAATTCTCAAAGCTATCGTTTAGTGATCTTAATCAAGATGCCTCTACGATTCCAATGAGATTTGATTTGATCAATGCTCAAGCTTTTGCTGGAACCCCTGAAGCAATCGGTCAAGCGATCGCTACTGAGGCGTGGATGGACGAAACCGGAACCTTTTGGATTGAATTTGATCCATCTGTGGCATCAGGCACAATGCTAACCGTTGCCCTAAAGGCACCAAAGCCAACGGCTGGAAAAACCTATGAGTATGGAATTGCAGCTTACACAGCTACAAAAACTCCTACAGCTATATTCGTAGGAAACAGAACTCTGACCACTGATTAATACTCTCAGTCGATCGCAAAGCTTACACTCGATCCCCCCAACTCCTTAAAAAGGGGGCTTCAGAACTCAAAGTCCCCCTTTTTTCTCGCGCAGCGGCGCGATAGCGCGGGAATTCAGGGGGATCAGACACGAGTATTTCTAGCGTGAGCATTGGTTTGCGATCGACTGACTCTGTTTGAAACCTCGACAGGGTTCTGATACAGCATGAGGTATGGTATCAGAACCTTGCTGGAGGTTTCACGGTCTTCTTAGGAGTAAAGCTATTTATTCAGCAATAAGTCGATCGGCAGCGATCAGACTATTTGCGAAAAGTGATTTGATTCCTTTTGATTTCCTTTGGGCACTGTAGAGGTACAAAAGCCTGCCGCACTCGATCGCCCCATTTAGATCGAAGCAGGTGCCTCTACTGCGTTCATTGGAGCCAAATCATGACTGTTTGCCCGTCTCGTTTCCTGGCTACGCCGCGCCAATGGCTAACGATTGCCGACCTGTTGACGCATCGCGCCATGACCCAGCCCGATCAGACTGTCTATGTTTTGCTGGGAGACGGGGAGCAGGAGTCCGATCGCCTGACCTACCAATCTTTGGCGCAGAAGGCTCAGGCAATTGCGGCGAGGTTGCAGACTTTTGCTAAACCAGGCGATCGTGCTCTGCTGCTCTATCCCCCTGGGCTAGACTACATTGCGGCATTCTTTGGCTGTCTTTATGCGGGAGTGGTGGCTGTCCCGGCTTATCCGCCTAGGGCAAATCGCTCTGCCGAGCGAGTCCAGGCGATCGCCCAAGATGCTCAAGCAACCGTTGCTCTGACGACGGTGGGCATTGCGGCAAATGCCACCTGGCTCAAGGAAACGCCAGATTTGGCTGCCCTGCTCTGGCTGACGACGAATGATTGCGATATTTCTGCGGGGCAAATATCTGTTGAAGATAGACGATCCCTCATCCTCGACAGCAACACGCTGGCGTTTTTGCAGTACACCTCCGGCTCGACGGGTACCCCCAAGGGCGTGATGGTGAGCCATGGGAATTTGCTACATAACCTGGAGTTAATTTGCACCTGCTTTGGCAACACGGCCCAGAGTCGAGGCGTAACCTGGCTGCCGCCTTATCATGACATGGGGCTGGTGGGAGGAATTCTTCAGCCGCTCTACGTTGGCGCTTCTACGGTGCTGATGTCCCCCATGGATTTTTTGCGAAAACCGATTAACTGGCTCAGGGCAGTCTCTCACTATCAAGCAACGACCAGCGGCGGCCCTAATTTTGCGTACGATCTGTGTGTACAAAAGATTACGCCAGAACAGCGATCGACGCTTGATTTAAGCCATTGGGAGGTGGCGTTCAACGGAGCGGAACCCGTTCGGGCAGCAGTTTTAGAGCGGTTTGCCGAAGCCTTTGCGGTCTGTGGCTTTCGGCAAGAGGCGTTTTATCCCTGCTATGGGATGGCGGAAACCACGCTGCTGGTTTCAGGAGGTCAAAAGTCTCAGATGCCCGTGATTAAGACGGTGAGCGCGGCGGCGCTATCGCAAAACCAGGTGGTTGCCTCCAACTCAGAGGAAGAGGGGCGATCGCTCGTGGGCTGTGGTCAGGCGGCGCAGAGAGTGGCGATCGTTAATCCAGAGAGTCAAGTTGTCTGTGCTGCTGGACAGGTCGGCGAAATTTGGGTGGCGCAAAATCCTAGCTTGGCGCAAGGCTATTGGCAACAGCCAGAACAAACTCGTCAGATATTCTATGCCGTGACAGCACCCGAAGAGAATCCTGAGGCAACCTCCTATCTGCGAACAGGCGATCTGGGATTTGTCGAGGACGGAGAACTTTTTGTCACCGGACGGCTAAAGGATGTCATTATCGTCCGGGGACAGAATCATTACCCGCAAGATATTGAGTTGACTGTGGAACAGAGCCATGGGTCGCTGCGTAAACCGGGCTGCTGTGCAGCATTTGCGATCGAGGTAGAAGGCGAAGAACGCCTAGTCATTGTGGCAGAGGTAGAGCGACGATACCAAGAGCGCCGTCGGGTGGCAATATCCGCGATCGAGCGATCGGGGGATAGCGTTAACCTGACCGATCGCCGTCAGACTTCTCCAGACGCAGACGGCACGACGCACCAATCTCTCGATGTAGAGCAGGTAGTTAGCCAGATTCGGCAGGCTGTGGCGATCGAGCATGGTTTGCAGGTGCATGGGGTTGTGCTGCTGTCGGCGGGCAGCATTCCCAAGACCTCCAGCGGCAAAATTCAGCGCTATGCTTGCCGCAGCGGATTTTTGAGGGGCAGCTTGGATGTGGTGGCTTCCAGGGAGACAGCCATCCCGGTTCAACAAGTTGCCCAGAAGCTAGAAGTCTTTGAAAACCTGCAAGTCTCTGAGAAACTGGAAGCCTCTGAGAAGTTAAATGACCCTACGCAGTCCCAAGCAGATGATTTAATTCAGTGGCTACGGAATTACGGGGGCGATCGCATCAACTCTTTCTTGATTGACGAGCGGCGCTGTATCCCACCTCATATTGTGCTGGATTTTGGCAACCGGGGGCTGCTGGGAATGCAGGTGCCACAATCCTATGGTGGCATTGCGTTGAGCCATCGCAGCACGCTGCGGATTTTGCAGCAGTTGGGGGCGATCGACTCGACGCTGGCGCTATTTGTTGGCTTAAATAATGTATTGGGGATTCGCCCGATTCTCAACTATGGCTCTGAAGCAATCCGGGAAGAGTTTTTGCCGAAGCTGGCAACAGGACGGGAACTGGCGGCTTTTGCCCTAACGGAGCCAGGAGCCGGGTCTAACCCTCAGGCACTTTCCACACAAGCTGTTGCGGCAGATGGGACAGGCAGCGGGCTACAGCTCTACGGCACCAAAATTTGGAGTGGCTCGGCAGCCTGGGCAGGCGTGATTAATGTGTTTGCTCAACATCTGGATGCCAACGGCAAATCCAGAGGAGTCAGCGCTTTTGCAGTGCGGCAGGGTAGCCCAGGACTGCGGCAGGGTGCCGAGGCGCTGACGATGGGAATGCGCGGCATGGTGCAGAATACGGTGTATCTAGAAGGTGTGCCCGTTGCGTCTGAGCAGATTTTGGGAGAGCCGGGGAATGGTATGGAGGTCGCCCAAGATGCCATGATGTACGGCAGGCTAAGCATTGCGGCGGCTTGTGTCGGCGGTATGAAGCGCTGCGCTCAGCTCATGGTGCGCTATGCCGATCGCCGGATGGTTTCAACAGGGCGGCTATTGAGTAATCCGGTGACGCTGGTGCGGCTGAATGACCTGACGGCAGCCATCGCCACAACAGAAACGCTGGTCAATCAGGTGGCAGAATGGCTCGATCGCGGCGTTATAGTGCCGATCGAAGTCTACACCGCCTGCAAAATTGCGGCTCCGGAGTTTTTCTGGCAAGCCGCTGATAATCTAGTGCAGCTTTTGGGCGGACGGGGCTATATTGAGACGAATATTGCGCCGCAGCTCCTGCGAGATGCCCGAATTCTGCGAATTTTTGAAGGGCCGACTGAAACGCTGAATATGTTCCTGGGATCGCGAGTGGTGCATCAGGGGCAGGGGCTAACTCAGTTCCTGTCGCACAATTTGGGGGCAGCAGATTTGGCGCAGCGCCTTCAGACGATCGCTCAACAGATTCAGCAGCGTGAGGAAACTTGCGGAGAGCGGTTTGGCGATCGCACCACTGCCCAGCGCTGGGCATATGTTTTGATTGGAGAGATTACGACTCAGGTGATTTTGCTGGCATCGGTGCGCTGGGCGTTTGCTCAATCCCGCATTGGATCTGGCGACTCGCTAGGACGAGCGGTAGCATGGGCACAAATCCAGCTAGAGCAGCAGATTGAGCGGGCGGGGCAAATGCCGACAGCGGTGTTTATTGCAGCAGAGCCGTTGAAGCAGACGATCGCTGACTATGGACAGGCGATCGGCGAGGTAGAGCAAACCTTGGCCGATGAAAACCGTGAGCTGGACGAATTGCTGCGCCATATCCCCTGCAAACCTGTCGCGCCTGAACCCATTACATCCCAATCTCAGGCTTCTGATACATCCCAGGCATCTACTAAAACCCAAGAGGCTCTGCAAAACTGGATTATGCAATGGCTGGAGCGCAAGGTCAATATTGCCGTGAGCGAACCCAGTCGATCATTTGCCGAGTATGGCTTAGATTCTGTCACGGCGGTTGAGTTTGCCCATGAGCTTCAGCAGATGACAGCGCCGCTGGAGGTAGAGGCAAATTTGATTTGGCATTTCCCAACGATCGCCGCGCTCTCAACCCATTTGGCAACAGAATTACAAGCGCTAAACCTCCCTTCATCCGATCGTGTAGTTGAAAGGGCGATCGATCTCCATCAAGAGGCAGTTCTGGATATCGAAATTGCTGCCAGCATTGCCGCAAAGCGAGGACAGCTTAATCCTGTAGCGCATCCCAAAGCTATCTTCCTGACCGGATCTACAGGATTTCTGGGCGCATTTCTCCTAGCAGATTTACTGCGCCAAACTCAGGCAACTTGCTATTGCCTGGTGCGTGCTGCCGACATTATTCAAGGAATAGCCCGAATTCAACAAAATCTCGGTAACTATGGTCTGTGGGACGAGAAATTTCAAACCCGAATTGTGCCCATACTAGGAGACTTGGCGCGTCCTCAGTTCGGACTTTGTGATGCCGCCTTCCAGGACTTAGCATTACAAATTGATGTGATTTACCACAGTGCAGCTTTGCTCAACTGGGTATACCCTTATGCAGGACTAAAGACGAGTAACGTTTTGGGTACTCAAGAAGTAATACGTCTTGCCAGTCAGCATACTTTGAAGCCGCTACACTATGTTTCTACCGTGACGGTATTTGAGTCTACCGCCTATGCAGGTCAGCAGGTGATGGAATCCGATCCGGTTGATCACAGTGAAGGGATTTACATGGGCTATTCCCAGAGTAAATGGGTTGCCGAAAAGCTGGTGACGATCGCTCGCGATCAGGGTTTGCCCGTAACGATCTATCGTCCGCCGCTGATTTCGGGAGATAGCCAGACAGGAGCCTGGAATAGTGATGACTTCACCTGTCTCATGATCCGGGGCTGTATTCAGCTCGGCAGTATGCCTGATTTGGACTACCGGATGGACATTGCCCCCGTCAACTATGTGAGTCAGGCGATCGCTCACTTGTCCCAACAGCCGGAATCTTTGGGCAAAGCCTTCCATCTCAACAATCCTCAGCCCTTGCACTGGCGACAATTTGCAGACTGGCTGCAAGACAAAGGCTACACCATGCAAATCTGCTCCTATCAGGACTGGCTTGAGCGGCTGCGGGTACAGACCGAGGATAATCCCTTAGCGCCGCTGCTGCCCTTTTTCCTCAAGCGCTGGTCAACAGAGCAACTCACCATTCCCCAACTTTATCAGCAAGATCAGAAGCCCCAAATTGACTGTAGGGCAACGCTGCAAGCGCTGGAAGAAACGGCGATCGCCTGTGCCCCAGTTGACAGCGCTTTGCTCAGCACCTACTTTGCCTATCTCATACAAACAGGGGCTTTAATGCAATCCGAAGTATAGTTAATTTTCTGCCCACTCTATAAAATCATTCTCCCTTGAGGTTTATGGCAACCGCCAAGGCGGTTAGAACGGGAACATTTAGGGTGGGGCGCTTCGTGCCCCACCCTAAATGTCTTAAGCAAACGGGTGACCGCTATACCTGAAAATTGTTTTCAGATGTTGCATCAAGGCGATCGATCGCCTTGAGATACCAAAATACGACCAGTATCGGTAAGAGATACTTGTCCCATGGGTAAGCTCTCAGCATAATGCCACAGTTCATTAACAGTATCCAAAAGGCAAGATTAGGACGGTAGGCAAAGCGAATTACAGCAATGAGGGCTAGAGCATACAATAGGCACAGTCTAGGAAATTCTACTAACAATAGTTCTAGTCCTCGACTCAGCAACCCGTGAGTATCCAAGGGGGGAAACAGGATGAAGAGAATGATTAAGATAAATGCTAAAAAACAATTTTTTTGGGTGATGAGCTTTTGAACATTCATTTTTCGGCTGAAGAGTAGCCACTCTAACCCTACGAAGTAAAAACCAAGACAGGAGAGAAAGTAGAGGCTACCGCTCAAATCGACTGCCCACGAGCTTTTTTGAATGCCAGGTACTTGAATACTCTCATTTGTGAATGCAGATTGGGGAGCCAGGCCCCCAAAGAGCAAAATCCAACCCAAGATTGAACTTGCGGCAAGCAGTGGAGCGATCCAACTGCGCTCTAACTTGAATCCGCTTCTATGAACTGAGATGAATTCGTGAACAGCAATCGCCAATGGAAATGCCAGCATATACTGACGAGAGGCAATGGCCAAAACAAAAGCAAAACTACTCAGCCAATGGCGCTGCTGCTGATAAAACCAAAAACCAATGAACACAAAAAATGCGCCCATGATATCTGTGTAGAAATAGCCACTTGACCATAGATAGTAAGGAAATAGGAACAGTCCGCCCAATGCCAATAGTGCAGCATAATTACGACTCAGGGCAGCCTGACCAATGAGATAGGTCATGATCAGGGACAGCCCTAAATTCAAAAATCTGCCAGCAAAAATACCGCCCTTGAACACAAACTCAAGAATGCCAAAAATAATAAAGGGCAGGGGAGTATTTAACTCACCATAACTTTTCAATAGCTCCAAACTGGGAATGAGCTGCTGACTAAACCGTAGCGTGGTCTCCCAAAAATGGCTCTCATCCCAGACTGGAGGAAATTGTAGGTAATCTAAAGAAACAAAGAGAGCTAGGTAGAGTAGCCCGATCGCTACTGTGAAAATTGTTTGGGATTTTGAATTTGGAGAGTCCCTTAATTTCATGGTTCCATGTGGTGATAACGACCGAACGCGCTCAGTAAATTTCCATCTTGGCACTGCTGATCTTAAGGTGATTTTTGTGAGAGGGTCGCGGAGTGTTCCCGATCGCAAAATATCTCCTGATTAAGCGATGCTTTTTACTCCTACTACTAAAAGGAGGGTCTCACAGATTTGAGAACTGACTTTATTAAATCTTTATTTCTCAGCTAGAAATTACCGTAGCCTGTGAAGTTTGTGTAAGCTTCAACGTTTTCCTCTGGGTAGTTCAAAAATGCTTTGGAAAGTGAAGAGAGGATAAATTCTCGCATCACAGATCAGGGTTACCGATTTTGAGGCAGTCAGAGGGTTAAATAAGCGGAGAAATCAGCGATATGTCATCTTTACGATTGCCAAACGTGTCTGTTGTGGTACCCGTTCATAACGGAGGTGAAAGTTTTCGTAAATGCTTATCTAGCTTAATCAGTTTTGCGTCTCAAGCAGAGATAATTGTCGTTGCCGATGGTGATACCGATCAGTCTTATCGTTTAGCTGAAGAAGCTGGATTTAGAGTGCTGCGAATTCCAGTTTCTGGAGGACCAGCAAAAGCTCGAAACTTAGGAGCTAAGTCTGCTCAAGGCGACATTCTCTTTTTTGTAGATGCAGATGTGACGATCGCCTCTGACACCCTCGAACAGGTCGTCGCGTTGTTTCACAATAAGCCAGATTTAGCGGCAGCCATTGGTTCTTACGACGATATGCCCGGTGCGCCAAACTTTTTGTCGCAGTACAAAAATCTATTTCACCACTACACTCATCAAACTGGAGCAACGGAAGCCTCTACTTTCTGGGGAGCTTGCGGCGCAATTCGACGCGATATTTTTCTGAAGCTGGGTGGATTTAATGAAAACTATCGTTATCCTTCAGTTGAAGATATTGAGTTAGGCTATCGTTTAAAGCAGGCGGGCTATCGTATTGAGCTGTGCAAAACCCTTCAGGTTAAACATCTCAAATGTTGGAAGCCAGTCAATCTGCTGAGAGCCGAGTTTTTCTACCGTGCATTGCCCTGGACTGAGCTGATTTGGCGCAATCGCCAATTTGTTAACGACCTTAATCTTAAGACCTCTAGCCGCGCTAGTCTGCTGCTCGCCTACGGCTTTTTAGCAGCGCTTCTAGGAACATTCTTCTGGACTGGCGCAGTTGCGATCGCTTTTCTCTTAGCTCTAATTTTTTTATCCATTAACTTTCCCGTTTATCGATTTTTTCAGCAGAAACGGGGTTTGTGGTTCGCCTATCGAACCATCTTTTGGCACTGGCTTTATTTTCTCTACGGCGGTTTAGCATTTGCAATTGGGACAGTCCGCTATTACTGGTTTAGTCGGCATTCAACCCTGAAACCCAAGCTATTAGAAATTTCAGAGTCTTGAAATTTACGCCATTCTGAACCAATCTATCGAGGCAATTGAATGACACGTTATCCTATTGCAATCATCGGTGCAGGTCCGGCTGGACTCACCGCAGGCTATGAGCTTGTAAAACGCGGAATTCAGCCAATTGTACTGGAGAAAGCTGATTTAGTAGGTGGCATCTCCCGAACCGAGATGTATAAAGGCTATCGATTTGATATTGGGGGACATCGCTTTTTTACCAAGGTGCCGCAGGTTGAGCAATTTTGGCATGAAATTCTCGATAAAGAGTTTATTCAAGTGCCTCGTTTGTCGCGCATTTATTATCAGGGAAAGTTCTATGACTATCCGCTTTCACTGTTCAATACGCTGTCAAACTTGGGAGTCTTTAACAGCTTTCTGATTTTGATGAGTTACTTCCAAGCGAAACTCAAAGACAGGCTGAAAATGACTCCTGAGCCAGAAACCTTTGAAGAGTGGGTGGTCAATCGCTTTGGCGATCGCCTCTATCGCACCTTCTTTAAAACCTACACTGAGAAAGTTTGGGGAATTCCCTGTAACCAAATTCGGGCAGACTGGGCGGCACAGCGTATTCAAGGTATGTCCCTCAAGCGCGCCGTGACCAATGCTTTGTTTGGTAGCCAGAATACAAAGAGCCTGATCAAGAAATTCGATTATCCGATTCTAGGGCCAGGAATGATGTGGGAGCGTGCTCAAGAACTGATTGAGGAGAAAGGTGGCACAGTTCAGCTCAATACGGCAGTGACTCGAATTGAGCGATCGGGTAAGCATATCAAGAGCATTACGATCGAGCAGAATGGGGAAATCCAGAAGATTGAAGCCGATCAATTTATCTCCACCATGCCCGTAACAGCGTTGTTACATCGCCTCGATCCGCTGCCGCCGCCTGAAGTTTTAGCAGCAGCAAACGGCTTGAAATACCGCGACTTTCTGATCGTCTCGCTGATTGTGAACCAGGATAATTTATTTCCTGACAACTGGATCTACATTCACAGTCCAGAGTTTAAGGTGGGTCGAATTCAGAACTTCAAAAACTGGAGCGCAGCAATGGTTCCTGAAGCTGGAAAAACCTGTTTGGGAATGGAATATTTTTGCAGCGAGGGAGATGATTTGTGGCAGCGATCGGACGAAGACTTAATTAAGCTGGCAACCCAAGAAGCGATCGCGCTGAATATCGGCGTTCAACCAGGTGATGTTGAAGATGGCACTGTCATTCGGCAATACAAAGCCTACCCAGTTTATGACGGTGAGTATCGTCAGCATTTGCAGGTGATTCAGGACTATCTAGAAACCTTTGAAAACCTGCAAACCGTGGGTAGAAATGGAATGCATCGCTATAACAATCAAGATCACTCCATGCTGACGGCGATGCTTGCGGTGCAGAATATTTTGGGTGAGAAACATGACTTGTGGAATGTGAATGTTGAGCGTTCCTATCACGAGGAGTTTACAAAAGAACAGTGGACAACTTCTAAGCACAAACTCGTTACAGACAAATTGAAGCTTGAAGAATCAACAGTTGTGTGAGATGAGCCGTTTCTCTTGTCACTTGGAGGTTTGACATCAATGACTGAAGTAACGATCGTAGTTGTTCCGCGCGAACGATTTAGCTATACCCGTGAATCTCTTGAAAGTATCTATAAACATACATCAATGCCGCACAAGCTAGTGTATGTAGATGGGAATTCTCCACCGCAGGTACAGGAGTACCTGAAAGTACAAGCTCAAGAGAAAGAATTTAAGCTAATTCGCACCCACTACTATCTCTCTCCTAACCGTGCCCGGAACTTAGCTTTGGTAGAAGTTGACACAAAATATGTCGTGTTTCTGGACAATGATGTTGTTGTTACTCCAGGCTGGCTCGAAGCTTTGGTGAATTGCGCAGATGAAACTGGAGCAACAGTGGTTGGACCGCTAATGTGTCAGTATTTGCCGCTCCATGAAGACATCCACTTTGCGGGCGGTGAGTCTCGCGTGATTCGTGATGCTAGAGGCAGAAATCGACTGCGTGAAAAAATGTATCGACAGGGTCAGTCGGTGGCGAAAGTGCGATCGCAGCTTCAGCGCAGCCAAACTGAACTGTGTGAATTCCACTGCGCCTTGGTTCGCACAGAAATCTTCGATCGCATCGGCAAATTTGATGAAGCCATGCTCAACACAAAAGAGCATGTTGACTTCTGTATGGCTGTGGCTCAAGCAGGTGGCAGTGTCTACTTTGAGCCAGAGTGTCTTGCCACATACGTTCCCTCGTCGCCGCTAGCCTTGAGCGACTGGCACTTCTATATGCTGCGCTGGAGCGATGCTTGGGAGCTAGGAAGCCTGAGTCGCTTGCGGCAGAAGTGGAATTTGGCAGAAGACAGCTACTTTAAACAGAAATATAAGGCGCTGGGCTGGCGACGGCGAAAGACGATTCTGATGCCGATTGTCCATCGTCTTACCTTTGGCATTCGCAGCCGCAAGCTGGAAAAAATCTTGATGTATGGCTTGCTTGCCCCGATCGAAAAGCGCCTGAATCGCTACCTCACCGATCGCTACGCTCAACAGCACTTCGCCTTGGCTCCCTCACCAGACCCCTTACCGCTCACTCAAGAGAAGCATGAAAATTCTGCTCCTGCATGATTACGGCACGGCAACGGGTGGAGCCGAACTGCAAATGCTTTCACTGCGGCAGGGCTTGCGCGATCGGGGTCATCAGGTGTGTCTGCTGACGAGTCGGGCGCAGACGGTTAGCAGTCCACTGCTGTCCGACTCCCTCTGCTTTGGAACAACCAGCAAGCTGCAAGTGCTGTCACAAGTCGCGAATCCTTCAGCCTACTGGGTGCTACGGCAGGTGCTGCGGAACTTTCAGCCAGACGTTGTGCATGTCCGCATGTTCATGTGGCAATTATCACCTTTGATTCTGCCACTTCTACGCGATTTGCCTTGCCTATACCAAACGGCAGTTTATAAAGCTATCTGTCCGCTTGGTACAAAAGTGCTGCCCAACGGGGATTCCTGCGAATTTGCGGCGGGTTTAGCTTGCTTACAATCGGGTTGCCTAACCCCGCAGTCTTGGGCGATGCTAATGCTGCAACGGCAGCTTTGGTTACGTTGGCGATCGGCGTTCGATCGGGTTGTTGCCCTCAGTCATGGAATGAAGGTCAAACTTGAAGCCGAAGGCATCTCTCCGGTTGAAGTTGTTCACAATGGCGTGCCTGAACGCCCTATGCGTCCTGCCTTGCAAAACCCGCCCACCGTTGTTTTTGCGGGACGACTCGTACCTGAAAAAGGAGTTGAAGTTCTGCTGCGGGCGTTTGCACAAGTTCTGCCACAAGTTCCTCAAGCGCGGCTACTGATTGCTGGACAAGGCAGCGAGGTAAGCTTTCTGCAAACCTTGGCGGTAGAACTGGGTATTAGCAATGCCGTAACTTGGCTCGGACATTTGCCCTTCGCCGAGATGGAACAGCAGTTTGAAGCCGCTTGGGTACAGGCCGTTCCGTCACAGTGGGAAGAACCCTTTGGCAATGTATCGACCGAGGCAATGATGCGTGGCACGGCAGTGATTGCCAGTGCGGTAGGGGGGCAGCCAGAAATCGTGCAAGATGGCACCACTGGATTTTTGGTTCCACCTGGAGAGGTGGAGGCGATCGCGCTTCCGCTGCTGCGGCTGTTGAGCGATCGGACATTGGCAGAGCAAATGGGGCAAGCCGGACGACAACGCGCCTTAACGCACTTTAGCGAAACGCAGCGCACCGAGCGCTTTATCGACATCTATCAGCAAATTCAAGCTAAATATCCGACCCGCATTTCCCACTCTTCCGAGGCTCTGGCGTAAGTAGATGAGTATTCGAGAGCAGGCAATTAGAGGCGCTTTTTGGTCTGCTTTACAGAATTGGGGCAGTCAGGCGGGATCGCTAATTGTCTTTTTTCTGCTAGCACGGCTGCTAAAACCCGAAATGTTTGGGCTGGTTGCGATGGCAAATATTTTCCTTGCCTTGCTACAAATCTTCTTACAGCAGGGATTTGCCCAAAGCTTAATTCAGCGGAAAGATCTAGAGGCTGAGCATATTGATACTGCTTTTTGGACGAGTCTGGCGATCGGTCTTAGCTTATTTCTAATGAGCTGTACGGGAGCCTATGGAGTGGCAGCGGGATTTCATCAGCCGCTGCTTATCCCGATCTTACAAGCGCTCTCTTTACTGTTTTTGATCACAGCCTGTGGCAATGTGCAGCAAGCCTTGCTAGAACGTGCCCTTAACTTTAAGGCGACAGCCACCCGTGTGCTCAGTGGTACGATCGCTGGAGGCGCCATTGGTATTGCTATGGCGCTATATGGCTTCGGCGTTTGGAGTCTCGTTGCCCAGCAGATCGCTCAAGAGCTAGTTGGTGTTGTTTTATTGCGCGTTAGGTTACTACTCGATCGCCATACCCGCATTCGGCAGCAAGTTCAACGAAGTCAATCATTCACTCAATCATCTTTATCGCAAGGTACTGTTCCATCCTCTAGTTGAGCCACTCACATCCACCTACTCACGAGTGAGGTTATATCTATGCATTTATATGCCCAAACCAATATTCAACTTTTCAACCAGCTACATCAATTAGGTTATTCGCACGTTGAACTTGAGAGCATCTCCAATGCCTACAAGCTTGCCGTGCAGCTATTCACTGGACGGTTTCGCCCCTCTGGTAAAACCTTTATTGCCCATCTAGTCGGTACAGCTAGCGTTCTCGCACAGCTTCGAGTGTCTTACAAATTAGTTGTTGCAGGACTCTTGCACGCTGCCTACTCTCACGGCGATTTTGGTGCAGGTCAAACAGGCCGCTCAAAGGCGAAACAGAAGCAGGTTGTGCAGGCAATTGGTCAAGAAATTGAAGAATATATTGCCAGATACACCGCTTTACAGTGGAATATGGCAATTATTCCTATTATTCATCAGCAAATTGATATTCTGGATGACATTGGGCGCGATGTTTTGCTAGTTCGTCTAGCAAATGAACTGGAAGAGCGGTTGGATCTGGGCATTCTCTACTGCGGAGACTCTAAATCCCAGAGATACGCAGAGCGCGATCGTCACTTGTCTGAGATGGCAGAGAAGCTGGGTTATCCAACATTAGCAGCGGAATTTGAAACCGTATTTAAAGAAATTGCCGCGGCTGAACTTGCTAGGGAAATTTGCAATCCGACTAAGCAGGAATATTCGACGCTAGTGACTCCAAATTCTTGTCAAAGAAAATTGCCTATTCTCTTTCAACAAGCAACTGCTTACCAAATTTATCACTTGAAAGCTTTAGCCACACATCTTCTCCATCTCGATTAGGTAGAGGAAGCAAAGCCATCAAACTCTGGTTCTCAGGGTGGGAGACAAAAGGTCAAGGTTCTACCTTAAGGGTGAATTGCTAGTTTCAGCTAACTCGATCAGGACTGTCAAACTTCTGTAATGACTATCAAAGCACAAACAATTCAGGGAGTTGTCTGGTCTGCAATCCAAAATTGGGGAAGTCAAATTGGCTCTCTAGTGGTCTTTATTGTTCTGGCTCGGTTACTTGAACCCGCGACTTTTGGTTTAGCTGCGTTAGCAAATGTGGTTCTCGCTTTTATGCAAGTGTTTCTGGAGCAAGGTTTTACCCAAGCGCTAATTCAGCGAAAAGAACTAGAGCCAGAGCATTTAGACACTGCTTTCTGGACAAGCCTCATTAGCGGCATCTTGTTAACGGTGGCAGTATTTACTTTGGCAATTCCAGTTGCAAATGGCTTTCAGCAACCTCAACTTGCTCCTATTTTGCAGTGGCTCTCTGTTGTCTTTGTCATTACTTCGCTAAGCAGAGTGCAGCAAGCCGTTCTGGAACGTCAGTTCGCTTATAAAGAGATCGCCACCCGTTCATTACTCGGAACCTTGGCAGGAGGCATAACTGGAGTTCTGATGGCTTACAGTGGCTGGGGTGTTTGGAGCTTGGTTGGTCAGCAATTAGTGCAGGAATTAGTTGGCACATTGGTGCTTTGGCGAGTCAGCGATTGGCGACCACAATTCAAGTTCTCTGTCAGGCATTTCAAAGATTTATTTAACTTCGGTATCAATATTCTGGCATTTAATTTTCTAGGATTTTTGAATAGCCGAGCAGATGAATTTCTGATTGGTATTTTCTTAGGATCAACTGCGTTTGGCTTTTACAGTGTTGCCTATCGCATCCTGGCGGTGATGACTCAAGTTCTAGTCAGTACGACCAACCAGGTAGCGCTTCCTGCTTTCTCTCGTTTACAAGAAGATCCTGAGCGATTTCGACGAGCATTTTATACGGCTACCCAAATCACTAGCGCGATCGCATTTCCTACTTTTTTAGGAGTTGTAGTCTTAGCCCCTGAAATTGTGGTGACTTGCTTTGGAAAACAGTGGATGCCCTCTGTTCCAGTCATGCAAGTTCTCTCGGTAGTTGGAATTCTAAGGTCTGTTACTTATTTCAAAGGCTCAATTTTTATGGCGCTAGGTAAACCACAGTGGCGATTATATTTTGGTTTGCTGAGTGCTGGATTAAATGTTGTTGGGTTTGCGATCGCAGTGCGCTGGGGCATAGTTGCCGTTGCTTATGCTTATCTAGCTCGGGCTTTTATCTTGTTTCCGATTACTCAAAGGGCTGTTAGCAAGCTCCTTCAGACTTCGCTACTCCAATATTTGCGACAGTTTATCACTCCACTCATTTGCTCTCTCACAATGTCTGGAATCATTTTGCTTGCCAAACAATTGCTAGATAGTTCGATAAATTCACAGAGTTTATTAGTGTTCTGTATTGTACTTGGCGTGCTCGTGTATGTGATAGCCGTTCGCTTGTTTGCACCAAAATTATTTCAACAGATACTTGAACTTGCACATCTTGCTTCATCCCAAAAAAGGAGCCAAAGTCGTTAGTTTAAGAAAACTATAGTTTAAGAAAAACTATCTCTCAGCCAAACATTTATGACACAAAATATGATTCAAGAACCGCTACTCTTTTCCATTGTCATTCCTACCTATAACCGTCCCGATCGCCTGCACAAATGCCTCGAAGCAATTTCACAACTTAACTACTCTCGCGAGAATTTTGAAGTGATTGTGGTCGATGATGGTAGCAAAATACCGCTTGTTTCAGTGATTGAACCCTTGCAAGCGGTGCTGAATCTAACGCTTTTGCGGCAGGCAAACGCAGGTCCTGCCAGTGCCCGTAACGCCGGGGCGGCGATCGCCCAGGGAAAATTCATCGTTTTCACAGATGATGATTGTATCCCTACTTCTGATTGGCTAGCTGCCCTTGAGGTTCAGTTTCAATTGACCCCTGATGCGCTGGTGGGCGGAAAAACGCTCAACGCACTGCCAGAAAATTTGTACTCAACAGCTAGCCAGCTTTTGATTGATTATCTCTATGGCTACTACAACGCTGAGGCGACAGCCAGCTTTTTTGCCTCGAATAACTTTGCGCTATCTACGGCTACCTTTCAGTTGCTCAAGGGGTTTGACACAACATTTCCGCTAGCCGCAGGTGAAGATCGTGAGTTCTGCGATCGCTGGCTGCACCAAGGCTATCAGATGGTTTACGCACCACAGGTCAAGGTATACCATGCCCATCAATTAACTTTCAAGACATTTTGGCGGCAGCATTTCAACTATGGTCGAGGAGCATTCTGCTTTCACCAAGTGCGTACCCAGCGAATTCATGACCGTATCCAAATTGAACCCATTTCGTTCTACTTTAATCTTCTTACTTATCCACTTACACAGTCCTCTTCTCAGTCAGGCATCCTACTAGCTTTATTGCTCTTTCTATCTCAAGTGGCAAACGTAGCGGGATTCTTCAGAGAACGTATAAAGCCAGCCTCCTTCAAAAATTCATCCTTATCGCCTGCTTCACTCTCTTAAGGCAGAAATATAGCCCATAATTATCGGGCTTAGGACATTTTTGAGGGCGCGCGGAGCGCGCCCTCAAAAATGTCCCCGTCCTGACTGCTGTGAATGCAGCCATAACCTTTCGCAGTTGGAGGAAAGAAAAAGTAGCCCATTAAAAGTTTTTGAGCAATCAGACGATCAGCCCGTCTTTGACGTGAATCGTGCGATGGGTTTGAGCTGCGATATCTGGCTCATGTGTGACGATGACGATCGTGATTCCCTGACGGTTTAAATCGCTGAGCAGCTCCATCACTTCGGCAGAAGTTTGGGTATCCAAAGCTCCGGTAGGTTCATCTGCCAAGACTAGCGCGGGACGATTCACCAAGGCACGGGCGATCGCTACTCGCTGCTGCTGACCTCCCGAAAGCTGGCTAGGTCGATTGGAAAGGCGATCGCCCAACCCGACGCGGGTCAGAGCCTCGATCGCCCGCTGGCGACGTTTGGGTTTAGGAATGTTGGCGTAGATCATCGGCAGCATGACGTTTTCGAGCGCCGTGGAGCGAGACAGTAGGTTGAACTGCTGAAACACAAAGCCAATCCGACGATTGCGGATATAGGCGAGTTCGTCTTGGGTCAGTCCGCTGAGGTTATAGCCTTCTAGCACATAGAGTCCTGACGTGGGGCGATCTAGTCCACCCAGGATATTCATCAGCGTCGATTTTCCGGAACCCGACATACCCATAATGGCGACATATTCTCCTTCTTCGATCGCCAAATCAATGCCCTTTAGTACGGGAACATCAATTTCTCCCAATCGGTAAGTTTTGCGGATTTCTTCCATCCAGATCATGGTAGCCATATCAATCGCTCCTGAGGGCGGCGATCGGATCAAGTCTGGCAGCATTACGTGCCGGAATTACACCTGCAATGATGCCGATCACAAACGATAGACCGAATCCCAGCACGATTGACCAGAGAGAAACCACAAAGGGAAACTTGAAGATCAAAGCGGTGACAAATCCAATAGCAATTCCTAGCCCAATGCCGATCGCCCCGCCGATAATCGAAATCACGGCTGCCTCGGTCAGAAATTGGCTCAAGACTGCGGTGTTGGTGGCCCCGATCGCCTTGCGAATGCCGATTTCGCGGGTGCGTTCTACCACTGATACAAGCATGATATTGGCAATACCAATGCCGCCCACAACGAGGGAGATAGCAGCGATCGCCACCACCATAATCGTGAACATCCCCACGACGTTTGTCAGCGTGCTAATCACATCAGATTGGTTGGTTAGTCTAAAATCATCGGCAGCGGGCGGAAATATTTTGTGGCGGACGCGCAGCAAATTTGTGATTTGAAACTGGGCGGCATTCATGGGGTCAGGATTGCTCTGATCTTCAGCTTTGACTTTCACATAGATGCCTCGGACAGCAATTCCGGCAAGGGCGTTGTTTCCCACCAGCCGCGCCGACATGTTAGTCAGCGGAATATAGACCTGCTCATCAAGATTAAACGGCCCTTGAGAGCCTTTCGGCTCCATGACGCCAATCACGTCATAGCTCTCTCCCTGAATCCGGATTCTTGCCCCGGTTACAACGCTGCCTGTGCCCAGCAGCTCGTCGCGAGCGGTAGGGCCAATAACGGCTAATGGCTTGGCGGCGGTTATCTCTTCGGGCGTGAAAAATCGCCCTTCCTGGGGATGTGTGTTTCTCACATCTGCGTAGTTTGCGTCGGTGCCGATGATGGTGGTAGAAATATTTTGCTGATCAGAAACCACCTGCGCCGTCTGTTGCAGATACGCCGAAACCAACTGAGTTGACGAAACCTGGCTCTGAATCGCCTGGGCATCGTCCCAGGTTAAGGTTGAGGCGGAACCGCCCCCTTGACTGACGTTGCCGCTCCGAGCTGCACCCGCCTGCACCTGCAAGATATCGGTTCCTAAGCCTTGAAGCTGCTGCTCCGTTGCCTTTTGTACCCCTTGACCGATCGAGGTAATCGCAATCACCGCCGTAATGCCGATAATAATCCCCAGCATGGTCAGCAACGTGCGGAGTTTGTTGCTCCATAACGCCTCAGCCGCCATAGAAAGAATTTCGGCGATCGACACAGGCTGGAGATGAATCACCGGGGCAGATCTGACTTGAGCTTTTGTTTTCACTGCCTCCGTCCTCCGCCTGGATTGAGTCCCGGCAAAGACAATCGATTGCCGCCCGACGAAGCAGGTGCTGAGGACGAAGCGGGCGCGCTAATCAGGATTTGCTGATTGTCCTCTAGTCCAGACTGAACTTCAGTTTGGTTGCCTACCGTAGTGCCCGTTTTAATGGGCGTGAATTGCGATTTTCCCTCGTTCACCACCAACACTCCCTCTCCCGCTTGCTGCCGGACGATCGCCACGGTGGGAATCGTCAAAACATTGGTCAGTTCACCCGCTTTAAACTCCACATCTACATTCATGCCGGGACGCAGGAGACGCTGAGTGTCTGAGAGAATGTCCACTTTCACCTCAAAACTGGTGACGTTGCTGGTCACGGTTGCCTCTGCCGCAACTTGTGCCACGCGTCCAGTAAAAGTTTGGTCGAGATAGGCATCGGCTTTCAGGCTAACGGGCTGCCCAACTTTGATTCGGGCGATATCTGTTTCAGCCACCTTTGCCACGACTTGATAGGTGGAGGCGAGAGACAGGATAGAGGAAGAAGTTGCAGAGGAGGTGTCGCTGGCGGATGTGGTGGGCGCAACAAAGTCACCTGGATCGGCATAGCGCTTGGTAATGGTGCCGCTGAAAGGTGCACGGATGATGGCATCGTCAATTTGAGTTTCGATCGTCTTGAGATTTCCCTCTGCCTGAGTTACTTCTGCCCGCGCCGCATCAATATCTTCTTGGCGGCTTCCGGCTTGCGACAGACCTGTAACCTGCTGAGCTTGTTCTACAGCAGCTTGCGCGGTGTCTCGCGTGGTGCGAACTGTATCGAGTGCCTGAGCGGCGATCGCTCCTTCGTTATAGAGCTGCTGGTTGCGCCGCAAATCCGACTCTGCCTGACGCAGACTTGCCTCTGCACTCTTGAGTTGCGCTTGCGATTGAGCGACCTCTTGGGGACGATTGCCAGCGATCGTCTTTTGCAGATTGGCCTGAGCCGACGCAAGCTGCCCCTGAGCGGAGAGAAGCTGTCCTTGCAGGTCAGAATCATCCATATAGGCGAGGATTTGCCCTGATGCTGCCATGTCCCCTTCTTCGACAATGATGCTCTTGACCCGTCCTGAGTTTTTGGGGCTGACGTTGGTGGATTGCTTGGGTCGCACCGTGCCATTGGCGGAAATCGTGATGGGTAAGGTCGATCGCTTCACGGCGACTGTCTGCATTTGCCGCCTAGCTTCCTGCCGTGAAGCAGTGGTCATCTGACGGTAAACCAGGTATCCGCCTCCTGCCAGCAAGCCCAGAGCCAGTAGCCCAACCAGCCAGCGGGTTAGCCGCTTATTCTTTACCAATGGCATCAATGCTGTTCGGGGAGGCGAATCAAGTTTCATACTCGCTGTTGTATTGGATGACGAAACTGCTGTTTACGAGACCATTGTAGTGAGGGGGCAAGAAATTGTTTTGGGCTGGATAGAAGTGCCTCGCCCAAAACAAGCTAGGATTTTCGACTTGACTCAGGGTAGATGTCCCTGCCTACAAAATCAGATTAGCGACCATCAGGCTGGCTTGAAGGCTGCCCAGTAGTCTAGTTGCCAGGACGATCGCCAGGACGATCGCCAGCCGGACGAGCTGGAATCCCAAGCGCCTGAATGAGCTGATCTTCAGTCACGCCAAGCTTAGTCGCTGCACCCGCAATATCTAGCCGTCCTCGACGACCTTGAGGGCCTTCTGTCGGAGGACGATCAGGCATTCCTAGGGCAGCCTTGAGTTGCTCTTTTGTAACTCCCAACTCTGTTGCCGCAGCTTGCAAATCAGGACGATTCCGGGGACGTGAGGGTTCGCCAGTCTGAGGATCGATCGTGAGTCCAAGCGCCTGAGTCAACTGCTCCTCACTCACGCCAAGCTGGGTTGCAGCTTCTTGGAAACTGGGTCGCGCCGGACGGCTGCCTTCTGGACGATTTTCTGGGCGATTTTCTGGGCGATCGCCTTCAGGGGGTCGAGCGGGCACTCCCAAGGCTTCTTTCAACTCTGCCTCGGTAGTTCCAAGCTGAGCCGCTGCCGCAGAAAAGTCAATACGGCGGCGCTCTTTTCTCATCTGTCCTTGAGCGGGGTCTTCAGGGGAAGCCTGTACTAGCAGATTTGGGCTGAGGGCAGTTTTGGCAGATACGGTAGCAGATACAGTCCAGCCGAGCGCCCCAACAATCACTAGAGAAGTGATAGAGAGCATCCACAGACGCTGAATTTTCATAGCTTTCATTCCTTTCCTAAGCAAGTTAATGTGGTCTATACCCTGAATTAAATGCGTTGAAAATGATCTTTGGCGACCCGTCTGAATTACAGTTTTGTAATTCGATTCCGCCATTGTCAGACCTACAATGGAGCAGTGGATACAATGCACGTTCTGTTTGTGGAAGATGAGTCCAAGATTGCCAGCTTCGTCCAAGTTGGATTGAGGGAGCAAGGGTTCGTCGTTGACTATTGCGACAATGGTGACGAAGCCTATGCCAAGGCGATCGCCCATGAGTATGATGTGCTGTTGCTGGATATTATGGTTCCTGGTAGAGATGGGCTGTCTATCCTCAAGCATTTGCGGCGATCGGGAAAAAATACGCCCGTGATTTTGTTGACGGCACGCAATGAGCTGGACGATCGGCTAGAAGGGCTGAATCTGGGAGCCGATGATTACATGGCTAAGCCGTTTTTTGTCGAAGAACTGGTAGCCCGAATTCATGCGGTAGTGCGACGAAGTGCGGGCGATCGCCAAAACTTTCTCTCGGTGGGATTACTAAAACTCGATCGAATTACCCGTGAAGTGACTTGTAATCAACAGCTGGTTGAGCTGACGACACGAGAGTTTAATTTGTTGGAATATCTTATGCGTTCTCCTGGGCGTGTATTTACTCGGACTCAAATCTTAGAGCATGTCTGGGGCTATGATTTCAATCCCAATACCAACGTTGTAGATGTGTGCATTCAGCGAATCCGCAAGAAAGTTGATTCAGGAGATGAATTAAGCTGGATTGAGAGTGTACGCGGAGTTGGATATCGCTTTCGCAAGTCGGAGTCAGCATGATTCGCTCATTTCGGCTCCGAATTGCCTTGTTCTCGGTGGCTTTGGCGGGGAGTGCTCTAGTAGGTTTTGGCATTATTGCTTGGAGGCTGATTTATGTTGCCGAAGTTAGCCGCCTGGATGCCAAACTAGAAAGTCAGGCGAAGCGGGCTACCCGTCCTCGATCGCCAGAGGAATGGCAGGCTTTTGGCGCTTCGCTATCGCTAGAGCTAGGAGCCGATGCTGACACGCCGACTGCAGTATTAGTCAAGAATAGTCAGGGTGAGGTACTTTATCAGTCTGGGCAAGAGTTTGCAGAAATAAATTTGCAAAATTTCTTTCCTCCTTTACTCATTCCCCCAGTCTCGCCGGATGAGAACGATCTAGCTCTGGGAACAGAAAAATCTCCGAGAAATCTCGATCGCTCTTTTTCTGTAATGGGCGGCATGTTTCCCAATCCTCGCATTCAAACTCAGCGCACGGCTACCGGAGATTGGCGGATTGGAGCAGTAAGCACTCCTCGTGCTCAGGCGGCGATCGCTATTAGTCTTCAGGCGATTGACCAAGAAATGGATGTGATTCGCAACATCTTTCTGGTTGCTATTTCTGGAACTCTGCTACTGGTCGCGGGAGGAGCCTGGGGATTGTCAGGTAGAGCATTGCGTCCTATTCGTAGATTAACAGCAGCGATTCAGCAAGTGACCGTTGCCGGACTCGATCAGCAGATCCATCTGGGGGCTACTGATGTTGAGTTCGTAGAGTTAATTCAAGTCTTTAATCAAATGTTAGAGCGGCTAGAACGGAGCTTCAAGCAGGCTTCTCGGTTTAGCGCAGATGCAGCACATGAGCTTAAAACACCGCTTGCTATTTTGCAGGGAGAATTAGAACAGGCGCTCTATCATGCTGAACCAGGCTCGGAAGTTCAGCAAAACCTTAGCAATTTACTGGATGAAGTTCGTCGCCTGAGCGGCATTGTGCGCAAGCTGCTGCTGCTATCGCTTGCTGATGCTGGACAGATGAGCCTGCATAAGGTTGAGGTCAACCTGTCAGAGCTGCTAGCCGTGATTGTTGAAGATATGGAGCTACTGGCACCCCATCTGACGCTAGAGGCCGATGTGGCCAGCGATTTGTGGGTGTGGGGCGATCGCGATCTTTTGACTCAAGTGTTGCAAAATTTGGTGAGCAATGCCATCAAGTACAATTTGCCTAACGGATGGATACGGATTCAGGCTCGGCAGAGGCTGTCTGTACAGGTGACCATCTCTAATGCGTCTAACACCATGCCCCTGAGCGATCGTCCTCGTATTTTCGATCGCTTCTATCGAGGCGATCCTGCCCGAACTCGCAAAGTAGAGGGAATTGGGCTAGGACTCAGCCTGTCACGGGAAATCGCGCGGGCACACAATGGCGACTTGGTGCTTGACTCAGCGCCAGAGGGACAGACGGCACTGACGCTAAGTTTGCCCAGCCGCTAGTTTGCCAGAAGCGCCCTTTGATTACCAGAAGGGATCAGTAGAGCGCAAAGTCTTCCTATTTTTCCTAAAAGCTGGATTTCAAAGGCGCTCTGCGCCTTTGAAATCCAGCTTTTAGGATTTTGTGGCGCGCGGAGCGCGCCACAAAATCCTAACTTGCGATCTGCTGGGGATGGATAAAGTCAGCCCAATTGGGTAGAAGAGAGCATAAACTTTAGGTAGATCTCATTACCGCTTAGATGCTGTGAATAGTATTTCCCCAGAAAAAATTCTAATCCTAGCAGCAAATCCCAAAAATACGAAGAGATTGCGGTTAGACGAAGAAGCTCACGAAATTGAAGCAGGGCTAGAACGTTCACGGGAGCGCGAACGCTTTGAGGTCAGAACGAAATGGGCTGTCAGCCGTAAAGGCATTCATCGCGCCATTTTGGACTATGAACCCCAAATTATTCACTTTTGTGGACATGGCGAGGGAGAGGAAGGATTGGTCTTTGAAGACGAGACGGGTCAGGCTCAACTCGTAGATGGAGAAGCTCTGGCAGATTTATTTGAACTCCTAACAAGCTGCATCAGGATTGAGTGCGTCTTACTGAATGCCTGTTACTCAGAACAACAGGCAAGAGCGATCGCTCAGCATGTCAAGTATGTCATTGGCATGAGCCAAGCCATTAGTGATAGAGCAGCTATAGAATTCGTTGTCGGGTTTTATGATGGATTAGGGGCTGGGAAATCAATTGAGTTTTCGTACAAATTAGGTCGGAGTGCAATTCGACGGGCTAAAACTCCAGAACATTTAATTCCTATCCTATTACAAAGACCTTCATCTTTAATATTTGAGCAAAGAGTATTTGAGCAAAGTTCTCCTAAACCTTCTCCAGAACCTTTTGTTCCAATCGAACAAGCCCAGGATATACCCTCTGTTACTTCAGACGTTCCACAGCTACAGTTGACCTCCCCAGATCTAGAAACTGCATCTGCTACGCCTTTACAGCCAGCACAAAGCATCCAACGGTGGCAAAGGAGATGGAAAAGGATACGACGTTATCCATTAGCCTACGTACTATTGTCTGGTATGGTAATCGCCGTGATGATTGTCGCTATGGGAACCATGACCCCTCCGCAACTCTCTAACATCGATTTCCCTTCGGGGACATTCAAGTATACCGGAACCTCTACCTGGTCTTCATTGCGTTGTGAAGGAAGTGGCGTTGGAATTGATACTCAGTTTGATTTTCTTGCCACTAATTCTTTTAATCCTACCTTCACCCTGCCTAGCGATCTTAACTTAGAAGGAAAGCGGGTTAATTCTCTCACTGCCATTGAGTTATTGGTCAGCCATGAGAAAGATATTGCGTTTGCAGTATCTTCGCTTCCTCTTGCCGAGGCTTTGACGGATGAACAAAAAGAAAACGCGAGGGGAAAAGGATTTATTCTTGAAGAGTATCCAGTGGCACAAGATGTTACCGCGATCGCTGTTCATCCCGATCTAGATCTTAGAATGTTTGGTGGACTCAACCTAGCCGATTTGAGAAAAATTTATACCAGCGATAAACAGCTAAATTGGCAAGATTTTAGAGGCTCTCAAGTAGAGAATATAGCTATTATTCCCTTCATCAATAAAGCAGAAGAAGAGGCGGCTAATCAAGGCAAAGCTTATGCCTTCCAGAAATATGTTTTGCAGGGTCAACCGTTTGGTTCGACGGTTCAATCTGTTGATAATAGCGAGCTTGGAAGACAAAAAGTCAGTGAAACTCCTGGTGGAATATATCTTGCCCCCTCTGCGTTAATTTACAACTATTTCACTCAGGACACATCTACAGTAAAACCCATGCCCATTGCTGAAGCGGGTGACAAACCCGTTCTTCCGTTTGCCATCACCTTTAAGCCTAGAGAAATCTGTAAAAACGAAACTAGCGCTTATTCACCTGTGTCGGTGAACTCTGCATACCCTCAAGATCTTCAGCATGAAACGGTGTCCATAGTGGTAAAACGTTACTACGGGAATCAGGTTGAAGAATGGCAAAAAGAGCATGAGAAAGCAGGGCAAGCCTATGCTAAAACTTTGAAGACTAAGGAAGGACAAGATTTATTGATGCGTATGGGGTTTAGACCTTTGTAGCGATCGATAGCAGCGGGTAAAGCTCCATGTGCGCGGGTTTCGGGCGATCGATACCTGGAGTCCACTCTTACCGACCCCTGACCCTCTGAAACTTATGGCGATCAGCACTCACTATCACCCAACTAAAACGACCCTATACTGGTTATGGCGTTGCCTAAAGTCCTCCCCCATTTATGCTAGAAATTACCAAACGCACCGCCATCCCTCCCAGTGAAATCGAGCTAAGTGCCATTCGTTCGCAGGGCGCAGGGGGGCAAAACGTCAACAAAGTTGCTACTGCCATTCACCTGCGTTTCGATATCAATGCCTCTTCCCTTTCTCCCCTCTACAAAGAGCGCCTGCTCAACCTGGGTGATAGCCGCATCACCAAAGATGGCGTTATTGTCATCAAAGCCCAACAGCATCGCACCCAAGAGCAAAATAAAGAAGATGCGCTCATCCGCCTCCAACAGTTGCTCCAAAGCGTGACAGTCATCCCTAAAAACCGCAAACCTACGAAGCCTTCGCGCAGTGCCAAGCAAAAGCGGCTCGACAGTAAAGCCAAACGGGGGCAGATCAAAACGCTCCGAGGCGATGTCAAGGAGTAAAGCCTCTGAGATTTAACTCTGAGATTTAACCATTTGAATCTCAAACCCCTCGGTTGAATAGTTGGCAGAACAGAACGACCCAGATGGTTTAATGGGGTATTTTTCCCGTTCTCCTCAAGCCATGACGATCGCTCAGCCAGCCTAGACTTGACATTCTAAAATGGCTCAAGTTCAAGAGGCTACTTGAAGCCTAAACGAAGATATCGAGGGGCAAAAAGGCAGAAACCACGAAGTTCGGTACGTCTACCATCTCGCTGACCTTCAAGTCAACCGCGACACTGCAAATCGCGTAAGCCTCCTGCGGAGTGAACCCTCGCTGATCCACAAGATGATCAATCATATTCAGCAGCGCATTGCGGGCGGCAACGGTCAGATCCTCAGAATAGTTGACTCCTTCGCGCGTGTAGGACTGCCCAGTCGTGGCAAAGAATCGCTGTGGAACCGCCATTTGCGGAGTCGTGAAGTAGTCGTTGCGGTAAAACTGGGTGTCTCGAATTCCCAGACGCTCAGCTTCCCCTTTAATCACCTGAAACGAGGCATAGAACGTTGCACCCATTTCTACGGCTGTGCCGCAGGTTTCACAATCGCCTTGTGCAAAGTGGGCATCTCCAGCCGAGAATAAAGCACCAGGGACATAGACCGGAATCCGGACAGTGGTGCCTGCCGTCAGTTGCTTGATGTCCAGGTTGCCACCTGTTTCGTGGGGGGCGATCGTCCGCATGGCTTGAGTAGCAATTCCCGAATTGGGAACCGCGTTTTTGGCATCGGGCAGCAGGACATTTCCTCCCTTGGCTTTCAGTTCAGCCTCTCTCGCGTAAATCTTGTGCAGCAGATCGTGGGACGGCGCAACACCCATCACCCCCATGAACGCAGCACCCGGAATGCTGACACCCGGCAAGTCCTCTGAGGTTGCTGTCTCGTTGGCGATGTTCCAACGAATAATGTAGGGGTCTGGAAACAAATCTCGCAAGAAGCCAAAGCCTGGGACTTGCAAGGTGTAGCCGAAGGGTTGGGGATCAATCTGACGAACGGTGACTTCTAGAATATCTCCCGGTTCTGCGCCTTTGACATAAACAGGCCCCGTGAGGGGATGCACCAATCCCAAATTCAACCGCCCGACCGCTTCGTGAGTCGTATCGGGTTTGATCTGTCCATCGAAGGCATCGAGCGTTTCCATGCCAATCACCTGACCCGGCTCAACTTCAACTTTGGGTTCAATCTCAGGGTGCCAGCGGTTGTGTCCGACATGGGACTGGTCACAGAGCGGCTTAGCGCGATCGACTGAGAGAAAAGCACTCGCTTCCATTGAATTTCGCCCCTTCGAGAAGAATGTCAAAAATCTACTGCCAATCAACGGCTGTGGCTGTGGCGAATTTGACAGCTTGTTTGTGTTTGTCGAGGTGCAATCAAGGACATTTGGGGTGGGGCGCGAAGCGCCCCACCCCAAATGTCCTAAGCAAACTGGTGACAGCCACATAGCTCTACTCCCCATCTTGGTAAAGAAGCCAAAAAGCTAGAGACAAAAAAAGCCCAGTTCTGATAGCTTGCAGAAACCTGGGCAGAGTAAGGCTTGAAATATTGCGATCGCAATTAAACGTTTTGATAGTGCAGTTCTTCTAACCACACACGTAATTCCTGAACAGAGACTTGCTTGATCGATTCTCTTGTCGTGGGATCATAAGCATTCCAGGTCACTTTACCAGCGTCTTGAATTTGCCACACACGAGGTTCGGAAGAGGGATTGAGGTAGGCAAGTGTCCTTTGCCAGAAGTTATTCAGATGATCAATTAGACCGCGCTGGTTTTTTTGAAGAAATTGAGAGGTAGCGGTTCCAGAATTTTGAGCGTCGTTCCAGTTCAGTTGAG
>JAHHHD010000001.1 GCA_019359505.1 Drouetiella hepatica Uher 2000/2452 | reverse complement strand
GATTGAACACTGGTGGAGCGTGCTAAAGAATTGGATGCGACAGCGATGGGATGAGTTTGATACCTTTCGAGATTGCGTTGATGCTGCCTTTAAAGAGTGTCCTAACGTATGTGCGTAGCGCTATATTCAGTCGCCAGTATTCAGTCGCCAGTATTCAGTCGCCGGACTCCGCGCTAAACTGCTTGTGTGAACTTTATGCGAATTTCATGTCCCCTCTGCCCCATCCTTCGCCCAAGCTGTCCTTGGGAGCGTTAGAAACTGAGATCCTGGAGATTCTTTGGACGCTCGGTTCTGCCACCGTTAAAGAGGTTCACGATCGCATTCTTGCTGATCCCAATCGGGAGCTTGCCTATGCTTCGGTCACGACCGTGCTGCGTCGTTTGGGCAACAAAGGCTGGGTAGCTTGTGACAAAGAGGATCGCGCCTTTCGATGGCAGCCTTTGATCTCTCGTGAAGAGGCTCAGGTGTTGCAAGCACACGATCGGCTCCAGAAGTTTTTGGCGATCGGCAATCCTGATGTGGTTGCCGCATTTGCCAATGAGCTAGATCATGCTAGCGCTGATAAGTTGGAGGCGATCGCTCAACGCCTGAAAATCGCCCGTGAAGCCAGGGAGAAGTAAAAATGCATCTGACGCTCATTTTGCTGGCAATCGTGATTTCAGGCTTGACGCGCTTTCTCTGGTGGCGATCGGCAGAGTGGAGCGATCGCTGGCAGCGTACCCTGATTGCTTTTCTGCTGCCGCCTTTGCTGTTGCTGACGACAGCAGTAGCAGTGATGTGTATGGGCACTCAGGGGCAAATGTTGGGCTTGCCTGCCGGATGGATTGGCTATCTGCTGGCGCTCAGCTTTTTGGCAACTGCAATCGGGTTACTGCTGCGGCTGGGATGGCAGGGATGGCGATCGCTCCGCCACGTTCACAGCTATCCAGTGCAAAGCTATCCAGTTCTGGGTCAGGACATTGCGATCGGGCATGTAGTCGCGACCTCTCATCTGTTTGCCGCACAGATTGGTTTCTGGAACTCTCAATTAGTGGTGAGTCAAGGCTTGCTCGATCGCCTCACCCCGGAGCAGCTAGAAGCAGTCCTCACCCACGAACGCGCCCATGCTTACTACCGAGACACTTTCTGGTTTTTCTGGATGGGCTGGCTCAGGCATTTCACCGTTTGGCTTCCTAACACCGAAGCCCTGTGGCAAGAGCTGCTTTTGCTACGCGAACTTCGTGCCGATCGCTGGGCAGCTCAAGCGATCGATCCGCTGCTCTTAGCGGAATCTTTGCTGCTGACGGTCAAAGAAACGCCGCTGAGCGCTGCCGATTTTTGCGCTGCTTTTAGTGCTGCTGCGCCCTTGAATCGACTGGAGGAGCGCATTGATGCCCTGCTGCTGCCCTCTGAATCGGCTGAACTGGACAATCGAATTTCGCTATTGGGACTATGGGTTGCCCTCGTGCCGCTGTTAACGGTGCTGTTTCATCAGTGAGATCCTAATAGGATCAGCAGATCTATCATCAACGTGCGGGTGGTGTTGAGTAACATCGCCATCGAACTGAGTAACACGCCGATGTTTGTGAGTAATACGCTGATCGAACTGGGTAACATGACGGTGTTTTTTAGTACGATTGCGATCGTATTGAGTAATGTAGCGATCGTATTGAGTAATGTAGAGAGCGGCATCATCAGTACCGTAAAGCTATGGCAGTGCTCAATCTGGATATGATTTTTTTAAAAGAGTCACGGAGCACCCCTTTATGGTTACTCAAATTAAGTGGACGTTAGACGACTATCACCGAATGGTTGATGCGGGACTCTTTATCGATCGTCGCGTCGAACTGCTACATGGAGAAATTGTTGAAATGGCTCTCGAAGGAACGCCTCATTCTTACTATAGTGATGAATCTGCTCACTATCTAAGAAATTTACTGGGCGATCGGGCAAGAGTCCGAGAGGCTAAGCCCATCACGCTACCTAATCAATCTGAACCCGAACCAGATTTGTCGATCGTTGAGCCGCTTGGAGCGATTTACTTAGAGCATCACCCCTATCCAGAAAATATCTTCTGGCTGATCGAGTTTTCCAATTCCAGCCTGACGAAAGACCTAGAAGACAAAGCTAAAATCTACGCTGAGGCTGGCATTCAGGAGTACTGGGTCGTCAATCTTCGTAAGATGCAGCTCATCGTTTTTCGTTTTCCAGAAGATGGAATATATGCCTCTAAACAAACTCTGACGAGTGGATGGATTAGCCCCCTCGCTTTCCAGGATCTTGAAGTGTCGCTCGATCGTCTCTTAGGAAAATAAACGCCACGCAATCATCAGCGCCTCAATACCGGGGCTGCCCGGTATAGGTTTGTCCTTGGGGCATAACGGCGAAATCAATCCGAGCATCGGTAAGATTTGCCCCATCCAAGCTGGCTTCAGACAGGTTGGCATAGCGTAAGTCTGCGCCGCTTAAATCGGCACCGCTAAGGTCGGCATGTTGCAGTAGCGTTCCATAAAGGCTGGCATGTTGGAGATTAGCGCGGATTAGTTTGGCAAAAGTAAGGTCAGCTTCTCGTAGCTCTGCTTTAGCTAGCGTAGCGTCCGTCAAATTTGCTTCAGAGAGGCTGGTGTTGATGAGTTCAGCCCGACTCAGATCGGCATTTTGCAGGTTTGCCTGTTTCAAATCGGCTCCATTGAGCTGAGCTTTCACTAAATTAGCGCTCTGCAAATTTGCCTGATGCAACACGGTGTTAACTAACTTAGTTTGGGCTAATTTTGCCTGACTGAGATTGGCTTGTGTCAGTTCAGCTCGGCTGAAGTCGGCGTAACTTAAGTTTGCACCACTCAAATCGCATTTGATGCAGCGATCGACACGATTGAGATGCTCAATGGCAGCTCTACCCGCCAATCCATCAGGCGCGGTTTTAGCCTTGGGTCTAGCCGTCATGACTGGCTGAGCTGAGCTGGGCTGCGGTGTGGAGCGAGAGAAAACCTCGGTCATGCGAATTGCCATAGGCAGCAAAGCTGCTGAGACTGCAAGAAGGGTAATGAGGGACTGGAAGTTCATGGGCTTAGTTCATGAGTTTAGAACGTAGAAGGGAGCGATCGCGTTTCCACTTTTAGCAACTGATCAAGATTTAATAAGAACAGGGGCGGTTCTTCTGGGATAACCACTAGAGCACTAACACAGCGAATTTTTCCGCCTGCTAAATAGGCTGACGGCAAAGGCTTGAAGGCAGAAAGGGGAACGCGTCTTAGGCTAGGCTGAGAATATAAGGGGATACCGACAAAATCTCCTTGACTATCTTGAATAATCAACAGATAAGCCGGAGCGCTTGCCCTGAAATCTAGGTTGTTATGGGAATCTAGGTTGTTAGGGGAATCTAGGTTATCAGGCGATACGATCTGCGCAGAGGGTGAATCAACGGCTGGCTGTGATGAGATGAGTTTGACTTCCTGCTGTTGAATACCAAAAATCCGCTGTTGAGCATCTATGACTAAAATTTGCTGATCTTTGTAATGGGTAAATCTTAATCCCTGCCCATTGGGTGCGCCATAAAGTTCTCCTAGCGGGATCACTTTTTCGATCGCCTGAATCGGCAGCGTAAACCCCGTCTGGTGAATGCTAAAGACAACCAGCTTCTGGGTGGCTTCCGCCCGACGATTGGCTAAACGGCGCGAAAGGGAAGAAGGCATGGGGATGATTTTGGATTTTAGATTTTAGATTTTGGAAGCTTAGAAGCTAGAAGCTAAGTATTGCCGGGTTTTATGAGTGATCTGGCGTATTTACTTTTGAAATGATCAGCTCTAAATGGCAGCTTCTAACTCAACCAGACTTTCTAGAGTTTGCAGTAACGCCTGCTCGTTGTACGGCTTGGAAAAGTAGGCACTTGCCCCTAGGCTCATGGCAAGCTGGCGGTGTTTTTCGCCGCTGCGGGAAGTCAACATGGCGATCGGGATGCGTTCTAAAGGCGGGCTGGCTTTGACTTTTGCCAAAAAGCCGTAGCCGTCGAGTCGGGGCATTTCGATATCGCAGATCACAACTTGAACTTGCAGTCCAGCGCTCAGCTTATCGAGGGCATCTTGTCCGTCTTTGGCTTGTGCCACCTGATAGCCCGCTTTTTCTAAGGTCAGAGCCAGCAAACGCCGCACGTTGATCGAGTCATCAATCACCAGCACCGTGGGCTGGCGATCGCCATAAACCGCTTCAGAGGGCAATAGAGCAGCAGGTAGGGCATGGGCATTGGGCAACCGGACAGCATCGACTTGAGATCGTTCGCAGCTTGCAATCCAGTGGAGGAGTTCTGGCACGTTGACGAGGGGAACCACTCGCCCGTCGCCCAGAATCGTGCAGTTAGAAAATCCGGCTGGCATAGGCAGACCGCCCTCTACCTTGCGAATAGCAACTTCCTGCTCACCCCAATTTCGATCGATTTGTAATCCGACCAACTGACTGCCTTGCGTCAGCAGCAATACGGTTGGGACATTGATACTTGCCTGAGTTTCCAATCCTTCGGGCTGGTAGGCGCGCCGGAACTCTAGCCACTGCGACAGGCGAATGAGCTGTACCATCGTGTCTTCCCAGGTAAAGGCTTCGTTGCCTGCGGTGGTAATCACCTGCTCTGGGGGTAGCAGCAGCATTTCTTCGATCGCGTCAATCGGAAACGCCATCAGCATTCCGTGACTTTCGGCAATTAGCACCCGCGCCACCGACAGAGTGAAGGGGACAGACAGGGTAAAAGTGGTGCCCAAACCGGGCTGGGTATCTACCTTAATTTCGCCTTGAATTTGGCGGAGGCGATCGCGCACCACATCCATGCCGACACCGCGACCGGACAGAGCCGTCACTTGATCACTGGTGCTGAATCCAGGTTCAAAGATGAGCGACAGCAATTCTTCATCCGTAGCCGCAGTTAGCAGCACCTCGTCTAATCCCATTTGCCGCGCTTTGGCTCGCACCTTGTCCAAAGGAATGCCGCCGCCATCGTCGCGCAGGGTAATGATCGTACGGTTGTTGCGGTGCAGCGCCCGAATTTCGATCAAACCCTGCTCTGGCTTGCCGCGATCGCTACGGGTTTGAGCATCCTCAATTCCATGATCAAAGGCGTTGCGCAATAGGTGCATCAGCGGATCGCTGAGGGCTTCCAGAATATTGCGATCGACCAGGGTGTTGGCTCCATGGATCTGAATCTGGACAGGCTTGCCATGCTGAAGCGACAGTTCGCGGATGGCTCTGGGGAAGCGATCGGTAATGTCGGTGAGAGGGCGCATCCGCACTTGGGTGAGCTTGGCACGGAGCTGGCGTGAGGTTTTTCTTAGCTCCCGTGAGGTTTGTTCCGTGTCCTCCAGACTGATTTCAATATCGCTGCTGACTTCCTGGATCTGAACGATCGTTTCCATCACCTCTTGAGACATCAGGTGATGTTCGTTGTACCGATCCATTTCTAGAGTATCGAATTTACCCAGATTGGCGCTGTAGGCTTCATCCAGGCGAGATTCATCTGATCCGATAAGTAGGCGCGCTTGTGGAGTTGCACCAAAACCTAGGACAGGCAGCCCAAAGCTTGATTGCATGGAAACGCGATCGTAGGAGTTTCGCAACTGTGCATTAGAGCGGTCTAAAGTTTGGACTCGTTGGGTGAGCATTTGCACTAAATTGCGTAGGCGCTTCAGGTGCAAATCGAGTCCATTACGTTCGATCGTCAGTTCTCCAAATAGGTCACTTAATTGGTCGAGCTGCTTGCTCGGAACCCGTACTGAATTCTCAGGTGAGTCTTTAAGAGTGTTGGGATCTAACGTGATTTCTGGAACCTGGAATTCGGTGTTTTGTCTGGCTGCTTTTCTATGAGTGGAGCGAACCGATCGCACGGTAATAGTTTCAGCCGACTCTGGTTCCGCCAGCGCATCGATCGAAATGGAGAACGGTTCTTCTAGTGGTATAGATTGAGTTTCAGAAGTCGCCGTCTCAGAAGTCGCCGCCTCAGAAGCCGCCGTCTCAGAAGTCGCCGAATCTGAAGTCACCGAGTCTGCCGCGCTTGCCCAATCTTCTACATCTGTCCAGTTCTCTGCACTCGTCCAATCCTCTGCACCTGTTAGACCTTCAAACAAATCAAAATCAGACCAAGACGCAGCAATTTCACCATTTGTCTCAGTCTGTTCAAATATTGTGTCTGGTGCAGTGTCTGGTGCAGCATCAAAATTAGTATCTGGCGCAATATCCAGCAATCGGGGCAGAGCTTCCAGATTTCCCGTCAGAACCAGCGCTTGCGATCGCCGCCACATCTGCAAGGCTAGAGCCGCAACTTCCTCAAGGCGATCGGCGGATGCAGCCGTAATCTGCTGTGATACTGAGCCGCACAGCTCTGTGAAGGCGGGCAACTGCAACATTTCCCCTAAGCCGCCTAGCTCCTGTGCCAGAATGTCTACCTCTTCTCGCAAACAGGGAGAATGCTCTGCCATTACCGATTCTAGCCGCTCCAAACAGCCTTCTACCTCGGTCTGAAACAGCATCGGAATGACATCCTGACCCTCTTCAGGCGACAGCATGGAGTTGGCATCTTCCGCTTCCGGATCACCCAACCTGTCGTGAAGCTGCTCAAAGATCGGGTTGGCATATTGATCGAGCCACTGGGGATTCACGCCTTGATAATCAGGTGACTGAGTGGTAGACGAGAGCGTAGAAAGCGTGGCGCGATCGCACTCAATCACCTGCCGTAAACAGTCCACACCCGTTAGCAACAGTCCTTCCAGATCTCCATCTATCTCGATTGTATGGCGCTGAATTTTTAACACCTTAAAGGAGTCTTCTAGACGGTGCGCCATAGCGCTCAAGGTCTGAAACCCCATCATGCCTGCCCCGCCTTTAATGGAGTGAGCTGCCCGTAGCGCTGCGTTGATGCGATCGATATCCACACCGCTGCTTGCTAAACCCAACAGCGCGGTTTCCAGTGCCCCAAGATACTCTTGAGCTTCGTCGAGAAACTGAAGCTGAATTTCGAGTTCCTTATTCTGTGTCATAAGTGCGGCTCGGTAGATTGGGAGATTCAGGAATGGGGAATAAAGCGATCATGGGGATAAATATCAGATATTAAATATCCGTTCCAACTTCAAACTCGCCTACAGAATCCTGTAGCTCTTGTGAGACTTCAACCGTTTGTCGAAGGGCGATCGAGACTTGGCGAGAAGACTGGGAAGTTTGCTCAGAAATTTTGGCAATTTGCTTCATCAGATCAGTGACAACCCCAGATGTTTCCACCTGCGATACGGTGGCTTCAGAAATCGACTGCACCAGCACATCAATTTGGCGAGACACATCCATAATTTGATTGAGGCTGAGCTTAGCATCCTCTACCAAGTGCGTCCCTTCTACGACCTGAGCCGTGCTTTGCTCCATCGCTTCTACCACCTGACTGGTTTCCCGCTGAATCGTGTCCACCAGCTTCTCAATTTCCTGAGTTGCAGCCGCCGATCGCGCCGCCAGTTCGCCCACTTCTTCGGCAACTACTGCAAAACCTTGTCCTTCTTCACCTGCGCGAGCCGCCTCAATGCCCGCGTTAATCGCCAGCAGGTTCGTTTGCATGGCAATCTGGTTAATCAACGACACCACTCTAGAGATTTGCTGCGACGATTCACCCAAGCGCTTCACTTTTTTAGCCGTTTCGCCCACCGTTTCCCGCAGCCCCAGGATATTGCGTACGGTTAGATCCATTGCCGCGCCGCCCTTCTCGGCAGTGGTTGAAGCCGTGCGTGCCACATCCGCCGCCTGACGGGCGCTAACGGCAACCGCCTCCATCGATCGCGTCATTTGCTCCACAGAATCCAGCGTTCGGTTTGTTTCTTCCACCTGCTTCAGGGCTTCATCGGTCAGTCGTTGAATTGCGCTCTCGTTTTCGCCCAGCGACAGGTTCACCTTCACTGCCGACTCTTTAACCTTCGTGACAATTTGCCGCAGGCTTTCCACGATCGAGTTAAAGAAATCGGCAACCGTACCAATTTCTCCTGCCGTCACATCTGCTCGGACGGTTAGATCGCCGCGAGTCGCCCCTTCCACATCGCTCAGCAGGTTAATCAGCTGCATTTGTAAAGACTCTCGCTGAACACGCTGTTCTTCCGACAGGGCTTCTGCCTCTAATTGAGCCTGTTCGCGCTGTGCAAATAGGCTTGCCTGCTCCAGGGCAAATCCGAGCTGCACGGCCACCTGCCGCAGCAAGGAAATTTCTGCTTCTTTCCACTTGCGCGGTGCCGAACATTGATGGGCGATCAATAAACCCACCAGCTCGTTCTTCACCAGAATGGGGGTAACAATATTTGCCTTGACCTTGAAGGGTTCAAGCTGACCAATATGACAGGGCGTTAAGCCAGATTCGTAGATGTTTTCGGTGGCTTTAACGCGACCCAGGCGATATTGCTCCACGTATTTTTCGGCAAAGCAGGGATCGCCAATTTTTGCGCCTAGGGCCGGGGGATAAAGACGATCGACAGATTCAGAAACAAATGTGCCTTCCCATTGCGGATTGAACCAATAGACGGCAACGCGATCGGCACCGAGAGAATCTCGTAAATCTTGCGTCACCGTATCAAAGATTTGCTGCTGGTCTAGAGACTGCCGCATCCGCGAGACGATATAGTTGGCTTGCTGCTCTTGTCGGGCGATCGTCTGCTGCTGCTGAAGTAGGGTTGCCTGAGTTAGGGCATAGCCCACCTGAGTAGATAACTGCTGCATCAAGTCGAGTTCTTCTGGCTCCCAAACCCGTGGGCCAGAACACTGATGAACGCAGAGCAAACCCACCAAATCATCGCCAGTAATAATCGGTGCAACCATATTGGCTTTCACCTCTAGCCGCTCCAAAATTTCGCAGTGGCAGCGGGAAATGTTAGATTCATCTAAATTTTCCATCGTCGAAATTCTGCCGCTCTTGAAGCGTTCAATCGATCCAGGCACCAGCGGATCATAGATCGTCTGTCCCAATGCCTTGATCCAGCCCTCATCTACTGACTCAGCGGTGATCTCTCCCCCCTTGAAGTCAGGCGTGAATCTGTAGATCAGCACACGATCGACCTTCAATATCGATCGCACCCCTTCCACTGAAGTCCTCAAAATCTCTTCTGCATTCATGCTCTGACGAATTCGCAGAGTGACTTCAGTGAGAAGCTGCGCCCGGTTAGCTAGAAGTTCTTGACGACGATACTGTTCTTTCAGCACTGCCTCGGAAGTGACGACGTTATCTGCCATTTCATTGAAAGCGATCGCCAATTGACCCACTTCATCGTTGGCAAAAACCTCGGCTCTCACCTGGCGATCGCCCTTGGTAAACTTGCGAGTGACTCTTCCTAGCATTTCAATCGGAGTCGCGACCGAACGCCCTAACACAATAGATAGACCAATATCGGCAGCAATGGCAATTGCGGCGAGCGCCAGCTGAAGTAGTAAACTCTGCTGTAAGGCGGCGTTGAGGGACGCTTCAGAAGATCCTCGCACCAACAGGGCTACCGGCTGTCCTTTGAAATTATTGAGCGCCTGAGCCGCTACGGTGTAGGTTTGATTGCCTAGGGTAATGCGATCGGTGACAGCCTGACCCTTAGCTTCTGCAGCTCGTTTCAGCAGATCTGAATCAGCGGGCAGCGCCACGCCTGCTTTTGCCTGCTGAAGGTCGGCAACCCCTCCGCGATCGGCTTCTGCCAAGTCTAAGGAAGTGGATAGCACAAATTCCCCGTTGGGCTGGCGTTGATAAACCGCGCTGTAGCCGTTGTTAAAGGCTTCGAGCGTTCCTTCAACAATCGGCTTTTTGTCGTTGACAATATCACCTGATACCAGGGTTCCTATTACCGTTCCCGTTTCCGTATCTTTTACCGGAGTCACAGTGTATCGAATCAAAGCATCCTGACCGCTAAAGCCCTCTGGCAAAGGCGGTGATTCTTTCTTTAGCTCTGACCAATTGACAATGGAGTTGGCTTTAACCTGGCGTGGATTGCTTAAGACCGTTCCCACCAACCCATCTGGGTCAAATCTATCCCCAATTCGTTCAGCATTGGCACTAGAAATGATTCGCAGATCTGGCCCCACCAGCGTGGCATATTCAATGTTACGCGCGGTAACTTCGTTTGCCAAAATGGCTTTCACTCTAGCGCGTAGGTCTGGAGAAACCGATCGCCCTGCTGCATAGTCTTTTGCTGCCTGTACAATGGCAGTGTTGTCAGACTGCCCTCGAAAGCCGAAGCCCATCTGATTCACCTTAATGTCGTAGGTGACTTTAGTGACGGCAACTTCAGCCTTTGCCTGGTTGACCAGCTGTTCTTGTCCTCCTCTGACAATGAGCCAGGAACCTGCTCCTACTAACCCAACAGCTGAAAGCGCTTCTGAGGCAAACAGCGCCAAAAGCTGCTTTTGACGCACTGGCATGGAATGAAACCAGTTCAAGGGCGAGTCCTTGGACTTGACGGTTGAGATAGGAGAAGTTGGCATACTTTGCTGGGAAAGCGGTCTGCGGCTAGAATCTGTAAATGATTCTGAAGGGCTATTCTCTTCAAAGCGATCGGATTTGGTAGAAACTGGGCGGGGTTGGGTCGTCATGGCGAAAATGCCTCGCAGCGCAAATGATTCGGGTGGAAGGAAGGCAGGCTAAACAGGCTGGGTTAAATCAGTAGTCTGGGTAAGCTAGGGGCTACGGAGAATTGAAGAGTGGGCGATCGCTTCGCCATCCAGTACCAAAAGAATCTCTTGTTTCTCAGACTGCCGCTGAAGCACACAGCCGCGCAGATAGGGCACGAGAGATGCGGTCACTTGCCCGATAGGAGATTGAATCGCACTGGGTTCTAGACGGGTGATGCCTTCAACCTGATGGACGGCTAATCCCAAAGGCACAGCACCCACCTGAATTAGAATCAGCGTGTATTGCTGAGTGCTGCTGGCATCTAGCATCGAAAGCCCCAAAAGCTGCGCCAAGTCTACGACCCAAATTACGCGGCTGCGACGGTTCATCAAACCCATCATGGAAGCGGGCATATTGGGCATGGGGGTCAGCCGACGAGACGGCAAAATGATCGCTTCCTGCACATGACGCATTGAAAAAACGGCAGGAATTTGCCGATTCAGATGAAATTTCAAATACGACTCTCCTGGGGCTTTTGGCGATCGCATCCCTGGCAGAGAAAGTGCAGATGGATTCATAGACATGGTTTTAGGTTTATCCTTCTACGGATTTCACAACGCGCACCAGCTGCTCGCGTGTAAAAGGTTTTGTAATATATGCATCTGCTCCCTGCTTCATTCCCCAGAGGCGATCGATTTCTTGATTTTTTGAAGTACAAATAATGATTGGAACTTTTTTAATGATGGGATGTTTTTTAAGGCTACGACATAGCTCAAATCCACTCATTCCAGGCATGACTACGTCGGTAATGATGACATCTGGCTGCTGTTCAATGGCTTTGCTCAAGGCTTCTCTAGCGCTGATTGCGTTAATCACAAAGTAGCCGCTTTCTCTGAGGTAGTAGCTCATCAACTCCATTTCAGAAGGCGTGTCTTCTACCACCAAAATCGTTCCCATGAGCGTTGTACTCATCCTTACTTTCCTTTAGATCAACTACTTATTTCGCCGACGAATATTGATATCCGGAAGATTCTCACTTAAGAGATTTCTGATCTTCAGATAGGCGTGTTTTATGAAAAATCAGCAACTTTTTTGTTGGCTTAGGTTAAATGCCTAAGTCAAATACCTAAGTTAAATGCCTAAGTTAAATGCCTAAGTTAAATGCTTGAACACAACTTTAATCAAGTCAGGCTGTGTGAAGGGTTTAGTTAAATAGCCTGAAGCACCAACCAGCTTGGCTTTGGCGCGATCGATAAATCCGGTATTACCCGTTACCATAACGATCGGCGTGTGCCTAAAGTTGGGATGTTTGCGCAGCAGCGAACACAGTTCATAGCCATCTAAGTTAGGCATCGTGACATCTAACAAAATGAGATCAGGTTTACTCCGAATGACCTGCATCAGCGCTTTGATTGGGTCGCTAATGGCAATGACCGCAAAGCATTTGTCATCCAGGAAAGACTTGATGGCTTGCAGTACGGTAGGGCTGTCATCAATACAGGCGATCGTATAGGTCGATTTGGCAGCCGTAGGAGCGGGCGGCTCAAGTTTGGGTGAACTGTTGCTGATAGAAGATTGAGTGCTTTTGTAGGCAGAGGTAGGAGGCTGAGATTTTTGCTCAATTCTCTGCTCGGCTCTCTGCTCAACTTTTTGCTCAGTAGATGGATGTACTCCGTTTTGGCTTAAGATTCGCGGCTGCTCACCTGCCACAGACGCTTGCCCAGAGAGATGTCTCCGCCGCAAATGGTTCTGGCAATATTCCACCAATGGACGTGCATCAAGCTGGCATAACCGAGGCAATCCAATCAATAGATCCTGTTCAATCACCTCATAGCTGCCCATTTGAGCCAGAAGAAAAGACTCTAGAACTTCCTTGGCGAGGTCTTCAATCAGCCTTGCAGCCTGTGCTGAAGTAAGATGCTGCTGTTCTACTAGCCAGCAAATAGCCTCATAGTCTCGACCATGAGGTAAGCGGCTGGGTGAATTCTCGAACAATAGCCGTAGCTGAACACGAACTGCGCTAATCAGGCTAGGAACCTGAGTACTAAGGCGACGGAGCTGGCGATCGAGCCGTCCAAATGAATCCACCGTGTTGGAAACATAGATCAGCTTGCCATGCTCTAGATAAAGTGACCAAGTCACGGTTCCACTGGAAACTTGTAGGCATCCGCTAGTTTGACGGCTAGTGAGTTGGGCAAGTAGGCTTAGCGGATGCAGTTTCTGGGAGGGTCTATACGCGCCCATGGAGATGGTATTCATTGGATGCTCCGGCTCAGTTTAGGGGGATAGGCAATCAGAGTAGGGCTTAGCGCGGAAATTATTGACATGAAAGCTTGAAAACCAGAGTCTAAAAACTGATCAACCTGTCATGCACTCATGCTTCGGCAGAAGGCAAGCTTGCTTTAGAAGCTGACCGTTACCAGATTCTATGGGTGAGTTTCCGATCTATTAGATATTAGGAAAATGAAGATGCGATCGCGTTCAAATTGCATATAGAGATTACTTAAACAGGCTCCAAACAGCTTATATCGCTCACCATTCACTAATTTAAAAAGATTGAAAGGTAGATAAAATCTCTAGAAAATCTGAGCTAAGACTTACGCCGAAGTTCAATTTTCTAATTTAGCTCAATGCTTATTAAGCTTATCAATTTTTGCGATCGGTAATCTCGAAAATCAATAAAGATGTTCCTTAAAAGCGTAAAGAAGCTATGAGCAAAAGTGCATTTTTTACCACAAGATTATGTTAAGTATTTGGTGAAAGAGAAATTGTAGAAATGTGATTCACAATACTCTAAAACAGCATTTTTCTATGGCTTTAAGAGAATCTATTGTCGTGGTGCATTACAAAATGAACTCGTTTTGACATTGAGTTGCTTTAATGATCTAACAAGTGCTTTTTCCAATCTTCAAACTTAGATTGCCTGATCCGGAGTTTTACCTAGATTTTCTCATTTTCAAATCAATGGTCTTGTATCATTTCATTGATCAAGGCTCTTTTGACCCTTTTCACAAGCTATCAGTTGATTATCCGCGACCTAAAATTTGGCTTGTATCCTCAGCACTGCCGCTATTCGCTCGACTGCCTAGTGGGCTATGAGTCTTAAAATTTGTATTTCCTTTACACAAAATCCTAGAATTCCCCATAGTTTTTTAAGAGACTCCTAGAATATGCGTATAGAATTGAGCCACATCGCGCTTCTCTAAAGTCCTTTAGGGAAAAAGCGATCGCCGAAAAATGTATCGTCGCACTACTATTTGCGCTTGGCAGATTTCTAGACATCTCATTCTACAAAACCTGTGGAAAGAGCCTCAGGTGTCAACAGAAATTAATCAGGGTTAGATAACGTAAAGCTAAAAAGATAGAGTGTATCTAGCTTTATTCAAGATAGATCTATCGTATTGCCTAGCAAAAAAGTTTCAAAGCAATAGCAGTTTCTTTTTTAATTCTGTAGTTGTTTTTACATCTATTTGGGTGTGATTTCAGTGTATCTACGAGCAGATGCATCCGTAATTAAAAGGCATCGAAATCTGTCAGATTGGCATTCTATCCTGAGCGCATCTACCTAAATTTGTAATACGAGCCAAGAGCGTTAGATAACTATTAGGTCTTGAGGATCAGCTTTTGACTACTGGTTAATTGACAGCGATCGAGATTTGTTTTTCCTGAACTGCTGTTAAACATCAAAACGCAGTGCTGACGTTCAGTTCTGAATTAGACTCCTGCAATCGCTTGCAGTTCATCAGGTGCATCTCGAATTAGAAATTTTCAGAACATCGGGTAAGTAAAGATGCATCGACAAGCTGGCGCTAAAAGCCGCATTTTTCACTCAAATCAACATACTCAGCTAAGTTCTCTGATTTTGGCTGGGATTCTCTCCACTGTTCTGGCGATCGGAATAGACTGCGGATTAAAAGTACAAGCTGCTCAGGCAGAAGTCCTAGAAAATGGCGATCGCCCTGTTCCTACTCCGTCATCAAACCAGTCTCTTGATCAATCTGATAATCCGTCTCTTGAATCGACAAAGGTAGATATCCAGCTAGGTATTCAGCCAAGTATCCAACCAAGTATCCAACAGGGCATTCAGCCGTTGCTAGATGTCGCAGAGCTATCTCACCTGACCCGTTCACAAACCCTGAAAGCCTCCACGGTCAAGCTACCGCCTATCCATTTAACAGCGCCTATTGATTCGACCGCAGCGGTTGCAGGAGCCGCTGCGGAACCGTCTGCGTCAAACATGGTCCTAGAGTTTTCATCGGCGATCGCTCTAAATTCCACAGCGCCTGTATCCTCTACGCCTGCTCAAGCTTCAACAGAGCATGACCCAGATATCCAATATCTTGCAGATACACGGGATGCCAACGCCACAGAAGAAACTCAAGGCAATCTGCTGGGTACGCCGCTAGTACATATTCAGTCTGCCTACATCTTGCAGGATGGTCAGTCATCTGGGCGATTAAGGGCTTCAGGAGTTTATGCGGTAACGCCCAATTTGCTGTTTGGAACCACAATCGATCTGGTGACAGGAGACGGTTTTAGTGACTCTTCCGATGACGTGAATCTAGATCTAAATGAGCTTTATTTCACGCTGTCCCCTGCGCGATTGAGCAATCTGCGCTTTACCGCAGGCATGATCGATTTGACCTCCTATTTCGATCGCAACAGCTTTGCCAAAGATTCGGTCACGCACTTTTTCAATCCCGTCTTTCAGACCAATCCGGCGCTAGCCGCCACCGGGATTGGCTCTCGTCCGGGGGCGCTGCTGAATTGGGATGTGACGGATGCGCTTAACCTGAAAGCCGCCGCCTTTTCGTCTAGCCGTGACTTGGGAGACTTTGCGATCGATGGATTTGCTGGAGAGATTGGTCTGAGGCTGGGTAACGTTGTCGTGCGCGGCACCTACGCTAACGATCGCGATGCTGGACAGCGAGACGGGTTTCAGGAAATCTTTCAGTTTTCGAGAGGCAATAGCCAGTTTGGGTTACGGTCAGGCGATCGGGAAGAGGCTTTTGGCATCAATGCTGAGGTGTTTATCCCAGAGCTGAATCTGGGGCTGTTTGGACGCTATGGACATTACGAAAACCAGGAACTCGATCGCGGTGGCGACACCTACAGCTTTGGCGTAAACCTGCTCGATCTGTTTCTGCCAGACGATCGCCTGGGGCTGGGCTACGGGCGGGAACTCTCTAACGACGCTCTGCGGCAGGATCGCGGCGACAAAATTCCGGATGTGCTGGAAGTGTTTTACGACTTTCGAGTATCGCCCAATTTTCGGGCGGGTGCAACCTTTCAGCAGCGCGATGGGTTTTCAGACACCGTGCTGGGTATTCGGCTAAGAGCGGATTTTGACATTAGGTAAGGGCGCAGGGTCAAGGCGCAGGGTCAAGGCGCAGGGTCAAGGCGCAGGAATAAACAAGCGAGCAGAGGTAATTGGGGAGCTATGAATCAGAATTGGAGACGGTTGACGGGTTCTGCGACGGGTTTAGCGATTGTAAAACTGGTGATTATGGGACTAGCGATCGTCGGTAGCGCCACGCCAGCCCCAGCCCAGGTTTCTGAGGGTTACACGCTGCTGAATCGAGGCTGGGTGAATGACGCAATCGCTGCTTTTCGGCAGACCTTGCAAAGTCAACCACAGTCGCTGGAGGCAAAGCTGGGGCTGGCGATCGCCTACCAGCGTGCCGGACAGGACGCAAATGCATGGCAAGCCTACCAGCAGGTGTTAGCCCAAGATCCGCGCAATCGGCAGGCGCTCACCGCAGTTGGGCAGTTGGGTGGCTACCGTCCAGAATGGCAGCCGCGCGGCATTACGGCACTGACGACGCTCCTAGACATCACGCCCGGTGACACTGCTGCCAGAACACAACGGGCACTGCTCTACGGCTATCAGGGCGAATTTTCTGAGGCGATCGCCGATTACCAAATCCTGCTCACGCGCCCTACCCCTGAAGTCGTTTTAGGCGCGGCACAAATCTATGCCTACAGCGGCGATTATCTAGAAAGCCTGACTTTATTCGATCGCTATCTCGCCACCGGAAAAGCGATTCCTAATTCTGCTGTGACTGCTTACGCACTGTCTCTGCAAGAAACGGGTAGCCCCGATCGCGCCATTCAGGTTTTGCAGCCCCGCTTGCAGACTTCGCCAGACGACGTTCAAATCCGCGCCACGCTTGCCTCTGCCTATGCCGGAAATTATCAAATTGAACAGGCGCTAACGCTACTCGATCCGCTACGCGATCGCCCAGAGACTTTACTGCCGCTAGCCCGTGCCCTAAGCAGCATAGGTCGGCAGGCGCAGGATGCAGATCTTTATAAAGGTGCGATCGATCTCTATCGCCAGGTGTTACAGCAGACTCCCAATCCTTCGACCAGTCTGATTACTGAAATTGCAGATGTATTCAGCGATGATCCTTCTGCCCAGCCGGAGGCGCTGCCCCTCTACGAAAAAGTCACAGCACAGCAGCCGCAAAACCAGAGCGCTTGGGTGAAGCAGTGGGTGCTTCAGCAGCAGCTTGGACAAATCTCTAAACCTGAGCTTCAGCAACAGTTGCAGCAGGTGCTAGGCACATTGCCGACTCGCTCTGGCGATCGCCGTTCTCTGGCTCTAGCGTTACTGCGCCTTGACCCGCCTCAGCCTGAATTTTTGCCGCTGTTTCAATCGGCTTTGCAGGAAGGATCTGCGGTGCCGTTCTTCAACTTTCGGATTGCTCAAATAGCGCTTCAGCAGGGCGATCGGGAGGCGGCAAGCAAAGCTCTGACCCTTTATGGCGCAACCCCAATCGGCACAAAAGATCCGGCAACAGACTTCTTGTTTGCCGAAATTGAGCGTCAGCAGGGCAACCTGGATGCTAGCGCCCAGCGCTACCAGAAGCTAGTCGATCGGAATTTGGGAGATCCGGTGACGCGGGATGCTCTACGCGGACTTGCCGGGATTCAGCTGGCGCAGGGCAAACCTGAAGCGGCTCTCAGCATTTACGACAGGCTAGTCACTGAAAATCCGCAAGATTTACCGAGTCAGCTCGGTCAGGCGGGGGTTGCCTATCAGCTGCAAAAAACTTCTAAGGCTGAGGCTGAAGCTGTTCTGGAAGGATTGAACGATCGCGCTGAACCGCCCTCAGAACTCTTTCTATTGGTAGGAGCACTACCCGCCGACCCACAGCGAGAGAAACTCTATGAGCGTCTGCTGGCGATCGATCCTAATAATATCGGCGTTAATCTGCGCTGGGTGCAGCTTTGGGCGTCTCGCGATCCGGCAAAAGCCCAGGCACATGTTACACAGCTTCTAGTAACCAACCCCGATCGAATGGGTGCCACCTTTATCCAGGGCGATCTGGCGCAAAGGCTGGGCAATTTGCCGTTGGCAAGCCAAGCTTACGAAGACATTTTGACCATGCAGCCTGACAATCCTGATGCGCTGTCGGCGTTAGGCGGCGTGCGCTTTCAGCAAAAACGCTTTGCTGAAGCCGAGCGGCTTTACACCCAGGTGCTATCCCTCCGTGCCGACACCGATGTCCAGCGTATCTTGGCAGAACTCAAGCTCGCCCAAGATCAGCCGATCGCTGCCCTAGCAAGATTTCAGGCGCTCCAAAAAACCGACTCCAGATGGAGCGATCGCGCTGAACAAATTCGCGTCAATCTACTGAGACGGCGAGGCTTTCAGCCCTATTGGGAGCGCTATTAGCCTATCCCACGTTCTACTCCCTACTCCCTCAGCCCTCGCGTGCATTTCATCACCCCATGAAAAATCCTTTCCATTCGCTATTCCAATCTGCATCTCCTAAGGTGAAATCTAAGCGCACCTACAGTAATAAATGGCGATCGTTCCTGTTCTTAATTTTCTTGAGTTGCAGTATTAGTCTTGGCGGCGTAATGTCCGTTGTCCGGGCGCAGACTGATCCTCCGGCGGCGATCGAAACTTTTCCTAAAAATTCTGTAGAGCCATCCTCACCCAATCTATCCTCGCCCAATCTACCCTCACCTAATCTATCAAGGCCCAATCTATCGAACAGCTCGTTCGCGTTGCCGAGTCCACTCCCTGCAACACCCACTGTGGCGGTACCTGCCAACGGCAAATATGTGCTGGAACTCAATCGGAGTCCGCTAGTCGGCAACCGACTCCGGCTAGAAAGCATCTATGACGAGGCGCGATTGCGGTTTACCCGTCCGCGTAACTGGAAGCCTCAGACGGTAAAGATGTCTTTGCGCTATCGCCATTCGCCTGCGCTCTATGCCAGCCGATCAAATCTGACGGTATTGATCAACGGCACGAGCATTGGTAGTGTTCCGTTAAACCAACCTGAGACAAAAATCGGCACGGCAGTGTTTGATGTCTCGCCCGATCTGATTCAGGACTACAACGAAATCACGATCGCCGCCCTGCAAAACAACTCCCCCACCTGTACGCAAGATCCCTACGATCCGTCGCTTTGGACTGAGGTATTGCCAGACTCCAAACTGGTGTTTGACTTCCAGCCGCAGCCGATCGCCATGGATTTCAGCCGCTATCCCTATCCTATTTTTGACACACTCAGCCTGGAAGCCAATCAGGTAGACTATCTCCAGCCGCAGACGATCGATGAAACCTGGCTGACCACCGCCTCGCGTTTTCAGGCGGCGCTAGGTCGAGTGGCGGTCTACCGGGATATGGAAACCCGCCTGATTAGCGATATCGATCAGGTGAAGCCTAGCCAACCGCTGATTATTATCGGCACGCCGGAGAGCCAGCCCGCCCTGAAATCCCTGAAGCTGCCGCTGTCGCTCAAGGACAAGCAAATTTTGGATGGCAAGCAGCAGCCGTTTCCTAAGAATGTGGGGTTGCTGATGCTAACCACGGCAGATGAGAATCGCACGCCTGTCCTGGTGGCGACGGGCAACGGAGCAGATGGCGTCGCAAAGGCAGTGCAGTTTTTGGTGCAAACGCCCGATCGCCAGATTGGGACTGGAAATGTAATTGTTGTCAGCGAAGTTGCACCTGTGCCATCGCCGCCGCTCCGTCAGTGGTCGGGATATTTGCCTGTAGAAAATCGCTTCCAGCTCAGGGATTTGCAGACCTACGATCGTCAGCCCTATAAAGATGTTTCGGTGCGCGGCTCCCATGCGCCTGCCTTGGAGGTTGATTTTCGTGCGCTGCCAGATGATCTGTTTGTGCCAGGTAGCTCTATGACCCTCAACTACAGCTATGGCGCTCAGGTTAACCCGCTAACTTCCCTAGTAGAAGTGCAGATTGACGGTGTGCCTTTGGCAGGCAGTCGGCTGTCTTCTGCGGATGGGGCAATGCGGCAGTCGATGAAAATTGAAATCACGCCCGATCGCATCAAGCCTAATTCCAAGATGCAGATCAATTTCCGCCTCGACCCGCGTGAACGCCGATCCTGTAGCCGCGTCACCGATCAGCAGCTCTGGGGTACGATTCATGCGGATACTAGCTTTGATCTCAAGCGGGAACACCTGTCGCGAATGCCAGACTTGAAGCTGATGCAGTCAGCTTTTCCGTTTGCGGCACCCCAAGATTTATCCAGCACGGCGATCGTCCTTCCCCAAAAACCCAGCCCTCAAGATGTGGCGCTCATGTTAGAAGTCAGCGCTCGACTGGGGCGACTCAGCCGATCGGATGCTTTGCAGCTTGAGGCATTTCGAGCAGACAAATTGACTCCAGAAAAACGTAAAACGAGCCACCTGATCGGCATTGGTACTCAAGCAGAGTTTCCCTTCCCCGAAGCTTTTGAAGCCGATGGATTCGCGCTGAAAAATCTGCTGTCTCGACAGCGCGGACAAAGCGCCGTACAAACCTTGCCCGATCGCGAAGGCGTGCTGAAGGAAATTGTTTCGCCCTGGAATAGCGATCGCGTGCTGCTGGCATTAACAGGTCAAACCGATACAGGGCTGGATCAGGTGAGCCACTTGATTAGTCAAGATCCGCTGTTTTATCAGCTTGAGGGCGACACGGTGCTCATTAGCGCCAATCAACCCAATCTCTCTGAACCATCGCCTGATGCTAAGCAGGACTTTAATCTAGAGTTTCTGCATCAGTCTCCGCGGCGAGAGGTTTCTACCACAAGCCAATTTGAGCGACTGCTAATTATGCTGCGCAACAACTGGTTTGTTCTGGCTCCTGGTCTGATTGCAGCTGCCCTAATGCTGTACGGAGTTGCCCAGCTTTATTTGAAAAAATTCACGGGGCAAGAGCAGAAAGATGGCTAGTTCCTCAACGACTTCACGCGCCCGCCCTCGAATGCCGCGATCGTTCAAGCAGCGTTTTAGCGATGTGCTGACCCGCCTGTTGGTCGATCGCCTGCCCCATGCCTTTGATCAAATGCTGAAATGGCTGAGCAAAGGGCAGGTTGCCGTTCTGCTCATTTCGCTGATTTTGTTTTTCTTGCCGTTGGTGACGCTGCGTCCCAATATCTGGCAACAGGGAATTGTCGCGGCGATCGTCATTCTCCTCGGTCGATTATTTCTCCATCTCGAAGAGCGACAGCCGGAAGGTCGTGGGAGCGAACTGCTGCATCTGCTGCTGATGGCGCTCAGCATCATGATGACGCTGCGCTATTTGTTCTATCGCGCCAGCTACACGCTAAATTTTGACGAATGGATTGACACAGTATTCTCGATGCTGCTGTTTATGGCGGAGATGTATGGGGTTATGACCCTAATTCTCGCCTATTTCCAAACGTTGAAGATGCGCAATCGCAAATCCATCACCCTGGAGGAAATTCCGGTAGCCCAGTGGTCTACGGTCGATATCTATATTCCAACTTACAACGAAGAAGTTGAGATTGTTCGTAAGACTTTGTTGGGGGCATTGGCGATCGACTATCCAGAGGACAAAAAGCAGATCTATGTCTTGGATGATGGGCGGGCAGAAAAATACCGCGATCGCCGTATTCAGCTTGAGCAGATGTGCGAGGAGCTGGGCTGCACGATGCTGACCCGCGACAATAATGACCATGCCAAGGCAGGCAACATCAACACGGCGTTGCAGAAAACCAATGGCGATCTGGTGCTGATCCTAGACTGCGATCATATTCCGGTACGCGGATTTTTGAAGGAAACTGTAGGTTTTTTCCTCAAGGACAAAGTTTCTCTCGTTCAGACTCCCCACTGGTTCTATAATCCCGATCCGTTTGAGCGAAATTTATTTACTCAAGGTCGGGTTCCGGTCGGCAATGAGCTGTTTTATAAAGTGCTGCAACGCGGTAACGATGCCTGGAATTCCGCTTTTTTCTGCGGGTCGGCAGCCGTAGTCAGGCGATCGCATCTCATTGCCATAGGCGGTATCGCAACTGAAACTGTTACTGAGGACTGCCACACTTCCTTAAAGCTCCATTCTAAGGGCTATGAAACGGTTTACTATGACAAGATCATGGTGGCAGGATTGGCTCCCGAAAAGTTCTCCTCTTATGTGGGTCAGCAGGTGCGCTGGGCGCGCGGCATGGCGCAAATCTTGCGTCTCGAAAATCCTTTGTTTAATCTCAAGCTGAAGCTCAGGCTATCTCAGCGCGTTTGCTACTTTAGCGCTACGTCCCACTTCTTTTTTGGATTCCCGCGCTTGATGTATGCGATCGCTCCCGCCATGTTTCTGCTGTTTGGGATTAATCCAGTCAAGGGGTTGGGCTTAGAAACTCTTGCCTATGCTTTACCCCATATTATCCTATCGATGCAAACGAATCATATCCCCTACAAGCGAGTTCGATTCTCATTTTGGAACGAGATATATGAGTTTGCGATGTCATTTCAAGCAGGAATTGTCACAGTTCTGGCGCTGCTTAATCCCAAGCTTGGCACTTTTAATGTTACCGACAAGGGATTAGTCGTCACTGAGCGCAGTTTTGACTTGGAATCGATGCGATATCTAGTGCTAGTCGGCGCTATTACCGGAGCTTCTCTCATCGCAGTTCCCTTTTGGCTAATTATTAGTCCGCTAGAAACCCAGGCGGTGCTGATCAATGCCCTTTGGTGTTTGTTCAATTTACTGCTAGTTTCTGCGGCTTGTCTGGCTGCTTTTGAACAGCCTCAGCTCCGCCGCGCCCATCGGCTACCCCGCCATCTCAAGGCTATTATTCACAGCGACGATAGCCAGTTGATTGGGGAAACAATCGACATCAGCGAATCAGGCGCGCAAATCTTACTAGACGATTGGCCCAATATTCCAGATGAGGTGCGTGTCGAGCTAGTCGGCGATTTTGGGGCGCGGGCATTGCTTGACGCAAGGGTGGTACGCGCCAATGCAACAGACAAACTGCAAGTCGTGCTTGCCATTGATTTTCTCAACCCCAGCCGGACTCAGCTTGATGATTTAACAGTTGTTTTATTTTCTGATGTCCGGGAATGGTACGCCCAGCACCGCACTGAAACCGACAAGCCTTTTCAATCGCTGCGCTTCATTGCGACCAGTCTGCGACGAGCCTTCCGAGATCTAAAACCTGCTGATGGGATGAAAGTGAGAAAGCAGGTTAGAACAACCGCGAAACTCTTTTGGGAAGAATGGGGAGAGGAGTCTTATACCGTAAAAGTGATTGAGTGGGGAATGCACGATCTGCGGGTAGAGCTGAGCGGTATTCCAGCCTTGCAGCTTGATGAATTGCAATACAGCAAGCCCATACTGGCACTCTTAATTGATCCGGTAATTGAGTCAAGATCTGGCGATGTGCTGCCGTACAGTTCTGACCCGCAGAGTCTCTTAGTTCGAGTGGAGAGCATTGATGTTTTGGGATCAAGTTCAACCCAGCAACCTCAGATCAATGAAATCGAAGACACGTTGCGCGTTTCAGTAGAGCTTAGCTTCCCTTCTTCATTCGATCGCCAGCAGCGCAACAAAATTAAGGAAATTTTGCGATCGCTCAGCTAGGTTTATGCTAATCTGTTAAGCCTTGTCGCCTAGGCTGCACTAAAAATAAATCTAGAGATAGATCTCATATGGACAGATATGTTGCACATATTGTTGCCTGCGTTGCACATATTGCCTGTAATCTACTGCCCGTAATGTAGTCTGCGCGACCTGACAATTTGCCCAAAATCCGCTACATCTATCAGCGGTACTCTCGTAGAGCCTATCCTCATGAAGTTGCCCCAGTGGATGCGTCGTCTAGTGTCTCAGAATCGCCCTGCTTCCCAACGTTTCCATCTATTTACTCAGCGCTTACTTCATGGGCGTACCTGGAGAAAAAACGGTATGAGACTTGGGCTTTTTTCGGCGATCGTCTTGCTTCAAGTCACTTGGGCTAAGATGCCTCTACATTCGACCGAGCTAGGTGCCCCAGCCGAGTTAGGCAGCCCAGCCATAGGCAGCCCAGCCGTAGGCAGCCCAACCGAGGTCAAAACCTGCCTTCCAAACACTCAGTTTACGACGGTGCGATCGTCTGATCAAATGCCGCTTGCCCAGACTTCTAACATGGGTGAGTTGCTGAACAAATTGAGTCCTGCTCTAGCCGCTCAGTTTCCGGTGCCTTTTCCCCAGATCAACGGCATGGCGAGGCTTGCAAGAGTACCCGTGATGATGTATCACGATATTTTGCCGGAGAAAGAAGTCTTTTTTGATGTTACGCCTTCAGAGTTTACGGAGGCTCTAGAGCTGATTCGCGTGAATGGCTTAACGCCGATTAGCTTGGATCAGTTGACGCAACATCTGGGTACTGGAATGCAGCTCCCCGATAAGCCGATTTTGCTCACTTTTGACGATGGCTATGAGGGTCACTATAGCTTTGTCTATCCTTTGCTAAAGCAGTATGGGTATCCGGGTCTATTCGCCATTTATCCGGGGAAAGTAGGGACAGGCAGCGATGTCGGCAGGTCGAGCCTCACCTGGGATCAGATTCGGGAAATGGCAGCCGATCCGCTGGTGACGATCGCCTCCCACAGCGTCACCCACCCAGAGGATATGACCCAGCTGGCAGACGATCGCCTTCGCTATGAGGTGGCTGAGTCTAAGCGCATCTTAGAGACAAATCTGGGCATGACCCTCAAATATTTTGTCTATCCTTCTGGCAAAAATGATGCGCGGGTGCAGCATTGGGTGCAGATGACGGGCTACAAAGCTGCGCTAACGATGAATGATGAGGTGGATAAGTTTGCTGGAGAGTCAGAAAATCTGCTGAGCGTCGATCGCATCGGTCAGTCTAAGCTGGCAGATGTGATTGCGTCTGCCTATGGCGGTGCGCCTCTGCCCCCCTTCGGCAATTCACTGAATTTCAGATCGGCGATTAAGCTCGATCGCCGCACGGTTAACGAGGTGCCGCTGATTATGGTGGCTGGCGGTAGACCGACGACGATTCACGCCAAGAGTCGCTATCAGGTACCAGAAATTATTGCCAATACTCCAGCCGTTGCGGCTGTGGATGGCGGTTTTTTCTCCTTGGAGAGCCTAGATTCCAATGTCATGGTGGGCCCTGTGCTGAGCCAAAGCACCCAGGAGTTTATTCCTAGTATTCGGCAAGAGGTGGGCTTGTTGGTTGGGCGACCGCTGATTTTGATTAGCCCGGATCAAGTGAGCTTTGTGCCATTTGACCCTGCCAAGCACAACACCTTGGAAGGCGTTCAGGCAGAGATGCCCAAGGTGACAGATGCCTTTGTGGGAGCGGCATGGCTGGTGAGGGACGGACAGCCCCAGCCCCCTGAAGCTTTTGGCAGACTCTTTGACTTTGATGCTTCCCGCGATCGCGCTTTCTGGGGCATCAACTATGCAGGTCAGCCTGTGGTGGGCGTGTCAGGAGATTTTGTGGATTCCGTTTCTCTGGGCGAAGCCTTGAGTCGAGCCGGATTGCGCGATGCGGTTATGCTCGATTCGGGAGCCAGCGCTTCGCTTGCTTTTGAGGGCAAGTCGATGATGAGCTACGAGCCGCGTCCTGTTCCCCATGTGGTGGCGCTGTTGCCTCCCGACCCAATGCTTGCCGACTGTGCGATCGTCTCTGAAAAACAGGATCAGTAAGAGACCGTTAGGATGCTTTGAAGAAACCATGAAGGCTCTTGCATTCTCCGTGTAATCCCTGTTTGATTGGATGTATAACTAGCCTTGCATCTACCTTACGTTCTATTCATCAAGATGTAAGGAGATTTTGTAATGTTTGATGTAAAAACTATTGGTGCGGCTGTAGTTGGTGCAGCGGCGATCGGATTGGGCATGGGTAGCTTGCAGTCAGCACAAGCATTTAATGTTTATACCGATCGATCACTTTGGGAGACTGCGCTTGGGGGAGCGGTCGTTACTACCGATACTTTTAGCAATAATATTCCCAACGCCCGCACCATTACCTTTGACAGCGGTGTCGTCAGCACAGGTAATGGCACAGGTTCTTTCCTTAATACAGTAGGTGACACGGATTCCATCAGCATTGCCGGAAGATATAACGGTGATAGTGATGGACAAGGAGATAATAGCTCAATCTTCGACTCCATCACTTGGACGTTTCCTCAAGCGATTGTCGGCTTTGGCGCAGATTGGTTCAGCACAGCTACTGCTGAGGGTGTCACAATTACAGGGAATTTTGACGGCACAGGCAACCAGACCGCCAGCTTTCGCAGCATATTGGGGGCACCAGGGACTGGTTTCTTGGGCATCATCGGCACAAGTTCCTTCTCCACGATCACCTTCAGCACTGAAACACAGGGAATCCCTACCGATGACCTTTTCAGCGCAGACGACCTGGCGTTTGCATCTGCCAATTCCCCTGCTATCCCCACCCCTGCTGTCCTCCCTGGTCTAATCGGCATGGGTCTTGCAGCACTGCGGAAAAAGCGTAAGGGCCAAGCGGCTGAGCAGGCTGCGGCACCTGTAGAAGTATAGCTGTCGCCCGTTTGCTTAGGGCATTTGGTTTCTGAAGAAAGCAGGAAAGAATACGGAGGTTACTCAAGCTGTGTAACCGCTCCAATAGCACCACTGTCCTCTCAATCGACCGTAGTAAGACAGTAGGCTAGGCGAAACCATAATGCATCAACCAAAACAGATAGGTTAGGCGATCGCCTAACCTATCCTAAAAATATGCTTAACTGACGATCGCCATCCCTTTGGGGCGGCTGGGTCGTTTGCGATCGCTTTTCTTTTTTAGTCCGACAGACTGCGCTTCATTGCTGTCAGAGCCAAACTGTCCTTTAACGACTTCTTTCATGGCTAGGATCGAGTTGTGAAATTCCCATTCGGCTAACCGAGCAGCATCGGAGGCGGCACGATAGAGCGCCAGTTTTTCGGTTTCGATCTGCTGTTGTGCCAGCATCTCCTGATAGGCAGTCTGCATGGCATCGGGAGTGGCGTTGGTGCGTCGGGTACTGTATCCCTCGATCGTTTTTAAGCCGTTGAGGGAATCGACATCCTGGTTGATGACGGTCGGGGTAAGGCGACGACTGGTGTTTTGTGTAGGCATAAGACAAACTTAGTGTGCAGTGCGTAAAGTTGCTGATTTAATGTGCCCACTGCAAGCCGGAGAATCACGATGAGAGCGCTGCTGGAAACATCGAGCAATTTTCTTCGCTAAGGCATTGTCGGCATTGATGTAAATCTCTTGGGCATCAGGATGGAGAAGAACTTCATACATCGGAGCGAAGCGTTCTCCAATTGCTGTACTGAGCTTTAAGGGTGGCTTGATTGTGCTTAACTCGCTGTAGCAATCCAGGAATTGCCAAAAGTTCTTGGGTTGCGGTTTCGCTTTCAGCATTTGCCAAGTAGGCTGCAAAATCAGCAAGTACCTGTAATCGCTCAGGCGATAGCTGTTTGAGTAAATCATTCAGATGGTTCTGCAACTCTGCTACAGAGACCAAATCTGTTGACGACCCATCATCCATTGGGGGACTATCTGGAGTATTCATTGCCTGCTTCGCGGTTGCAAGATTTAGTCTCTATTGTATGCCTTCATTCTGTTTGGCTGAATGCCCTTGGGCTTGAGCGCCCCCGTAGCCATGCAATCGCCCCCATTAACACTGCGATCGCCTACATTGCCGTAAGCAGGGCTTACATTGCCAATGCGATCGTCTGCGTTAAAACTGTATGCCGCTACATTGCCACTGCGATCGCTTGCATTAAGATGGCGATGGCTTGCATTGAGACTGTGAGCTGTTGCAGAAGTAATGTGATTGGCTGCATTGGCAATGTAGCGGGTGACAGTAGGCGTGGAGGGGCTGCGTGTCACTGTGACTTGGCGCATTTGCTGCGGGTGGGTTTGCCTTTAGAGTGAGATCACTGTTGCAGTGAGCAAGCTATGGCTGAGATTTTGGTGGAAGTGCAGGGGATCGATGCGATCGCCGCTACAGAGGAACTGCTGGCGATTCCGGGGGTTGAGGGTAGCTGGGAGACTGAGGAAGAGGCGCAGCGGGAGGGAACGCTGGCGGTGATTGCGACGATCGTGGGCATTGTGGGCGGCACGATGGCGATCGCGGAGCAGATTCGCAAGTGGTATCAGGAGTATCGCCGCAGCCAGTCGGGGAAGAAGATTGAGAAAGTCTTGATTGTGGGACGCAACGGGCAGCGGTTGCTGTTGGAAAATGCCACAATTGAGCAAATTCAAGAAATTCTGGACGCTTAATCTAAAATTCTGGGTGGCGGAGCTAACCTGAATGCGAATTCTGCATTTTGACCTGAAGGAGATCAGTGGGGATGCGGTGGAGCTGCGATCGTTTGGGGAGAACCCGAATGCGTATGACAGCCGATCGCTGGCGCTGGGGGATATTGCCACCCTGATCCGGCAGGCAGAGGAGGGGTATTACGTCTCGCCTAGACTTCAGGCGGATCTGGCGACGACGGGACGGCATCTGTTTCGCTGGCTGGATGGTCGCGATCGCTGGCTGGTGCAAAAGCTGGGGGAGTCTCTAGGCGAGGGGGTGGTGCTGGCGATCGCCGTTGCCGGACGGCTGGCGCATTTGCCTTGGGAGGTGCTGCATGATGGGGCGCAGTTTTTGGTGCAGAGACTGCCTGCGGTAGTGCCGTTGCGCTGGGCTGCGTCGGATCAGGTGACTCGGCTGACAATCCAATCGCAGCCGCAAAACCGGGCTTTGAATCTGCTGTTTATGGCAACCTCGCCGCAGTCGGTGACTCCGGTGCTGAACTATGAGCAGGAGGAAGCCCAGATTTTGCGAGCTGCCGCCCGGACTGGCATTGGGTTGACGGTGGAAGAGAGCGGCTGTCTGGAGGAGTTGGGTTATCTGGCCGATCGCCAAGGTCAGGGTTTCTTTGATGGGGTGCATCTGACGGGGCACGCCACCCTTTGGGAGGGACAGCCGCGCTTTATTACCGAAACTGCCACCGGAGAGGCATACTATGCCAGCGCCAGGGAGATCGCTAGCACCCTACAGCCTCCCTTGCCTCCGCTGGTGTTTTTGTCAGGCTGTCGGACGGGGCAAGCGGCAGAGCAGGGGGCAGTGCCCTCGATGGCAGAAACGCTGTTGCAGCATGGGGCAACTGCGGTGCTGGGCTGGGGGCAAAAGGTTTTAGATACCAATGCTACCTCAGCGGCGGCGGCGCTGTATGAGGCTTTGACGCGGGGCAAATCGCTAGCGGATGCAGTGGCGCTGACCTATCAGGCGTTAATTGAGCAAGAGGCGCGAGACTGGCATCTGCTGCGGCTCTATGCGGCGAAAACGCTGCCGGGAGCATTGGTCAAGCCCTCTAATACACTGGGATGGAAACCTGCTCCCAAGCCTTCGATGGCGACCGAGTTTCTTGATCCGCTCACCCGTAAAATTAGGGTGCCGATGCGGGAAAGCTTTGTGGGGCGGCGACGACCGTTGCAGCGCTGTCTGCGGGCGCTCACGACTGACCCAGAGACGATCGCCGTCCTCATCCACGGTATGGGTGGGCTGGGCAAAAGCAGCGTAGCGGCGCGACTGTGCGATCGCCTGCCCCAGTTTCAGCGGCGGGTGTGGCAAGGACGGATTGATCCGGCGAAGTTGGTAAATGAACTGGCGAAGATGCTGGACGATCGATCGCTGCGGCTGCGATTGCAAGATCCAGAAGAGGAGTTGCCTTTTCGCCTGCGGGGAGTGTTCCAGCAGTTGGCAGAGCAGGGGGCAGCAGCGTTTTTGCTGGTGCTGGATGATTTTGAGCAAAACCTGGAGGCAGAGGGGACAGGCTATATTCTGAAATCGCCCGCTGCCGAAGTGTTAAAGGCGCTGTTCTGGCAATTCAGGCAACCGATCCGCGCCATCGGCTGATTCTGACGAGCCGCTACGATTTCGACATTCATCCGTTGCAAGGCATGGTGCGGCAGCCGTTGGATGGGCTGCAAGGAGCGGATCTGCAAAAAAAGTGTGATCGGCTGTCGGCATTGCAGCCGCCGCCCCGACAGTCCGATACCGCCGCCGCCGAGATAGAGGTGATCCTAAACTGGCAAGCTCAAGCAAAACTGCTGGCGGACGGCAATCCGCGTCTGTTGGAAACGCTAAACGACCGGGTGCAGCCTCAGCCCCAGACCGATCGCGCCGCCACCCTAAAGCAACTTGCCGCTAACCCCACCGAGCTACGACAGCAGGTAATCGAAGCGCGGCTATTGCAGCAGATTCCTGATGAACTCCGCACCGTGCTGTCACGAGGACTGGTGTTTGACCTGCCCGTGCCGCCCGCCGCCTTTGCCAGCGTGACTGCTGGAGGGGAGTGGATCGATCGTGCCATTGCCCTGGGTCTGCTGGAGGTCAGCCCCGATCAAACCCTGCGCGTTCCCCGGATTTTGCCGCTGTCGCTGCCGCAGGAGGCTGAGCCGCTGTATGAGTTGGCAGCACAAACCCTGTATGAGTGCTGGAGGCAATGCGCGAACGCGACAGAAGCCCAAGATCTGGAAGTGCATCGACTGGCAATGCTGGCAAGGAATGGAGAAATTGCCGCCGAACTGGGCGCAACATTAGGGCATCGCTGGCATAGCCAGAGCCGCTTTCGAGAAGCCGTGGCGCTGGGTGAAAAGACAGTGGCATTAACGGCGGACTACCGGATTCATCACAGCTTGGCGCGATCGCAAGCAACGCTAGGGGCAGTTGCGTCTGCATTGGAGAATTATCAAAAAGCGCTTGCCACTTGCTCAGAAGCGGATCAAAAAGAAAAGTTTGCAATCCTTCATAACTCAGCAGGCATTTACGCCCAGCAGGGACAAGTGAAGGAAGCGATCGCCCTCTACCAACAATCCTTAGCGCTCAAAGAATCGATCGGCGATGTGCAAGGCAAAGCCGCGTCGTTGCACCAGATTGCTATCGTTTACGCCCAACAGGGTCAAGTGAATGAAGCAATCGGCCTCCACCAAGAGTCCTTAGCGCTCTATGAATCGATCGGCAATGTGAAAGGCAAAGCAGCTTCGTTACACTGTATGGCTATCATTTACACCCAACAGGGACAAGTGAAGGAAGCGATCGCTCTCTACCAACAGTCCTTAGCGCTCTATGAATCGATCGGCAATGTGCAAGGCAAAGCCGCATCGTTGCACCAAATCGCAGACATTTACGCCCAACAGGGTCAAGTAGAGGAAGCGACCGAACTCTACCAACAGTCCTTAGCGCTCGATGAATCGATCGGCGATGTGAAAGGCAAAGCCGCGTCGTTGCATCAGATGGCAGGCATTTACGCCCAACAGGGTCAAGTAGAGGAAGCGATCGAACTCTACCAACAGTCCTTAGCGCTCGATGAATCGATTGGCAATGTGCAAGGCAAAGCCGCGTCGTTGCACTGTATGGCAGGCATTTACGCCCAACAGGGTCAAGTAGAGGAAGCGATCGCGCTCTACCAACAGTCCTTAGCGCTCGAAGAATCGATTGGCAATGTGCAAGGCAAAGCCGCGTCGTTGCACTGTATGGCAGGCATTTACGCCCAACAGGGTCAAGTGAAGGAAGCGATCGAACTCTTCAAGGAATCGCTAGAAATCGAGGAAAAAATTGGTCACGTGCATGGCAAAGCCATGACGCTATGGTGGCTAGGACACTTAGCAAACCAGCAAAGCAATCCATCTCTGGCGCTGCCCTATCTTCAGGAAGCCTTTGAGATTCTGCAACATCTGCGATCTCCTAATGCGGCACAGGTTGAGGCATTGCTCCAGGCGGTGCAGCAACAGCTTCAGTAAGGGGTGGGGCTAAATTTGCCTGTGGGTAGACAGAGGTGTAGCCCCCTAAATCCCCCAATTCTGGGGGACTTTGAATTCCGGAAGCCCCCCAGAATTGGGGGGTTGGGGGGCGAATGCAGCACGTTCAGCCCCACTCCCTCATTCCTGCAAAGTTTCTCGCCAAGATTCCAATGACTCTAGAATTTGCTGCCGCCGCGATCGCAGTTTTTCAAGGCGCAGTTCAGACTTAACCGCTTTCGTTCGGGTTTCCTCTAGCCGATCTTTGTCATCTTCGACCCCGAAGAAACCTGTCTGCAGAGCGATCGTTCAAACCAGCCCGATCGTTAACCCACTACCGCACTCTATTCAACGAATCGGCTCGATCGACTCAGTAGCAAGCCCTTGGTCAAAAGCAGTTTTTAATCGGCTGCGGAGAAGGCGCTGAATATTCAGGTGTTTCCCCGGTTTTACCTTCGTTAGGGTACGCAGCACCAAATTATGTTCACCAAAGTTTTCTAGCCCATCCACCTGCGTAGGTTCCAAAACATCCGGATACTCCGCCTTGAGCTGCTGCCCAACTTGCTCAATCAGGCGATACACCCGCTCTAGATTAGAAGAATCCCGGACAGGCACATCTAGTTTTGCATAAGTATATTGCTTCGAGTAATTCACAATCGAGCCAATTTCCCCATTGCGAATAATCTGGAGCTGACCATCAGGATGACGAATTTGAGTCGTTCTCAGTTCGATCGCCTCCACCACCCCTTCTACCGATCGTTCCTCCATTTTTCCCGCCTCAATATAGTCACCGACTAAGTAGTAGTTTTCAAACAGAATGAAAAATCCACAAACAATATCATTAATCAGATTTTGTGCCCCAAAGCCAATCACCAGACTTGCCAAGCCTGCACCCGCTAGCAGCGGAGTCGGATCAAGTTGCACCAGCCTCAGTACAATCAGCGCGGCTGAGAAGTACGTTGCGTATTTTAGAAAACTTTTGAATAACGGAATGATTGTCAATCGGCGCTGCCGCTGGAGGTCGGTTAAATGTTCTGTTCTTAAAACCAAATCCTCTAGAACGACATTGACCAGCTCAATCAAAATGCCGCTGGCAAAGTAAAGAGCAATAATGGCAATGATCTCATCGGCAAATCCGGCAATCCAGGCGATGAAGTCAATATCGTGAATGATCAGCGTGGCAATACCCACATAGAGAATATATTCCAAACACTTTTTGAGGACAGGAATCAGGTGGCGAAACCGCTCATAGTGTCGCAGTAAATTATCAGGATGCGAATGCTGAAGGCTGAGGGCATCCACCGTATCGACTAGCGCCGCGATCGCCTTAATCAAAAGTCGCCCCACGGCAATAGCCACATAGGCTTTGAGCGCAATCAAAAGGTACTTAGGAATGACCTCAGGCAGGTACAGAAACTGCGTACAAAAGATACCCGCCAAAATCCAGATACTGCGCGTCAGGATGACCTTGAGATAGCTGAAAAACGCCTCAACGCCCTCGTCGTTCGCCACAATCCGATCGTAGTTTTGAGCCAGACGGCAAACCCAGTCCAGCAGCCGATGCATCAGCGGCACCGTGAACTTGACCAACAGCAGCAGCATCACACTTTTGGCGATCGCCACCCACAGCATTGTCCAAAACTGGGACGGGATACTCTGAATCAGACCGAGTTGAAACGCCTCAACACTCTTGCCCTGGTAGATCAACACCGAATTGACGCTAACCAGCAGCAAGCATGATCCCACGCCCAGCAGCAGCAGCAGCAAGCTAATATTCTGCTGCTGGGCTTCGAGCTGTCTAGAAAATCTCTGAAGCCAAGTTCTGGCTAAAATCTTAAAGCTGGCTTTCACTAAAGCATTGAGAAGCGTGAATGCAACAATCAGTGCACCGACTTCAACCGCTGTGATGATAAAGTCCACGAATCTTTCCTAAACGATGGGATTTGATGGATGAACGGGAGCTGTTGAGAAGATTTACACCAGAGACATTACCAGAGTCGAGTGAGCGAAATGCTCATGTTGTGGACATTTTGCCCCCACGACGGCTTTGCCAAGGGGAGAGTCTCACTCAGAAGGGGCTTGGCAATGCCAAGCCTGTACCGGGCTGTCTTGGTTCCAATTCAAATTGGTATCATCTTCGACCCAGAAGATAACGATCGTCTGTCGTTCAAACTAACTGCCCTGACAATCCAATTGCATCTGGTCACAATGTCTATGCAACAGACGACAATGCTTCTGTGATGCGATCCAATGCCTCTGCATCGCATCACAGAAGCATTGCAGCAGATCACATTGCGATCGGATCACGATCCAGTGCTTCTGCATCGCATCACAGAAGCATTGCAGCTAATCACATTACAGCAGATGGCATTACAGCAGATGGCAGGGCGATCGCGTTCAGGTCACTTAAAGTCGAGCGCACTCTATCCTAGAAAAGACCTTTGCCGTTCTTCCTCAATTTGACACCGCCCTCAAATCTTCTGCTAGAATTTGCTTCTGTCTTGAGGGTGCGTTGGTTTTTGGGCATAGATTAACTAGAATCAGTCAGACCTCGGAGGTTGTAAAAATATCCGAGGTCTAGGGAAGAATCAGCGACCCTACATTTAACCGCTTGTTTGAGAATGTTTCTATGAAAATTCGCTTCCCTTGGCTCCTGGCGCTGGGCTTGCTCAGCCTCACCCTTCCCGCACAGGCAGCAGTCATTCCAGAGGCAACTGCCGCCGCCAGAGCCGCACAGCGTCAGGGACAAGCCCGCCAGGTGCGCCCCGAAAACTACGATCTGCGTCAGCGTCCCCTTTCAGACTGGACGTTTTGGCGCAATATGCTGTGGACAACGGCAACCGTTGAGCCGCAAGAAGAATTTGTGGCAGATGGCATAGCGCAAATGCTCTCTTTCGCCGCTCAAAACAAATTGCCTAGCACCCAAAAGCGAGTGCTGGATATGGCAATGACGGTCGGCAATCAGCTCTACCTCAGCAATCCCAGCCTCTACGCCAGTATCGGGCAGCAGTTTAGCCAAACGATCGCCCAAAGCTCCGATCCTTACTGGGTGGCGATCGCCCTCTCAGCACTCTCAAAAGGCAACTCTTCGCCTGAGCAGCGTCAGCAGTGGAGCAATCAGGTGCGGCAGCGGTTTCCCAACTGGGGAAGCGATGTCTACCTCAACTCGACGCTGCGGGAGGTAGACGCGATCGATCGTCCTGTCCCTCTGCCGCCCCTCGCCGACTTGCTCAACGGGTCGATCGCGTCCAATCAGCCACAAATGTATGTGCTGTGCCGACCCGATCGGGGCGTGCTGTGTCAGGCAGTCTTGAAGGATGGCAAAGGCAGCTACGTCCGAGAAAACGGTCAGCTTTGGTCGGTGCCTTTGCTGCTGCGATCGCTGCACAACCTCTCTTCGGTGTTCACTCGCGGTCAGACTCCCCAGGGCATCTATCGCATCGTGGGCACCACGCCTCAACCCGACACCGACTACTTTCGGGCGTTCGGCTTGTTCTCGTTGGTTAATCTCTACATTCCGCTCGAAACTAGCGACAAGTTGCCCACCACCCTCACCGCCTATCAAAACCTGCTGCCCTCCTCCTGGCGCAACTATTTTCCGATTCAGCAAACCTACTGGGCAGGGAAAGGCGAGCGAGATTCCTTCCGCATTCACGGCACAGGCGAATCTCCTGACTTTTTTAGCAGCAATAGCCGCTATCCCAATAGCCAAGAGTGGAATCCTTCGATCGGCTGTTTGTCGGCATTAGAACTGTATGACGCCGAAGGACGGCTCCAGCAGGCAGATATGCCCAAAATTCTGGGGGCGCTGAGAGCTGTCGGCGGACAAAACTTTACGGGATATCTGGTGGTGGTGGATGTACCGGGTGGAGATGCCCCTGTTTCGCTGTCAGAAATTGAAGCGGCGATCTCAGGGATTGCGGCGCAGGCAGGGGAGTAGGGAAGGCGGAAGGCAGGAGGCAGGAGTCACAAGGGCTAATCTTCTACGCCTAAAGAGGGATTACAGAAGGGCTGTTGAGCTTAAGGTATAGATCATTACTCTCAAGTTCTCAAAATTCTGGGATCATTCGAGTAAAAACTTGGGGCTGTACTTAAAGCTAGAAAAACATGAAGCTAGAAAACATAAAGCTAGAGAAATACAGACGCGATCGGTTTTCCCTTACGTAGCTTTTATGCCCAGCTCACCCAGCTTTTATAGCTGTCGCCAGTCTGCTTAGGACATTTTTGGTGGGGCGAAGCGCCTCACTCAAAATGCCCCCGTCCTCACCGCCTTGGCGGTTGCCATAACGTCTGCATTTGTTGTTTCAACTCGAATTGACTAAGCCTTATGTCTCAGAAAAGGGTTCGTCTCATTCCCGCTTTGCTGCTGCTGACGCTCATGGGTGCCCCTGCCCTGGTTCAGCCTGCCCTGGCTCTCTCTGCACCTGAACTCGCCACCGAAGTTGTGGCTGCTGCCGAGACTAGAGTGAATGCCAGCACGAAGGAAATTCCCATTGGTCAGGAAAGCCTTGTGGTGGTTGTGGGAAAAGATAACCCTTTTCGAGGCAACCTGACGATCGCACAGTTTGCCCAGATCTTTCAGGGCAAAATCACGGACTGGTCTGAGCTAGGGGGCGCACCAGGTTCTATCTGGCTGATCGATCGCCCAGAAAACAGCGATGCTCGGCAAGCACTCAGCCGATATGGCATTTTGAGCCTGTCGGATGCTGGAACGACCAAAAATATCATCCGGCTCGAAACAGACGATACAACAGCCGTTGTCCGGCGATTGGGCAAGGACGGCATTAGCTATGCGATCGCCAATCAGCTCACAGGTCAAACCAACGTCCGGGTAGTTAATCTTGCCGCACCTGTATCCAAAAACTCGCCTTTGCCGATCGCTGCACCCGTAACTCCTGCACCCGTTCCTAAACCTGTGACTCAAGTGCCTGCGCCGCAGGTGCCCGTAACTGCCCCTGTAGCTCCTGCCCCGGTGACTCAAGTGCCTGAAGCTGCGTCTGAAAACGCTGCGAAACCTATCCGATCGCTATGGTTCCGGTGGCTATTGCCCTTGCTGTTGGTCGGCGTTGTCTTTCAGTGGTTGAGACGGAGGGTAGCGCCTGAATCGCCTGCGCCCGATGCACCGCTCACTCAAGCCGAACCTGCGGCAGAGATGGCTGCTGCACCTCTGGAAGGGGCGATCGCCACCGATCCTTCAGCCCTTCTTTCTGAGGGGACAACACTGCTGGCGGCAGGTCGCTACGGAGAGGCGATTTCTTACTTTGACGAAGCCCTGAAAATTCAGCCTAACTTCCCAGAAGCCTGGATCGCCAAAGGTAAAGCACTGCTAAAGTTGGAGCGTCTGGAGGAAGCCTTAACGAGCTTTAATCAAGCGACCGAACTGAATGCCAACTTGCCGGAAGCCTGGATTGGCAAAGGGGATGTGTTGACGAAGCTGGGGCTACCCGATGAGGCGCAGGCAAGCTATCAACGAGTCAGTGTAGCCGCTCAGCCTGAAGAAGCTACTTTTGAAGTGACCTCTGAAACCGTTTCTAAGGTTATTCCTTCTCCAGAGATCGCTCCTCCTACAGTCGTTCCTTTAGGGATCGTGGATCAATCTCTAGAAGTGGCTTTGCCTGAACAGCCTTCGCCTGAACTAGCTGCGCCCGAAATCAGCTTCAAACAAGCTTTTCTAGATAGCCTCTTCCGTCTGGGGAAATCTCAAGAAACCGCAACGCCGCAAGATTTGTACATCGCTCTGGCAAGTTTGGTGCGCGATCGCCTCTTGCAGCTGAATACACCCGAAGTTCACTTGAAGCAGGGCGATCGGCTCGTGGGCGAATTCTCTGCCGAGTATATGCCGGGGCTGCATCTTGCCAGCAATCTGCTGAATGCAGATCTCACGGATTCAGTGGGTCGGGCAATGCAGGAGCTACAAATTAACCTAGATGATTTGCTGGCGCAGGAAGAAGAATCGGGGCTGGGTCGGGGTGGCTTGGGTCGGCTGATGGTGTGCTATCTGGAAGCGCTGGCAACGGCAAAAGTCCCGGCGATCGGCTACGGGATTCGCTATGAGTACGGCATTTTTGATCAGGAAATCTCAAACGGCTGGCAAATCGAAATTGCTGACGAGTGGCTGCGCAACGGCAACCCCTGGGAAGTTGAGCGTCCAGAGCTGGCTGTAGAAGTGCAGTTTGGCGGTCGGACTGAGGCTTACATGGATAGTCAGAATGCCTATCGCGTTCGCTGGGTTGCCGATGAAATGGTGAGGGGCGTTCCCTACGATACGCCGATTCCGGGCTACAAATCCAGTACGGTCAGCCTCTTGCGTCTGTGGAAAGCTGAAGCTGCCGAAAATTTCTCGAAGGTTCTCTATCCCAGCGATACAGAATTTCAGGGCAAGCAGGTGCGGCTGAAGCAGCAGTTTTTCTCTGTCTCCTGTTCGCTGCAAGACCTAATTCGGATGCACTTGGAAACAGGCGGAACGGCTGCAACTCTGCCCGATCGCTTTGCCCTCCAGCTCAACGACACCGATCCACTGATTGCGATCGCTGAGCTAATGCGTTTGCTGATGGATGAGCAAAATCTAGCCTGGGAGCAAGCTTGGCAGATTACCCAAAGCTGCTTTGCCTACACCAATCACAGTTTGCTGCCGGAAGCGCTTGACTACACGCAATATGCGCTAAATTTAGTCGGCGCTCTGTTGCCGCGTCATCTAGAAATCATTCTGGAGATTAACGTTCGTTTCCTAGAAGAGGTGCGATCGCGCTTTCCTGAAGACGAGGATCGGGTACAGCGGATGTCGCTCATTGACGAGAGGGGCGATCGCTATGTGCGCATGGTCTATCTTGCCTGTTTAGGTAGCCATGCGGTGAACGGCGTTTCGGCGCTGAATACTGCAATTTTGCAGCATCTGCTTGTCCCAGATTTTTATGAGCTGTATCCAGAGAAGTTCAGTACGAAAACAAACGGGGTATCGCCGCGTCGATTCTTAGCGCTGAGCAACCCGCGCTTATCTGAGCTAATCACTTCTAAGATTGGCGATCGCTGGCTTACGGACTTAAATCAGCTCAGCAGGCTAGAGGAATTTGCCGACGATCCAGCGTTTCGCAGCCAGTGGCAGCAGGTGAAACAGACGATGAAGCGAGAGTTGGCGGATACTATTCAGCAGCAGAGCGGCGTTGCGGTAGACGTTAATTCTCTGTTTGATATCCAGGCGATCGAGATTCACGAACATAAGCGTCAGCATCTGAACCTGCTCCACATCATTACGCTATACAATCGCATCAAGGCAAATCCCCAGCTTGAGCTGCCGTCCCGCACTTTCATTTTTAGCGGCAAAGCGGCTCCTGACTACAGTGCCGCCAAGCTCATCATCAAGTTGATTAACGCAGTAGCCGAGGTCGTCAATGCTGATCCAGCTATGCAGGGACGGATTAAAGTAGTCTTCCTGAAGGATTTCACTATTCAGCTAAGCCAACAAATCTATCCGGCAACCGATTTGGCAGAATATATTTCTACAGCCGGAACGGAAGCTTGCGGTATCGGCAACATGATTACGGTGATGAATGGCGGATTGCTAATTGGCACCCGTGACGGTTCCAATCTAGAGATTCGTGATGCGATCGGTACAGAGAACTTTTTCCAGTTTGGGCTGACGGTCAACGACATCCTGACGCAGCGATCGACCTATAATCCTGGCGAAGTCTACAACGCTAATGCAGAGCTAAAGCAGGCGATCGATCAAATTGCGGGGGGCACCTTTTCCAACGGCGATACGGAACTGTTTCAGCCCTTGATTCATCTGATGCTCAATTGGGATGCGCATCTACTGCTGGCAGATTATGCGTCCTATGTCGCCTGTCAGGAACAGGTGAGTCAGGTCTATGCCGACGGCGATCGCTGGACTCGCATGACGATCTTGAGCGCTGCGAGAATGGGGCAGTTCTCAGCCGATCGCGCAGTTCAGGAATACTGTCAGGACACTTGGGGGATGCTTAAGAAATAAGACCTCTTGCAAATTAGGTTTAGTGGAGGATACGCCCCCACTAAACCTCATCCCAAAACTTTAATCTGCAAGAGGTCTAATGGAGGGATAGTAGAGGAGATTCAAAAAGATTTTTCTTTCTGTAACACCTCGCCGATCGTCAAATTGGGCTGCGGCTTACCATCATAAGCCGTCCCCACTTTGCCTTGATAGAAGTGCGTCTGACCAATTTCATAGGCTTCGCCAGGTAAAGGCACATAGCCAACGCTGGCAGAAACCCGCTCTGCATTTTTGAGATAAAAGGCGATAAATTCGCTGAGTGCCGGATTTTGCTGAGCCGCCTGAGCATTAACATAGATAAACAAAGGGCGAGAGAGCGGCTGATAGGTAGCGTTTTTTACGTTCTCCACCGATGGCAGAACACCGTTAATAGCTAAGGGCTTTACCTTATCTTTGTTGTATTCATAGTAATACAGCCCAAAGTATCCCAATGCGTTCAGCTCTTTGTTAACGCCCTCTACTAAAATGTTGTCATCTTCGCTACCTGTGTAATCGCTCCGCATTTTCTCGGCGCCAGTCACAATGCCTGCAAAGTAGTCGTAGGTTCCAGAATCTGCTCCTGCTCCAAATAAGGCAATCGGGCGAGATGGCCAGGTCGAGCGCACCTGATCCCAGGTTTTAATTTTTCCTTGAGCTGCCGATTCCCATAACGTCTTAAGTTCGGCGATCGTCATGTCCTTTGCCCAGGTATTTTTAGGATTTACGACGACAGTTAAGGCATCAAAGGCGATCGGCAGTTCAATAAACCGAATTGCCGCCTGACGGCAGACTAGCAGCTCTTGAGTCGAAATCGGTCTAGAGGCATTGCTGATATCAATTTGCCCTGCACAAAATTTATCAAAGCCGCCGCGCGTTCCTGAGAAGGTGGAAGATACTTTGGTACGAGGATAGGACTGCTGAAACTGATGGACGATCGCATCCGTAATGGGATAAACCGTGCTGGAGCCATCAATTTCAATGACGTCATTTTTGACATTTTCTGAGAGGGGTACAGGGCTGCTAGCCTGAGTCCCTCCTGATCGAGATGTGCTGTAAATCGCTAAACCAATGACGATCGCAACAACAGAGAGATAAATTCCGAGCGGCTTTTGCTGGAAAACCATACGCATCCCACTCTACAAAGCGCTGATATTAACAAGCCGTAGCAAGCCTTGTTCAATGAACTCTTCGATACAGCAATCCTCTGATTAAAATAACCATTTGCTAAAAGCATTGAAACATTAAACGGGTAGCTCAGATGAGAACTTAGCATACTGTAGCAGAGGCGAATTGCTGAATATTGAGCCGTGTCACAATCCGTACTCACAATCCGTACATAGGCTGAGGCTAACATACTGCTTGCAGATTAAATTGAGTGAAAGCGATGCAATCCAATCCGATCCAGAATTCTAACTTTCAAGAAGCTTCATGATTTGATAATGTGCATACTTTGGTTGCAATTAACCTATTAATCATTTCTTCTTAACCATCTGTAGCTCTTCCGATTATGCCCTCTTAACCTCAAGTAGATAGGCTAATAGGCGACGTAGTATGCGTGTCCAAGAAAAGCGTCGGGAGTATTTGTATGGTGTCAAACGGAGTGCGTTTTCAGTTTAAGCGCTGGAAATCTGGTAATTGGAAAGCTTTCTTAGCCCTAGTCGTTGCAACAGCAACACTCACTTTCTCTGCACCTGCGGTCTTTTCTCAAGCCAGCAGCGATGTCAAGATTGACGGTTCCAGCACGGTTTATCCGATTACTGAAGCTGTTGCAGAAGAATTTCAAAAGCAGAACTCTAGCGCTAGGGTCACGGTCGGTATTTCTGGTACGGGTGGCGGCTTCAAGAAGTTCTGTAATGCAGAGCTTGATATTACTGGTGCTTCGCGTCCCATCAAAGCAGAAGAAATTGCTGCTTGCAAAGCAAAAGGTATCGAGTATATTGAGCTACCAGTTGCCTACGATGCTCTAACCATTGTGGTGAACCGCAGCAATAGCTGGGTGAATAGCATCACAACCGCTGAGCTGAAGAAAATCTGGGAGCCTGCTGCAACTGGCAAGGTGATGAAGTGGAATCAGGTTCGCTCTAGCTGGCCCGATGCGCCTCTACGCCTTTATGGTCCTGGAACCGATTCAGGTACCTTCGACTACTTCACCGAAGCCATCAACGGCAAGGCAAAAGACAGCAGAACTGACTTCACCGCCAGCGAAGATGACAACGTCTTGGTGCAAGGTGTCGCTAGCGATCGCAATGCTCTAGGCTATTTTGGTCTTGCGTACTATGAAGAGAATCAGCAGCGCCTCAGAGCCGTTCCTGTTGACGCTGGCAGAGGTGCAGTTGCGCCTACCCCTGCCAACGTCGAGAACAGCACCTACTCACCGCTTTCTCGCCCTCTGCTCATCTACGTTGCCAAGAAGTCTGCCGATCGCCCAGAGGTCAAGCAGTTTATTGATTACTACCTGAACAATACTCAGCTCGTTGAGGAAGTTGGCTACGTACCTCTGCCTGCCGATGCCTATGTTGCCGTGAAAGCGCATTGGGAAGGTCGCAAGGTTGGAAGCGTGTTTGCAGGTCGCAATACGGTCGGTATCAAAATCACCGATATCTTGCAGTTAGAAGCAGCGCTCTAAAACCCCCGTGACCGTACCGTGAGCTGATTGTTGCTCCCCCTAACTCTACTTGAGAGTCAGGGGGAGCCTTTAGGCTAAATATCCCTTCATATAGCTGTCGCCAGTTTGCTTAGGGCATTTAAGGTGGGGCGCTGCGTGCCCCACCTTAAATGCCCCCGTCCTAACCGCCTTGGCGGTTGCCACATCACATCCAAACGATTCTACGCGCAACCTCTGCCCCATGGGAACTTCACCACACGCACAGCGGAGCGGTTCGCTCATTCGCAAGCTGCTTTTCCATCCCATGACCTTAATCTCCCTGATCCTACATGGCGCAATTTTGTCCTTGCCGCTATTGCCCACTGCTAAGAAGGCAGAGCCTGTGCCCGAAAAAGAAAAGGAAGAAAAAATTTCGCTCACGTCTTTGCTGCCCCCTGATGCCGCTAAGCCCAGAACCGCCTCTGCGCCAAGACCTGCCGCTGCTGTAGTAAGACCTGCTACCGCAGCATCTGCCGCAGTCTCTGCCACAGCGCCTCCTCCCATTTCTGCGCCTCCTGTTGCGCCACCCCCCGCTGCCGCCGCTCCATCTGCTGCTCCATCTGCTACCCCTGCCCCGCCGCCGTCAATTGATTTTGGGGGCAGTGGCAGTGTAGGTCTATGTCCTAATCCCCAGGCATTTAATGCGGCGCAAATTGGCTCCTTCTTTACTGACCCTGCCAATCCAGACTCACCTCCAGCCGCAGGTATTACCAAGATTGACTGGAAGACGAAGCCTCTCGGCGATGTGCAAAACGATTTGCAAGCGCTGGCTGCGAGTTCAAATTCAGTGCTCCAGCCGTTCGGTGATTTTGGCGGTGCACCTTTGTTTGCATTTCAAGCTCCGCAAGGATCGATTTTTCTCAGTCTGGTGCCGGGTAAAGGCAACGCTTCAACCATGCAGGTGACTTGGAGCGGCGACCCTAATCAACTTCCGGCAGGAACGGCTGCGCTGACCAGGGCGCAGGTTTGTCAGTAGCAGAGTGGATTTTAGCCTTTAGATTTTAGATTGCGAAATTCTAGAAGCTATGGGTGAGGGCGGCTCAAGCTTTTGGGTTTCGATCGTTTCTAGATCAAGCCTTTCTGCGTCAAAATTTTCTGCGTCAAATAAATCCTGAAACGTGAGAGGGGCAGCAGTGACAGCAGGGTTTCCCGTAAAGTCACAGCCATTGACTTGAGGCTCAGATGGGATGCCCTGGAATAAGCTAGCGATCGCCTCAAAGTCAGGAGCCACCGTTTCACGGGTCGCTTCACGGACTGTTTTTCCAGGACGAACGATCGCTTCCTCGGCTTCTGTTGCAGCTGAATAACGAACCCGATTGCTGATTTGTCGTAATTTTGCCAAACTCCTCAACGCTTTTTGAGCATTTTGTAGACTGCCATACTGATTGAACAGCAACGCAGCTTTTTCTAAGTCTGCGATCGCCCCTTGGGTGTTGCGCAGTTTCTGCCATGCTAGACCTCGATAATAGTGAGCCACCGCAGAGTCAGGAGCGAGATAGATAGCTTCGCCGTAGTCGGAAATTGCATCCTGATGGCGATCGAGCTTTTGCCATGCCATGCCCCGATAGAAGAAGGCGATCGCCCAGTCTGGACGAATTTGAATCGCCTGCGTGTAGTCGGTAATGGCAGCCTGTAGATTGCCTTGCTCAGAGTGGATAAAGGCCCGATTGCAGTAGGTCGCTGCCTGCTGGGGGTCAAGGCGGAGGGCTTCTGTCAAATCGGCGATCGCGCTAGCCAAATCTCCTACGTCATAATAGGCAACACCCCGATGGCTATAGGGAAGGGCGTGTTCTGGCGCGATTTCTAAAACGTGAGTGTAATCGGCGATCGCTCCTGTTTTATCGCCTAAGTTCTGCCGAGTTGCGCCTCGGTTCCAATAGGCTTCCCAATCTTCAGGGTCTAATGCCGGATTGTCAAATCGATTGACTAAGCGTTGAATCGGTTGAGGATCGCGGGTGCGGAGCTTAAGCTGTGCCTCTGAAAGTGCCGTTGTGGTCTTTAGCGCATCTGCAATTCCTAAGACCGCAAAGGACTGATCGGACACTAAAAAGCTTTCGCGGGTGCCCAATATTTTGAACTGAAAATTTTGAGGATAGGCACGCTTAAAGTTCAGCAGATGGTGCAGAGTTGTCTGAATATCAGCTTGAGGCGAACTAGGCTGCCAGCCCCGCTGCATCTTTTTGAGCAGTCGATCGTCCTGGCGATCGACCTCATTGCACCAGCCAATATCAAGCCGTCGCCCTTGCTGTAAAAACGCCGCCATTTTTTTCAGTATTGTCTGATCCAAATTACAAGAACTTGCCCAAGGCAAAATCAGGATTAAACGCTTTTGGGTACAGTTCAGCGCTTCTTCCAGTAAAGTGCAGCTTCCCACTCCGCTCGTTTCGCTAGCGGGTGCCCAGTCAAACACCAGTTCATAGTTAGGCTTATAGTTAGGGTCATAACTTGGGGTAGCGCCTTGAAGCTGCTGGGAAATGTAGTGCAGCTCTTGCTGAATAACTTCCTGAATGCGACCTCTAAAATCATCTAAAGTTGTCTCAGCAGCTGGAATCCGCCGAGAAAGCTCCCGTAACTGGCTCTGAAGCGCAGCCATATCGAGGCTTTTGGGCAGGTGATTCATCTGCTCTTGAAGCTGCTGATTTTGCGCCGCCAAAGTTTCGGTAAAGGACTGAATTTCGGCAAGCTGCGATCGCAAATGCTCTAAATAATGGGCTGCCTCCTCCTGAATCGCACTCGCATCGGCTGGAGTTGCCGCAGATTGAAAGACCTGCCTTTGAGCAATATCTCGATCGAGCTGACCCGACAAAATCGGGTGGCTCAGGTTAGCTCCATTCTCAGATCCAGCCGCTCCAGAGGGCTTAATTAAATTGCTAAATGCGCTGTTAAAGCTGACGGCAGCCGTTTCGATCGCCACTACCGACTGCTTTAGCCACTCTTGCTGTTGGTGCAGCTCACGTACTTCTTTGACTAAGCTCAATAAATCTCGTCGGGGCACCAAGTCGCTGATCATCCGCACCAATTCGCCCACTTCTTGCTTGAGAGAGCTGAGATCCACGGGCGGCGGCAGCTTGCCAAACTGGCGATCGATCCGTGAAATTTGCTCTTGCAGAGAGGAGAAATTGGGCTTGTGTTGACTGGTCAGGCTCTCCATAGTGGCTTGGATGCCCGCCATATCAGATTGCAAATGAGCGATCGCCGCTTCTGTGAAAGCAGGATCAATGGCGGCTTTGGTCTGGCGCAAGTCAATACCCATTGCGGCCAGATCTTCAGACATCTGCTGATGCCGCGCTTCAAGCTGAGTCATATCTTGGCGCACTGAGTCTAGCCCCTGCTGCTCTAGCGGGTGCAGCCGCTGATGCATCTCCTGCTGCAAAGCCGTAATTTCTGCATACAGCCGTCGGGCAACCTCTCGGTCTTTCATCAGCAAACCCTGCCGCAGCCCATTGATTGTCTCGACAGAGGGCAGGGAGGCAATATGCTGATTCAGCAAATCCACCTGGATAGCCAGCTTCTGATCGGTTTCTGCCAAAGACAAATCGCGCTGACGGCTATTGTCCTCAAATCGCCGTCGGCTCAACAAATCTAGGACAACCAGCAGCGACATCGGCATCGTGGTGTACAAAATTTGCTTTGACACCAGAGAGGCGATCGATCCTGCGACCAGACCTACTACAGACAGATTTTCTAAAGCACCTAACCGAGGATTTCTTTTCATCTCAAACCACAGCTTCTGATGGACGGTAAGGCTCTGACCCTGCTGATTTTCTGAAAAGTTTGCCGTGCAGCTCTTTCAAAATCAGCAATCGGGTTAAAACACGAACCTGATGGACTGGACTAACCAGAACCGAGAAAGTCCTTCAAAGAAGTCAAAATGGGCTTATTCACTATTCCAGCCCGTTTCTCATCCTTCAGGAAATTCTCTAGCAATAAATAGGTCAAGATTTTGGCTAAGCGCGGGGCGATCGCCTAGCCTTCTCAACATTGAGTCGATAACTTTGAGTCAATAACTTTAAGTCAATAACTTTGAGTCAACAACCTTGAGCAGCGTGTTCACACTACATCAGCTCAGAGACATCCCTTGAGCTTCAGGACGGCATTTGCTCAATCTTTCGGGCTTCGGGCTTAGGCACCTGCATTCAGGCACCTGCATTCAGTTTGACTGCTTTCAGGTCAGGAAAGTTTCTGCTGCTACATTCTGCAACTATGTTCAGCTCTTCCTTCGGTCTACCCTGACAACTTGCGCTCTAAGCTATGTTGAAAGAGCGATCGCCTGTTTGATTATGCAGTTTAACAATGAATGGCAAAACTTAGGGCAGAATAGATAAGCTGTGCATGAAAGAGAAATAACTCGATCTCACCTAGAGATCAGCAGCTAAAATCTTTTTGGAAACTGTAGATCAAGATGGAAAGTGAGCCAATGTCTGCTGAAACAAACCTACCAACGGATTCAGACGCAACGCCACAGGAGGCTGTAGCAGCTCAGGTGACAAATGCCCAAGAAGAATTTGCGCTAGATCCAGAACTCGAACCCTTTGATTTGAGTCCAGAAGGAACTTCTGAGAATTCAGAGACATCGGATAATCAGGGTGTCTCTACCGAGCAAGCAGGTTTTCAGGTAACGATCGCCGAACTCAATCAGTCGATCGAAGCCCTGAAAGCTCAGCTAGAAGACCGCACAGGTCAGTACGTGCGTCTAGCCGCAGATTTTGAGAACTTCCGCAAGCGCACTCAAAAAGACAAGGAACGGGAAGAGCAGGAAACTAAAAGCTCGACGCTGAAGGAGCTGCTGCCCGTTGTAGATAACTTTGAACGGGCGCGGGCACAAATCAAGCCCCAAACCGATAGCGAAATGAATATTCACAAGAGCTATCAGGGCGTTTACAAGCAGCTCGTAGATGCAATGAAGAAGCTGGGAGTTTCTCCCATGCGAACGGAAGGGCAAGAGTTCGATCCTAACCTGCATTCAGCCCTCGCCAGTCAGCCGACTGATGAGTTTCCTGAAGGCACGATCATGGAAGAGCTGATGCGGGGATACGTGATGGGCGATCGCGTTCTTCGTCACGCCATGGTCAAAGTTGCGGCAGCTCCAGAACCGGGCGAAACAGGGGAAGAATCCACGAACTAGCTCTAATTGAGACAAAGCCAAATCTACCGTCTGAAGGGGCTTTAACAATCTGCCTAAGAGGAAGCTATTCTCTCAAAAAGACTCTGTTCAGGAAATTTTGAGAGCAACTGATAACATTCCCGGATAATTGCGGAATACTGGCTGAAGATGGGGTGAATTCATCCGCAGTTGTTCGCTCATCACTTAGAAACTACGTAGCCGCGAATTATGGGAAAAGTCATTGGTATCGATCTAGGCACCACCAATAGCTGTGTTGCTGTCCTAGAAGGCGGGAAGCCCGTCGTGATCTCTAACTCTGAGGGCGGGCGCACAGCTCCTAGCATTGTGGGGTTTGGCAAAACTGGAGAACGCCTTGTCGGACAGCTTGCCAAACGGCAGGCCGTTACCAATGCCGAAAATACCGTATTTAGCATCAAGCGGTTCATCGGTCGCCGATGGAACGATACAGAAGCGGAGCGGAGTCGGGTGCCTTACACCTGCGTACGAGGCAAAGACGATACGGTAGATGTGCAAATTCGCGGACAGTCCTACACGCCGCAAGAAATTTCGGCGATGATTCTGCAAAAACTGAAGCAGGATGCCGAAAGCTACTTGGGTGAAAACGTTACCCAAGCTGTGATCACAGTTCCCGCCTATTTTACCGATGCCCAAAGACAGGCGACCAAAGATGCAGGGACGATCGCCGGATTAGAAGTCCTGCGCATTATTAACGAGCCGACTGCGGCGGCCTTATCCTATGGGTTAGATAAACAAGAACAGGATCAAACTGTGCTTGTATTTGACTTGGGCGGCGGCACGTTCGACGTTTCGGTCTTGCAGTTGGGTGAGGGTGTATTTGAGGTGAAAGCCACCTCTGGCAACAACCATCTGGGCGGCGATGACTTTGACAACGTCTTGGTGCGCTGGCTAATGGAGAGGTTCCGAGAGCAGGAAAGCATCAATTTATCGACCGACAAAATGGCGCTACAGCGGTTGCGAGAGGCGGCGGAGAAAGCCAAGATTGAGCTGTCTACCATGCTGACCACTACCGTCAACCTACCGTTTATTACGGCAGATGAGTCAGGCCCCAAACACCTAGAAATGGAGCTGTCTCGCGCTACCTTTGAGGAACTCGTCGGTCATTTGGTTCAGTCCACGATCGATCCAGTCAGTCAGGCGCTCAAAGACTGCGATCTGGCTCCTGACCAAATCGATCGGATCATTTTGGTGGGTGGCTCAACCCGAATGCCCGCCGTGCAGGAAGCGATCAAGAGCTACTTTGGCGGCAAAATCCCCGATCGCTCTGTGAATCCGGATGAGGCGGTGGCGCTGGGTGCAGCAATTCAGGCAGGCGTTTTGGGTGGCGAAGTTAAAGACCTGCTGCTGCTAGATGTTACCCCGCTGTCGATGGGTATTGAAACTCTGGGCGAGGTGTTTACCCGCATTATTGAACGCAACACCACCATTCCCACCAGCAAGGCTCAGGTCTTTTCCACGGCGACAGATGGGCAAACTTCGGTAGAAGTCCATGCTTTGCAGGGCGAACGGGCGCTGGCAAAAGACAACAAGAGTCTTGGCAAGTTCCAATTAACGGGCATTCCTCCTGCACCTAGAGGCGTTCCGCAAATTGAAGTCACCTTTGAAATTAATGCCAACGGTATTTTGCAGGTGTCTGCACGCGACAAAGGCACAGGGCGAGAGCAGAGCGTCATGATCTCCAACACAGGCGGTTTGAGCGACACAGAAATCGAGCGGATGCGCCAGGAAGCCGAGCTATTTGCTGAGGATGACGATCGCCGTAAGCAGATTATTGCGTTGCGCAACCAAGCAGACACGCTGTTCTATACCTATGAATCCACGCTGCGAGATAATGCAGCCTTTATTAGCGACGACCTGAGAGCCGATGCGGCTCAGCGGATAGCAGGGCTGCGAGCTGCCGTTAGCGATCGCACAATTGAAGTAGAGGTATTGCGCCAGTATCTTGACGCATTGCAACAGTCGCTTCTGGCGATCGGCGAGGCGGTCTACAATCAGGCTCAGCCGGGTGATGCCGAATCTTATGTTGATCACGCCAACCATGCTGCGCCTTGGTCAAATGGTCATCCAGAGGCAGAAGCTGCCACCCTCGAATACCCAGGCTATTCTACAGACTTTGTAGATGATGAAACGATTACAGCCGACTATGAAGCCGTTGACTAGACCCTTCTGACTGAGCTAACTCTAATGCAAAATATTGAAAAGCAGCCGCTCCAGAGCCGTGTGTTTTTTGCAGGAGATTAAGCGCTGCTACGAAAACAAGCCGCTTGTTTGAAACAGGGCTAGCGTCTTAAATAAAGTCTTTTGTGCGATCGATTAGTTTAGGATAGAAGCAGATAGTTGGGAAGCAAGGGCAGGAGATTCGGTAATCCAGCCTTGTCATCTTAGGTCTTGTCCCCTTATCGTGAACGTAATTGCATAATTCCTACTATTTTTGAACTAGCGCTCTATGGCAGGTGACTACTACGAAATCCTTGGTGTTCCTCGCAGCGTAGATAAAGAGGAAATCAAGCGAGCCTATCGCAAGTTGGCTCGCAAATACCACCCGGATGTCAACAAAGATCCGGGGGCTGAGGAGCGCTTTAAAGAAATCAATAAAGCCTACGAGGTGCTTTCGGAGCCTGAGACGCGGGCGCGCTACGATCGATTTGGCGAAGCAGGCGTAGCGGGAGCGGGCGGAGCAGGATATCAAGACTTTAGCGACTTGGGCGGTTTTGAAGAAATTTTCAACAGTTTCTTCAGCGGCTTTGGCGGCATGGGCGGTCAACAACAGCAGTCTCGGCGGCGGAGTCCCGTGAGAGGCGATGATCTGCGTCTGGACTTGAAGCTGGATTTCCGAGAGGCAATTTTTGGTGGCGAAAAAGAAATTCGCATTAGCCATTTAGAAACTTGTACAACCTGCAGTGGCTCTGGCGCGAAGCCAGAGACGCAGCCGCGCGTCTGTTCAAACTGCGGGGGAGTAGGGCAGGTTCGCCGCACCACCCGCACCCCCTTCGGTAGTTTTGCTCAAGTGTCGGCTTGCCCGACCTGTAATGGCAGTGGTCAGGTAATCGAAGAGAAATGCGAAACCTGCGGCGGTGCGGGTCAGAAGCAGGAAGCGAAGAAGCTGAAGATTAACATTCCCCCCGGCGTGGATAACGGTACGCGACTGAGAGTTTCCAATGAGGGGGATTCGGGTCAGCGGGGCGGCCCTGCGGGCGATCTGTATGTCTATCTGTTTGTCAACGAGGATGCAGAGTTTCAGCGGGATGGGATCAATATCCTGTCGGAGGTCAAGATTAGCTACCTGCAAGCCATTTTGGGCGATCGCATTGAAGCCAACACTGTAGATGGGCCTGTCGAAGTCACCATTGCTCCAGGCACTCAGCCCAATACGGTGATTCCCTTAGAAAATCGGGGCGTGCCTCGCTTGGGCAATCCGGTCAGCCGAGGTGATCATCTGATCACGCTAATCATTGATATTCCGACTCGCATCAATACTGAAGAGCGAGAGCTGCTGGAGAAACTGGCGAAGATTCGAGGCGATCGCCTCAGCAAAGGGGGCGGCATCAACGAATTTCTGGGGGGGCTGTTTCGCGGATGAGCCAAATGACCGCACCTGATGCCCAGCTTGACCTGCGCGGAACGCCTTGTCCTCTTAATTTTGTTCGAGCTAAGCTGCGTCTAGAAAAAATGTTGCCTGGATCTTTGCTAGAAGTCTGGCTAGATTCTGGTGAGCCAATGGAGCAGGTGCCTGACAGCCTGACGATGGAAGGCTACAGCATTGAGCATATTGACGATCGCGCTGATTTTTTTGCCGTTCAAGTTCGTCGCCCTGTCACCCCCATTGCTGAAAGCTCTGAATGCTGAGCCGGGGTGAAATGGGCGATGCCTCAGAGGTTGTGCAGACAGCATCTCAGGATTTTTTGGGCATCGTTTTGGCGGTACAGGCAAATTATTACTGGGTGCGGCTAGATACGTCCTGCTCTGCGCCTTATTCTGGACAAGCTTCTTCTGAACAGTCTTATTCTGACCAAGCTTCTTCTGAACCGAAAGAAGTAACGCTGCTGTGTACCCGTCGCACTCGCCTTAAAAAAATGGGGCAACAGGTGGCAGTAGGCGATCGCGTTCAAGTAGAAGAAATCGATTGGACAGATGGCAGGGCGGCAATCTCGCAGGTGCTTCCTCGCGGGACTGAGCTTGATCGTCCACCGATCGCCAATGTCGATCAAATTCTGCTGGTGTTTGCCCTGGAAGAGCCGACGATCGACCCGTTCCAGCTCAGCCGATTTTTGGTGAAAGCTGAGTCTACCGAGATACCTGTGCTGCTGTGCTTGAACAAGGGTGACTTAATCACAGCCGCCGCTCGGCAGCAGTGGCGCGATCGCCTCCAAGCGTGGGGCTACGATCCGGTGATTGTCAGCCTTCGGGAGAGTATGGGGCTGGATTTGCTTTACTCGCATCTGAGCGATCGGATAACGGTGGTTTGCGGACCTTCAGGAGTTGGCAAGTCTAGCCTGACCAATTATTTAATTCCTGACCTGGCGCAGCGGGTCAATACTGTCTCTGGAAAGCTAAGCCGAGGTCGCCACACCACAAGGCACGTAGAGCTATTTCAGCTTCCGTTAGGCGGGCTAATTGCAGATACTCCAGGATTCAATCAACCCGATCTCAACTGCGCCCCGGTTGACCTGGCTCAGTATTTCCCTGAAGCCCGTCAGCGTCTGGATGCCGCCTCCTGTCAATTTAGCAACTGCCTTCATCGAGATGAGCCAAACTGCGTGGTGCGAGGGGATTGGGAGCGCTACGAATACTACCTGACGTTTTTGGAGGAGGCGATCGTCTACCAAACGGCGATCGATCGATCGGGCGATGCCGAATCTACTACCAAGGCCAAAAACCGGGGCGAAGGGCTGGTGCAGACGGAGCCAATGCTCGATCGCAAAAAATATCGCCGTCCCTCTCGCCGCACGACAAAGCAAGACTTGCGGGCTTTATACCGAGATGTCAATGAATCCGCAACGGATAGCGACTGAATCCGGCAAATTAACTCTTTCTGAAACAGCTCTCTCTTTGCCCGTGAGTTCCGCTACAGTACTCTATGCGGATATCGTTTATGGTTTGTGAGTTGTTTTAGGAAAAAACTATGTCTGACTCGCCGATCGCTCTAGACTCACTGGCTGATCTTATGGCTCAGCTGATTGGGCTGACGCTTGACCCTGAGCATCGACCCGGCGTAATTGCCAACATGGAACGAAATGCGGCGATCGCTCAGCGGGTGATGGAGTTTGAATTGTCTGATGAAATTGAGGCTGCTCCAGTTTTCCAACCTTAGCTTGAAAGTGCCGCTAACGTATTAGTTGGGTAAACAGCAGTTAGTTTGTCTTAGAGAAGCTCATCCAGATTATGGATCATCTCGGAAGTGGAGATTGGGAGGGGTTTAAATGGCTAGGTCTCAGTTTATTTGCGCTATTTGGCACAGTTATAGGAATAGTGTTTGCCTTCATCATTAGTTTCATCGTTTATCAGTTTGTTAAATCAAAAACCAATAATGACGATGATGAAGTTAATTTAATTCTTTTCTGTACGCTATGTGGTTGGTCAAGTGGGCTGTTGCTAACGCTTTTGACTGCTATGGTGGCAATCGCATGCAACGAGGAATCCAAGAAGTGCGTTTATTCAATTTCATCCAACATAGCCGAATCATCGGTTGTAGCGATCGGAATTCTACCGTCTTTGGGTGTAATCGTAGGAGCCATAATATATTGGCGGTGGTTGAGGGTGCATTGAAGCTATGGGGTTAGACCTTCGCTTTCAGTCAATGCCTGATGCTTGCAGACTGCTTGCACGATCGCGTCATGAACCAGATTTTGGCGCCAATCTTGAGTTTTTCAAATCCTATGCTCTAACATCCCAGGAGGAGTTAGACCATCGTGCTAATGATCAACTCTTCATTGAGTTTGTTCATGAGGTACGTCAGGCAATTGATCATTATCCGGGAATTGAACATCGAAACCTGTACCTGGGTCGCAGCTGGGATATGCTCTACTATCTGCTCTCAGAAGGACGGCGAAAGGGCGAACCAAAAGACTGGACTCATTGGGTTGAGAAGGCAATATTTGGCGGTGAGATACTGAACGAGGCAACCCAAACCACGATCGGTTTTCCTATTCGTTACCTGTCTCCAGTTGAAGTATGTCATGTTCAAGACAAGCTAGAGACAGTAACCCTAGAAATGCTTCGTTCTCACTGGAATCCACAGGCAATGAGAGAAGCTGAAATTTACAAGATTCATGTCGAGGAAAATGAAGACTGCTGCAAATGGGTACAAGAAGATTTTGAGAAGCTGAGAGCTTTCTATGCATTGAGCGCAGGGCATGGCGAAGGAGTGCTGGCTTTCGTAGGGTAAAGTCTATAAACGTGAGTACGTAGCCGAATACTGCGTTAGATCAGCGGAAGAAGAGCGATCGCTATACCAGAGCAGCTATTTGCTGCTATTTAAACTGTAAGTTCACCTTAGGAATCAGGAATGGCAATCAACTTGGAACAGGCAGACGCGATCGCTATTGCTACAGCAGTACGATCGCAAGAGATTAGTGCAGAAACGGTTGTTCGGTCGTCTTTGGATCGGATCGCAAAGCATGATCCGGCTTTAAACAGCTTCACAGCCGTTTTGAAGGAACAGGCGATCGCCGATGCGCAAGCAGTGGATAAGGCGATCGCCCAAGGCAAAGATCCAGGCAGTTTGGCAGGGGTGCCGTTCGCCGTCAAAAATTTGCTGGATATCAAAGGTCTGCCAACTCTGTCTGGTTCCAAGATCAATCAAGATCGCCCGCCTGCCACTGAGGATGCCTTCACCGTCACGGCATTGAAACAAGCAGGAGCCGTTTTGGTGGGTGCCCTGAATATGGATGAATATGCCTATGGCTTTGTCACCGAAAACAGCCACTATGGCGACACTCACAATCCCCATGACTTAAGCCGAGTGGCGGGTGGGTCTTCAGGCGGATCGGCAGCAGCAGTTGCCGGAGGACTGGTGCCGCTGACTTTAGGTTCCGACACCAACGGCTCGATTCGCGTCCCCTCTTCCTTTTGCGGCATTTTCGGACTCAAGCCCACCTACGGCAGAATCTCTCGATCGGGCGCATTTCTGTTTTGCAGCAGCTTGGATCATCTGGGACCGTTTGCTCGATCGGTACGCGACATTGCGGCAAGCTTTGACCTGATGCAGGGCGCAGATCCCCACGATCCGGTTTGTACACAGCGATCGCCAGAGTTTTGTCTGCCGCAGCTAGGGCTGGGCATTGAGGGACTGCGGATTGCGATCGCTGGCGACTACTTCACCCGTGGTGCTGAACCAGAAGTTTTTGCTGCCGTGGAAAAAGTGGCGCTGGCGCTAGGCGCAACTCAGCGTGTCATCCTGCCGGAAACCGATCGCGCTAGAGCCTCGGCGTATATCATTACGGCCTGCGAAGGCAGCAATCTCCACCTAGCAAGGCTGAAGTCTCGTCCTCAAGATTTTGATCCGGCGACCCGCGATCGCTTTTTGGCGGGCACCATGATTCCCAACACCTGGTATTTGCAGGCGCAGCGGTTTCGGCGTTGGTACCGCGATCGCGTTCGCGAAGTTTTTCAGTCGGTGGATCTGATTTTGGCCCCGGCGACTCCTTGCCCCGCACCGCTAATTGGTCAACAAATGATGACATTGGATGGACAGGAGATGTTGGTGCGTCCTAACTTGGGAATATTCACCCAACCCCTTTCATTTATTGGCTTACCGATTCTGTCGGTGCCGATTCAGAGACCTCATGCCCTACCGATCGGGGTGCAAATCATCGCTGCTCCTTACAATGAGGCGTTAATCTTGCGAGCCGCAGCATTCCTAGAAGCCCAAAATGTGGTGTCTGCCCCCGCAATCGCAACTTTCTCTCAATCTGTATAGTTTAAAGAGTTTCCTTCGACGGAAGTTAATCAACTTAAGCACTTATCCTGCCCAAAGCTCAAGATTTTGCGAAGTTAAGTTCAAAATCTTTACGGAGCTGGTGCTGCTTTGTCAGACTGCTTCAAGTGCAGGCTGCTCGAAGTATAGGCCGCTTAAGGTGTGAGCGATCGCCCGTCTAGCCGGAAACCCCATACAGTGAAGGAAAAAATAGTAGATGAGCGTTTTGGCTTGGATTGTCCTAGGTCTAATTGCCGCTGCCTTGGCTCGGCTAATCAATGAAGGCGGAAATGTATTTACAACCAATGTTTTAGGGATTATTGGCGCATTAGCCGGGGGCTATGTTGGGAAAGTGCTTCTGGGCGTGAGTACCTCGGCTCAAGTGCTGAACCTCAATGCCATTATGTGGGGAATTTTGGGAGCGGTGGCAGTCATGGCTCTCTGGAGCTGGCACGTCAAGAAATCGAGTTCATAGAGCTGCATCAAGGATGCCAGAGGATTTGATGGTGATGATTAGGGGGTAGGGAAGGCGATCGCCTTTTCATCCAGTTGAGATAGATCTATGGGAGGGGCATAGGGCATACCCTATGCCCCTCCTGCATTCGTTTACGGCTCTGGGATGGCAAGTATAATTCAGCTATAAGCCCTCCGCAGTTTGCTGGAAAACAGGATGACAGAGGAAGCAGAAGCCCCGACGAAAGTCTTCATCAGTTATAGCTGGGATTCAGATGAGCATAAGGAACATGTGTTAGCAGTAGCAAATACGCTACGTAAGACCTGGGGAATTGATGCAGATATAGATCGGTATGTTCGAGCCGAACCTCCCTATACTCCTGTCCAAGGGTGGGATCTGTGGATGCAGGAGAAGATTGAATGGGCTGAGTTTGTACTCATAGTCTGTACTGAGACATACAAGCAGCGGTTTGAGGGAAAGGAAGAGCCTGGGAAAGGTCTAGGCGTTTCCTGGGAAGGAACCATTATTAGGCAACATCTTTATAACGCTCAGTTAGAAGACGCTAAGTTTATTCCAGTTGTATGCGCTTCGCCTGACCTAGCCCATGTTCCTTTGATACTGAATTCTAGAGACAAGTATGGACTTGATAACGAAAAAAGCTACAGAGAGCTTTGCTATCGTCTTAGACGGCAAAATACTGTTATAAAGCCAGAACTTGGAGTCGTGAAACTGGAGTTGCCTCCTGACCCAAAGTTTTTTTCTCCCCAATCTTCTCAAAAACCCTCAATAGAGTTTCCACCTGCTTTTGCAGAGCAAAGGGATCTTGAACAACAAGTTCGAGAGCGATGCCGTCAGAAGATTATGGCTCAGCACAGCCGGATGCGGTTGCTGAGTGGTGAAGAGATTGGGGTTGATCAGCTTTATGTGGATGTGTGGTTGCTGAATCGATCGCCCCGTACTTATCAAGTTTCGCAGGATAAACTGCTGAAAACTTTTGATTTACGGAACGACCGCTTGGGGTTGGGTGATCGGATCAAACGTAATCCCGGCTTTGAGGTTGCCAACGCAAATTCTAAACTGGTGATTCTTGGTAAGCCAGGATCGGGAAAAACGACTTTTCTAAAGCACCTAGCAGTGAATTGGTGTAAAGGTCAATTTCAACAGGAGTTTGTAGCTGTCCTGATTGAATTTCGCCGAATTCAAGATGGGCAATGGAATCTCCTGGATGAGATTGATAAAGAATTGGGACTAGAAAATTGGAGATCGTCTAGAGAGTGTCTTAAAAAAATTAAAGAATTAAAAAATCAGGAATCCATAACACTGACGCAGCTACAACAGCAAGTGAGGCAACTAGAACAGCAAGTGGATCAATTACGGCATCAGGTGAAAGATCTTCTGAAACACGGCAAGCTCTTGGTGCTGATGGATGGGTTAGACGAGGTATCGACAAGTAAATTGCGTCAAATAGTGCAGAGTCAACTCCACCGGATTGCGGAAGACTACCCAAAAAATCGATTGATTTTGACATGTCGTACTCAAATTATTAAGTCTATTCCCGTTGGATTTACTTCAGTAGAAGTGGCAGATTTTAGTGCAATACAGGTAAGGCAGTTTGTTCGTAACTGGTTTATGACAAGTGGCAAATCTGATGCGGAAGTAGCGCAGCAGTGGGAAATACTAAAATATGCCATGGACAAAAATCCGGCACTGAAAGAACTGACGGTAACTCCAGTGTTGTTGAGTCTCATATGTTTGGTGCTGCACGATGAGGGAGAAATTCCCTTGCAAATAGATGATCTATATCAGAGAAGTATTAAGTTGCTACTGGATAAGTGGAATACTGAAAAGCAGATTGATGGATGGGAGATAGGAAGTAAAGCTTATGGAGAATTGAGCGTTGAGCGCCGAGAAGCCTTGCTGATTGACATTGCAACTCGCAAATTTCCCCAGAATTTTGTGCTGTTTAACCAGAAGGAGATTGCGGCTCATATCACTAAATTTTTACAGCTTGCTAACCCAGTGGAAGGAGTCACAGTTCTGAGAACCATTGAGGCACAGCACGGGTTGCTAATTGAGAGAGCAGACGAGCTATGGTCATTTTCCCACTTAACTTTTCAAGAATATTTCACCATCCGCTGGCTAACTCAACTTTCCCCTGAGAAATTAGCTGAAAAGATCGACAATCGGAAATGGCAGGAAGCAGTTAAGCACCTAATGAAATCGCAACAGCCTACCGATCGTCTAGTGTGGCTGATTAAGCAGGCGATTGATCAGTCCATTGCCAAGGAATCCACCTTGCAAAAAATTCTGGTCTGGGTACTTGAAAAATCAGAGTCTATGCCAGCGCACTGTAAGCCTGCTGCCAGTAGAGCTATATATCTTGCTCTTGACCTCGCCCTCGACCTTGCCCACAATCGCGCCCTTGTTCTTGTCCGTACCCTCGCTAATGCCCTCGACCGCGCCCTCGACCCTGCCCTTGACCACGCCATTGCCCGTACTCTTGTCCTTGCCCTTAAACTCGACCTTGCTCCTGAATTGACAAACGCACTTGGGCAACCAAGGGAAACGCTATCTGCAGCCGCCGCAGATAGCAGAACATTTCAGCAATGGTGGCGATCAAATGGAGCAGAATGGGTTGAGCAATTCCAGCAAGTGATGATTCAATATCGCAATCTTAGATATGACTGGCAGATCACCGATGAGCAAAGGCAACAACTCAAACGTTACTATGATGCCAACCAATTCCTGATTGAACTCATGAAAAATGAGGGAGAGGTCAGTGCGTCCGTCCGTGCCAAAATCGAAGATAGCCTGCTGCTGCCTTGGGAAGAGCTGCAACGCCGCCACCCAAACACTTACGGGCAGCCTCCATTTCCCTAACAGACAAAGCAAACGAGAAGCACGATCGCTCTTCATCCTCATTCAATCCAGCGCCATGTGCTGAGGTACAACGCTGAAGCTTTGAGCTGCAAAGGCGATCGTTCCAGCTACAATGCCGAACTTCTGAGGTTCAGGTGTGATACTAAAAGGTACGTGCGTCATTCTCAGAACATGGATAGCCTAATTTACCTGTTTATAAGATTTATAAGACTCAACATTAGAAACCATCCCATTTGGCGTGATCTCGCCCAAGCTCTACAACAGCTTGATGCCAAAAGCATTGCCGCCCATCATCTGCAAGCCTGCAACGCTCAAATCAATGGCTACTGGGACGAAGATAACTTTTATGAAGTGATCCAGTTTACTCAACCGCCTGATCCGGTGCTAATTGACAGTTCTTTAGGCGTTACCCCCGGAAATTTAGAACGTAGTCATTGGCTATAGCTCAGATTTAGCCTCACCCTTAATCGAGCAGTTGACTCTCAGCACCCCGATCGCCCAACTAACCCTGTATTGGGTGAGCTAAATCTAATCTTGGATGAAACCTTGGAAGTCATTGATGAGAATTGGCTGATTGATGTCCATTCCCCTTACGTTTTAGCAACTCACTAAACGAAAAAGGGCTACCTTGTACAACAAGGCATTGCAGAAACCTCATGGCAAAATCCTCCAAACTCGAAACCCTGCTAGAGCAGCTCAATCAGCTTCGGGCTGACCCCACCTCAGCAGAGTCGATCGCCCAACTCCGCTCCATTCTTCAGAGCCGCTACGCGATCGCCATTGCTCAAGCGGCAAAGCTCGTGGGCAAATTTGAGCTTTCTACCTTACAGCCTGATCTGGTCACTGCCTTCGATCGCTGTCTCGTCAAACCCGTCGAAACTGATCCCAACTGCCACGCAAAAGCTGCGATCGCCGATGCTCTCTATCGCCTCAATGCCCACCAAGCCGATCTTTTCCTTCAGGGCATTCGCCACATTCAGCTAGAACCTGTCTGGGGTGGACAGGCAGATACCGCCGCCAAACTTCGGGGCATTTGCGCCATGGGTCTGGTGCGGATGAATTATCCTGACGCGATCGCCGAAATCGCTGACCTGCTTGCCGATCCAGAAGTTCCGGCACGGGTTGCAGCAGCCAGGGCGATCGCCTACAGCGAAAATGATCAGGGCGTGCCTCTGCTGCGGTTGAGAGTTTTGATCGGTGACGAACCCGCCGTCATTTCAGAATGTATCGCTGCTCTGCTAAAGCTGTCCTCCCAAAAATCGTTGGATTTGGCAACGCGATTTCTCACGGCTCCAGAACCGCAGACGCAAGAGCTGGTTGCCTTGGCGCTGGGGGAATCTCGCTTACCCGCAGCCCTTGAGATCCTCACAACCTGGTGGCAAAAACAAGCCGACCCAGAGCTGCGCCAAACGGGATTACTGGCGATCGCCATGCTGCGTACCGAAGCTGCCCTAGACTTTCTGATGACGCTGATTGCCAAAGGCAGACTCTTAGATGCCCAAAACGCGATCGCCGCCCTGCAAATCTATCGGCAAGATCCGGTACTCTGGCAGCGCGTTCAATCTGCCGCCGCCCAAAGAGAAGACGCAAGCAGCTTAGAGCTAGGCAATTAGCTTATGGGCAATTAGCTTATGGGCAATTAGCTTATGGGCAATTAGCTTGCTCCAGGCTGACGATCGCACCACAATGTGAGTCACAATATAAATAAATGTGACGACCCATTTCCTTCTTTTCATTCCGTATGGCACTGGCTCAGCACCCATCCACTCCCCACTCTTCACTCCCCATTTCTCCACTCGACTTTGATATCGCGATCGCCGGGGCGGGCATCGTTGGCTTGACCCTTGCCTGTGCCCTCAAAGACGCAGGGCTAAGAGTCGCCATTATTGAAGCGAAACCCCGTGAAGCCGGACTCAGTCAGCGTCGCGCCTATGCCATCACGCTGATGTCAGGACGAATCTTTCAGGGGCTAGGCGTTTGGGAGCAGATTTTACCCCACATTACTACGTTTAACCAGATTCGCATGGCGGATGCCGATTATTCCACGATCGTCAACCTGAAGCCAGAGGATTTGGGCACAAAATCATTAGGCTATGTGGGCGAACATTGCGTCTTAGTGCAGGCATTACTAGACAAGCTGGAAGGTGCAGACATCACCTGGCTCTGTCCGGCAGAGTTGGTGCAGGTAGACTATCAGGCAGATGTTGTGGCGCTGACGCTGGCGATCGCAGGAGAAACTCAGACAGTCCATACCCGGCTCTTAGTTGCCGCCGATGGAGCGCGATCGCCCATTCGTACCGCTGCTGGAATCACGACCCACGGCTGGCAATACTGGCAGTCTTGCGTCACTGCCGTCCTCCGTCCCGAAAAATCTCATGAAAACATTGCCCGTGAGCACTTCTGGGAAAGCGGCCCTTTCGCCACTCTGCCGCTGCCCGATAACCGCTGCCAGATTGTTTTGACTGCACCCCATGCCGAAGCCCAGCAGCTTTTGGAAAGCAGCGAGTCCGAGTTTCTGGCTGAGCTAAACCGCCGCTATGAGGGACAGCTAGGCAAGCTGGAATTGTTGAGTCCGCGCATCCTGTTTCCGGTGCAGCTGATGCAAAGCGATCGCTACACGCAGCCTCGTCTAGCCCTGATTGGCGATGCAGCGCACTGCTGCCATCCCGTCGGCGGACAGGGCTTGAACATGGGCATCCGCGATGCTGCTGCTCTGGCGCAGGTGCTGGAGGCGGCTTACCAACGCGGTGAAGATATTGGCAAAATCAGCGTTCTCAAACGGTACGATCGCTGGCGTAAGCTGGAAAATCTGGCGATTCTAGGATTCACCGATCTGCTCGATCGCATTTTCTCCAATCGCTGGCTGCCCTTGGTCGTGATTCGCCGCTTGGGTCTTCGCGTCATGCAGGTTGCCCGTCCGGTCAAGTTCTTGGCGCTCTGGCTGATGACGGGTGCAGCAGGACGACATCCTAACCTGTCGAAGCGTTAAACAAATCGGGTCAGCTGCACCCGGTAGCGGTCTTTTTTGGTAATCATCACTTCGCCGATTTCCAAGCGCCCCTTGCCGCGAATAGCAACCAGGTCACCTGACTTGAGCTGATGGCTAGTTTGGGTAATGTCCTTCCAGTTCACTCGCACATCACCTGTGCTAATCAGATCTGCCATTTTACTGCGCGACATGCCAAAACCAGCGGACGCTACTGCATCCAAGCGCATGGAGGCTTCCACGGTCGCCATTTCCTTCTTCTTGGGTTCCCGGATCTTTAGCTCACTCAGATCCATACGGCGGGTTTTCACAGGTACCGATCGCACCTGGTTCAGACTCATCTCCAAAAATTCCACGAGTTCTGGCACCACGATCGCCTGTGCCCCTCGCTCCCCTAACACCAGGATATCGCCCACCTTTTCGCGGACAATACCCGTTCCCAGGAGCGCTCCTAAAAAGTCTCGATGGGTAGCTTGATCAAACAGAAAGTTTCCCGAAATATCGATTGCTGCGATCGCCACCTGTGCGGTCTCGATCGGCAATTCTGAACGGGCGATCGCTATGCGCTGCCGCTCTGCTTGAGGATAGCCGCCCCAAGGCAACGTCACCACATCTGCCAATTTCTGGAACATCCGCTGAATATCTGCCAACTCAGGTGGCGACACAAAATCTGTGCAGACAACCTCCCAGGTTTTAATTGCCTGCTCTGCCTGGTCAATCACCCGCACCGCAGTTTCGCGTTCTTCAATTCCTTTGAGCAGATCTTCTCGCGGCAGCATATCCTCACCCGAACCGTGTTTCAAGCAATAAGCACTACACCTATTCTAACGGCTGATTCTAGGAGCTATGGCGGTCGCCAGTTTGCTTAGAACATTTTGGGTGGGGCGCTGCGCGCCCCACCCAAAATGTCCCCGTCCTAACCGCCTTGGCAATTGCCATAAAGACGGGCTGCCGCTGAAGACTACTGGGCTGCAACAGCGCGATCGCCCACTCGGAACCCTGTACCGTTCACGATTCGACCCACGCATGAGCCAGGATCAACTTCAGTCAGCTCAATCCGACCGATTGGAGAAGTCACCGTCCGCAAAACGGCTCCGGTTGCCGGATCTTTGACCTCTCGTACGACCCGCTCGATCGACAAAGTCATGCCTGTACGAAATCCATCCTGACTGCCCTTGTTAATAATCACCTCGTTGCCTGCGACATCAGCCACGATCGCCTCGATGCTCGGCAAAGAGGCTGGCAAAGCTGACAGTCGAGCAGACTCAGCAGATAGAGAGGTAGAAATCTGGCTAACCGCGTCTTCCGCTGCCTTGCTCAACAGCCCGTCCGTATTGTTGTTGTCGTTGCCAAAGGTGACTAGACCGCCTATCGAAAAGCCGCCACCGCCCTGTTTGGCTTCTCCAGTGCCCTGTGCCGTCGCCAAAATTTCTGCCGTTGTGGTGTTGACCAATCTGGCGGTCAACTGCACTTCAGCACTGTGCCGCCGACTGTTGCCGCCAATTCCCAAAATGCTGCCACCCGTGCCGCCTTCTTGCAGGTTGAAGCGCGTGACAGAACCCACAACCACGGCATCCACGCCCAAAATTCGTCCGATCTGGGCAGCGGTAGCTGGATCAATTCGTCCAGCTTGAGCCAGATTTTGTTCTGCTAGAATTGCCGCTACTTTACTCCGCTCAATGACGCTGTAGGAACCCCCTTCTACTAGCTTGTTGGTCAAGAGATCGCTTACACCTTTAGCGGGTCCCACATCACCCCAGTAGCCCCATCCAGCCGTTGTTATCCCGGTGCTGGCAAAGTCAAAGTCCAGTACCGCAATCCGCATCCGCTGCTGAGCCTGGGCGATCGTCAAGGGCTGACCTGCCATCGCAGGCAGAGTCGGCACGGACAAAGAGGGAATGGCTAAACCCGTAAGCAACAAAGCGCTGCAAGAAAGGCGAACGAATTGAGCAGATCTTTTGAGTTTCATAAATCGGCAAGTAGGTGAATTTTGGAAACGTTAGCGTCAAGCTTATGCCCTTAGACCGTTGCAGGGCAGACTGATGCAAAAACCTAATGATTATTCCCAGATATTCTCCAATATTATGCAGCGATCGGGAAAATAATCACTTTCCACTGCCTACTCTTGATCTCAATCAGTGACTGATTGAGATCAAGAGTAGGTTTTTTGGATTGCATCAATGATGGCAGTACTTATCGAATGGCTTGTGCGACTGCGCTAACTCTGCAAAAACTTCCCTAAACTATAGGTACTTAAAAGGCTTGCAAGGTTATCTATGATTGCTTCCCCTCAACAGCCATACTTCACTCCCGAAGAATACCTTCATCTAGAGGAAAATAGTCCCATTAAGCACGAATACAGGGATGGGCAGGTTTATGACATGGCTGGAGCCTCAGACGAGCATGTCACCATTTCCCTTAACCTTGCTGCTTTTCTCCGTAGTCACGTACGCGGCACCGGCTATCGGGTCTACATTGCTGACATGAAAGCTCGGATTGAGTCCATCGATCGCTTTTACTATCCTGATATCCTAGTTACTTGCGATCGGCGAGATCAAGAAACATCAACCTATAAGCGGTTTCCCTGCCTAATCATTGAAGTATTGTCTGATTCTACCGAAGCCTTCGATCGCGGGGACAAATTCGCTGATTACCAAACCCTAGAAAGTTTACAAGAATACGTCTTGATTAACGCTAAGCGGCAGCGCGTCGAGTGCTTCCGGCGCAATGAAGCAGGACTCTGGGTGCTGCAATCTTACACACCCGCCCAGAAGATCTTTCGGCTAGACAGCGTTAATTTTGAAGGGGCGATCGACGCGCTTTACGAAGACGTCATTTTTAACCTGACCGTGGACAAAAATTCAAATCAGGTTTAAGGGAATCAGCATAAATTTATATAAACTTCACGCACTCAAAAGAGATGTATCCTGCCCCAAAGATACGAGATAGAAGACTGGAGTAACCAGTACCTTCTAAAATTATGGACTTCAAAGTTAGAGAAAATTCACCCGATGGAACAGTTGTAGGGACTGTTCCTGCTAGTGCTCAAGTTCGTATCCTATCTAACGATAGAAATGGTAATGGTGTACCCGCCTTTACAGTCGGAGCAGATAGTGTCATTCGCGTAACCGATTCGAGCGAGCTTGACTTCGATAGACTTTTTTCCGATAGGAATTACAGTTTCCTGATTGCAAAGGACGGTGCTGACGATATTCTCACCGTTACAGTGGAGGATATCCAAGGGGAGACGTTTTTAGGCACAGCAGGAAATGATGTTCTGCGTTCAGGTTTTGGCTCAGCAACTTTAACCGGATTCGGCGGTAACGATCAGTTGACAGGCACTTTTGAGATAGACACTCTAATTGGCGGAGCGGGTATTGATACTCTGACAGGAGATTTAGGATCTGACCTATTCGTATTTGATGCACCCATCCGGAGTGGAGCAGATGTAATTACCGATTTTACGAGAGGAGGGCGTGAGCTTGACCGAATCGTACTGGATAGGGATATCTTCACCAAGCTCAAGACAAAGAAGCTATCTTTCGCGAAAGTTAAAGGAGCCAAAGCAGCAAGGCTGAGCAAAGCGCTTGTCGTGTATGACTCCAGATCTGGAAGCTTATTCTATAACTCCAACGCAGCTAGTCGCGGTTTTGGCAGCGATGGCGGAAAGTTCGCCCAGCTTTCCAGCGGGTTGCCTCTCTCGATTCAAAGCTTCCTTGTGCAAAATTGATTGATCTTAGGAAAACGGGTTAGGTTGTAAAGCTCTCTGTGGCTATAGCACTCCCTCAGTTAGGCTGAAGCTATATCCCTCAATCTTAAGGGATTATGAACAAACATCGGGGCAAAAGTTCCCTACCTCAGAAATCTCCCAGTATTGAGAGATTTCTGAGGTGAATTGGCAAGTTAAACGTGGGGCATCAATACTTTTCGCCCATTCTATTAACCTTGTTTTATGGAGTGCTATAAACCGCTCAGTTTCTCAAGCCCAAAATACATATAGCAGTCCTAAATTACTTGTGATACCAATTTAAATTGATGAGGCGGCAGATGATTTTCGAGAGCCGCGCTCCGCGCGGCTCTCGAAAATCATCTGCCCTGTTTGGGTCTTAAATTGGTATGAGATGAGTTGTGATACCAATTTAAGACCCATTTGAGATTGCCATAGCGCTATCTAATTGAGTTAGGACGAGTTATTTTTGAGCGCGGCGCCGCGCTCAAAAATAACTCGTCAGCTCTAGACGTGTGGCACTATACATCCAATCTGTCTAAAGGCACGTATTTAAAGGAGTCAATTGATGAATCATATGACGTAAGGTATGTTTAACTCTGCGTTCGCTGATTCTCCAAACTAATTGCCAAGAACAATGGACTCACAAAGCTCCGACCTGCCCTTGAGCGTCAAATCGCTTTCTCCTGATCTGTCCGATGTTGACCTGCTTCTTGTCCTCAGAAATGGTCATACTCAGGCTTTAGGAATGATTTACGATCGCTATTCTCGGTTGGTTTACAGTTTGGCATTCAAAATATTGGCGAACGCTGAGGAGGCTGAAGATGTCACTCAAGAGATTTTTGTCTCTCTCTGGCAGCGAAACGCCTACAATCCTGCGCGCGGCTCTCTGAGTAGCTTTCTAACCACCATGACTCGTTCTCGCTCAATTGATAGGTTGCGATCGCGAGGAAGCCGCTATAGATTTTTGCAGCGCTGGGAAGGAATTGTCCAAAGCGAAACGGTAATGGCAACACCTCTAGAGCAGGTCTCTATGGGAGAGCGATCGCAAATCATTCGGGCTGCGCTAGAGGAACTTGCCCCCAACGAGCGTCAGGTTCTAGAAATTGCCTACTATGGAGGGCTAAGCCAATCTGAAATTGCTGAGTCCTTAAACATTCCTTTAGGAACCGTTAAAACTCGCTCTCGTCAGGGCTTATTGAAGCTTCGCCAAGCGCTTCAAGGCTATGTCTAACCCCAGATAAACTAGATCAAACTTTTTATGTAGAGTCTGCTTCTTAAGGGTCTACTTTTCATACTTGAGTGTAAAAGTCAGCGTCTAATCTCCGCCACCCTATTTTCCACAATTCGTCACTCACTTGCAAATCATGACTTCTGCACTTCCTAGTAACTGGCAAGAACTAATAGCAGGTTACGCTCTAGGCGATCTCAGCCCAGAAGAGGCAGAGGAACTACAGCACTTGCTGGCAGAAAACCCAGATTTAATAGCTGAAGTCGCCTCTCTTCAAGAAGTATTGGCTTTAATGCCTTATGGTTTGTCTCAGCAAGTGCCATCTACTCAATTGCGGGATTCTATTCTGATGGCAGTCGAGGCAAGCTCTGCTATGAGCAATAGCTTTACGGATAGCCCCACTAGGAATAGGTTTGTTGACAGCAAAGATAATGAACCGAATAACCGATCGATCGCCTCCCTGCAAGCGATAGGAGGTGAGGATAGTGGTTTGCCAAGCCGACGCAGAAGCGCCTGGTATGGCATAGGTGGAACGATCGCCGCAGTGGCTCTGGTGGCGTTGGGCATTGATAACTATCGTCTTCGGCAGGAAACCCAGCAAGCTAAATCTGTGATTGCAGCCCTTCAGCAGCGGGGAACACAGACGATCGCCCTGGAGGGAACCCAGGAAGCAAACGCAGCTTCAGGCAGTCTGCTCATTGCCGAGAGTCGTCAAGTGTTTATGGTGGCAAAGGATTTGCCTGTCCTCCCAGAGGGGCAGGTGTATCGGCTTTGGGCAATGCCTTCTAGCGGCAAAAACCCTGCTTTCTGCGGTCAGTTTAGCGCCAAAACAAATGGCTCCGTGACGACTCAGTGGGTTACGCCTGAAGTAAGCTGCCAATCTACTACGGTGCAAATGCTGATCACCTCCGAGAAAGCAAGTGATCCGCCACTGCCCAAAGGTTCGCTGGTGATGCAGAGCCGAATTTAGAGCAAGTGACACACTGAAGGATATTTACTTCTATCAAGACCTATAAAACGATCGCTGAGGCTTACAAAACCACTTCCTGAGCTTACTGAACAGCGATCGAGGTCTGACAAACAGTGATTAACCAAGTGAAAGCTTGGTTTGAGGCAACCCAGTCAACAGGGTTTGAAGGCAATGAGTCCAGTGATGATTGGCGAGTTGAAGCTGAACATCATCGTCAAGACAATCAACAGATCTGGGTGGTGCTACTCGGAGCAATCTCCGAGCTTTATCAACCCACCTTGGTAGTGCTCACCTAAATTACCACTACCCACGCTGCCATAGGTCTAGTCCGCACTGCCTAAAGCCAGCAAAGTGGCGTAATTATGAAGATTCAGTATATTTCCATACAAATTAACATGCTGTTATCGAGTTCTTAATCCAGCCATGAAATCCTGATTAATTGTAGGCATACATACTACTCAGTTTGTGTGTGATTTCACCGGATAGCACAATGTGTAATTCCTCTGTATTCACTAATGCTCTAACTGTTAATCTGACCAGGACAGTCGTGAGTGGAGTTCTTTTAGTTTAAGCACAAAAGTCTGCTAATCCAGACTGAGCCTTGGTGTTCATGGAGTGATTTTCTGTTTTGGCTTCGCCCAAGCGATCGCTTTCACGGTTGCCCAGCCCTGCATGAAGTCGAGAATCTCATATCAAGCTAAGTGCGTTTTCTGAGTAAGGCGCATTTTAATTTTGCGTGGCTTACGGCATCTCCATGTCTTCTTAAGGCAAGGTTCAGTCGTTAGTGCGCTGATTTCAAAATCTTGGCTAATCCCAGGATAAATCCTAGAACAACCGCATCTATATTCCATTCATCTTTTAAGGTTCCTCCAAATGGCAGCAATCAGTTTAACCGGAACAACTTACACCGAAAACTTTGATACTTTGGCAAGTTCCGGCACCAGTTCTACTTTGCCTAACGGTTGGGTAATTTCTGAGTCTGGAACAAATGCAAATGCAGTCTACACGGCTGGAACAGGTAGCTCAAATGCGGGCGATACCTACAGCTTTGGAGCCGCCAGCAGTCCTGAAAGAGCACTGGGCGGTCTACAATCTGGCAGCTTAGTGCCAACAGTGGGCGCAAGCTTTACCAACGATACAGGCTCAATCATTACGGCGCTCACCATTGCTTATACGGGAGAGCAGTGGCGTTTGGGAACGTTAAACAGAGCCGATCGCATCGATTTCCAATACAGCCTAGATGCCAGTTCTCTAACGACAGGCACTTGGACTGACGTGAATGCGCTTGACTTTACGGCTCCAGTCACCACAGGCGCTGTAGGCTTACTCGATGGCAACGCCGCCGCCACCACCCTCAGCAATGCCATTGCGGGCTTGTCAATTCCACCGGGAGCGATCGTCTGGATTCGCTGGAATAGCTTTGATGCGCCGGGAGCCGATGATGGTTTGGCGATCGACAGCTTCTCTATCACCCCAACCGTTGGCTCGGTGCCGACAACGCCGATTGTCACCCTGGCTGCCCAAGACGCAGCCGCTGCTGAAGCTGCCCAAGACCCCGGCACCTTCCGGATCACGCGCACAGGCGATACTGCCAGCGCCTTGACTGTGACTTATGCCCTCAGCGGGACGGCTGCGACCAACGACTTCACGCCTGCTCTCACGGGAACGGCTACCCTGGCGGCGGGGCAAGCTTTTACCGACATCACGATTACGCCTGTGGATGACGCTCTGACCGAAAGCAGCGAAACCGTGACCCTGACCCTGGTTGACGCTGACGCTTACGATGTCGGATCTGCCAGCACAGCGACCGTGACGATCGCAGATAATGATGCGGCAGCGGGTGCAACTCGGATTCGCGACATTCAAGGCTCTGCCCACCTTTCGCTACTGAATGGTCAGGCCGTGCGAAGTGTGCCCGGAATTGTGACTGCGATCGCCTCAAACGGTTTTTACATTCAAGACCCCACGCCCGACACCAACGATGCGACCTCAGAAGGAATTTTTGTCTTCACAACCAGTGCCAGCATCTTGGGCGCGCGCGCAGTGGGTGAAGCGGTGTTGGTCAGCGGTACGGTTAGCGAATTTCGTCCGGGTGGAAATGCCGACAACTTGACCATCACGCAAATTTCCAATAACAGCAGCGTGCAGTCGCTCAGCGTCACCGCCTGGACAAATGCTCCGACTACGACGATCGCCCCGACTGTTCTGGGCAATGGCGGACGGGCAATTCCTACCTCGGTGATTGACAACGATGCCACCAATGTGGAAAGCAATGGCACCTTTGATCCCGCTCAAGATGGCATTGACTTCTACGAAAGCCTAGAAGGCATGGTCGTTCAGGTTAATAATCCAGTTTCCACATCCCCTACTGCCAGCTTCGGATCTTCTGAGGAAATCTGGGTGTTGGCAGATAACGGTGCCAATGCAACCAGCCGCACCAGCCAGGGAGGCAGCCTGATTACGTCAAGCGATTTCAATCCAGAGCGGATTCAGATTGATGATTTGAACAATTCTTTGGGGCTACCCAGCGTGAACGTTGGGGCACAGCTCAGCACGATTACAGGCGTAGTCAGCTACGATTTCAATAACTACGAAGTTTTGGTTTCGGCGGTTCCTACGGTCGTGCAAGCTTCGTCCCTACAGAAAGAAGTCACCAACTTAACGGCTAGCGCAAACCAGCTCACCATCGCCACGTTCAACGTAGAAAACCTCGACCCTGGCGATGGCGCAGCTCAGTTTAATGGACTGGCCAGTGTGATTGTGGGCAATCTGAAGTCGCCCGATATCCTTAACCTCGAAGAAATTCAGGACAACAACGGGGCAACCAATAATGGTGTGGTGGATGCCAACGTAACCCTGCAAACGCTGATTGATGCGATCGCAGCCGCCGGAGGGCCTACCTATGAATACCGTCAGCTCAACCCAGTCAATAATCAAGATGGCGGCGAACCGGGCGGCAATATCCGCGTGGGCTTCTTGTTCAATCCCAGCCGGGTCAGCTTTGTGGAAGGATCGCTGCAACGCTTGACCGATGCCAATCTGGCGGATGGAGATGCCTTTGCCAGCAGCCGCAAACCTCTGGTCGGCAAATTTGTCTTCAACGGACAGGATGTAACCGTTGTCGGCAATCACTTCAACTCTAAAGGGGGAGATCAACCCCTGTTTGGCCCGAACCAGCCTCCGGTTTTGAGTAGCGAAGCGCAACGCAACCAGCAGGCCACGATCGTCAAAGACTTCGTGCAAGGAATTATAGCTACCGATGCCAACGCCAATGTGGTTGTGGCAGGTGACTTGAATGACTTCGAGTTTTCCAATCCGCTCAGCATCCTAGAGAGCGGTGGCTTGACGACGCTGGTCGAAACTCTGCCAGCGAACGAGCGTTATACCTATAACTTTCAGGGAAATGCTCAGGTGCTGGATCACATCTTGGTGAGCAGCAATCTGCGCAGCAACCTGGATGGCTTTGATGTAGTTCATATCAACTCTGAGTTTGCGGATCAGATCAGTGACCATGATCCGGTTATTGCCCGCTTTAATCTAACTGCGCCGAATCGCGCCCCGATCGCCAATAATGACAGCGGCTTCACAGCCAACCAAAATGCGGCAAAGCTAATTCCGATTGCTGCTTTGCTCGCCAACGACACTGACCCAGATGCCAACTCAACGCTATCTATTCTGGCCAACGGATTTAGCGATGTTGTGGGCGGCAGCGTTGCCTTGAACGGCAGTAACGTGGTTTTCACGCCAAACGCCAGCGGTACGGCCAGCTTCAAATACACCCTGAGCGACGGGAGCTTGACGAGTCAGGCGATCGTCACTTTGGAAGTGGGCAAAACCATTGATACTGGCAATGGAAAAGATACCGCAACGGGCACCGCTGGCGATGACCTCTTGCAGGGCGGCAATGGCAAAGACACCCTCATAGGCAATGGCGGTGATGACACCTTGGTGGGCGGAAACGGGGTGGATATCCTCAATGGCGGAGCTGGCAACGACACGCTTAACGGTGGCAATGGCAACGATATTTTCGTGCTTGCTGGCAGTAGCAACGGCACCGACACAATCCAGGACTTTGCGCCTAGACAAGATCAGATTGGCCTATCAGGGGGACTGAGCTTCGGTCAACTGAGCTTTGCCGATGTCAACGGCAGTGCCGCAATTCGCCTGGGCGCTGACACGTTAGCGCTGTTGGTTGGAGTAACGGCTAATCAACTGGTTCCATCCAGTTTTGTCGCCGTTTAACATTTGCATTTTGCAACCCTTCGACTGAAGTCAGCGTTGCAGATTCTCACCCACAAATTTTTTGAGCAGAGAGCGTAGCTCTCTGCTCAAAAAATTTGTTTATTTAATCAATTAAATGCGGATGAAAGGACTTGAACCTTCACTTCGTGAGAAACTAGAACCTAAATCTAGCGCGTCTACCAATTCCGCCACATCCGCGTGGGTCAGTAGACAATGGTAGCAGAAATTTTTCGAAATTGAGCGATCGCTTCCACAAACTCTCCTGCTGAACCTCATTGCTAGAGAAGAATACTTCTAGGTTAAGACTTTCGGGTTAAAATCAAGAGCGGAAATTCTAGACGGTATGAATTCGGATGCGATCGCCGCAAAGCCTTCCGTCAGCTTATTTCCCCATCACAATTTCAATCCCTTCACGACTCTGACCCATGCCAACCTACTACTATGCCTTAGCCAGTCGGCGATATATCTTGGAAGATGAACCGACTGAAGAAGTCTTGAAAGAGCGCATCCGCAACTACCGGGAACAGGAAAAAGAAATTGATTTTTGGCTAGTGCATCAGCCTGCTTTTTTGGAAGCGGCAGAAATGGCAACCGTCAAAGCCAAATGTCCTCAGCCTGCGGTGGCGATCGTTTCTACTAATCAACAGTTTATTACTTGGCTGAAGCTGCGGTTAGAGTATGTGGCGATCGGTCAGTTTCAAGCTCCTACAGATGCCATCCCCGATCCGCTAGCTTCTCTGTCGTCAGTATAGGCAGCATCAATATAGGCAGCATCAATGGCAATGTGTTATCCGCCTCTGAGTCTGGCGCCTTGACTCCCCTTTACCATAACTATTCCAGGGTTGCAGTCTGCCACTACTCTCCCATCTAAGGAATAATGCTATGGGTCTTTGCTCTCGATGGTTTTTTCAACACCTACAACAGACTACTTTGTTAAACAGTTTGCTATCGCACAGTTTGCTACTACCACATCGGCGCGGGTTCCATTCGATCGCGGGTTTTGCCATGAGCCTGTCAGCTTTTGGGATGGTGCTGGGAATCTCTCAAGATCTGTTGGCGCAGCCACTAATGCCGCAGCCCCTAATGCCGCCATCCCTGATCGCTCAGGCTTTGCCCACCTGCCAACCTCCTCAAGAAAATCAGTTTTTGCTGCTGGTGCTGAATCAGCGATCGGATACCCAGACGCAGCTCAAACAGCTCCTTCCCGCTAGCGCTGTGCTGACTCCCTGCGACTACCTCAGCAATAGCGTCGTGCGAGTGGAGGGCTTTTCTAGCGCCGAGATTGCCAATGCCTGGGCGAAATATATCAACGATCGCATTGGGCTTCAGGCTTTTGTGGCGCGTTCAGCAAACTCGGCGATCGTGACCACTCCATCTTTAGCTCAGCCTCAAGCTCCAACCGCACTCCCCACCTCAGCCCCAACCTCCACTGAGGGCGTTCCCCGCTCAGTTCCAGAAGCCTACAACCCTCAGCCGTTGGGCACAGGCTATGCGGTGTTAGTCAACTATTTCAATCGACCTGAAGCCGCCGCTGATGTGGGTCAAATTACCGCTGGCGCAGTAGGCTTGGTCGCCTACAATCAGAACCCTTACCTGCTAGCGATTTATACCAACAGCGAAACCAGTGCTGCCAGTATGCTGAGAACACTGAGCGATCGGGGCTTTACGGCTGTGATGGTAGACAGTCGTCGGGTAGTGCTGCTCAAACGGAATGTGGCAAATTAATCTGCCTACTTAAGCCCTACTTAAGCCCTACTTAAGCCCTACCCTAGACTATTCCCCTCAAGCTACTTTCTAGTAAGCGGGTGCGGCGATCCACGAAACAATTACCCCCAGCGCAGAACCTGCAATCACCTGTACGGGGGTATGCCCCAACAGTTCCTTGAGCCGCGCTTCACTGAAAGTAGGATTTTCATGGAAAAGCTCGTCCACCATTTGGTTTAAGATGCGCGCCTGTTTACCTGCTGCTTGACGCACGCCAGCCGCGTCATACATGACAATAATCGCAAAACAAAAGGCAATGGCAAAATCGCCACTCGCCCAGCCTGACGTTTGCCCAATACCTGTTGCCAGAGAAGTCACGAGAGCAGAGTGAGCGCTAGGCATCCCCCCAGTTTCTACTAACGTGCGAAAGTTGACCTTGCGATGCCACACAAGCTCAACAATGACCTTAAGGACTTGAGCCAAGAGGCTGGAAAAAATTGCAATGAATAAAATGTGATTATTCAGGAGATCGGGAAAATCCTGCATGGTGCGGCTCAGAAATTAAAGGGAAAAGTTTAGAAAAGAAGAGAAGGCTGCACGAGTCAAGAGCAGGGATCGAGGCAGCATTGCGTCCTCTCAACCCGAAGTTAAAACCCAGGTTTGTCATCTAAGCTGGCAATCTCAATGCTTCCGGGCAGTGATATAGTCGGCGATCGCCATCAGCGGCACAGCTTTTTCGCCAAAGGCAGCGATCTCGGCTTTTGCCTCTAGAACAAGCTGATTGGCTTGCCGCCTCGACTCGTCAATGCCCCAAAAGCTGGGATAGGTAGCTTTCTGAGCCTGAAGATCTTTACCTGCCGTCTTGCCCAACTCTTCCTGAGTGGCAGTAATGTCAAGGACATCATCAATAATTTGAAAGGCTAAACCAATATTTTGGGCGTAGCGAGACAGCCGTTGCAGATCTGGGTCAGGGGCATTTGCCAGTATCGCACCGCAGACCACCGAGGCTTCCAGCAGCGCTCCTGTCTTATGCCGATGGATAAAACTCAGCGTTTCTAGGGTAACATCTGGATTGCCTTCAGATTCCAGATCCACGACCTGGCCGCCCACCAAGCCAGCGGCTCCTACGGCTTTGGCTAGCCGCACCACCACCTGTAAAATCTGCGCAGGGTTGACCTGGCGCGTTTGCAGAGCAATAAATTCAAAAGCATAGGCTAGCAGCCCGTCCCCGGCAAGAATGGCAATGTCTTCGCCATAGACCTTGTGGTTGGTCAGCTTGCCCCGACGGTAGTCGTCGTTATCCATCGCGGGCAGGTCATCGTGAATCAGAGACATTGTGTGAATCATCTCTAGAGAACAGGCGGCAGGCATAGCCATGTCTACTGTGCCGCCCGCCAGCTCGCAGGTGGCGAGACAGAGAATCGGGCGGAGTCGCTTGCCACCCGCCATCAGAGAATAGCGCATGGCTTCATAAATCTTTTCGGGATAGGTGACGGCGATCGCTTTTTCCAAAGCAGATTCTACCTGAATTTGCCGCTGCTTTAGATAGCCCAGCAAGTCAAAAATTTGCGCAGCTTCATGGGCTAGCGCGGTAGTCAGCACCCTGCCCTGATCGGTCGTACTCGTCATCTCCCTCATCTCCCCTAGAGCGCTAAACGTTGGCGATAGCTCCATACTGTATTGTGCAACAGCATGGTCACGGTCATTGGTCCAATCCCACCTGGAACCGGAGTAATCCACTCAGCAATTTCTTGAACGCTATCAAACTTTACATCTCCTACCAGACGAGATTTGCCGTTAGCATCGGTCACGCGGTTAATGCCGACATCAACGACTACAGCGCCGGGTTTTACCATATCGGCGGTGACTAGCTCCGTTTTGCCGATCGCCGTCACCAGAATATCGGCGCTGCGGGCAACAGCCGCTAAGTCGGGCGTGTGAGAATGGGCGATCGTTACGGTGGCGTTGGCTTCTAGCAGCATCAGCGCCAAAGGCTTGCCCACCAGAATACTGCGCCCAATCACAACCGCGTGTTTGCCCTGGGGAGCGATCGCGTACTCTTCCAGCAGCCGCATTACCCCGGCGGGTGTACAGCTTCTTAGCCCAGTTTCACCCCGCACCAGTCGCCCCATGTTAACAGGGTGCAGTCCGTCCGCATCTTTATCCGGGTCAATTTGATTCAGCAGCGCCACTGAGTCTAGGTGATCGGGCAAGGGAAGCTGGACTAAAATGCCGTCCACGCGATCGTCTTGATTGAGAGCCTGAATTCTCCGTGCCAGCTCTGCTTGGGAGGTATCTGTGGGTAGGTGAGTGCCATAGGAGGCAATGCCCACCCGTTCGCAGGCTTTCTCCTTGCCTCGCACGTATGCCGCGCTAGCAGGATTGTCGCCCACCATAAGAACCGCCAAACCGGGTACGCGACCCGACTGAGCTTGAAGTGTTTTCACCTGCTCAGTCAGTTCTGTTTGCATTCGAGCGGCAAGGGCTTTACCATCCAGTAAACCTGCGCCATCTAGTAAACCAGCCATACTTTTAGCTTTGCGTGACCAACCGAACTTATTAATTTTGCTCGATTAATGGGAAAGTGCCAAAAAAATTGCCTAAAGTTCTTCGGTAAAATTCTAGTCTCTCAGATAGTTGACCCGCTTACTCAAAGGGTTGAACGGGGCATGACTCAATCGGGGGATGAATTTTTGTGTGAGAGGGGCGCTCCGCGCCCCTCTCACACAAAAATTCATCCCTAAAATCAGCAACGCCAATTGAACGGTTATCCTGAGTTAGGTTACTTCTTTTGAAATCGCTACCCTTCTTGAAATTTAGGACGCTTGCTGATGAGTACGCCTGATGATTCTCGTGCCGCTGTAGCGATCGCCCTACTCTACCAAAACAGCCAGTTTTTGATGCAGTTACGGGAAGAAAAGCCTGAAATTGCCTATCCTGGGTGCTGGGCATTTTTTGGTGGACATCTGGAGCCAGGAGAATTGCCAGAGGAAGGAATGCGGCGAGAGCTAATCGAAGAAATTGGCTATGCCCCTCCCAACCTGCTCCCATTTGAGACCAATACGCAAGATCCGCACTTTATTCGTTACGTCTTTCATGCGCCGCTGACTGTGGAGCTAAAAACTTTAGAACTCAATGAAGGATGCGATCTCGGACTCGCGACCCTAAAAGAGATCCGTCAGGGTAGTCGCTACTCCGATCGCATGGGAAAAACTTATCCGCTCGGCAAGCCGCATCAAGAAATTCTGCTGAGTTTCATTCAGCAGCAGGCAATGTCATGAGCGCTATGTTATGAGCGCTATGTCATGAGCGTTATGTTATGAGCGCCATGAGCGATCGGCAATCTAAACCAAACCAGAATGGCACAGGTAAAATCTCAGCACCCTATTCAAAAGCTCCAGCCTTATAGCATTCGAGAGAGCACTAAGGCAAAGCACGTCAGCATCAAAATCTCTCATTTGGGCGAGGTCGAAATTGTCGTCCCCAGAGGCTTCGATCGCCGCAAGCTGCCCGAAATTTTAGAAAAACGGCAAGATTGGATTGCCAAAACGACTCAACGCATCGTTGCCGAGCGACAGTCTTTTGGAGCGGAGCCAGAAACTGAGCTGGAGTTGCCTATCCACCTGAGTCTGCGATCGCTGCCCGAAGACTGGACGATCGGCTATCAGCCCATGCCGACCTGGAAACTGACCACAGACCCCGCCCAACCCCACCATCTATTAGTGTCAGGGGCGATCCAGCAAAGCCCCCTTTGCTACCGTATTCTCAAGCATTGGCTGACCCGCAAGGCAGAACTCCATCTGAGTCCCTGGCTGCGTCAGGTGAGTCAGGATGTGGGTTTACCTTGCAGCGCTATTTCTGTGCGAGGGCAAAAAACCATTTGGGCAAGCTGTTCTAGCAAAAAAAACATTAGCCTTAACTACAAGCTGCTGTTTCTGCCGCCCAACCTGGTGCGCTATGTTTTCATTCACGAACTTTGTCATACTGTGCATCTGGATCACTCCGAGCGCTTTTGGTCGCTAGTAGGCGAAAAAGACCCAGACTATCGGTTTCATGACGCGGAACTGAATAAAGCCTGGTGCTATATTCCTCAGTGGATTGAGCGATCGCGAGATTGAGAAAGGAGAGTAGGATTTAGGAGTAGGCAGGAGGCAGTTTGCTGGGTGGGCGCGAGAAGACTTTTCAGCACAATAGCTGATGAGAAATCTAAGCTTGCTGTGCTAAGTCATATGTTTCTAAGTCGCATATTTTTCTGTGTGTTCTCAACCTGTTCCAAAGGATATCTATGCAACCTACGTGGAAAGAAATTTATCCTTGGATCAAGACCGCTCTACTCAACCTAGAATCTGTCGATTCTCTACTGAGACAGGTGGTAGAAAAAATTGCGTCGGTCTATGAGGCTGAATGCCTGCTCTGGGCAGGACTAGAGATGGGGGTCTCTGATGCGCTCCGCGTCTATGGTCTGTCAGAGGTGGTCAATAAATATGCCGCCAATTTTGCAGTAGAGCCGCCTCTGGATAGCGATCGCCCTAGCCCCTTTCAGCCTGATTCCGTCCAGCCTTTTGTGCCGCGCTCCTTACCCTCCTGGCTGCTTGATCAGCAAAACTCACCGCAGATTATTCAGCTAGAAACGGGGGAGCTGATCATCCCTATTTCGAGCCGGGGAAATGGATTGGAAGATCCTAGAGGGCGCGTATCGGTAGCAAATCCGCTTCAGTTTGTGCTGCAACTGCGGCGATCGTTCGCAGGGTTACCCGTCTTTGCGCCTCCTTCTCCGCTATCCTCCTTTCCTTTCAGAAAAGAAACAGCCGCTCTTCCTATTCAAGGCTGGAATGTGGAAGAGCTGGAGTCGCTTGAGGTCGTTTGTAGCCATGTGGGGCTGGCATACAGCGCCCTCTACTGGCGAGAGCGCCTAGAGCAATCGCGCCAACAGGCGGCTCTAATTGGACGGATCTCACGACTGCTCAATTCCACGCTAAATCCCGATGAGGTGGTCGGGCGAATTGTTGCTGAGCTGGGTTATGGGTTGCAGTGCGATCGCTCTATCTTGGTGGATTTGCGCGACAGCCCCGCCACAATCCTCGCCGTATGGGATTATCCCGAACGGCAGATGGTGGCACTAGAGGAGCGTCATATCTACCGAGAGTATTGGCAAAACATTATTGAATTATTTATGCAGGGCGGAGCATCGTACCTGCAAATGGGAGTGCATGCTCCTGAAGCCGACTTGCTGCAAGACTGGATGCGATCGATCGGAGTCATGTCAGTGCTGCTGGTACCGCTATTTATCCAGGAAGAGTTTTTTGGGGCGGTGGCGCTGTTGTCTTATCAGCAGGAGCGGGCATATTTGCTCGACGAGCTGCAAACCGTTCGGCAGGTAGCCGATCAAGCCGCGATCGCGCTGACAAACGCTCAAAACTATCAGCGTCTCTGGCGACGGCAGGTAGAGCTACGGATGCAGAATGATTCCTTGCAACAAGAAATTCTGCGAGATGACTTGACGCAGCTCATGAATCGGCGATCGCTAGAATGGGAGCTAGAGCAGCTCAGCATGGCGGCAGTCTGGACAGTTCAGTCGCCCTTTAGCGTGATTGTTTGCGACATTGACTATTTCAAAATGGTGAATGATGCCTATGGGCATTTGGTAGGTGATGAAGTGCTGGTTGAGCTATCAAAACGGGTTCAAGATCAGCTCCGACGCGGCACTCCAGCCTACCGCTACGGCGGCGAAGAATTTGTTGTAATTCTGACGGAAACGCCCTTAGACCAAGCGATCGATGTTGCCGAGCGGCTCCGGCGTGCGGTTCGCGGTCAGTCCATGCCGACCAAGGCGGGAGAGCTAGACATTACGGCAAGCTTTGGGGTCGCTCAGCAAAACTCCGCCACCGATCGCACAGCCTGGGATGTGTTGCAACGTGCCGACAAAGCCCTCTATGAGGCAAAGCGTCAAGGACGCGATCGGGTTCAGGTGATGTAGCTGTCGCCAGTTTGCTTAGGGCATTTTGGGTGGGGCGCTGCTCCAGCCAAAATGCCCCCGTCCTAACCGCCTTGGCGGTTGCTATAGAGTCGCCATCAAGGCTGGGAAATGAGAGCTAGTCCGGAAGTTTGCGGAAAATCTTGCTGAAACCCTACAAAGTGCGAGTCTAAATTTGAATTCTGCAATAGTTTTTGCAGAATTCCTGAATATCAGCCTTGCAGAGTGGATGAGTCAACGGCAACAAGATGAGTCAATGGCAATGAGCAGACGAGGCGATGAGTCATTGAAGCGGTAAGTCATCGACCTTACGATATTTTTATTCACTCTGCTCAGTTAGCCTAACAGACGAGTAGACTCGAAACAGCCTCAGGGTTTTTCGACATAGCTTTTTTAGAAACGTTCTCCCCTATTCTCCTCCCAGACACAGCATATGGCAGTCTCTATTTCTCCTGCGTCCTTGACCGCAAAGCCCATCACCTTCGGCACAGACGGTTGGCGGGGCGTAATTGCCGCCGACTTCACCTTTGAGCGCGTCATCCAGGTCGCGCCTTTGGCAGCGATCGCCCTAGAGCAAGCCTATGGAGGCAGCCGAACGATTGTTGTGGGCTACGATCGCCGTTTTTTGGCGGAAGAATTTGCCCAGGCTGCGGCTGAGGCAGTACAGGCTGCCGGGTTTAACGTATTGCTGTCAGATACCTATGCACCTACACCCGCCTTTAGCTGGGCGGCGAATCAGCATGGAGCTTTGGGCGCAATCGTCATTACCGCCAGCCATAACCCCGGCATCTATTCAGGATTAAAGGTGAAAGGAGGATTTGGGGGTTCGGTGCCGCCAGAGGTGACGAAAAAAATTGAGGGCATGATTCAGGAAGGATTTCAGCTTCCAGCAGCAACACCTGGCACCTTAGAAACTTTCAATCCCTGGCAGAGCTACTGTGAGGCGCTGCGAGGCAAGGTGAACATTCCGCTGATTCAGGAGGCGATCGCTTCAGGTAAGCTGACCGTATTTGCAGACGTAATGCATGGCGCGGCGGCAGGTGGACTAGAGCAGCTTTTGGGCGCCTCCATTCGAGAGTTGAATAGTGACCGCGATCCGCTGTTTGGTGGCGGTGCGCCGGAGCCTCTGCCTCGCTATTTGCCGCTGCTGTTTCAAACCATCAAGGAATTTCGGCATCAGGGCGGCGCGGGTTTAGCAGTCGGTCTGGTGTTTGATGGCGATAGCGATCGCGTGGCGGCTGTCGATGGACAAGGCAACTTCCTCAGTTCACAGGTGCTGATCCCCATTTTGATTGAGCATCTGGCAACCCATCGCGGCTTTAGCGGTGAGGTAATCAAAACCATCAGCGGTTCTAATCTGATTCCCAAGGTTGCTGCACTGTACGGTCTGCCGCTTTATCAAACGCCGATTGGCTATAAGTTCATCGCTGATCGCATGTTGGAATCTCAGGTCTTGCTGGGCGGCGAAGAGTCGGGCGGCATTGGCTACGGCAATCACATCCCCGAACGGGATGCCCTGCTGTCGGCGCTCTATGTCCTGGAGGCGATCGTCCAGTTTGGTAAAGACCTCAGCGATCTCTATGCCGACCTGCAACAGAAGACAGGCTATGCCTCAGCATACGATCGGATTGACCTACCGCTGTCGGGCATGGATGTGCGATCGCGCCTGATCGATGCCTTGCAAAGCAATCCCCTTAGCGAAATTGCCGGACAGTCTGTGGTGGAGTGCCTGACGATCGATGGCTACAAGTTTCAGCTGGCTGACGACAGCTGGCTGCTCATTCGATTTAGCGGCACCGAACCTGTTCTACGGCTCTATTCCGAAGCGCTAACTCCAGAAACCGTGCGGCGTAATCTCGCATGGGCAAAGGATTGGGCAAATTCTATTTAGTCCAGAAACACGGGTTGGGTAGTGGTATTTGGGTAAGGATTTTTTGTTGCGTGGGCTTTGCCCACGCAACAAAAAATCCTTACCCCTTAAGGACTCCCACGGGTTGTGCGCTTCAGCGCGGCGCACAACCCGTTAAAATTCTGTGAAGTCTTTCAATTTTCCCCTCATGCCTCTACTCGTTGTCGCTACCAGCAATCCCGGCAAGCTCAAAGAAATGCAGGCTTACCTCACTGATCCTGCTCTGGGTTGGCAGCTTGTCCTGAAGCCCCAAGAGCTGGAGATTGAAGAGATAGGGCAAACCTTCATGGAAAATGCCTGTCTGAAAGCTTCTCAGGTGGCGATCGCGCTAGGCAAGTGGGCGATCGCCGATGATTCTGGTCTCGCGATCGATGCCCTAGGCGGCGCACCCGGTCTATATTCGGCGCGCTATGCGGCAACTGAAGAATTGCGAATTGAGCGAGTGCTGCAAGAGCTGGAAGGAGAAACCAATCGACAGGCGCAATTTATCTGTGCCGTGGCGATCGCCCGTCCAGATGGGACGATTGCTCTCCAAACCGAGGGCATTTGCCAGGGCGAAATTTTGACCGAATCCCGTGGCGTAGGCGGATTTGGCTACGACCCGATTTTCTACGTCCCAGAGCAGCAGATGACATTTGCAGAGATGCCCGCTGACGTAAAGCATGAGATTAGTCATCGAGGACTGGCTTTCCAGGCTCTACTGCCGCAGATGAAGACCCTAGCGCTGGATTAAGCCCCTTTTGAATTTTAGATTTTAGAGACTTTCACGGTTGACAGCCTGCAAAATTGTTCATTACTTTACATTTTTGCCCTCGATCGCAGACTATATCTTTAGTAACTTGCCGCTACAACTGGAACAAGCTGCATGGGTTGGCTTTCTGGTTGGTGTATGAGTTTGTGCGATTAGGAGCTGCTGAGATGACCGGAATAATATCTGTCCCTTCGTTGGATACGGCGAATGCCTCACGCTATGAGATTGGCTGTGGCTTGGTGACGCAAGATAAGCTGAATGAACAGAGCAAGCTGCTGCAAGGAGAAATTTTGCTGGAAACGCGATCGCACACCTCTTGGGGTGGCGCAGTCACGGCTCAGATGTATATTCCCCTGACGCGATCGGAAGTTTGGCAGCAGATTACCGACTATCCCCGCTGGGTGCAGTTCTTTCCTGATCTGGTGCAAAGTGAGGTGATCGATCGCCTGGAAGGTCGCAAGCGCCTCCGTCAGGTCGCACGTAAGGCATTTTTCCTGCTGACAGCTCAGGTCGAGATCTATCTCAAGGTACGAGAATCGGTGCAAACCACCTGGCAACAAATTCAATTTCAAATGGAAAAGGGTAATTTCCATGATTTTGCTGCCAACCTGCATCTACAAGATTTTGGATCGGGGACACTACTCACCTACACGGTTCAAGCAACGCCAACTTTGCCTATTCCTAGCCAGTTCATTCAGCAGGCAATGCGGCTAGATTTACCTGCTAATATGCAAAAGATGCGGCAGGTTTTGTGTGGGCGCTAAGCGCCAGAGCCGCGATAAGTTAAGAAATTCATTACTTTACAGATTTTATTTATCGGTATGATTGACCGTTTTTTTGCCTCAGTCCGCCGCTCTAGCTTTGCAGGAGGCTGCCTTGGTTTTGCAGGAGGCTGCCTTGGTTTTGCAGGAAATAGTGCAGTCGCGATCGGCATCAGTTTAGTAACCTCCTTGAGTGTGGCCGCGCCAGGAGCGGCTTTGGCGGGAGAGGCGATCGCTCAAGCCCAGCCGCCTCAATCTCCTCCGTCCTCCACTAGCCCGTCGCCCTCTGACGCATCGGTATCCCCAAGTGCGCCCTTCATGCAGCGGCTGCAAACCATGTTCTCTCCAGAAATTCGGGCAGTGCTAAACGCCTGTCAGCAAGGACAGGGAGGCGTAGACCTAGCTTCTAGTCAGAGTGGTCTAGTGACTTGTGGAGATGGTTCGTCAGTATCTGACATTGCGTACACCCAATATCTCAGCACCCTCTCGGATCTCATGGCGGCGAGTACCCTCCTGGGAATGCGGGTTGCCTTTTTGTCTGACCCACGGCTTAAGCCCGAAATGGCAGCTCAATTGCTCTCTAGTCCGCAATCAGCGGCTCCGCTTCGCAACGCTTTGACTGACCTATTAGGGAAGGTAGGCATTCTCTCAACCCAATCTCCGACCTCTCCCAGTCTTCTAGCCGATGAGGTGATGAAGCGTCTCTTGCCTGCGGTGCAAAGCACAGACAACTTGACGACTTTGTTAGGCGCACCTGAACAATACAGCCAAGTCGTCAGCCAGTTTTGCAAAGCTCCGGGTACGTCACTGGAGAAAATTCAGCAAGCCGTAGCTATGAGTTCTCCTCAGATTTATGCAGTCTGCCTTCAGGAAGCAGGGCTGGCTGATGAATTGCAGCGGACTCTTCGTTAGTCATGACGATTATTTTGACCAACGATGATGGTATTGATGCCCCCGGACTGCGATCGCTCCTTCAGGTGACAGCCAAGAAGCTGATGAACGTAGCGATCGTCGCGCCTCAACTTCCCCATTCAGGCTGTGGTCATCAGGTGACAACCCATCGCCCGTTTCAGCTGGAATGCCGCAGTCCGGCTGAATTTGCAGTGGATGGCACTCCAGCTGACTGTACCCGGATCTCCGTTAGCCATCTCTTTCCAGATGAGGTAGAGTGGGTGCTATCAGGCATTAATCCGGGCGGCAATCTAGGCGCTGATGTCTATATTTCAGGCACCGTGGCAGCCGTCAGAGAGGCGGCACTACACCGGATTCCAGGCATCGCCATTTCTCACTACATTCAGCGTAGGCGACCGATCGACTGGGATTTAGCCGCTCAGCTTTCTCTAAAAGTTTTGGACAAGCTGATGTCCCTTCCCCCCCAGCCAGGAACTTACTGGAACGTCAATTTGCCCCACCTAGACATTCACTCCCCAGAGCCAGAGATCGTTGTCTGTCCGCTCTGTACACAGCCTTTGCCTGTTGCCTATCGTTTAGAGGCAGATCATTTCCACTATGCTGGAGACTACAGCCAGCGTAGACGCGATCCTGGCTCAGATGTAGAGGTTTGTTTCTCAGGTCAGATTTCTGTCACCCCGATCGAACTTTAAGGGCAAACTGGATCACATCATCCTTCGTCACTCCACAGGCTATGACCCAGCGATTCCGATATCAGCAGCTTGTTCTCCTTGTAGGAAGTCTGGTGACAGCCCTGACCGCCTGTGGAGACGGTCAGGTGAACCTACTTCAGCAATCTGATGCGGTCGCTGTGAGTCCCTCTGCGGCTACGCCTACGGTGACAGCTATAGTCAAAACAAGTGCGTCTCAAGCTGCTCCTAACTCTGGGAAAGGCAGCACTGCCGAGAAAGATGGCAACTATGAAAAGGCGATCGCCAGAGCCACTGCTGCGGCCTCTATCACCCAATCAGCTCAGTCTCAGGACGACTGGCGCTTGGTTGCCGATCGCTGGCAGCAAGCAATCCGGCTCATGGGCGCGGTGCCAAAAACTAACAGTCGCCAAGCTCAAGCTCAGCAGAAGTTGACGGAATATCGCCGCAATCTGGCTTACGCACAGCAGCAAACTCGTCGCTCCACCGAATTGCCCAGCTCTGGAGGCGTTGTGCTACTGCCTCAGCCTAGCGCGCCACTGCCTCAGCCTCGCCCTGCTTTGCCGCTCAGGTCAATAGCGATCGCTCCGTCTAGCCTTAGCCAAACCGTTAATTCACCGGAAAGCCTTCCTGCCGCTCTCTCGCGATCGCAAGCCAGTCAACCCCGCGTGTTCTCAGCACCAATCGTCAGACGAGCAGGCAGTACGCCTGTGGTCAGCGTCACATTCAACGACGGTCAATCCTTCGAGATGATCGTAGACACCGGAGCCAGCGGTACGCTGATTACCCGCACCATGGCAAACGCACTGCGTGTCATCCCTGTAGCCCAAGCCAACGTAGATACGGCTAGCGAACGCAACGTTACCGTGCCTCTAGGCTATGTCAGCTCCATTAGCGTCGGGGGAATCACTGCTCAAAATGTTTTGGTGGCAGTTGCCGGACCAGAGTTGGGTATTGGGCTATTAGGACATGATTTTTTTGGAGGCTACGATGTCACGATTCGGGAGAATGAAGTTGAATTCAGGGAACGGTAGCAAGATTTAGCCCTTTCCTTTATTAATGTGGCTGTCGCCAGTTTACAGAGGACATTTTGGGTGGGGCGCTGCGCGCCCCACCCAAAATGTCCTTGTCCTAACCGCCTTGGCGGTTTCTATGCTCCTCTTCAGCCGAGTCTGGCTCTAGCTCCCAACGCCGATCGTCCCGACTTTCTAAAATTTCGGTGGTTCTCAAGAAGGCGCGATCGTCCATCTCTATGCCCACAGCTGCTCCCATCTCATCGACCAAGTCTTGATCGGGGGTAGGAGCCGTTCCACCAATAGCCTGATCTCCCACCAAGTCTGTAGGCACATCCTGTAACTCAATGCTTTCGTCGGTATCGCTATCGCTCAAGCTGACCCGATCGCCAGAGTCAAGATTGACAGCCAGGTCTGATTCGATCGCTGCCAGTTCTTCAGGAGTTGGCTCTGCGCTTCTATTAAAGTTGTCTGTCATAGGGTTGATAAAGCATAAGGTTGATAAAGTCGAAACCTTTGAAAACATACCTTGCAACGCTCTAGGTAAAACCCTCACAAGGATAGAGAAACTTCGCTGCTGACTTTACACCCAGAACAAGCCATGCCAGAAATTTTTAGGCGGAGGCTGGCGATCGATCGGATTCTTGCACCCACAGCAAAGGCAGCATGGCAAGCAGCCGTAACAAACTCGATAGAACAAATACGCCCAACAATCCGCTCAGCCCGTTGGGATGCCAGGACTGGGCAAGAAAACCGCCTGTCAAAGTTCCCAGAGCGCTGGCTACGCCAGAAATAGCCGCCACTATGCCAAAATAGCGGGCAGGATGGTGAATCGGTGCCACGCTAATTTGTAAGTTGTTGAGACAAAGATCGATCGCTGCCCAAGTGCCACCAATGAGCAGGTGCAAACAAGGTAGCCACAGCCAAATGGAGAGCGAACTGGTATCTGTACCTAGCCAACAGAGCGGAATTATGGCAACCACAACTCCGCTTCCCAATAAGATAGGGCGGTTGCCAATGCGATCGGCCAGCTTGCCCCACCCCACCAGCAGCACTAGGTTCGCTCCGGCTGTGAAGCTGTTGTAGACAGAGACTTTGGCAATGTCAATATGTAAGACATCCAGCATATACAGGTTATAAAACGGGGTGCCGATATTGACGGCAAATAGCCAAAGGCTAATGTAAATCAGAAAGATGAGCCGATTGGGTTGCAGAGCGCGATCGAACGAAGGCACGGCAGATATTGACGAGGGCGATCGCCCTAGCTGAGAGCCGTTTGCCTGTGGATTAACATCTGTCATGAACCCCTGACAGATTAAGCTAAGCAATCCCGCGATCGTTGCCAAGACCAGCGCCATGCCAAAGCCCTCGATCGAGCCGCCCCGCCATTGAGCCACCAGCCACCCTGCTGCTGGAATCGCAATTAGATTCGTAAGATTGGCAGCGCTGTTGCGGATGCTAAAGTAGCGTCCTCGCAACCGTCGAGGTACCAAAATCACCATCCAACTTAGCCAGGAGGCGCTGCTCAAGGCTGCAAGTAAGGCGCTAACTAGAGCCGTTATTAGCGTTAGCTCAATTAAAATCTGAGCATCTAGACCATACCAAACTGAGTAGGCAATGCCGATCGCCAATACCCACCATAGGAGTCGAGCCGTTCCATTCAGCCAAAAGTTATAGGTATAGAGGCTGTTCGTCTTTTGGGAAAGATGAGCGCCGATCGGCTGTACCAAATTCGCCAACATCGGAATGGCGGTGAGTATGCCAATCTCTAAGGTATTGGCTCCCAGTTCCAGCAAAAAATTTGTGAGTAAGACCCCAGTGGTGATGTTGGAAAACAGCGTTGCGAAAACGTTGTCTAGGGTCGAAGCCTGTAGGCTGGTGCGAACGGCATCTTTAGTTAACTTTGCGACAGAGATTAACTTTAAAGCAGAGGGATGGGGAGCGATCGCTTCACTGGCTTCGATCTGCGGAAAAGTGTTTGTGGCGGTTAAAGCTGCCGGAGCCAAAGCTGCCGGAGCTAAAGCTGCCGGAGCCGAAATATCCTCAAAATCAGCCAACATTCCTCCAGATCGTAGCCTTATGGCTGTTGCCAGTTTGCTTAGGACATTTAGGGTGGGGCGCTGCGCGCCCCACCCTAAATGTGCCCATCCTAACCGCCTTGGCGGTTGCCATAACCTTGAATCCTGAAGCTCTTTGTTGAGAAATTGGAGAGCGATCGCAAATTTGTGCTTTTCAAAAATTTCCTGTACGGCTTCACTAGCTTAATTCGTTCTGATGCGATAAAGCGCTTCTAGCCTGCCCTCAAAAATCTTGTCCACTCCCTGCTTGGGTCGATACTTGGCTTTCCAATCGTGAAGCGGCATAGAATTAATTTGTAGCAAGACGCAGCCTTTGCCTTTTTCCTGTAACTCAGCGAAGCTAACAGGCTGAGTGTAGGTCTCATAGCCCTTGGCTTCATCAATATAAAATACGGGATCAGGGAAAAGATTAATCAGCTGACTTTTTAGCTTCCTACCTGCCCAGAAATCTCCAAACTTGAGAGCAGATTCTGGCGTAGAAGCTCGTCTCGAAACGACTCTCGTACAGGATTTATATTCATCTTGCTGAAGAAAAGTTTCAATCTTAGTCAGCTCCCTCAGCCGTCTATTGGCACCTGACGCAATCTTATTGGCAGAATAGTCAATTTGCTGAATGCAGACCGCTACGCAGAGCGCTAGGACGATCGCCGGAATCGCCTGCTTCAGCTTAGCAATATTCATGCTTCTGCCGATCGCCATAGGCAGCACAATCCAACAAGCATGAATCAGCACAAAAACCAGGAAACCCATCAATCCTGCGGCTGGATTGAGGTAGCGGCTTTGCGGCTGCTGTTTGAGAGTCAGCAGCACCTGCCCCCAAGTCACCAAAGTCGTGAGTGCCAGCAAAAAGTAGACCTTTCTAAAATCAGGTCTGAAGCTAGAAGACCTGCTGAAGTTCTGCAAGGAATCGTCCTGCAAAGAATCATCCTGCAAACAATCGCCTCGCAAACGCTCCCCCTGCAGCAGCCAGACAAGCGCAAAGCCAATCGAAGCGGCTGTTGCAATTAACAAGATCGTGAAAAACACTAGATTGTGCGTGAAGAGCTGCTGAGCCTTGTCGCCCAGGCTAGAGGTATCCACAAGACCCACCTCACCACCGCCATAAGGGCCTGTATGGGTAGCCAGATCCGTCATCCATCTCAAGGTTCTGCCATATCGCGTGATAATGGGCAGCGTGGCAAGGACAAAAGCAACGATCGCTACCCCCAGCGCCAGAGCTTTTCTACGCCAGCCTTGAGGCAGCAGCAGAAACAGAGCCATCGGCAAAAGGGTCACTTTGGTTGCCATTCCTAATCCCAATACGGCTCCCAAACTGATGATGAAATGCCGCGATCGCTCCCCATTTTCTGAATTCCCATGCTCTGCGTACAGATAGCGCACTAGCACCAGCACCATGAGTTGGCTAATGCAAACCACCAAAACATCAGGCGCAACGCGGCTCGGCTCTTCCCCCAGGAAAGTTCTGAACATCAGCAGCGGCGTAATCTGCAAAATTAGAGTGAGGAGTAGATTTCTGGTGAGCTGCAGCGTTACCCATCCGACGGCGACTAGCGAACAGGCTGTCAGAAACAACAGCGCATCGTTGAACAGATGCAAATAAAGCTCAGGATTAGTCAGAACCTCGTCTGCAAGATTCTTTTTAAGCGCAGGATTAAACGGTAGCTGAACCAGGTAGCTGACCCAAAGGACGATCGCCCCTAAAGCCTGAAGCGGCGTACCCGGATGATCGGTATGCGTAGGAACCTTGAAGAGTGCCAGAACTAGCGAGTTTAACAGATAGGCATAGTCAGGGTCTTGGTTAGGCGTCCAGTAGTAGGGGCCTCTTTTGCTGCCCACTAGCAGGTAGATAATGACATAGGCAATCGGCAAGATGACGACCCAGACAGGATTAGACCATTTGTTTTTTACCACATCCTATCTCTCCATTCGCAGGGCTTGGCTAAAGAATTTTTGGTATTGCTCAATCTGGATATGATTTTTTGAAAGGATTACTCCGCGCCCCTTCCAAAAGGATTCATGCATGGAATCAGCAGCGCCGAATTTCTTTACGAATCACAGTTTACTATCATTGCAGGCATAGCAATTGCTGACCTGATAATTGGATCTCTGGCTAGAGTTCAGTAGTTAGAAATTTCGAGCAGGTTGCCGTCTGGATCGCGGATATAGAGTGAGGCGATCGCCCCCCTAGCGCCCGTCCGCTGCACTATGCCTTCGCCGACAATTTCGACCTGACAGCTTCGCAGATGTTCCATTACCTGCTCTAGAGGAATTTCTGTAATGAAACACAGGTCTGCCGAGCCAGGAGTGGAGTGCTGTGCTTTGGGTAAAAACTCTTTGCCGACTTCGTGCAAATTGAGCTTTTGCTGTCCAAATTTCAGCGCTTTGCGTGGGTTAGCCTGATCACCAAACGTCACGACCTGCATTCCCAGAACCTGTGTATAGAACTCGCAGGTCTTCTGGATATCTTGTACCGTCAGCACTAGATGGTCAAGGCGATCGATCTGCATATCATCATTTCATCGAAGTATAGCAACCGCCAAGGCGGTTAGGACGAGGACATTTGTGGTGGGGCGCTTCGCGCCCCACCACAAATGTCCTCAGCAAACTGGCGACAGCTATAAAATCCAGATTATTGTCTCCAACAAAACCTCATTGAGAATGTCTGGCTCTAAGCTAAAGTCTGGGTGCGTTGTTCTTCCGGCTTAGCAAAATCTCTTCATTAGCTCAAGAGCTTTTTCAATCAAGAACTCCGCCGCGAGCGGACGGAGTATGAACAGCCAACTTTTCTTGCTAATGACTTACGCCGCAAGCGGCGGGGAATCTACCCGTAGAGATTAAATAGAATTGCTATCCGACAACAACTTCCCGATCGTTAAATTCTTGGGCTGAAACAGATCATTGGCGACGCGCTGCACATCTTCTGCCGTCACCGCCTCGATCGCCTTCAACGATTCGAACAGGTTATGCCAGTCTCCCGTCTTAGCCTCATACTCAGGCAGCAAGCTTGCCATGCCCTCGTTAGAAGCCAGCGTTTGCAGCAGCCCCGATCGAGACTGAGTTTTGAGGCGATCGAGTTCTTCCACTGTCACAGGTTCAGTCTTCAGGCGAGTAATTTCTGCCTCTAGAGCGGCAGCCACCTCTTCAACGCTGTGTCCTGGCGCAGTCAAAGCATAGAGGAGCATCAGGTTAGGATAGCGATCGCCCGGAAAACCATCCGCAGCTTCCACGTTCAGAGCCAACTCTTTTTCTACCAAACCCTGATAGAGCCGCGAAGTCCGCCCTCCTGAGAGCAAGCCGCCAATCATCTCATATACCGCGTGATCAGGATGGGTAAGGGCTGGACGCTGATAGCCCTCCAGATACCAAGGCTCAGTAGGCAGCTTTAGCGTAATTTCTTGCGGTGCAGTTTGTGTTGAAGCCGTAGCCTGAATGTCGGCAACGGGCGATCGCGCAGTAAATCTGCCAAAGTACGATCGCGCCATAGACTCAACTTCGACAGGATTCACGTCTCCAACGATCGCCATGACAATTTGGCTAGGTATGTAGTGAGCGTCGTAGAACTCCTGAATATCCTGGCGGGTCAGACCCCGAATATCAGCCTCAGAGCCAATCACCGGACGACCGTAAGGATTACCGGGTAGCGCCACCTCCAAAAATTTCTCCACCATTTTACCGATCGGCGAATTGTCTGTTCGCATCCGCCGCTCTTCCAGAATCACGTTTTTCTCTTCATAAAACTCCCGGAAGACGGGTTCTAGAAATCGCTCAGATTCCAAAGACATCCAAAGCTCTAGTTTGTTTGCCGGAAAACTATAAAAATAACGAGTCGCATCGGCTGACGTAGTAGCATTTAGCCCCACGCCACCCGCCTGCTGCACAATTTGCCCAAACTCGTTTTGCTTAACGTAGCTAGAAGCCTTAGCTTGAGCCTGCTCAAATTCTTGCTGTTGGGTGGCGCTTGCCTGTGAAGGTGACTGACCTTGAGCGGACTGAATTTGAGTGGACTGAATTTGCGCGGGCTGACCTTGAGTGGGCTGAATTTGAGTAGACAGAGCATCCAGGCGATCGAGCCAAGGTTTCTCAGCGCTGTAATTGCTTGTGCCGATGCGGGTTGTGCCTTTGAAAGCCAAATGCTCTAGAAAATGCGCCGCGCCTGTTTTTCCAGGCTGCTCGTAGGCAGAGCCAATATTCACATAGGTCATGAAGGAGACGATCGGAGCCTGATGCCGCTCCATGACAATGAACTTCATGCCGTTGTCTAGCGTAAACTCGCTAATGCGGCTTTCTACGCGATCGATATAGGGCTGAATAGAGCCACTTACAAAAGCCCAGCTTGGAGAAGCAGCGCCTGTGAGAAAGGCTATTAGCAGCAGCAAGAAACAAAAAACTTGTTGAAGATAACGCATCGGTATACTGACGATTCCCGTCTTTCAGCATACTCACATTTGCGCCTCATGGCTAAAACCAGCGCCTCATGGCTAAAACCATGACCTGAGTATCACCACCGGGTAGATGTACTATTAGGTCAGCGGCATAGAGACTCCATGCAAGATACTTTACCTAGCCCCTATCTTCTGATGAAGTCATGAAGCGATACCTGTATGGTCATTTAATTATGATGCTTACGTCTCTTGCAGCTTGCACATCGTTGCCAGCGCCACAACCGCCTGATGCTGCTCCGCTGAAAGTTGTCACCCTTGATAACACGGTAAAGATAGTTGCGGGTCAGACCGTTTATGTCCCAATCTACTCCCATATCTATACGGTAGAACGGAGCCGCACCTGGGACTTGACTGCCACTCTGAGTGTTCGCAATACCGAGTTGGCTCATCCAATCATCGTAACTTCGGTGAATTATTACGATACTCAGGGTAAATTAATTCGCAAGTATCTAGAACAGCCTATAGAACTCGGATCGTTATCCTCAACGGATTTTATAGTGAATCAAGATGATGTGAGCGGCGGGGCGGGAGCCGCTTTTATCGTAGAGTGGGTTGCACAACAAAAAGTCTCTGCTCCTGTAATTGAGGCAATCATGATCAATACAGTAGGAAATCAGGGGATCTCGTTTGTCACGAGTAGTAGAGTACTCAAAAGTATCAACTAATCACTTCATACCCCGGTAGTCCTCAAGCGGTAATGATTTTTTGTGGCGTTGACTTTGCCCACGCCACAAAGATCATTACCTGTACAACATCACCTGTACCCCTACTCCAAACCGAGTTGCCACAATACAGTCTGAATTTCCATCACTCGCTGGGCATTGTGCTGTGTGCTGAACAAATCTCTCGCCTGTTTCAGGTTACTACCCGCCTCTTGTGTCTGGTGCTGGCGATATTGCGCCATGCCCAGACGATAGAGGGTTTCTGCCTTATCAAGATGAGGGTCAGATGGGGGATCGATCGCCTCTGTTGCTCCAGTAGGTGAGCGAATTGCCAAAAACTGAGAGAGCGCAGAGGCAACCTTAGCTCGCTGCTTGTCTTCAGCAAAAAAATAGTTTAAGTGAATTTGCTTCCCATTCATCAGACGAAAGCTGATGCGATAGGTCGTGTGCAGCTTCCCTTTATATCTTCTGATGCGGGTAATCAAGTCGGCTGCAACCAATTGGTGCAGCGGATATTCGCTAACTTGTATTCCTCGGATACCCCATCGGGCAATACGCAGTTTTCCCGTTGTTTTGTCTAAATCGCAACGGGTGACTCGACACACGGCTACCCCAAGAACAACGCCCAAAACCAAGGGTAGACCGCCGAATAGCAGCATCCAGGGGCGATCGTCTTGCTGAACTTGTAGCGATAGCTGATTGGGATTATTCGCAAAAGCATTGATTTGAGCGGCGATCGTCTCTTTTTGCTGTCGATCGCCGCCATAGTGACTACTAAACTGGACATTTCCTAGACCTGTCGAAAGCACAACGGCATAGGTTACTTTGCCTTTACGGCTGTAATGTCTATCGACGCTAGCTCCCTGTAAGGTATTTAACTGCTCCTGGCTAGAGCCAATACCCAGCATCCCAAATCTGCTGAGCTGACATTGGCTTTGGGGAGAAAGACCTCGGTGGCAGGTTAGCGTAGTCAGTTCACCCAACGCAGTTATGATTAACCCAGCGACGATAAAACCCACAGCACTGAACCAGAGTGAAATGGCGCGATCGCGGAGCAAAACTCGGTGGGGCGTTAGCTCTAGAATTTTCATCAATCTAATCGAGCTAGAAGAGCGCTAAAACTATTTAATTTCAAGTGTTCCCAGTAGGGGGTTAGCAATGCTAACCCCCTACCCCAAGACTTACATCTTGTTAAATCCATCTTCTTTAGCGAGCTTCTCAAAAACAAATCAAACACCGCCAAACCCATAGCAACCGCCAAGGCGGTTAGGATGTGAACCTGTATGGTGGGGCGCTTCGCGCCCCACCATACAGGTTCTAAGCAAACTGGCGACAGCTATAAATGTGCTAATGTAGACACATTGTAATTACAGAAATGGGAAGGCTATGGTTGCTAGCATCAAGACCCATGTGATCAAGATTGGGAATTCTCAGGGCATCCGTATTCCCAAAACTTTGCTGGAGCAATTGCACTGGGATGGGGAAGTGGAGCTAGAGGTGCAGGAAAATCAGCTTGTGGTGCGCCCGGTTTCATTGGTGCGTCAGGGCTGGGATCAGCAGTTTCAGACTATGGCGGAACATCAGGACGATCGCCTTCTAGATGAATCTACGCTGAGTCTCACGTCCTGGGATGACGATTGGGATTGGTAGGCAAAACGGTTACTTTTCCTCCAAGCTAACGGAGGCAGCTAGTTGAGGCGAGTTGAAAGAAGTGAGCGCTCTTGGCACTTCACGATCGTCTCAATGTGCATAGCATTAGCTCAACAAAAGAGACAGTTATTTTTGGAGCTGCCAGACTTTAATGGTGTTGCCGCCGCTGCCGCTAGCGATCGTCTGCCAGTCAGGGCTAATGACAAAATGCTTCACATCTATGCCGGGGTTGAGCGAGTAGATGGCCTCTCCCGTACCGGGATTCCAGACCTTAATGGTTTTGTCAGAACTGCCGCTGATTAAGGTTTGCCCATCGGCACTGAGAGCAAGCGGATTGACGAAGCTAAGATGTCCGGTGAGGGTGCGTACCAGCTCTCCCGTTGCCAAATCCCAGATTTTAATCGTCTTGTCAGTGCTGCTGCTGATTGCCGTTTGTCCGTCAGGGGCAATCACGACCATATTGATAAAGCCTGTGTGTCCGGCAAGGGTGCGCAACTCTTTTCCGGTCGTCAAATCCCAAACTTTAAGAGTTTGGTCAGTGCCACCGCTGACCAGCGTATACCCATCCGCACTTATGTTTAGTGAGTTAATAAAACCTGTATGCCCAGCAAGGGTGCGGAGTTCTTTTCCGGTAGGCAAGTCCCAAACTTTGATGGTTTGGTCGGCACTGCCGCTGACCAAGATACGCCCATCGTGACTAATATTCAGTGCGTTGACAAAGCCTGCGTGTCCGGCGAGGGTGCGAAGTTCTTTTCCGGTCGTTAAGTCCCAGATTTTAATGGTCTGGTCGGCACTGCCACTCACTAGAGTTTTGCCGTCACGAGCGATCGCCAATGCATTCACAAAGCTTGTATGTCCTGCCAATGTCCGCAGTTCGGTTCCTGTTGCCCAATCCCAAACTTTGATGGTTTGATCAGCGCTACCGCTCACCAGAATTTTGCCGTCGGGAGAGATCGCCAGCGCATTGACAAAGCTCGTATGTCCTTGCAAAGTCCGGAGAGGCGCAAGCTGCTTAATGGTTTGAACAGAGGGATTGTAGTAGTTTTGCCAAGCATAGCCGCCGCCCAGCAGCGCCAGCAGTGCGATCGCCCCACCCCATAGCCAGCGTTTTGAGCTGGAGTGGATAGATTTCCCGACTTCAGATTGACTAACTTCTGCGCCTCCTGTTCGACCCGCTTGACGGGTGCCTGATGTGCCCTGCACGACCGTGTGTGGAGGCTGAGAAACCCCTTGACTCAGGGACTGACTCAGGGATTGACTGCCAATCCGAGTGGGCGGTGGAACCTGTGAGGCGGCTTCCAACTGCGGCAAAGTGACCAGCATTTCTTGTGTGCTCTTAGGGCGATCGCTTGCTCTAGGGGCAACGAGTTTGTCGATATAGCTCGCAAGGGGCGACGACACCTGCGGCGCATAGGGTCGCCAGTGAAACTCATTGCTGAGAGAGTCATAGATTCTGCTGTCGGTAGGCGATTTGCCTGTGAGGAGATAGATGAAGGTGCAGCCGAGGGCATAAAAATCAGACTGCGGCACGGCTTGTCCTTTCTCCTGCTCAGGCGGGGTGTAGCCAGCAGAGCTGATGCGCGTAATTTCTCCCGATTTACCCAACTGCGCCAGATAGGTGTAAGTCATTTCTCGCGCTGCTCCAAAATCCACCAACACAAGCTGTCCATTCGATCGCAGCATAATGTTTTCAGGCTTAATGTCGCGGTGAAAATAGTTTTTTTGATGCACGAGGTGCAAAACTTCAGAGAGCTGCTTTAGCCAGTTAAATGCTTGCTTTTCGCTGATAGGATTATCGCCCTGCTGCCGCATCCACTCACGTAGGTTGGGCCCGTCAATTTTTTCCATCACAATGCAGTGGAGCGGCTCTGCACTGTTGCGCGGATAGAACTGAAAATAGCTCTGGGGTTCGATCGCTGGGATACCGGGATGGGGCAACTGGCTGAGCACCATAGCCTCCTGCTGAAACAGCGCTACCGCCTTGGCATTTTGGCTGAAGTTGGATTTCAAGACCTTGAGGATTTTGGGCGTGGTGCGATCGAATGCCTCAAACACCCTGCCAAAGCCGCTCTTGTCGCTGAGTAGCCGCATCACCCGGTAGCGGTTTAGCAGCAGCAGATCAGAGCCGCAGCTCTGGCAAAATTGACTCCCATCATTGCCGGGATGGTCGGGCTGAAGACAGCGAGGATTGATGCACAGACTCATGGCAGATCCAAGGATAGACGCATCCTTGATGATAGCGACTGAAGGGGGCAGCGATCGTCTGTATGATCCCCCTAAGTGCTAATTCCTCTGGCTACACGTTACTTTTTTAGATAGCTCTCAAGCGGTTATGATTTTTGTGGTGTAGGCTTTGCCCACACCACAAAAATCATGACCTGCATACCACCATTTTTAGCCCTATCGGCTGCCTTTTTCTTGAGGGTAGCGGTCTGAAATTGAATTGAGTTGCGGTGTCTCCAGACGATTGCAGCGATAGAGCCGATAGCGATAGCCATCGCTGTACAAATTCTTGGTTTCGGCACGGCAATTTTGCTGACTCAACACGTCATCCAGGGGCTGCTCAGGCACATCCTGAAAGTTGATCAGCCATACGTCTAGAGGACTAGGAAGCTGAACGATCGCCTTACGCAGAGCCGTCACGACCGATCGCGGATTTTGAGTTTGGTGAGCTAGCAAAAAGTAGGGGTCTAGGGTAGCAGAACGTTCTTTTTGAGGCTGAACTAAATCAGTTGTAAAGGTTGAATTAACGGGATTCTGAAGATCCCAGGCAATGCCCATAAGCCTGCCCGTCTGTCCGTGGGTTTGATGAGCGATCGCCACCAGAGCCGCCCCTTCAGAGCGTTCGCGAATGCTTTGGGCTACTCTGTCAGGAAGGTGAGTTTTTTGGTAACTCGAATTGAAAATAACCGTCAATCCTCCCACTAAGCTCAAGAGAGTCACTAAAACCACAACCTTTTTGCTGCTAGTGCGAGCCAGACTCAGCAGCACTGGAGACACCTGATCGGCTGGGGCGGTCGCCACGCGAATGGCAACATCCCAACTGCTCGCCAGCCCTGCTCCTGCCAACACGATGACCGCCGGAAAATAGACAAAGTTATAGCGAAAAGCGCTCGTGAGATTGGTGCTCAGGAGATAAGTAATGATGAAAAAGAGGGCGATCGCTCCCACTACAAAGCTAGAAAGGCTCCAGACTCCTAGCCGTCGATTGCGCTCTAGGTTCTGCACCTTTAGCCCACGGTATAGCTTGGGCAGCGTCCATAGCACCATGAAAATGAGTAAAGCCCCGGATGCAATTACAACAGGGCGCGATTTGACCTGAATGGGCAGCAGATAGAGCATCGTCACCCAACCTGCCGCTGCCTGTGCCAATGGCTCTAACCAGACCGTACCGGAGCGATCGCCCTGCCGAATCCATCGGGTTAGCTCACTATCTTGAATTTCTTGCAGCATGGGCAGCCAGACCAACCCAGTGACGAGCGTGCCAGCCACCACCGCCCAAATTCTTTGCCAATGGGTCGCCGGATGCCAGATGCCCCGCTCTCGCCAGCTTTGCACCATGCCCATTGCCGAAATCACCAGCGCCTCGGCTCCCAGAGTCAAGCTAAAAAAATAGTGAGTGGCAATGCCTAATCCGTTCGCAACCACCCAAATGCCGCAAACTTTCCAGGAAAGGGGGGTGCGATCGCGAATGGCTTGAGCTGCTAGCACAAGGCAACAAAGAGAAGCCGTCACCCACAGCACGGACAGCGTATAGTGTCGGGCTTCTTGAGCCAGATAGATGCCAAAGGGAGAAACTGCGGTGAGCAGAGCGGCAACCTGCCCCACCAAGGGCGATCGAAAGGCAAATCGGCTCAGAACATAGGCCGCAGGAATAGACAAAGCGCCTAGTAAGGCCGGAAGCGAGCGAGCCGCCTCTGGTGAAACAAGCCCTTCGGCAGTTGCCGGAAACAATTTCAGCCAAAAATGCGCCAATACAAAATAGAGCGGCGGATGGTTACTCTCGGTAAACAGATTGGTGAAAACAGAGCCAATGTCATTCTGTAAGGGTCGTAGTGGCTCTAGCAGCTGCATCGCGGTCAGAATCTGATCTGAAGGAACCGTCAGGAAACTATTGCCCAGGCTGAAGACGATCGTAGAAAACTCGTCTGTCCAGAGGGGCTTAGTTGTGAGATTGACGAACCGCAGCCCCAAACCGATCGCCGTCCAAAGCGACAGCAGCAGCAGATGAAACTGACGACTTCGAGATGCTTTCATGCTGTTTCGCCTCCCATCTCAGAGGGTCTGCACTGTTTGAGAGCACACTGTTTGAGAGCACACTGTTTAAGGGCACACTGTTTAAGGAGACATAGGTTAGAAGTATACAGGTCAAAGGCATATGGGCTTTTCATGCTTTCTCCCCGTAGCCTAACTGCCACCGCTCTATGCCTCCATCACAGAGCAACGAAAGATTGTCGAGCTTGATAGTCCAATTGAAGCAGCGATCGCTCAGGCAACCGACTAATTCAGAGAGCTGTGGCGCTGCCAAGCCATAGACTAGCGTGATGTGCGGTATCCAGGTATCGGGGTGATAATGATGCGAGATTTCTGAACTCACAGGGGCTACAGCTTCCCAGATCCGCTGGTGAAAATCTGCTAGGGTACGGTTCCGCACAACTGGAATATGTAAAATCGGCTGATCTCCAGTGAAAAATCCTAGTCCTGAAGTTAAAACTTGCAATGGAGGGCAATCTCGGCTGAGTTGACTCATAATCAGCCGCAAAGCCGACACATCATACTTTTCGGCAACCTGAAAAGAAAGGTGAGGACAGGTAGCAATGGAAATATCCAACTTTCTGAATTCATCTCTCAAGCAGTCGATCGCTTTACAGTGTTGATGATCCAGCAGCGCAACAACCCCATCCATGCCCTTAAATACCCTTCTCTTCTTTGATCAGCAACAGTACAGCCTCGGTCAAAACATCATAATCTGCTGGCGTGTTGTAAATTTGAGCAGAAACACGAATTAACCGATTCACTGAACCCTGCCATGGAATAATTGGAACTTCCAAGTGCCGTTGGAACAGCGAAGCTTGTAAATGTTCGGCAGAGCCGTCGGGCAGAGGGACTACCGCCATAGAGCCAATCATCGAGTCTGGACAAGGTGGTGCAACATCTAAAGCTTTACACAGTCCGGCTCTTGCCGTCAGAACTGTAGCCCGGTTGTACTGCCTCAGCGCATCCCATCCTCCAGGCAACAAAGAACCCATAAATTGGATGGCATCAGGAATACAAAGGTAGGGCGTAGGGTCAGCGGTGCCCGTCCAGTCGAACTCTAGCCGAAAACGAGAGCGATCGATCCGGGGTGAGTTTGCCCCATGGCTAATGGTAAGCGGGCGCAGGTGGCTGTGGCGATCGGCTTGAACGTACAGAAAAGCAGCTCCCTTGGGCGCACAGAGCCATTTGTGACAGTTGCCTGTGTAATACGTTGCTCCTAGAGCCTTTAGATTTAAATCAATCATTCCAGGCGCATGGGCACCATCTACCAAAACCTCAATCCCCCTATCTGTCAGCTGGCGGATTAAAGACTGTAAAGGAAAAATCAGCCCTGTTTGGCTTGTCACATGGTCAAGTAACACCAGCCGCGTCCGAGGCGAAACCTGATTAAGAACGACAGCAATCGCCTCATCTGGAGCCTCGATCGGAAAAGGCACCTCGGCCACCACAACTTTTGCCCCAGTTATTTGGGCTGTAAAATCAAGAGCATTTCGGCAGGCGTTGTATTCGTGATTGGTGGTTAGTAGCTCATCTCCAGGCTGAAGCGATGCGCGATCGGGATTAGAAATACAGAGCGATCGCAAAACCGTATTCACGCCAGTAGTCGCGTTGGGAACAAAAGCTAGATCGGCAGCATCGGCTTTTAGAAACGTCGCCAGATCTTGCCTAGCTGCGTCCAACAGTGGCTCTAGCTCCAGCGCAAAAAATCTGACTGGCTCTTGCTCCATCTGCGATCGCAAAACCCACTGCCGTTCTAATACAGCTAGGGGACAAGCACCAAAAGATCCGTGGTTTAGGAACGTAATTTTAGGATCGAGCGACCAGAGCGATCGCCAATTCTGACCTACCACAGCACCTTTACCAGTATTCAAACTTTCTACAGGCGGCTCTGAGTAGCGAGTCATCGTGACAACTTTTGACCTTCTACAACCTAGCGCCTTAAAACTCCCCAGGCTGGATTCGAACCAGCGACCAATCGATTAACAGTCGATCGCTCTACCACTGAGCTACTGAGGATTGCGAGTCTCATGATAGCGAGGATTGAGACACTTTGGCAAGTCTTTCTGAAGATACTGAAGCGCAGATCACTCCTCCAGGCTTTTCCCCAAGCGCAGTTCAGCTAAACGCTGACGCGCAACGGGATCAATAGCATTAGAGAGAAACCGATTGGGCGATCGTCCTTTTTGAAGCATCTGCTGCTTTCGACGCACGCGCAAATTGGCGTTCTCTACATCAGAGCGCAACTGCTCAGCAGACATCCACTCTGCGCCATAGCCAACCACTGTAAGCTGTTGAGCGCGATCGGAGGTTGCCACAATCAGACGATGGTCGAACTTGCGAATGTCTCTGCGAAACAGGGCACAGGTTTTTTCAATATAAGTATCTGCGGTCTGCCTATGGTCTGTGTAGCAAATACAGATGTTGCCTAAAAACTCTCGACTGCCTGGAGTGTCTTGATACTGTGCATCAAATACAACCTGAGTATCAAAGTTTTGGTAAGCGCTGTACCCTGCCAAGGCATTCACCAACTCTCGTCTGGCTTCTTCTAACCCATGTTCGTCTCGAACCTGTTGTAAGCTGTGCCAAGCTCCAATAATGTTGTAGCCATCAACTAGAAGAATTGCTTTAGAGGCGGAGGATGGCATGGCTCAAAATGCTTAGGATGTTTATGTCTCGTTGTCCATCCCTCTATAATGACTGTCTTTATTAAGTTCTGTCTATAAGCAATCTCAAACTATCCCACTTATTTAGCTAGAGATAGCTTATTGCCGATCCGAAGCAGCATCAAAACTTTCTATCAAACGCTGCTTGAGCCTGACCGGATCGCCCTGGTCAATCACCCGACCTTGCTCTAACAGAAAAGCGCCATCGCAGTAGTCTAATTCATCAAGGCGATGCGTCACCCACAGCGCCGTCATGCCTCGATTCTTCACAAGCTGCTGCACCTGGGCAACCAAGGCGAGCTGGCTCTCAGAATCTAATAGAGCAGTAGGCTCATCTAGCAGCAGCACCTCACAGTGACGTGCGATCGCCCCAGCAATGGCAATCCGCTGTTTCTGCCCCCCACTCAAAGCATAGATAGGGCGACGCTGTAGGTTTTGTAGACTTACGGCGGTCAGAGCCTCTTCCACTCGCTGGTGAATTTCTGCAAAAGAAAGCTTTTCCTCAACTAGCCCAAAGGCGACATCGGCTCCGACCGTGGGCATAACCAGCTGATGATCGGGATTCTGGAAGACGAACCCTACAGGCGATCGCACCTCTACTTCACCCGACTGAGCCTGAAGCAGCCCAATCAAAAGACGGAGCAAAGTGGATTTGCCGCTGCCGTTCGTTCCCAGCAGCATCCAAAATTCACCCTTGGGTACTTCCAATGAGCAAGACTTCAAAACGGGAGCCTCTTCAGACCAGTTGAAGCATAGCTCGCGGACGGCGATCGCAGACTTTTCCATCACACAGGGTTTTTATAAACTGACGCCTAATATCAAACTGAGTCCAAAATAAGAGAGGCTTTTGGAAAGCGCACGCTTTCCAAAAGCCTCTCCCTGCCAAAGTTCTTTTACTCTGCTGGAGCCGTGAGCGAGAAAAATCCAGGCGGTCTTCCAGAGGCAGATCCAGCACCAGATTTTTCAGATACCTGTACGGCTGAAATCTCGTTGACTAAGATTGCGACGATTTTACCCGTCTGCTGTTCACAGGTGAGTTCTAAGGTGGCTGGATGACCTGAACGCATAGCCTCTAGAACTTGTTGATAAAGGGCTTTGGCATCTTCATCTGATTTGCGCTGCACCGAGAGCGTCACGGGAGTATTTTTCAGGGTTACGTCAATAATGAACATGGAGTTTCGCGTTAGCAGGGCATGACTTGTCTATTGTCTCTCTTCAGTATCTCAAATGGGCAGGCAGTCTCTCAAATTGGTAGGAGATTAAGGGCGATCGTCCTTAATCTCCTGTCTTTCAGGTCATCGCATCTGTCACCATGTCTGTCACTAGCGCCGATAAGCCCGCAAAAAATTTAAGCAAAGCTAAACAATTTTAGATTCACTGGGCTGAAAAACTCCGAAAGATATCGGTATAATGAGCAATAAGTAAAGAATCGTAAACTTGTCTCACACTCCGTGGCGTTTTGTACTTCTGCTCAACTTGAGAGGCAGATTTTTCAATCCCACGGAGTGGCAAGTAAGTTCTGCCAACGCCTTTATATCTTTTTGGAGATTAGATTTATGACCATAGCAATGGGGCGATCGCAAGCCCAGCGAGGATGGTTTGATGTCCTCGATGACTGGCTAAAGCGCGATCGATTCGTATTTGTCGGGTGGTCAGGTCTGCTGCTGTTCCCTTGTGCATTCATGGCACTGGGCGGCTGGATGACTGGCACCACGTTCGTCTCCTCCTGGTACACCCACGGCATCGCCTCCTCCTACCTGGAAGGCTGCAACTTTCTGACCGCAGCAGTTTCTACTCCTGCTAACTCCCTAGGACACTCGCTGCTGTTTTTGTGGGGTCCCGAAGCTCAGTGGGACTTCACCCGCTGGTGCCAACTCGGCGGACTGTGGGCGTTTGTTGCCCTGCACGGCGCTTTTGGACTGATTGGCTTCATGCTGCGTCAGTTTGAAGTAGCTCGACTCGTCGGCATCCGTCCCTACAACGCGCTGGCGTTCTCTGGCCCGATTGCCGTCTTCGTTTCAGTGTTCCTGATTTACCCCTTGGGGCAGTCAGGCTGGTTCTTTGCCCCCAGCTTTGGAGTCGCGGCGATATTCCGCTTCATCCTGTTCATCCAGGGCTTCCACAACTTCACGCTCAACCCCTTCCACATGATGGGTGTTGCAGGCATCTTGGGTGGAGCCTTGCTTTGTGCCATTCACGGTGCAACGGTGGAGAACACGCTGTACGAAGATGGGGACAAAGCGAACACCTTCCGCGCCTTCAACCCGACTCAGTCTGAAGAAACCTACTCGATGGTGACGGCAAACCGATTCTGGTCGCAGATTTTCGGCATTGCCTTCTCCAACAAGCGGTGGCTGCATTTCTTCATGCTGTTTGTGCCTGTCACAGGGTTGTGGATGGCGAGCATTGGGATTGTGGGCTTGGCGCTGAACCTGCGGGCATATGACTTTGTGTCTCAGGAGCTACGTGCGGCTGAAGACCCAGAGTTTGAGACGTTCTACACCAAGAACATTTTGTTGAACGAGGGCATCCGCGCTTGGATGGCTCCTCAAGACCAGATTCACGAAAAATTTGTATTCCCCGAAGAGGTATTGCCACGGGGTAACGCTCTCTAGTAATCGCGGCTCACGCATTTAACTGGGTTACGTCAAACGGAGTCCTTGCTTTAAAGCGGGGACTCCGTTTGAGTCTTGTGCTGTGTTCTTACTGGATTTGCTTCTTGCATTGGATTTCTGATATAGCTGTGCTCACCTGGGTTAGGACGGGAGCCTTTTGAGTGGCGCGCGGAGCACGGCACCCAAAAGGTTCTAAAGAAATTGAATACGGCTATATCAATTTAAATTGATGAGGTGACAGATGATTTTCGAGAGCCGCACGGAGCGCGGCTCTCGAAAATCATCTGCCCTGTTTGGGTCTTAGATTGATATGAGAAGCTTTTCTGAAAAGCATGTCTAACAATTATGAAGGCGTTAGCTAGTACACAAGGCATACTGTCTGTGCTATTCTACGTATCAGGTGGTAACACCCGGAGCCGAGTGTTCTGCCCTTCTAGTAACTAACCGTCTAGGAAAGAGGAGGTGATGCCTGTGCAAGATAGTAGTAAATTCACGGGTCGTCAAGTTGATATAAGCTGGCTGTGCGCCGGGGCTGCTCTCTAGGAGCTAAATCTAGAGATCCGTCTCTAAGATTTTGTAAGCCAGGGTTCCTCCTGGCAGTCTAGTTTCAATTTGAAGACCCGCTACACCGCCCCCATAGATTAGCTGAGGATTCCTCCGAAAGCCGATCTGTGGGGGCGGATAGTTTTTTAAACAGCCCTACAAGAAACACGCAAGAGAATGTTTCTATGTCCCTAGACAGCACTTTAGGGGACAGTAGCGCAAAGCAGGAACTTTTGAGATCATTCAGCAGTCTTAAGGTGAGGGTTTCTTAACCTGCTTTTATTCTGCTCTTGATCCTTGTCAGGCTCAGTGCTTATAATTGTACAGACCGGGTTTTGAAGTCAAAGACCATTAGGTTATAAGGTGTGAGGATTAAAAATATGTCATCCAAGTTTTTTTGGAAGTCTTTGCTAGCTACCCCTGCTTTGCTCGGTGCAGCTATGTTTGTTTCTTCTTCTGCGATCGCCGTAGAGGTTCAACCCAAGGCTGCTGCTGATACGTTGCTCAGCGAAGCTTCTGCATCAAGTTTAGAGTTGTTGTCTGCTCAGCCTTTGTCTTCAGAAGCAGCACCGCAACTTAGTGCTGTTCCTGTTCAGCAAGCCACTGCGCCCGCAGTTGAAGCGGCTGCGATCGAGACAGCTCCTGTACAAATTGCACAGAGTGCGCCCCAGCAGGTAGCGCCCGCAACGACTAGCGTTTCCTCTCTTGAGCAAGTTGCTCAGTACAGCAGCAGCGGTCAAGCTGGCTCAATGTCTCAAGTCACCTCAATTTCTCAGCTTTCTGATGTTCAGCCTACAGATTGGGCGTTTCAAGCGCTTCAGTCTCTCGTTGAGCGCTATGGCTGTATTGCAGGTTACCCCGATGGCACTTACAAGGGTAGCCGTGCGATGACTCGCTATGAATTTGCGGCAGGTATGAATGCTTGTCTCGATCGCATCAGCGAATTGATTGCTTCCAGCACTGCTGACCTGGCAACCGCAGAAGACTTGGCAACCCTACAGCGCCTGCAAGAAGAGTTTGCAGCTGAATTGGCAACCTTACGCGGTCGCGTTGATTCTTTAGAAGCTCGGACGGCTGAACTGGAAGCTAATCAGTTCTCCACCACCACCAAGCTCAAGGGTGAAACCATCTTTGGTATTGGCATCCCTCTGGAAAATGGTGTAGAAGGAACGGATGAGCCTCAGGCAAACCTGGGCTACCGGATTCGATTGAACTTGGATACTAGCTTCACAGGGAATGACTTGCTGAGAGCACGTCTTCAGGCTCGTGACTTTGGTAGCCAGGAGTCTTTGGGTGGCGTTGCCTGGAAGTTTGGTGATGGCAACCCTGTTGGAGGCAGCAACACCGTTATCCTACAGAAGTTGTTCTACACCTTCCCGGTTGGCGATCGTGTACAGCTGACTTTTGCCGCCAGAGGCGTTTCTGACTCTGACTTTGTGAGAAGTACCATCAGCCCCTTTGACGATGACGGCGGCGGTGCTCTAACCAGCTTTGGTGTTCCTTCGCAGTACAACTTCATGCCTGGTAATGCAGGTGCAGGTGCGATCGTCCAACTGACGGATAACTTGAGTCTTGACTTCGGCTATTCTGCATCTGAGGCTGCTAGCACCCGACCAGGTGCAGGTTTGTTCAACGGCGATTATGGCATCGTTGCTCAGCTGACCTACTTGAGCAGTTTTGTAGATGCTGCCCTCACCTATGGCAACGGCTACAATGCAAGTGGATTCATCTTCGATCGCAGTCCTGAAGTCGCAAATACCTACGGTGGGCAGGTCAACTTTAAGTTTGGCGCTCTAGAAGTGGGTGGTGGTGTAGCCTATATACCCATCCGCAGCATCGGTATTGGGGATTTCGACATCTGGAGCTACCAAGGTACGCTGGCTCTTCGCGATCTGGGTGGTGAAGGCAACCTGTTAGGTCTTCTGGCGGGTACTCCCGGCTATGGCTCCAGCATTCCTGGTTCTCTAAGCGGTACCTTCAATCAAGACAATGCGTTCCAGGTTGAGGGCTTCTATCGATTCCAGGTAAATGACAATATCTCTGTCACACCCGGTCTGATCTACATCACCAATCCTGGCAACGATGATGCGAATGGCGATAGCTTTGTAGGTGCTATCAGAACAACATTCAGCTTCTAGAGATGTGGTTAAAGGCTCAAGTACCCTTTAACCTGTTTATCTGATAACTTTCATGCTCAAGCTCCTGTGGAGCTTGAGCATTCTTTTTAAGAAGTTCCCATGGGGCAATTTGGAGCTACTAAGTTCCAGGAATAAATTTTGTGTGGAGAGGCTGCTCTAGCGCACAAAATTTATCTCCCGGTTAAGCAATAGTGGCAGTTCTTCAAGGAATGGTTAAGAAGATTAACAAGAGAATATTGAATTCTTAAAAGTCTTAAGTAAAATCAGCATCTTTCGCTACTTTCTTGTCTTTTTGCGATCTCCCAGCTTAGAATTACGCTTGTGTGGTTTAAGAAATCGTAGATTTTAAGTGTGAGGAATTTCAGGTATGTCATCCAAGTTTCTTTGGAAGTCTCTTTTAACGGCACCTGCTTTCCTGGGTGCGGCTCTCATTGTTTCGTCTTCCGCAACTGCTGCGGAGATGCAGTCTAAGTCTGATGTTGACGCGTTGCTTAGTGAAGTTGCAGTCTCCTCTAGCTTGTTGACTGCAAGCGAATTAGCTCCAGCGGCTCCTTTACAAATTAATGCTGAAATCAGCCCAGTTGAAGCTACTCAGCCAGTTCCTGCTTCGATCGCTGCTGAACCTTCCTCGCAGCAGGTTCCTGAAGAAATTGCTCAGACTGCACCTATTCAAGCGGTTCCCGCTACAGGCGCTTCATCTCTTACACAGGTCGCTCAGTACAGCGGCGAAGGGGTAGACGACACTCAGGCTCAAGTCACCTCAATTTCTCAGCTTTCTGATGTTCAGCCTACAGATTGGGCGTTTCAAGCGCTTCAGTCTCTCGTTGAGCGCTATGGCTGTATTGCAGGTTATCCCGATGGCACCTACAAGGGTAGCCGTGCGATGACTCGCTATGAATTCGCGGCAGGTATGAATGCTTGTCTCGATCGCATCAGCGAATTGATTGCTTCCAGCACTGCTGACCTGGCAACCGCAGAAGACTTGGCAACCCTACAGCGCCTGCAAGAAGAGTTTGCAGCTGAATTGGCAACCTTACGCGGTCGCGTTGATTCTTTAGAAGCTCGGACGGCTGAACTGGAAGCTAATCAGTTCTCCACCACCACCAAGCTTAGAGGCGAAAGCGTCTTCGTAGTTGGCATCCCCATTGAAAACGGTGTTGTCGATGCGCCGGATGACCAGGTCAACCTTGGCTACCGGGTTCGCTTGAACTTGGATACTAGCTTTACGGGCGATGACTTGCTGAGAGCACGTCTACAGGCTGTTGATTTCAACAACCCCAGCGCTTTTGGCAGCGGCACGCGATCGACTCAATGGGCTTTGAGTTCGACCTCTCCAACCGCAACAGGCAGCAGCAATGTCACTATAGACAACTTGTTCTACAGATTTCCTGTGGGTCCAGCGCGGGTAAGCATCTGGGCAAACTCGTTGGGAAACACTGATTTGGTTTCCACCGGAATCAGCCCATTCCGCGACAGCGGATCAGGTTCTTTGCTGAGATTTGGTAGACCCCCACAGTACGACTTCTTTGGCGGCAACGCTGGAGCTACGGTTTTCTTCAAGTTCAATGACAATTTTGGTCTAGACCTTGGCTACTCCGGTGGTGGTTCGGGAAGCTCTTCTGCTAGCACTCTGCCCAAGAATGGCTTGTTCGATGGCACCTACAGTGCCGTTGCGCAGCTGAACTTCTTGAGTCCTAACTTCGATGCAGCTCTGACCTACGGCAACACCTACAGACGCGGTGGTTTCTTCGGTTTTAGAGATGCTGCCGACGCAGCTAATCCTGAAGTTGCTAACGTTTATGCGGGGCAAGTTAACTTCAAGTTCGGAGCAATTGAGATTGGAGGTGGCGGTACCTACATTCCAATTCGTCGGATTGGTGAGGGCGACTACAATGTTTGGAGCTTCCAGGGAACTCTGGCTTTCAGAGACTTGGGTGGAGAAGGCAACATCTTGGGTATCCTGGCAGGAATTGCGCCTTACGCAGCAGGAGTTCCGACTGATTCTGTGGTCAACAGCCGTATTAATCAGAGAAACAATTTTGTTGCTGAAGTGTTCTACACCTTCAACGTCAACGACAATATTGCTATCACGCCCAGCTTGATTTATCTGGATTCTCCAAGCAATAGCTCCGACAACGACAGTAGTTTTGTGGGAGCGATCAGAACCAACTTCAGGTTCTAGGGTTTGACTAAATGAACTTAATAAAGTTCATTTAGCAACATAATTAATCCCCCAGCTTTACAGATGAAGAGCTGGGGGATTTTTTGTATGGAGAGCAGCAGCTCTGTAGCCATAATCATCAAGCTAGGACATTTTTGAGCGTGCTCAAAAATGTCCCCGTCCTACCTGCTGTAAATGCAGCTATACCTCTAACGGCTGTAGGGTAAATAGCTTGAGAATGCGATCGACCATCTGGGGCGGAGTAAGACCTAAGTCTGCCCAGGATTCTTCGGGCAAGGCGTGATCAACTAGCTTGTCAGGGACACCAATACGGGTCAGTGGCACCATTACCTCATGGTCAAGGAGGGATTCGGCGATCGCTGAACCAAAGCCGCCCATCAGGCAGCCTTCTTCTAACGTAATCACCCGCTTCACTTTTTTCGCCAATGGAATAATCAGATCTGTGTCTAGCGGTTTGGCAAAGCGGGCGTTGATCACAGTCGCTTCTATGCCGTGTTCGCTTAACATCTCAGCGGTTTGCAGCGCAGGATAGACCATTGAGCCATAGCCCAGCATCAGCAAATCGTCACCATTCCGAAGAATTTCCCCTTTGCCAATGGGAAGCGGTTCCCAACCTTCTTCCATCAGAGGCACGCCATAGCCATTGCCGCGAGGATAGCGCATGGCGATCGGGCCTTCAGTATGCTCTACACCTGTGACAATCATTTGCTGTAGCTCGGCTTCGTCTTTGGGAGCCATCAGCACGAGATTGGGAATGCAGCGGAGATAGGCAATGTCATACATGCCTTGATGGGTAGGGCCATCTGAGCCAACAATACCCGCACGATCGAGGCAGAAGAAAACAGGCAGATTTTGAATACAGACATCATGAACAATCTGATCAAAGGCGCGTTGCAGGAACGTGGAATAAATTGCGGCGACCGGACGCATTCCTTCGCAAGCCAAACCTGCGGCCAGAGTGACAGCATGTTGCTCCGCAATACCCACATCAATATATTGCTTGGGCAGCTTTTGCTGAAGCTTGTCTAACCCGGTGCCTGTTGCCATGGCTGCTGTAATCCCAATAATCTTGGGATTATTTTCTGCCAACTTGGTAAGGGTATGGGCAAAAACCTTGGAGTAACTGGGGGGCTTGGGCTTGTTAGAGGGCGCAGCTTTGCCTGTTGTCAAATTAAACGGCGACTGAGCGTGATAGCCGACTTGATCCTGCTCGGCGATCGCATAGCCCTTCCCTTTCACGGTAACGACATGCACTAATACGGGGCCTTGCTGTTGATGAGCAAGCTGGAAGGTAGCAATCAGTTCCTCCAAATTGTGACCGTCGATCGGGCCCATGTAAGTAAAGCCCAATTCTTCAAACACGGCTCCAACTTTGGGAACGGCTAGACGCTTCATCCCTTCTTTGATCCGAGTTAGCTCAGGCGGCAAGGTGCCGCCGACAAATGGCAGGTTTTTCAGCTGCTCCTCCAGATTGTCTGTGAGAAACTGCACAGGCGGGCTGAGGCGCATTTTGTTGAGGTAACGCGGAATTGCGCCTACGTTCGGCGAGATGGACATTTCGTTGTCGTTTAGCACCACCACCAAGTTTGTCTTGGGCAGATGTCCGGCGTGATTGATGGCTTCCAGTGCCATGCCGCCTGTGAGTGCCCCATCGCCAATGACAGCAGCAACCTTGAATTTGTCGCCATTCAGGTCACGAGCGATCGCCATGCCCAGAGCCGATGAAATGCTAGTCGAGGCGTGACCTGCACCAAAGTGATCAAACGGACTCTCGCAGCGTTTGAGATATCCCGCCACACCGCCTTTTTGGCGAAGCGTATGAAAGCTGTTGTAACGTCCAGTAATCAGCTTGTGAGGATAAGCCTGATGCCCCACATCCCACGTTACCTTGTCGCGATCGAGATCTAATGTTTGATATAACCCTAGGGTGAGTTCTACTACTCCCAAACCAGGCCCCAAATGTCCACCATAGGCTGCAACGGTTTCCAAATGCTTTTCTCGAATTTGGAGCGCAATTTGTTTGAGCTGCTGGATTGAAAGGCCGTGCAATTGATTGGGGTGGGTTAATTCGCTCAGATGCATACAGAGCAGATACCTCTTGAGTTTTACTTGAGTTTTTCTAAGCTATTTACTATTTTCTCACTCTAATTCAATTCGAGGGAAAGATTAACGCGGCTTCTGGGTGCCCTGACGTTTTAGATTTTAGATTTGTAATCTTAGACGGTAAGATCTCCCCGGTGCAAGCGTTTCCAGCAATTATTTGCAGTAATTATCTGTCGCATCGCTTCGTTAAAATAGGTATCTATGTGTTAAAAGCATGTTACGAACCGTAGCTAGTAAGCTGTTTAGCACAAAAGATTGGCACAAAATTGGCACAAAAAAGCTGAGGGTTCGACACTTTGTTCCCTCAGCTTGATTGAAATAGTTCTGACCTAAATTTCTGGTTACAGGCTTTGCATTAGTTAGGGATAGGTTATTTTTTGGAAGCCGCGCGGAGCGTTGCCTCTCAAAAAATAACTATGGTCTATGCAATTGGAAATTGCTACAGTCAGTGCTGCTGAATGCGTCCCCAATTACTGCGGCTTCCCTCTCTTTTTTTAAGGGTAGCCATCATTTGTTGCCGGACGGCGAGTGCCCACAGGTCAAAGTCAAAATCGTTGCCAGTGAATGCTTGGAGAATAAATCTCGGCTGCTTGCTAACCTGTGCTTGGCTGTCCATCACGCGCTTGAGGGTATACATCAGACATAGTGTGCCCTAATTACGCAAAATAGCCTGTATCGTGGTGAAACAAAACTTTTCAGACCATGCAATGTTTATATTAAATTCATGTAAGTTTTACATAAGGCAGTGATTTTACTGAAGTATGGCAATCGCCAAGGCGGTTGGGACGGGAAAATTTAGGGTGGAGCGTTAAGCGCTCCACCCTAAATTTTCTAAGCAAACTGGCGATCGCTATACATCTAGTCAAAATTAAGTGACTAATCTGAATGAATCTAAGACCCTGTGAATTAGGGCTTACTAGGAATTGAGCGAGCTTTATTTGCATCTGTCGAAGCGCCTGTAGTGGACTGACTTGGCGCTAAACCTGACGGATTCAAGTTGTAAGGAGCGCTGGATGCGGGTAGCGGTGCGGGCGAACCTTGAGGAGTAGATGAGCCGCTGGAGTCGGGCAGGCTATTTGAACCCGGCAGATTGTTTAAGTTCGGCAGAGGACTTGAACCTGTGCTCGGTAAAGTCAATTCTGCTGAAGTAGAGCCAGGTAAAGTCGCTAGCGCCACGCGATCGCCTCCCACCGATTGCAGTAGGTCGAGAACCTGCACGACATCGTTGTAGCTGGCTGCCCGTGAGGCGTACAGCACCATTGTGCCTTCAGGACTGGTTGTGCGGAAGTTGAGCAAGGTTTGATAAAGCTGTTCTCTGGAGACGGGCTGCTTCTCGACGTAGGTTTGCCCGATCGGATCAACGGTGACGATGAGCAGCTTGCGCATTTGGGTCGTGCCCGTTGCTGCTCTAGGGAGATCAACATTGATGGCGTTTTGCCGAGTTAGGGTAACGGCGGCAAGAATGAAAAACGTCAGAATGCAGAAGATCACGTCAATGAGTGGGACAATCTCGATCCGGACTTCAGGCTCGTGGGAATCACTAGGGATTTTCATGAAGTTTCCTCTGGGACAGACGGAGACAGGGTGCCAGGGGCAAGTTGGCGATCGCGCTGCCACATGCGTCCTTTGCGATACAGCAACTCTAGCTCATTGCCCGACTGACGAAAGATCTTTGCCTGCCCACCCACAAAGCTTTGGTAGAGCCGATAAAATACCAGCGCCGTGATGGCAACAATCAGACCAGCGGCTGTGCTGATCAGCGCTTCAGCAATTCCCAGTGTTGCACCCGTAGTAGAGTCTGTATTCACATCTCCCAGCCGAATTGAGCTGAGAGAGCCAATGAGTCCTAATACAGTTCCTAATAGCCCCAGCAGCGGCGCAATGGCGATCGTCGCTTCTAGAATCTTTTCGCCCCGCCGCATAGCCGCAAGCTCTTCATCGGCTGAGGCTTCTAGAGCAAGTTGAAAAACCTCTGGATCAGGGTTTTCTAGCTCTAGCGCTGAATAGAGAAAGCGCCCGATCGGTTGATTGCTGGATTTTCGGGCAATTTCGGTGGAGGCATCCCAATCGCGCCGCGCCGCCTCTAGCACCCGACCCGAAATTTCCCGATCGTGGGTGAGAATTTTTGACCAAAACCAAGCTCGCTCAATAATGGTACTGAGCGCCAGAAACGAAAGGAGCAGCATGGGCCACATGGCGACGCCGCCCCTAGCAAACAGGTCAGAAATATTCACCGCTTTGTCTTACCTCCATCAATGTCTTACCTCTGTCCACGCGTCATGCTTCGATCGCACAGCCTCTAGTTACACAGCCTCTAGTTGCACAGCCTCTAGTCACACAGTCCTACAGCCGCCAAGCCCAGACACCAAATTTTGTTAATCAGAAAGCTGAATTAATTAAATCTTGAAAGCAATTTTAATTTTAAGAATTTCCGATCGCCTTCGACTACTCTTCGGCTGTGAATGAGCATCAACAGACCAATATAGATCTAATTGACTGGAATTCTCGAAAAAGGTTCGTGATGAAAAAAAGTGAGGCAATCATTTCGTAGAAGCGGCACGTTTCAATACCTCTACAAAATGACTGCCTCACCCTCAATTTAGATGGACATTTCAGAATGCTGCTGATCAGCCCGTAGTTCGGCGGACGTGATCCTGAATTTGCTGCTTACGTTCTTCAGTCATCTTGATGGTGGGCTTAGAAAAGTCGTTGGTGCTGCGAGCTAAATGCTCCATGATGCGCTTTTTGCGATCGTCTGAACTTGCCATAGATTAATTGAGAGCCGATAGTGAATTCCCTTCAATTGTAAAGACATAGTTTAAGAAAATCTAAAAAACGTTACGAATTGCAGCGTGTCAGAGCGCTTTGTTGATGGGTCAAACCCTTGCGTATCCCCTAACCGACCTTCCGGTTCAAAACGCTATCGTTGGAGTATGCGCATTTCTTCATCAAAATCCCTGCTACAGACTTTTTCTCGTCCTCTATCTTTATTTCAATATTGTGGCCGTGCAGTGCGGCTGGTTTGGACAACTCATCGTCTGCTCACGCTCGGACTCGCTCTCCTGACCCTGCTATCGGGGCTTTTACCTGGCGCGATCGCCTATCTCGGCAAGCTCATTGTAGATGGCGTGATCCAGGCAACTCAGTCGGGACTCCAAAGCGATCGCTGGCGGGTATTGGAATATCTGGGCATTGAGGCAATTGCCGTGGCGCTGCTTTCAGGAAGTCAGCAGATGACTTCGCTGTGTCAGTCACTGCTGCGCGTCTTGCTAGGGCAAAAGGTGAATGTCTTGATTCTCGAAAAGGCTCTGACCCTGGATATGGCGCATTTTGAGGATTCGGAGTTTTACGACAAGATGAGTCGCGCCAGACGGGAAGCCTCAACCCGTCCATTGGGTCTGGTGATTCGGACATTTGGGCTAATCAAAGATACGCTGTCCATCATTGCCTATGGTGCATTGCTGTTAAGGTTTTCAAGTTGGGCTGTGCTGCTTTTAATGGTGGCGGCAATCCCAGCATTCGTTGCCGAAACTCGATTCTCCCAGACTGCCTTTCGTCTGTTCCGGCGGCGCACCCCAGAAGCGCGATCGCAGGACTACCTAGAGTTCCTCATTTCCAACGAATCTAATGCCATGGAGGTGAAGCTCTACCAACTCGGCGATATGCTGCTCGATCGCTACCGCGCCATCTTCAATCGCCTCTATGCCGAAGACCGCGATCTCACTATTCGCAGAAGTCTTTGGAGCTATGGGCTAAGTCTGATTAGTACCGTCACCTTTTACGGCACCTATGTTTGGATTGTGCTGGAGGCGATCGCCAGCCGCATTTCCCTCGGCGATCTAACCTTGTATCTGGTTGTGTTTCGTCAAGGGCAGTCTACCTTTGCTTCGATCCTAACGGCAGTTGGCGGCATGTACGAAGACTCGCTCTACCTATCTAACCTCTACGAGTTTTTAGAAGAGCCAGTCCCGGAGTCCATAGGCTACGCCCGATATGGCGCACACCCGGAGGACGGTATTCGGTTTGAGCAAGTCTCCTTTACCTATCCTGGCAGTGCAATCCCTGCGCTTCATCAGGTTTCGTTTCATCTGCCGCCAGGACAGAAGCTGGCGATCGTCGGCAAGAATGGTTCTGGCAAAACGACGCTGATCAAACTGCTCACCCGCCTCTATCCGCCAGACTCAGGACGAATCTTGCTAGATGGACGCGACTTGCAGGAGTGGGATATTGAAACGCTGCAAAAGCGGATTGGCGTAATTTTTCAGAACTTTGTTCGCTACCAGTTTCAGGTGGGTGAGAATGTCGGCGTGGGCGACGTGGAGCATCTTGAAGATCAGCTGCGCTGGGAAGATGCGACTCAGAAAGGAACGGCGCGATCGTTTATTGACACTTTGCCGAATGGATTTCAGACGCAGCTGGGTCGCTGGTTTAAAGACGGACGAGAGCTGTCAGGCGGGCAATGGCAAAAAATTGCCCTGTCTCGTGCCTTTATGCGCACTGGAGCCGATATTTTGGTGCTAGATGAACCCACTTCTGCCGTGGATGCCGAAGCCGAAGTGGAAATCTTTAATCAGCTGCGGGCTGTGACGCAAAACCAGATGGCAATCCTGATTTCTCACCGTTTCTCGACGGTACGCATGGCAGACCAAATCGTGGTGCTGGTGAATGGCGAAATTCAGGAGCAGGGCACCCATGAGCAGCTGATGCAGGTAGAAGGACAGTATGCCAAGCTGTTTGCCCTACAGGCAGCAGGGTATCGGTAATAGGTGCTGGTAATTCGTGCAATAGTTTTTATTAGGCAGGATTAGCCCACCTCGTAAAAATCATTACATTTTGAGGACTACCCAATAAATCATCCGCCGCCTCATCTAATACCAATAGGACTTACGCATTTTTGTTGTGTGTGGTGGGCTGCGCCCACCACACACAACAAAAATGCACTACAGCTAGAGGGCTTGCGTAAGTCCTAACCAATTTAAACTGGTGATGGGGCAGATATTTTTTGAGAGCTGCGCTTCGCGCAGCTCTCAAAAAATATCTGCCCCGTTTAGACTTTAAAGCGGTATGAGGTGGGTATCAGCAATAAGATTCAGCCATGAGGTTGCACCTGAAGACTCAATGACGATCGAGTTATACGCAGATTGGCGCGATCGGAGCAGGGTTTCGCTGGAATTTTGTACACTACTAAACGAAGTCCTGATTTTCCCTATTTATTCGTCAAATAGTTTCCCTGAATACAGTCACTCAACACCCTTTAAGCCTGGGAGATTCTGGTGCGCCTGTTTACCACCATTGCGGGGTTGCGCCGCTATCTGAACCTGCATCGATTCACACAATCGATCGCCCTGAGTAACCTGTCTCGCAGGGAGCCTTCTAGGGGCGATCGATTGATAGGCAACCTGTCCCGCGTAGGTTTAGTGCCAACTATGGGCGCACTTCATGCAGGACATCTCAGCTTAATTCAGCAGGCGAGACAAGAAAATGACCTTGTCGTGGTCAGCATTTTTGTTAACCCGCTGCAATTTGCGCCCCATGAAGATTTTCAGCACTATCCTCGGACGCTAGAGACAGACCAACAGCTTTGTCAGGCAGCAGGGGTAAACGTGATCTTTGCCCCTAGCACCGCCGAACTCTATGGCAGTGGTGAATTGACTCAGGTGACTCCCCCGACTTCTCTAATGGCAACGCTCTGTGGGGCGTTTCGTCCCGATCATTTTCCGGGAGTTGCCACTGTGGTCACAAAGCTGATTGGCATCATCCAACCCGATCGCCTTTACTTAGGTCAAAAAGATGCCCAGCAGCTTGCCATTCTGCGCCGCGTCGTGGTCGATCTGAACCTGCCCGTTGAGGTAGTTGGCTGCCCGATCGTCCGGGAAGCTGACGGTCTGGCGCTCAGCTCTCGCAACCGCTACCTATCTGAGGAAGAGCGATCGCAAGCCACCGTTCTTTATCGGAGCCTGCGCCGCGCTAAACAGGCGCTAAAAGACGGTAAAGTATTGCGCGGAGATCTGCTTGGCATTCTTCAGCAGGAACTCTCAACCGTTCCACAAGTCAAACCTCAGTATATTGACCTCGTACACCCCGATACTATGGCTCCCCTAGAACAAATCGAAGATCTTGGATTACTGGCGATCGCCGCATATGTGGGTTCCACTCGCCTAATTGACAACATGCTGCTACGCAACCGTCAGCCGATTTTGGCAATCGACGGCCCTGCCGGAGCCGGAAAATCGACTGTGGTACGTCAGGTTGCTCACATTCTGGGATTGATTTATCTGGATACCGGAGCCATGTATCGAGCTGTCACTTGGCTGACGCTCTATTCCGGTATTGCCGTCACCGACGAAGCCGCGATCGCTGAACTTGCCAACCAGTGTGAAATTGTTTTGGGCACTGAAGAGCTAGGGACGACTCCCCAGGTTTGGATCAATGGTCACAACGTGACGCAGGAAATCCGTAGCCTAGAGGTGACAGAGCAAGTTTCAGCGATCGCAGCTCAGCCCGCCGTCCGGCAAGAGCTGATGAAACGGCAGCAGGCTTATGGGCGTAAGGGTGGCGTGGTTATGGATGGGCGAGACATCGGCACTCAAGTGTTTCCCGATGCCGAGCTGAAGATTTTTCTGACGGCTTCTGTTGCCGAACGGGCGCGCCGACGGTTTCAAGATTTGCAGGGAACCGACATGACGCTGGCGCAGCTGGAACAGTCTATTGCCGATCGGGATCACCAGGACAGCACACGCCGCATTTCGCCTTTGCGGAAAGCAGAAGACGCGATCGAGATTCAAAGCGATGCCCTTAGCATTGATGAAGTTGTTGCCAAGATTGTTAGCCTCTATCGGGAAAAGCTCGTTGCTATCGGGAACGATTGAGTATAACTAAAGCGGAATTGAGAGGAGACAGGAGACAGGAGACGGGAAATTAGAAGGTATTCTGAATCCTGAATTCTGGACTCCCTTTCCGCTGGCTTCCCAGTAAATTTTCACGGACTTGTGCAAAGAATTGCTAACCTGTACCGAGGGTGATAAAGTCCCATAAAGCCAGTCGAAACTTTAATGCAAAAATTTGATTGCCTGTTGGCTTATTGCCTGTTGGTTTATTGCCTATTGACTAATTGCCTGTTGACTTAGATGACTTGTTGATTGAATTGAGGTTTGTCCCCTTCCTAACATGCAAACTTTAGCTTCTGAATCGAATCGGCAGCGATCGCCTGAACTGATCTTTGCCCACACTCAAGCGCAGCCTTTGAGAATTGTGGCGTTGGGAGACAGCGTTGTCTATGGCTTTGGCGATCCAGAGGGAGGCGGCTGGGTTGAGCGGCTGCGTCGGCGCTGGATGACACCCGAAACGCCAGGGCATGTTTTGTATAACTTGGGGGTGCGAGGAGATGGGGTACGGCAAGTAGCCCAGCGATTAGAGCAAGAGTTTCGCCATCGAGGGGAGTTGCGGCATAGTGTGCCTGATGCGATCGTCCTATCGGTAGGCATGAATGACTCGGCACGATTGGGTCACGCCAAGGGGAGAAACTTCACGGCGTTTGAGGACTTCCAGCACGATCTTGCCCATCTGCTTGATCAGGCTCAGCAGCTTTGCTCCGTGTTCTTTGTAGGCATGACACCTGTAGACGAAGCTCGGATGCCGTTCGCCAATTCTCTGTACTACAGCCATGCCGATCAGCAGCGCTATAAAGAAGCGACGCGGCTGGCTTGCCTAGATCGCCAAATTCCCTATCTAGATATTTGGGAGCAGTGGCTCGGACAAGACAGCTGGCGATCGCTAATTTCTTCAGACGGTCTTCATCCTAATAGCATGGGATACGGGGCGTTGCTGAATGATTTCCTCAACTGGGAAGCTGTTCACCCCTGGATAGCGGCAGCCTAATTTTTACCGACAGCCCAAGCTTTCTCTAGTTTCTACGCCTGTCACCGGATTGACTCCATCAGCCCGTTTGCAGAGCAAGGCAATTTCGTAGCGATCGAGAATGGCGTTGGTAAAATCCGCTCCGGTCACGGTCACATCCTGAAAGCTCGTGCGGGTCATCGTGGCGTTTTCAAAAATAGCGTTGGTGAGGTCAGCCCCGACCCAAAACACGCGATCGACCAGAGCATCGGTCAAGTTGGCATCTCTCAGGTTGGCATTGAGCAGCACCGCTTTGGTCATCATGCTGCTGCTAAGGTTTGCCCCTTGCAGATTAATGTTGCGCATCTCTGCTCCCACAAAGGCTTTGCCACTCAGATCAGCATGAGAGAAATCTTGATTGCTGATGTTAGCGTTGTTATAGTTGACGGTGTCGATCGCAGCGATCGCGGGTTCAGCCTCCAGTGCGACCCAGAGAAGGGCTAGCGCGATCGCCACAATTAAGCTCAAAACCCGAAGCAGCAGTTTTTTCAGTCGGTTTGGCTGGGGGGTGAGGCAAGAAGCTTGAGATAGGGAACTCATCATTCGTTGGCTTAAGTTCGTTGGCTTGCCTCTATTCTATGGGTTTAGGGGGTTTAGGGCAGGAGTAAACTCTAACAATCTGTAGCAATTCGGTGGCAATCTGTCATGAAATCTCAGTGGGACTGCGTTCTACAAAACTTAGGAGAATGGCAGGGTTCTTTTACCCACTTCTCGGCTCAAGGCGAGATGCTGCAAGATATTCCCAGCGTGATTTCACTAGAAGGAATTCATCAGAATCAAGCTATTCATCTGGTTCTCAAACGGTTTTACCCTATTCCAGGCTCTGCCGAATTACAGCCCAAAGAGCTGGTGATGGACTTCAGCGCTCCTGGCTCAGGGGCACTGTTTTTTGAGAACGGCGCTTTCTCAGAGGGCAAAGCTCATTTTTCACCTCACAGCCCATTTATTGCAGAATTTTGTTTGCTGGATGGCGAAGACCAGATCCAGGGTAAAGCCGAACGGCGATCGCGCCTCGTGCAGTTTTTTAATGCAGGTCGCCAGCATCAGCTGACGTTGATTCGAGAGAAGCGCACCGGATCTGTTGCGCCCGAACAGCCCCGCCTGAAGCTGGAAGATTTATTAGGGGAATGGCAGGGTAAAGCCGTGACCCTACATCCTCACGTATCCCTACCTGAACCTAAGATTTCAGACGCTTTCTTTAGCCTAGATCGCGTGTCTGAAGGCGAGCTTTTGCAGCAGTTTTATAGTCCTGAAGACGATGCGATTCACAGTGCGATCGCCACCTGCCAAGACACCACCATCAGCTTTAGCTGGTATGAACAGCCCTATCGAACCGTGCTTTTGCCTGACGGAGCTTCTTCAACTTGTCCGATGCAGATTCATGCCCAGCAGCCTTTTTTTCTGGAGGCAGGTTGGCTGCAATCACCGGGTGTCCGGCAGCGACTAATCCGCCGCTACAATAGCGAGGGCAACTGGAGCAGCGTCACCTGGATTCAGGAGTATCGAGTCAATTAAGATGTTTGAAAATTAGATTTTTAAGAAAAGCTTTCTCATGACCAAACCACAGCTTAGTGAAAAAACCCTTGAACTGATTAAAAAAGCCCGAATTGTCAGCTTCGCCACCTGGCAATCCGCCTATGCTCCAGAGATCCTGCAACGATTTCAGGCAGCCGACGATCAGGGGCGCTATTTGACCGACGAAGATTTGGTAGAGATTCAGGCGATCGCTCCTTCTCCTATTTCTTCCCAGCTTGACACGGTGAAAATGCTCCGCGATCGGGTCAATGAAATTATCACTGAAGCCAGAGGTCAGGTTTTGGAGACTTTTCCCAACATCACGCAGCCCGGTGGCGGGCTTTACCCTGCCGATCGCGCCGATGCTTGCTGGCGCGATTTCTGGCATTTTTTGCGCTGCATTACGTACGGCATTGCCGGACAGCGTACTGACTACACAAGCGCCGAAGGACTACAGGCTATGCAGTTGCTCTATCAAGAATTGCAGGTACCGCTAGATGCCATGGTCATAGGTTTGGAAGGCATTAAGACAGCTAGCCTAACGCGAGTGGCATCTGAGCAACAGGAAACTCTGGCTCCCTACTACGATCGCCTCATCGAACAGCTCAAGCGGTTTTGAGGGTTTTGGGTCACGGTTGCCTACCCGTCTGGGTTGCTTCAGGAGAAGCGATCGGCTCCACAGGTCGCCCTCGAACGCCAGCAAGCTGTGCTGAGGTCAGCGATTGGATTAGGCTAATGGGCAACACAGGTCTGCTCAGCGTTTCGACATAGCCCGCTCCGAGATAGGGGCGGTAGCTTGGCTCACCCGCAACATAGGTACCGAAAAAAGCAACGCTAATGGCCTGCAAATACGTATGCGCTAGCGATGGATCTGGCCCAATGATGTTGGGTGGCAGTGGCACTGCCTGACTGTCGCCATTGGGAACATCGATCGTCGAAAAATGAGTGCCTCGTGCCATTAGCACCAGGTATTTGTCGGGAGTTTGCAGCCAGGTAAAGGGGCGAATCTGTTCCATTAAAGCCGGAGCCACCGTATCGGCTCCACCGCTGACCATCATGACCGGAATTTGAATGGCGGCAAAGTCTTTTTCGCCCATCAAACTGCCGCCGATCGGATTAACGGCAATAATGGCTTTGACGCGATCGTCCTGCAAATCAGGGATGGATCGCGTCAGCTCTAGGGCGCGACACTGGAGCAATAGCGACAGATTGAGGGTGTCATTGGGCGCACAGTCCTTCGCCAGCTGCTCAAAGTTGATTTTGGCGCCTGCCAAAGCTAGAGCGGTATAGCCGCCAAAAGACTGCCCGATGACTCCAACGCGCTGCATATCTATTCTTCCGGCAAACCGAGCGTCGGTTTTTGAGCGGCGTTCTAGAACGTCGAGTAAGAACTTAATGTCTAGGGGACGATTAATAAATTCTTCAGGTTCTGCGACCTGATTGGCTCTGCCCGAAATTAATGCCTGGAGCTGATCGGCGTTGCTGCCCGGATGTTCAGGCACCGCTACGAAAAACCCATAGGAGGCAAGCTGCTGCGCCAGATAGGCAAAGGAACTGCGATCGGAGCCTAGCCCATGGGAAATGATGATCAAGGGTGCGGACACCTGACTTTCAGGCACATACACATCTGCGAGGAAACTCCGACCCCGCTGGCGATCGCGCAGGTTGAGGGTATAGGTGTCCCAGGTCAGGGTTCCTGGCAATCGCAAGTCAGGTGAGGTCAGCAGAGAGACTGGTGTTCCACTCTGGGCTTCTAGGGCAGACTGTTGCTGAATTAAAGAGATTGCGCCTTGGGTTTGACGTACCAAAGCCTCTAGGTCGCCTAAGATTCCCAAAGCGCGGCTGAGGTCAACGCGGATGCCGTCGATCGGAAACTGCTCCAGCACGTTAAGCACCGTGAGTCCGTCGGGTTGACCAGCCGCCAAAATCAATGCCGATCGCAGAGAATAAAAGCCGGGCAGGTTAGACTCAGTGCGAATGACATCGCCCAAGCGATTGAGCAGCACTTCGCCCTGTTGAGTGTAGAGAAACTGAGAGACTGCAACAGGCGAAAGGTTGGACTTGGCGCGGAGCAACTGGCGCAGCTGTAGAAGCTGAGCCTCATCTAAGTAGCGGGTGTAGAGGCTAAAGTCATCAGTGATCGTGCCCTCTTGGGCATAAGTTGTCAAGGAGCTAACGGAAATCGATCGCTCTAGCAACCCATAGGAAACCGTGATACGCGTGGCAGCCGTTGCAGAGCTTGGCATGATCAGCGATGCGATCGGCATCAACGAAGCGATTGGTATGATCCACAATCCTAAAGCTCTTCTCATAGCGTAAGTTCAGGAAGCCGAGTCCTGGGAGTTTATGGGTCAATCCTATCAGCCTCTCAGTCTTTCAAAGAATCCGCCGATCGGTCACAAAAGCAATCTTCATTTACAGCTACCGCCAGTTTGCGTAATCTGGGTATGAATTTTTTTGAAAGGGTTGCTCTGCTCTCCTTTCAAAAAAATTCATACATGAAATCAGCAGCGCCCTTCAATCTACTTTGATTTTATTCCGCCACATAACCTGACTGGTCTGGCGCAAAGCTGGCGAAGATTGAGCCATCAGAGCTATAAAGCTCGATCGGGACTTGCGCCGTTTTGCCAATCTCCGCCAAATTTTGAAGTAGCTCGTTCACCTGAGCTGTCACGGCTGTCCGGGCGCTAGCGCTTCCCTGAGTTTGGGCACGGGTGATCGCATTTTCTACGGCTCGATCGTACTGCGGCGTAATTTGGATACGAATGCCATCAGATGACAGGGTATAGGTACATTTAGATGCGGCTGAAACCGTTCCCAAACAGGCGCGATCGAGGTCTGGCTTAACGCTTTGCATGGCGCTCGATCGGTTGAGATTGGCTTCGGCTTGGGTCAATGCCGCCTGGTATTCGCTAATGAGGGGCTGAGCTTGGTTATAGTAGGCGGTGCCTTGCGGAATCTGCTGAACATTGATGACAGCCTTGCGCCACAGCCCCACAGCCTGTGTCCATTGGCTTTGCTGCTCCCAGTTTCGAGCTTGCTCTGCTAGGTTGACGGCTTCTTGGTAAGAGCCTGTGGAAACCTGCTCTTGGTTGCGCTGGTTGTCGGCTTTCGCCATTGCAGACTGATAAAGATTAATAAATTGTTGAGCTTCCGCATGGGCCATAGTGCCTTGGGGCACTTGCTGCAATAGATCGATGGCAGCTTGCCAGGTGAGATAAACCTGCTGCCAGCTTTCAGAGGTGATGGCGATCGCTGCTCGATTTTCGGCAACTGCTGCGGTTTTGCGTGCCGTTGCGACTTTATCTTGGGCATTCTGCTCTGCCAAGACTCGGCGATCGGTGTTGGCAAGATTGACTTTGTACTCAGCCAGTTTTTTTTGAGACAGCATTAAAACCGGGCTATCGGGCGGCACTTTTTCTAGGGTAGCGATCGCCTCTCGCCAATCCCACTGAATCTGCCGCCACTTGGGGAGCGGATGGGGCGGGTTCTGGCTCTTGAGCGCGGCTGCGTTTGCCTGTTTCAAGGCTTTGACAACTTGCCCAACTGTTTTTGATTTGCTCTCGTAGGTCGCCTGCAAGGTCTGTGCGGTTTGGTGGTGCCCCGACCAGGATGGAATGCTCCCAAGCAGATAGCTGGCTTCGATGAGCTGGTCGTGGGCTTCAACGACGGCTAATGCAGAATCGGTGGTGGCGATCGTCTGAGTCGCATTCTGGTCAAGCTGCTGTGCTTTTTGTAGCGGCTCACAGACTGCTCCCACCACACAGGGACGAGTCAAAAAATAGGCGCCGCTGACGAGGAGAAACAGCCCAACAGATCCCCCTAACATCAGCGTTGAGAGCGAGAATCGCGTTCCAAAAGGTTTGTTGGGATGTTGGTCGGGAGGATTGATCGGCTGAGATGCAGCCGGAGGAATCGGAAGGGGTGCTGTAGGTAATCCATCTGTCAAAGGTACAGGGGTTGAGGATTCAGCCGCGATCGCAGGCTCAGATAGAGTCGCTTGCGGTTCTGCAATCTCAGGTTCTGTAGCTTCAGGTTCTACAATCGCAGGTGTAATTGTTTCAAGTTCTACAATCGCAGCTTCTGCAATCTCAGGTGTAATTGTTTCAGGTTCTGCAATCGCAGGGGTAATTGCTTCAGGTGTGATTACTTCAGATTCTGCAATCTCAGGGGTAATTGTTTCAGGTTCTGCAATCGCAGCTTCTGCAATTTCAGGTGTAATTGCTTCAGGTGTAATCGCTTCAGGCTCTGCAATCTCAAGTTCTGCAATCTCAGGCTCAATACTCGCTTTTTGAAGGGCGATCGGTTCGTGAATTTCAGCTTCAGCAACTTCAGTGACTTCAGCAACCACGGCGATCGGTTCAAAGTGCGGCTGATATTCAGTCGTTGCCCAGTCAGCAGGCGGCTCTTCAGATTCAACTGGTTCTTTGGCAATTGATTCTTCGGCAATGGGTTCTTCGGCTTCGACTGACTCCTCAGATTCAATGAGCGCTTCGGCTTCAACGATCGCTTCAGTTTCGGGCTGTTCAGGAAGAGGAAGCGGCTCAACTTCTTCAGCTTGCGTACTTCCAGCTTGCGTACTTTCAGCTTCGGCAAGTTCAGAAATAGTCAGCTCAGAGGACGAAATTTCGGGATGGGAAATCTCATCAATGTCGATCGCGGTCGCCATCGGCTCTGAGACAATGGGCGTGGCGGTAGGCATGACAATAGGCAAGTCAGCTACAAGATGCGCCTCAGCTTCGGCAATTCTCTCTTCAATAATTTCTATCTCTTCAGCAATTGCGATTTCTTCAGTCGCCGCAATTTCTTTAGCGATTTCTATCTCTTCGGCAATTGCGATTTCTTTGGCAATTTCTATCTCTCTGGCAACCGCAATTTCTTCGGCAACCTCTGTTTCTAGAGGTTCAGCCAAGCTCAGATCAAGAATTTCCTCATCTGCTTGAGCGGTTTCAGGAAGCTGGGCAGCTTCAGATATTGCAGAGGCTTCAGGCTCTTCATTGAGCTGGGCGGGTGGCTGAGTTTCCGGTTGCTGAACGATGCGATCGGCGATCGACGGCAGAACAACCTCATCCACCCTTCCCTCATCCGCCCTTGTAGAAGGCAATGGAGGGGAAGGCGGCAAAATGACAGGAACTGGAGGGGGCAGAGCGGCAAGACGCGCTGGAGCGGCTGGTTTCACAGCAGGTTTTGTAGCGGGTGCCAGCGATTCCAAAGTAAACGCCTGAGATTGGTAAGGCTCTTGGTAGCCGACGATACGCAAGTAAACTCGGACTGGTAAGGAGTTACCTTGTCCGGTAGCATGGTGAACTAATCCCGATCGGAAGAGGTCGGGGGCAATCTCTGTGAGCGATCGCTTAATTTCTCCTAGAGTTTGCTCTGGATCTGGCTCAATATGCAGCAGATGTTCTACCAGAATCAGCAACGTTTCTTGCCGAATTCCACACCGAATCTGAAGCTGTAGCAAGGGCGAAAGTCTGAGTAGCGTCTGCTGAAGACGCTCCCCCAAAGCCTCTAGCTCGCCCTGAAACTTTGCAGTGTTCATCGATTCTAATTGCTGATTCTTATCCGAGCGTTTCCTAAGCATACGGTTGGGATAGGGCTGCATCCGGTAAGGTGCATAATTCTTGGATCAAGACTAATGGAGCAGATTATGCCTGAATTAATCTTATCCAGTATGGCTTGACTCAGGTGCAGTCGGCAGGAGGCGATCGCGATCTTTAGTCCGGTTCTCCGCCTATGTCAAGACTTGCGATCGCAGGCTCAGCCGCTACAATGAGGACAGGTTCTACTGCGGCGTTGGTGACTGCCAATAATGTTTTATGATCTTGCTTTGTCTATAAGGGAACCCAATTGACTCCAGTGGCAGTATACCGAGCTTGTACTCGGAAACTTTAAACTGGGGCAGAGGTGCCCACCTGGATTCGTCCAGGTCAAAAACTGAGGTAAGACGGCGCTGCGGTGAACCCCTAGAACAAGCTTTTCCCTTGTCTGGTGACAGGGGAATTTTTGTGGGGTTTGAACCAAAGTATTTCAGAAAAAATTTATCTTCAGAGTACAGCGCTTTGCGCTTGGTTAAGTGTGAGTTATGCAATTGAAAATTGCTGTAAGGATCGTGGATTAAATAACCTGTGCAGCCAATCTGCTGTAGAGACTTAGCAATGCTAAGTCTCTACCCCCAAGAATTACATCTTGTTAAATCCATGTTCCTAAGCAATGCTAGATGCTATCGCAGCTGTTGCAGAAACTTTGCTACATCCTGCTCCAATAGCGGAAGAACTTCTCTGGAACGGTTTAAGTTGGCTATGAGCTGTGCTCGTAATCGATCGGCACTCCATAAAGCATGACGGAAGAAATGTCGAAACCCTCGTAGAGCATTCAGCGCCGCAAAACTTCTCTGAGAGAGAAAAGCAGGTCTTACTGCGGTTATTTCCTGAGTCATGCGCTGCAAAATCAGCTGATGCCAGCGGGAAGTATCGGCAATCTGATTTTCAAATTGAACAGCAATTGTTTTCAACAAATCCTCAACAGCATTGTAGAAGTTATGGATTTGATAGGCGACACTCTCTAGGCGTGCTGCATCCTCTCGCTGCAAACCTTGCGCCCTCAACTCAACCAACTGGGCGACCTGCTGAATCAACTGCATTTGGGATTGGACATCGGCAGTAAAGACGGCTAGCTGTCGCGTGTCCATAGCAGCCCTCTCTCTCGAATCCGATCGGCAAAGTGGCAATGGCGTAAATTGACGATATCGACATCTCGCAGTAGCACCATTGATAGATCGGCGATCGCCTCAATCTGCTTGACAGAATCAACTGTCTCAACTGCCAAATCGACATCTGAACCTTCGTGGAATCGCATGGGCTGCGTCACCGAACCAAAAAGATAGGCTCTGTGAATCTCATACTGGTCGCCCGATCGTTGTAGCCATTCTAGAACCTGCTGCAAGACTTTCCGGCGTTCTTGCTCGTGATTTTCTTGTCGCTCTGCTAGGGCTTCGTCTAACAGTTGGGTATTGAAGGGCATGACCATTGAAATTAGAGGATTCGTCAGGTTTATTTTTATCAGTGTATCGGCAGCTATGCCTGACAGGACTTAAGGCTGTTGGGGTTCACTCTCACCGCCCGATCGCTCTAATTCGGCGTGGAGATGGACGGCACGATCGCGGCGGGTTTGCAGGCGATCGCGTTTGCGCTGAAGGAACTGGAGGTCGGCTTCAAGTTCAGCGAGTTGATCGTCCAGTTCGGCGATCGACTCGCTTAGGATTCCCCCAAGAGCTGTCGATCCAGATCGATGCCAATTTCTTTCCGGGCAATGCGCTCCATCAGTTCGGAGAGGCTGAGATCGAATAGTTCCGCCATCTCTGCGAGGAGATGGCGTGCGGTTGGGGTCACTGTCAAAGTCAGTTTGACCTTGTTTTCGTCTCTGGCTTTGGCTTTGGCTTTGCGGATCACGGCTTTTGGCTGAACTCATAGCGAATGCACTTCTAAATTACCGTATTCCGATCTAAACACATATATACGTGTTATTTTTTAAATTCTAAAAATAGACGTATATACAATGAATCACTATCGCCCCTGGATTGTTATTGCCCAATTTCCTGGACACAAGCCCAAAGCCATTACTCGGACTGCGAATCGATCGGAGGCGGAAGATCTGGTGCGCTTCCTGACTCGCCGGGTGCCGCAGGGCTATTTCTATGTGATTTTTGAGCCGCCGGAGGAGTAGATCTTGGATGGGATGCTGCCTAAAACTCTCATCTCCCAGCCCTTTCTACACAAGTTGCTGTGCTAGGTTTCAAGCTCCTCAGCCCCCCAACCCCCCAATTCTGGGGGACTTTGAGAGGTAGAGTTAGGTTTCGGGGTGGCTAGCTTTTAGAATTTGCTTGAGAACCCTGTCTAAATCTGTTATTACTTCCTGGTTGGTAAATCGGATGACTCGGTAGCCGAAGTGACTGAGTTGCTGGGTGCGATCGATATCATACTCAAGCTGTTGCTGATGGATTTCTCCATCAAGTTCAATTACCAATCGACATTGGGGGCAATAGAAGTCCACGATGAATGAACCGACTGGATGCTGACAGCGAAACCTCAATCCATTAAGCTGTCGATTCTTGAGAGCTTGCCACAAAATTTGTTCAGCAGGGGTAAGATTTTGCCGCAGTTGTTGAGCAGCAGCGACGATCTGGGGAGCAGTTCCCCGAATGCGCTTAGATTTCATTAGAGTCAAGAGATCACAGACTTTTGTAGAGTACCCGCTACTCTGCTGCATTCGCCCCCCAACCCCCCAATTCTGGAGGGCTTCCGGAATTCAAAGTCCCCCAGAATTGGGGGATTTAGGGGGCTGCCAGGTGTAACGATCGTCATAGGATTTGCTTATACACTCGTTGCTGAACCGCAAAGCCTCAACGCTGAATCTCAGAGTATCGTCGCTGAACCCCAGAGTATCAACGCTGAAGCTCAAAGTATCAACAACTCACTGAAAAGTATCAACAACTCACTGAAAAGTATCAACAACTTACTGAAAAGTATCAACAACTCATTGGAAAGCATCAACAACTCACTGAAAAGTATCAACAACTCACTGGAAAGCATCAACCGCGCACTGAAAAACATCAACGGCGTACTGAAAAGTATCGACGACGTACTGAAAAGCATCGACGCTGAACCCTGAAACCTCAACAGCGAGTCTTTGAGTCTCAACGGCGAGTCTCTGATGTAAGTTGAGCTAAGGGATGAAACCCAACGCCCATAGAGGTGACGCTATCGCTAAAGCGTCCCATCCCAGAAGCTAGATTCATTGGCTCAAAGCGTCAATGGCTTCCTGGCAGAGCTGCACAAGATTCTCTAGCTGAATGTCTGCAAAAATATCGCGGGCGCTGGCGTATGCCTGAATTGCTGCCGGGGTTTGGTCGAGCTGTGCCAGGGTTCTGCCGATGTAGTATTGGGCGGCGGCTTCGCTGTATCGGTCGCCAATTGCCTGCATCATGGCGAGGCGCTGCTGCTAAAAGTCCAAGGCTTGTGAATATTCACCCTGGGCAAAGTGAAGGTTGCCAAACTCCGCCAGCGTATTCGCTTCCCCTAGTCGATCCCCGACTTGACGATAGATGTCGATCGCCTGTTCATAGTTCTCTAACGCTTCAGTGCGGCGATCGAGGAATTACTTCTGGCTGATGAACCCGCTTGATCAGTTGGCTGCGCTTGCGGTTCCACCAGTCGTCTGTTGCTTCAATTGGACTTCCGCTCTCCAATCCTTCTAGCAGCAGCGCTTCGACCTGCCTCTGTTCAGCCAGCCGCTCTTGCTCCCGCACAATCAAGTGATAGACATATTCATTAGCAGTATTGAAGCCAGCCGCTGTAGCCTGTTCCTCTACAAAGGCTGCGACTTGGTCTGGAAGAGCAATGTTCAGCATAGAATCACCAACGGCTTGCTGCCCATAGCACAGCTAAAAACAGTATCCTAAAGGTATCGCTGTACTAAACCCCCGGCAGCCTGTGACCCCCTCCCCTCCACCCAGTTCCCCTCAGCCCATCTCCTCCAAACCCCAGCCCCTCGTCAAAGATCCCGATCGCCTGGAAACTCGCCTCAAGGAGATTCCGCCAGAGCCGGGAGTCTATTTCATGCGGGATGTCACCGATCACATTCTCTATATCGGCAAGTCCAAGAAACTGCGGTCACGGGTGCGATCGTACTTCCGCGACAAGCATGAACTCAATCCTCGGATCGCCCTCATGGTGATGCAGATTGCCGAGATTGAGTTCATTGTCACAGATACCGAAGCCGAGGCTTTGGCGCTAGAAGCCAACCTGATTAAGCAGCATCAGCCCCATTTCAACGTGCTGCTGAAGGACGATAAAAAATATCCCTATCTTTGCATCACCTGGAGCGAGGAATATCCCCGCATCTTCATTACCCGCAAGCGGCGATCGGGCAAAATCAAAGATCGCTACTATGGGCCTTACGTGGATGTGCATGTGTTGCGTAGCACCCTGCATTTGGTGAAGCGGCTGTTCCCTTTGCGACAGCGACCGCAGCCTTTGTTTAAAGATCGCCCTTGCCTCAACTACGATATTGGGCGCTGTCCGGGAGTCTGTCAGCAGCTGATTACGCCCGAAGAGTATCGCAAGATTATCCTCAAGATCGCCATGATCTTTCAGGGGCGTACCAAAGAACTGGAAGATATGCTCCTGAAGCAGATGGAGAAAGCTTCAGAAGAGATGAATTACGAATATGCGGCGCGGTTGCGCGATCAAATTCGCGGCTTGCAGTCCCTCGGAGCCGAGCAAAAGGTGGCTCTGCCGGACGACACGGTTTCGAGAGACGCGATCGCCCTCATGTCTGACGATCAGCATTCTTGCATTCAGCTTTTCCAGATTCGGGCTGGGCGGCTGGTGGGTCGGCTGGGATTTGTTGCCGATGCGCAGTCGGGTACGCCAGGAGAAATCTTGCAGCGGGTGTTAGAGGAGCATTATTCCACGGTCGAATCGGTGGAGATTCCCTCCGAAATTCATACTCAGCATGAGCTGCCCGAAGGTGAGATGCTGGCAGAGTTTCTGTCTGAGCGGCGCGGACGGAAGGTAAATGTCTTTGTGCCGCAGCGCCAGAGCAAAGCCGACCTGATCGAGATGGTGGAGCGCAACGCCGGGTATGAACTGGCGCGAACCCAGCGGTTTGCCGATCGCAACAACCAGGCAATGCTAGATTTAGCCGAAGCCCTGGATTTACCCGATCTGCCCCACCGGATCGAAGGCTACGATATTTCCCATATTCAGGGTTCTGATGCGGTCGCCTCTCAGGTGGTTTTCATTGACGGATTGCCCGCAAAACAACACTATCGGCACTACAAAATCAAAGACGCTACGGTGCGATCGGGTCACTCGGATGACTTTGCCAGTATGGCGGAGGTGATTCGGCGACGGTTTAGGAAGTATGACCGGAGTCAGGAGTCAGGAGCCAGGAATCAGGAGTTGGGGGTGCTGCCGAAGCCCGATAAGGATTTTCCGGATTTGGTGATGATTGATGGGGGGAAGGGTCAGCTGTCGGCGGTCGTGGAGGTGCTGCGAGACATGAATCTGCTAGAGGAGGTGAAGGTCGTCAGTCTTGCCAAGCAGCGCGAGGAGATTTTTTTGCCGGGTGAATCTTTGCCGATCGCCACCACTGCTGAGCAGCCGGGAGTTCAGCTTTTGCGCCGCCTACGAGATGAAGCCCATCGGTTTGCAGTCAGCTTCCATCGGCAGCAGAGAAGCGATCGCATGAAGCGTTCTCGCTTAGAAGAAATTCCGGGTTTGGGGCACCATCGCCAGAAGCAGCTTTTGGCGCATTTTCGATCTATCGACTATCTGCGAGAAGCCTCAGCCAAGCAGATTGCAGAAGTTCAGGGCATTGGCGCGAAGATGGCGCAGCAGATTTACGACTACTTCCATCCTCAGTTTAGAGATGAGTTAAAAGACGAAGGTAAGGCTGAAGAGGCACCCGCGATCGAGGAACCCGTCACTTGACGAGCCGCTATGACGATCTGGGCGCAAGCCGACGCATCGGATAACGCCTGGTGGTGATCGAGCGAAATATTGAGCCGCGCACAAACGTTGGGCAATTTCGTCGGATGAATCTGCCAGACCCGCCGCGCCAGCTGCACGGTGCAAAGAAATTCTTGGGCAGGTTTGCTGATGCCATAGGTTTCGCAGCAGGCATAAAGCACCCGACGATCAAAGGGAGCGTTGTGAGCCGCAATAAAATCAACGCCGCTGAGGTGCTGGGCAAGCACTGACCATAGTTCGCCAAAATCTGGCTGCTCGGCAACATCCTCCCAGCAAATGCCGTGAATATTCGTGAATTCAAACCAGCGCTGCGGCGGTCGAATCAAAAAATGGCTTTGCTCTACAATCTGGTCGTTCTCTACCCGGACTAATCCTATGGCACAGGCACTATTGGCGCTACGGTTAGCGGTTTCAAAATCCAACGCCAGAAAATTAGTCATTATCGATAGGGGTGTTTGATGAAATGTTCTGTACTTTGACCTGTTGCGATCGCTCTGAAGCACGACTCTGAAGCACGACGCAGATGATCCTCTAAACTAAAAATACTGATCTTAAAACCACTACAATTTTGACTCACGACATTCAGGAGCAAGATCAAAGAAAAAATCAGGGGCGGATGCTGCTTTCCCATAACTTTGATGTCTCTCCAGACATCGTACCGGCCCTAAGCCGAGAAGAGTTTGTTGAAGTCTTTCGATCGAGCCTTCCTGAACCTCTCCAATGCAGACAGGTCAATAATCCCCACTGGATTGTCGAGATACTGTTCCCCAGTTCAGAATTTTCGCCGCAGCAAGTTGGCACCCTCTGCGCCAAAGCTCTGGCAGAAAAGCGGCAGGTAGAAAAGCGGCAGGCAGAAAAGCGGCAGGTAGAAAAAGATCAGCTTCCTCAAATTCTGGTTTTAGGCGGCATCAAAATCACGCCTGCCACCAGCGATTCCCCTGACGCACTACAGCCTGGAGACTGGGGCGTCGATGTGGTAGAAACTCGCTCAGGTGAAGACTTTTTGCAGGCGATCGCTTGGGAAACTACCGTTGCTCAAAAACCTGCTGACAGTATTTTCAAAATTGAACTTTAAGATTGAACTCTAAGATTGAACTTTATCTATGCCTTCTCTCAACGATGACCTGATCCGCATGATCATCAGAGGCGATGCTGTTGCTGTAGAGAGTCTGTTAGCTCAAGGCGCAGATGCCAACACTACGGGGGGAGTTACACCTGTAGGAGCCAGCAATACGGCGCTGATGTGGGCGGCAGCCGAGGGCTATGCTGAAATCGTCGAGCTGTTGCTGGCGCGGGGTGCGGAGGTGAATGCCAAAAATTCGTCAAACTACACGGCGCTCATGTTCGCGGCTGAAGGCGATCGCCGTAACATTGTCTCGATGCTTCTCGATCGGGGGAGCAGCATTGGCGATCGCAATCCCTATCAGGAGACGGTGCTCATGATCATGGCGCGGCAAGGTCAGACCGATATTGTGCAACGGCTGGTGGCAATGGGCGCAGAGGTGAATGCCAGAAACAAAATTGGCGATACGGCGCTGTATCTGGCGGCAGAGCGCGGGCATTCTTACACCGTTAAGGCGCTCATTGACCTGGGTGGCGAGGTGAATACCGCAAATCTAGGCGGCTGGACTGCTCTCATGATGGCATCGGCGAGAGGCGACCTAGAAACTATGGCAATCTTGCTAGATCAGGGCGCAGACTTTAATCCTCAAAATCGCTGGGGGGCAACGGCGCTGAGCGAAGCCCGCCAATCTTTTCGATCGGCACAAGCCACAGAGCTGCTGATCCGAGCGGGAGCTATCTCATAATCACAGCCGTCTCACCACAGCCGTTTTCACTTGCCTGGGCCATACTCATCCACCCATCCACCCATCCACCCATCCACCTCCATGAACTCCCAATCCCATTTCCAACAGTTCTTTGATGATTGTGTCGGCAGTTGGGTGACTGAACGCACCTACCATTACCTGACCCAGCAAGAGGTTGAGCGATCGCACACCGAATTCATCATTCAACCGATTGCGCTCGATCGCAAAGCTCAAGTTCTAATCGATAATCAATTTCCTGAGCAGCCCAGCCTAGAAAATTTGCCGGGATATCATCTAGAGTTTGCAACAATTTCAGAAAAGGGCGATCGCGTCAATCAGGCATTAAATATGCTGTTTGTGCCAGAGCGGCAGGAGGGGGCGATCGTAACAGGGGCTTATTTGCGCGATCGGGCATACGAAGAGTCTCGACCGATCGTTTCTCACTTTCGCTTCAATCCTGAAAATCGGGAGCTACTGATGACCACAACCTACACGCGAACCGTCTCTGTCGATTCCATTACGCTGATCAACCCTAATCTTCGTATCCGCAAAATCCTCAACTATCGCCGTCCTGACGAAGGTGAAGCTCTACAAGAAATCGGGCTAGTTGGCTTTGGGGTAGAGCAAAAGGTAGGGGGTTAAGGGTAAAGGGTGAGGAAGATGGGGACACCAAAATCTTTTTGACGATCGCATCCAAAGGCGAAGTTATTCAGTAATATTATTCAGAACCTCGCCACATATAGCGCTTGCCTGGATTAACCAGGATTTAAGTACGCTATTCAAATGGGCGATCGTCCCACTCAAAACCCTGGTTGTTCTGGTGTCAGGAAAACGTTATGCGTCTGATTCTGCCCTGCAATACTCACTCTGTCCTGATGGCTCCTGCAATTGTGCTGCAAATCGCCGTTAGTCTGGCGCTGGTTTCGGTGGGGATAGAAGGAGCGATCGCTCAAACAGCTCCTCTCTCAAACCCTTCCTCAACGGCTCCGGTATCTGCTGCTGCAATGCAGCGCATTGTTTATGTCAACCCGGCGACGGGCAACGACCAGGCAGATGGCAGCGAAGTTTTACCTTTTCGCACCATTACACGGGCGCTTCAGTCTGCCCAGCCTCAGACGATTATTCTTTTGGCAGCGGGCACCTACAGCACCGAAACGGGAGAGATTTTTCCGCTCGTGATGAAGCCCGAAGTTACGATTCAGGGCGACCCGACCACATCTGGGCAGGACTTCGTGATTCAGGGAGGCGGATTATTTCTCAGCCCCACGTCGGCAGGTCAGAATATTGCCCTGCTGGGAGCTAATCAGGCTGTGCTGGCTGGCGTGACGCTGACCAATCCTAATCCGCGCGGCTATGGGCTGTGGACGGAATCCAGCAGCCCGATCGTCTTAGGCAACACCTTTACGGGCAGCACCCATGACGGCATTTCGACCGTGGGCAGCAGTGCGCCTTTGATTCAGGGCAATGTCTTTGTGCGCAACGGAGCCAATGGCATTACTATTTTTGGCAATTCTCGCCCTCAGGTGCGGCAAAACGTTTTTGAGCAAACTGGCTTTGGTATCAATATTTCTGACCAGGCAGCTCCGCTAATTCAAGACAATCGGGTTAGCCAAAATCGCATCGGTATTCTGGTTCAGAAGAACGCTCAGCCCGTGATTCGTGGCAATTTAATTGAGGAAAGTCGAGAAGACGGTATTGCGGCAATTGCCCGTTCTCTGCCTAATCTGGGCACTGCTTCAGAACCCGGCAACAATACTTTTAGAAATAACGATCGCCACGACATCAATGCCTCTGCCAATCAGCAAATTATCTCTGCGGTCGGCAATCCGACGTTGAGCGATCGGGTCACGGGCAGAATCGATACGGTAGGCGTTCTATCAGCCTCTAATTCTGTCATGGTTGCGTCAGTTGCCGAGCAAATCCCCCTTGGCTCGACCCCAGCCGCTGCCGTTTTGATCAATCAACTGCCGCCTGTTGCCCTTAGCTCAGCGGTGCCATCAGGCTTTTCATCAACTCCTCAAGCCACAGTCGCATTAGCCCGTCATTCAGCACCTCAGTTTCCTATACCCCAGCCTTTAGCATCCCAGCCTTTAGCACTTCAGACAGCATCTGCAATCGATATTCCTGTGCCGCGCCCAGCGCAGCCGCGATCGCTGCCGCAAAGCCCTAGCCTGCCCGCTCCAGCTACGCCGATTCTACAAGCCGATCTTTTGCCCGTACCCAGTGAGCAGGTGCCCATTGGCAATATTGGAGATCTGCCTACCGTCAATGTTCCTAGCGGCTCTTCTCGCGGTGCCGAACAAACTGCCTTTACCCGTCCATCAGCCGATTTAAAGTACCGCGTTTTGGTGGAAGCCAGTAGCGATCGGCTCCAAAAGCTAGTGCAGTCTGTTGTGCCGGGTGCTTTCTTAGTCCGCGAACAGGGGCGATCGCTGATGCAAATTGGCGCATTTAGCAGTCGTGACAATGCAGAATCTGCCGTGCAAATGCTTAACCAAAACGGGCTGAGAGCGGTAATTGAAGACTTTGAATGACGAGAGAATGACGAGATAGCGGGCATCAAAGTAGGATGGTGCTTAGAGGCTTGTGCTGCAAGCTTCTATCCTGCTAGAACGCGGTTCGATCATGATCGGCAGAAATGAATCTTTTTCGCGCACTTTCATGTGCTTGAGTTTTGCAACGGCGGCACTGCTAGCTTTTGTGCGGCTGCAAGGCGTTTTGGCGCAGTCTACCCAAAAAAAAATTGCTGAGTCACCTGCGTTTACTTCCTCGTTTATTGCCTTTCCCGATCGCCCCCCTCAAGCCAGTCAGTCCGGTAACTCAGGAGCCAGTTCACAGGCGATCGCCCTCTTGCCGGGGCTAGGGCTAAATCTGCAAACCGCCCTCAATCCCAATCCTTTAGCAAAACGTTCTGGGCTGATTGTAGATTTGAGCGATCGCCAGGTTTCCCTGTTTCAGGACGGCACTCAGGTAGCAAGCTACGAGATTGCTATCGGACAAGCAGGCTGGGAAACACCCACAGGTCAGTTTAAGGTGATGAACCTGCAATCTGACCCCATGTGGCAGCATCCATTCACAGGCGAGGTTTTTCCACCTGGAGAAGCCAACCCTTTGGGTAGCCGCTGGATTGGCTTTTGGACAGATGGCAAGCATCAGATTGGGCTGCACGGCACCAACCAAGATGACTTGATCGGTCAAGCAGTTTCCCACGGCTGTATCCGAATGCGCGACGCTGACATTCAGACGCTTTATAACCAGGTGGCGATCGGCACTTCTATTCTGATTCGCCCCTGAGGATCGCAAATTAACCCAACAGTTTTTTAGGAGTGTCGCGCCTAAGTCGTAACCGCCTCATCTTCTACTTCGATCGCCCTGTTTTCACCTTCACTTTTTTGGGCGGCGCTTCCCCAGAGGGGACGGGCATTTGCGCAAGCCGAGCGATCGCTGCCTGAGCCAAGAGAGAATCGGCAAAAGCGATCGCGTCCTGGTCGGATTTACCGCCTGCAAGCTGTGCAAGCTCTTCTCGACGCTGATGTTCGTCTAGCGGAATCACGCGCACCACCGTTCGCACATCGTCTGCGCCAGCTTTTGCGCCATTGCCGTTTTTTGCGCCATTGCCGTTACTTTCAGCGGTTTTGGCGTTGTTGCGCCCTTTCTTACCGGAAGTTGACTCACCCGAATCAATAACTTCTTTACCCACCCGGAAATGATGGTCTGCCATTGCCGCCACGATCGGCTGGTGCGTAACGCAAAGCACCTGATGCCGCCGACTGAGTTGATAGAGCTTCTCGGCGATCGCCTGTGCCACCCGTCCCGACACGCCCACGTCAATCTCGTCAAACACCATTGTGCCGACTGAATCGACCTGCGAGAAACAGGCTTTGAGTGCAAGCAAAAATCGGCTCATTTCGCCGCCTGAAGCAATTTCGGTCAGGGGCTGCAATGGTTCGCCAGGGTTGGGACTAAACAAAAAGCTGATGCGATCGGCTCCGGTTGCCGTGGGAGGGCAGGGCGTGATGCTCACCTGAAACTGAACTTTGTCCATTGCCAGAGGCTTGAGTTCGCTGATCAGCAGGGCATCCAAGGTCTGCGCCGTTTTTTGCCGCAACTCCGTCAGGTGGGCACAGACTTCAATCAGTTCTGCTTGTCGCTCTAGATAGTTTTTTTCTAGGACTTCTAGAGACTGCCCGCTGCCGCTAAGCTCTGATAGCTCTTGCTGAACCTGCTGACTATGGGCGATCGCATCCGCCAGAGTCGGGCCATATTTACGGCAAATTTGCTTGAGCTGAACAATGCGATCCTCCACTTCCTGAAGGCGATCGGGATCGGTTTCCAGCGCGGCTCCGTAGGCATTCACCATTTTTCCGGCTTCTTCGACCTGCGATAGCGCTCCCGTCACCAGGTCTAGAATGGGCTGAAGCTGGTTGTCATAGCGCAGCATATCGAGCAGAGCCGACTCAGCTTTGCCCAACAAATCGGCACAGGCTTCGGAGTCGCGATCGTTTTGGTAAAGCGCCTGATAGACCTGATAACTTTGCTGCTGAAGCTCGACGCTGTGGCTGAGGCGCTGACGCTCTTGCTCAAGCTGCTCTAACTCATCGGGTTCTCCCAGGTTGGCAAGATTGAGTTCCCGCGCCTGATATTCAAAAATATCGAGCTGCTGGAGCCGCTGTTGCTCAAACTGTCGGCGTTTCTCCAGCACCTTGAATGCCTGCTGCGTAGCGACGTACACATCTGTCACCACCTCGCGGCGTTCGATTAGCTCCGCACCGCCAAAGCCATCCAGCCACTCGCGCTGAAGGTTGGGGCGACCCAAGTGCATCGTCTGACCCTGAGCCGTGATTTCTAGTAGGCGATCGCGCAACTCGTCCATTTGCGGCTTGTTGACCAGCACGCCGTTTACCCGCGATCGGCTCCGTATACTGTTTTTGCTGCTGGTGAGTTCGCGGCTACAGACTAGAGACATATCGTCTACTAGCTCAATCTGCTGCTCGGCAAGCCAGGTAATCAGCGAAGGATCAAGGTCGAAAGTAGCTTCAATCAGCGATCGCTCACAGCCCGTCCGAATCGCTCGATTCGTGACTTTGCCACCCAGAGCCGCATCTAGTGCATCTAGAATAATTGACTTTCCGGCTCCCGTTTCGCCTGTCAAAACATTTAATCCCGCTCCTAGCGGCAGGTCTAAGCGATCGACTAAGGCGAAATTCTCAATTTGAAGGGAGATCAGCATGGAGACAATCCGCAATTGACCAGGAATTAAAAGCAAGCTTACTTATCATCAGTCTAGTAGCTGTGAGCGGGTCTTTGAAATAGGTCGAGTGGAATGTCTTGTAGGTGGAATGCTTTGGGAATGACTGCGTATATTGAGCGAGGCGATCGATCCGCAGAAAAAACCAGCTCAATACCGAACTATAGTACTACAGCAAACCCAAACGTGACTCTCCTTAACTGATAATCAACTGTTACAATGCTTAATATTGAATCTACTCGATACAAGCATTCCCTTGCTACGGATCAAGTTCTACGGATTAATTTTTGAGGCGAGTCGGTAGATAGCTGGCTAACAATTGCAAAAATCCTGGCAATTACGACTGAAACCATCGGCTTTCTCTGCCTTTCTAGAGGGTAGAAACCTACTTGAGGCGGGTAGATTGGTAAAAAGCCCGTAAAGAACTTTTAAGTGGCAAATCGATCGCCGTTCAGGGCATTCTCACTCCTCAACTTTTTTGCCTGATTCCCATCTTGCCTGATTCCCACCTTCAAAGAAGCGATCCAACCATGCAAACCTTGACTCCTCCAGATGACTTGATGATCGATCGCGGCGTTGTGATTGAAAGCGACCCGCACCCTCTTCCAGAGGAGCATCTCAAGTCAGTGCAGATGAGCGATCGCACGGCGGCGCTGCAATACGATCCAGAGGCGATCGCTGCCCAATACCGCCATCGCTTCTGGCAGGTTTGGGGACGCATGTTTGGGATTGTCTGGACTTTTCTGCTGTTTGCAATTTCAGTCCTGTGGGATCGTCAGACAGGTCAGGTAGAAACTAATCAGCAAAAGCGAGCTATTAAAGTACGAGAGATCGTTACAGGCTTGGGACCCGCGTACATCAAAATCGGGCAGGCCTTGTCTACTCGTCCCGATCTAGTGCCGCCCCTTTATCTGGAAGAGCTAACGCGCTTGCAAGATCAGCTTCCCCCCTTTCCTAATGAGCTAGCGTTTCAGTTTATCGAAGAAGAGCTAGGCGCTCCCCCCGACCAAATTTATGCTGAGCTGACTGCACAACCGATCGCCGCTGCCTCTCTGGGTCAGGTTTACAAAGGCAAGCTCAAGAGTGGCGAAACGGTTGCCGTCAAGGTGCAGCGCCCAGGACTGGCAGACCAGATCACGCTCGATCTGTTTATTCTCAGACGCTTAGCTGCCTGGATTTCTAATAACTTTACGCGCGTCCGTAGTGATTTAGTGGGCATTATGGACGAGTTCGGGACTCGCATCTTTGAAGAGATGGATTACAACCAGGAGGGACGCAACGCAGAGCGATTTGCCCAACTCTACGGTCATTTGCCCGACATCTACGTGCCCCGAATTTACTGGCAGTATACTCAGCGCCGAGTGCTGACTATGGAATGGATTGTAGGCACAAAGCTGACTCAGCCTCAAGAAATCCGCGATCAGGGCATTGATCCCACTTATCTGATTGAAATGGGGGTGCAGTGTTCGCTGCGGCAGCTGTTAGAGCATGGCTTTTTCCATGCCGATCCCCATCCCGGCAACCTGCTGGTCACGCCCGACGGCAAGCTGGCGTATCTGGACTTTGGCATGATGAGCGAGATCAAGCCCTATCAGCGCTATGGTCTGATTGAGGCGATCGTCCATCTCGTCAACCGAGACTTTGAAGGTCTGGCAAATGACTACGTGAAGCTGGAATTTTTGACCCCTGATACCGATCTGCGACCGATCGTTCCGGCTCTAGCAAACGTGTTTAATCAGGCGTTAGGCGCAACGGTGGCAGAGCTGAACTTCAAGAGCATGACTGATCAACTCTCTCAGCTCATGTACGACTTTCCCTTCCGGGTTCCGGCATACTATGCGCTGATTATTCGATCGCTCGTCACTCTGGAAGGTATTGCCATCAACGTCGATCCGACCTTTAAGGTGCTGAGCAAAGCTTATCCTTACGTAGCGAAGCGACTGCTAACCGACCAGTCCGATCAGTTGCGAACTTCCTTGCAAGAGCTATTGTTCAAGGACGGCAGCTTCCGGTGGAATCGTCTGGAGAACCTGCTGCGCAACGCCCGTGATAATCAGGATTACGATATTAACCAGGTGGTTGAGCAAACGACAGATTTTCTTCTATCAGAGAGAGGCGCATTCATCCGAGAGTATTTGGTTGAAGGTGTAGTGCAGGGCATCGATGCTTCTGCCCGCAACGCTGTCGATCAGCTGACGCAAAACTTCTGGAGCTGGTTCGGGATGAACGGCGATCGCTCCCTCGTTCAAGCCCCGCCTCAGCCCAGCAATCTCGATCACATTGTGCGAATTTTGAATTTGTTGCGTGAAACTCCAGGGTTTGATCCCTCGCAGTTGCTGCCTGTGATTCCCAAGCTGTTAGTCAACTCTAAGGTGCAGCAGATGGGGCAGCAAATTGTGGGTGGATTGGCGCAAAGAGCGGCAGCACGTCTGATTCGCGAGGTTCTGTTGCAGGATCAGGGCGGGGAGATGCGATCGCCAGAGTCAAATAGAATCCCCGGACAAAGAGCCTTACCCTCAGCAAATCGCTAGGATTTCGGTGAAGACATCCGGTATGGCGCTACGCGCTTAGATCCAATGAGTTATTTTTGAGAGCTACGCTCCGCGCGGCTCTCAAAAAATAACTCATCCTCACTCAATTACGTAATGCTGTAAAGGCATCGGATGCAAAACTTTTGCATCCGATGCCTTTGAAGTTTAAGAAAGCTCGGTATTGATTAATCTGGGGATAAATTTTTTGGAAGGAGCTCCGCGCTCCTTCCAAAAAATTTCATGCCTGGAATCAGTAGCATAAAACCCCTTCTAGCTACTGACGGACTGTACCTGAAGGCGTTTGGTTGATCGCAACGGTCGATCGCAGCGCATTAACGGCTTTGGCATACTGCGGATCAGCATTAGTACCAATCAGGGTTTGGTTGCCTGATAGCGTTTGCTGCTGTTGCTCCGTTAATCCCACTTCGATCGTGGGCGTGATGCCGCGATGGCTAATGTCAGTGCCGTTGGGGGTGTAGTAATGGGCGATCGTTACTGCCAAACCTGATCCATCTGAGAGCGGATGCACCGACTGCACCAAAGCTTTACCAAAGGTTTGTGTGCCCACCACTACAGCTCTGCGGTTGTCGAGGAGTGCTCCCGTCAAAATTTCACTAGAGCTGGCAGAGTTGCCATCTACAAGCACTGCTAGAGGTAGCGGCGTGAGGGCAGTATGGTTGGCTGCAATGTCTTGACTGTCGCCCTCGCGGTCAATGGTCTGAACAATTTTGCCATTGTCAATCCACATACGCGAAATCTCGACGCTTGCGGATAGTAGCCCACCTGGATTTCCCCGCAAATCTAAAACAAAGGCATTCACGTTCTGATCTAGTAAACCCTGAATCGCGCGGCGCATCTGGTCAGGTGCGTGACTGCTGAACTCTGTCAGGCGAATGTAGCCGACTTTGGCGTTGCCCTCTTGCCGCACTGACGAATGAACGTTGGGAACCTCAATTCGCGCCCGTACTAGCGGCAAATCAAAGGGTGTCTTACCCTCACGACCAATCTTAAGCGTAATGGGCGTTCCGGCTTCACCCTGAATAAGCTTAGAGGCATCTTCAACGGTCATTCCTGCTGTAGTCTTACCGTCGATCGCCACAATTTGATCCCCGGTCTTAATTCCAGCAGTGCTGGCGGGCGAGTTTTCTAAGGGCGAAACAACGGTCAAGATCTGGGTGGCCGGGTCAACCTGTAACCGAATGCCTACTCCTGACAGCTCCCCTGAAGTTTGATTGGTCAAAGACTGATACTGTCGAGGATCCATAAATCGCGTGTAGGGATCTCCCAAACGCTCCAACTGCTGACGTAGGGCAGTGTAGGCTGACTGAGTAGAGGTATAGCTTCCCTTCAAAAGCTCTTGCCGAGCTGATTGCCAGTCCACTTGATTAAATGACCCATCCACGTAATCTCGATTGACAATTTGCCACGCTTCGTCTAAGACAGCCTTGGGGCTATCTTGAAAAGCGGCTTGAGCCACCGGAATGAAGGGTGAACTCATCAAAGCTGCCGTTGTGGTAATGGCTCCACTGAAGAAAGCGGCTTGTAGAAACCGAACCAGAGAAGGGGGTTGAGTCATATCGGTTGAACTTAGGCAGTTGGGGGTAAGCAAGTCAGCAAGTTGTAGCGCACCCAGAGACGGTAATTTTAGCAACGCCAAAGCCACCGCTGTTTCAAGGCAGGAGCCATAGAGCTAAAATCCATGATCTGAAATTCATAAGCCAGAGCCTACAGAGCCAAAGCTACAGAATATTGTTTCGACAAGTTTAGCAAGAGCAAGTCGGTGAATTGCTCAAGATTACTAACTATCTTCACAAATGATAAATGACCTGTCTTGAGACTGATGCGTTTTGTGTAAAGATGGGCTACTTACTCTTCACTCAGCCCTGCCACCATTTGCAGCACAAAAGGCTTACCGCCTGCCTGATGATGCCGATCGGCCCAAGCTCTGAGCAGTTCATCTAGCTCAGAGAGGGCTGTGTCTATGCGATCGGGTGAGATATCCAGCTCCTCAAGCACTCGTACTGCCTTGGGCTTGCGCTCTGCCCAGTCCTTCATCATGCGGAAGAAGCGAGCTGTATCTTCAACCATGGTGTAGGTTCGCTCTTCTTCGTCAGCCGGAGCATAGGAGGCACGGGTCAGAGCATAGAAGGGCATTCCCCAAGGGGAATCAATCCGGGTGACCGTGCCAGAGTAGGTCAGCCGCCGCTTAATGTGCTCTGCTAAAGCCTCGCTGAGCGCCATTTGTCGATCGGAAGGCAGATCTTCCTGCGATCGGCTGTGTAAAAACTCAATAATGTCTACAAATTGGAAAGAGTTGATCAGCTGCGCGTCAGGCAGGTTGGGCGGCAGCTTTTCCTCAATTTGCCGCTTTTCTTCTAGGGTTAAGCTCGTGCTTTGGATACGTGATCTCCCAGGCTGCCAGGGATACTGCTCTAGCCAGACATAGGGAAACTGAATCAGATAGCGCGGCTCCTGAGCGCCCAGCATCTTCATCAACTTGCCTTCAGTAATTGCCTGCCGAACTTCCTCAACAATGACCTTGACCCGCTTTGGCTCAATGTGATGCAGATGCCCCGTCATCCGCAGATTTTGATCCTGCTCCAGATAGGTCATGTAGATGGCGCATTTTGCTGCTGTAGCAGCAGCATCTAGAAATGCACCATGCCGATGTCCACCCGTTCTCATGGCGCTAAAAGCCAGGTATAGCATGATCTGATCCATGGCGCTGGGACTTAACTGTTTGATCAGATCGCTGTCGGTAGTCATTCTTATTAGGCAGTCAGGTGGCTTAAAACGACAAAAAACTCTGTTACTATAGCTCTACTTTTGGCAAGCTGCGACAAGGCTAATATCCCTTGGCGATGTTTTAGCTCTCCTCTACTTGAGCAGCAAGTCTTGGTGCAGCAAGTCTTGGTAAGGAAAGATCTCGTAGCATAGATTATTCTTAGCTATATTGACATAGTTAAGCAATGAATTCTTACCTTTTCTAACCTAATAAGTCTTGAAAATCAAGTTCTGGGTATCTGAAAACTGAGGTAGAGCATTAATAGTAATAATTTCATACCTAGCTCTTAATAGGATTAATACGACTATAGAACAACTACAAACCAGGATTTCAGACGGCTTGTAGTTTTAGTCTTTCGTTCTTGTGGCTTCAAATTATCAGCATACTTCTCTCGCCCAAAATAATATAGATAGCATCTATTTAAACTCAGCAAGGCTGATAAAAATACAGGATTGATGCTGTTTTTAAGCTCGGTTTTTTGCTACTAAAACTTGCAACCATAATCAAGTTTTGAATAGCATATTCTCTAGATTATACGATTTATCTTCGCTAGTCTTTTGAAAAATCATTAATGCAATATAGTCTAGAAGCAGCTTAGCTAAAAGCTAACAGCCCAATACTAGACTATTGCTCACACGTCGTCCGCTCCCGCGATGTTGGAATGAGTTGATGAAGCCATCCGTAAGATTTGTTGTTTGAATGTAGGAATATTCGAGAATAGAAAGCAGCCTTTGTGAAATAATGACGATGTTGAAAGCCATGGGAAATTTCCAGATCAGCGGTTATATTCCCAGATACATTGATTGATGAAATTGATCAGGAATAAATTGGCGCTTTCGAGCTAAAAATAGCTAACTTTCCCAAAGATTGAGTAATGTTTCAGTGATTCTAATGAGTCAGAAGAGTGGCGATCGCCAAGGTCAACTTCATCATTTTTGAGTATAATTTCGCAGAGCCTTGCTGCTTGATTCATTTTCAAACACCCACAACAGTAAAACCACTTAATCTCTGATTGAAGCCCTATGAGTTCAGTTTGGCAGCACTTGACCTTGATAAATCTTCCTCTCCCGCAGTGGAATCAATCGAGCTACCTTCATCGTTGGGTGGGCTTGCTCAAAGATTGGCGCAAGGACAGTTGGTTTATGCAGTGGGCAGACGAGTGGGGGGCACTGCTGGTGGCACTCGTTTTTGGGTTGTCTCCGTTTGTCTCTAATGGACTGACCGGAGTTGTGCTGATTGCTTGCGCTGGATTTTGGCTACTGCTAACGCTCTCTGATGATATGGGTGATATAGGTGATGCAGGAGCGGATGATGCAACGAGTACAGGGGTTCGCAACTCGATCGCGGGTTATACTACTCCGATTCATCTGCTGGTATTGCTCTACTGGGGAATTGCGACGGTGTCAACAGCCCTGTCGCCTGTCCGAGCAGCTGCGTTTGAGGGATGGACGAAGCTAACGCTGTACATGATGCTGTTTGCTCTGATGGCGCGGGTGCTGCGATCGCCCCGCATTCGTTCTGTCGTGATTTTGGTTTATTTACTGGTGGCGCTGTTGGTCAGCGTGGTAGGGCTACGGCAGTGGTTTTTTGGCGCAACGGCGCTAGCTACCTGGGTTGATCAAGGGTCAACGATGGTGGGAACTACCAGGGTCTACAGTTTTCTGGGCAATCCTAACCTGCTAGCGGGCTACCTCTTACCCGCAGTCGTGTTTAGCGCGGCAGCTTTCTTTGCCTGGAAACGCTGGTTGCCCAAAGCTTTAGCGCTCAGCATGTGGATGATCAACGCCTCCTGCCTGATTCTGACCTACAGCCGAGGTGGATGGATTGGTCTTGTGGTGTCTAGCTTTGTCCTGCTGATGCTGCTAATTTACTGGTTTAGCCGCTATCTGCCTCGATTCTGGCGACTGTGGTCACTGCCGATCGCCCTGGGAGTTTCTGCGGCAGTGGTCATTTTCGCAGTTGGAGCTGTTGATCCCCTGCGCGATCGCGTCATGAGCATATTTGCAGGGCGGGACGACAGCAGCAATAACTTTCGCCTCAATGTCTGGATGGCAGTGATTGAGATGATCCGCGATCGCCCAATTTTAGGGATTGGTCCAGGGAATGATGCCTTTAACAAAGTCTATCCGCGCTACCAACAGGCAGGATATACGGCGCTTAGCGCTTATTCGATTCCGCTAGAAATCTCGGTTGAGACAGGTTTGGTGGGTTTAACCTGCTTCCTATGGATTTTGTTGGTTACTTTTAATCAGGGCTGGGTGCAAATTCGGAAACTGCGACAGGTTGCTAACCGAGAAGCTTTTTGGTTAATAGCTGCCGTTGCATCCATGATGGGAATGCTATCTCATGGTTTGGTAGATACTGTCTGGTATCGCCCACAGGTGAATACGCTGTGGTGGCTAATGCTTGCTGTGGTGGCTAGTTATTACTCACCGTCTTCAGAGACAGAAGCGATCGAAGATTGAAACCTATTGCCCTCTGTCTTGAGGATGCATAAGCTCCGCCCATGGCTCAATGCGTGAATTCAAGCAAAAGTAGACAATAAGCTTGAATTCACACATTGAGAAAAATATGGCACTTAAACTACATGTTCCAACTCTGAGCACTCCTGAAGCTGCAAAATCTTTGAGAGAAACCATTCTGACCTCTGAGCCTGAAGCAAAGGTAGACATAGATATAGAGGCACATACAGTAACGGTTGAATCGCAAGCTTCTGAAACCACGTTTAAGCAACTGGTTACTGCGGCAGGTCATCAGATCAGTAATGTATAGGATCGGTAACGTATAGAAAGTGTTGCTGCTGGAACCGAATTTTTTTGAAAGGAGCGCTCTATGCCCCTCTCAAAAAAACTTATCTAATTTAGCAACCGTCAAGGCGGTTAGGATAAGGACATTTCGGGTGGGGCACTTCGCGCCCCACCCGAAATGTCATACTAATTTAAATTGGAACCGCGACAGATCCCGGTACAGGCTTGGCAATGCCAAGCCCCTTCTGAGGTTCGATGTACCCACAAATTCGCTTAAATCGGTATCATAACAAAATGTCCTAAGCAAACTGGCGACCATTATGCTTGACAAGCAAAGAGGCAGAAACCTAGGTTTCTGCCTCTTTAAATTAGTTCGCCTCTTCAACCTAATTTATGGAATCTTCTACTAAACGAATCTCAGACGCGATTCGCTCTACACACCTACAGGTGACTTGATTTTGGCATTGGTTTTGCTGCCATCAGATACAAGCGATTCGCCTTCAATAAACGATCGCAGCATCCATGCCATTTCCTCATGCGCTTCCATTAAAGCCGTCAAGAAATCTGCGGTGCCCTCATCGCCGAAGTCTTCGCTGCTTTGACCAACGTGACCGCGCAAATTACGAATAATTTGCTCATGATCTTCTACAAGATTTGCCACCATTTCAGTTGCAGTCGGCACATCGCCTGCATGTTCTTTAATGGATGCCATCTTCAAAAATCCTTCGGCTGTGCCTACAGGATATCCACCAAGGGTACGAACTCTCTCCGCAATGCTATCAACACTTTCGGTCAAAGCCAGATACTGCTCTTCCCATAGCTGGTGCAGGGTACGGAACTGAGGTCCAGTCACATCCCAATGATATTTTTTGGTTTTGATCAGCAGTAGATATGCATCTGACAAATCTCTGTTGAGGAGTTCAATGACGCCCTGCCGCTGTTCTTCACTCAAACCAATATTAAGTTTACGCATCGCTTTGCCTCTGGAGTAGCTTCTGCTATAAGTTGACCAAATTCAGTTGCTAAGAACATCAACCTATAGATAGATCAAGCCTTCAGAGCAAATGGAGTTGATGACGATGGATGTGCAGAAGCTGAAATTCGCGATCGCTCACCTGTTGCAGCATATAAACCAAATGCTCTGGGCGTAGCAGGTTGCCATCATTATGACAGGTACCTACAAAGCGTAAGGTGACTCCTTCAGCGCTAGGATGAGGCGTTTTTAGCGCAGCTTCTGCGATTGCCAATTCAAACAGACGATCGCGTAAATTGACCTGACGAATCTGTCCAGATTTCGTAGTTTGCTGCATCCAAATCTCGGAGCTGTTCTTAATTTGGGCTATCCAGGTCTGCCAGTCGTCAACCGAGGCTTCCCAGACAGATTCTTCTGAGGGATCGACCGCGTTAACTCTAATCAAATATTCAGCTCGATCGAGTCGTTGCGTTGCTGAGGGCGCATTGGGGTCGATCGCCTCCACCTGATAAATCGGCATTTCTGCGGGCAGCTGAGCCGCAAGCTTTTGGCGAAATTCCTCGATCGCCACCGTCTGCGTCAGGTCAAAATCAACAATTTCGCCAGAGCTAGTCACGCCCAAGGGCAGGGCGCTGGCGGGCGCAATCCGAGGAGTGGGATGAAAGCCGCCTGTGAAAGCGATCGGAATTGAGGCACGGCGGATAGCGCGATCGAACAGTCGAATTAAGTCCAGATGGCTAATGAGCGCCATATTATCCAGCTTGCCAAACCAGACCCGCAGACGCTGAACTCGGTTTTGGTTGGGCACAAACTCCCCGTCAAATTTGGGAATCGGCAGGGGCGGCACCACCACGTTATGACCAAAATCAGTGCCGCACACGCCGCAGTGCGAACAGCCGTCAAAAGAGCAATCTGGGACGATCGCCGCCTCCAAAGCACGCTGTAAGTCATCTTTAAGCCAAGACTTGTCAATGCCTGTATCCAGGTGATCCCACGGCAACGGCGCATCCAAATTGGGCAGCAGGTGATCCTGTGCTTCTAGCCCAGCCATTACATTCCACTCGCCATTTTCAACCTGGCGATACTTCCAGGTAAGGGCAGACTCCTCGATTGCCTGAGTCCAGGCGGCAAAAGCGCGATCGAGACTTTCCCACCAGGCATCCATTCCGGCACCTAGCTCCCAGGCGCGGCGCACCACAGGGGCAAGACGGCGATCGCCCCGTCCCACAAAATCCTCCATTGCCGAAATGCGCACATCCGTAAAGTTGACCTTTAGCCCACGCATGGTTCGGAACTCCTGCCGCAGCAGCGACTGCTTGCGCTTAAATTCTGTCGTCGAAACAGAATGCCACTGAAAGGGAGTATGGGGCTTGGGCGTAAAGTTGGAAATGGTCACATTGAAGCTGAGTCTTTTTCTGCCCCTGCCGCTACATTCTCGTTGCAGCCATCGCATCGTCTCCGCGATGCCCAGCACATCTGCATCAGTTTCACCCGGTAGCCCAATCATAAAATAGAGCTTAATCTTGTCCCAGCCCTGCTCAAAAGCCGTTTTCACGCCCCGAAGCAGCTCTTCGTTGGTCAAGCCTTTGTTAATGATGTCTCGCAGTCGCTGTGTGCCTGCCTCTGGCGCGAAAGTCAGCCCTGATTGCCGCGTTCCGCCCAGGATATGGGAGATATTTTCATCGAAGCGATCGACCCGTTGGCTCGGCAAAGTCAGCGTGATGTTCTCATCCTTCAGCCGATTTTTGATCTCCATGCCGACCGCAGGCAGCGCCAAATAGTCCGAGCAGCTCAAGGATAGGAGCGAAAATTCGTTATAGCCCGTGGCGCGCATTCCCTGCTCGATCGCCTCTACCACATGCTCTGGTGCCACATCTCGCGCCGGACGGGTCAGCATTCCGGGTTGGCAAAAGCGACAGCCCCTTGTACAGCCCCGCCGGATTTCGATCACCAGGCGATCATGTACGGTTTCTACATACGGGACTAGCCCAATAGAGTAAGCCGGAATCGGCGTCGCCACCCGCCGCAAAATTCGTTCTGGCACGTCAGGGCGAATGGGGCGCACGTTTCCCTCTGCCGTCATCTCATAAAATTGAGGCACATACACGCCCGGAACCTGCGCCAGATCCAGCAGAAGTTCCTCTCGGCTCAAGCCTGCCAGCTTGCCTTCTTGAATAATCAGCCCAATTTCGGGCAGAAGCTCTTCCCCGTCACCCATCGCCACAAAATCCAGGAAATCGGCGTAGGGTTCGGGATTAGAAGTTGCAGTTTGTCCCCCTGCGAAGATTAAGGGATAGCTGCCCTGCTCAACGTCCCAGCGACCTGAAGCCTGCCGCTCTTGCCAGGTGAGGGGAATCCCTGCAAGCGACAGCATTTCCAGAATGTTGGTGGCTCCTAGCTCATAGCTGAGGCTAAAACCCAAAATCTCAAAATCAGTCAGTGAACGACGTGACTCTACGGCAAACAGCGGTGTTTGGGTCGATCGCAGTTTTGCCGCCAAGTCAGCAGCAGGAAGGTAGGCGCGATCGCAAAGCTGTTGAGGCTGAGCGTTGAGAATGCTATAGAGGATGATGTGCCCTAAATTAGATGCCCCAACTTCGTAGAGTTCTGGGTAAGTCAGCACCCACCGAACGGTTGCCGCATCCCAAGGCTTGTGGACGGCTCCCAGCTCATTACCTAAATATCGCGCTGGACGAGAAATGTCTGGGATCAGCAGCTGATCAACCAGGCTTGTAGAGGGGGAGACGGTCACGGCAATTTTTCCAGTGGCTAGAGGGATTTCACAATCCGCTTTACTCATAGTCCACTATACCGGATAGCTCAAACTGGATAACTTAGCAAAGCGTGCAGACCCCGCCTCAAACTTAGCTCCCAAACCTGAGGCGACAGTATCGCTATAGCCTTGCGACCCAACCCAATCAAGCTATGACGAGGATGGCAGCACGACAAAGTTGCAGTTGATAGAGGTCTCAGAGCAACAATCGAAACAACCCCAAAAGCTTCAACCCGGCTTTTAGGCGGCAGCTACGTCTAGCTCAGCGGGATGGCGATCGAAGATATTAAACACGCGATCGAGCTGAGTTAGTTCAAACACAATTCGGACAGAAGGAGAAATACCGAATAACCCAAACTGCTTATTCATCCGCTGTGCCAGGGTCAGAGTGGACACCAGAGCCATCAAACCGTGACTATCTAGAGATTCCACACGACTCATATCTACCCACAGAGAAGAGTATTCTTTGGACGAAACTGTCTCTGTCAGTTGCTGTTTCAGGATTTCTGCATTATCTAAATTGATGTGACCAGAAGGCTGAACAACTGTAGCGGTGTGAACGAAAGTGCTTTGCATTGTCCGAATCCTTGTGTATGTCAGCGAACGATTGATTATCAGTGAACGAGTGCGTTGAGGACTGCGCTTAATAGCTGAGGTTGAATAGCCTGCAAGTATTTGAACAAACGCTCCTGGGATGTAACCGACAATAGCTTTGAATTTCTCTTGCCGACCAGTTAGTCCGGACAGTTTCGCGAAATCTTTATCAACCTAGCGTTACAGTTAAAGTTTTAAGTAAGTGATTTCACGAGAGAGTGTCCATGAATACAAATTTTTAACTTTGCAGAGGTTGGATGTGCTTTATCACTCACCTTACACATAAGTTTACACTATCTTAACCCTACTTAAAATATGGGCATTAATCAGCTCCCTTTGACTTTACAAGATTAGTTCGTATTCCTGAACTGTCAAGCATCTCAAGGATGTATCTTGTGTAACAGAATAGTGCTATTCGCAACCTTTGAGGGACGATAGCATTAAATTCTATGAATCGGATATTGCAACGATCGCTCAAATATAGACTCAAGTATCAGTAGATTTACGTAAGTAGAACTCGTCAGGGTCACTATTTAAGACAGATGTTTCTTCACACTTGATCTCTAGAGCTTCCAGGCATATTGAATTTCAAGCAGATTCAGTTTCAAGGAAGGATGTCGAGCGGTTTTCCCATGATGAAGTTTAGGAAATAAAGTTCAGGAGACACGAAGCTCAAAGAACTCTATTGCCGAATAGTATCACAACGCTACATTTTGACAAGTTCGATTAGTAACATCTTGGCGATGTCATAATTCCTCTGATGAGGCATCACCTGCTGCTTTAAAGACATAGAAATTTGTGATTAAGATCACTCTTAATCAGCGGTCTGGATCATGTGCATATGGGAATAACTACAAGAAGATTGGGGCTATGGAATGCCCTCTCGATTTGTCGCGACCCGATTTACTATGAAACCCTCCCATATAATTCGGCAGCTTGTTGCTAAGGCCTTGCACATTAAGCAACTCACCCCCGATATTGAAAATGAGATCAATTATGAGTTGACCCGCTTAGGTCATATCTCAGATACAGACTATGAAGCGCTGGAACTGCTAATGTCTGAGATGGATGCAGGTCGCATTCACCTGGTTCCCAGTCCTTAAAATTTCTTGGCTTTGGGCAGGTTCATGTCTGAAATGTATTCTTAGGGCTGAAAGGCTTCAGGATGGGTTTGCCAGACATTCTGAATAAATGCCCGAAGTAGATGATGCAATGCGGATGGTTGTGGAACCGTCTGTGAAAAGGCAGCTTGATGCCTCGTCATTTCCGCTTTAGAGATTTCAAGCTCTGTCAAAATGGGAATAACCTGTGTATCCAGAGCAGCTTGAAAGAGCGATGTGGGACAAAGTAGGTCGGCGCCTTCTCGCAAGTCGTAGAGGAGGGGCTGGTTGTCCAAGTGGCGATCGTCGCTCTTGCTCAAATCATCCACCAGACCTGATGCGTCTACCAATGCTATGGGGCGCACCCACGCCAGCTGTCTATCCTCAACAATTTGGATGACCTCCGCATACAAACGGGTCTTCTGACACTCTAAGTAAACGATCTGTGAGGATTGAAATTTTGCCTTAAAGCTCATTCTCGAATAGGTATCTGCTCAGGTAGATACAGGCTCAAATGGAGGTGAGCTTGCATAGGTGCGAACTTCCTCAATTGTAGTCTGCGTTAATCTTGATGTCTGAACTATCATTTGAGCCTAGCTTTTGAGCCTAACAAGTATGTCTTTGAGAGAGCTTTATCCGGCGCTCGCCCCTTACCACGCAGATACTCTTCAGGTTTCTAACCTGCATCAGATCTACTTTGAGCAAGCAGGCAACCCCCAAGGTCAGCCCGTTGTCTTTCTGCATGGTGGGCCGGGGGGCGGTATCAATTCAATTTATCGTCAATATTTTGATCCTCACCAATGGCGGATTATCTTATTTGACCAGCGGGGCTGTGGACTTAGCACCCCTCATGCCGAGTTGCGGGAGAACACAACCTGGGAGTTAGTTAGCGATATTGAAAAGCTACGTACCCATCTGGGCATTGACCAGTGGGTTGTATTTGGGGGGAGTTGGGGCAGTACGCTATCGCTAGCCTATAGCCAAACTCACCCCAAAGCCTGTAAAGGACTGATTCTGCGAGGAATTTTTTTGCTGCGTCAGCAGGAATTGCGATGGTTTTATCAGGAAGGTGCCAGCTATATCTTTCCAGACGCATGGGAAGCCTATTTGCAGCCCATTCCTGTTGCCGAGCGGCATGATTTGATTGCGGCTTACCATAAACGCTTGACTAGCGACGATCGCACCGTTCGGGCTGAGGCGGCTCGTGCTTGGTCGATTTGGGAGGGCAGCACCAGTAAGCTATTGCCAGATCCGGACTTGCAGCAACGCTTTGGTGAGGATCAGTTCGCCGATGCCTTTGCGCGAATTGAGTGTCACTACTTTGTGAATCGAGGATTTCTAGAGACGGAAGATCAGCTTTTGCGAAACTGCGATCGCATTCGTCACCTGCCAACAGTGATTGTTCAAGGTCGATATGACGTGGTTTGCCCAATGGCTTCTGCCTGGGAACTTCATCAAGCTTTGCCCGAAGCAGAATTTGTAATTGTGCCCGATGCCGGACATTCCATGACCGAACCTGGAATTCGCAGCGCTTTAATTCAGGCAACCGATCGATTCACAGCGCTTTAGTCCGTAAACGCTTTAATCCGCAAGGCTACGAGAGAGTTTTGCCTAGAACTGCTCCGTTGTTCACCCTCTCATCGGCGTTTTCGTTGGCGTTTCCATTGGCGTTACGAGACGGCTGAAGAAACTGATTAACTTTTAAGATGTCGTAAAGATCCACAGCAGACTCCAGCAAACAGGCATGACCACTATCTGGCAAAAGATGCATCTGTGCATTGGGCATGAGGCCCACCAATCGCTGCGCTTCATCCATAGAGGGCAAGAGGCGATCGCGTTGACTGCCTACCACTAATGTAGGTTGGTGAATGTTGCGAAGAACTGTGTCGCTTAACTCAAATTCTCGGAGTAGCGACATCCGCCAGATTGACGCTTTTTGAGTGACAGACTGCATGGCATCCAGCAGGGCACGGCGATCGCTGGCTTCGATACGTTCTAAGGCAGCAAGAAAAGGTAAAAATCCAACGCAGGAAGCTTGATAAACCAGATCGGGCACAGGCTGTATCAGATGCGATCCCCAGTAGATCCAAAAGGACTGCTTGAAAGAGGTGGCCGGATTTAGCAAGATGAGCCGATCGAACAAGTGGGGCGATCGTTCCATAACTTTTAGTGCCAGACAGCCGCCGAAAGATTCAGCACAGAGATAAACGGGCTGCTGGGCACCATGCTCTAACTCAGCTTCGATTAAACGAACCACCTGCGACGTTAGCTGATCCCAAGGCGTTAGATCGCTGGGTGGTAGAGTCAAACAACGAATATCAAAAGCTTGCTCTAAACCTGCAAGCTGGCGACTTAAAAGCTGCCCTGTGCCATCCATTCCTGGCAAATAAATAAATAAAGGCGCTTGGGGATTAAGTGGACGAGGAACACGAAAATAAGGAGGAGAGTAAGCATCACGCATTCGAGTTATTTGCCCGTAACAGTTATTTCCTGTGGCTCAGCTATTGCCCATAGCGAAGCAAATCCGCAATTTCAGACTGACATTCAGCCTTCAAATCCGATACTACTGACTTCGCCTGTTTACCCTTATAACCATCGCGCTGGGCAGACGTAATCCACATAGGGCGACCGATCAGCACATCAACCCGCTGGTAAACCACCATAGGATGCCATCCCGACTGTTGAAACAGTGGCTCTGAGGGATCAAAAAAGCTCAAAAGCTGTAAGGGCACCGCAGAGTTTGTCGTTTCGGTGTGGGAAGCGATCGCCACAGGTAAGATCGCCAGATCCTTCACCGGGGCACGGAGCGCCAGATGGGCAAAACCACGCTGAAAATCACCCATTTCGCTAGGGTGAGTTGGCTTAATCATAGGCTCTGCTCCTTCTGGGAACAGCCCCACAATTTGGCGAGTTTGGAGCAAGTCGATTGCCTGGTGAAAGAAACTTTGCTGACGCTGATCGGGTGTATCCAGCGGAAAGCATCCCAAGCGCATGACAAATTCTCGCATAAGAGGCACCTGCCCCATGTAATGGTGGCAAGCAAACCGAATCGGACGTTCGACTGCTGCCATCAGCAGAGGAGCATCCATGAAGCTACGATGATTGCTCACTACCAACACTGCGCCATCCTGGGGGATACGATCCTGATGATGACAAAACATACGAGTACCTAGCAGCCGAAGCAACTGCTGGGAAATGAACAGCGGACTCTGCATCAACCCTTTTCTCTTGCGTACCTTAAGTTGTAACCTTTCTTAATCTTAGTTCGCTTTTTGAGCGATCGTTCTCAGAATCAACCTTATTAGATAGCATTCTCCACCTCATAGGGAAGAAATGATGAAGGAATCCGCTGGGGTGCGATCGCTGCCCTAGAATAACTTGCCTCTTTTTCTATACGACAAGCAAGGAGCGAGGACTGAAAGGACAAAAGATCTGCAGCCACTCTAGGCAGTCATTTTGAGTCAGGCTTATTTTGGGTAGGTAATTCTATATTAGGAGAATCTTAAGATATCTCAGGCTAAAAAGGGATTAGGGATAGCTGAATGCTAGGCTCGGAACGCTGAAGTTAAAGTTAGCAAATTCATGGCGAAATGCAACGTAACATACACATAAAGGATTGATTTAATAACTAAAATTAATCAGTTAGATGAAGGTTAACAAAGACTGAAACTTTTCTCCTGTGAGTATCCTGAGCAAACTAAGGTTTATACCTACTGAGGTAAACGCTGCTCCTTATGAATGTTCAATCAGTCAGTTAGAGAGGTAAGTTAGCTGGGAGGCAGAATTTGTCTGGTCAAAGGTCGCTGAGTTTATTTATACTGAGTCTATCTAACATAAGGTTTAAAATATTTACACAAATTGTTCTAAGAAGCTGTTCATAAGGTGATGGTGAATCAAGCCAAATCCATTTAAGTCATCAACACTTTAAACAGCTCTAAAAAAATTAGAGTACTCCAGCTAGGCTCTCCCGCTTAGGCAAGGATGAGGTTCAAAAATTTTAATGATTCATGAGTTCTAAAGCCATACAAAGCCGATTTTCAATTTCTACCCCTATTTATTACGTCAATGATCTGCCGCATATGGGCAGTGCTTATACGACGATCGCCGCCGACGCCATTGCTCGATTCAACAGGTTAAAGGGCAAGTCTGTCTTGATGATTACGGGCACCGATGAGCATGGGCAAAAGATCCAAAGAACGGCAGAAGCCGCAGGACGATCGCCCCAAGCTCACTGCGACCAGTATGCTGCTGCCTTCGTTTCCCTTTGGGAAAAAATGAATATCCAGACCGATCGCTTTATTCGCACCACATCAGCGCGACATGAGGCAATTGTCTACGAGTTTTTTCAGCGCGTTTGGGAGAGTGGCGATATTTACATGGGGCAGCAGCAGGGCTGGTACTGTGTCTCCTGTGAAGAATTCAAAGAAGAGCGTGAGCTGCTAGACGACCACCACTGCCCTTTGCACCCTAACAAAGCTGCTGAGTGGCGAGATGAGCAGAACTATTTTTTCCGGCTCTCCAAGTATCAGTCGGCGCTAGAGCAGCTTTATAGCGATCGTCCAGATTTTATCCAGCCTGAAAGCCGTCGGAATGAGGTTCTTAGCTTTGTCAGTCAAGGACTGCAAGACTTTTCGATTTCTAGGGTAAATGTCGAGTGGGGCTTTCCGCTGCCCGTGAATCCTGACCACACAATCTATGTCTGGTTTGATGCGCTGCTTAGCTACGTGACTGCCTGTGTAGATCTGGAGGCAGAGCCAACTTTGGAAAACGCCCTTAGCGGTGGCTGGCCCGTGGACATCCATCTCATTGGCAAGGATATCCTGCGGTTTCACGCGGTTTACTGGCCAGCAATGCTGATGTCGGCAAATCTACCCCTTCCCGGTCAGGTGTTTGGGCACGGATTCTTGACGAAGGATGGGCAGAAAATGGGCAAGAGCCTTGGCAACGTCATCGATCCCGTAGATCTAGTGGCGCGCTATGGATCAGATGCCATTCGCTACTACTTTCTGAAGGAGATTGAGTTTGGGCGAGATGGCGACTTTAATGAGGCGCGTTTTATCAACATCCTTAATGCTGACTTGGCGAACGATTTGGGGAATTTGCTCAATCGTACGTTGAAGATGGTGTACAAATACTGCGATCGCCAGGTGCCCACCGTGGCCATTTCAGAAATCCCCGCTGAAGATATTTTGCGCTCTAAGGGCGAAATGCTGGGTGAGCAAGTAACTCAAGCCTATCAGGCGCTTGCCTTTAGCCAAGCTTGTGAAGCCATTCTCTCTTTAGTGAGAGCCAGCAACAAATATGTGGATGAACAAGCTCCCTGGACGCTTTACAAGCAGGGCAAGCAGGTGGAGCTAGAGCGTGTGCTATATGGCGTTTTGGAATCCGCTCGTCTGGCAGCCTATCTCCTCTCGCCGCTTATCCCTAATGTCAGCACTTCCATCTATCAGCAGTTGGGATATAGCGTTGATTTCAATCAGCAGGATGCGGCTGCTCCATTTGAGACCCATTCTCTGTGGGGAGCGCTGCCGACAGGACAAACTTTAGGGGAGGCAATGCCTGTGTTTCAAAGACTTGAGCTGCCCGCTCCGCCCACATAGGCGATCGCGGTTTGGAGTCAAAAATGATTTCAAGGATGACTCTGATGCCGTCAGTTTTGTTCAGCCTCGCTCAGTTTAGTTAGGATAGCCTAAGTATTTTGATTTTTTTGTTTAATTTTTTCATAATAAAAACGAGGTTTGAGAAATCATGTTCAGCAGTCATCCCATAGAAGGCGATTCTCTGTTCACGCCAGAACAGGTATTAGAAAATCGAGGTCGTGTTGCGATTTTCATCGACGGCTCTAATCTGTTTTATGCGGCGCTTCAGCTTGGGATTGAAATTGACTACACGAAATTACTCTGCCGCCTGACTGCCGGATCTCGACTGCTGCGGTCGTTCTTTTATACAGGAGTCGATCGCACCAATGAGAAGCAGCAGGGCTTTCTGCTCTGGATGCGGCGGAACGGCTACAGAGTCATTTCCAAGGATCTGGTGCAGCTCCCAGACGGCTCTAAGAAAGCCAACCTGGATGTAGAGATTGCAGTAGACATGATGGCGCTGGTGGGTGCCTATGACACGGCGGTTTTGGTCAGCGGCGATGGCGATTTGGCTTATGCAGTGGATGCCGTCAGCTACCGGGGGGTACGGGTAGAGGTCGTGAGTCTGCGATCGATGACCAGCGACAGCTTGATTAATGTTGCCGATCGCTACATTGATTTGGATTACATCAAAGAAGATATCCAGAAAACGCCGCGTCAGAGCTACACCTATCGACCGCTGTCAGGCATTGGTTTGGTGGATGAGGTGGGCGACGAGTAGGCTCTTATAGAAATGAAGTTTTGGGTGAAGCGATCGCTCTGCCTAAAACTCCACTTCGAGATGCCGAGAATAAAATCAGGGAAGGATTTACTCTATTTCTGCGTCTAATATTCGGTCTAAATCCGGCGAGATTTTGGCAGCCGATTTGTTGAAACATCGGCAGCATAGCAACCGCCCAAGCGGTTAGGACGGGGACACTTATGGTGGGGCTTTGCGCCTCACCATAAGTGTCCTAGGCAAACTGGCGACAGTCCTATTTATCTGGATTGAGGAAAAATGGCTGAAAGAAAAACTGCTCTCTTGCTGCTAGTGCTGGCTTTAACGCTGAACACAAGCTGTCGGCAGGGCAGCCAAGCTACTAAGAAACTCGCTGAAGATAGCTCTGCGGCACAGCAAGCCAGCTCGAATTTGACGTTCGACAATATTACCCTTGAACAAGCGGACGACGGAGGGCAGATACTCTGGAAGGTTAAGGCCAAACAGGCAATTTATAGCCCTGACCAGAAGATTGCGAATGTGATCAGTCCAGATGGCGATATTTACCAAAACGGTAAAGCTATCTATCATGTGCAAGCTCAAAGGGGCGAAGTGTTGAAGGATGGCGATCGCATTTTTCTGCGGGGTCAGGTGGTCGCGACCGATCTCAAGAGTGGCGCGGTCTTGCGCGGAGACGAGCTAGAGTGGCGACCCAAGCCTGATGTCATGACCATTAGAGGCAATTTGCGCGGCACGCACACCAAGCTAAAAATGTCCTCTAATCAGGCGAAGCTGATGAATAGGCAGCGCCGCATGGAGCTATCGGGTCAGGTGATTGCCCTGACGCAGCAGGAGCCAAAGGCGCGAATGCAGTCCGAACGCTTGATCTGGGAGATGGATAAAGATCTGGTGACGAGCGATCGCCCTGTTCAGGTGCAGCGTATTCAGGGCGATCGGGCGATCGACCAAGCTGAAGGTCAGCAAGCCGAAGCCAACCTCACCACAAAGATTATCAAGCTAAAGCAAAATGCGAACTTAGTCTTGTTCGATCCACCTCTGCAAATTGCCGGAAATTCTCTGATTTGGGATTTGAGTAAGCAAACCCTAGTTGCCGATCAGCCTGTAACCATTCTGCATCGCCAGAAGCAAATCACCGTCACCGCAAACGCTGGGCAAATGGATTTAACACCCAAGATCGGTCGCCTCAACGGCAATGTTCACGCCGTTAATCCCCAAAACCAATCGGAGCTATTTACCGATCGCTTAGTCTGGGATATGCCGACTCAGCGAATGAATGCGGATGGCAACATTACCTACAATCAGAATGATCCACCCGCCACCTTGCGAGGCGCTAGAGCTTTAGGCAGACTAGATAACAATACGATGGTTGTCAGCGGCGGCACAGAGGGCGGTGATGGCAGAGTCGTAACCGAGATCGTGCCCGAAGACTTCAACTGAAGCCTTAAACTAAATTCGGTTAAAGCACTTGATTGCGGCTAGCATTGCCCAGCCAGTTAATTGGATTGCGGCTGCGATCGCCCGGTATCACTTCTGCGGGTAGCCGCACGGGCTTTCCCCAAGAAGCCTGCAAGTTTTCTAGCAAGCGATCCTGCTGATCGTGAAAGTCGCCTATGTCTCCTGCGCCCAAATTGATGATGGCAAACCAGATCAGACCGCGATCACGGGTGGGCAAAACTCCGGCAAAGGCGCTCACTTCGTTCAGCGTTCCGGTTTTGACGACGGCAGATTCTGGCGTGAGGCGACCCTCCAAGGTGCCGCCGTCTCGTCCGGCGATCGGAAACAGGTCGGAAACATCCATCTGGTGCTTTTGTAAATAGTCCTGGATGCTGATCAACATAGCGACGACCGCCCTAGAGGAAATGCGGTTTTCTACTCCTAGTCCCGAACCGCGAGCGATCTGAATTTCGGCGATCGGCACGTTTGCAGCCTCAGCAGCCTTCTGCGCAACGACCTGCGCCCCACCCAGTGAGTTCGCCAGCATCTCAGACATGGGGTTGTTGCTGTAGATGTTCATGGACTTGAGAATGGTCGCCAACGGCATCGACTGGTGACGAATCAACGGCTGGCTTGTCGCTCCTGGCATCGCTCCCACCCGGACAGCGCCCATGATCTTTACCTGCGGGCGAGGAGTGCCCACAGGCAGCTTTTCGTACTGCGCGGCTGCTTCTCCAGACCATAGATCAGCATCTAGTCCTTGCTTCAGCAGATCGCCAGACGCTGCCATGGGTTCAAAGTTCATGGAGAAGTTGCCCGTGATCACCAAGTCGCCCGTGACTTGTCGAACGCCAGCCTGGTTGAGGGCATTGCCAAGGGCGATCGCCTCCTCCCAAACAAAAAACGGGTCGCCCGTGCCTAATACGATCAAATCACCGTTGAGTACGCCATTTTTCAGCGTGCCGTTTGTGCTAACCAGAGTCTCAAACTGGTAGTCAGGGCCCCAAGTGGTCAGGGCGGCAAGGGTCGTGGCAATTTTGGTCAGAGAGGCGGCTGAAAGCGGAGTGCTGCTCTGATGCTCTGCCAAAGTCTGATTGCCCATCTGAATCAAAACCGCCTGATTCTCTGGTGGAAAACCCATGGCTTTGAGGGCATCTAGATGCTGCTGAATTGCCGCCTCAGCCGCCGGATCGGGAATGGGCGTGGTCAAGGTTTGCACTAGGCTGGAATCGAGCCAGCCTGACCAGTTCATAGTCCGCAGAGCTTCTGTCTCAGGTGTACCATTAAAAAGTAGAGAGAGCAGTCCGCCCAATAAATCTTGCACAAGTACCGCCTTTAGACTGAATCTCAGTCAGCAAATAATCTCAGTCAGCAAATAATCTCGCTCAGCGCATAATTTCAGTCAGGACATAAATTCTAGTCAGAACATGCCCTCAGTAGATATAGTACATACCTCGCTCAAAAATGGCTAAGCCCGATCAAAATCAAGTTCTTCGACAATTGCCGATCGCTGTGGGAATAATCGCGGGTTCGCTGCTGATGCTGAATCGTCTGCTTACTCCCGATCTGACTGCATCTCAGGCGCGATCGGATGCTCTGGGCATCATTCTCAGCGCACTGCTGATTTTGACAGGGTTGTTATGGCAACGCATCCAGCCGCAGCTTCCTGATGCCGTGGATCTAGTGGGTGAAGAAGGCTTTGAACTTGCGCCCGCCTTGCCGGATGCCCTTAAAACTGAGCTGGCTTGGGCATCACACTTGCTGCTAACCAACACCGTGACGCGATCGCTGATCGTTTGGTACGACGGTCGGGTGTTGCTGCGGCGCGGTATCTTGAGGGCTAAACCAGAAGGCGTGGATCTTGTGATCAAGCCAGGGGCGATCGTCCAGAGGGTTTTGTCTACCCAGAAGCCCGTTTATCTGGTCAAGCTCGATTTGTATCCGGGTCGCGTCGAGTTTGATTACCTGCCCGAAAACACTCAGGGCGTGATCTGCCAGCCGATCGGCGATCGGGGGGTGCTCATTCTGGGGGCAAATGCTCCTCGCAGCTATACTCAGCAAGACGAAAACTGGGTGGCTGGCATTGCCGACAAGTTGGGCGATACGCTGGGATCGTTGGCTGCTGTGTCCTGATACGGGTCGGGAATGCCTGAAAGCGGTAGTAGAGTTTTACGACTGCCAGGTAACTTGCTCGATGAATTGCTCTCCCTTCCTGCTCCCCCTCCGCCGGATTTTGATCTCCTGCCTAGCACTGCCGCTGCTCCTGATCAGCGCTGGCTGCAACGGGTTATGGATGTCTCAGCTATCCGAGCTGCCCTTAACAATGCGCGTTACCCCTGTGGATGCAGGCGTTTATGCGATCGCTGGAGAAACCCGCCTTCCCGAAAATACGCAGATCACCGTGGCAGCCGTCCGGTATTTGGCGGTAGATGAGTTGCCAACGGATAGTTTGCCAGCAAATAGTCTATTGGTAAATGCTACCCAATTTAACCCAACACCCACCTATTCCATCTTGGCGTATCAACCTGCCAAGGTGACAAAGGGCAAATGGCAGACACAGCTTGATCTTTGGCAGGTCGCTAAAGACGGAAAATATCAAGAAAGCTGGCAGCTAGAGCAGTCTCGCCTGGGGGTTTCTTTCAAGCCTTCTGAAAAAGTGATGTTTTTGGCAACCTTGCCCCCCGCAGATGATCTGTCTGCGTTAGAGCAGCGGCTAGCAAGGCAGGGAATGCGATTAGCCATTGGAACAGTGCGTAGCACATCTGAAGGGCAGCGCTATGCGCAGGTCAATCAATCTTTGGCGATCGCCCTGCCCACTGGCGAGACGGCACCGCCCACCTCTGCGGATGAAGCCAACTTTGGCTGGGGCGATCGCTATTTAATCCCTCAAGAGCCTCAAAATCCCTACGACTTGCAGTTTCCAGGCGATCGACAAACCAATGCGCCGCCGATGCCAGACGAGTTCTTGCAGTAGGGATAAGTTATGGCAACCGCCAAGGCGGTCAGGACGGGGACATTTAGGGTGGGGCTTTGCGCCCCACCCTAAATGTCCTAAGGATTGTGGATTAAATAACCTGTACAACCGATCTGCTGTAGGGGCTTAGCAATGCTAAGCCCCTACCCCAAGAATTACATCTTGTTAAATCCATGTTCCTAAGCAACCTGGCGACAGTCATACATTTTCAGGCTGTATCAACATTAGATTAGGTAATCAGCTTTGTTGCGATCGATTTGTTCTAAACTCTCTAACTCCTGCTCTTCTGGCTCCTGCTCTTCTGGCTCCTGCTCTTCTGGCTCCTGACTCCTCACTGCATCGCTCAAAATCGTGTTGCTCAAATCAGACTCGTCTAGATTAGTGCCCACCAAAATCGCCGCATCGAGGATAGCCCCAGACAGGCTGGCACCCCAGAGGTTAGCATTCGTGAGATCGGCATCTGTTAAATTGGCTTCGCTCAAGTCAGCGCCCCAGAGATCGGTTCCTGTCAGGTTAGCCCCTGTCAAATTGGCTTTGCGCAGATCGGCACCGATTAGACTCATTTGGCTGAGGTTGGCATTTTGTAGAGAGGCTCCGGGCACAATCCAGTAAACCTGAAGCTGTGAGGGATTCAAATCTTTTGGAAACTGAGTTTTGGCATTGCAAAGCGCACCCTGAATGTCTGTTGCCTGCAAGTTGGCAAGGCGTAAGTCCGTATCAAATAGGTTTGCCGCCTGGAGGTTAGCGCGGCATAAGTTAGTCTGATGTAACTTGGCTCCATTGAGATTGGCGCGATCGAGGTTAGCATCTAACAAATCCGCGTGGCTTAAATCGGCTTGGCTAAGGTTCGCCTGACTCAAGTCGGCACCAAATAAATTAGTCCCTGTCAAGTTAGCGGCACTCAAATCAGCCCGACTCAGATCTACGCCGCTCAAATCTTTGCCCCTCAGATCGATACCCTCCAATATTGCACCGGGTGCAATGCGATGTAGCTGAGATGGCTCAAAGCCGATTGGGAATTGCGTGGTTTCGTCAATGATTGCGCCTTCCAAATTGGCGCTTTCAAGGATAGCTTGCAACAGGTTTGCGCCTCGCAGATCGGCTCCTCTCAAGTTGGCATGGGAGAGATTTGCCGATTCTAAAGTGGCACCACGCAAGTCTGCACTGCGCAGATCGGCGCTGCTTAGATTTGCTTCGGACAGGTCGGCTCCCCACAAATCAATCTGCTGGAGATCGGTTCGATGAAGATCGGCACGAGTCAGAATTGCCCCGCTAAAGTCTTTTTCGCCGACTCCATAGCTCTGCACCAGTTCATTTGCGTCCATGCCAGTTGCCTTCTCTAGGTCGATCGCCACAATTTAAGCTACCTGTTCTGAGCCGCCAGCTCTGAGCTACCCGCTCTCAGCCGCCCGCTCTCAGCCGCCCGCTCTAAGACACCCACTCTAAGTAGGCTTCGGGCTGCAACGCCCACACGGCATATCTTTCACCCACAGAGGTGATCACGACGCGATCGCCAAGTTGATAGAGACGAGTCGCAAGTTCTAAGACTTTCTCCTGACTCTTGTGGGTGCGCACTAGGCTGTAATACTCGCCTTCTAGAAGAATGGCGAACAGCGTATCTTGACGGTGAGGCACCCGAATTCGATAGGTTTCATAAGGCAAGCTCATTTGCCCTGGCACAGCGTTTGCAGAGCCGATTAACTCAAAAGATTGATGTGAGGTGGATACCGCGATCGGGATCAAGTTTTGAGAGGTGATATTTTCAGAATCTACCTGGAGTGACTCTGAGCTGATCCAGCCCGACTCTAGAATTGAACTCAAGGCTTGCTGAGTTGGGGCGGATTCTTCCCAAGAAAACTGATCGATTGAGCTTTCTGGCTCAAAGTTCGGTAGACCAGAACTGGTAAAAGATATCTTTTGTTCTGATGACCCAACGCTTTCCTGCGAATTCAAAAAATCCGCGATGGCGGTTTCTACGTTTTCTGTGAGCAATAGTGGATCAGACTGCCCCTCTGCCTCTAGCTGACGAATTTGGGAATTGAGGGCATCTTTCTGAAACTTAGAAAGCTGATTTGCCGGATGCATCCGTCTGAGGATTTCGATGGTTGCCACACCTGCCCCGACGCTCACCACGATCGCTCCACCCACATAGCGAATGGCAGCACTTTTATTTTCACGATTGAAAAAAGGCTGAGAGGAGTCTTCTAAAAACTGAGGCGGCACGAACTCAACCACCTCAGTGTTGTTAAGAACAAAGGGAAATGTAAGAACTGAAAAAACACCGCTCGACACAAGGACGGCAGGAAGTATCACATTTCTCATCCGAAATCGACTCATGTCTCGCCGCTCCCAACTCGCTGCTGCAAGGATAAATTTTGTTTGCGGTAGAATAACGCCTGAGTAGTGGTGTCCAGGTAATAATTTTTTGTTGTGAGGCTTCGTCCCCACAACAAAAAATTATTACCTTTTGAGGACTACCTAATGCTAGATAGTAGGGGTGACCATCGCGCTTTCGCATGACAACCCGTTCAAGCTTTGAATCTGAGCAGAGTCTGATCCCTTTAACATCAATACACCTCTGCTCAGGCATGATCCGGCTGAAGCACACAAAATCCTCTTACCGAAAAACCAGCCCAAAAATATTGAGCGTCCTGAAGCCAAATTCTTTTACTGGGGAACGCTAGAGATGTAATTGTTAGCTAGAGACGTAATTGTTATAGCCCTACGCAATAGAGTTAGGACGAGTTATTTTTTGAGAGCCGCGCGGAGCGCGGCTCTCAAAAAATAACTCGTTGAATCCAAGCGCGTAGCGCTATAGCTGGAGACGCAACTGTCAAAACGGTAATTATTGAAAAGACGTTTGCTAATTCTATTCTCGTGCTGGTCTGCTTTTTGGCGCCGCTGATTTCAGGCATAAATTTTTTTGAAAGGGAGCGCCTTTTCAAAAAAATTTATGCCTAGATTAAGCAATGCCTGTTTCTAAGATGATCTGCGTACCTCTCTAGGCTCATCAACCTCCATGAACTCGCTGCTAAAAACTTTCCTTACCCTGCGTCAAACGGAGTACCTGATTGTGAAGCAGGATTGGACAGTAATGGACTTTTCTGAGAATGCTGCGCGTTTGGCGATCGCTCCCTTGATTCGGGATACAGATTGTCGCCTAGCGTTTCCAGAATTGTTGGGCGTATCGCAATATCTTCACGGTCAGAGCAGTGTAGAGAGAAAGGCAGTTCGCACTCTGAGCAATGGGGAGGTGCTTCACTTAAATCTCTCTGTCCTGGCAGACCCAGATGAGGCAGACCTAAATCAAACAGATGCCGATGCTGCAATCTTGATTTTGCTAGAGGATGTGACACAAGTTTCCCTCAGAGAGATCGCTTCTCCACAGACTTGTTGCAGTTCTGTAGAGGAGCGGATGCGGGTCGAACATGCGATCGCCCAAATCCTCTCAGAGGCCGTGAACACAGAGACGGCAATGCAGCAGATCTTGCCCCTCCTGTGTGAGTCGTTGAACTGCTACCGGGGCGAATGGCTGCTAGAACCCTCTCACTGCGTCCAGGCTTGGTACAAAGCGCCCCATTTAGCATCTCCGGCTCCAGGCTTTGACCTTCCGGAACCTCAAGCCTCGATCGCCTTTCCCCTCTCGACCACTGAAGCGTTAGGCGTAATGACTTTTTGGGGTCAGCAGCAGCCGACTGATGCAGCGCTGATTGAGATGATGCAGGCGATCGGTAGCCAAATTGGGCAATTCATCAAACGGCAGCAAGCAGAAGCCGCTCTCATTCAGCAAACCTCAGAGCTAGAGCATTCTCAAGCAATCTTGCAGCAGCAGGTGCAGCGTGGCTTGCTGCTGAAGCAAATTACCCAAGAGATTCGGCAAAGCCTCGACTCTCAAAAGGTTTTTCAGACAACCGTGACGCAGTTGGGTCGAGCCTTTGGGGTCGATCGCTGCCTGCTGCACACCTATATCGTCGGTGAAACAGAGGTGTTTGCTTCTAGTCTGGGGTATGTCAAGCCGGATGCCGCTTTCCCTCAGATTCCTTGCGTTGCCGAGTACCTGCAACCGGGCTATTGTTCTTTGCTGGATTGGGAATTGCCAATCGCCAACAATCCCCATGTCACTGCCGTTCTGGCGCAAGACCGAGCCATTGCCTCAGCAAACGTCTACGCTGAGCCGCTGTTAGTACCCATTAAGTCTATCTGTCATCAGCTGGGGCTAAAGTCGATGCTCGCAATTCGCACCTCCTACCAGCATCAGCCCAACGGCGTTTTGGGGTTGCACCAGTGCGATCGCTTTCGGCAGTGGACAGAAGATGAAATTGAGCTGCTAGAAGCCGTTGCTGACCAGGTGGGCATTGCCTTAGCTCAGGCTCGCTTGCTCGATCAAGAAATTCAGCAGCGAGAACAGCTGACCACGCAGAACTTTATTTTAGAAAAAGAGCGGCGCACTGCCGAAGAAGCCAATCGCGCCAAGAGCGAATTTCTGGCGATGATGAGTCATGAAATTCGCACCCCCATGAATGCCGTGATCGGCATGACGGGATTGCTGCTAGATACCCCGCTTGATCCAGAGCAAACCAGCTTTGTTGAAACCATCCGCACCAGCGGCGATGCCTTACTCACCATCATCAACGACATTCTAGACTTCTCCAAAATTGAGTCGGGCAAGCTAGAGCTAGAACGGCATCCCTTCAGTCTCCGCACCTGCATTGAAGAATCCCTCGACTTGGTTGTCTCTAAAGCCACAGAAAAAGGGCTAGACCTGGCTTATCTGGTTGATCCCAAAATTCCTGACCTCTACGTTGGCGATATTACTCGCCTTAGACAAATTCTGGTTAACCTGCTAAGCAACGCCGTTAAATTTACGCCTAGAGGCGAGGTGACTATTTTTGTGACCGTCCGGGCATTAGAGGAAGGGAGCAGTCAACCAGACGAAGAGTCGCCTAATCTACCCAAACTGCCAACCTATGCGCTCCGCTTTGCTGTTAAAGATACGGGCATTGGCATTTCACCCGCACGGCTCGATCGCCTCTTTCGTCCCTTTACCCAAGTCGATTCCTCCATCACCCGCAACTACGGCGGTACGGGTTTGGGTCTGGTCATTAGCCAGCGCCTGACGGAGTTGATGGGCGGACGCATCTGGGTAGACAGCGAGATCAACAAAGGGTCGACTTTCTATTTTTCGATCGTGGTTTCTGCTGCTTCGCCGATCGCCGATCCGGTCTTGCCTGCCTGGAAAGAGCTACTGCAAAACAAGCGATTGCTAATCGTAGAAGACAACCCGACTCATCGCAAGGTGCTGATGCTGCAAGCCCAATTTTGGGGAATGCTGCCCCAAGTCGCATCTGGAACAAAGGCGCTAGAACTGCTTCGAAAAGAATCGTTTGATCTGATGCTTCTGGATGTGCAGATGCTCAATAACAATGGTCTAACCCTAGCAACGCAGATCCGTCAGACGCTCCATTGCCAGGAGATCCCGATCGTTCTGCTTACCTCGATCGGCAAATCCGAATCTAGCATTGGTATCCAAGACATTCCAATCTCCGCCTATCTGAGTAAGCCCCTGAAACATACCCAGATTCCTCAAGTGCTGGTTCAGGCTTTGAAGGGTCAGATTTCCTTAACGCAACGCATAGATGCCGCCGTTCGATTGATTCCCCTCGGTTCGCGGCATCCGCTGCGGATCTTGCTGGCAGAGGATCATCCGGTGAATCAAAAAATGGCGATGCTGATTTTGCAGCGCTTGGGCTACCGTGCCGACATTGTGGGGAATGGACTGGAAGTTTTGGCAGCTCTGCAACGCCAGTCTTATGACGTAGTGCTGATGGATGTACAAATGCCTGAAATGGATGGACTCACCGCTACGCGCCAGATTTGTCGAGAGCGACAAATTCGTCCGCGAATCATTGCCATGACGGCAAATGCTATGGTGGGCGATCGCCAGCTCTGCCTGGAGGCAGGCATGGATGACTACATTGCCAAACCCATTCGATTTAATGAGCTAGCCCAAGCTCTAGAGAAATGCCACCCTCTGAGCCAAGGATTGAGTCAAAGGTTGAACGGTCACTCAAGAAACATGAATCTCTCTACTGGAATTAAAAAATCTGTGGTTGTATCCGTTCCTATGCTGAGTTCCCCGCCATCTCCTGCACTCCTCTCCTCAGAAGCGCTACGAGAAATCCGTGAAATGGCAGGAGCCGATCGCCCAGAAGATTGGATCGACATTATTGACTGTTATCTGGAAGAAACGCCCAAACTGCTCTCTACCATGCACGAGGCGATCGCCCAAGCCAATGCCAAGCTGTTGCGTCGTGTGGCTCACTCGCTCAAGGCAAGCAGCGCGACGCTGGGTGCCCCCCGACTGGCTGATCTCTGCAAGCGGTTGGACGAAGAACTGCATGAGGCAACTCTCACCGATAAAGTTCTGACCGATAAAGTTCTTACCAATAAAACCGAGCAAGTGATTCAAATAGAAACAGAGTATCAACTGGTGCAGAGTGCCCTACTTACAGAGAAACAGCGCTGCTATTCTCAGGAGTACATCCAGTCTTAGCAGTCCCCATATATAGCTGTATTCACCTAGGTTAGGACGGGAACATCTTGGGTGGCGCGCGGAGCGCGCCACCCAAGATGTTCTAAATAGGACTTACGCATCTGCTCCCCAAATCTCGCAATTCTAGGGGACTTTGAACTCCGGCTCCCCCAGAATTGGGGGTTGGGGGGCGGATTTCGCTTCAATCTGCGTAAGTCCTGCTAAAGAAATTGAATATGGCTACAACAAAATCTCTTTAAAATTGCCTGAAGATATTAAAGATTGAGAGTACGCCATTGAACGGACTCAAGACATCTCCTACCGCATCGGTGACAGTCGCCAACCCATTGCGACGCACAACCACTACGTCGTTGTTTCGCAAAGCCGGATTAGCTGCATCGTTAATACCCTGAGAAAAATCAATATCAATTCTCTGCTGAGACACGGTTCCATCCGGATTCAGACGCAACAGCTCTACTGAACCTGAACGCGCCCGTCTATTAAAGCCGCCTGCCGCCAAAATTGCCTGATTGAGGGGCGTATTGGGCGGTATTTGCACTTCCCCAGGCGCATTCACTTCGCCAACGACCTTCACCCGAATTTGATCGGGAGAGAAGCTAGCGCTGGCAATGGCATTAGCTTCCGCTGCTGAGGGCTGCGCTGCCGTGGGAATCATGATCGTATCGCCCTCTTGCAAAATGGCATCTTGCCGCAAATCGCCATTCTGCAAAAGGTTCCAGAGATTGACCTCAAAGGTTTGCTCAGTTCCAGCACGGGTGAGTCGCCGCACCTGCACCCGGCGGATATCTGCTAAGGGCTTGATGCCACCCGCTACTTGCAGCGCTCTGGTGACGGTGGGTAAACTACTGCCTGTATCGTTGGTTTCTCCCGTTGTTCCAGCTTGCGCTGTTCGAGCCGTTTGCCCATCTACTGCATAGGTGCCCGGTCGAAAAACTTCGCCCACGATCGCAATATTAATAGGCTTGTCAGATTGACCTGCAAAACTAGAGGCTGCGACGATCGGGGCTTCTGCCAGATTAACGTTAGTGGCTGGAATATAGACCCTATCTCCATCTCGCAGGGTCATGTCATAGCGCAGATCGCCTGTCTGGATAAACTCCCAAAGATCCACATTAATCACCTGCTCAAGACCCGACTGCTGAGGGCGACGCACCTGAATACGACGCACGTCAGCAATTCCGGTAGGTCCTCCTGCGGTTTTCAACAGTCCTGTCAATGTGGGAAATTCTGTTGCTTCTTGCTTGATGGTGTACGAGCCGGGATTGCCCACTTCTCCAGCAATGCCAATTTGTATGGGGCGACGGGTCAAGAGGCTTAGGGTGACGATCGGTCGGCGCAGAAATTGGGCGTAGGCTGCGGAAAGTGCCGCAGTTGCCTGATCAAGCGTCAAGCCAGCAACCGGAATCTTGCCAACTAACGGGAGATTGAGCGTCCCATCAATCAACACGTCAGTGGATGCAAGACTGTACTGCTCAACCTGAAAGATCGTGACGCTAATCTGATCGCCTGCTCCCAGGGTGTAAGGCGTTTCTGGCTGCACATAAGCTGCTGAGCGCGGCGGGTTGGGAAGCGGTTGGCTCGGCGACTGACTAAGCAAAGTCTGACTAGGCAAAGTCTGACCTGAAACAGGGGACGCTGCTACGGAAGCAAGAAGCGTTAGCCCAACCAAGGAAGCCGGGGGAATAAACCAATCTGCGATGCGTGGCATGGGCAAAAGTATAATCTCCGTCGAGCAACTTAGGGATGAGGCAGACACGCTGACTATGGCAACCGCCAAGGCGGTTAGAATGGGAAGATTTTGGGTGGGGCGCGAAGCGTCCCACCCAAAATGTCCTAAGCAAACAGCTATATCTCCAAGTCTTCCAGTCGTCAGAACAACATATCCGACGAAAATTTGAGTGAGTTTTCGGAAATTTACAGAAAATTTATGGAGGGGGCGATCGCTCTACCCGACCTTTCTTGTCCTGAGCAAATCTCCTGAGCAAATCTCTTGGGCAAAGCAGCGATCGCCATAGTTCGCTCGGTATTCCTAGAGAGGGAAGCTAAGTCAAGCGATCGGAGCTAGTTTGTGAAAATAGAAGCTTTGAGTGCCAAATCATGACCTACGCCCTAGAACCTAATTCCCTAGAACCCCATCAGAGTCTTGTGGCTACTTTTTCGGAGCAGCAAACAGCAGAAGGTGCCCTTGGCGCTCTACAAGAGGCTGGGTTTCCACAGGAAAATATGACGCTTACCTCTCAAACGCCACCTGTGTCTGAAACGGAAGCTCAGGAAAGCGGCGGCAAAGGTGCGATCGTTGGAACGATCGCTGGAGGACTTGTAGGCTTAATCTTTAGCTATGCAAAAGTCTTTTTGGTTGCAGGGAGCACGAACCCCGTAAACGACACGATCGGCATCGTCTTAGCTGGAAGCCTAGTGGGGGCGATCGGCATGAGTCTCATTGCAGCCATGAGTGGCGTAAATGTTGTGAAGAATCAGGCAGGAGCCGAAACCTCAGCACTCGCTCCGATATTTTTGGTTTCTATCACGGCTTCGCAGCCAGAAGATTTGACTAAAGCGAAGGAAATTCTTGAGCAGTATGGCTCAGCCTTAGCGCAGGCTCCAGAAACTTCTAGCTAGAAGCCTTCACGCATGACAGCCGAAATGCCTAGTCCCCTATGAGCATTGAGCAAAACCTGGAGCAGAACGATTAAGATAGGTGAAGAAAGTTTCGGTCAACTTATAACTTCATGACCTTTACCTTAATCGAGTCTCCTTCTCGCCTCAATGCGCCAACGCTGCATCGCTTGCCCAACGGACTGACCATTGTTGCCGAACAAATGCCCGTCGAAGCCGTCAATCTCAGCCTTTGGCTTGGCGTAGGTTCAGCCGTTGAAACCGACGAGATCAACGGCATGGCTCACTTCTTAGAGCATATGATTTTTAAGGGCACGGCACGGCTGCAAAGTGGTGAGTTTGAGCAGAAAATTGAGCAGCGCGGCGCTGTTACTAATGCCGCTACTAGCCAGGACTATACCCATTACTACATCACGACAGCTCCTCAAGATTTTGCGGCGCTTGCCCCCCACCAAATTGAAGTGGTGCTGAATGCCGCTATTCCAGATGTAGCCTTTGAGCGAGAGCGGTCTGTGGTGCTAGAGGAGATTCGGCGATCGGAGGATAATCCTCGCCGACGCACGTTCTATCGCTCTATGGAAGCCGCTTTCGATCGCCTTGCCTATCGTCGTCCTGTTTTGGGACCTGCTGCGGTGATTGAAAATCTGCAACCTCAGCAAATGCGGGATTTTCATAGCACCTGGTATCGTCCACAGTCTGTGACGGCTGCGGTTGTGGGTAATCTACCCGTTGAGCGCCTAATTGCAATTGTTGCGGAAGGATTTGAGGCAGCTCAATCCTGTGGCTCTCGCGCTGTGGCACCTGCAAAACTGCCGGACGCTTCTCCAGAAGCGCCTTTCACCCAAATCACTCGCTATGAGTACATTGACGATAGCCTTCAGCAGGCTCGGTTAGTTATGATGTGGCGAGTTCCAGGCATGGCAGAACTTCAGCAGACCTACGCGCTGGATGTCCTGTCCTCTGTTTTGGGGCGAGGACGCACGGCTCGGATGGTGCGCGATCTGCGGGAAGATCGGGGTCTCGTGTCTTCAATTTCAGTGAGCAACATGACTTACACCCAGCAGGGCGTGTTTTATATCTCAGCTCAGTTGCCTAGCGAAAATCTGGCGATTGTGGAAGCGGCGATCGCTCAGCATGTTGGCAGTCTTCAAACCGAGCTAGTTTCTGAAGATGAGCTTGAGCGTGTTCGGACTCTGGTGGCAAACCGCTATGTTTTTGGGAACGAAACGCCTAGCGATCGGGCTGGACTCTACGGCTATTACCAGGCTGTAATTGGCGATTTAGCCCCGGCGATCGACTATCCCTTGCATATTCAGTCCCTCAGCACGGCTGATCTACAAGCTGCCGCCCAGCAGTATCTCTCGCCAGATGCCTACAGTGTCGTGACGCTTAAGCCCAGCGAGAAATAATGCGGCTTTGGGTTAGCCTATGAGACTAGCCTAAGAGCTTAAGCGCCAGCGAAATTAGGCTCAGAAAGGTTAGAAACCCCACTGAGTCTAGCGCTGTCGTCAGTAAGGGACCACTAATTAGCGCTGGATCGAGGCTAAGCCGTTTCAAGCCCATAGGGAGCAATGTTCCTAGGCTTGCAGCGACTACGACGTTGATCATCATAACGCCACCCGCAATTAGGGCTACCCAACGCTCCGATGGGGTTGCCCAAATGAGAGAGAGCAGCCCCAGCGCCAAGCCCAAAGCGATCGCAGTTCCCATACCTGCCAGCAGCTCTTTGCGGAGAATCTTGAATGTATCGGCTACTGTCACTTCGCCGATGCCCAAGCCCCGCACGGTGACAGAGAGCGCCTGGATGCCGACAGTGCCGCTGGCGTTCGACAAAATTGGCATGATGACCGCCAAAACCGGAACTAAGGAAATCACCTGCTGAAAAGGGGCGATCGCGCTGGCGGCTCCAATATACAGCGCCATGTTTGCCACAAGCCAGGGTAACCGCTTGCGGAGAGTGACTCCTGGAGCAGATAATGCAGCTTCGTCTCCGCCGCTGACCCCCGCCAATTTTTGAATATCCTCAGTGGCTTCTTCTTCAAGAATGTCTACGATGTCATCAATGGTGACAATGCCCACCAGCCGATCCTCGCGATCGACTACAGGTAAAGCGATCAAGTCATAGCGCTTCATCAACTGCGCCACTTCTTCCTGGGGTGTTTCGGTGTAGGTTTTCAGCACTCGTTCGCTGGCAATGTCTCGAATCAGCGCAGATGGAATGGAGAACAAAAGCTGCCTCAGAGAAACTACTCGCACGAGTTTCCGCTGGTCGTCCGTCACATAGGCATAGTAAATTGTTTCCTTATCCTGTCCGGTCTGCCGAATTTTTTCTAACGCTTCCCCTACCGTTAGCCCTTGGCGTAGCTGCACATATTCGGTTGTCATTACCCGTCCGGCAGTGCCTTCGGGATAACCCAAGATAATTGCCGTTGCCTCGCGCTCTGTGGGGCTAATCTGTTGCAGCAAGCGCCGAACAATCCGAGCGGGCAGCTCGTCAAATAGCTCTGCCCGATCGTCTGGGCGCATGGAGTCGATCAACTGCCGCACATCCGCAGCATGAAGCGAACTAATCAGCTCTTCCTGAATATCGGGTGGCAGATACTCAAAAACATCCGTAGCCTTGTCTTTTTGCAGCAGACGAAAGGCGATCGCTCTTTGTTCGGGTGGCAGTTCCACGATGTAATCGCCCAAATCAATGGCTGGAAGCTTGGTTAGCTCCCACTTCATTTGATTTAGACCAGCCAATTCTGTCAGGTAAAACTGTTTTTCCTGAGTAAGCATGACGACCTCCTCTTGTCTCTCTCGCGCTGAGAGACAGGGTTCAACGAGGCGCAAAGCTCACTGAAACAAAACTCGTCAGGCTAGAGAGTGAATATAATGATGGATTAGCGGACTGTGGGGTAATGGACTATGGTCCATGAGAAATATCAATTCAACATCGACACCTGAGCGTTGCCAGATATCGCTAACACTTATGTTAACCCGCACAGGTCGCGATCGGCAGTGGCTCAACGGAATTTTCATACTAAAAGAGTATGGAAAGAGTATGGAAATAAAGCTCGATCGCCATACGCCAAAGGAATCTTGATTTACTCAAAGATGCTTTTAGGGCGTTTAGGGAATCATCAGCCCTTTGGTAGCCAGCCATTCTGGGTTAAACAGCCGCGATTGATAGCGAGCACCGCCGTCACACAAAATCGTGACGATCGTGTGTCCTGCCCCCATTTGCTTAGCCAGGGCAACGGCTGCCGCTACGTTAATGCCTACCGAGCCGCCCATAAACAAACCGTCTTTGCGCAAGAGCTGGTAGACCACCCGCAGCGCTTCGGGATCTTCTATTTGTAAGGCGTCGTCGATCGGCGCGCCTTCCATGTTTGCCGTGACGCGGCTATTGCCAATGCCTTCTGTAATGGAGCTGCCCGTCATAGAAATTTCTCCCGTTTTGGCGTAGCTATAGAGAGCGCTACCCATCGGATCTGCCAATACGCACCGGATGTCAGGATTTTTCTCTTTGAGCAGCATTGCCACCCCGGCATAGGTGCCGCCCGTGCCCGTAGAGGAAACCCAGGCGTCGATCGTGCCATCCGTCTGCTGCCAGATTTCGGCTCCTGTGGTTTCATAGTGGGCGCGGCGGTTTGCCAAATTATCGAACTGGTTTGCCCAGATGGCGTTTTCCATTTCTGCCGCCACTTGCCCAGATAGCCTGACGTAATTATCGGGATCTCTATAGGGGACTGCCGGAACTGTACGCACTTCTGCCCCTAAAGTGCGCAAGAGATCAATCTTTTCTTGAGACTGGGTGTTGGGAATGATGATGAGGCATTTGTAGCCTTTGGCATTGCAGATGTGAGCCAGCCCGATGCCTGTATTGCCAGCCGTGCCTTCTACTACCGTGCCGCCTGGTTTTAGCAAGCCACGTTCTTCAGCGTCTTTAATCATGTAGAGCGCGGCTCGATCTTTGACGGAGCCGCCCGGATTCAAAAATTCTGCCTTGCCTAGGATGTTGCACCCGGTTTCTTCACTGAAGCTGTTCAGCCGGATTAGGGGCGTATTGCCGATCGCATCTACAAAACTTTGCTTAATCTCCATATCTCTCAGCCCTCGTTCCACAATCCAGAGTCTTGATTTTGTCAGAATTTTGTCAGAATTGTGATCAGCGGCATGGCGGCAGCCTGTCACAGTTCATTCAAATTCTCTACCTTTTTACTTTAATCGGGACTTGACTCGGAAGGACTCAAAAAAATATGGCTATAGAGTGAGATTCATTGCTCTGCGAATCTGAATTTGTAGCAACCGCCAAGGCGGTTAGGACGGGGACATTTAGGGTGGGGCGCGAAGCGTCCCACCCTAAATGTCCTAAGCAGACTGGAGGCAGCCATACCAAAATTTTCATGAGATTACGCTGCGCTCTAGCTACCATTCTGAATTTGGAAAGTAGCGAGTGTGAAGGAATAAGTCGTTTTATTGAGATCTTTGTCTCTAGATTGAGCCGATGTAACTGTTGTTTCGTCTTATGTTTAGGGGGGGTTGCCATCAAGAGAAATCAGGGTATGGTGTAAATATGAAGAAAACCTTAAAAAGCGAGGTCACTATGAATCCCACGATGATGCAGCGGTTTTGGGCGCTGATTGAGGCAGTCCGAGTAAATATGCCGCTATCGTTAGATGATCAAAGCTTAGGGCAATGGTTAATTCGCCAAGTTACCGTTCAGGGCACGTTTGATACCCGTGAAGCGGCAATTCTGAGTGATTATATTGACTCTAGACTGCCGCTGATCCGCGACATGGTACAAGAGTATTAATTTTTGGCTGCCAGAAAATTTGTACAAGTATTAAACCCTTCTACGCTGCTCTGATTTCAAATTACAAATTAGGAGATGATAGTAGCTAAGCTTTCAGAAGCTAGCTGTACGTCAGGATCTTTTTGCGCTCGATGCAATGTCAATCTGCCTTCACTGGACTCAGCCTCTTTCAAGATTGTCAACAGTTATATCAGTTCCTTGACTTTTGCCAGCGTAAATCGATTGAAGACGAGCAGTCAAAGATTGCTAGCGTTTTTCTAGAAATTGATGCGATCGATCCCCTGGCTGTTTTAGATCAATGGAGCAAACCTCATCAGCTCCACTTCTACTTTGAGAATCGAGAACAGGAGTGGGCGATCGCGGCGATCGATGCGGCAATGTCCTTTGAGGTTTCTGGTTCCCATCGGTTTTTAGCCGTTCAGCAGTTTGTTCAAACCTGTTTCAATCAGCTCATTGCTAGCAGCACCAGCAATTTTCCTGGAGCCGTCCCGCGATTTTTTTGTAGCTTTGCTTTCTTCGATCAAGCTGCGCAGGATGCAGAGCATACTGAAATTACCCCAGCTTTTGCTCCAGCAACCGCTTTCTTGCCTCAGTGGCAGGTGATGCGTTGGCGCGATCGCAGCGCAATTTTGGCAAATTTTTTGATTCATCCTCAGTCGAATTTAGAGGATGTCACCCAAGCTATTTGGCATCAAGCTCAGGCTATAAGCGCTACGCCCTCGCATCCGTTCAATTTTTCCCATCCTATGCTTGACCTACTCAATAGGTCTGAAGCCTTAAAGCGCTGGCAAATCATTGATACGTTTCCTTTCTCAACGGCTGTTGCCTCGGCGCTACTTGACATTCAGCAGCAGCACTTTCATAAGTTGGTACTCGCCCATGCGATCGATGTCGTTTCGGGATTGCCCTTTCAAATTGGGCGATCGCTGCACAACCTGCGGCAGCGCTACCCTGATTGTCATGTGTTTTCCACCGGAAACGGTAGAGGGCAAAGTTTTATTGGAGCCAGTCCAGAACGACTGCTCAGCATTCAAAACCAGCTGCTGACCACAGATGCGCTGGCAGGTTCGGCTCCGCGGGGTAAAACAACTCACGAAGATCGGCAGTTTGCACGGCAGTTGATGAGTAGCGACAAGGAGCAGCGAGAGCACCGGGTCGTTGTAGACTTTATCACGGAACGGCTAGCGGCTCTGGGGCTGGTTCCTCAACGGGCGATCGCCCCTGTGCTGCTGCCGTTGTCTAACATTCAGCATTTGCACACGCCTATTCAGGCGGCTTTTCCTACCGATCGGCATCCGCTGGAAATTTTGGCGGCGTTGCACCCGACTCCGGCCGTTGCCGGAATGCCTCGCATCGCTGCCTGTCAACAAATTCAGAGATATGAACAGTTTGAGCGATCGCTCTATGCCGCTCCTTTGGGCTGGGTTGATGCCCAGGGCAACGCTGAATTTATCGTCGGTATTCGTTCTGCGCTGCTGCAAGGCAACCGTGCCCGTCTCTATGCCGGGGCGGGAATTGTTGCTGGCTCCGAGCCAGAACGGGAGTTTGCGGAAGTGAGGCTAAAGCTTCAGGCGCTATTGCAGGCGTTAATTTAACCCGTTCATTTAGACTGGAGATCGCCTCTCTAGATGCGCTGTTTCAAATCACCGCTATGACTTCAATTAATCTAGTTGCTGATGTTGACGATCTGAAACCCCTTCCCGACCATACGCAACTGCCGAAGTTGGATGGCACGCTTGTGTTCGAGGAGCGTGCCGGGAGCAGCCAAAACTTCCAACGGAGCGGCTCATGGGGTTATTGCGATCGCAGGGCATCGACCCCAATCTCGAATGACCCTTAATTTCAGCAACACCAACGCAATCTGGGCTTCAGTGCTGGCAGAAACTTTGTATCGCCTGGGTTTGACCACCGCAATTATTTGCCCTGGGTCACGCTCAACGCCGCTAGCGATCGCTTTTGCCCAGCATCCGCAGATTGAGGCAATCCCGATCTTAGATGAGCGATCGGCAGCTTTTTTTGCTCTGGGCAGGGCAAGACAGACGCATTTACCTGTGGTTTTGGTCTGCACCTCTGGTACAGCAGGCGCAAACTTCTATCCGGCAGTGATTGAAGCCAGAGAATCACGGGTGCCGCTGCTGGTGCTAACGGGCGATCGCCCCCCCGAAATGCGAGACTGCAACGCCGGACAAACAATCGATCAGCAAAAGCTATTCGGCTCCTATCCCAACTGGTATAGCGAGTTGGCAGTGCCCTCGCTAGATCTACTTCCCTATCTACGACAAGTCCTCCTACAGTCCTGGGAACGCGCCCTCTATCCGGTTGCTGGAGCTGTACATCTCAATCTCCCTTTCCGCGATCCCTTAGCCCCAAAACCTCAAGCCCAGACTCAAGCTTTCTCAGATCACTTTCCAACAGACTTTTTTGAAGCGATCGAAATCACCCCCTCCTTCCCCACTCCCCACTCCTTTTCTATTCCCCCTGAATGGCTCCAGTCCGATCGCGGTATTCTGATCGCTGGGGTCGCCCAGCCCCACTCTTCCCAAAACTACTGTGCCGCGATCGCTCATCTCTGTAAAACGTTGGGGCTACCCGTCCTGGCAGAAGCTCTTTCGCCCTTGCGCAATTTTGCAGACCTCAATCCCTACCTGATCTCAACTTATCCCCTGTTGCTACGAGATACAGAGCTTGCAGACAAGCTTGCCTCTGGCTGGGTGATCCGTGTAGGCGAAATGCCGACAAGTAAAGAGCTGCGGCAATGGCTCGCCAAAACTCAGCCTCGGCAGTGGGTAGTAGATGGAGGCGATCGCAATCTTGACCCTCTACATGGCAAAACCACACATTTGCGACTGTCGGTGGAACAATTGGCGATGATGATCCCCCTGGCGCATCAGCCTAATGCCTACCGATCTAATGCCTACCGATCGCTGTGGTGTGAAGCCGAGCAGCAGTTAAGAGAGGCGATCGATCGTACCCTCAGTGAGACAACAGACTGGTTTGAGGGCAAAGCAGCCTGGTTGATGTCTCAGCATCTGCCGCCCGCAACGCCGCTATTTATTGCCAACAGTATGCCCATACGAGATATGGAGTGCTTTTGGAAGCCAAGCAATCTTCAAATCCAGCCTTTTTTCAATCGGGGAGCCAATGGCATTGATGGTACGCTATCTACGGCACTGGGCGTGGCGCATCGGCAGCAGAACAGCAGCGTTTTACTGACCGGAGATTTGGCGCTGCTGCACGACACCAACGGATTTTTGATCCGCCACAAGTTTGTCGGACATCTGACGATCGTTCTGATTAATAACAACGGTGGCGGTATTTTTGAATCTCTGCCGATCGCCCAATTTGACCCGCCCTTAGAAGAATTTGAAGAGTTTTTCGCTACTCCCCAGGCGATCGATTTTGCCAAGCTTTGCGCTACCTACAACGTGGAGCATGAAGTGATGCAATCCTGGCAACAGTTTGTGCAACGGCTTAACCCACTTCCTGCTCAAGGCGTTCGAGTGCTAGAAATTCGTACCGATCGCAAGGCAGATGCCCAATGGCGACGCGGCAAAATGTATCGCTGAGCTGCTTTGAGCTGCCAGAGCCGCTTTGTAATTCCTTCATACCCAGAAAATAAAAATCGACTTTTACGTAACCTCTGGTTAAGCTAGTGAATGCCTATCCAGACATAACGGATCTAAAAAATAAATGGTAGCGACTCAAGCAAAACACGATGTCAAAGATCTTTCCCTTGCAGTTTTAGGGAAGCAGCGGATTGAATGGGCAGGACGAGAAATGCCCGTATTGAAACAAATTCAAGAAAGATTTGCCCAAGAAAAGCCGTTTGCAGGTGTTCGGCTAGTTGCATGTTGCCATATCACTACAGAAACCGCTCACTTGGCGATCGCGCTAAAGAGCGGCGGTGCAGATGCTATCCTGATTGCCAGCAATCCGCTGTCTACTCAGGATGACGTAGCAGCCAGCCTGGTTGCAGATCACGGCATTGCAGTCTACGCTTTCCGGGGTGAAGACAACGACACCTATCAGCGCCACGTCCGGATTGCCCTAGACCATAAGCCCAACATCATCATTGATGACGGGAGTGATGTGGTTGCCACCATGATTCAAGAGCGCCAAGAGCTTTTGGCTGATCTGATTGGCACCACCGAAGAAACCACGACAGGCATCGTTCGACTCAGAGCCATGCTGAAGGACGGCGTGCTGACCTTCCCGGCAGTCAACGTCAACGATGCGGATACCAAGCACTTCTTCGACAACCGCTACGGCACGGGTCAATCGACTCTAGACGGCATCATCCGCGCCACCAATATTTTGCTGGCTGGCAAAACCATCGTCGTTGCAGGCTACGGCTGGTGCGGCAAGGGCACGGCTATGCGGGCACGCGGTATGGGTGCCAATGTGGTCGTCACCGAAATTGATCCCGTTAAGGCGATCGAGGCAGCCATGGATGGCTATCGCGTCTTGCCAATGGCTGAAGCTGCGGCTGTAGGCGATGTGTTCATTACCGTTACGGGCAACAAGCACATCATTCGCCAAGAGCATTTCGAGAGCATGAAGGATGGGGCGATCGTCTGTAATTCAGGTCACTTCGATATTGAAATCGACCTGAAAGCCCTGAAAGAGCTGTCTTCTGAAGTCAAAATTGTCCGCAACTTCACCGAAGAATATCGCCTCCAGAGCGGTAAGTCGATCATCGTGATTGGCGAAGGTCGCCTAGTCAACCTAGCTGCTGCCGAAGGGCACCCCAGCGCCGTGATGGACATGAGCTTTGCAAACCAAGCCATGGCTTGTGAATATCTGGTGAAGAACAAAGGCAAGCTGGAGCCAGGTCTTTACTCTATTCCGGTTGAAGTCGATCAAGAAATTGCTCGTCTCAAGCTGCAGGCGATGGGAATTACGATCGATACCCTCACTTCTTCACAGATTGACTACATGAACTCTTGGACATCAGGAACCTGATACAGAGCCTTGCGCTTGGTTAACTATGGGTTATGCCAACTGTGGGTTACGCCATTGAAAATTGCTGTAATTTTAGGTTCAATCCAAAATCTAAATTCCTAGGTCATGCCGTAGGGTTTAGGTAATCATTGGCAGGGAAGATTTCTTCCCTGCTTTTTCAGGGCTTCATCGATCGATTAAGTTAAGCTCTACTAAGCAGAAAATTACTCTGTTTTGCGTTCTAATCCGCGAAGCTTTTGTATAGCAACTGCCAAGGCGGTTAGGACGTAAGCAAACTGGTGACAGCGATAGAACCTTTTCGTAGCCCCCCTTGTAACATCCCTTAAGGAAATCTGCTCATGGTTGAATGGATTACGAATTTGATGCAGTCTTTGGGCTATGTGGGAATTGCCCTGCTGATGTTTTTGGAAAACCTATTTCCCCCCATTCCCTCTGAACTAATCATGCCTCTGGCGGGATTCACAGCTGCAAAAGGTGAAATGGATTTGGCTCCTGCGATCGCTGCCGGAGTGATTGGCACCATGCTAGGGGCGTTTCCCTGGTATTATCTTGGCAAAATCTTGGGTGAAGACCGGATCAAGCAATGGATCGATCGCTATGGCGGCTGGCTAGGCATCTCTGCCAATGAGATTGATAAATCCAAGCGCTGGTTTTACAGGCACGGCAGCAAGGCAGTCTTTTTTGGACGGCTGGTTCCCGGTATCCGAACGCTGATTTCTCTACCTGCCGGGTTCAGCGATATGCCGATGTCGAAGTTTTTGATTTACTCAACGCTGGGCACGATCGCCTGGGTGAGTCTCCTCACCTTTGCCGGATATTTGCTGGGAGACAATTACGATCGCGTTGATGAGTATCTTGCCCCGGTTTCCAAGCTAGTCTTACTGGCGCTCCTGATCGCCTTTGGAGTTTGGGTGTTCCGCAAACGCAAGGGGCGATCTTCTGAGCAACGGTAACCGCTAATTGGCTTTCAGCTCTTTCAGTTCTTTCTCAATAGAGTCTAGCAAACCTCCGCAAGCGTCAATCAGCAAATCAATCACATAGCGAAATCCTGCTTCACCCCCGTAATAGGGGTCGGGCACCTCGCGATCGCTGTGGGTACGGCAAAACTCACACATCAGCTTTACCTTGTCGGCGTAAAGCTGTTCGCGATCGAGCCGCAGCATATTGGCGCGATTGTCTTCATCCATTGCCAAAATCAGGTCAAATGCCTCGAAATCGCTGGCTTCAACACCACCATGGGTAAACTGCCGCGCGGCTCCCTTCAGCACAATGCCTTGCTGAGCGGCAGCAGCAGCCATGCGGCGATCGGGCGGACTGCCAATGTGATAGCTGGAAGTTCCGGCAGAGTCGCAGACAATCTGATCCTGTAGCCCTCTTTGCTGAATCAGGTGATTCATGATGTTTTCGGCAGAGGGCGATCGACAGATGTTGCCTAAGCAAACGAACAGCAACTTATAAGGATGAGCCATAGGAACTAGAGGCAGACTAGAGAAGGGGCATACTTTCAGAGTACAGAAGGGTCATGCAAAAAAAACGTGACAAAAGGGAAATTAGAGCCTATGCGGATATTGAGCTAGCTAAATTGCTAAGCACGATCGCCTCGCAGCAAGATATATCTCTCTCTCAGCTGATTAATGAGGCGATCGAAATTTATTTGCAGCAAGACAAAATCCAGTCTTTGATTGAGAAACACAGCCTGGACGAGATCAATGGAGAAGAGCAAGAAGAGCCTTAGAAATGAGCATAGAACTCAATTTGAGCCTTTTCAGGATTAAGATTACCTGACCTGGAGATGCGACAGCACAGATAAAATCCGGCTGGTTTCAGTTGATGTCTGCTATAGTGTTGAAATAAATAAGGGTATGTAGCTCAGTGGATAGAGCATCAGGTTCCGGTCCTGAGGGTCGGGGGTTCGAGTCCCTCCATGCTCGTAAGGTTTAGACTTTTGTTTAGATATGCCGCAAATGGTCTTGTGAATTAGTGCGTGTCCTGAAAACACCCTTAAGAGTCCACAAAATCGATAGATCCTGCTGCTAAAATACGAAATTGTGGCATTCGCTCCAGTCTGCGCGCCGCTGAATCTTTACAGTTCTCATCCGTCTGCCCCAGACTGGTGCCGTTGACGGCGACAGACCGATGCTATTTTTGGAGTCCTATGTCTTTTTCTGCCCTCGGTCTGTCCGATGAAATTGTTCGTGCTGTTACTGCACGCGGATACACCGAACCTACCCCCATCCAGCTCCAAGCCATTCCAGCTGTTCTGTCCGGTCAAGATCTCTTGGCGGGCGCCCAAACCGGAACGGGGAAAACAGCTGGTTTTACCCTGCCTATTCTGCAACTGCTCTCGAAACCCTTTGCCCGGAACGAACCGATTCGGCGATCGCCTGTACGGGCGCTGATCTTGACTCCCACCCGCGAGTTGGCGGCGCAAGTTGAGGAAAGCGTGCGCGAGTACGGCAAGTACCTCAACCTCAATTCCATGACGATTTTTGGCGGCGTTAATATCAACCCGCAGATTCAGAAGCTCAAGGGTCGCGTGGATATCTTAGTGGCGACTCCCGGACGACTGCTGGATCACGTGCAGCAGCGGACAGTGGATCTGTCGCGTATTGAGATCCTGGTGCTAGATGAAGCCGATCGCATGTTGGATATGGGCTTTATTCGAGATATTCGTCGCATCCTGACATTGCTACCCAAGCAAAGGCAAAGTCTGCTGTTTTCGGCAACTTTCTCCAACGAGATTAAGGCGCTTGCCGAAGGAATGCTGAATCAGCCTGTGCTGATCGAGGTGGCACGGCGCAATGCCACTGCCGAACTGGTGGCACAGAAGGTTTACCGGGTCGATCGCGAAAAGAAGCACAATTTGCTCTCACACCTGATTAGGCAAAAGAACTGGTATCAGGTGTTGGTGTTTACCCGCACAAAGCATGGAGCCGATCGACTCTCGAAGCAGCTTTCCAATGATGGTATCCCGGCGATGGCGATCCATGGCAACAAGAGTCAGATGGTGCGCACTCGCACTCTGGCAAAATTCAAGGATGGTAGCCTTCAGGTCTTGGTGGCTACTGACATCGCCGCCAGAGGTATTGACATTGTGGAATTGCCCCATGTGGTCAACTTTGACTTGCCCTTTGTGCCCGAAGACTATGTGCATCGGATTGGGCGCACGGGTCGAGCAGGTTCAGAAGGCGAGGCTTTATCGCTGGTCTGCGTTGATGAAAATAAGCTGCTGGCAGACATCGAAAAAGTGATTAAGCGATCGATCCCCCAAGAAGTAGTTGCTGGCTTTGAGCCTGATCCCAGCATCAGACCTGAGCCGATCCCCAATGGCGGCAATCAACGGAAGCAGATGGGGCGAGGTCAGTCGTCTCCGCGCCAATCGTCTTCTCACAGCCAGTCATCTCACAGCCAGCCGTCTCACAGCCAGTCATCTCACAATCGAGATAAGCCTGCTGAGGGCAGCAAGCCCCGCCTTCGGGTTGCGCCCCCTGCTCCTTCAACCTCTTCAGGCGATCGTCGCCGACGCTAGAGCGAATCGTTTCCGCTGATTAAGAGGGTCGCGGCGCGACCCTCTTAATGTTTTGTAGCTGTAGCTGTAGCTAGTTTGCTTAAAACATTTAGGGTGGGGCGCGAAGTGCCCCACCCTAAATGTCCCCGTTTTAACCGCCTTGGCGGTTGCTCCATCTCAATGCTTGAAACGAGCTGGGTTATCAGTGAGCCGACTGTAGCTCACCCGGATCAATGTTGATAAACGGCACGGCTCCATTGCCGCCCAACACCTGTGGGAATTTGCCGTCCCATTTCTCGATCGCCTGTTTCTGCAATAGCTCTGCGGTCAGGGTTTCCCGCAGCAGCCGCTGAGCTTCTGCCTGTCCTTTAGCGCGATTAATGGTGGCTTCTGCCTCTTGCTCCGCTTCACGGGCAATGTAAACGGCACGCTGTGCCCGCTGCTCAGCAATCTGTTTTTCTTCGACTGCCTTTGAGAACTCGGTAGAAAAGGTTAGATCGACAACGCTGGTATCTAAGACGATGATGCCGTACTTGTTGAGGCGATCGCCCAATGCCACGTCAAAGTCTTGCTTTAGCTCCTCCCGCTTGGTAATGGCTTCTTCGACCGTGCGCCGTGCAGCAGCAACTTTGAAAGATTCCTGAGTCTGGGGCGCGATGATTTTGGAGACGATGTTTTGCAAAGTACCTTGAGTTCGGCGAATGGTCACGACCTGAAGCGGGTCGAGGCTGAAGTTAATGGCAAAGCTGGCTGTCAGCTGCTGTAAATCTTTAGTAGAACTCTGGGCTGGCACTTCAAACTTTTGCACCGTTACGTCATAGATATCTACGACTGAAACCAGAGGCGGCTTAAAGTGAACGCCTTCTAGCAGCGCTCCATCGGTGGCTTTCCCCAAGATGCTCAGCACGCCCGCCTCGCCAGGATTTATGATCACGAAAGAATTTAGCCCGACGATCGCCAGGACACCCAGCAACCCCAAAAATACTGTCGTCTGCCAATTGGGCTGACTCTTCATTGCTTCTTCCTGCATTCTGTTCTCTTTGACTGTAGCAATCGAAAGGCTGTAGCAATTGAAATCAACAGCCATTGAAATCAACAGCCATTGAAATCAACAAAATTTCTGAAAACCGTTGCATAACATTTTGCAGTGCTGCCGATATCTCTACATGCAGCCGGAAAGCCAAGCAAAACGCTAGCTAACCCAACGCATCTGTAAGACACGCATATACTTCAGGAGCAATTCAAATGGCAATTATTCGCGGAACTCAATTTAGCGACAACGTTTTATACGGCAATAGCGAACTGTACGGCACCATCAGCAACGACACTATCTATGGCTATCCTTCCTCTGGAGCTGGCTCTGGCTTCAACGACTACGATGGCTACGATCGCCTTTATGGTTTTGGCGGCAATGATCTCATGTACGGCGGCAACCAAGACGACTCTCTCTATGGCGGCGAAGGCAATGACACCCTATACGGCGGATTGAACGTCAACCAATCCGGAAACGACTACTTGGTGGCTGGCAATGGTAATGACTGGCTGTATGGCGGTGCGGGCAATGACACGCTGTATGGTGAAGCAGGCAATGACCGTCTGTATGGCGAAGCAGGCAATGACTACCTGTATGGCGGTGCAGGCAATGACTACCTCTCAGGTGGAGAGGGCGATGACTACCTTTGGGGTGGAGATAGCAACGATACGCTGACGGGCGACGCAGGTAATGACACCCTCATCGGTGGCTATGGCTACGATACGCTGACAAGCGGCAGTGGCTTCAACAAGTTTCAGTTCGTTAACAAGTACGAAGGCGTTGACACCATTACTGACTTTAGCTCCTACAGCGATGACATCAGCGTCGTGCAGTCTGGATTTAAGGTCAAGGGATTCCTATTTGGCGACGTTAGCCTGTCAGTGGGAACGATTAGTTCTACGCAGTTCCGCTTAGGTGCTAAAGCCCTAGATTCTAACGACTATTTCGTTTACAACCGATCGACTGGAGCGCTGTTCTTCGATCGCGATGGATCGGGCAGCTCAGCTCAGGTTCAAGTTGCAACACTATCTAACAGAGCTGCAATGAGCTACAGCGATATCTCAGTAGTTGCGGGTTAGATAACCATAGTCTAATCCTGAGCAACATAGGCTAAACAACATAGGCCACATATTTCCTCATAGTCCTGCCATAGGTTCTTCATAGTCCCCACAACCGCCCTAGAAGCGATCGCTTCTGGGGCGGTTTATCCTAGGAGCCATAGCAGATGTAGTCGATCGCAAAAAACATCCCCTGATTGAGCCATGCCGATGTTTTTATACGGAAACCAGATACTTTTCTCGGATAATTGAATGGACCCACCCTCGGCAGCGTTCAGTCCGGCGTTCATTTTCATTAAGGAGTAGGCAATGGTCATCCAGGAGGAGTCGCAATCAATTTCCTTTCAATTCGCTCAAAAGTCGCTCAAGCCCAGACAAAAGCGGCGATCGATTGGAGCAGGTCTAGCTTTGGGTATTGCAGCAACTTGCTCGGCAGTGCTGATTAGCGGCGATCGGGTGGCAGCGCTTCCCTCCCAGAGGAGTCAGACCCCGTTAGTCAATTCCTCAGTCAATTCCTCGTTAACGGCTAGGCTGTACTCTACCGTCGAGACAACGCAAATTTCTACAGATGCCGATAATAGTGCATGGCTTTATCAGGGCGTTGTGCAACTCTCCTATGCTGGGATCATTGCCTGGGTGATTGCGTTGCTGCAAAGCAGCGGCAAGTAGGGAGTTAAGGGACAATCGATGGGAAGGGTTGTGCGATCGTCCCAAGCAGTAATTTCAACCGTTCCGCAGCCAAGATTGTATTGTGCTCCAAACAATTTTCAACCTGTTATGCTGAACCAGCTCGGCTAGCGGCATAGAAGATTTTAACTGTTCTACTCCTACTCAATAGAGCCTGGGGTAGTATTCATGCAATGATTTTTTGGGGTGTAGACTTTGCCCACACCCCAAAAAATCATTACCTCATGGGGACTGCCTGGTTGCTGACGCAGTTTTAATCCAGGAAGGTTTAGTATACCTACTGCTTCAACCAAGATTTTGCCAAAATATTGAGAATTTGCCCTGCAAACTGATAAGTTAATCAGGGTTGCATGAGGGAATACACTTCCTCTTCTGAAAAACCTAGTAGATTCTTAGTGAAGCCTAGTAGAGTCTTAAAAAGCCCATTAGATTTAGTAGCCGTATTCGTAACGGAATATATATGCGCATAGTAGCTCTTGTTCCCGGCGGGATTGGCGACCAGGTTCTGTTCTTCCCAACCCTAGATGATTTGAGAAAGAACTACCCAGATGCCGAAATTGATGTGGTGGTAGAGCCGAAGGCAAAAGCTGCCTATCGGCTCTGTAAGTCGGTAGATGACGTGCTGCTGTTTGACTATGGCGATCGCAACAGTCCGGCAGATTGGGCTAACCTTCTGGGGGTGATGCGCGATCGTTACTACACGGTTGCACTTTACGCTGGGCAAGGCTGGGGCGTAGAGCTACTGATGTGGATGACCGGGATTCCGACACGGGTAGGCTATGACAGCAGCGCGGGCAAGGGATTCTTAACCGATGTTGTGCCTGATAAATCTAATCAATATTCGGCTCATCGTTATCATGACCTGCTGCAAGGGGTGAATATCTCGACGGTAACTCCTGATTTAGCGATCGCCATTCCCAAAAAAGATCTGGATTGGGCAGAGGGTGAGCAAAAGCGGCTAGGCATCAAGGGCAGTGGCTATGTGTTGATTCACGATGGATCTGGCGAAGCGTATCCGATCGATCGCTGGAAAAGCATTGTCCAGAGCTTCCGACAACAGCAGCCTAATCTGCCAATCGTGATTGCTCAATCCAGCGAATATTTAGAATTAACGACGGCGCTAACTTCAGACTATCCTGAACTCAAGGTGACAGATCCAGGCGATCTAGGCAAGCTTGCCGCCATGATTGCCGGAGCAAATTTGATGCTATGTACCGAAAGTGCGCCCATGAACCTTGCCGTTGCGCTTCAGGTTTATACTGTCGTCTTGCGCAATTCTGCAAACGCAACTCCGCTGCCTCAAAGCGACAAACTGGCGGTTATTGCTTCTGAGACAGGCAGAGTTGCAGACATTTCGCCCGATCAGGTCTTGTCAACGGTGTGGGGCGCTTAGTGCGCTACCCAAAGATCAGGCATAAGCGCTATGCACACACTTTTTTCACATTGGGAAGCTGACTGACCTGATGCCACCAAGCCCGCAGTTTCGGAGTCTGAGCGATCGTCGCTTCATACTCCGGAGTCTGTGACAGGTAGGTGAAGACTGGAATCAGGTAGAAATCGGCGATGCTAACTTCGGAACCCAGCAAATATGGACTGCCTACCGTCAGAGACTCGATCGCCTCTAGCGCTGTTTTGACTGGAGCAATGGCAGCTTTCACCTTGTCCTCATCAGTTTCACCTCCCTGGCTGGGCACAATCAACCGCTGAATAGCAATTAACCCGATCGCGGGTGCGTAGAGATGGCTGTCCACAATTCCCATGATCTGATGCATCCGAGCCTGCTGCAATGGCTCAGAGAAGCTAAACCTATGGCTAGCTAAAATCGTATCTAGGTAGCCCATAATGGCAGTCGTTTCGTAGATAAACGCCCCGTCTACTTCCAAGGTCGGCACCTTACCAAACGGATTTTTGGCGAGATACTCCGCCGACTGGTTTTCACCATTAAAGATATCAACCTCTTTGAGTTCATAGGCTGCACCTGCTTCCTCCAGCAGTAGCCGAACGATGCGGACATAGACACTCACAGGAGTACCGTAAACCGTAAGTTGCGCCATATCTTGTAAATCCTGCAAAAATGAGACGGCCTACATTAACTTTGTGAACGAACTATTCGTCAACGAAGTCAATATAGGTTGTTTTCATGATCCCTGTCAACTGGTTCGTGAACGAAATATAATAGGGACACTTTTGTCTATTTGCGACCCGTAATTTTGTCAAATGTCCCTAGATTAGGCGAGCAATTGTGCTTTGCTCTGTATGCTGCTTCCAATACTCTTACTCGTACCTACCGATCGCTACTGGAGCCTCTAGATCTCACCTATCCACAGTTTGTGGTGATGATGGCGCTGTGGGAGCAAGACAGCGTGTGCATTACGCATCTAGCAACCTGCACAAAGCTGGGGCTACCTACAATGACTCCCTTACTTAAACGACTTGAAGATAAAAAGCTGTTGAAGCGCGAAGCCTCACCCGCAGACGATCGCCAAAAGCTGATTGTGCTGACGACCGAGGGCAAAGCTCTAGCTGTTCAAGGGGAGGCGGTCACAAAGGAAGCGTTTAGGCAGACTGGCTTCCAGCAATCAGAAGCCATGCAACTGCTTGATTTGTGCCATCAAATGCTCAAGCGAATGGAAACCGATGAATCGCTCTAACCTGCCTTGATGATGCATCTTCAGGCTTTAATGGTGCATCTAAATTCAGTAGACTGGTGCTGTCCCCTACCGGATCGCTAGAATGGCGAATCTCAAGCAAAATGACGATTCTCAAGCAAATGACGGCACTGGGAATCGATCGACGCGATCTGCGGGCGTTCTCAATTCTGGCAGTGTTTTTTGGGGTATTGATTGCGTTAGCAGGTTCCAGAATTTTTAGCCATGCGGCAAAAACCGATCGCCTGAATAGCTTGCTCGACAGCAAATCTTGCTCGAAGTGCGATTTGGATGATGCTCATCTAGAAAACGCCAATTTAGAAGGAGCAGTTCTGAAGGACACCACCCTTCGACGCGCCCATCTCTCGCAAGTCAATTTGCGAACGGCAAACTTGACGGCAGCAATTCTTAGCGAAGCTGACCTGACTGGAGCCAACTTGAGTAACGCAACGCTGGAGGAAGCAATCCTCAACGGCAGCATCTTGAAAAATGCCAATTTGAGTGAGGTAGACCTTAACGGAGCTTACCTGGGAGACAGCACGCTGCAAAATGCCAATCTGAGCAATGCAGATTTGAGCAATACTAATCTGGCACGGGCAGACTTGAGCAACGCCAATCTGCGGGATACTGATCTGAGCAATGCTGACTTGAGCCGAGCCGACTTAAGGATCGCAGATTTGCCTAGGGCAGATCTGGGGGGGGCTATGCTGCAAAAAGCAAGGCTAAATAGCGCAAACTTAACGCGAGCCAACCTATCTAGAGTCGATCTGACGCGCGCCAATTTGTCGCGATCGCAGCTGCGGGATGCCAATCTAGGCAACTCCAACCTCACGAGAGCAGATCTGCGGGGGGCTGATTTGACAAACACCTATCTGGGCGAAGCAGACCTGAGCAACGCCGACCTGCGAGGGGCAAACTTGAGCGGCGCAAATTTTTCTAAGGCTAACTTGACGGGTGCCAATCTGCGGGGCGCTAACTTGACAGGTGCTAACCTAAAACGCGCCAACCTCACCGATGCAGATGTCACAGGAGTCGATCTGAAAACGAGTCGGTTTTGCAAAACCACCCTGCCCGACGAAACCATTAATAATCAGGACTGTTTCTGACGCTCATTATCTTGTCACTCTCTGTCTTATGGCTGTTTCTGTCTTATGGCTGTTTCTGTCTTATGGCTGTCGCCAGTTTGCTCAGGATCGTGGATTAAATAACCTGTACAACCGATCTGCCGTAAAGGCTTAGCAATGCTAAGCCCCTACCCCAAGAATTACATCTTGTTAAATCCATGTTCCTTAGGACATTTTGGGTGGGGCGCTAAGCGCCCCACCCAAAATGTCCCCGTACTAACCGCCTTGGCGATTGCTATAACTCTCTGAAATACTGCGGACGACAGGGATTGCCCCAGCATACTTGTTGATCTGGCAAATTTTTCGTCACTAGGCTACGAACGCCAACCACCGCATTTGCCCCGATCGCCACTCCAGGGGCAATAAAACAGTCACTTGCGACCCAGACTCCATTGCCAATGACGATCGCTGCCGTCTTTAGCCCAAAAGCCGAGTCATGAATGTCGTGACTGCCAGTACAGAGGTAGCTCTTTTGCGAAATAACGCAGTGCTGCCCAATGTCAATACGATCGAGGCTGTATAGCACTACATCATCGCCAATCCAGCTAAAGTCACCAATGCTAACTTTCCAGGGATAGGTGATTCGAGCCGTCGGGCGAAGGATTACGCCTTTACCCACCTGAGCGCCAAATCTGCGTAGCAACCAGACGCGCGTAGAATTTGCGAAGTGGGGCGTGAGTGGAAAGGCGATGCCCTGCACCAGCCACCACAGCAAAATTGTCCAGCCCGGACGACCGCGATCGAAGCTTGATTGGTCGTAACGACTCAGATCAACCAGGGCTGGAGCATTGGCTAGAACATTAGGAAGAGTATCGTTAGTTGAAACTGACATTTCTATCTGTGTTTAAGGGGCGATCGCTCCATCAATCGTGATTTCAGGCGCATCGGGCTGCGGCTTGTTGAGGCTGCCGCCAAACCGGAGTTCATGCAGCTTTACGCCAATCTGATATTCATATTGGCTGAGCAGACGCGCATAGATATAGCCTGCTTTGCCGTCCAAGAACCCTAGGCGCAGGATGTAGGTGATGAAGAAGCGGAGGAAGGGCTTGAACGGTAGCCGCACCCAGACTTTTTTAAGAAACCGCTTGCGCTGCACGGAGTCTCCAAAGAAGTTTGCCCCGATCGTTTCACTTTCTCCCATACCTGTCAGCAGATTATAGTAAACCTGCGCCTCCCAATTTGAGTAACGATTATGTCTCTCTATCCAGTGATATAGATTGCGAAAATCGATATGCAGCATATCATTTTTCAGGTATCCAATTTTCCCTGAAATCATCACATGCTCATGCACTTCATTATCACCCGTATTGCGAATCTCTTCGGTGTGAAGGTTCTCATATCGTCCTTGGGCATGACGAAACAGGCGCAGATTCCAGTCAGGATATTTGCCGCCAAAGCGAATCCACTGTCCCAGGAAAAAGACACGACGATTCAGGTAATAGCCTGCGTGATCTGGGTTTTGAATGGCGATCGCAATTTCTTCCCAAAGCTCCGGCGTGATCCGCTCATCACAGTCCACAATCAGCACCCACTCGTTCTGAAACGGCAGATTTTCTAGCGACCAATTTTTCTTTTTGGGCCAGCGTCCGTTAAAGCAAAACTGCACCACCTTCGCGCCGTAAGATTCGGCAATTTCAATGGAGCGATCGCTGCTTTGAGAATCAACCACAAAAACTTCATCGGCAGGGATGAGGCTGGCAAGACAGGCTGGCAAGTTGGATTCTTCGTTTTTAGCAGGGATGAGAACGGAGATGGGAAGTTTGGACATAGGGAGAGGGGGGGTGGAAAGTGGGTTTCGACGTGAGTATTCAGCCGAACGGGAGTAGGGAGTGGGAGCTATAGACTTGAGGCTGTGCTTCAGCATTCCTTGAACTGTGGCTTTGAGATAGCCGACTTGTCCGTAGGCATAGGCAAAGTTGTCGAAACGTTGAGCGGGATCATGCCAGTGTTTTAGCGATCGCCATACTCCGCGCAACAGCTTTTCACCGCCATGGAAAAGCTGCCGGACTCCGACAGGGCGAGCCAACTGTTCGCGGTAGCTTTCGCTGATGCCCTGCCACCAGCCGCGATCGAGAAACCATTGGGGATACAGCCGCTCTGGGGCAACGTTGTGGGCAACGTGAGCGTCTGGCAGATAGGCAACTTGCCAGCCCTGTGCCAGCGCTAGTTCGGTCATATGCAGCTCTTCGTTGGAGAGCAGATTTTTACCCACCCGACCGAGTTGGCAATCGAAGCCACCCACCTTTTCTAAAAAACTGCGGCGGATGGAATAATTTAATCCGCGAGGCGTGAGTCCAGGTTGGGTAATGAAAATTTTTTGATTGCCTAAATCATACGCACCCAAGTTGCTGGCTAAACCGGGCGAAAGCCAGAGGGGCGGATGAGTACCGTCTGCCCACAGTAGGGTAACTTTGCCCCCAGCGATCGCCAATTTTTCGTCTTGCTGGTAGGCTTCGTACAAAACCTGTAGCCATTGGGGGCTAGCAACCGCATCGTCATCCAGGTATGCCAGGATGGGGCTTCGCGCTGATCTTGCGCCTGTGTTGCGGGCGATCGAGAGTCCGGTAGTGGCTTCATAAACGTAGCGTAAGCGATCGTCCGGCGTACTTTCAGACAGGCGTTCGCCGACTACTTCTCTAGTGCGATCGCGGGAGGCATTATCCACCACGATTACCTCAAAGTCGCCAGCAAATTCCTGAGCCAAAAGGCTATCGATTGCGGCTCCTAAATACTGCTCTCGGTTGTGGGTACAGACGATCGCGGAAATCTGTGGATTGAGCATGACTAGACCTCGCGGGTGACTCACCGAGTGGCAAGCCTTCACCCGCTAGGATGCCCAGAGACGCGATCGGGCTAACGCTCTAAATTTAGGCGTTGCTGGTTTTATGTATGATTTTTTTGAAAGGGTCACTCCGTGACCCTTTCAAAAAAATCATACCCAGATTCAACACTGCCTAAGTTTATTGCTTTAAGGTCTAACTGCTTTAAGACCTAGTAGTGATTGCCTACCTTGCGATGATGAACGGCGGTCAGCCCGTCGATCTTAGAAACGCGACCCAGATCAACCGTGCTGTAGACGAGCCAGTGATCGCTGCATTCCATGCGGCTCACTACCTCGCACTCCAGGTATGCCAACGCATCCGCCAAAATGGGAGAGCCATTGCCCGCCGCGTAGGTTTTAATGCCCGCAAAGCGATCGGCTCCCGGTGCAAATCGCTTCAGGAAGTGCTTCATCAGTGGCTGATAGTTGCCTTCTTCCAGCACGTTAAGCACAAAGCGATCGCCCACATGCATAAAGGACTCGATCGCCCGATCTTTTGCCACGGCGATCGTAAAGCCAATGGGCTTGAGGCTGGCTTGAGACACCCAGGATGCCAGCATGGCGCTAGACACGCCTTCTTTCATCGCTGTAATAATATACAATCCGCCGCTCAGCCGACCCAGGGCTTTATCCAGCTCATTGTCTAGCGACTTCATTTGCTTGACGGCGCGATCGCGGGTTAGCCACTGTCCTAGATCGGTTCCGGCTTCTTCACAGAGTTGGAAGGTCGATTTATTGGGGGTTTCTTTGATCAAGATGGGCGCGAAGCCTTCCCTGACACCAATTTCTTGAAACTGATTGCGGAGGGGGTAGACAGATTCATCATCACCGCCGCCCACTTCAAACAAACCTATCGTTTGCTTGGCATTGGTTGCCGCCAAAATTGTGCCGATCGCCGCTCTTGTAGCGTTGGCAAACTCGCCCGTCTGGGGCGGCATTCCTATCACCACACCCGACGCAAGGCTGACCATTTCGCTGATTTCGTGTGGCTCTGCATACTTAAGGTCTAGCAGTTCCACCGCCACGCCCGTTTTGGTGATGCCTTGGGCGATCGCCTGAGCGAGTGCCTCCCCATAGCCATAGTCGCTGGCGTAGAACAGAGCAACGGTAGTTTCGGCTTTTGCCTGTGCCTGACTCCAATCCCGGTAGCGTCCCACCAATTCAGGAACGTTGTAGTGCAGCAAAGGGCCATGTCCAGTGGCGATCGTCTTAATTTCAGGCAGCTCCTTCATTCGCTTTAGGGCAGCTAGCACCGATCGCGCGTTGGGTCCCATCAAGCAGTCGTAGTAAAGCTTGTAGTCAGCATCCAAAATTTCCAGGTCTTCGTCGTAGGTGTGGTCATCGCAGAAGTGCAGCCCAAACACATCGCAGGTGAACAGAACGCTGGTTTTGTGATCAAACGTCAGAATTGTGTCCGGCCAATGCAGGTTAGGAGCCGAGACAAATTCCAGCTCATGCCCTTTACCCAGATCTAGGCGATCGCCATTCTTAATCTGCATTCGCTCAAACGGCTGATGCACCTGATCATCCAAAAACTGCATTGCCACCTTGGAACCCACAACAACAATATGAGGGGCGCGCTGCAAAATATCTTTGATTAAGCCGCTGTGGTCGGGTTCAGTATGGCTAACGATCAGGTAATCGATTTCGGCAGGGTCGATTAGATCCATCAGCTTTTCCAGGTAGAGCTGGCGGAATTTCTCGTGAGAGGTGTCTACAAGAGCAATCTTGTCGCCTCGGATCAGAAAAGAATTGTAGGTCGTGCCGTTTTCCAGCTCAAATTCAATATCAAAGCGATCGCGATCCCAGTCAAGCGATCGAATAGTGGTGGTGTCGGCTGCAATCTCCTGAACCTGTAGCGTCAATCGGCTGAGAGAGCGTTCCGCAAGTGCGACCATACCTAACCCTCCTAAAAATGCTTTATTAAGATATTTCTCTACTTCTCATTATGGGGTCGTAGACCTAACTTTTGTAAAGTTCTAATAAGCAATACTACTCATTGAGTAGGCTTATATTGATTTTAGATTTTGGATTATGCAACTTCAAAATCTGGCTGTTTTTGGACAAAATTTTCCCTGTCCTAAAATCAAACCTCTAAGATAGAGAAGAGAGGGTGAAACCCCGCTATACTTTCCTCAAAAGTGTTTTAATACTTGATGCGACTAGGGCTATATCCATGACCTCATATGCCACTTCTACTGCGCGATCGGATTTGAGCGAGTTGCGTCGGCTTAAGTCCTTGCTACCTCCTGAACTCAAGAGCTGGGTCACAGTTGAGGCAGCAACGGCTGTAAATCCGCCGCTCGTTACTTCTGAAGAAATCGGCAAGGATCAAGTTGAAGTTCAGGTGGATCTGGCAAAGTGGGAAATGCTGGCGCTCGATCAGCGAAATCTGCTGTTCTGGCATGAGGTAGCGCGCATTCAAAATGACACCATCCCTAAAGACGGTTGGGAAATGGCGGCATTGGCGATCGGTCTAGGCGGCGCAGTCGGAGAACTCTGGGTGCAGGATGGCTTGCTCTTGTTCTTGGCATTGGGGCTTTGCGGCGTGTCCGGCTGGCGCTTGTATCAGCGCAACAACGGCATGAAGACCCTGAAGGAAGCGATCGATGCTGACGAACGGGCGATCGCGCTGGCGACCCGCTTTGGCTACACGTTACCCAACGCTTATAAGAGTTTGGGTAGCGCCTTGAAGGTGCTGATTGAACAGACGCCCAAGAAAAAGCAGCGCAAGAAATATGAAGATCGGCTGGATGCCCTAAAGAAGAGTGCAGCCAAGGCGAAAGAGAAGGCAAAAACAGGCGGTCGTGAACCTGTCGATTCCTATTCAGATGCCTACTGATTTTGATGCCCTTTAAGGGAAGAACCTCATGCATTCTGCTCGACTGGAACTGCGATCGTATCGTCGTCCTTTCCGCCAACCTCTCAAGACCTATCACGGGCTGTGGAGCCTGCGCGAAGGGATTGTGCTAAAGCTAACGGATGACGAAGGGCGAGTCGGCTGGGGTGAAATTGCGCCAATTGTTGAATTCGGCACCGAAAGCATGGGGCAGGCGATTCAGTTTTGTCGATCGCTTCCCCAGATTACGCCTGAGCTAATTGAGCAGATTCCCGGTGAGTTCCCTGCCTGTCAATTTGGGTTAGAATCTGCCTGGGAGACGCTGACGACAAATGGAGCGATCGCCCATGACTTTACCCAATGCCACCTGCTGCCCTCTGGAGCCAATGCTATGCTGACTTGGCAGCCGCTCTGGCAGGCCGGGGCACGTACCTTCAAGTGGAAAATTGGCGTAGCGCCCCTCAACGAAGAGCTGAACCTGCTGGAGAATTTGTTTGGCGCTCTGCCTGCTGGAGCGCAGCTTCGGTTAGATGCCAATGGCGGATTAAGTTGGGAGGCAGCCTGTGAATGGCTTCAAGTTTGCGATCGCTACCCTGTCGAGTTTTTAGAGCAGCCCTTGCCCCCCGATCAGCTTAGTGAAATGCTGCAACTGCGCGATCGCTACACCACGCCGATCGCCCTAGATGAGTCGGTAACAACCCTCGATCAGCTAGAATTCTGCCATCAGCAGGGCTGGCGCGGCATTTTTGTGATTAAGGCGGCGATCGCGGGTTCTCCTACGCGGCTACGGCAAATTTGTCAGGAGTGTCAATTAGATGTGGTCTGGTCTTCGGCGTTTGAAACGGCAATCGCGCGGCAATATATTCTCAACACACTGATCCCCTCACTACCTCTTTCAGAACGAGCGATCGGATTTGGGGTCAAGAGTTGGTTTGCCAATTCTGTGCTGGATCAGCCAGAGTTTGAAGAGATTTGGCGCAGCCTAGAGCCAGTTAGCGCAAGGGGATAGAAATTCACCATTCTATTGCTTCAACCACTCTCCAAACTCCTCAACAAATCGATCGCTCAAAATAGACTCCCGAATCCGCTGGGTGAACCGAATCAGCTCCGTAATGTTGTGAATCGACAGAAGCGTGTAGGCTAAAAGCTCCTGCGATCGCAATAGGTGGCTAAGATAAGCCCGTGTAAAGGTCTGGCAAGTATAACAGGGACAATCACTATCCAGCGGCGTAAAGTCCTCGCGGTATCGGGCATTTTTCAGATTCCAGCGATCGCCCTGCACCAGAGCGCTGCCATGCCGTGCAAGACGAGTGGGAATAACGCAGTCAAAGAGGTCAATCCCTGCCGCGATCGACTGCGCCATTTCTCGATAGGTGCCGACTCCCATTAGGTAGCGAGGTTTGTCAGTCGGCAGCAGAGGCGTAGTGGCTCGCACGATCATCTCAATTAGCTCAGGAGGTTCGCCGACGCTAACTCCCCCGATCGCATACCCTGGCAAATCAAGCGTCGCTAGCTCTTGAGCCGCTTTTTGACGGAGTTCTGGATAAACGCCACCCTGCACAATGCCAAACAGCGCTTGATCCGATCGCTCATGGGCTGCCATACAGCGCTTCAGCCAGCGAAAGGTGCGATTTGTCGCCTCTACGACCGCTTCACGGGTGGCGGGATAGGGCGGACATTCATCAAATGCCATAATGACATCCGCACCTAGCGCATTCTGAATTTGAATCGATCGCTCTGGGCTGAGGTGAATCATCTGCCCGTCTCTGGGCGATCGAAAGGTGACACCCTCCTCAGCAATCGATCGGATTTCGCTGAGGCTAAAGACTTGAAATCCGCCGGAGTCCGTCAGAATCGGCTGCTTCCAGCCCATGAACTGATGTAGACCTCCAGCCTTGGCAACGATGTCCTCTCCCGGTTGCAGATGTAGGTGATAAGTGTTTGCCAAAACCATTTGCGCCCCTGCTGCCTGAAGCTGCTCTGGCGTAACGGTCTTGACGTTTGCCAAGGTACCTACAGGCATGAAGCGTGGGGTGGCAATCGCGCCATGGGGAGTGACAAAAACACCCGCTCTGGCTGCCGTCTGGCTACAGTGCGCCTGACACTCAAAGGAAAATCCAACAGTCAATGGCTTCTCGAACCCTAAAATTATTCTCTAAGAACTATTCTCTCTCTAAAGGCGTTAAAAATGCAGAGCTTTTAAAAATGCCGCGATCGGGCTTGCCTTGTTCCAACTGGACTACATCGAAAAGTTTTCTTCATCATCCATCCGGACATCCCACCCTGCCGACAGCACCTCGGCAACGACTGCCTCTAGAGCTGCAACATTGAGGCTACGAGCCGTCTGCTCTTGCAGAGGATTTGATACTGGAATGAGCCTGAGCTGGCTATGGTCTTGTACCAAATCAAAATAGGCCTGTTTCTCTGGAGAACGCTTCAGCTCCAGATAATCGAAGCTTTGAACGTTGATGTAAAGCGTGTGATTAGCAACTAGGGTCGATCGTTGGACATCAGCAAACACCTCAATCACATAGCCCTCGTCCTCTGCCAGCAGATGACCATCCTGGCTATAGCGGTAATGAACCCGATTCAGATCCGCCAAAACTCTTTGCATATCCTGCTTGTTCACAATAATGCCATTGTCAACAATGCAGGGAGCAGGAAGCTTGGCATTTCCAGAAAGATGGTCGTAACTCATAAGGGAAAAGCCGTTAATCTAGATAGAACTTAAGGTTGGCTATTTAATAAAGACTCAAGGCAATGAGTTGATAAAGCTGTCACCGTCTAGTAAACACAGTCTCTAAAAATAGTTTGAGCATCAAGACAGAACTGGATGAACCCCCAATTTTGCACCAATTTACTCTACTGGGCAGACAAATGTCGTCTAAACATATGTGTCCAGTCTGCGTAGAAAAAATTGTCAAGACCTAGCTAGCAGGGTGTTTCACAATGCAGAGCATATTCAGTAATTGAGTATCTTGCTGTGTTACAAGCTATGTTGCAGATTGTCGTATCACGGTGGTGTATCATGATGCTACCGATGGTTGAGCGCCGAGGAAACTCTACCTTAAACTGACCAGAACAAGCCTCATAAACCAATATTAGCTCAGGTTGTTGAACTGACCCTAGTAAAATTCACGGAAGCCCATTTTGCACCTGCGTTATGGCTGTGCGCCAGTTTGCTTAGGACATTTTGGGTGGGGCGCGAAGCACCCCACCCAAAATGTCCCTGTCCTAACCGCCTTGGCGGTTGCTGTAGATGAGATTGAAGCAAAAATTTTGTAGAGCATGTAGATTATTATGGCTGCGACCTAGAACTAGCCGTTCAGCCAGAACGCTGAATCTTGAGACAGTCCATACCTTCTTGTCCTGTCTCCAAGAAATCTCTGTCTGGCCGCTCTGCTCAGGCACTCTGCCTAGCTACTTTGTCAGTCACTTTACCCAGCCATGAGGGGCGTTACACCTTCTACGAGGGAACCATCTAGAGTTATTCTTATAGTTCCCTATGAAAGGGTTCTGTCTAGGTTAATCTTGTAGCGATCGCCCCTTAGCTAAAGAGAAAATAAGCCATGGAACTTCATGAACTTGGAACACTGATTTTGATGCTCAGCCCCGGACTGCTGCTGTCTGTGTTAGTGATGGCACTATTCGCAGCAGGCGGCTAATCATCCAATGGCTTCTTTGACCTCAGTGGTGCTTCCTGTGCCGACGCATTCTACCTACATGCCCTATCTGCTTAAATACAACATTTCCCCCGTTGAAGGGGGAGTGATTTTGAGCATCTGGGAGCCAGCTGTTAAAAATGAGGTTAGAGTAAAACCTTTTTTGTACATGATTCGCTATCGGCTGCCTTCGGAAGCCGAGGCGATGAAGCTGCTCTCAGAATATCTAGCCACTTACAAGACGAAGGCACAAATTCCACAAGAAATCTAGGCAGAACCCTGAGCCATCTCCTCAATTAACCGCAGATGTTGCGGCAAAAGATCGGCTGAGGCATATCTTTCTAGAGCTGTTTTTCGGGCGTTAGCACGGATCTCTGCCATGCCCGTGGGATGATCTAGCACCTCCTCAATTCGGTCTGCGATACCCTGGGGCGAGAAAAAATCGACAAGCAGTCCATTTTCTCCATCTTGAATAATCTCTCTGACCGGAGGCGTATCTGATCCCAGAACCAAGCATCCGGTGGCAAGAGCTTCAATCATTGACCAGGACAGGACAAAGGGTACTGTCAGGTAAACATGCACCGATGAGGCTTGAATCACTTGGCGATACTGACCATAGGGCAAAGATCCAGTGAAATGAACCCGTGATAGATCGAGGGGAAATTGTTGCAGCATCAGATCTTTGTAGTTTTGCCCCTCTGGCAATGCCGCCCCGTAGCAGACGCGATTAGAACCGACAATCACCACATGGCAGAGAGGACGGCGCTCTTGGAGATGGGCGATCGCCTCGATCATCTGGGGAAAGCCGCGATAGGGTTCCATTCCCCGCGAGACGTAGGTGACAATTTCATCCACATGGGACAGGTCTAAACCCAGATCGGGTAAGACCAGCTTGGCACCGGGCTTGGGGCAAAAGTAGTCAGTGTCTACACCATCATGCAGCACCGAAATCTTATCTTGGTACTCTGGCGGGAACTGCGACTTTTGCCAAACCGTGGGAGAAAGACCGCGATCGCAGCTATATAAGTCAACCAGAATCGGCGCATTCTTGATCCGTAAGCGCGGCGCATCGTCTGGGCTAGGCGGATCTGCCGGATCGAAGCCCACATCAGCACCGCGCGATCGATAAAACCACTCGAAGTAGCAGAGCAGCGGCACATCTGGGAACGCATCTTTAATGAACAACGGCATTCCCCAACCCGAATGGGCACAAACTACATCGGGCACAAATCCATTCGCCTCTAGCTGCTGCGCTAGCCGAAAGACTGCCTGTCCCTTCAAAACAGCAGATTCCAAAGGCTGAATGTAGTGATGTGTCTGGGGATAGGGCTGACGGCTAGGTTGAAAAATCGCTTTGCGAATGCCCGGAAGCGTCACATCTTGATTTTGGGTGCCAAAAACAACCTGATTTTTGGGATCTTGGCTGAGAGCGGCGGCAACATGGCGATACTGGGCTGGAAAATTGGTGTGCAAGAAGAGAACTCGCATCAGGGCTGTCCATAAAAACCTAATGCATTATCGCTCAGTCGGGTTACGCCCGCCCACGACACTTTTCAAGCGTGTGTTGGCTGAATTGCTACAAAGGCTAAATTGAACTCAAAATACTGGAAATAGATATAACTCAGTTAACGATCGCTCCTTGCACGCCCCGACTGTTAACTGAGTTATGTCATCCGCTCAGGCCTGGTTATAGAAATCACCAATACTGAATTCTTTACAACTCAAAATATTGGACTCAGCCAAATAGCTGAACTCACATCACTAAAATTGCTGATACCTCTCTAATCTAATGAATCAGGAATACAAAAAACCTAAATAAGTTCTATATGAAGATGCTTTTTATCTACATAAAGAAGCAATGTAGTCTATTCATCAATCAACGGCTAGATAAGGCTTTGAATAGTTAAAAGGATTGCTAGCAGCATATTTGAAAAAAATAAACGCCTTTATTTTCAATTAATTGGAATCCTATCTCTGTATTTTCAACGATTGCAATGAATAAACTTAGCTGTTAGAACAAAATCATCTAGCAACGAAGATTATCTAAAACCAAAACATGGTTTTAGGACTTAAAGAAGAATAGGTCTTAAGGACACATTGCCAGACTAAAACAACTTATTGAACTTTCACCAATCCACTTAACGAATTGATTGATGAGGATGATTTCCATTTCGATGGTGATCTCTAAGTATTGGAGTTTAAGTAGCAAAAACGATCGCCACCTCTAGAAAGTAAGGAACAGAAAAATGGTTAGGGGACTGATAGAACGAACAAAGCTAGCTCATCAAGTCACAGAGGAGGAGGCGATCGCCTTTTCTCAACTCGGCGATCGGCTTTTTGATGAGCTAGCCTCCAGAATTGCCACCCGCCGGGACTATCGCCTACTCTTTGAACACACGCTGAAACCTGAGCTATTTCAGCAAATCCAGATTGCTGCCGCTGGCTATGTTTCTGCCTGTTTAAACAGCCCCGTTATCTTATCTGAAGCAGAAATGCTGGAACGGCTTCTAGAAGCTAAAGGCACAATTCCTAACTACATGGGAACTGGGCTACTCATGCCTAAGCGTGAGCATATTCTAGAATTCAATACCTTTCAAAAAAGCGTGGCTAACGCCTTCCGTCAGCTAGGCGCCAATGACCTGATCGATGCCGTCGATCTGCCTGTCAATCTCCGTATTGTTTATGGCAAGATGGCTGCGGATAAATTGCGGCTGCCGTTCACTAGCACCAAGCGCCACAGCGACGTTTGGGCTGGGGTGGCGGCAGATGCCACAGTGGTCGTTCTGCCTCTCTTTGGTGACATCGAAAACATCACCATTGAAGCGGGAGAAATGCCCCGCGAAATGGAATTGCCCTCGATGCGAGTGATGTCCGACTTTAGCGAAGGGCGAGACATCCCCATGGTAGTCTCCTACGACAATGCCAGCTTGCAGCACGGCACGATGTACTTCAACGATGCGCGCGGACTCCACCAAACCGTGAGACGAGTCTCCGATGGCGTACGAATCTCCGTTGATTTTCGCTTCCGTCGAAAATTTAACGAAGCTTACAGGGCAATGGTGCCTCCCAGCGGCGGCGGCGTGGAAACAGATATGAGTGTGCCCTATGAAGACTGGTTGAAGGTGGGCACAGACTCACTGATTGTGTTCGATGAGTCTGTCGAAGCCGCTAAAGCCAGGAAAAACAATTCGGGTGCGGTTCCCCTCTATACCAGGGATTACCGTACCGTCCAGATGTTTTAACGCTCCAGGCATCAGGGTGTGTTTTAACGCTCCAGGCATCAGGGTGTAACGCTCAGCCAATCCGGCTAGATTTTCTCTCAGGTTAGGGCTTTGTCCTGACCACTACTCCTCATGAATTCAGCAACACATGCAAACTCACACTCATTCAACTAGAGATTTGTACAACGATACGGCACCTAAGTGGGTACGGGGAGAACCCAGTTCCCTCTCAGACTTTACGGCGCGTCCGGCAATTTTGGCGTTGTGTGAGCCAGTTGCTGGGCTACAAGTCCTTGATTTGGGCTGTGGCGAGGGCTATTGCAGCCGAGAGCTGCGCCGTAGAGGAGCCGAGGCAATGGGCATTGATTTATCCCAGAGCATGATCGAGGCGGCACGATCGCAGGAATCTCAAGAGGGCTTGGGTATCCAGTATGAGGTCGGCTGTGCCACTGACCTGTCGCAGTTTGGCGATCATCAGCTCGATCTCGTAGTAGCCGTCTTTTTGTTCAATTACTTAACCACTGAGCAGACTCAGCAATGCATGGCGGAGGTCTCCCGAATTCTCCGACCGGGTGGACGATTTATTTTCAGCGTGCCGCATCCGGCATTTCCTTATATGCGGCAGCCAGAATATCCCTTCTATTTTCAAGTTGATGGAGCAGGTTATTTTAGCCAGCGCGATCGCCAGTTTCCCGGACGAATTTGGAAACGGGATGGCTCTTGGCTAGATGTACAGCTTGTCCATAAAACCCTAGAAGACTACTTCGACGCTCTGAAAGCCGCTGGGTTTAATACCATGCCAACCTTGCGGGAACTGCGGGTGCTGCAAGAGCATGTGGCGCTTGATCCCTCTTTTTTTACCCCCCTGATTGACTATCCACTTCATTTAGCTGTGCAGGTGTCCCGATGAATTCACTCTCTTCTTCCGTCATGCAAACATTCCACGAAGTGACCGCCGATCATCCTCTCTGGAGCCATGAGTTTTTGATCCGTTGTCAGACAAGTCAGCTCACTTTAGCAGAAGTGCAGATGCTTGCTGTTCAGATGTACAAGTTCTCTAAAGAATTTAACCGCATTTTGGCAGGTATTTTGTCTTGCTGTCCGGATGAATCGGCTCAACTGGTGATTCTGGAAAACTTATTTGATGAAATGGGTCAGGGAGACCCTAAGCTCGCCCATCCAGAGTTGTTCCGGCACTTCACACGCGAACTGGGTATTGATGATCAGACGCTGGCAGCCTTGCCAACTGAACCCGAAACCCGCCACTTAATCGACACCTATCTAAACCTGCCGCATCAATACGATTATCTGGCAGCTTTAGGAGCCGTCTGTTTTGCTTCAGAAGGGATCGTCAGCACACTTTACACTCAGATTCAAAATGGGATTGCTGAGGCAGCATTCTTATCCAAGGAAGCGCTCATCTTTTTTGATGTTCATATTGATGTAGATGATAGTCACGCCGCCAAGTTAGCGGCTTTAATCGAACCTCGTATTACCAGCACTGAAGTTGCGATGGATGTGAACCGCGCAATTTTAGATGCTATGAATGCAAGAGTGCGATTCTTCGACGGGATTTTACGCCAAACATCTACACTGATTTATCCAACAAAATCACTTCAGCTTCTTTCCGTATGACCAGAGACAAATCTCATTGCTGATCACGCTGTGAAGGGTTTGCAGGAAAAAGAATGTTAAGTGCAATCATACCGCCATCTAGTTCATCCCAACCTAAAAGCGTTCAATCGTTATCCTGCTTTAAGTTAATCCCCGATCTATTCACGGAGGTTTTTCCATTTCATCTTGTCTTCAATCGTAATCGCGAGATTATTCAGGTTGGAGACGTTTTACAGAAAATCTATCCTGAGTTATCTACAGGAAGCCAGCTTGAGCAGCATTTCCGTGTCGATCGCCCTAATATCGGCATAGAGTTTGATCAGATCCGCAAGCGGACGCGATCGCTGTTCCTGTTGGAATCGCTGCAAAATGGGATGAAGCTCAAGGGACAGATGGTGTATGTCGAACAGTCAGATATTCTCTTTTTCTTATGCTCTCCTTGGGTAACGGACATTGCTTCATTAAAATCCTACAGAATCACCCTTAGCGATTTTGCAATTCATGATCCAGTTGTTGATTTTCTCTTTTTACTTCAAGCTCAAAACACGGCTTTATCTGACGCTAAGAAACTGACGGATGAATTGACTCGGCAACGATCAGAACTCCGTCAGACCAATCAAAGGCTGTCTACCCTCTATGCTGTAACCCACATCCTGGCGGAATCGGCAACCTTTGGTGAGGCAACAATCAAAATTTTGGCGGCGATCGGTACTGCATTAGATTGGCAGGTGGGTGTGCTGTGGCTAGTTGATCCATCAGCCAATGTCTTGAAGTGTCAAGGAGTTTGGACTGCGGTTCCGGAACATTTCAAAGAATTTGAGCTGTTGACTCGGATGCTGACTCTGCCCATGGGAATAGGTCTAGCGGGCTGTGTTTGGCATGAGCGTGAACCGATTTGGATAGAAAATATCGTCACAGATTCCAATTCGCCCTGTAGACTCCATGCGATCGAGGCAAAGCTCCAGGGTGGGTTTGGGCTACCGATCCAAAATGGCACTGAAGTCATCGGGGTGCTTGAGTTTTTTAGCCATAAGTCCTGTCAGCCCGACGATAACTTGCTGGAAATGATGGTTGATATTGGCATCAAGGTAGGGCAGTTTAACCAGCGAAAGCAAATCGAAGCAGCACTGCTGAAGCAAACAGAAATTTCAGAAAGTCTGAAATCAATTTTGGACAGCATGGGTGATGCGGTCATCGTTGCGGATGAGAACAGGAATTTCCTGGTCTTTAATCCAGCAGCGGAACGGATGTTTGGCTCGACCGCCAAACATTTAGTTGAAAATCACTCAGTTGAAAATCACTCAGTTGCAACTAAATGCTCACAAACGCTAAATTTCTATCTCCCCGATCGCCAGACTCCGTTTAACGTTGAAGATTTACCCTTAGAGCGCTCTATTCGTGGCGAGAAGGTTAATGATGTCGAAATGTTTGTGTGCCATGCTCAAACACCCGACGGTGTTTGGGTTACAGCGACCGGAAGACCGCTCAAAGATAAAAACGAGGTGCTCAGAGGAGGCGTAATTGTTTGTCGTGATATTTCTGAGCGCAAACGGGTTGAAGAGCAGCTCATTCATGATGCCTTACATGACGGGCTAACGGGTTTAGCTAACCGGGCTTTATTTATGGAGCGACTGGGGCAGGCGATCGCCCTAACAAAACGGCAAGAAGGCTGTTTATTCGCCGTTCTTTTTCTGGATCTCGATCGCTTCAAAGTCATCAACGATAGTCTTGGTCATATTATCGGTGACCAACTCCTGATCGCCATCTCCCGCAGATTAGAGAACTGTCTGCGTCGTGGCGATCTGATCGCTCGCTTGGGGGGTGACGAGTTTGCCATTTTGCTTGAAGATATCCAAGATAGTTCCTACGTCATTCAAGTAGCTGAGCGATTGCAAGAAGAGCTAATGCTGCCGTTTCACCTAGGTAGGAATGAGATCTTCGCCAGTACCAGTATTGGCATTGCTCTCAATACAACAGGCTATGAACATCCTCAAGAATTACTGCGCGATGCGGATACTGCCATGTATCACGCTAAAAGCATGGGTAAAGCCCAGTATCAGATCTTTGATACCGCAATGCATGTGCGGGCAGTAGCACTGCTACAGTTAGAAACCGATCTGCGCCGAGCGATCGAGCGCCAGGAGTTTCAATTACACTACCAGCCAATTGTGGCGTTGGAAAGCCAAAAAATTATCGGTTTCGAGGCGCTAATTCGCTGGGTTCACCCAGAACGAGGTCTTATTTTTCCTGGAGAGTTTATTTCTGTAGCTGAAGAGACTGGATTGATTATTCCCTTGGGAGGGTGGGTGTTGCAGGAGGCTTGTCGCCAAATGCAACATTGGAAACAGGAATTTCCGGTTGCTCATAATTTAGCCATCAGTGTGAATATCTCTGGTAAGCAATTTTCTCAGACGAATTTCATTGTCCAAATTCAACAAATTCTGCAAGAAACTGGAATGGATGCTCACCGATTGAACTTGGAAATCACCGAAAGCATTCTGATGGAAAATGTAGAGTTTACAACAAGTACTTTATTGGAACTTCAAGCGCTGGGGATTCAGTTGTCAATGGATGATTTCGGTACTGGCTACTCATCCTTGAGTTATCTCAGCCGCTTTCCTGTGAATACATTGAAGATTGATCGCTCATTTATTCAGAGTGTGGATACAGATGCTGAAAAGCTAGAGATCATTCGTACCGTTGTGTTGCTTGCTCAAAGTTTAGGGATGGATGCCGTTGCTGAAGGAATTGAAACTGCCCCGCAACTAGCACGACTGAGAGAACTGCAATGCGAAAGCGGACAGGGGTATTTTTTCTCTGTTCCTCTGGATAGCAAGATGACTGAGAAACTGCTAACAGCGGAATTAATAGCTTGAATTGTTGCTATGGCGAGAAAACGGGGAATTTTAGATTAACTGTAAAAGCGGCTAAAAAAGCGACTAATTATAAAAGCCAACTGTTAGATCAGCCGGAGGATTATATGTACGGACTTGTGAACAAAGCAATCGAAGACATGGTATGCAGTCATTTTGGTGCAAATACCTGGAAGGAAATTAAGCAAAAAGCAAACTTAGAGATGGATACCTTTATCAGTATGGAAGGGTATCCCGATGATGTAACCCACAAGCTAGTCAAAGCTGCCAGCGAAGTTTTAGGCTTATCTGCTTCAGAAATCATGCAGGCTTTTGGCGAGTTTTGGGTGACGTACACGGCTCAGGAAGGCTACGGCGAAATGATGGAAATGAGTGGCGATAATCTGCCAGAGTTTTTAGAAAACCTGGACAATCTCCATGCTCGTGTTGGGGTTATTTTTCCTCAGCTTAACCCCCCCTCCTTTGACTGTACGCAGCAAACTGGAGAGGCTCTAAACCTTCACTATCACTCTAGCCGAGAAGGACTAGCCCCAATGGTGGTGGGGTTGGTTAAAGGGCTGGGCACTCGCTTTGATACAGAGGTTGAAGTGACTCAAACTCAAAGTCGAGAGGAAGGTGCTGAGCACGATGAATTTTCAATCAAGTATAAGCAAACCTGAATAATCATGGGTTCTCCTTCTCTCTGTCTGCCGCCGCAGCTATTTTCCAATGCCTTTCCGTTTCATTTGGTGCTCAACCGCGATCGCGAAGTTCTACAGGCTGGGGAAGTTCTGCGGCGCGTTGTTCCTACAGCGTTGGTGGGCAGCCAGATCGAGGAGCATTTTCAAATCAATCGTCCAACCATTGAATTTGAGTTTGATGCCATTAAGAAACAATCTCGCTCCCTCTTCATCCTGGAGTCTCTCCATAACGGGATGCAAATCAAGGGGCAGATGATGTGTGTAGAAGACCAGGATATAATTTTCTTCCTGGGATCGCCTTGGGTCACTGACACGGCTAGCCTGACTCCTTTGGGGATTAAGCTAAAGGATTTTGCAACCCACGATCCGGTTGTTGACTTTCTTTTTTTGCTGCAAGCCAAGAACGTAGCTCTAGCTGACACAAAAAAGTTAACAGAAGAGCTAACTCAGCAGCAGGCACAATTACGAAGCGCCTTGCAAATTAAAGAGAATTTAGCTGAAATTGCTGAAGCTCAGGCGACAAAGCTGAAGCAAGCGCTTGGGGAACTACAGCGAACCCAGACTCAATTGATCCAGACTGAGAAGATGTCGAGTCTTGGGCAGTTAGTGGCTGGAATTGCTCACGAGATTAACAATCCTGTGAACTTTATACATGGCAATTTAAAGCACGCCAACGAGTACACGCAGGATTTGCTGGAGCTTTTGCATCTCTACCGCCAGTTCTATCCCAATCCATGCCTAGAAATTGAGAAGCATAGTGAAACCATCGATCTAGCTTTTTTAACTGAAGATCTACCAAAAATCATTTCTTCAATGAAATTAGGGGCAGATCGGATTCGTCAGATTGTGCTCTCACTGCGCAATTTTTCTCGTCTGGATGAGTCCGAGATGAAAGCAGTTAATATTCACGAGGGGATTGACAGTACCCTGCTAATTTTGCAGAGTCGGCTGAAGGCAAAAGCTGAGCATCCTGCGATTGAGGTGATTAAACAGTATGGAGATTTGCCTTTAGTAGAGTGCTTTGCGGGGCAACTCAATCAGGTCTTTATGAATCTTCTGAGCAATGCGATCGATGCGCTGCATGACTACAACAGCCAGCGATCGGCTATGGAAACTCGCCGCCATCCCAGCAGAATTACGATTACAACAGAGGTTCAAGGAATAAACAGTGTCGCCATCCGAATTGCAGACAATGGACCTGGAATCACAGAAACCGTGAGGGCAAAATTATTTGATCCGTTCTTCACAACCAAGCCAGTCGGTAAAGGCACAGGACTAGGATTGTCTATTAGCTATCAAATTATTGCTGAAAAACATAAGGGAACTCTTCGGTGTGTATCGGAACCGGGGTTGGGCACAGAGTTTTGGATTGAAATTCCAAGAAACCAGCAGGGTACCCTGACGGAATTGGCATCGTGAGCCTCAGCAGTTCCAAAACTACAGCCCCTTGGATCATTGCCCAAAGGGCTGTAGTTTTGACTATTTCACCAGTTGTCTGTTCATTTCCTCTGCATATTGATCGGCATTTAAGCCCACCAGCAGGTGCAGCAAATGGTCGGGTAGATGCATCACGCCCTCTACGCCGCTAGCTCGGAGCGCTGCATCGTCCACCTGACTCTCATCAGCAACTTCTACGCGCAAACGAGTTAGGGCAGCGGGCTGGACATTCAGAATATTGGCAGAGCCTCCCAAGGCCGCGATCGCGTCTTGCATCCGTCGGGCTGCATCTGGATCGCGCTGGGAAGCGATCGGAGCAGTATCTAGATTAGCGGTATCCAGACTGCCGCCATTAGCAGCTGCCGAAGCCACTGCCGTCGCTACTGCCGGGGACACATAGCCTTCATCGGCCTCTGCTCCTGCCCCTTTCAGGTATTCGATCATGTCGGTTTTCAGGTTTTCCGATCGTGGGCCAAAGATAGCCTGCGCGTTATTGCCTACTTCAAGTACGCCCGATGCGCCTAGCGCCTTTAGCCTGGGCTTGTTAACCTTTTGCATATCGTTGACGGTGATCCGCAGACGGGTAATGCAGGCATCCAGCGTTGCGATGTTCTTGCGACCGCCAAAGGCTCTCACCAGCTCTCTCGCCATGTCCGATCCGGCGCTGTCGCCGCTAAAGACCGCCGCATCTTCAATTTCATCGTCTCGACCCGGCGTTTTCAGGTTGAAGTGCTTGATGGCAAATCGGAAGACGAAATAATAGAGCGCCGCAAACAGCGGGCCAAAGGCAATGATCAGCCAGGACTTGGTTCCTAGCGTGTTGAACAAGGCAAAGTCGATGAAGCCGTGAGAGAAGGTAAAGCCCATCTTGCCGCCCATAATCTGGAACAGCCAGTCGCAGAAACCCGCCATCAGCGCATGAACGGCATACAGACCCGGTGCCACAAACATGAAGGAGAACTCGATTGGCTCGGTAATGCCCGTCAAAAACGAGGTGAAGGCTGCCGACAGCATCAAGCCGCCCGTCACTTTACGGTTTTTGGGGTATGCCGAGTGCCACATGGCGATCGCCGCCGCAGGCAGCCCAAACATCTTGAACCAGTAAGCCCCGCCCAAAATTCCGGCAGTCTTGTCTCCAGCAAAGAAGCGCGTAATATCGCCACGAACAACTTTACCCGCCGCATCCGTAAAGGAGCCGATTTCGAAGAAGAAGGGCACGTTCCAGATATGGTGCAGTCCGAAGGGGAGGAGCGATCGCTCCACTACGCCATAAAGCGCAGCAGTAAAGGCAACGTTGCCACCTGCCGCCGCCGTATTTGCCGCAGTTTTGATGGCGGCTCCGATGGGAGGCCAGATGACACTCATGAGAATGGCAAAGGCGATCGCTGCCAAAGAAGTAATAATCGGCACAAACCGCTTGCCCGCAAAGAAGCCCAGATATTGCGGCAGTTGAATCCTAAAATACCTGTTGAACAAATACGCCGCAATGCAGCCCATGATCAGACCGCCAAACACGCCCGTATTCAGCGAGGGAATGCCCATAACGGTATCGAGAGTCTTGGGATCGACCCCCCAAAGCGTCACCGAAGCTGCACCCAAAGCCGCCACGAACACCGCAAAGCCTACAGTTGCCGCTAGCGCCGAAACGCCATCATTACCCGTGAAACCGATCGCCACAGATACCGCAAAAATCAGCGGCAGGTTGGCGAAAATGGCATCTCCCGAAACCTTCATGATCTGCGCCAAAAATTCTGGCATCCAGAAGAAAGTTTCGGGCTTACTAAACTTGGCGCTGCCTAAACCTAAGAGAAGCCCAGCGATCGGCAAAACCGAAACTGGCAGCATCAGGGACTTTCCCATCTGCTGCAATAACGAAAACGCTTTTTTCCACATCGCTTTTACCTAATGTACGAATAGCCAATAGACGGAGGATTAAAATTAGTCTTCTTGAGGCGAATACAGCGCTCTGACTTCTGCTGCCGTGTCACAGGCGATCGCCTTCTGAGCAAGCTCCTGGCACTGCTGCAAGTTCAGCTGGCGCACTTGGGCTTTGACGCTAGGAATTGTAGGAACGCTGACGCTGAGTTCCTTTACGCCTAAACCAATCAGAATTGGGATAGCCTGTGGATCGCTGGCAATGCCGCCGCAAACGCCTGTCCATTTGCCCTGCTGGTTGGATGCCGCTGCCGCCATGCCGATCAGCTTCAAGACTGCCGGATTTAAGCCATCGCAGAAGGGAGCGAGCTTAGGATGTCCGCGATCCATGGCTAGGGTGTATTGGGTCAGATCATTGGTGCCGACTGAGAAGAAATCTACTTCTTTAGCAAACTGGTCAGCAATGACAGCTGTGGCTGGAATTTCTACCATGATGCCGACTGAGATGGGGGAAACACCTAGCTTCTGGCGTTCTTCCTCCATCATGGATTTTGCCAGCCGGATTTCATCTAGCGTGGCAATCATGGGGAACATGACTTTGACGTTGCCGAACTGAGAAGCTTTCAGGATGGCACGAATCTGAGTCCGGAAAATTTCGGGACGATCGAGACCAATGCGAATTCCCCGTTCGCCCAAGAAAGGATTTTCTTCGTGGGGCATAGGCAGGTACGCGAGGGGTTTGTCGCCGCCAATGTCGAGGGTGCGGATGATCAACGGACGATCGCCTAACACTTTCGCCACGCCAGAGTAAATCTCGGTTTGCTCGTCCTCAGTCGGGGCAGTTGCCCGATCGAGGAAGATGAATTCCGATCGCAGTAGCCCTACGCCCTCAGTGCCGAGGGTCATGGCTTTTTCGGCATCGGCTTTGTTTCCAATGTTGGCAACAATTTCCATCCGGTGCCCGTCTGTAGTGATGGCGGGTTGCTCGGCTGCCGCTAGCTCAGTCTGCCGTCTTGCCTTTAGTCGGACTTGTCGTTGCCGTACCTGCTCCATTTCGGCAGGGTCAGGATTGAGCCGCAGGGTGCCCTTGCCGCCGTCAAGAATCACGGGAGTACCGTTTGCCAGATCAAGAATGCGCTGTTCGGCACCCGCGATCGCCGGGATATCCATTGCCCGCGCCAAGATTGACACATGGGAGGTGGCTCCACCGCCGACGGTGCAGAAACCCAAGACCTTGCCGCGATCCATTGTGGCAGTATCGGAGGGGGTGAGGTCTTCTGCCACCAGAATTGAGTTGGCTGGATAGTCAGTTGAGGCAATAGCCGCGCCTGTCAGTATCCGTAAAACGCGATCGCCTACATCCCGCAGGTCATTAGCCCGTGCGGCGAGAAGCTGATTTTTAAGCTGAGAGAGGGTCGTTGCCTGAGATGTGTAGGATTGCTTCCAGGCAAAGGCGGCACTTTTGCCTTGATCGATCGCGCTAGTGGCACCATCAACCAGCTCAGGGTCTTCAAGTAGCTCCTGATGGGCGGCAAAAATGGCGGCTTTGCCCGCATCTGCCTGACCGTGAACCTTAGAGCGTAATGCCTCAACTTCTAGCTTTGCCTGAGTTACCGCTTTTTCTAGCTTGCGGCGCTCTTCGTTAGGGCTTTGCGCCGTTTCGGCAACCGCGATTTCTTCGTGGGTAATCCGGAAAATATTGCCGACCGCTACACCCGGAGAAGCCGAGACGCCCAAAATTAGATTAGGATTATCCGATCGCATCCGGGGTGCGGCATCCAGCATTGCCCCACTTGCCGAAGCCGCGATTGGCTTCAAACCTTCTTCTCCCAGACCCGACTGTAAAGCCTGACTCAGCTCGGCGATCGCGGCTTCGGCATCTTCCCCTTTGGCGGTAAGGTGAACGCGATCGCCATTGCCGACTTCCAGACCCATAATCGCCACGACGCTGCGGGCGTTGACCGATTTATCGCCAGAGTTGAGGCGAATCTCGGACTTATATTTTTTGGCTAAATTCACCAAAACCGCAGCAGGTCGGGCATGTAGTCCTGTGGGGTTGGAAATGGCGATCGCTTCAGAAGTCACAAGCTTGCCACTCTGAGCGGTCGTCGCCTGCGTATTTCCTGCCAGCACCAGCGTCAAAGACAAATCTTGTCCGGCAATCACGTCTCCCGACTGGGGCAAAAACTGAGCTATTTTTTCGCCATTGGTGATCACAATTTGTGTGAGCAAGCTCCGGGCGTGAGTTGCTACATAGTCGGCATTAAAGTCAATAAGCGCATCGCCTGACCGGACGCGATCGCCCACTTTTACGTGAGGCACAAATCCTTCGCCTCGGAGCGTTACCGTATCCAACCCAATGTGCATCAGCACTTCTATCCCTTCAGGGGATTTGATCGTGACCGCGTGGTGGGAGGGATGAAGTTGAATGATCTCCCCGTCGCAGGGCGCAACTAACGTTTGGCTGATGGGATCGATCGATATGCCATCGCCCACCATCTTTTCTGCAAAGACCGGATCGGGCACATTTTCGATTTTCACCAAACGACCCGATAAGGGCGCAATCAATTGAACATCTGCACCCGTCTTCGCCATTGCTGCGGAAGTAGGTGTTGCAGTATATGACATTGTTATCTCCTGTTGATCAAATCCTGTTTTAATACCGTGCTGAGGTTACTGGAGAAGCTCTACTGACAGTATTGTCAAGCTTTCTATTGATTTCATGACAGAAAACCGCTGAGCTATAGATTCTGAGTGTTGAGATTAATCAATGTACCAAAAACACGACTTCATTTTTATATTTTCCGTAGGATTGTCAAACAAGGTCACAATAATGGCGAAAATCTATCCCCTCAGACGTATATTCTCTTAACACTACTTAGATGTTCTTAATGTTCCTTATTGTCTTCTAGATAACTTTCAAAATCCCTTCCAAGAGGCTCGATATTTGAGTCGCGCGATTGATCACCATAAAATGTCCCCCTTGCTCAACTTTTGCATGGGGTGTCACAAAGTGAATGGGAAAAATGCGATCGCTCGTTCCATGTAGATGGTGCAGACAGTCAGGAACGGTCTGATTTTTCCAGGTCACGACTTTGTGGAGCGCCCATTTGAGGAAATCCGCGTCAGTATCGACCAGAATTGCCCTTAAGAGCTGACATTCATCTGGCGTTTCCAGGCTGAAGATCCAGTAAGCAAGTCTGTAGGTTGTCCACAGCAAAGTCTTGAAGGGAAACACGCGATGAATGGGCAGCCAGCGAAACAGTTTAAAGTAAAGCGGAATTTCTGCATCGGTTTTGGCGCTGGAGATGAGTATTACTTTCTCAACTTCAATGTGCTTGGCAATCTCAATCGAAATGATGCCACCAAACGACAGTCCAATAATAATTGGGCGATCGGACTTAATTTGAGCAGTGAGGCGTTTGGCATAGTCAGCGATCGATTCATCGGGTTCGGGTTTGAGCCAGCGAATATGAATTGGCTGGTAACCTTCCAATTTCAGCAGATAGAAGACTCGTTCATCTGCGCCCAAGCCGCTGACAAAGTAGATATCTTTCAGCGCTTTCTCGATCTGTTCGATCGTTTGACCTGTCTCGGTTGGGGTCTTAGCCTCTATTTCAGCTACTAATTCAGCGATCGATGCTGATGCCAGCTCTGCCGTCAATTCTGAAGGGCGATCCGATTGAGAATGCACCATATCTGTGACCTAAGAATCAGCCTATATCTTTAATTGTCAAGCCTTATCCCAAAAATGCAAGTTGCTACGCTACAGGACAACCGTTCTCATTTGTAGATTTCACATCGGGGAGTGCGAAAAAAGCCCGTCTGCGGCGGGCTTTTTTCGCACTCTGTTTCACGCTGATGATTTGGCGTCATCTTGGGAACTCTGTATTTTAGATCTCTTTAGGCTGCGGATTCAGCTAAACTATCTAGTCCAAGGCGATCGCCTAAACGCCGTAGAGAGCATTAACTCGATAGAGAGCATTGATTATGCATGTATTGGTGACTGGAGTTGCAGGATTCATTGGCTATCATCTGGCGCAGCGCCTTTTGAAAGAAGGATTCCAGGTGTATGGCATCGATAATCTCAACGAATATTACGATGTCAATCTCAAGAAAGCTCGGCTGGCACAATTGACTCCGCACACTGGTTTCACCTTCGAGTATTTGGATCTGAGCGATCGCCAAGCCATGACGACACTCTTTGAAACCCAGCAGTTTGACTGCGTGGTGAATTTGGCGGCTCAAGCAGGCGTACGCTACTCGCTAGAAAATCCGCTGGCCTATGCAGACAGCAACGTCACAGGATTTGTCAATCTGCTGGAGGGCTGCCGCCACAGCGCCGTCAAGCATCTGGTGTTCGCCTCCTCTAGCTCGGTCTATGGAGTCAACCCCAAAACGCCTTTTTCCACCAGCGACAATGTTGACCACCCGATCTCGCTCTATGCCGCCACCAAAAAAGCCAACGAGCTGATGGCGCATACTTATAGCCATTTGTTTCAGTTGCCTACGACCGGACTACGCTTCTTCACGGTGTACGGCGAGTGGGGTAGACCTGACATGGCTTATTTCAAGTTTGTCAAGGCGATCGAGTCAGGTCAGGCGATCGATGTTTATAACTATGGCGATATGCAGCGCGATTTTACCTACATTGACGATGTGATTGAAGGCGTAGTGCGCGTGATGCATAGGATTCCTGTTGCCGGAGAAGATGCCCTGACTCAGGCTCCCTACAAACTCTACAACATCGGCAACAACCAACCCGTGACGCTAAAGCGATTTATTGAAGTGGTGGAACAGGCGCTCGGCAAAGAAGCCCAAAAGAACTTTCTACCCATGCAGCCGGGAGATGTGCCAACAACCTATGCAGATGTAGATGATCTGATGCGAGACGTAGGGTTCAAGCCCAGTACGACGATCGAGGAAGGAATCGATCGCTTTGTGCGCTGGTATCGAGACTATTACCCCTCAAAAAGCTAGACCTCCTGCAAGTTGGGTGTGGTGCGGGCATAGCCCGCACCACACCCAATCTAAAAATTCTAATTTGCAGGAGATCTACTAGACTGACGGCAGCAGCGATCGCGCTTGCTCTGCCGATAAACCCAGCATTTTGATCACTTGCTCCCTCGCCATTCCTGATTCCAGAAGGTTTTGAGCCGCCTGTAACAGTTGGGTCTGAGCCTGTTCTGTTACTTGCTGAGCCTGTTCTGCTGCTTGCTGAGCCTGTTCTGCTGCCTGCTGAGCCTGTTCTGTATCGGTGAAGAACCAGTTGCCCGCGCGATCGCACCAGCGCAGCTATGCTGCCGTCACGCCCTCAAATTCGCCTTGCCAGATGCCCAGACCAATCTCTAGCTCCGTCAGCCAAATCAGCGGATTTTCTGAATTGAGAGATTGCTCCTGATAATGTCCGCCATCTAGCTTGAAGCAGCGTAGCTTTTGGGTGTAGCGGCTGTAGACCAGGTAGTAAGGCACCCGCAAATACTCTTCATAGACCCGTAGCTTTCCGGGCGGTTTTTCTCTAACTTTCTTCTCGCCTGTCCCCAAAGGAGGTTCAGACACAGCAGCTTCAGAAGCCGAGGGAGTGGCCTCGCGGTCTGATGCCTGAGCATCTAGAACTAAAGAAGCTTTGCTATAAAAACGCCCTAAATCCTCTGCCTCTGTGCCGGGTGACAAAAATTCGACCACGACGTAGGGCGGCTTGCCTTCCTGCCACAGAACATAGCTGTTCCGCAGGTCATGACCATCGTACAGGCGCGGCACCCCCACCGCCAGGAACCAATCTGGACGCTTATGCCACAGCGGATGATGGACATCGTAGTAGAGATTTAGGTCAGATGCCGTGAAGTAATCCGTGCGGCTGTAGCCTGTCAACGCTAGAGTTCGGCTCAGCAACTGGGGCTGAAAGTCATGAAATACGTCTTTCGACGGGCTAGCGCCAACGTCAGGCAAACCAGGTTCCTCCGGGTCTTCGCTGGGCAAATCATACATGGTCGGCAAAGTTTCCCTGGGCGATCGCGGTGGATCTTCCTGGGCGATCGGCTTGGCCCGATCTTCCGTAATCCAATGAATTAAATTGCGGCTAGACACCATGAGTCCCTCCTGATTTGCCAGACTTCAGTAGATTCTATGTGCCAAAACTCTAGGCACTAAAGTATTTAGCGGCTGGATGATAGGCAACGATCGCTGTAGTAGACTGCTCCGGGTAGATTTGCTCGCTTTCGTCCATGAACAGGCCAATCTGCTGAGCCTTGAGCAGGTCGAGCTGTTTGTACTGGTCTAGCATATTTGGGCAAGCCGGATAGCCGAAGCTGTAGCGGGAGCCTTGATAGCGCTGTGCCAGCATGTCCCGAATGTTGTTGGGTTCCTGGTCGCCAAAGCCTAGCTCTCGACGAATCCGGGCGTGCGTCCATTCCGCCAGAGCCTCCGCCATTTGCACCGCCAAGCCGTGGAAATAGAGGTAGTCGGTGTACTGGTTGGATTCAAACAGCGTCTTGGCAAACTGGGTCGCCACTTCGCCCATGGTTACTGCCTGCATGGGAAAGACATCGATCGCCCCTCCCGACTCGAAAGCCTCTTTTGGCTGGAAGAAATCGGCAATACAGAGCCGCCGGAGCGATCGCTGCCGAGGAAAGTTGAACGTGACGACAGGTTCTGAGAGCGGGCGAGTCGGCGCATCATAGATATGCAGCGAGTTTCCTTCCGAGAGGCAGGGGAAATAGCCGTAGACCGCCTGGGGATGGAGCAGATTTTCGCTGATGATGCGCTGCTTCCACTCTTCCAGCACCGGATAGACTTTTGCCTGCAGGAAAGCATCGTAGTCTTCACGAGACTGCTCCTTGGGCTTGCGGAACTGCCACTGTCCGGCAATCAGCGCCTGCAAATCCAGATGCCAGAACAGCTCTTCGATCGGGATGTCCTGCGGCTGCAAAACCTGTGTGCCCCAGAAAGGCGGCACTGGTCGAACAATATCTAGGCTGACTGCATCCGATCGCCGCGTGTCTTCCGGCAATGGCTCCGCGATCGGCTTAGGGGCAGCCTCTACCGTTTCCTCGATGGCGATCGCTGCTGCATCCTCTGGTTCATCCAAGAAGCCCTTCTGGTCATCCCAGTTTTCTGACTGCTTCGCGGGCATCAGCTTGTCCATGAAGTGCAGATCTGAGAAGGCATCTTTGCCGTAAATCACTCGACCCTTGTAAGTATTCTGGCAGTCCTCATAGACAAATTTGGGCGTAAGAGCCGCTCCCCCCAGAATCACGGGTACGGTGATGCCGCGCTGGTTAAACACCTCCAGGTTTTCCTTCATGAAGGCGGTTGATTTCACCAGCAGCCCGCTCATGGCAATGCAGTCCACTTTGTGCTGCTCATAGGCTTGGATGATGTTATCCACAGGCTGCTTGATGCCCAGGTTCACCACTTTGTAACCGTTGTTGGTGAGGATGATATCCACCAGGTTTTTGCCGATGTCGTGCACGTCGCCCTTGACCGTGGCGATCAGGAAAACGCCCTTGGATTGGTTAGAATCCTCTTTTTCCATGAACGGCTCCAGGAAGGCGACCGCCGATTTCATGGTTTCGGCAGACTGCAAGACGAAGGGCAACTGCATCTGTCCGGAGCCGAAGAGTTCGCCCACCACCTTCATGCCGTCGAGCAAGAACGTGTTGATGATGGTCAGCGGCGGATACTGTTCTAACGCCAGCTTCAGGGCATCCTCTAGCCCAATCCGCTCACCGTCGATGATGTGGCGCTTTAGCCGCTCCTCGATCGCCAAATCGGTAATCGATCCACTCGATCGCGCCTCTTTTGCCGAAACGCCTTCAAACAGCTTGGTTAGCTCCATCAGCGGATCGTAGCTGCAAATATCGCCGTCGAACTGGCGCTCGTCGTAGATCAACTGCCGACAGACTTCCTGATGTTTCGGGTCAATCTTCGCCAAAGGCAGAATTTTTGCCGCACTGACGATCGCCGCATCCATGCCCGCCTGAGTTGCCTCATGCAAAAACATCGAGTTCAGCGCCATGCGGGTTGCCGGACTCAGCCCGAAGGAGATATTGGAAACCCCTAGGACGATATGTACTCCCGGCAAATGTTCACGGATCATCCGAATCGAGTCGATCGTGGCTTTGCCGTTGGCTCGGTCTTCCTCAATACCCGTCGAGATCGGCAGCGCCAGCGTGTCATAGAAGATTTCGTGAGCCGGAATGCCATATTCCAGCGCGTCCCGATAGGCACGTTGGGCAATTTGGAATTTCTTCTCGGCAGTCCGCGCCATGCCGTCTTCGTCGATCGTCCCTACAACAATCCCCGCGCCGTACTGCTTGGCAATCTCTAAGATCTTGAAGAAGCGCTCATCCCCATCTTCATAGTTGGTGGAGTTGAGTAAGCACTTGCCCCCGGCAACCTTCAGCCCTGCTTCCATCTTCTGCCACTCGGTTGAGTCCAGCATCAGCGGCAGGGTGACGTTGGTCACGAGGCGAGACACGAGTTCGCGCATATCCTTTACGCCGTCTCGTCCTACGTAGTCCACGTTGACATCCAGAATATGCGCCCCTTCCCGAACTTGCGATCGCGCCAGAGCCACCAGCCCATCCCAATCTTCGGCATTCAGCAAGTCTCGGCATTTCTTCGAGCCGCTGGCGTTGAGCCGTTCGCCAATAATTAGGAACGAATTGTCCTGATCGTAGGGCTGCGCGGAGTAGAGGGAGGCAGCCGCCGGGGGGTAATGCAGCGCCGGACGCGGATCGAGGGAGTCTGCACTGCCGTTTAGCTCCCAGCGAGGAATCCGTACCGGGCGCTCTTTCGGCTGAAGGGTGGGCGCGAGTTCGGCAAGCTGCTGAATGTGATCGGGTCGGGTGCCGCAGCAGCCGCCAATTACCTGCACGCCCAAATCTTCAACGAAGCGCAGCAGCGCCATCCGTAGCTCCATTGGAGTCAGCTTGTAGTGGGCATGACCGCCGACGTTCTCAGGCAGTCCGGCGTTGGGAATGCAGGAAACCACGAAGGGCGAGTGCTGCGACAAATATTGAATATGCTCCGCCATGCGATCGGGTCCGGTGGCGCAATTTAGCCCCAGAATATCGATCGGGTAAGGCTCCAAAATGCTAAGCACGGCGCTGACATCGGAGCCGACCAGCATCGTGCCCTGAATCTCCATCGTCACGGAAACCATTAAGGGCAGGCGATCGCCCCGTTGGGTAAACACCTCTTCGATCGCGTTTAATGCCGCCTTAATTTGTAAGACATCCTGACAGGTTTCGACTAATAAAAGGTCTACGCCGCCGTCATACAGCCCCAAAACCTGCTCCACAAAAGTGGCTTTCATCGTGTCGTAGTCGATATGCCCCAAGGTCGGCAGCTTGGTTGTCGGCCCTATGGAACCCGCTACGAATCGCGGCTTTTCGGGTGTAGTAAATTTTGCCGTACAGCGCTTTGCCAGCTCAGCCGCCAGCTTGTTTAGCTCATAGGCGCGATCGCCCAAATCATACTCAGCGAGGACGATCGACGCTGCGCCAAAGGTATCCGTTTCAATTACGTCTGCCCCTGCCGCCAAAAAGTCGCAGTGGACTTTCTCAACGGCTTCCGGCTTGGTGACGACTAAGTATTCATTGCACCCTTCATATTCAGCTCCGCCAAAATCTTCGGCAGTCAGGTCTTGTACCTGAAGGTTGGTGCCCATTGCGCCATCAAAGACAAGCACAGGGCGATCGGGACTATGGAGGCGATCGAGGAAGGTGTGGGTCATAGCTAGGGCGCTGTAACGGCTTGCAGAATGCGGCTTATATAGAAATCACTCTAGCTTATCCCAGAAGCCTGTTGAAGCTTTCGGGCTGACTCTTGGCAGAGGTTTCATAAAGTGTCTCAGGGTTTGATTGGGAAGTAGCGGATCTGCGGCATTCGCCCCCTAATCCCCCAATTCTGGGGGACTTTCGACCCGGTTCCGTTCACAGTCCCCCAGAACTGGGGGATGTAGGGGGCGGTTCGGGTATTTGTTTGCACATACACCTTGACGCACCCCTTCAGCCGCGAAACCGCTCAGAGCCGCTGTTCTGCTTTGGACAAAATCACGAGGGCTTTGTCGATATCCCGAACCTTGATTCCCCGCAGAGCCGTGAGGATCGCCTTGAGCAGGGCGATCTCGTCATCAGAAAGCATAACCATGGGCATCTCCTTTTTGGTACATTAGTTTTACCGTCATATGTCGTATTGACGGTAATAGCGTTTACTATACGGCATAATGTCGGGGTTCTGTCTAGACCTTCATTAATGTCCCCCACAGCAAAAGACAAGCAAGAGGTAAGAGCGATCGTAGACAAAGAGGTCTATCGACTCTTGAAAGCACTTGCAGGGGTAAAACAGAGCAGCTTGAATAAAGTATTGAATGAGGCGATCGATCAATTCTTGGAATCAGATAGTAGTAGAGAATTGATAGAGCGTCATAACCTAGAGGACGATCCTAGCGGTTAAAGCATTCGCCAATTCAAATCTGAAGTGCATCACCTGCTACAGACAACTTCATAAATTCACTAAAAAACTTTCTAAGTTCAGTGCAAAAGCTTAATCATCTTGCTTAGAAAGCTCACCATGAAATTCATAAGCTAGGCAAAAACAGTATGCTGAGTTTTCAACCACCTAAATTGCAAGATCAACTCATTAAAGCAGTTATATGCTGGACTACCAAGTTCGAGTTAGACCCACCAGAAACACCTAATTTTCTATATGACATGGCTGAATCAGATGCATTTGATGCTTCTACATACGAGGATCAAATTGTAGAACCTAATTCCACTTTAAAAGTAGGACTTTTTAGATGGGATGAAATAGCTGTTATTACTTGCGAAGAATTCATCAATTTGGTGGAAGAGCTACAGGTTGCTAAGCTTAACGAGAATAAAACTTGCCTATCAAACAAACGCCTATTAGTTCGAGTGGAACCTTCTAACGAAGCTGCCTCACAATTTTTGCATCATGCAATTCCATCAGCAGAGAATGAAAAAGAAGAAGAAACACGAAAAAATATAGTAGAGGCGAGAGAGAAAATCTTACACCTTAGCCAAAAAACTGATAATTTAGAGCTTAGTGATTCATTAAGAGGAAAATTAATTCAAGAATGGAATTTGGAAAGAGAGAAGGAAGCAGAACTATTTGACAGCCTTGAAAAAAGCACTCAAAGATTCTGTCTTCAAAGTATTATCCTGGAAGGTGCCGAAGTTCATTGCTCCTTAACCAAAGGATTCACTATTTTTGGCATCTTAATTTCTTCAATTGGAGAATATGATAAATATTTTCCTCCAATTCTCGATGCAGATCTATTCATTGAGATTAGATTCAATCAGAGAGTTTCTGAATTAAAGATTTGGGAGATTTTTGAGTCTTATTTATTTGAGCTGAATAGCTCTCTTAACATTAGCGTATCGGTTTCACCTCGTCCTTATCTTGAAACATCTTGGCTAGATGAACGCTGCGATAACTATATTCCAGATCCTCGTTTTCGACCTCTTCTTCTAGGAAAAGGTTTATCTGAGTTATTAAAGCTTTATAACCGAGCCACTGCTTCTAATGATCCAGATGTTCAAATTTTATACTTTACTAAAGTTGTAGAGTATGTATCTCAAACAGTTGTTCGCATCCAATCTCATGAGGCTATCAGAGCAAAGCTTCTTAGTCCAAGAGCACTACAACCAGATGCTGAATACATTTCAGAACTTGAAAATCTTGTTGAAACTCAGCGAAATTTCAAGAAAGATCGAGAAGCAATTCGACAAACGATTTTGATATGTTGTGAGGTAAGCGAACTAGCTAAACTTGCACCTTCTTTTCTTCTTAAAGACTTTAAGCATATTTCTAGCGAGAGTAATCAGCAAGATAAAGCTAAAGCTTTAGAAGCTCTTGCTAAAAGCTTGTATTCAACACGTAATGAGATTGCTCATGCAAAAGCGAACTATGCGCCTACTGGAGAAGAGTGTCCACAGGATCAGCTAGTCAGTTTCTCTCAATGCATACAGGTTGCTTCTCAACAGGTGATTCGCTGGTACTACTTCACTCCTGAGTCAATTCGGCTAACCTAAGGGGTCATAAATATTGCTAATCTCTTTTAACTTTATAGATAAATTGAGATATTCTGCATCATTACATAAGAATACTAATTTGGGTGAATAGATAGAAACATTCCACATATTTTCAGCTTTCCTATGACCAAAATATAGTTTATAGAAAAAATAACTTTACCTATATCAGTCCTGATCGGAGGCTGAAACTGCAAGGTTTTGCAGATCGCTTATTGTCCTCAAAACTCGATCGCCTCACCAAATTTCGCACAATAAATTTTCAAACCCTTAATCCTTCGGCAGTTAATCGCATCTTGGTTTCAAGAGTTCCCCATTCGATCGCCACCCTCAACAATCCGATCGCATCTCATCCCATGCCGTTGTCGCCCTTCAACAAGCGCTTGCAGTGCGATCGCCATCCTGCGATCGCATTGCATTGGCATGAAGGAAACGCCCAGTGAGTTATCAAGCGAATTATCAAAAAATGTAGTCATTTTCAGAGTTTTCGCGTTGCAGTTCTGGGCTAATTTGCGGTTCTAACCGTGAAACTCTAGAGGTTCGTTCGTACAGGCGATCGAGCACACGCTTGACCGAGATGCGCTGCCATTGCTGCCCTCGCTTAGTCTTATAGCCCCTTTGATTCAGCCAGTCTGCGACCTGTTGAAGAGATTTTCCCGACTTGTGGTGGCGGCGAATAATGTCAATGATCTGCTGTTCAGTGGGATTTTCGACCAACTCTCCGCCGATCGCGTGTTGTCCAAACGCTGGCGAACCGTAGCCCACATAGCCACCCTGGGCAGCCTTAACTTTTCGCCCTTGCTCTAGCCGTTGCCAAATCTCCCGCTCCTGCAAATCATCAGCAACCATAATTGCGCCAATAGTTTATACTCATAACTTATACTCAGAAGCCCGTAATTATTCTGAATTCTCGGCTAATCCTGGACTTCTAAGATTGAATTGTTAACTTGTGCAAAGTTCTCCACTTTTACTGCGCTTAGTGATTTTCGATACAAATATTCAACTTATCTGTTCCTACTATCGTGTCAGTGCAAATACCTTGGTCAACGTTGATTAAATGTTGCTCAGGGTTTTGACTGGCGCTTCTTGTTACATCCCTCGGGTAAATCTCTACGACTTCAAGGTTTTGTAGAGTGACAGGTCTAGGCAAGAGTTCAGGCGTAGGCATGACTTCGAGCCTATCTCGCATGGCATCACCTTATGTAGGTTCACTCGAAGGGTGTACTTTTTCTAGACGCATCGCCAAACTTCTGCAAGTTCTACACCCGTTTACTCCAGGTCATTATTGCTCTCCCCGTCCGAGCGATTCCAAAGCATCTGTCAAAGGCACCTATGGAAACTGAAAGCATTAACGGAGGCTTTGCGATCGCAGAGTCCCCTGACCCAGAGCCATCAACCCTTAAAAGGAAGGACAAGAAGAAATCAAAGAAAAAAGCTAAGCTCAAAACCTCAAAATTAAAGACTAGGCACTACACGTCTGAAGGAGAGCATAGTTCTAACCTCTCTAGCAAAGACTACGATAAAGAACTCGCTCGACTCCAGGTAGAGCTGGTGAAGATGCAGTACTGGGTAAAACATACGGGCACTCGTATAGTCTTGCTGTTTGAAGGGCGCGATGCAGCAGGTAAAGGTGGCACCATTAAGCGAATTACCGAACCGCTCAATCCGCGAGGCTGTCGCGTGGTAGCGTTGGGCACCCCTAGCGATCGCGAAAAGACCGAATGGTACTTTCAGCGGTATGTGCCCCACCTTCCAGCAGCAGGTGAGATTGTTTGCTTCGATCGAAGCTGGTACAACCGGGCTGGGGTCGAGCATGTCATGGGATTTTGCACCGAAGCGCAGTACGACGAATTCATGCAATCCTGTCCAGAATTTGAGCGAATGCTGGTTAAGTCTGGCATTATTCTGCTGAAATACTGGTTCTCAGTCAGCGATGAAGAGCAGGAGCGGCGCTTTCAATCTCGCACGACCGATCCGGCTCGGCGCTGGAAGCTGAGTCCGATGGATCTGGAGTCGCGCGATCGCTGGGTAGAGTATTCTCAGGCGAAAGACGTCATGTTCTCCCACACCAACATCCCTGAAGCGCCCTGGTTTACAGTAGAAGCAGACGACAAAAAACGCGCTCGCCTCAACTGCATCAGTCATTTCCTCAGCAAGATTCCCTACGTGGATATGACTCCTGAACCCCTAGAATTGCCCCCGCGCAAAATCGCTCATAGCTACGTGCGTCCTCCCCAAAATGAGCAGTTTTTTGTCCCCCAAGTCTATTGAGGCTTAGGTATTGTACTAGAACTTAAGTACAGTCAATCCGTTCGTACCCCCTAACCAGAAAGAGCATCATTTATGAGTCATGAATTGCGCGTTCAAGCGATCTCTCAAGTCACCGATCGCAAGCCTCTGCCTTCTAAAGTGCCGCAGCGCCTAGAGGCTCTGTGGGCAACCGATGTGTTTACGCTGAGCAAAATGCAGGCAAGCCTTCCCAAGGATGTCTTCAAATCTGTGAAGCACACGCTGCAAACGGGTGGCAAGCTAGATGTATCCGTAGCAGGCGCGGTAGCTGCTGCCATGAAAGACTGGGCGACTTCTAAGGGCGCACTCTACTATGCCCACGTCTTCTATCCGCTCACCAACGCCACTGCCGAAAAGCATGACGGCTTTGTCTCCGTGCAGGGTGACGGATCGGTGATCACCGAGTTTACGGGCAAAGTTTTGGTGCAGGGTGAGCCAGATGGCTCGTCGTTTCCCAATGGCGGCATTCGCTCTACTCCGGCAGCGCGGGGATACACGGCGTGGGATGTCACCAGTCCCGCCTATGTGATGGAAACCGACAACGGCGTGACGCTGTGCATTCCCACAGTATTTATCTCCTGGACAGGGGAAGCCCTCGACAAGAAAACGCCGCTACTGCGCTCTAATGCAGCCATGAACAAAGCTGCTACTCGCATGTTGAAGCTGTTGGGGCATACCGAAGTATCCACGGTAAACTCTAGCTGCGGTGCAGAGCAAGAATACTTTTTGGTTGACGCGCACTTTGCCCACAATCGTCCTGACTTGCTGCTGACGGGCAGAACCCTGTTCGGCAAACCTGCGGCAAAAGGTCAGCAGTTTGACGACCACTACTTTGGAGCGATTCCAGAGAGAGTGCAAGTCTTTATGCAGGATGTGGAAGAAAAAATGTATCGGCTGGGAATTCCGGCAAAAACCCGACACAACGAGGTTGCCCCTGGTCAGTTTGAGCTAGCGCCTTTCTTTGAGGCAGCAAACGTAGCCAGCGATCACCAGCAGTTGACGATGACAATTCTCAGAAACACGGCAAAGAAGCATGGCTTTGTGTGTTTGCTGCATGAGAAGCCCTTTGCGGGCGTGAATGGTTCGGGCAAGCATGTCAACTGGTCAGTAGGCAATGCGACTCAGGGGAATTTGCTTGATCCGGGCGATACACCCCACGCAAATATGCAGTTTTTGCTCTTCTGCGGTGCCGTGATTCGCGGCGTTCACAAATATGGGCCGCTGCTGCGGGCGGTAGTCGCGACTGCTAGTAATGATCATCGTTTAGGTGCCAACGAAGCGCCCCCGGCAATCATCTCTGTCTACTTGGGATCGCAGCTGGAGAATGTGTATGGGCAAATTAGCCAAGGGCAACCCGAAAGCTCTGATCACGCTGGTGTGATGGATCTGGGGGTGGATACCCTGCCTGTGTTCCCTAAAGATCCGGGCGATCGCAACCGGACTTCACCTTTTGCCTTCACGGGCAACCGCTTTGAGTTTCGGGCGGTCGGATCGGGTCAGTCGGTTTCAGGGCCGCTAGTCGCAATGAATACCATCCTGGCGGATTCTCTCACCTGGATTGCCGATGAGATGGAAGGCAAAATGGCGGCGGGTGCAGACCTCAAGACAGCAGCTCATGCAGTGCTGAAGGAAGTGATGGACAAGCACAGTGCCGTGGTGTTTGGCGGCAATGGCTATTCGGAAGAGTGGCACACAATGGCGGCGGAGCGGGGCTTGGCTAACCTGCGCACCACGGCTGATGCGCTGCCTGTACTCAAGGCAGATTACGTTGAGGAGCTGTTCGATCGCGTTGGCGTGTTAACTCCAGTGGAACTCGAAAGCCGTTTCGACGTTTACGCCGAGCAGTATATCCAGTCCATTGAAGTTGAAGCGAAGCTGGTGGTGAGCATAGCGAAAACTATCATCTATCCTGCCGCGATTCGATATCTATCTGAGCTTTCTGCCACGATCGCCAGCCTCAAGGAGATTGGGATTGAGCTAGAGAAAGAAAGTGCCGAAAAAGTTGCCGCACTGGTGAAGCCCATGATGGATACGGTCAGCAAATTGAGTGCTGCTATGGGTAAGCATGACTTCGCGACGACAGAAGACCACATGCAGTACATGGCGCAAACGATTCGTCCGTTGATGGACAAGGTGCGGGAATATGCTGACGGGCTAGAAGGGGAAGTGGCAGATGATTTCTGGCCTCTGCCCACCTACCAGGAAATGCTGTTTGTGAAATAGTCCCCTATTGAGCTAATTGCATTGAGTTATAGCTGTCGCCAGTTTGCTAGGGACATTGGTGGGGCGCGAAGTGCCCCACCAATGTCCCTAGCCTAAACGCCTTGACGGTTGCCATAACTGCATTAAGCTAATGGCATGAGGCTAGTTTTACAAAAGAGGGAGGAGCGATCGCTCCTCCCTCTTTTTATAGGTCACAGTTTAATCGGTCACAGTTTAATCGGTCACGATTTTTTTAATCCAGCGCATTCGATACGCGAGGGCGCACTCGTCGAGGGGAGCTAGTGGGTTGAGAGGCTTCAGAGCTGGAGGCGTTATCTGGAGACGTGGCTGGGGTCGTAGCCGCTGGGGTCGCAGCTGCTGTCGTAGCTGCGGTAGCATTTGCGCTGGCGGTGCGACGAATTTGCTGCCATGCGACGTTGCCATCTGTGTCGATCGTCACCGTTACTTTTTCAATCAGCCCCTTCGCCTTAGCCAATGTTGCGTTTTTCACCTGGCAATCAAAACTATCACCTGGACGGTTGACCCGATAGCGATCGCTACCACACCTAACGGCGGGTTCGACTTTAGTATCTTTGGCAATTTCTTTTACAAGCTCAGTCTCCAGCAGCGCCAGATTTAGCATCCCTTTAGAGTTAGGCACCTCCCAGCTAGTCTGTCCCTTGTCGTCTTCTTGCTTCACCTGAATGATGAATTTGCCATCGGGTTCCAAGGCTCCTTCACACTGAAATGACGTACCCGCTTCTTTGGAAACACTCTCAGGACAGGTAACAGACTTGATGTTGAGGTTACCCTGCTCTTGAATCTGAGTCTTGAGTTTGGCTTCTAGACTTCGCACATCTAAGGGATTGCAGCCTACTAAGGTCAATAGGCAAAGGGGCAGCAAGTAGACAGGAAGCCGCCGTCGGACAGAGTGGGCGATCGCCATATTCAAAGAATTCTTAGTCACAGGATCTAGATTGCGTTTAAGCCAAGTGCGGTGATACTTGCCCAGAACTCTAGCAGTTCCACATTGACAGCAGATTAAGAAGGAATTAAGAGACCTAAAAATCGGCTCTATGGCTCTATGGGTGCAGCAGGCACTATTAGATTCGGAGCAGCTTCGGGCGGCGCTTCAGGAGTGGGCGGTAGCAAGGGTTCTTCAGCAGATGGGGAGAACGGCACAGAGGCAGGTAAAGGGGGTTCGGGTTCAGCAGGCGCATCCGGCAACGGAGGTTGCACTGGCGGCGCGACAGGGCTAGGTGCAGTCATTGCATCAGGTATGGGCGTACTGGGTGACTCAATTGGCAGTGCTGATGGAGATTCCGGCGCACTAGGTGACTCAATTGGGAGTGCTGACGGAGATTCCGGCGGCACATCTCTAAGAATATCCTCGTTCGATGCAGGGGCGATCGCTGGAAGGGGTGTTCCTATCGGGGCGGCGGCTTCATTGGTTGGCGCTTCCTCAGCCGCAACTGGAGGCGGAACGTTGACCTCTCGGCGATCCCCTCGTTCCTGTGCCTGACGGTTAAACTCAGAGCCATCGATCGTCATGTCAACGCTAAGAACAGTGCTACCTGAGCCAGAGGTATCACGCAGACGATAGCGTTCTCGAACGGTTTCTAGCACGGCTTCATCGAGCACTGTGTGTCCGCTGGAATCTACCAATATTGCACTGACGACATTGCCGTTCTCATCGTAGTCCACCATCACTTTCACAGTCCCTTCCATCTGCTCTCGCAGCGCTTCCTGCGGATAGTTTACTTCCGGACAATCGCGACAGCTAATACTACGTCCGCTTTCCTGTCTACTGCCTGAGCGAGTCCCTAAACCTGAGCCGCTACCCGATCCGGAACCTGATCCTGAGCCGCTACCCGAACCCGATCCGGAACCTGAGCCGCTACCTGTGCCCGAACCTGATCCTAATCCAGAGCCAGTACCTAAGCCAGTGCCTAAGCCTGTACCCGAACCTCCCGAACCTACCGCTGCGGTCGGATTTCTTTGACCCTGGTTCTGACGGGCTTCACGATCGCGGCGCAGGCGATCAAACAAATTACTCAAGCTGGGTGAGTTTACGGCTGGAGAAGGCTGTGCGGCAACTGGAGGAGCGCTGGGCTGCGGCGTAATGGACGGAGAAACCTCTGGATCTGGGAAGGTTGCTGAATCAGGTAAGCGCGATTGGGCTGTATCTAACTTAGCGGTAGATTGGGCGGTAGATTGGGCGGTAGATTGGAGAGTGGGTTCAATGGATTCTGGAATTGCCTCAACTGAGCCAGCCGCTGCTGCCGCACCGCCGCCGCCGCCGCCCTCTTCACTCGTCAGCAGGTCAGTGTTCTCTGCCTCTGGTTCTGACAGATTTGCTTCTTCCGCTTCTGATACTTCCGGCTCAGTCACCACGATCGCGATCTCATCTTCCGACTGCGGCTGCGGTTTCCAAAGCGCCTTCCAGTTGAGAAACATCAGCCCAGAATGTAGGGCAAGTGACGCAACCAGCGTTTGAAGCAAAAGTGCTTTCAAGCCTTTGCGTTCACGTTCTCGCTGTTGGGCAACAAATTCTGAATAAACCATCTTCCTACAAGCATTAATTAAAGAACTATTTTCAGCGAGATGCTTTTAATTGGCTGCTTTCTTCATAGAAATTCTCAACTTTATACTCCATAGCATTTGTAACTGATCTATCACAGCAACGACTTGACCACGCTCTACCTTGGTATCGGCATTGCTTACCGCTAATACTTCTGGCTTGTTGCCTATCAGAACTATTTCGGTGAGCTACCAACACTTCTCACACAACTCGTTTATGCCGCCTATCGACTTTGTATAGCGCTACGCGCTTAGATCCAATGAGTTATTTTTTGAGAGCCGCGCTCCGCGCGGCTCTCAAAAAATAACTCGTCCTAACTCAATTACGTAATGCCATACCAGAATAGGCAGCGCTCAATAATCAGGGCGATCGCCACAGCTGAAAATGCCAGCAGCGGATACATGACAATCTCACCAGCAGCAAAGAAATCAATAATAAACATATAGACCTCTCACTTTTAGACCTCTCACTTGCTGTTGCCAATGCCAGCTTGTGCTGTTGCACTGTACAGAGTCCTTTTTGATAAAGATTCTCAAAAACAATATGCCTTATTGGCGCAGCTTGTCAAGCCTCTTCATGTAAATGCAAAGCTCTAGCGCAGTAAATATTCGATTGAGTAGCAGTGATATAGCTGGTGCCAGTTTGCTTAGGATATTTATGGTGGGGCGCTTCGCGCCCCACCATAAATATCCCCGTCCTAACCGCCTTGGCGGTTGCTATATCTTTACAGCGTTAGGAATTCTGTGGTCAGTGATTGCCGACTGCGAAAGTTTTGGTACTGCTCAAAATATAATGATTTTCTGCTGCTAAGACTTTGCCTCAGCAACAGAAAATCATGACGTGAATGCCACTTGCAGAGTCTTGCGGTTGAGTAGGTGAAGTTATTCTTTTAGAAGCGATCGCCTTGAACTCGCCGACGGCACACCACAGGATAAAGCCTATGATAAATAGGATCGGTGGAGAAAGTCCGAAAGATACCCAGAGGGTATAGATAGGTAAACCGCCAACGGCACCAAAGCAAGCGATAAAGAAATCTCGATTTTACGCGATCAAAGAAGATGGAACATTTAGGCGGCTTTGCCTGGATAGAGGATGGAGAAGATGATATATAAGTCCTCTTTCAGGAGACAGATATAATAACTTCAGGGTCAGCAGTAGTGGATAATCAAGGGATTTACCAGAAGCACGATCGCTAGACTAATCTTTGTATCAATCTGTTGGTCAGATAATGCTCTATCTTACTGATGTAAGGAATCTCTGCTGCAAGACTCAGCACACACGATCGCGATTCCTCTTTGATTAGCTCATCTGCGCAACTCAGTTAAGGGGCGATCGCCACCAGCTAAACCAATATAGCGGTACGGGAGGAATGTTCAATTTCAGATTCCTTTAGGATTCATACGATTTGGGATTCATAAGAAGGACTTAGAATAAGGATGTGTTTCAAGGAGGACTCATGGTTGCGACTCCAGAGATCAGGCTTTCAATTCCACCTTTAGAAAATGGTGATCACCTTTCTCGATTCGAGTTTGAGCGCCGCTATCAGGCAATGCCGCAGGTGAGGAAGGCTGAATTAGTGGAAGGAGTAGTCTATATGGCATCGCCGCTGAGAATTAAAAGTCATGGCGAACCGCATGGGGATCTCGTTGGTTGGCTCTGGACTTATAAAACTGCAACTCCAGGCGTTATTCTGGGCATTGAACCAACGGTGAGGCTGGATTTGGAGAATGAACCTCAGCCGGATGCCGTGTTGCTGGTGCCAGGTAGACAAGCAAGAGTGGGTGAAGATGACTACATCGAAGGTGCGCCTGAACTGGTGGTAGAGGTGGCGGCAAGTAGTGTAGCGATCGATTTGCATGATAAAAAACGTGCCTATCGTCGTAGTGGAGTTCGGGAATATATTGTCTGGCGGACGTTGGATCATCAGGTGGATTGGTTTGTCCTACAGGCAGATGAGTATGTTGCACAACTGCCCGATGAGCAGGGCATTATTCGGAGTAACGTATTTCCAGGATTGTGGTTGGCAGTTTCGGCATTACTATCCGCAGAAATGGCGATCGTTCTATCGGTGTTACAGCAAGGATTGGATTCACCGGAGCATCACGCTTTTGTGCAGCAGTTGGCTCAGCACATGGGAAATCAAAAATAGCTTTCGGGTACACCTGTAATATCGTAGTCTTGTCGGACATAGTGAAAGGCACTGCGAAGCCTCCAGCCGTTTTGCAGGCTAAATTTGATAAGGGCATTGACCCCACAAAAATGTCCTGTCCCTTTGCCCACGGCTACAGATTGAAGGGAGGGAAAAGTTCCAGAGATGACTCTAAGAGATGGCTTTGGATACTTTGGGGTCAAAGTCACGCAGCATCTTTTTCAGCTCCATACCGTGTAGTTCCTCCTGCCCAATCATTCCTCTAGCAAATTCTTCCAGGTAAACGCTGGCATCTGTAACGACATCTAGCAGATTTTTGTACAGGTTCAGCGCTGCCTTTTCGTGATTCAAGCTTTCTAGCAAAAGATCATAAACCGTATGTTTGTCAGTTTCTTCGATCGGTAAAATACTCAACGTGGGATGTCCGTCTAATCCCGTAAGAATTTCTCCTGCCTGCTGAGCGTGAAGCAATGATTCACTGGCTTGAGCTTTGAGAAACTGCACGATCGGAATCCGGTTAGGCCCCGTTACCATGAGCGAATAGTGCGTGTAGCGAACCACACCAGAGAGTTCAGCTTCCATGATCGCATTGAGCAGATGAATCGTTTTTGCGGTATCTAGTTCTTTCATAGGGTGCCAAGTTTTTAGCGCGTATTTAAGGTTAGCTGTTTTTATTGGTTTTCTAAGAATTAAGGATATGCGCTCTGGAAAATTTAGGCTCACCCGTTCGTCATCTCTCCTCGTTCACGGTTTCTTTTAGAGGAGCTACGAACCCTCCAGCAGCTTTCCAGCCAGTTTGCTAGCGCTTGTCGAGGCATTGTGACTTGTTTGGCAACACTCCAAACCTGAACAGCTGTCACAGCATTACTCACTTGAACTTTCAAAGGCTGATGATAGCTACATTGACAAGAAATGTCTAACTCTTGCAATCGTTGGTAGACCTGCCAGCGATCTTCGCATTGAATTTCAATCATTTCTTCGGTCTGAAGATCAGATTTATTGGGATTCATAAAAACTCCTGTTAGTAAAAATATTTAGGGCATCTTATTGAAATTATTTGCCAGCATTCAAGATATCGATCGCATTTTTTAACAGCTTTCTCAAAAAATCTGCACAACCATTTCATGATTTAAGTAAAAGAGAAAGAAGAACGACTAAAGTTTTTAATTAACACTTGTTTTTAATTAACACTTTTAGGAACAGATAAATCAGGTCGCATCCAATTGAGAGAAGTTTCCTGAGCCAAATACTTTTTTGACTGATCAAGCTCAGACTCCTCAGAATTAGCATCTGATTTTTCTGGAGGTTGAGAGATATCTAGAAACCCCATATCTGACTGCTTAACCCAATTGATTACCGTATTATGGCTAATCCCTGTCACTCGTTCAATGGCGCGAAACCCCATGCCGTTTGCATACATTCTCAAGCAGATTTTTTTAGCATCTTCAGAATAGCCTCTTAATTTATAAACTTCTAAAAACTGGCGACCACATTGCTTACAAATATAGTTTTGCTTGCCATAATTATGCCCATTTCGATTCACTTGATCTGATCCACATTTGGGACATTTCATACTTCTGTTGTGCAGCGTTGACTGACCCTGATAAATTCCTATCGCTTCTCATGAAAATCTTGATTTAGAACAGTCTATAGAATTTCCCATTTATCATTTAGCATCTAGCAAAAGCCAGATAAAAAACGCTTAAAATATTTCTGAAATTTGATAATCTTGAGTTCTAGGGTTTGTTGGTACATCTAACTCGCTTTCAGGAGAACACTATGTCTGAAGTTCAAACGCTGGTTCAATCGTTTGGTCAGGTTGTTGACAATCCAATTGCGCTGGAGCGATCGACCACTGAGCCAATTTGTGAAGGATTTAACAGAGTCCTGGCGAGTTTTCAGGCGCTCTACTTGCAATACCAGAAGCATCACTTTGTGGTGGAAGGGGCAGAGTTTTATTCGCTGCATCAGTTCTTTTCGGACAGCTACGGAGAGGTTCAAGACCATACTCATGAGATTGGGGAACGTCTAGATGGATTGGGAGGAGTACCCGCCGCCAGCTTTACCAAACTGGCAGAGTTGTGCTGCTTTGCGCCTGAGCCGGATGGGGCATACAACTGTCGTCAAATGCTAGAGAACGATTTGGTGGCAGAACAGTCCATTATTGGTTTGCTGCGTCGTCAGGCTGCTCAAGCCGAGAGTTTGGGCGATCGCGCCACCCGCTATCTGTACGAGAAGATCTTGCTAAAAACAGAAGAACGGGCTTACCACATTGCTCACTTCCTTGCGCCTGATACGCTTGTGCTGAGCCGATAACGCTTCGCTTCCTAACGCCTCCTGTAGAAAAAACTCTGGACTCAGGGCTTTTTTGGCGGGAGGCTTTTAGCTGCGGTGTGTTTTTAGGCGATCGCCCCATCTGCTTCATCCAGAACAGCGTCCTTGAGAAGAAAAATCCGGTAAAAATTTTTGCAAATGATTCCTGCTGAAATAACTTTTCCATCATTGCCTGCAAAGTAATGGCAGCTAGCAGACAAATTGTAGTGGCGTAAGCAAACTCAGCCCCAGCCTCTGACACCAGGCAATGAGCAGCTACAGAGGAGACTAGAGCCGTCATCATACCTGTGCGGCACAAGATAATGAAAGGATCGACCATATACGGAAGCGTCTTGATAGAAATATTCCTTTATTTAAATTGAACCATAATATTGAGTTTAAATGAGAATTGATGTCAAGTAAATAGAGATTGGTGATCTGTTAGCAAGATTTCTTCCCAAGCTTCCGACCTGTATTTCTTGCTGCTGCCCGTTCAAGGACAGTCAATAGAGTGGGGTGGGAAGTCTTTGCAGCGCATTCATATCGGCAGCTACTTTTTGACATCAGCGATCGCGATCAAATCACTGGACGCAACCTAGGCAAAGCATTGACAGCGTAATTTCTGAACATGAATCGTCCATCTGCAGGGAAGATAGCATGAAGCTACTTCTAGCAGAGCTAGGGGGCAACGACATTAGAGGATGTTTGAAAAGTGGTCAGCTGCGATTTTAGGCACCTGGATGATCTCCACTGTCCCCTTAAAAAGGGGACAGTGGAGATCTGGAACGTTTCGCCACCCATAGTTGGACCTTTAAAATATCCTCTAACAGCTCACGACATTAACGACGGGTGAGATATTGAGGGATACGTTGATGGGGATAATGAAGTGGATGATGAAGTAGTCAACATAGCGATTCTCTGGACGTGCTACAAGCACCCTGTTTGGGTTGCGCGGTGATACCTTCACCACGCTAGGGAGTCTGAGGGGTAGGACGGGATCAGCTAATGGCATGAATAAATTCGGTGAAACTGAAAGCTGCTTAATGCCTACTTTTGAAAAGGGCACGCTCCTTTCAAAAAATAAACAACTTTGAAGCGCGATCGCTAGACGTCTGTAAAAATCGCATAGGATAATGACAGCCAGTACATTTGTCTGTCATTATCCTATGCTTGATCTGATTAAACTTGCCCGTCAGATGCAGGGCATCGGTCAACATCTGACTCACGAAGCCGCCGCCACCCGTCAGCGCCTAGGCTTGGCTCAGCAGCTATTGGCGCAAGCTCGTCAGCATCAAGATGACCTCGTGACCCAGCAGCAAATTTGGCGCGATCGCTTAGGCTTTGCCGCCGCCGCACCTCTAGAACCGCTAGATACAAAAATTGATCTTACGCCTGCTCCGCCGATTCATACCGTCCTCGCTACAGACGGTTCCCAGATTGCTCCTAGCCATCACGAAATTGCCTACTGTTATTTGATCAACGTCGGGCGAATTGCGTTGCACTACGGACAAAATCGCCATCCGCTCTTGGACAACCTGCCCGAAGTTTTTTATCGTCCTGAAGATCTCTACGTCTCTCGGCAGTGGGGCATTCGAACAGAAGAATGGATGGGCTATCGTCGCACCGTATCTGAGGCGATCGTCCTTTCAGAACTGGCGACAGATTTCGTAGCAGATTCTCTAGCAAATTCCGTCACAGATTCCGTCACAGATTCCGTGACGGGCAGCTTAAATTCATCTGCTGCCAACACTCTTGCCATGGTAGATGGGTCACTCATTCACTGGTTCCTAGAGCCGCTACCCGCAGATGCCCGCAACTGTATTCTGCCACCCATCCTAGAGGCTTGGGATCAGCTTCGGGCCGCACGAATTCCCCTTGTGGGCTACATCAGCGCAGCCAGGAGTGGCGAATCGCTGAACTTTTTGCGGCTGCACACCTGCCCTTTTTTGGCTCCAGACTGCATGACCCATTGCCAGGGACAAACGGAGCAAGCTCCCTGCCAAGTATTTGCTCCGCTACGGGATACTGCGCTCTGGGGGCTAGTTCTAGAACCCGGACAGCGCGGAGCAATCTGGCGCAGTTCGGCAAAGATTCTGGAATCTTACGGCGACCATGCGATTCATTTTTGCTATGTTCACATGGGTTCAGAGATTGCCCGTGTCGAGTTTCCAGCATGGGTAGCAGAAGATCGAGATCTCTTGGAGACGGCACTGAGCCTGACCATGACCCAGGTACAAAAGGGCTACGGCTACCCGGTAGCTCTGGCAGAAGCTCACAACCAGGCGGTGGTAAGGGGAGGCGATCGCGCTCGATTCTTTGCCCTCCTGGAGCAGCAGATGATTCGAGCCGGGTTGAGAAACGTAGGTACCTCCTACAAAGAGGCTCGGAAACGGGGAAGCATCGCCTAAAATTTTGCCTAATCTAAAATCTATGAATATCGCCAGTTTTCTGAGGACATTTAGGGTGGGGGCGCTTAGCGCCCCCACCCTAAATGTCCCCGTCCTAACCCGCCTTGGCGGTTGCCATAAAACACTACAGGGGGCAGCGTGAGCCGAATTGTTATAACCACGATCGGGTCGTTGGGCGATCTGCATCCGATGCTGGCGATCGGTCTAGCTTTGCGAGAGCGCGGTCATGATGTTGTGTTTGCCGTTGTCAAGCAGTTCAGCGACAGAATCCAGGCGCTAGGGTTTGAGGTGCAGCCTATTCGTCCCGACCAAGTTTCACCCGATGACCCCGAAACGATCGCACGGATGATGGATCTGAAAAAAGGGACGGAGCGACTGCTGCGGGACTACATTTTTGCTAATCTGCGGCAGACCTATGCTGACCTCATGGCGATCGCCCAAGGAGCAGATTTTATCCTGACGGGCGAGGTAGTCTATGCTACAAGGCTCGTAGCCGAAAAGCTGGGAATGCCTTGGGCTTTTTGTGCGCTTTCTCCCTCCTCTATGTTCTCTATCTACGATCCCCCTGTGCTGCCAACGCTGGAGGGAATGACGAAATTTCGATCGCTCCCCTTTGTAAATCGTGGGGTCAAGAATCTCGCCCGATTGGCAACGCGCTCTTGGGCTGATCCACTGCATCAATTGCGGCGAGAAGTTGGATTACCGCCCATTGGCAACCCCCTCATAGATGATAAGTTTTCGCCCCATCTGGTGCTTGCGCTTTTTTCATCGGTGCTGGCTGCCCCTCAGATTGACTGGCCGCCCAATACCGTGGTGACAGGATTCACCTTCTATGACGGCACCCTTGAAGGGATGGGTCTTGCCCCAAAGCTGCAAGATTTTTTAGCGGCAGGTGAACCGCCCATTGTGTTTACGCTAGGTTCAGCCGCCGTATTTGATCCGGGTGATTTTTATCGCTACAGCATCCAGGCTGCACAGCAGCTCAACCGACGAGCTGTCTTGCTCATGGGGCAGAATTTGCCCCCAGACAATTTGCCAGAGAGCATCATAGCCTGGGACTATGCTCCCTATTCAAAGATCTTTCCCCATGCCAGCGCGATCGTTCATCAGGGCGGCATTGGCACAACCGCACAGGCACTGCGATCGGGTCGCCCGACGCTGGTGATGCCCTACAGCCATGACCAACCCGATAATGCCGCTCGCCTAGAGCGTTTGGGCACGTCCCGCACGATCGCTCGCCAGCAATACCAGGCGACAAGAGCCGTCAGAGAACTGCATGCCCTGCTGGAGAATCCGGGCTACGCTGCTCAAGCAGTTGCCGTAGCTCAGATTATGCAGACAGAAGCAGGGGCGCAGGTCGCCTGTGATGAAATTGAGAAACAGCTTCAGCCCCTAGCTAGCTGAGGGAAATGCAGCTCTGCGTGACCGTTTTGGCAAGCGATCGCAGCATGGTTGCCGTTGTTGCGAAATCTACACAACCGTCGGTGATGCTCTGACCGTAAGTGAGCTGGGAGAGATCTTTAGAAATCGCCTGTTTGCCTGCCACCAGATGGCTTTCCACCATCACGCCCATGATGTGTCTAGAACCTGCTGCCAACTGCGCGGCGACATCCTCAATCACGATCGTCTGACGACTGTAATCTTTACTAGAGTTATCGTGGCTGCAATCCACCATCACACGGGGGTTAATGCCCAAACTCGCTAGGGTACCAGCTGCCTTCTGAACATTATCGGTATCGTAGTTGATACCCTGCTTGCCGCCCCGCAGCACCAGATGCCCATCCGGGTTGCCCGTTGTCGTCACAATACTTGCCAAACCCTGCGTGTTGATGCCCAGGAAACGGTGGGGCTGACTGGCAGCCAGCATGGCGTTAGCAGCAGCATGAAGGCTACCATCCGTATTGTTCTTGAAGCCGATGGGCATGGAAAGACCCGATGCCATTTCGCGGTGGGTTTGGCTCTCGGTCGTGCGGGCACCGATCGCCGTCCAGGCAATCACATCCGCAATATATTGAGGAATAATCGGGTCGAGCAGCTCGGTAGCCGCTGGGAGTCCCATTTCAGATAGGCTCACCAGCAGCTTACGAGCTAGACGCAGCCCGGTATTGATGTCATAGCTGCCGTCTAGATGCGGATCGTTAATTAGCCCTTTCCAGCCGATCGTCGTCCTAGGCTTCTCGAAATAGACCCGCATAACGATTTCCAGATCGTCCGCTAGCTCAGCTCGCAGCGCCGCCAGTTTCTCGCCATACTCCAGCGCCGCATTGATGTCGTGGATCGAGCAAGGACCAACGATGACCAGCAAGCGCCGATCTTCGTTTTGCATGATGTTGCGGATGCGATCGCGAGTTTGAGCCACCAGTGAAGCGGCTGTGTCGGTAATGGGAAGCTCGTTGTGAATCGTCGCAGGCGTGATGAGTGGGCGAGTTTCAACAACGTGCAGGTCAGAAGTCTTAGGCATAGTGGGTTTGGGCTGGCGGCGACAGAGCTAACGGGGCGATCGCCATGGCGGTATGTAGTGTTGAGCAAAAACGTTAGCCTTGAACATTCTATCGAATTTCGACAGATCTCTTGAAAGTAATGCGATCTAACCCAGGAAGACGGCAGATACGATACGCTTTACCATAAAGATGCAGCGTGAAGGTGTTACGATCGCCCCCTCACCCCATCCCTTCATTCCCCTACTCCCCGCCATGCCTGCCGACTTCCTCAGCCACCTCAACCCCTCTCAGCGCAGCGCCGTCGAACATTACTGCGGTCCTTTGCTGGTCGTAGCAGGGGCTGGCTCTGGCAAGACTCGTGCCCTCACTTACCGGATTGCCAATCTGGTGTTGACCCATCGCGTTGATCCCGGAAACATTCTAGCGGTGACGTTTACCAACAAAGCCGCCAGAGAAATGAAAGAGCGGATTGAAAAGCTGTTTGCTGAGCAGGAAGCTGAGGCAAAATACGGCAAGCGGCTGGAAACCCTCTCGCCGATCGAGCAAACCCGGCTGCGATCGCAGGTCTACAAAACCATCACCAAAGAGCTGTGGATCGGCACCTTCCATGCCCTTTGTGCCCGGATTTTGCGCTACGACATTGAGAAATACGAAGGGGCAAACGGCGGTTGGACAAAGAGCTTCTCGATCTTTGACGAGTCGGATGTGCAAAGCTTGGTAAAAAACATCGTCACCCAGCAGCTCAATCTGGATGACAAAAAGTTTGACCCGCGATCGATGCGCTACGCCATCAGCAACGCCAAGAATCAGGGCTTTACCCCGGCAGATGTTGAGAAGGATCAGCCGACCTTTAAAGGACGGGTGATTGCCAATGTCTATTCCGAGTATCAGAAGGCGCTAGCTGCCAACAATGCCCTGGATTTTGATGATCTAATCCTAATTCCTGTGCAGCTTTTCCAGCAAAATCAACAGGTCTTAGACTACTGGCATCGCCGTTTTCGCCATATTTTGGTGGATGAATATCAAGACACTAACCGGACGCAGTACAACCTGATTCGCTTGCTTGTCACTAACGGAGCCGACTCGCGCAAATTTGCTGACTGGGAGCATCGATCGATTCTCGTCGTAGGCGATGCCGATCAGTCGATTTATTCCTTCCGGGCGGCAGATTTCACCATCCTCATGGATTTCCAGAACGACTTTGGGGACGGCTTGCCCGACGACGACACCCGTACCATGGTGAAGCTGGAGGAAAACTATCGCTCTACCGAGAACATTCTGCAAATTGCCAATGCGCTGATTGAGAACAACACTGAGCGCATCGACAAGGTTTTGCGCCCGACGCGCGGTTCTGGAGAGACGGTCTTTTGCTATCGTGCCGAAGATGAAACCGCCGAGGCAAATTTTGTCATCAATCAGCTGCGTCAGATGGAGCTGACTAACCCAGAGCTAAATTGGGGCAGCTTTGCCATTCTTTACCGGACGAATGCTCAATCGCGATCGTTTGAGGAAGTGCTGGTGCAGCAGGCAATTCCCTACACGGTAGTGGGTGGACTGCGGTTCTACGATCGCAAAGAAATCAAGGATGTTCTATGCTACCTGCGGCTGGTCGCCAACCCAGAAGACTCCATCAGCCTTAAGCGCATCCTCAACACCCCCCGGCGCGGCATCGGCAAAGCCACAATCGATCGCCTGGAAACCGCTGCCCGTGAGCTAAATGTCTCGCTCTGGCAAATCTTGACCGACGATACTTCAGTGCAGACTCTCGCAGGGCGATCGTCCAAGCCCGTCCTTGGCTTTGTGCGGATGATACAATCCTGGCAAGCTCAAGTTGAAGAAGCACCTGCCTCTCAGATTGTCCAGGGCATTCTGGACGAGTCAGGCTATGTGGATGACTTGAAAACCCAAGGCACGGATGAAGCCCTCGATCGCCTGCAAAACGTTCAGGAGCTATACAATGCCGTCCTGCAATTTGAGGAGCAAAACGAGGCGGCAAACCTGCTGCTATTTTTGGCAAATGCCTCTCTCGCCTCCGATCTGGACAACCTCGATGAAGAGCAGCAGTCCAAAGTGTCGCTGATGACGCTGCACTCGTCCAAGGGGCTAGAGTTCCCGGTCGTCTTTCTGGTGGGCATGGAGCAGGGATTGTTTCCCAACCATCGAGCCATGGAAGACCCCAAATCGCTGGAGGAAGAGCGCCGTCTTTGCTATGTTGGCATTACCCGCGCCAGAGAGCAGCTTTTTCTCTCCTATGCCCGTGAGCGACGGCTGTATGGCTCTCGCGAGTCGGCAAGCCCGTCGCTGTTTTTGGGAGAACTGCCGAAAGAGCTGTTGCTGGGTAGCGCTAGCGGAGCCATCCCCAAGCGCATGACCACCCCTATTCGAGAAATCAAGCAGCAGGTCGCCGATGCCCCCGGAATGCATGAGGATGATTGGAACGTGGGCGATCGCATTCTCCACAAGGGCTTTGGCGAGGGCAAAGTCACCCATATTTTCGGGGCAGGCAACAAAATCTGTCTAGCCGTCAGGTTTCCCGGCATTGGGCAAAAAATCCTCGATCCCAAAATTACGCTACTTCAGCGAATGGATTGAGCGCGATCGCTTTTTTCTGGGAAAGAAATATTCTGCAAATTTCCTAATTTTTACAAAATATTTACCAATAAACAGAGCAGAGTCAGTTGTCCACGCTATAATTCTCATCAAGAGAAGCCGTAGCAGACTGGTGTCTCTCAGGTTGCCAGTGGTTAAATCGGCACTATGTGCTGATCCGGGTCTGCTTCAGCAAAGCTTTTAACTTACTTTCGATCGTTAGGTTCCTGTCTTTGTGGAAGGGGCCTGTCGAAAAGCTAGTGATGATCGTTCACTCAACTGCTCATTCTCGCATCCTGCTAACTGAGGCGTTCAGACTAACTGAAATATTCAGAAAGCAGTGGCGATGAAACCGTTTTTATCCAGAGTTAGATCTATCTAAGCATCCACTTCAGGTAGATCGGATCTGTGGCTTCCACGCATCATGTTTTTTCACCTACCCAAGCTTAAGCCCAGCACAGACGGCACGGACGAAGCCATTGCCTCTGGGGCTGACCGTTTTTGAGGAAATTGAATGTCAAAGCAAATTATTATCGCCGAACAGCACCGGATCGCGGCTGTCTTTTCCGAAGATCAGATTCAAGAACTTATTGTTGCAAAGGGAAACCATCAGGTTAGCGACATTTACCTCGGAATTGTTGAGAACGTTCTCCCTGGAATTGATGCTGCTTTCGTCAACATTGGAGACAGCGAGCGCAACGGATTTATTCACGTTACCGATTTAGGACCTGTGCGGCTGAGAAAGTCAGCCGCCTCCATTACCGAGTTGCTGGCTCCTCAGCAGAAGGTTCTGGTGCAAATTATGAAGGAGCCAACGGGGAACAAAGGGCCCCGACTGACCGGAAACATTAGTCTGCCCGGTCGCTATCTAGTGCTGATGCCGTTTGGTCGCGGCGTCAATCTCTCTCGACGCATCCGCAGCGAAGCCGAGCGCAACCGTCTGCGAGCACTTGCTATCTTAGTTAAGCCTCCTGGCATGGGGCTGCTGGTGCGAACCGAAGCAGAGGGAATGCCTGAAGAAGCGATTATTGAAGACCTGGAAACCCTGCAAAAGCAGTGGGAAAACATTCAGCAAGAGGCGCTGACAACCCGTCCGCCTAGCTTGCTTAACCGAGATGATGATTTCATTCAGCGGGTTTTGCGGGATGTCTACAGCACCGATGTCAACCGCATTGTCGTAGATTCCCATACCGGGCTGAAGCGCGTTAAGCAGCACCTAGTCAACTGGAGTGGTGGCAAAGCGCCCCAGGGCGTGCTGATTGACCACCACCGCGATCGCCAGCCCATCCTGGAGTATTTCCGAGTCAACGCCGCCATTCGAGAAGCCCTCAAGCCCCGTGTTGATCTGGCTTCTGGGGGATACATCATTATTGAGCGGACTGAGGCTCTGACTGTAATTGATGTCAACTCAGGCTCATTCACCCGTTCCGCAACGGCACGTGAAACCGTCCTGTGGACAAACTCTGAGGCGGCCACCGAAATTGCTCGACAGTTGCGGCTTCGCAATATTGCAGGCATCATCATCGTCGATTTCATCGACATGGATGCCCGCCGCGATCAGCTTCAGGTTTTGGAGCAGTTTAATAAGGCATTGAGGTCAGATAAAGCCCGTCCTCAAATTGCCCAATTGACTGAGCTAGGTCTGGTCGAATTGACCCGCAAGCGCCAAGGACAAAATATCTACGAGCTGTTTGGTCGCCCTTGCCAAACTTGCAGCAGTACGGGTCTGATTATTCATCTCCCTGGCGAGATGGATCATGAGATCGCAGAGCCAATAGAAGCTTCACGGACAGCTACCGCCGCAGAATCTCGCATCCCTGCCCTGCGGGACAATTGGGAGCGATCGGGTGAGAGAGTCACTGAAAGATCTAACGAAAGAACCCACGAAAGAGCGGGATTTGAGCAAGAGAATCTCGATTTAGACGCCTCTGCCGACTTGCAGGAGCTAGATTTAACCAACCACCCCAATTACCAAGAGCGTAGTAAGGATAGCCGTCGTCGTCGTCGGACTCGCCTCAAGGTGGGTGAACCTGTAATTCGTGGAAGCGTTGCACCTACGCTGAGGTCAGAAATAGAGACCGAAGATGAGCCGCTGCCGCTGCCTGTGATTGAGGAGCCTGCTCCTGTCCCTCGCAATGTGAGGGAACCTCGACCTGAGAAGCCTGAGCGGGGACGCACCGCTGCACGCCGAGAAAAGCCTGTAGCTGAACCGCCTCAAGTCATTTCTGTGGAAATGACCCCCGAAGAGCAGGAAATTTATGCTCTGATGGGTATCTCTCCAATGGTATTGGCGACAGAGCCTATTAAAGATCCAAAGTCTGCCATTATTTCTGTGACTTTACCGGGGCAAAGTATTCGCTCTGCCGACGTATCTTTCTCAGACTCTACTCCAGCGTTAGAGCTAGATGCTGAAGAACTCGCAGAAGAAGAATTTGAGGATAGAGAGCCACTTACCGAATCCTTTGCAGAGATTCAAATTTCTGAGCCTGTTGTCCTGAAAAACGCTCCTGAGGTGAGCAATCAAGGGGCTGAGGCTGAGGATACCCTCTCTGATACCGATGCTCCTCGCCGTCGCCGTCGCCGTCGTTCATCCGTTAACCTATCGGATGCAGACACTAATACGGATGCAGGTTAGGCTACAGCAGGTAAATGTTGGAAAGAAAAAGTGCTGCGATGAAACCGCCTGATTTTCTGAGCCTATCAGAACTGCTTGGCAGTGAAGCAGATGAGGCGGTTCCCATTGCAGGAGTCGATGAAGTAGGGCGAGGAGCGTTATTCGGCCCCGTGATTGCCGCTGCTGTGGTCTTGCCGATCGCGGCTCATGCCCCCTTGATCAGTGCTGGAGTAACTGATAGCAAACTGCTGTCGGCGGCGCGGCGCAGGCAGTTGGCTGAAGAAATTAGAGCAGTGGCGATCGCCTGTCATATCGGTATGGCTTCTGTGCGAGAGATCGATCGCCTTAATATCTTGCAAGCGACATTTCTAGCCATGAAGCGCGCCATCAGGCAATTGCAGCCGCAGCCAGCGCTATGTCTAGTGGATGGCAACCAGCGGATTCCGGGCCTGCTGGTTCCTCAAAAGACCGTCGTCAAAGGCGACCAAAAGTCTGTGGCGATCGCGGCAGCCAGCATCGTGGCAAAAGTTTGGCGAGATGACCTGATCATGCGGCTTGCGGCTCGCTACCCCGGCTATGATCTCAGCGCTAATAAGGGCTACGGGACTGCCAAGCACCGATTGGCATTGCAGCAGCAGGGTATTTCTCCCCAGCACCGCTGCTCCTTTAGTCCCTGTAGGCTCTCAGGAAATAATTCGGGGGGTGATTCAGGAAACAATGCCCAATCCATTGACTGGCTCAGCGCTCATTAGGCGATCGGGCTATTGGACGAGAGGAGTGTGGGTTCAACCATGGACGGATCACCACTAGCCTGTGTCTGAGAGGCAGCCCATTGACGATAGTCTGACAAAAGCTGATGCATCAGCCGTTGCTTGATAGTAAGCAGCACGCTGTGGAGCAGTCCATTTCCGGCTGCTTCTAAAATGGGGCGGGGTGTGAGCCATAGTGGAGGCGGCATCTCAACCTCAACCCGCAAATCGGCTTTGCCTTTGAGATAGGTAATGTCATCTATTACTGAAGGGGTAAGTCGTCCCACTAGCTTCAGTCCAAAGCGTTGATTGATGTATTCTATGCCGCGAATTTCACAGGCAATCGACTCCATGCAAATCGACCCCTCTGTTTCTGTGACTCTCACATCTACGGTCGGCTGAATACTCAGCGTCAGGAAGCTGAGGGGGCGCATTTTCAGCCGAAATACGTCAGCTCCCAATGGCTCTATGCGACTCGGATCGACCAATGCCGCAATTAAGCGCTGGGGCTGTCGCAAGTAGTGTTGAATAGGGATAGGCTGTTCTGGAATGGCTAATTCGACAGCTTGAGAAGCAGAAAAGCAGGTGGGCATACGGGGCTTACCATCGTCGATCTGAAGGTTGAAGCGATCGTGCTGAAATAGCTAGCTGAAACAATTAACTGAAACAATTAGCTGAAAAAGTTAGCTAAGAAGAAATTAAATAAGAAGCGATTAAGTAAATTTTACATTTTTTCCAAGGAATCTACCTTGACAATACAAAATTCAGCTTTCAAGGCATTCTTTCAGTATTTATACTTGCCTGCATCAATACATCTGAATCTACGTAATGAAATGTTGTAATTTGATATATGGCGCTACGCGCTTAGATCCAATGAGTTATTTTTGAGAGCTGCGCTCCGCGCGGCTCTCAAAAATAACTCGTCCTAACTCAATTAAGTAATGCCATATGGCTTGATCCACTGATTTGCAGCAGCTTTCTTGCCATACAGTCTTTTCGTTATCAAAGCTTTATCAAAGCCCTGCCCTATGGACATATCGATCGCTCATTTGGGACCCGCCGGAACTTATGCCGAGAGCGCGGCGCTAGCCTACAGTACATGGCTTGAGAAGACCACAGGCAACTCTTCAATTCTTCATTCCTACGCCAGCATTGCCCAGGCTATTCGAGCCGCCGCTCAGGGTGAAACTCAGATGGCGGTCGTTCCCGTTGAGAACTCTATCGAGGGCAGCGTCACAGTTACCCTTGACACACTATGGCAATTAGATAAACTTCACATCCAGCAGGCATTAATCTTGCCGATCGCCCACGCCTTGCTGTCTACCGCTCCAGACCTTGGCGCGATCGAAGTAGTTTACTCTCATCCCCAGGCGCTAGCGCAATGTCAAGCATGGCTTGAGCAGTATCTCCCAGCCGTGCCGCTAGTTCCTACCAATTCGACCACAGAAGCCCTACAGTATCTCAAAACTAATCCTCAGGCCGGGGCGATCTCTTCTCAAAGAGCAGCACAGCTCTATGAACTACCCATCCTCGCTTATCCGATCAACGATCACCCTGACAACTGTACTCGCTTCTGGGTGTTGAGCTTAGAACCGCCCCAGAGCGGTAGCCAGACTTCTCTAGCGTTTAGCCTTCCGGCGAACACGCCCGGCGCCCTGCTCAAACCTCTGCAAATCTTCGCTCAGCGCCAAATTAACATGAGTCGAATTGAATCCCGACCAACCAAGCGATCGCTTGGAGACTATCTATTTTTTATCGATTTAGAAGCTAACCTAGAGTCTGTTATGGTGCAATCAGCTCTAGCGGAACTCCAAGGCTGCACAGAAACTATCAAGATTCTGGGCAGCTACGACATCTTATCTATCGAATGAGCGTTTGTAGAACAGACTACTCGAATACACCCTTAAGAGCGGTACGCGCTGCTAGATGGTTGCGCGTTGAGGTGAGGATCTCCGATTCACGCTCTAGGCGAGCCGCAGTGTCTTGCATTTCTAGCAAGAGCTGCTGCTCTTGAGCAACGCCATGCAAATTTCCAGCAACCCAATAGGAAAGCTCGACAGGTAGCTCAGGCACGTCATCCGGCAAAACAATCTCCTGTCCAGTCAGCTTGGTCGAGAGGTGCACTACGTCTCGAAGGAGCTGATCAACCTCATCAGCAAGTTCACTCAGATTTTTGTCGGTGGGCTGGTCTTCAATCCACTCGACTAGACCTACATAGTAAGGCTTTTCACGCACGTACTCTAAAACTCGGAAGCGCTGCTGCCCTAACGTCAAAACCTTGAAGCGATCGTCAGGCAAGCGCTGATGCTGCACAACTTCGGCACAGCAACCCACGTTAGCAATTCGTCCCTGTGTCGGATCAACCATTAGCACTCCAAAGCGTCCATCGCTTTGCAGAATGGTATTCATCATGATGCGATAGCGAGGCTCAAAAATTTGCAATGGCAATTGGCTACCTGGAAACAAAACAACTTCAGATAGAGGAAAAAGGGGAAGTTCGCGGACAGCGACGGATGAAGAAAATGTCATTACAACTCTAATTTCCGTGGGAAGAAGCTGAACTTAAGGACTAATCTGAGAATTATCTTATTAACACCAGCCTAAAAACAGCAGGTCTTTAAAACATCAGAGTAGCTTGACCTAAAGGGTTAAGCTACTCTTAATAGTCTATCGTATTGCCATAGTCTAGCCGAGGCAAGACGTCCGAAATTCACTACAGCTTTACTTCAATATCTACGCCTGCGGGTAGGTCAAGCTTCATCAGCGCATCAATGGTTTTTGAGGAAGGCTGGTAGATATCAATGATGCGGCGATGGGTACGAGTCTCAAAATGCTCCCGTGAGTCTTTGTCTACGTGAGGCGATCGCAGGACACAATAAATCCGACGCTTTGTGGGGAGCGGAATCGGTCCTACAGCTGTGGCATTGGTGCGGTTAGCGGTATCTACAATCTTTTCGCAGGAAGTGTCTAGGAGGCGGCGATCGAAAGCCTTGAGGCGAATCCGAATTTTCTGCTGTTGAATAGTTGCCATTTAAGTGCCAAGGTTAAGTTTTCTAGGTTCAGAGTAAGACGACTGAGACAAAATAATCAGCAGCTAGTGTCTAATGCTAGCTGCTGACTGCAAGCTGAAATCCCGCTATTTCAGGATCTTGGAAACCACGCCCGCTCCAATGGTACGACCGCCTTCACGGATGGCGAAACGCATCCCTTGCTCAATTGCGATCGGGTTGATCAGTTCGACCGTCATTTTGATGCGGTCACCCGGCATCACCATTTCCGCTTCGCTACCATCATCCGCGGTAAAAGAAGCGATCGTGCCCGTCACGTCGGTGGTTCGGACATAAAACTGAGGCTTGTAGCCAGGGAAGAAGGGGGTTTTGCGTCCGCCTTCTTTTTCCTGAAGCACATATACCTCACCCTCAAACTGGGTATGAGGTTTAATTGAACCCGGCTTAGCAATTACCATGCCCCGTTCAATATCAGTCTTCTGAATACCCCGCAGCAGGAGACCTGCATTATCACCCGCCATCCCTTCATCAAGACTCTTCTTAAACATCTCGATTCCGGTCACGGTTGTGCTCCGGCTGTCGCGGATGCCGATAATTTCCACCGTTTCACCCACTTTGACCTTGCCGCGCTCAATCCGACCTGTAGCAACGGTTCCCCGACCTGTAATGGTGAAGACATCTTCTACCGCCATCAAGAAAGGCTTGTCGATATCCCGCTCAGGAGTCGGGATGAAAGAGTCCACAGCTTCCATCAATTCGTAGATTTTATCAGTCCACTCATTCTCGCCCTTGATGGTTTTGGGGTTCTTTTGCATCTGCTCCAGAGCCATCAGACCTGAACCACGAACGATCGGCACATCGTCACCGGGGAAGTCGTAATCAGTCAGAAGTTCCCGCAGCTCCAATTCCACAAGCTCAAGCAGTTCTTCGTCGTCCACCTGGTCAATTTTGTTCAGGAAGACCACAACGCTAGGTACACCCACCTGCTTCGCCAGCAGAATATGCTCTTTCGTCTGAGGCATCGCACCGTCGGTTGCCGCAACCACTAAGATTGCGCCATCCATCTGAGCTGCACCCGTGATCATGTTCTTCACATAGTCAGCGTGACCTGGGCAATCCACATGGGCGTAGTGGCGCTCAGTGGTTTCATATTCCACGTGAGCAGTGTTGATCGTAATACCCCGCGCTTTTTCTTCAGGCGCAGCATCGATCTGATCATAGTTTCTCGCCTGGGCTTGTCCCAATGCTGCCAGCGTCATTGTGATCGCAGCAGTTAGGGTCGTTTTACCATGGTCAACGTGACCAATGGTGCCGATATTAACGTGGGGTTTAGTCCGTTCAAACTTTGCGCGTGCCATTTATCTATTTGTTCCTCTTTACTGACTATGCGTTCCCTTTACTCTTCGCAATGATGGTTTCAGCGACGTTGCGAGGTACCTCGTCATAAGCGCTGAACTCCATTGAGAATATGCCACGACCTTGAGTTTTTGACCGAATGTCGGTAGCATACCCAAACATTTCCGCCAAGGGTACTTTAGCAATAACCTTGGCAGTGCCTTGCTCAGTGTCCTGTCCTTCAATTTGCCCTCGACGAGAGTTCAAATCGCCAATAACGTTGCCGATGAAGTCCTCAGGAACTTCAACTTCAACTTTCATGGTCGGCTCTAACAAGACTGGAGAAGCCTTCATCACGGCTTCCTTAATTGCCATTGAACCAGCAATTTTGAACGCCATTTCCGAAGAGTCTACATCATGATAAGAACCATCCACCATTGTGATCTTCAGATCAATGACAGGATAACCTGCCAGGATGCCAGACTCACAAGCTTCCTTCATTCCCTGTTCGGCAGGACCAATGTACTCTTTAGGCACAGTACCGCCGACAATCTTGGAAACAAATTCAAACCCAGTGCCCGGTTCACCGGGTTCAATCTGAATCACAACGTGACCATACTGACCTTTGCCGCCACTCTGCCGGATAAATTTACCCTCAGCGCGAACGGGTTTACGAATGGTTTCCCGATAGGCGACCTGAGGCGCACCTACATTGGCCTCCACCTTGTATTCTCGCTTCATGCGATCGACCAAGATATCCAAGTGCAGCTCACCCATCCCGGCAATTACTGTCTGGTTAGTTTCCGAGTCAACGCTAACCCGAAAGGTTGGGTCTTCCTCAGATAGGGCTTGCAATGCCTTAGAGAGCTTTTCCATATCCTGCTTTGTTTTCGGCTCAACTGCAACCGAGATCACAGGTTCCGGAACAAATAGGGATTCCAGGATGATGGGAGAAGCCTCGTCACAGAGCGTGTCACCTGTAAAGGTATCTTTCAAGCCTAGGGCAGCGCCTAGATCCCCTGCCCGCAACTCATCGACCTCTTGGCGATCGTCTGCCTTCAGGATAATTAAGCGGGAGATTCTCTCTTTCTTGTCCTTAGAGGCATTGTAGACATAGCTGCCCTTGACGAGCACACCGGAGTAAACCCTAACAAAAGTTAGGCGACCATAGGGATCAGCCATAATCTTAAACGCTAAGGCAGCCGTTGGCTCAGTGTCACTGGCAGGTCGGGTGGCAGTGCTGCCATCAGGAAGAACTCCTTGAACAGGCTTCACTTCTAGCGGAGAAGGCAAGTAATCCACCACTGCATCTAGCAGGAGCTGAACGCCTTTGTTTTTGAAGGCAGAGCCACAGATCAAAGGCACAATCTTTCCTGAAACGGTGCCAATACGAAGACCCCTACGAATCTCAGCTTCTGTGAGTTCTTCACCGCCCAAGTATTTCTCAATCAGAACGTCATCCGTTTCAGCAACCGACTCTACCAGCTTGCCGTGATACTCATTTGCCAGCTCCCTCATGTCCTCAGGGATGTCGATTTCTTCGGGCTTAGAGCCTAGCTCATCAACGTAGATGTACGCCTTCATCTTGACCAGATCGACAATGCCCTTGAAAACATCCTCGCTGCCAATAGGCAGTTGGATAGGGACTGCGTTGGCACGTAGGCGATCGCGAATCTGCTCATAGACTCTGTAGAAGTTCGCACCTGTCCGATCCATCTTATTGATGAAAACAATGCGAGGAACATTGTAGCGATCGGCTTGCCGCCACACCGTCTCAGACTGAGGCTGCACTCCACCCACAGAGCAAAAGACTGCAATTACGCCATCCAAGACGCGCATGGAGCGCTCTACTTCAATGGTGAAATCTACATGACCAGGGGTATCAATAATGTTGATGCGATGGTCGTTCCAGCTGGTACTGATCGCAGCCGCCGTGATGGTAATTCCTCGCTCTCGCTCCTGCTCCATCCAGTCAGTAACTGCTGTTCCTTCATGGACTTCGCCAATTTTATGCACAACGCCAGAGTAGAACAGAATTCTCTCAGTCGTTGTTGTCTTGCCCGCATCAATGTGAGCGGCGATCCCAATATTACGTACCCGTTCGAGGGGAATAGTACGTACCACAGCTACCTCCTTGATTTATGCCGCAGCGCCTCCCTGACAAAGGCTGCGTCTGTTAAGATTTTATACTTTATTTATGGCTAACGTGTGGTTTTCACAAACTTATCGGCAGTCGCCTACCAACGGCACGGCAGAGCGACTCAACCCAAAAACTTCGCACAGTGTGGTAACAGCGTCTTAGTAACGGTAGTGAGCAAATGCTTTATTTGCTTCAGCCATACGGTGAGTTTCTTCGCGCTTGCGAATGGCGCTGCCAGTTTCATTAGCTGCATCCATCAGCTCATTTGCTAGCTTCCCTGCCATAGTTCTGCCAGAACGCTGACGGGCAAACTGAGAAAGCCAACGGAGAGCCAGAGCTGTGCCCCGCTCAGAACGGACTTCCATAGGAACCTGGTAAGTTGCACCACCTACTCGTCTGGCTTTGACCTCAACTAGCGGAGTCGCATTCTTGACGGCTCTTTCAAACAGTTCCAGAGGATCTGTACCTGTTCGCTCTTCTATCATCTTGAAAGCATCATAGATAATGCCATAGGCAATAGACTTCTTTCCACTCTTCATAAGCCGAGACACCATCATGGTGACGACCCGGCTGTTATGAACTGGATCGGGTTGAATTGGGCGCTTTTGGACAACAGTACGGCGAGACATAGGCTAGCTCTTGAGAAATAAATCTTTACAGGAATGTCTAATGAGTGGGCAGGATACAGTGTGTCAAAAGTATGCCGGAAATTCTTGTGCCAGCGTTCTTAGATGGTCAAACCTAAATCTTGCCTGCTCGGCTTAAACCCATGAACTTTCGATTTCAGAGAATCTGAATCTTGAAGCTCTTGCGCCCAAGCCTTAGCTAAGTCGATGAAGGCATTTTTAGAGCAGCTAGCGGGTTTCAATCACCTGCCTAGCTGCTCTAGAGTTTGTCCATTACTTTGCAGCTTTGGGGCGCTTCGCACCATATTTGGAACGACCTTGCTTACGATCCTTAACTCCGGCTGTATCTAGCGTTCCGCGAATAATGTGGTATCTGACACCTGGCAAGTCTTTAACCCGACCCCCACGAATCATGACGACGGAATGCTCTTGTAGGTTATGTCCAATGCCAGGGATATAGGCCGTCACCTCAAATCCTGAGGTGAGGCGAACCCGCGCCACCTTACGGAGAGCAGAGTTTGGTTTCTTAGGTGTGGTTGTGTAGACGCGGGTGCAGACACCGCGACGCTGCGGACAGCTCTTCAAAGCAGGAGATTTGGTCTTCTTCTTGGCTTTGTTACGTTCGTTGTGGATGAGTTGCTGAATCGTTGGCATGACTTAGAGCAAATTTCGCCTCTGGTCTTGACGGGTGGTATGGATTAGTTAATTTTAACTTTTCACAGTCTTCAACTATATCGATTTTATTGGGTTTCTGTCAATTTGTGTTTGTTATGTAAAGAGAGTTATGTCAAAAACTTAGAGAACGAGTGCGATCGCGCCTATTCTCCAGCTCAAGACTGACCGTATTATCGATCGGGCTATACCTGCCCTGAGCATCGATCGCGCCAAATCTGGCGAAATACTGATTGACTGTTTCAGGAAAGCTCGGAAAGTTGAATTTGCTATCTCCACTGGCAATGTCTGCCCAAAAGTAGCGGAGTGCCGGAACCAGCGCCTCGATCTGGGGTAGAGACAAGCTAAGGGGTGGCTGGGTGAGTAACTTAGTCACGAAGGGAGTAGAGCGATCGCCCATCCACTCTCGTGAGAAATGCTGCAAGTCTGATTGCTCTGGTACCGCCAGAACTCGCCGAGACTCTATTTGCAACCGATTTCCCTGACAGGTCTGCTCGAAGTGGAGAATCCGATAAGGGTGAGGATAGGTGACGAGAGAGCCAGTTGTAACCTCAAAAATAGTCTGATGCCCCAACGCTTCATGCTGTGCAACGTCCTGAATATGCAAATGCCCTGTAAATACGACGTTAGCCTCAAATTCTTGCATCATCTGCAATAGGGGAGCCGCATTTTCAAGCATGTATCGCTGACCTAGCGGACTATGAGACTGGTCGGGCAGATGCTCGATGACGTTATGATGCACCATAACAAACACAATCCCTTGCAGCCGAGAGAGCGTATGCCTGAGCCAGGAAAGCTGCTCTGGATCTAGATATCCTGTAGGCATCTGCTTGCCCCAACTATCGAAGCCGTTGGAGTTAAGACCAATGATATGTACCCCCGGCAAAACTTCTCGGCTGTAGTAAGGACGATCGCCTTCCCCATAGCCAAACTTTTTATAGTAAAGCGGGAAGTCTGCCAACCCGATCGATCGATCGGTAGGAAACTGTTCTACGACATCATGATTTCCAGGAATGACACAGACTGGATAGGGAAGCTGAGTCAGGCGATCCGCTAGCCAAGCATGATTCTCTGGCTCTCCATGCTGAGTCAGATCGCCAGGGATTAGCAAGAAATCGAGATGGAGTGTTTCCAGCTCTCGCAGAACAACTTCTAGCGCCTGCATACTAAACTCAACCAAGTGGAAGCGGCTAGGATGATCCCAGATGGTATGGGGAAGAGCAATATGGGGATCGCTGAGGATAGCGAACCGAAAATTGAGTGTCATGGGGAAAAGGTAAAAGCAAAGTAAGAATATCTGGGGTAAGAATGCCCATATCTCCTACGCTACACCTTGATTTGCAACTTGATTTGTAATAAGCAGTAAAGTGTGTTTACTCTGGTAGGTTCTAGCAGAGAGGAGTCCCAATTGGCGATCGTTCGTGTGCGGCAGCATGTTAACCCACTCAGTCAGAAGTACAAACAGTCGGCAGCTCCGCCAGATTGGACAAAAGTTTATGCAGATTTATCGCTGCCACTGCATTTAGATATTGGCTGCGGCAAGGGAGTTTTTCTGCTCAAGATGGCTCAAGAGCAGCCTGACTGGAACTATTTGGGGCTAGAGATTCGAGAGCCGCTCGTTTTGGAAGCCAATCTCCGGTCGCAAGAGGCGGGATTCACGAATCTTTACTACATCTTTTGCAACGTCAATAATTCACTGCGATCGCTTCTCTCCGCTCTCCCTGAAAGATCTCTGCATAGAATCAGCATCCAGTTTCCCGATCCCTGGTTTAAGAAGCGTCACCAAAAGCGGCGGGTAGTACAGCCTGAGCTAGTCGAAGAGCTATCACTCCATCTAGCGCCCGGTGGAATGGTTTTTCTACAGTCTGACGTGAAGGACGTAGAGATAGAAATGTGCGATCGCTTTCAGGAGCATCCTGCCTTCGCTCGCCAAGACTCTGTGCGCAAAGACTCTGAGTGGCTAGAGATCAATCCCCTAGCCGTGCCTACAGAGCGGGAGCAATCGACGCTATTGCGCGGAGAGCCTGTATACCGGGCGGTCTTTATAAGAAAATGAAAACACAGAAAGACGAGAATGCCGCCTTAAATCCAGGACGGCAGCCAGCGGCGCATCTGAATTTCGATCGGGGAAAGCGGCAACCCCAGATAAATAGGCATCCAGAAAATGAAGGCGATAAAAATCAGGGCAAGAATACCAAAGCCTAGCCTTCTGCGGGCACGAAGTGGACTATGCAGCCAGCGATCGACCACCAGCGCTAAGCCTAGCAACGCAAACACTAACGATTCCATGTAGTGATACAAGAAGGCGCAGCGCGTCACTTCTAGCCAAGGCAGCAAATTGGCTGACCAGTTGAGCGCCAGGTAAAGGACGAGCCAGCTCTGGGTATTCAGACCCGAAGGATTTCCAGCTGCAGATGTACTGAATCCGGGACTGGACTCAGCCCCAGATTTAGCGGTCAGAGATGTTTCACTAACCCAACGTGCCAGCCATTGCCAAGTTTGATGCGCGAACAGCCCAAACAAGAGAACGATCGCTGCTGTGGAAAACCACCACAGAAAAGGATTACCCATGGCATGAACGTCATAGATGACGCTCCCCGCAGCTTGCGGCAAGGGTGGCCCCACAACAGATGGCAGCTCGTTGACGCTGTTGGATGTTCTGTAAAAATAGGCGATCGGACGCAGCATCAGCGGCCAGGTAAACCATAGAGAGCAGTAAGGATGAGCACTCACGCCTCCAACTCGCTTGTGGTAGTCGTAGGTTTTGACCTGCAACGTCCAAAAGCTGTCTCCTGAAGGATCGATCTGCATGTAGGGCAGCCAGCACAGGTAGTAAACCAGCAGCGGAATTGCGGCAAAACAGACAAAGGCATGTCCTAGATGAAGCTGAGTCAGGTTTTGAAAGGGGGTTTGACTACTAAAGAAATTTGTGGGGAGACGATCGCCCTCTTCACCTTTAGCGGATTTCAGCCTCACCCACTGCAAAATCCAGCCCGCTGACCAAATCAAAATGGCTCCCAACAAAAATCCGAGTCCGTTCCACTTGATCGCCGCAGAAGCCCCAAAGCCAATTCCGGCTAAGCCAAGCCAGAGCCATCTTTGCCAGCCCTGGGCACGGAGTGCGATCAGAAAAAAGAGCTGCCCCAATAGTCCAAACAGCAGCAGGTAGACGTTGTTGAGAGCATAGCGCGATTCCACCAAAAACAGCCCATCCATGGAGAGCAGTAGTCCGGCAATCAAAGCGTAGCTGCGACGATAGCTGAGCTGATAGGCGATCGCCGCCATCACCAGCGGCAAAACCGATCCGGTCAGAGCATTCAGCCAGCGGTAGCTGAAGGGAGAAATCAGCAAACCCGCCAATCCATTCTTGAGGGTGCGATCGCCCCAGGGCATTTTTTCGCCTAGCCAAATGCCAAACTCAATGATGTAAGTGCTAAGGGGGGGATGCCCGGTGAAAATAATTTCGCCCTTGAGAAAGTGGCTGGCAAATCTGGCGTAGTAAATTTCATCAAACACCAGGGTATTGAAGCGGCTCAGCCCCCAAAATCGTAGGGCAAGGGAGAATAGAAAAATCCCAGCCATGCCTATCCAGAACCAAGGGGAACGACTGGAAGCATTGAACAGTGGAGGCTTAGGGGTGATCGCAGACATAACAGCAGCAGAATCATTGCACTGTTCTATAAGCTACTGTAAATGGACGCAATCTGGATAATCTGGGCAAGTTTTTTTGAAGGAGGGCGCTCTGCGCCCTCCTTCAAAAAAACTTGCCCATAAAATCAGCAACGCCGGATTAAAGATTTTTAGGCAAAGGTGAAACCTTTACTTAAGTCACTAAGGGTGACGTCAACCACCACCCCAATCAGCTCAGATTCAGAGCCGCTGCTCTGATAGTAGATTCCGGTTCCCGTAATGTTGAGGTTGTCTGGTAAAGCACCCACCGAGTAGCTGCTTGAACTACCCTTGAGTTGAATCGTGTCTTTTTTTGGGTTGAAATCCAAAATTGCGGCATAGTCCGCTGAGCCTTGGGTGTCGCTCTTGCCATCGTCATAGAAAGTTTTAGAGGCGTTGCCCAAAACGAATGTATCTTTGCCACTACCGCCGATTAGCAGGTCGATCTCATCCTTTCCTGCCTGGGTAGAGCTTGTCCCGGTGAGGCGATCGTTTCCGGTTCCTCCTGACAAAATGTCATCTCCATCAGTCCCAGTCAGCTCATCATTTGATTGGGAGCTAGTAGAAACTGCGATAACTTCTTGTAAGTCATCAAAGATGGTACGGGCTTCCTCATCGTTAATTTCATCGCTGTCTAGAACCGTGAAGATATCTTTGACAATCGTCTTAAGCTCAGAGCGGGTCACGGTTTGATCGCTCAAGGCAGATTCAACATCTGTTTTAAGCTGGCCTACACTCGTGTCTGAGGCGGAATCCTCAAAACTACTGCTGACATCGCTCACTAATGTCTCAAAGATTTGCTTTTGCTCATCTGTGATGGAGCTGCTCTGGGTCTTTTTGCTGTTTTTACCGTTCTGCGATTTTTTTGACATGGTGAGTCTCCTTCAAGCTGCATGAATGACTCCTGATACGGTAGGAGGAAAAGGGCTACTGTTCCGTCAAAACAGCGTGCATCTCCTCCTGAGCATTTTGTAAAAGCTCTCTGACTTCAGTTTGCTGATCTTCGTCCAGATCGAGCGATCGCAGCGCCTCTTGCGGATTTTTGCCGGATGCGATCGCCCTCTCTAGCTGCTCATTCTGGTCATCTGTCAGCAGGTCTGATATCTCCTCTTGGACGCTTTCTTGAATCTCACGCAGTTTTTCTTGCTGCTCCTCGCTGAGATTGCTCTGATCTATAGAGCGCCGCGGCATCTGCTCTTGAGGCATGCCCTGTGGCATTGAAGGCATTCTTTCTGGAGGCCCTTGGAACTGTGCTTGAGCTGGGAAAGACAGGCAAATAACCACGCCAGTGACACAAAGCAGAATGGCATTGAACTTGAGTTTCATTTGAGGAAATCTCCTTAGGTAGACTCGCTAGAAGCTCGATTTAGCTCCAACGGTTCAATCCTAAAAATTCTGCTCTGAAAGCACATGAGGCGATCGTCCTGATCTCAAATAGGGCTTTAGTCCCATGAGAACGGGACTTTAGTTCCATGAAAACAGGACTTTAGTCCCGATCAAGATCACGATTAGCGTTAGGTTTTCAATCAATGCCTAACCGCGATCGCACTTCACCCAACGGCAAGCTCCACATCAGCTCAGGTTGCCACCTGTCTGCATCGAATTGAGAACGCCGACCCCGCCGATAGGCTGCTCGTAGCCTTAGCTTCATCCCATTAGAAAGACCTGATTGCTGTTTTACCTGGCGCAAAAGCCCTAATCCCAAAATAACGTGAGCCAAACGAAACTTGGCTCCCAAAAGAAAAGCCTGAACTTCGGCTTCACCGATCGCATCTGTGCCGTAACCCGTCAAGACATGCACGCCATCATGAAGCTGTTTGCGGCGAGGCCCTGTCGTGAAAGGTTGCAGATTGTGGCGATCGAGGGAATCTCCCCAGGCTCGACCGAAAGTGCCGAGGGGAAGCGATCGCAGCACCTGAATATCTACAATGGGCGGTACGCTAACTCCTAGCGCATCAGAAAGGCGATCGATCGCGTTGAGAAATCGGGCAATTTTAGGATTGGGCTGGGTAGCTGGGTAAGAAGATTGCATGGTCACCTTTTCGGAATTCAGTGTTATGGAGCTTTGCACAGGTTGTTTTCATTGCCACAGCCTGTGCAAAAGGTTGATTAAACGAACGTAAAACCCGTGCTAAGGTCGGTGAGGCTAACTCCCACGACTACACCCACTAGCTCACGGGAGCTTCCGGTTGTTTGGTAAATGCCTGTACCTTTCACCGAAAGCTCTGAGGGCAAAGCGCCCATGGTGTAGCCAGCAGCACTGCCATGAAGCTGAATGGTGTCCTGCTTTTTGTTGAAATCCAGAATCGTGGCGTAGTCCTGAAGTCCCAGAGTGCCTGATGTGCCGTCATTATAGAAGCCTGTAGCCGCATCTCCCAGCACAAAGGTGTCTTTACCGCCGCCGCCACAAAGGACATCAATTTCACCTTTCCCTGCATCATCTGAGCCTGCTGCCTTGAGGCGATCGCGTCCCAGCCCGCCCCAAAGAACGTCATTTCCGGTCGTCCCGGTCAAGTCGTCATTGGTTTTAGGAAAGCGCGAGGCTTCTGCAATGTCTTGTAGATCGTAGAAGATTGTGCGGGCTTCCTCGGCAGTGACTCCAGCACTGCTGACCACATTCAGCACGTCATTGGCGATCGTCTTAAATTCAGACTGGGTGAGCTTGCGATCGCTCAGTGCCGCTTTTACGTCAGCCTTGAGCTGCGTGACTGTTGTGTCTGAGGGTGCGTTCTCAACACTATTTTTGACATCGGTCAGCAACGTTTTGATGTTCTGTCTTTGTTCTTGGGAAACAATGGATTTTGCCTTCGCCATGATTTTGATTTCCTTGCAGTTTGTTCTATAGCCATTACTCTTAGAAGATGTTTAAAGAGTGGTCGGCTGTGATTTTAGGCACCTCTTGATCCCCCCTTGCCCCCTTAAAAAAGGGGGAAACGAACTCAAAGTCCCCCTTTTTTCTAGCGCAGCGGCGCTATAGCGCGGGGATTGAGGGGGATTTAAAACGTTTCGCTACTAAATAATTGGACTTTTCAAAGATCCTCTTAGGAAGTTTTTGTGGGTGCGCTCCGCGCACCCACAAAAACTTCCCCGTCCTAACACTTGTTCTATAGTTAGATGGGTGAACGATTTCGGATGACTCGCTAATGTTCCCCTGTCTTGAGGTGCCGATCGGGAACTCCCCACTGAAACCCGCTACTGGAACATTGCCGATCGACGAGAACTCATAAATTCCTGGACTTGCTGCTGTTGCTCCGCCGTCAAAACAGCCTTGGCTTGCTCGTAGGCAGACTCGAAGATCTCGCGTTTTTGAGTGCGCTGAGCCTCCGTCAAGTTGAGCGCCCTGAGGGCGGCAGATTTATCTTCACCTTGGGCGATCGCCGTCTGCAACTGCTGCTTTTGTTCCGCCGTCAGCACATTCTCCATCTGAGTGCGAGTGCTTTCGCGAATTTGCTTGAGCTTTGCCTGCTGATCTTCGGTCAGGTTCAGCCGTTGGGCAATCTCGCGAGGAATGCGACCCATTGCCCCCCGCCTTCCCTGACGAGACTGGCGAAATTCCTGAACTTGCTGCTGCTGCTCAGCCGTGAGGATACCCTGCATTTGCTCACGGGAAGTCTGCATAATCTCCCGTCCCTGAGTGCGCTGAGCTTCGGTTAGATTGAGGGCATCTAGGGCTTTAGGTAGAGGAGTGCCCTGAGCGATCGCCCCCTGCAACTGCTGCTTTTGCTCAGCCGTGAGGATACCCTGCATCTGAGTCCGGGCAGCTTCACGAATCTGTTGGATTTGCGCTTGTTGATCGTCACTGAGGTTAAGCTGGCGCATTGCCTGATGGAGTCTGGGCATTTTGCCTTCTCCACTTTGGGGCTGGTTTTGGGCATTAGCGATGAGGGGAAGAAGCGCGATCGCCCCTACAAGAGCGCCACCCACCAGAACTTTTTTGAGACTAAATTTCATGTCGGGTAGTTTCCTAGAATGATGTGAACTTGAAAACCGCTTTAGCGTTTAGCTTTCGATAGTCCGATCGTAGAAATTTCGCGCCTGAACTACCTGAACAAATCGTCATGACCTTACCCATGACTTTGGTCATGTTCGCCGCTTTGAGACAGCCGACTATAATCGACGTAAAGGTTTTAAGCTCCTTCTCAGCTCCTTCTCCATTTACTGAGGTATCTATGGTTGCGGGTCAGAAAAAATTCCATATTTCCGCAGAAGAGTATCTAGTAGGAGAGCGGGTCAGCCCGATTAAGCATGAGTATCGGCAGGGTCATGTTTATGCCATGATGGGAGCCAAGAAACCTCACCTGGTTCTAGCGAGTAACCTTGTCATGCTTTTAGGAAATCATCTTTCAGCGACTCCTTGCTTAGTCTTCACTTCCGACATCAAGGTGAGACTAGAGGCGACAGATTGTTACTACTATCCAGATGTTGCAGTGACTTGTGACGAGCGAGAACTCAACGGCAATGAAGACTTTATTCTTTACCCCTCATTCGTGATTGAAATCCTGTCAAGCTCTACGGCAGCATTCGATCGCGGTGAAAAATTTGCCGACTACCAAACTTGCCCAACTTTGAAGGAGTATGTTCTGGTAGACCAGATTCAAATGCAGGTGGAGTGCTATCGACTCAGTTCTGTAGGGGACTGGATAGGGCAAACCTATCTTGCAGGTGAGGAGATAAGTTTTTCTAGCCTTGATTTCCATTGCCCGATCGCCCATCTCTATCAGAAAGTTCCGGGACTTCTCTAGCTAATCTATGCATCGCCCCCGGTTCATCCAGAAGCATCCGTTTCCGTTTCTGCTGTATTTAGAGTGGGGGCTGCTAGCGATCGCTCTGCTGGGGGAATTTCTGCCGGGTTCAGTACCTCGCTTAGGCGAGCGATTTCCGTTGCTTAATTTTCTGAGCTTGCTGGGATTTGGGCTGATGGGGCTACAGTTGCCTAGCTACTCGTCCTCTCAGAAAGCTAGCCCACAAACAGCTTACAAAATTGCCTACACCGCTCTAGAGATTGGGTTAATCGTGCTGGCAGCCGCGGCGGGCAAAAATCCACGCATATTTCCGTTTCTCTATGTGGTGCTAATGATTCGGAGTTGCCTAATTTTTAGAATGCCGGGGCGGCTGGTGGTCATGGGCATTGCCTTCAGTCTGTTTCTGCTGATGGTGACTCGGTTTATGCGGCGTGTCGAAATTCAAGCCCCTCTGCGCTGGCAAGTTCCCAGTCGTCCCCTGCTGTTCAATTTTGTCTTGCTGCTAGGTCTAGTTCTGGTATTAATCTTGCTGCTAGTAAATGCCTTGATCAACGAGCGTCAAAGTCGGGAAAAGCTGACGATCGCCAATGACCAGCTCCGCCAATATGCCCTGCGGGTCGAAAATCTGGCAATGGCACAAGAGCGCGCCCGGATCGCCCGTGAGATTCACGACTCTCTGGGTCACGCACTGACCGGACTCAATCTGCAAATGGAGGGCGCTTTGAAGCTCTGGGACTCCAATCCAGATCAGGCGCATAGCTTTTTGCGCGATGCCAAGCAACTTGGCTCAACGGCTCTGCAAGAAGTGCGGCGATCGGTGTCTGCCATGCGCTCTGATCCCCTTCAGGGGATGCCTCTACTGGAGGCGATCGCCACCCTAGCCGAGGACTTTTATCGCACCACGGGCATTCAGCCCCATTGCCAGATTCAAGCTCTGTCGCTGCCCTATGAAGTCAGTAGCGCCATATGTCGCATCGTTCAGGAGGCGCTTACCAATATCCGCAAGTATGCTAATGCCTCTGAGGTGAATATCAGCCTAGAGGCGATCGCGCCTCATCTGCATCTCACGATTCAAGACAATGGCGACGGCTTCCAAATTGCTGAAAACCAAACCGGATTTGGACTGCAAGGAATGCGAGAACGGACGATCGCTCTAGGCGGACAAATGCAAATTGATAGTCAGCTGGGTCAAGGCTGTTGCATCACAGTTCAGATTCCCCTCCTTCAATTTTCTGGCTGAAAACCCCTATGATTCGAGTCTTACTGGTTGATGATCAAAGCATTATCCGGCAGGGGCTAAAGGCATTGCTGCAACTAGAGCCGGACTTGCAGATCGTCGGCGATGCCGAAAATGGACAGGTTGCCGTTCAGCAGGTTGAGGCGTTGCAGCCGGATGTGGTGCTGATGGATGTGCGAATGCCTGTGATGGATGGCGTTGCAGCGACAACGGCGATCGCCCAGCAGTTCCCCGCCGTAAAAATTCTAATGCTCACCACATTTGATGAAGACGAATATGTTGCCGCAGCCCTCCAGCAGGGAGCAGTGGGATATTTGCTCAAAGACACGCCTACCGAAGAGCTGGCGAACGCAATTCGCACGGTTCACAAAGGCTACACTCAGTTTGCACCGGGCATCTTGCAGCGGCTGATTGCTAAACCCCCGGAGGCTGCTGCTGCCGATCTGCCGCCCAACCTGCCGCCTAGCCTGCCGCCCGACCTGCCACCCGGATTTGCCGAACTCACCCCTCGCGAACGTGAAGTCTTGAAGCTGATTGCCCAAGGCGCAAGCAATCGAGAAATTGCCAAAGCGCTCTACATTTCTGAGGGCACCGTCAAAAATCACGTTACAAATCTCTTGGGACGGCTGGAGTTGCGCGATCGCACCCAAGCTGCCATTTTCGCCAACTCCGTACTGCCGCTATTGGAGCCATAGCTCAAATCTTTGCCAAGCAACGCTACAGAGAATAGCAGCTAGCTCAGATGGCATAAGTTTGTGAATAGAACGTCTGTATCAATTGATAGAACGAACGTATTAACTCATAATAGGACAGGCGTATTAACTCGCAGATTCACTAATTTTTATCTAGGCATATACATTCAGGCATGAATCCAGAGCAGCCGCTAGGTTCCGTCATTCAAGGTTCCCTCAGCCAGGGATTAGAGGTGCGACTTCATGCGGATGTTCTGGTAGAAGACATGCGGGTTGGCAAATTTTTGGTGGTGCAAGGGGTGCGATCGCGCTTCTTCTGCATGTTAACGGATGTGGCATTGGGCACTTCTAGTCCGCGTATCCTTTCCAATCCGCCTGATCCCAGCAACCTATTTTTGCAGGAGGTGCTTGCCGGAACGGGAACCTATGGCACCATCAACCTGACCCCAATGCTGATGTTTACGCCTGCTAATCGCGATCGCCCAGATTCGGGGAAAACCTCAGATAAAAATAAAACCAAGAAAGCTGCTGGAAAGCTTGGCTCTTACGAAGCGCAGACCAACGACGTAGAATTGCAGCCCGTCAAAACCATTCCTAGCCACTTTAGCCAGGTGTATGACGCTGCCCATCGAGACTTTCGTGCCGTCTTTGGCTGGGAGGATGACCCCAATCGCCGCAACTTTGCCATCGGTCAGCCGATCGACATGGATGTCCCCATTTGCATTGATCTCGATCGCTTCGTCGAGCGCAGCAACGGCATATTTGGCAAGTCGGGTACGGGCAAATCATTCTTAACTCGACTGCTGCTCTCCGGCATTATTCGCAAGCGTGCTGCCGTCAACCTGATCTTTGATATGCACTCAGAATACGGCTGGGAGGCAGCGCGAGAAGGCAAGCAATTTAGCACCGTCAAAGGCTTGCGGCAGTTATTTCCCGATCGCGTCCAGGTCTACACCCTCGATCCCGAATCCACCAAGCGGCGCGGCGTGCGGGATGCCCAGGAGCTTTACATCAGCTATGACCAAATTGACGTAGAGGATCTGGCGCTGGTGCGAGGCGAACTCAACCTCTCGGAAGCTAGTCTAGAAAATGCGATCATCCTCCGGAACGAGTTTGGCAAAACCTGGATTACCCGCCTGATGTCCATGAGCAATGAGGAGATTCAGGAATTCTGTGAGGTGAAGATGGGGAGCAAGTCTTCCATCATGGCGCTCCAGCGCAAGCTGACTCGCTTAGACGACTTGAAGTATCTGCGGAACACTTGCCCCAAAAACTACGTCGGACAGATTCTGGAGTCTTTAGAAGCCGGAAAGCATGTGGTGATCGAGTTTGGCTCTCAGTCCAATATGCTGTCCTATATGTTGGCAACCAACGTCATTGCCCGTCGGATTCACGCCAGCTATGTCCACAAAGCTGAGAAGTTTTTACAGACGAAAAACCCCAGCGATCGCCCCCATCAGCTCGTCATCACCATCGAAGAAGCTCACCGCTTCCTTGATCCCAGCACCGTCCGTCAAACTATTTTTGGCACGATCGCCCGTGAAATGCGCAAATACTTCGTTACACTCCTCGTCGTTGATCAACGTCCATCTGGCATTGATAACGAGGTAATGTCTCAGGTCGGTACGCGGATTACGGCGCTGCTAAACGACGAAAAAGACATCGACGCTATTTTCACAGGCGTTTCAGGCGGTCAGGCATTGCGATCGGTTCTAGCAAAGCTCGATTCTAAGCAGCAGGCTCTCATTCTGGGTCACGCGGTGCCGATGCCTGTCGTGGTTCGCACCCGCCCCTACGACGAGACTTTCTATGCCGAAATTGGCGATCGCGCTTGGGAGGAAATGCCCAACGAGCCGCTATTTCGAGCCGCTGAAGCCGCCAAAGCGGATTTAGGGTTTTAGTAGAAATATTACAGTTCGGTTATCCCTCTAGGTTTCCCGTACTTCTGCCTCAAGATAATCTTGCATCATATTAGAACGGGGAAAGGATGCGCCTCTTTCTCCTAAATTCGTTTCTAAATTTGCGACTGGTTTAATGAAGCACTCTATGAAGCAGCAAAGAAAATCTTACACAAGTTCAGCCGATCGGATGAGAGCTGACCTCTTTACGGAACCTTAAAATTGTAATACAATTGTAAGCAATTCAAACTGGTAACGATTCCGGCTTTCATACACCTCATCTACGATATTGCTAGTACATCTTTTGGTTTGCCAGTTTCAGGAACGATCGTCATCACTCCAGGATCTCCTAGCTCACCGCTTTGGTAAACGTACTTGATGGACGTATTCCACGGTTCAGCAGACTCAGCCTAGTGAACATTTGCCACAAAGGATTGTTCCTACTAGAAATTGCTTCCGAGGTTGCAGCTAGAGAGCCTCAAGCAGCTAAAAAATTTCAAGACGCACTTAGCAAACATTAACCTGCGCAAGCATTTATCGCCTCAGATTTCACCCTACTGCTCTCCCACAATCTTCTCGCTTCACAGCCATGGCGCTGATCTAGTTTTGTAAACCTTAAACCGTTAACCGCCTAACTATTTTTGTTTCTAGGAAACTAAGGTTTCCGGGGCACCGTATTCCCATTAGTCCTGATTATAAGGAGTTCTCTGTCGCTCTATGCCAACTGTAAACATCGATATTCAAACCACCAAGGGCAAAGCCAGCAAGCCAGCATTTACCGCAGATATGGTGCGCACCTATCTTCATGAAATCGGTCGTGTACCTTTGTTGACCCATGAGCAAGAAATTGTTTTTGGTAAGCAGGTTCAGCAGTTGATGGCGCTTTTAGAAGCTAAGGATAAGCTTGCTGAAAAGCTAGACCGTGAACCAGCTCATGCAGAGTGGGCATCTGAAGTGCAAATGAGCGAAGCTGATTTGACTCAAGCGTTGCGTTTGGGGCAGCGAGCCAAGCAAAAGATGATCTCTGCAAACCTGCGGCTAGTGGTTGCGATCGCCAAAAAGTACCAGAAGCGAAATCTAGAGTTTCTAGATCTGATTCAGGAAGGTACTCTAGGTCTGGAACGCGGTGTTGAGAAGTTTGATCCGGTGCGGGGCTACAAATTCTCGACCTATGCCTACTGGTGGATTCGGCAGGCAATTACGAGAGCGATCGCTCAGCAAGCTCGCACGATTCGTTTACCCATTCACATCACTGAAAAGCTTAACAAAATTAAGAGAGTTCAGCGAGAGCTAACCCAACAGCTTGGACGAAGTCCTAATCCAGCAGAGATTGGAGAGGCGCTTGAGTTAGAGCCAAGCCAAATTCGTGAGTATCTCATGATGGCACGGCAGCCCGTCTCTTTGGAGCTGCGAATTGGGGATAATCAGGACACTGAGCTACAGGATCTGTTGGAAGACGAAAATGCTTCTCCAGAAACCTATGCAACTCAAGAGTCTCTCCGTCAAGATCTAGAGAGTATGTTGGCTGAGCTAACGCCTCAACAACGAGAGGTTCTGGTCTTAAGGTTTGGCTTAGCAGATGGTAATGAGCTATCTCTTGCCAAGGTGGGTCAGCGGATGAACATCAGCCGTGAGCGGGTTCGTCAGCTAGAGCGTCAGGCGTTAGATCATCTTCGTCGTCGCAAAGCAAATGTCCGAGCCTATTTAGCTAGCTAATAGACCTCCTGCAAATTAGGTTTGGTGGGGGCTGCGCCCCCACCAAACCTAATCCCAAAATCTCCAGTCTGTAGGATGTTTAACGAAACGCTGCTAAGTAACGCGATCGTCTTGCCGTGAGCCACGAACTTTAAGCTACAAACTTTGCCAACTCGATCGCCAGAGAGCATGGCATAATATGTCGGCTGTTACTCCAAAGCATTGAATGGTTCACGCAGTCCAGTTTTCAGATGGCAGTTTTAACACCCGTTCCGATGTGCTTCTGCCCAATTTTTCTAAAGACTTAGGCACAAATGCCGTGCTAGATTTCCAGGTGCCTGATCCTGAAGATGACCAGATTTCGGAGCATGAGTTTCAGCAGCAGGTAGAAACCGCATGGCAGGTGTGCGATCGCTTTGACCTACAGACAGATATCTGGCGCGGACGGATTTTGCGGGCAGTACGCGATCGTGAGAAGCGCGGCAGCGATCACGGCATTGGCTTTCTCAATTGGCTAAAAGACCGAGAAATCAGCAAAACTCAGGCATATTCACTAATTGAGCTGGCAACCAGCGCCGATCAATTACTAGAGGACGGCATCTTAGACTCCGAAGAAGTTAGCCACTTTAGCAAGCGCGCCTTCATTGCCACGGCTCAGGCGGCTCCAGAAGTGCAGCAAATGGTGAGCGATCGCCTGAGGGAAAACAACGCTAGTCCGCGAGTCACTCAACGCGAAGTGCGGCAGTTGGTGGATGAATGGACGGCGGTTACGTCAGATTTATTGCCGATCGAAATCAAAGAGAAGGCAGCCAACAGCACCATTCCAGCTCGATACCTGACCCCGCTTGTCCGTGAAATGGAGAAGCTTCCCGAATCGCATCAGACTTTTCTGCGGGCAGAGGTAGCAGAAAATCCTGATGTAGATACCGTTAAGCAGGTGACGGCTGAGGCACGCTATCTGGCGAAATACCTCAACGCTGCGGGTCAGGTACAGTCTCTTGCCCATGAATCGCTCGATCTGGAGTCTGCCCTAGAGGAGGCTTTACGCATCGGCTGTCTCAACAGCACTGCCGAACTCGTGAGCCAAGCCGCCCAGCTAGAGCAGATGATCGCCAAGCTCTACACGACCTGGAAGCGTATGAATACTCTATCTGAGCGAGTTTATCTAGATAGTGGTGTGAGTACGCCAAATTTGCGATCGCTCCTCTCTCACCTCACTCCGCTCACCAACGAAACGGTAGAGATTAGCCTTGGCGATCCAGATGGCAGTTTTTCACGTACCATTCGGCTACGAATTTTGCCGGAAGAAGAGGGAGAATAAAGGCATAACTTACTTCATTCTCCTGTGAATCTTCCTTCCTTTCTTTGGCTCTGGCGGATTGCAGCCTGGTCAATGGGTCTATCCTTGACTGCCTATGTTTTGCTGATAGCGACGGGCGGATGGATGTCTTTGACACGGGTGCAGGGGCAGCCTCGTCCTCGATGGCTGCGACCTTTACACTACGGCATTGGCGGCACAATGGTAGGTCTAGTGCTGCTACTGCTGGCAGTAGGTCTGATGGGCACGATCGGCTACTATGGCAACCTAGGACATTCGGCGCATTTACCCGCAGGTCTGGCGGTAGTGAGTTTGACAATCGCCTCCGCCTGGAGCGCCAGCCAAATTAGCCCCAAACGCCCTTGGGCAAGACCGCTGCATGTGGGACTGAATGTCGCGCTTTTTCTAGGCTTTTCATTCGTGACGTTTACAGGTTGGCTGGTGGTGCAAAAGTACCTGCCTTAGAACATTTGCTGGTCAGAGCATTTGCTGGTCAGAACATTTGCTGGTCAGAGCATTTGCTGGTCAGAGCATTTGCTGGAAAGCATTTACCCTAGTAGAAGCCCCTTAATCAATTTAATCAAGCGCCCTCTGTGTCTTTCCAACCTGCCAATCTTTCCGTGTCTGCTCCTATCTCACCCCAGATCTTCCGGCTCTCTCCACTGATTCGGCTGACGCTGCTGCTGCTGTATGTGGCTCTAACGCTGCCCTTACCCTTTTTGGCAAAGGTCACTCAGGCTCCGGTGCCTCCTCTCTGGCTGTCAGTGGGTTTGGCGCTAGGAGCGATCGCCCTTTATGCCGTTCTTTGCGAGCGGGTAATTCTGGACGATGAGGAAATTCGAGTCACTTATCCCAACTGGGTACCGCAATTCTGGCGCAAAGGCTGGTCGCTACCTTGGGCTGAAATCACGGCTCTCAAGCCTCGTTCTACAGGGCAGGGCGGCATTGTCTATTATTTCCTCAGCCAGTCGGGACAGGGTTATCTCTTGCCGATGCGGGTAGCCGGATTTGCTAGGCTCGTGCAACAGGTTGAAGCCAAAACGGGCATCGATACTACCGATGTCAAGCCGCTGTCTCAACCCTGGATGTATCTAATTCTGCTGGTCTTGACGCTATTTTTATTAGCGATCGACACTTGGACAATCTGGACAGCCCTTTCGCTAGGACTTGTCGCCCTCTAGAATCTCCGCTCCCTCACTGTTCACTCAATGCCCTCTCCCCAACTCCTGCTCGATCGCGTCAGCCTCAACGCAGGTGCCCAGCGGCTACTGCAAGATATCTCCTGTAAGGTATTTCAGGGCGATCGCGTTGCCGTTGTAGGCGCATCTGGAGCCGGAAAGACCTCTTTGCTGCGGCTGCTCAATCGTCTCAGTGAAGCCAGTCAGGGACAGATTTTTTTTGAAGGGCAGGACATTCGTCAAATTCCGGTGATTCCACTGCGCCAGCAAATCACGTTAGTCTCCCAGGAATCGAAGCTGTTGGGCATGACGGTACGGCAGGCGTTGGCATATCCTCTATCGCTACGGGGAATGCCGAAATCAGAGGCTCAGCAGCGGATCAGCACCTGGACTGAGCAGCTTCATATTCCTCACGAGTGGCTCGATCGCACCGAAGTACAGCTTTCTGTAGGGCAACGGCAATTAGTGGCGATCGCTCGTGCCCTGGTAATTCAGCCCAAGGTGCTTTTACTGGATGAACCAACCTCAGCTCTGGATGCCGGACGCAGTCATCATCTAATTGAAACTCTGATTCAGACGGCGCAAACTCAGCAGATGACAATTTTCATGGTGAACCATCAGCTTGAGCTAGCGCAGCAGTTTTGTACCCATGTTCTGCATTTGCGCCAAGGCAAATTGGTTCAAGATTTATCTGCCGAACAGATGGTCTGGGCAGATCTGAGGCAGGGCTTGATCGAGGCTGAAACCCAAGATATTGAAGATTGGGAATAGATGAACCTTGCTAGTGGTATAGCATTACATGATTGAGTTAGGACGAGTTATTTTTTGAGAGCCGCGCTCCGTGCGGCTCTCAAAAAATAACTCATTGGATCTAAGCGCGTAGCGCTATGTGTGTGATTTTTTTGAAGAGAGCGCGGATTTCCAAAAAATTATGCCCAGATTTGTCACTACCAGACCGATGCAAGACAGAGCAAAACGCGATCGGAACAGTTTACGGAAGCTTGGATCTAGCGTAGGATGCGAGAAGTTACCTCCGCGATCGGTCTGTTAGTTATGATCACGCCTGAAACCGCTCGATCCTACGCGATTTTTGTCAAGCAATATGCTCGCAATGGCGAGATTGCTGCGGTCAATCGCTCTATCTTGCAACGACAGCAGACTCAGCTCAAGCTGACCTCTGCTGAAGCTGAAGCGATCGAACGGCGCGTACTGGAACTTCTGGCGCAAGCGGGTTCTGCGGATCGATCGGGTGAGCGTGTCTCTTCACTCCAGGCAAATAGCGCTTCCAGTGCCGCACTGACTCATGATATAGTCGCCAATCCCACTCAACCGCCCCGCGAAGCTCGCCCTGTTGAACCTCAACCGAATTTAGAGCCTGAGGCGCAAGACTATCAGGCGCAGCTCAAGCGATACGAGCAAGAATTTACTCAAGCGATCGCTCTCGGACTACCGTTTAGTCAATCTGTTCAAGATCGCCTGGTCAGGCTCCAGCATTCCTTGAAACTTCAAGGCAGCGATATTGCGGTCATTGAAGATCAGGTGCTCTCCCGACATTTGACTCAGCTTCCAACGCCTTCAAGCTCGCTAAATTTAGCACAGGGTCTAGATCAGCCTGAACCCATAGATTCTCCCCCCACTCTGATCGTGCCCGGTGGCATTGCCTATGCTCAGATGGCTCCTACGGCAACTCCTACGGAATCAGCCTCTTTCATCTCTAGGCAAGAGATTCCGCCTGAGCTACCGCCGACCGCGCCACCGATCGCAGCTCTAGCAAAATCCGTCGATGCTGAACCCATAAACCTCCGCTCTGAAAAAGGCATAGATTACACGACTCTGCGGGATTTGTTGAAGCAGCAAAAATGGCTAGATGCCGATCGAGAAACCCTTGTCGTCATGCTCAAAGCAGCCGATCGCGCTGCGGCTGGCTGGCTCAATGCCGATGCTCTTACCCAGCTTCCTTGCCTTGATTTACATACGATCGATCGCCTCTGGAGCTACTATAGCGGCGGCAAGTTTGGCTTTACAGCACAGTGGCAAGCCTATCCCATTCCCAAGCGATCTCGGACGAGCTTTACCAATAACCTGCCTTCCCGCGTTGTCCAAGATCAGGTGCTAGATTTTGCTAGAAAAATGGAGTGGTGGACCGATCACCTAGAGTTTCTTAAATATTACAATCAGCTCAACTTTAGCCTAGAGGCACCCCAAGGACATTTACCAGCGCTCTGGTTCTGGACGGTGCCCTGGTGGAAAGCACTGCAAAATGGCGGGTTTGGCTCTGGTCGGGGGGGCTGTAGTGTGGATAACCAGACTTTGCCCACATTTATGGCACGGTTAAGAATGTGCAGCTTTGAGTAGGACTGCTACCTGATTCTGCCCCCGCATTAGCCAAGAGAATTAGCCAAGAGAACTAGCCAAAAAATTAGCCGTTGAGGAAACCTGCCATGCCGAACCTGCCCACCCTTCTGGCATTAGATTTTGATGGAGTTGTATGCGACGGCTTGATTGAATATTTTCAAACCTCATGGCTGACCTATTGCCAGATCTGGAAACCTGTAGATGACGTTCCGCCTCCAGGATTGGCTGAGCGATTTTATCATCTGCGCCCTGTGATTGAGACAGGCTGGGAAATGCCGCTCTTAGTACGATCGCTGCTCGAAGACATCCCAGAAGCTGAGCTATTCGCCCACTGGGCAACTATTGCCCAACAGCAGTTGCAGAAGCTAGCCCTGACTCCTGGCGAGATTGCCGCACAGCTTGATGGAGTGCGAGATGCCTGGATTAATGCCGATGCCGAGGATTGGCTGGCGCAGCAACGCTTTTATCCTGGTGTTGTCGATCGTCTGCGGCAGGTCATACAGAGTGAAACACAGCTGTTTATTATCACTACCAAGGAACAGCGCTTTGTACGGCAGTTGCTCCAGCAGCAGCAAATCGAGATTCCAGAATCACGAATTTTTGGTAAAGAGGCAAAGCAGCCGAAGGCAGATACCCTACGTGCCCTGATTCAAAAATTTACCCAAGAATTAGATGAATCCGTCACGGTTTGGTTTGTAGAAGATCGGCTGAAAACCTTACACAATATAGCACCTCAGCCAGACTTAGCTGCCGTCAAACTCTATCTAGCAGATTGGGGCTACAACACCGAAGCCGATCGCGAAGTGGCGCGTCAGAGTGACCGAATTCACCTGTTATCCCTCGAAACCTTTGTGCGAGACTTTACCGCCTGGATTTAGATTTACACAAAGTCTGCGAAAAACTACTGGAGTAGGCGGATTCTACTGAGAGGAGCGATCGCTTCTATAAATCTCTGACTTCACAAGCTATCAGGTATTCACTACTCACTAGACTTTCAAAATAATGCTCAATTTGACAGAGTTGGTATTAATAAATTGATCCTGACTCAGTACAACTATGGAAAATTAGGTGCTTCAGCCTCCTAAGAAATGAAGCTTACTTTTAGAGGCAACACAGAAAGAATTTTTTTCTTTGCTCCCCAAGTCTGTTGACTTCCTTTTTCACTGAATACATCGCTTAACACATTATTTGAACGTAAAAAAACAGCACTCCATCTCAGTATTTTAACTGGATTTCATCAAGCATTTAAGATGCTCGTTAAAGACGAGTTTATACAGAGACACACCGTTACATTCATTACATTCAAACGTAGGCGATCGGTTTCTTTTCAGCTTCTACCCCGGTATAACAAATATCACAGGGTTGTAATGCACTAAGCTTGAATCATTTTCTCATAAAACTTGATACTCGCTTGCCGTAAGGATCAGAGGCTTTCTATATTTCTATTCGTTGAAATCAGCCCTGTATCCTCTGAGTTTCTCATGTACAAATAAGATGTGAAATTGCGTAGTTTAGACCTAAGAAACCAACCCAGCTTGAAGCTAGATTAACTACTGATAACGACTTGAAGAAATAGAAGATTCAGTAGAACTGCGGTTCAATAATGAACAACAAATCAAGCAGGTAGATGGTTTGAAGCCTCTGTAAAGGTATCTTCAACTCCTTACAGAGACTTTAAACAAAACACTATTGAGGCTTCTTCAGTAGTGCTATCTATAGATAACTGAAGGATTTAACTATCTATTTCTTAATTCAGCTAACTAGCGGATTTGGTTAGTTTTCGGGGAATGATAGTTTTAGCGATAGATCTTTTAAAAGCGCGAACGATCCTTCAGAAATTGATGGCTACATTCAATAAACTCCGGCAAGGCAAAATAACCTTACCCGAAGTCATTGAGCATAGATCTCCTGGTATCCACCTTCTCCTGCTACATCCTGATATGAATTCCAACCTCGATCGCCAAGCCGTTAATCCTGAGTTCGCTGTTTACGATTGTGAGATCCATCTTAAGTTCAGGCTCATTGAAGAGAAGCAGGTGATTCGCACCCGCGAACAGCTTCTAGAGCTACTGCTGGACGCTTTTTCCTACGGTGCGGACGAGTACATGGAACCCATGGACGCTGACGTGAAAACGCAGGAATTATCCGACATGGAAGCTTCTCCACAGATGCGGCGGCAGTTAATTCGCCTACGCAATTCCAGAGACCTTGTCTAAAGTACCGAGCCAGTGCCATATTCTTAGCATTATTAACCCAGCGCTATCTGACCAACTTTGTTGAAGCGATCGCTCCGTTGCCCAGCCCCCGATCAGCCAACAGCCTCTAAGCCTGTTTAATTCTTTGACTATACTCTAACTCAGCCCCTCATAAGAGTTAGTGCTATGGCGCGTCGCTAGCTCAGGGCAAGCTTTAGGACTGCGATCGCCAAGGCTCTTTCCAAGGTGATCCTCCTACCTCTAGCCCGCAAAGATGGCTCTCAGCTTGTACAACCACAGACTGCCCCTGCCTCTCTCGTAACGTCATCGTTAAATTTCCTTTCATCGTATCTCGGCAGCAAAATGTTAAACCTGCCGCAGTGGGCGCTCGTAGGGGCGTTCCGGGATGATGAGTCGTGCCGATTAGCTCAATTTCATACTGGGCATTTCTGGCATGCATCCGCCAGTATCCCCAAGGATGGATCTCCCAGCTCACTTGGGCATTCCACGGTACAAATTCATAAAATTTGCCGCCATAGTGAATGCCAATCATCGCTACTGACTCCATCCAACCCAATACGCTTCTTTTACCGCCACCCGCTGTCAGGGCTAGATCAGACTGACCCTCAAACACGTTGCAGTTTAGCCAGAACCATTTTTGTGGAAAGGCTCCTCCCCAGTTTTTCTCGCCATAGGCAGGGGCATTGCAAAAGCTATAACGCTGACCCTGCCACTCAATCCAGCCTGTGGCTAGACCATGCGCCATCAAAATCTGCCAGCCTGGTTCAAAAATCTGGAGCTGTGACAGAACGCCTGCTGTAGATTGCTGCACACCTGTCCGATTGCCCCAGCCATACCTAGGCTGAATTTGATATTGCCAGCGAACCGTCTGCCCCGACCCTGGATCGGTTAGCTTGCCTTGATGCCAAGTGGCAGTTGCCTGGTAGCCGTCTGAGATTTGGTCTTCTAACACCAGGCGATCGAATTCTTCAGGCTCTAAATATCTGGGCGGTAGCTTAGTCTGCAATTTGGCGCTTTTCCGCCAGTGTCCCAGTCCCAAGGCGTTATGCCATGCCCAAAAATGCTGCACATCGGGAAAGGTGCGGCAGAAATATTCATCGTTAATGCCTAAAATCTGCGCTGCGCCGCCGCTGTGGGCTGCGCCACCAATCGGATCTTCAATGGAATACATGAAAGCAAAAGTCTCTCCGCAATCGGGCAAAGTCACACGACAGTACCAGCCTTCAAAGAAGCGGCGGTCTGAGCCTTCCCAGTGATAGCCGCTGTGGGGAGTTTGCAGGGAGTCGGGCGGTCGGATCATATTAGGCGCTGGTGTTTAGCGAAGTCATCATAGGATGAAAGGAGCCTCTCTCATTATTCCTTTTTCCTGTAAAGTTCTCTTCTCTGGTAAAGCCGCGATGCTGCCCGCCCAACAAGCAGAAGCCTTAATCTTAGACCTAGTTCAACCTCTTGACCCACAGCGAGATAGTGAAACGATCGCTCTAGAGTTCGCTAACGGGCGGATTTTGGCAGCGGCGGTCAGCGGCGCTTCAGATGTGCCGCATTGGGACAATTCGGCGATGGATGGCTATGCCGTTCGCTATGCTGACGTAAAAGATTGTGACCCTCAACAGCCCGTGACGCTGGAAATCATTGAGGAAATTCCTGCTGGATATCAGCCGCAGAAAATAGTCCAGTCCGGTCAAGCAGCTCGGATTCTCACAGGCTCCATGATGCCTGCGGGAGCTGACACGATCGTCATTCAGGAGGATACGCGGCGAGAGGGCGATCGCGTCACGCTCACGACTGCGCCCAAACCCAATGCTTTTGTCCGTCATCAGGGCGAATTCTATCAGGCTGGAAACCCGCTGCTGCCGCTGGGCATTCGTCTGTCAGCTCCTGAAATGGCGGTTTTGGCAACAGCACAATGTATGCAGGTTCCCGTCTTTCGCCGTCCTCGTGTGGCAATTTTATCGACGGGTAACGAGTTAGTATCGCCCGATCAATCGCTCCAGCCTGGACAAATTGTTGACTCCAATCAATATGCTCTAGCGGCTCTGGTTGCCAATGCTGGGGCAGAGCCAATTTGTTTAGGCATTGTGCCCGATCGACCAGAGGAATTAAAGGAAGCGATCGCCCAAGCCATCGCTCTAGCAGATCTGGTGATCTCGTCAGGAGGCGTTTCGGTCGGAGACTATGATTATGTCGATCGCATTCTGGCAGAGCTGGGCGCAGAAATTCATATTCGAGCTGTTGCCGTGAAACCGGGAAAACCGCTGACAGTCGCCACATTTGCAAGGACGGAATTGGCAACGGCAGAATTACCTTCAGCACTCTACTTTGGGCTTCCTGGCAATCCGGTTTCGGCTTTAGTGACCTTTTGGCGGTTTGTCCTGCCTGCTTTGCGCAAGCTCTCTGGTCTATCAAGCTCCTGGCGACCCCTATTTGTGAAGGGACGATCGCAGCAAGATTTGCTATCGGATGGCAAGCGAGAAAGTTATCTATGGGGACAAACCTATCTCGTGGATGGATCATACGAGTTTCACTTGGCAGGTGGATCTTCCAGCTCTGGAAATCTAATTAACCTGGCACAAACTAATAGTCTGGCAGTCTTACCTGTGGGTGAAACCTTTAAAGCTACAGGTGAAACAATTCAGATCATGTTGGTTGATTTGCCTATGAATTGAGGCTGAAATTTTGTGTTACTTCAGGCGATTCTCTGACTCAACTCTTTTAACCCCTAATGGCGTGTGCAGGAAAAGCAACGCAGGCGGGAAAAGTCTGTGAATAGTATAGCAACTGCCAAGGCGGCTGGGACGGAGACATTTTTAGTGGGGCACGAAGCGCCCCACTAAAAATGTCCCAAGCAAACTGGCGACAGCTATAAATTACTGATTAGATGATGGGAAATAGATGCGAGGTAGATAGATTTACGAATGTAAAAACTCCTTAAGATATAAGTTTTTAAACTTCAAGACGGGAATCTCTTAATAGCATCGCCATAAAAAAGTAGCTCTCATGTGTTTCTTTTCAGAATAGTAAAAAAACAATATCTACATACAATATTTACATAATTTATACAATTCAATTTGAAGCACCGTATAAGATTGGGACTAAGGTTTCTAACACCCCCAGGGTTAGAATACACTTTTCACTTCAGGGTTGCCGAGATTTAAACGGGTTTGATGGTTGAAGACATAGGTGTTTTGTGAAGACATAGCCTTCACAAAATTAATCATATGGAATCAAGAGTGAACCACTGTAGTTGAGCATTGAAAACATTTTCTATCAGTAAAGAGCTGGACTGTTTCCCCGCATGTCAGCTTGAGTATCTGCGAAATGAGCAAAAACTCTTTAGCGAGGCGTTCTTAACTTTTTTTCTGAAGTAGACGTTTATTCGTAACAGTTTTATTGACAGTGCCAGGTTGAAATACTTTCTACTTCAGAATCTCATTTTTTGCTGACGGGTTATAACCCTGTGAATAAGATTCAATCAAGATTTAATAATCTTAGCGAACTTAGAGAGCTTGAACACAATATTTAGGATTACAGAAAATGAAAGTATTGATACTGAGCAACCAAGACATTTCAGGAATTCACGCTAGCTGGAAAAAAGAGGGAGAACAGGCGCGAGCAGAACATTTGTGGGGGGCAACAACTCTAAGTAAACATGGAATTGACGTAGAAATACTCCCCTTTGAAAAGTACAAGCCCCTGAAAAATCTCAGCAAAGGGATCAAGATTTTGGGTGATCTTGATCAGCAGCTAAGAACCATTTTGACTTGCTCTACATCACAGATTGATGCTATCTATTCGGCGCATCATCTTACTACACCCCTGTTAGCAGCTTTGAGAAAGCTTAGAATTCTCAGAACGCCTGTGGTTGCTATTGCCTATCAGTCAATGAATCCTAGCTTTTGGGGCAATATATTTACGCAGTTGTGTGTAGATGGTAATGATCAAATCATTTGCTTGAGCCAAAAGCTGAAAGATGACTTAATTCAAGACTTTAATATTAATCCAGCCAAAATTTCTGTTGCTGAATGGGGTGGAGATTTGCCGTTCTATCCAATTGGAGAAGCAGCGAATGAATCTCACAGCAAGCCTATTATCTTATCGGCGGGGAAGACCTACAGAGACTACCCAACGTTGCTGGCTGCGATCGAGACTTTGAACTGTGAATTGCAGATCTGTGGCCATGCCTATCAAGAAGTCAGAAGGGATTTAACGCTTCCAGCCAACGCAGTGTTTTACAACGAAGTTCTGCCTTGGAGAGCAGTATTGGAGAGGTATCGCAAGGCATATGCCGTAGCTATTCCACTTGCAGATAAGCGCAATAAGCCCAAGAATGCTGTTGGATTAACTAACTTGCTTGAGGCAATGGCGATGGGAAAACCTGTCGTTATGACCCGCAACAATCTGAGCCGCTATGTCGTAGATATTGAAGCTGAAGGTATCGGCTTATGGGTTGACACAGGTGATGTAAACGGCTGGCAAGAAGCCTTGGGGTATCTTATCAATCATCCTGAAGCGGCTCATCAAATGGGCGCTAAAGCACGGCAGCTTGCAGAACAAGAGATGAATCTCAACGTCTTCTCACGCAAGGTTGCTAGCGCACTGAGCCGAGTTGGGCTTGTCAATCCGGCTGTTAAAGAAAATATAGAGTCCATGCAGACAATTAATTCAATTGAAAGATGAGCACCTTGCTGTTCGCTCTTTTAATCCAGCAACTTTAATGAGCAAGGATTTTCGTCGCGTGAGCAACGCCTACGCAACAAAAATCCTTACCTAAATACCACCGCCAAAAATTAAAGCAGCTAGGTTCTGATTTCAACCTATTGCTTTGCTGTTAGGCGGTCTGTGAAATCGGCCTTGTGATATCTACAGTAACCGCCAAGGCGGTTAGGACGGGGACATTTTAGTGGAGCGCTTCGCGCCCCACTAAAAACAGACTGGCGACAGCTATGGCTTAAGTAGAGCTATGGCAATGTCTTTACTAGGCTTGTGTAGTTTGTGTGAAGATCTCAAAGTCTTGTTTGAATCTAATCAAGACTTTCACAAGAAACCTGCTATATATTGTGTGAAACTTACCGCTTTGAAGATCATAGGAATCATAGATGCTATTTAATTCCATAGAATTTCTAGTGTTTCTGGTTACCGTCTATACCTTATATCGGGTTTTACCTTTTCGGGGGCAAAACCTGATGCTGTTGGTGTCCAGCTATATTTTTTATGGTTGGTGGGACAAGCAGTTCCTATTTTTAATTCTTTTAATTACCTCCCTGGATTTTTGTTCGGCTCTGATCATCGGACAAGGTGAATTAACGGCTACCCAAAGACGGCTGCCCTCTTGGGTAGTCATCCTATCTGCATTTTTCTGTGTCACGGTTCAATGGGAAGCCATTCGTTTCTCCCTCAATCCCTGGGTAATGATAGTGGACTGGAGCCGCTTGCTGCCTCCGGTTGGGACAGGATGGTTGGTATTTTGGGGATCGATCGGGGCTGTGGCGATCGCCAATTTTTTCTACCCTAAGCTCATCGCTTTGCCCGAACGACGGCGCAAGAATGTTTGCCTAGGGCTAAGTATCACGATCGACCTGCTGATTCTTGCCTTCTTCAAATACTTCAATTTCTTTGTAGGAAGCGCGGTGGATTTGCTGCAATCTGTTGGTTTGCCAGCAGATTTCACGACGCTGAATATTCTGCTTCCAGTAGGCATCTCGTTCTACACGTTTCAGACTATGAGCTACACGCTCGATGTGTATCGCAGAGAGCTAGAGCCTGCCCAGAAATTCTCTGATTTTGCTCTCTCGGTCTGCTTTTTCCCGCATCTGGTTGCAGGTCCGATTGTTAGGGCGACAGACCTCATGCCGCAATTTATTCTGCCGCGGACAATTACCTTTGATCAGACCCTGCGGGGACTGTATCTAATTCTGTTCGGACTGTTTAAGAAGGTGGCGATCGCGGATGGTCTGGCGGGTTCGGTAAACGCGGTCTATAACTCGACGGGCACAGTTTCCTGGATCGATGTAGTGGCGGCAACGCTGCTGTTTACCTTTCAAATCTACTGCGACTTTTCAGGATATACGGATATTGCCAGGGGCGTTTCTAAGCTGTTTGGAGTCGAGCTAGTTGTTAACTTCAATCTGCCCTATTTCTCAAGAACGCCGAGTGAGTTCTGGCAGCGCTGGCACATTAGTTTATCCACTTGGTTAAGAGATTATTTGTATATTTCCTTGGGGGGAAATCGTAAAGGCAACTTAAATACCTATCGCAACCTCATGACCACCATGGTGCTAGGCGGTCTCTGGCATGGAGCGGCTTGGAACTATGTTCTGTGGGGGTTCTATCAGGGCGCATTACTCTGTATTTATCGAGTCTTAGGCATTCGCGATCCCAGAAAATCTTCTCAGTCTGAAAAGCCTGCATTTAATCTCAAAAAATTCTTGAGTTCGACGGCAGCTACCTTGATCTTCTTTGGGCTGACCTGTTATGGGTGGCTGCTGTTTCGCGCCAATTCTCTAGAGCAGATTGTGTCATTCACTCAAATTCTGTTTACAGATTTTGGTAACTTTTCGCTAACGATGCCGAAACCTAACCTTTCGGGGCTACTGGGATTGGCAGTTCTGATTATTTACGAATTTGCTGAATACAGCGTCAATAGGGTGCATTTTTACCGCCAGTACCCTGCCCTGCTACGCGGCGCTTTCTACGCAATTTTAACTCTGCTGATCTTGATGGGGACAAGCAATGCGCCAGCCCAATTTATCTACTTCCAATTCTGAAGCTTCTATGCCCAATGTTTTCACTAAAGCTCTGTACAGCAAGAGAGTCCGAGGGGTTGCTACAGCAGGATTGGGATTTGTTTTAACGCTAGCCGCTTTGGATGTGGCAATCAATTTGCTGTTTCCCTATCCTACCGATCCGCTCAACACGTCACCTGGAGCCATGAATCTGTATTTTGACTATGGGCGATCGATTGAGGGCAAAGTCACTCGCCAGCTTGGAGCTACAGACGAAACAAGTGCTCCGATTGCTAGACCCGGATGGCTCGATTCTCGTCTGGGAGAAGGACAAGCCGTGAAGCCCGCTCCAGGAGAAGATTTGCTGGTCGCCATCTACGGCATGTCGTTTGCTGCTCGGACAGGAGAGGCAATGGAGAAGCTAGATTCTAAATTGACGCTGCGTATTATTGCTGGACCTTCTGCACCTCCTAGCTTCTCATTTGCTGCCTACGAAACCGATCGCAGAAATCATCAAGCAAATGTCGTAATGTTAGGCATCCTTGCCTCTAGCGTCAAAGGCATGGGAGCCATGACCGGGATGACTTGGGGAGCCGAGGTGCCTGCACCCTATACGTTCCCGAAGTACAAAATTGAACAGGAACGCTTAGAGACAGTGCAGCCCCAAATTAAATCTCTGGCTGATCTACGGGTTGCGATGGGCGATCGTCCTAAACGGGATGCATTTGTAGCGCAGCTCCAAGAACATGACCAATTTTTTAGTTCCTTCACATTTGAAAAAAGCTGGCTGGATGCTTCGGCGATCGTTCGGATGCTGCGACGGGCTTTGGCAAAGTCTCATCAAGACAATATCACCAGCCAAATTCATACGCCATCTGGATTTAACCCTGAGTGGGAGCAGGTGCCTGTTTTGGAGAAGATGGTTCAGGAGTTTGCGACTACGGCTAAGCAAGATGGCAAGTTGCCGATCGTTTTGTTGTTCAACGATCGTGGCTATGATGACCACCTCTATCGGCTATTGCAGCCCACGCTAGAGCAAAATCAGATTCCCTTCGTCAGCACCCACGAGATTGCCCCTGCAACCGATGGAAGCAACTTCGTAGGCGATGGGCACTTTACTGAAGCCGTTGACCAGAGGATTGCCCAAAAGGTTCTGGAGATAGTCAATGAGAAGATTGATCGGGATAAGTCAAACTAGACTTCTAAACTAAATTTGGTAGAGCTGGTCATTCATCCAGATCTTCAAGGCGATCGAGATTAAATCGCTTGATAAGTTCTTGTGTATCCTCGTCTTCAATAAACCTCTCGATCGCCAGATTGACCAAGGCGTTGAGAGAAGTATCTTTAATGCCTGCAATTGTCTTGAGTAGCCTGGTTATTTCGGGCTGGACGTTTACTCTAATTTCGTCCTTACGCGGCTTAGCAGTCATCTCAGAACATTTTGGACATTTCCGTCTTCATCATCCCATGAGAAAAGATGCCAATCGGATCTTGCCTATTGACGGAAAACTCCGTATAGCTGCAAAAAACTATTCTGGAGTTATCCAACAATGATGCTATCCCCTGATGAAGTGATTTACCTGAAGGCGTTGCTGATTGAGATTCGCTCGGCTAATCCGTTTAGTCGATTTATTCGGAAGATTGACAAAGCTCTGATGATCTTGGGTAAGCCATTAAGTTAATCCCTTGGCAACTTCTAAATGAGCAGCGCAATTTTTACGCATTTCAACTACTCGACTAGCGATCGCGACTGCTATAATGGGTGGCTGGTTACGCAGTTTAGTAACGCTTGCCGATGTGGCTCAGTGGTAGAGCACTCGATTCGTAATCGAGCGGTCGGGAGTTCAAATCTCCCCATCGGCTTTTAAAGGTGGTTCTCAAATGCAGCAAAGGCTGAAGTTCTCTTATGAGGAAAGCTTCAGCCTTTGCCGTCGAGTTGTATTTAAGGCATTGATACTTCAATCAATGTTGATAGAGGTTGGGCTACTAGAAGGGGCACTCGTCGAAGGAGACAGCTTGCGGTAGTCGCTGTAAAGGCGATCGCGCCAGCCCCAGAAGTTGCCGTAGAGCGGATTGTCTGCTAGCCCCGGTACGCCCTTGCCCTTCAGCGCTACCGGGATGTCTAGATATAGCCCTGCCGGAAACTTAACGTACATTGTTAGCCCTGCGACCGCAAAATCCGCCAGAGTCGGATGGTCAGTGATCAGGTAAGGGCTGTCTGTCAGCAGCGTGTTGAGCGACTCCAAATTTTGCTGCATTGCTTTGCGTGCCGCCTTCACCGCATCAGCGCCCAATCCTGCCCCTGCACCCAAAATGCTCAGAGCCTCGCCTGGAACTGATTCAACGATCGTTTTCAAAAAGCTAGGAGCCGAGGAGGGCAGCAGCGCCGAACGGAAAGCTGGATCTTGACTAAATGCGCCTAGCATTGCCTTACGACCGTTTAGCCCGATCGACTCATCTGCCCACTCTTCCATCAACAGGCAGAGGGCACGTTGCTTGGGTTCTGTGGGAATAATGGGGCGCTCAGGGTATTTGCGATCGAGATAGAGGGCGATCGCGGTGGAGTCAGCAATCACTTCAGCACCATCTTTAAGAACGGGCACCTGACGCTGTCCTGAGAGACGAAACAAATCAATTTGCCCAATGCCGGGAGTCACTTCTATTTTGCGGTAAGGCAATCCCTTGTAGTCCAAAATCAGGCGAATCTTCTCGCAGTAATGAGATAGTTCAAATTGATGAAGCTCTAACATTGTCGTCTCCTGAGTGAGTGGTTCAACCGTCAGCGCTCGTAGGTGAAAGTTTAGATTTTGGACGTAGCCCAAAAATCAAAATAGTTCCGGCTTAGTTTTTGACCTAGAACAAGTCACTAAACCTTTGTAAACTTATATTAAAACTAATGGTTACTCCTTCAACATCTTCCCCCATGATTATTTTGCGTCGCACTCTCAGCTTCTTCTGGATACTTTGCCTAATCTTGCTCACCGCCTTCGGTAGCGGAGCAGAGGCGATCGCTATGGGAGGCGAACAGCCGCCACTGAACCAACCCGCACCTGAGTTCACGCTACCCACTAATTCTGGAGATGGCGAAATTTCTCTGGCAGACTATCGAGGGCAGTGGGTTGTGGTCTATTTCTATCCCAAAGACTTTACGCCGGGATGCACGCTGGAAGCCCAGCGATTTCAGCGGGATTTACCCCAATACCTGGCGAAGAATGCTCAGATTTTAGGCATTAGCGTTGACGATATTGATTCTCATGCCGAATTCTGTGATTCAGAAGGGTTGAAGTTTCCCCTACTTGCGGATGTGGATGGCAAAGTCAGCAAAGCCTATGGCTCTTGGCTAGGCTATTCTGCCCTGCGGCACACCTATCTCATTGATCCAGACGGGATGATGCGAGAGCGCTTTCTAGGAGTTCGTCCTGCAATTCACAGCGCTGAAGTGCTTGCCCGACTGGATGAGCTGCAAGCTGCCTAGCTGCCGATAGCGCTTTAAAGCTCTCAAAAGATATCTGCCTCATGACCCGTTTAAGTTGGTACAGCTGTCGCCAGTTTGCCCAGAACATTTTGGGTGGAGCGCTTCGCATCCCACCCAAAATGTCCCCATCCCAACCGCTTTAGCGATCGCCACATAAGATAGCTAGACAAAAAAAAGGGGCGATCGCCCCTTTCACTAAAACAGATATAAGCTAAAAACTTTCTTATCTAAAACCGACAGAAGCCTGCCAAACAAAAGCAAGCAGAAGAAAAAAGACAGGAATCACAGGCAGAACATCCACCAGGGGATTAAAAATGGCGTAAGCTTCGGGTAGTTTTGCTAACAGCGCCGCTTCCATGAATGGGGTAACCTCTCCAACACGAGTTCATAATTGATACGGATTTTAACACAGTTGGGGGACGACGAAATCAACGTGCCTATCGCTTTTTCTCAGCTTTCCAGGTGCCGCCGTAGCGATAGCAGGGATTGTTCTGACTGACTTGAGGGAAACAGGCGACACAGATGAAGCGCCATTGCCAAGAGGTATCAATTTGCGATCGATACAGCACCGCAGCTTCTTGACTGCATTGCGAACAAAGCTTCGATCGAGGGGTACGTACCATAGGTATCTCCCTAGGCTGTTGCGCTACGCCATGACCGAAGCTTCTGGACGGGCAAAGATCATGCGTCCTGCTGAGGTCTGCAACGCACCAGTCACAATCACGCAAACCTCATCACCCATGTAGCTACCGCCTTCCTCCACGACTACCATTGTGCCGTCATTTAAGTACCCTACGCCCTGCTCCGGCTCCTTCCCTTGCTTAACGATCTTCAGATCAATGGTGTCTCCCGGCAGATAGGCAGGTCGCATCGCTTGGGCTAGGTCATTGATGTTCAGCACAAACACCTTTTGGAAACTGGCAACTTTGTTGAGGTTATAGTCATTCGTTAGCAGCGAACCGTTAATGTCTTGCGCTAGGCGAACCAGCTTGGCATCGACTGTCGGCACGTCTTCGTAGTCTGCCGGATGAATCATAATGCGATCGGGAAACGTTTCCTGAACTCGATTGAGAATATCTAGCCCACGCCGTCCGCGCACACGCTTTTGGTCATTTGAGGAGTCAGCAATCCGCTGTAACTCCTGCAAAACAAACTGGGGCACTAGGATTTGACCCTCCAAAAACCCGGTGCTGAGCAGGTCTTCAATTCGCCCGTCGATAATACAGCTCGTGTCTAAGATCTTTGCCGTAGCAGATTTTAGAGTGCCTTCAGCCACCAGCATGGTTTCGACGCTGTTGGGATTCAGCATCCGCAGCAGCGTCCGCCCGTGAACATCGGCAAGGTTGACCCCAGAGATAGCGAACATGAGACTTCCCAAAACGGCAGTCAGCGGCTTGATGAAGGCAAACTCGCTCGGAATTGGCAGCAGAAAAATGGGAGCCAGCATCAAATTTGCCACCAGTAGACCCAAAACCAGACCCACCGATCGACTCAGAAGCATATCTACAGGCATATCCCGAACCTGCCGCTCAACCCGCCGATAGGTTGTTTGAGCCACCAGCCCTAGAAGCAAACCAAACAGCGCCCCAAAGCCGCCTGTTGCAAAGCTCAAGCCTTCCAAGCTATTGACCTGCTTCAGCGTGTCGGGTGGCAGCAAGTCAACGCCGTAAAAGCCGATTCCTGCCCCTGCTATGATGAATGAAAGAATTATAATTGCGTCGATCATGGTTCCAATCCCTCTGGGTCTGGGTGTACTTCAGATCTGGGAGCGGATTAATCTTTGATGGGGCAAGACCTTTTCAAAGAATTCACTTTTGACTGTTATCAGACTATTGGCTAGACAGGCGGGTCGCCAGACCAAGCAATGCCTGAAGGTAGGCTCAGTTCCTAGATTTATACAGGTTCATTATATCGTTCTGCCTTGATATCCGTTATCTGGCAGCATTTCTATATGTTGACTCAGTTTTTAGATGAGTGCTTAGATGAATACCCTCGCTACAGCGCTGAATGCAGCTTCTAATGCTGCTCTAACAGAGAGTCCAACGGCGGCATATGTGCACATCCCTTTTTGTCGGCGAAGGTGCTACTACTGCGACTTTCCTATTGCCGTGGTAGGCGATCGCCCTCCTCAATGGCAGCAGGGACAAGTCGAATTTGGGACGATCGCCCATTACGTTGCAATCCTCTGCCAGGAAATCCGAGCAACCCGCAGCCATTCAGAACCTCTGCAAACCGTCTTTTTGGGCGGCGGCACTCCCTCGTTGTTGACGGCAGAGCAGCTTGAGCAGATTCTGCAAACGCTCGATCGCCAGTTTGGTATTGCTGCCGATGCCGAGATTTCGATGGAAATTGATCCCAATACTTTCGATCTCGATCGGCTGAAAGGGTACCGTCGTGCCGGGATCAATCGCGTCAGCTTGGGGGTACAGTCCTTTCAGACGGAGCTGCTGCAAAGCTGTGGACGCACCCACACGGCAGCAGATATCTATGCAGCCGTTGAGATGATCCATCAGGTGAATCTAACCAACTTCAGCCTGGACTTGATCTCAGGACTGCCCCATCTCACTCTAGACTCCTGGCAAGACTCTTTGGAACAAGCGATCGCCCTTTCTCCGACGCACCTCTCCATCTACGATCTGACGATCGAGCCAGGTACCACCTTCGATCGCCGCTACCAGCCGGGAGTTCAGCCTTTGCCCAGCGACGAAATGACCGCCCAAATGTATCGCGTGGCACGACAGAAGCTTGCAGGCGCAGGTTACGGACATTACGAAATTTCTAACTACGCCAAACCGGGCTACGAATGCCGCCACAACCGGGTTTATTGGCAGAACCGATCGTACTATGGCTTTGGCATGGCGGCGGCTAGCTATGTGGGGCACCAGCGCTTTACCCGACCGCGCACTCGTCAGGCTTATGCTGAGTGGGTGCAGGATTATGTGGACAACGGCGCGATCGATTGTCCGATCACAGAGCCTACCGAAAGACTTCTAGATACGCTGATGCTGGGCTTGAGATTATCTGAGGGGCTGAGGTTAGAGAAATTAGCGGCATTTGGGGAGCGATCGCTCCAGCAAGTTCTGACCTGTTTGCAGCCTTTTCAACTGCGAGGCTGGGTTGAGGTTTCCGACCAAGCCCTGAAGCTAACTGATCCAGAGGGCTTTCTGTTCTCTAATGTGGTTCTCAGTCAGTTGTTCAAAGAGCTGGCACCGGATGAGCTGGCACCGGATGAATCGTAGAGAACTCTATACTGATACCTAGTACGTTGAATCTCTCGCATCGAGCAAGTATGAAAGTAGCAGTCACAGGGGCAACAGGATTTGTGGGCAGTCGTCTGGTCGATCGCCTCCAGCAAGCAGGGCACGAGGTTCTGGTACTGAGCCGAGATGCCGATCGCGCTAGACGGGCTTTCCCCACTGCCGCATTTCCCAAGGTGGAAGTGATTGCCTACTCGCCGCTGCAATCAGGCGACTGGCAGCAGCAAATTTCTGGCTGCGATGGCGTGGTGAATCTGGCAGGAGCGCCGATCGCCGAGAGCCGCTGGACACCCGAACGTAAGCGAGAAATTCTGGAAAGCCGCACCTTGGGCACCCAACGCATTGTGGAAGCGATCGCTCAAGCTAACCCCAAACCCTCAGTGCTCGTCAACTCTTCGGCAATCGGCTACTACGGCACCAGCGAAACCGCTACCTTCGATGAGACTAGCCCTCCCGGTGAGGATTTCTTGGCACAGGTCTGCGTAGACTGGGAAACCGAAGCTGAAAAGGTGAAAGACTCTGACACCCGATTAGTGATTTTGCGAACCGGAATTGTCTTGGGCATGGGGGGGGCGATCGCCAAGATGCTCATCCCCTTTCGTCTGTTTGCCGGAGGGCCTTTGGGCAAAGGTCGCCAGTGGTTTTCTTGGATTCACCGTGAAGATCTGGTGAACCTGATCGTGGCTGCTCTGACTCAGCCAGCTCCTAGTCAGCCAGAAATGGCAGGAGTCTACAATGCCACGGCTCCCAACCCGGTACGGATGGGTGAGCTATGTCAGACCATGGGGCAACTATTGAATCGTCCTTCGTGGCTACCCGTACCCGACTTTGCGCTAGAAGCTCTGCTGGGAGAAGCCGCCAAAGTGGTTTTGGAAGGGCAGGAAGTTGTGCCCAAACGCGCTCAAGCCTCTGGGTTCCAGTATCAATATCCAACCCTCAAACAAGCGCTAGAAGAAATTTTGGGCAAAGCATCGGTCACTCGGTGAGTAAAGAGAGAGCAGACTAGGGTAGTCCTTGAAGAGTAAGGATTTGATAGTGGTATTCAGGTAAGGACTACCCCTAAGCTTAAAACCCAAGCTTAATTTCATGACCTGTTAATCATTTCAGCGTTGATGATTCTAGAGATGAATTTTTGTGGCTTGTTACAAGAGGAAACCTCAGGAAAGGCAATGATTGAGAGAGGCAACATTGAGCAGTCTAACGATATTCTAAAAGAAGCAATGTGGGCAGATACAGATTGGCGGATAAGCCTACAGGCGATCGATCCAAAAACCTCTGATGGAGATAGGTTTCATGGCTGAACCCATCCAGGCAATTACCTTGCCTCCTGTCCGTGATCCTCAACAAGAGGGCAAGTGGCTGAGGACTGCTCTACAGCGCTGGCTCGACGAAGAATTTCCTCCAGAATCTATTAACCAGACGATCGCCGAGCGCGCCGCTCAGGTGTTTGTCCGGCAGCGGATGGAAGGCGAAAACGACTTATCTTCCCTGGTACTGGCGCTGATCGTTGAGATGCAAGGCTTCGACTTTTCAAAAAGCTTCTATAGCGAGTTTGCTGTTGCCAATGCCGTTAGCGATCTGTTGCTAGACAGCTTGGGGATCGATCGCTGCTGTGGGCATTAAACAGCGTTGACCGGAGCCAGAAGAATAATTCTTGAACAGATGAAGCTCACATAGATCCATTATTCTGTATCGCTACCTACATAAATCTCTGATTCCGTATCAGCGCGAACATAAATAATTAGAATTTCTTATTTTTTTCACGAAGTTAGCCAATTCCCTTCTGATAAGATATCCGTGAAGCGCTGAGACACGGTCAATTCCTATGGCACTAACACTCACACCAGACGCGATAAAACTTCAGAGAGACGTGAAGCTAGGACGCGTTCTAGTGGTTGAGGATGAAGAACTGATTCGAGAGACGATCGCTCTGGCGCTGGCCGAAGAAGGCTACGAAGTGGTGACGGCTGAAGATGGACGTAAAGGGCTGAACTTGGTCTGCAAGTCTGCTGAATCTGGATATCCTTTAGACGTTATCCCTTTCGATCTGATCATTCTTGATTTAATGCTGCCCTACGTCAACGGGTTAGATCTGTGCCGTTTAGTGCGGCATGAAGGCAATAGCGTTCCCATTTTGATGCTGAGCGCTAAAGGTAGTGAAACCGATCGCGTGGTAGGTCTGGAGGTGGGAGCAGATGACTACCTAACCAAGCCCTTTGGGATGCGAGAACTGGTTGCCCGGTGCCGCGCTTTGATGCGCCGCCATCGCCATACGCAGCTTCAGACCCAAGAATCGACCTTGCGTTTCCAGGACATCATGCTGTATCCGCAGGAATGTCGGGTAACGGTGCGCAATGAGGAGATTAACCTTTCGCCCAAAGAGTTCCGGATCTTGGAGCTTTTCATGTCTCATCCTCGACGAGTTTGGTCGAGAGAGCAGCTGATTGAGCGAATTTGGGGACCTGATTTTATGGGCGACAGCAAGACAGTGGATGTCCATATCCGCTGGCTACGCGAAAAATTGGAAAGCGATCCTAGCCGTCCGGAGTATCTGCTGACTGTCAGGGGGTTTGGATACCGCTTTGGTTAATCAGGGCTAATAGGGGCTAGCAAGGGCTAATAGGGGCTAACGGATTGCGTTAGGCAATACTGACCGTTCAGATTGAGTTGCTGTAGAGTAAGGGGGAGTGCTGGTTGCATGGCGCAGCGCTAGTCCCTCGAAGGTTTCCGCTCGTGGCAGTCCTTGAATTTTTCTCAGGATTAGGCATTGGATTATCGTTGCTCTGGTGGCAGCGATCGCGTTTCCATGCCCGATTGGATAATCTGGCTCGTAAGTTCAAGCCAAATGTCAGTGACTTGCCATTCTCTTCTACCGCTCAGCTGGCGTTGGCGATCGGTCATCAGCAGAAGGTGCAGCAGCAGCTTGAGCAACAGCTTGAAACCTATCGGCAAATCGTCCAGGTTGCGCCCGTAGGCTATTTGCAGGTGGATGATGAAAATCGGTTTATTTGGTGCAATCAGCAGGCTCAAATCCTGTTGGGCATCAAGCCAGAAACCTACCCAACTCAGCCTAGGCTTCTCCTGGAGCTGGTGCGTTCTTATGAGCTAGACGACCTCATCGAGCAGACCCGCAATACGGGTAAACCCTGCCAAAGTGAGTGGATCTTTTATCCGGTGAGCGCCGATCCGCTCAACATTGCCACTCAGAGAACTTATGCCCTGCGCGGCTATGGAATACCGCTCCGAGAAAACCAGACTGGCATTTTTCTGGAAAATCGCCAGGAAGCAATGAGCATCATGCAGCAGCACGATCGCTGGGCTTCTGATCTGGCGCATGAGCTAAAGACTCCGCTCACTTCAATTCGGCTGGTGGCTGAAACGCTGCAATCGCGCTTGGAGCCACCGCTCAAAGGTTGGGTCGATCGCCTCATCAACGAAACTGTACGTCTAAGCAACCTAGTGGAAGATCTGCTAGATCTGAGCCGCATTGAGCGTGGATCATCCTCTCCTCTGAAGCTGAAGCCCACCGATTTGGTAGAATTGATCCACTCTGTCTGGAATAGTCTGGAACCTCTGGCTCGCAAGAGGGATCTGACTTTAGAGTATTCAGGTCCCGATCGCCTGATCATTCTGATCGATCAGTCTCGATTTCACCGTCTTTTGGTCAATCTCCTGGACAACAGTATTAAGTACAGTCCTTTTCACCACCCGATTCGGATCACGGTTAGCTTGCAGCCTCCTCAAAATTCTCTGAACGCCAGTCATCAGAACGCCAGTCATTCAAAGATTCCTGAGTCCTACGCCTCAGTTCACTTAGATGTGATCGACTACGGGTCAGGTTTTCCAGAGAAAGATTTACCCCATGTGTTTGAGCGATTCTATCGGGCAGATCCTTCTAGGGCAAGGCTTGCTGTCTCATCTTCTGCTACCCAGCCTTCTGTAAGCCAGCCTTCTGGGGTTGGCTTCACCGTTCCCTCCTCAAAGAGCGCATGGGTGAATTCGCCCAACGGGCTTGACGCGCAGATTCAGGGAGGCAATGGGCTAGGGCTAGCGATCGCTCAACAGATTGTGGAAGTCCATCAAGGCTCGATTCGAGCCAGCAATCATCCGGAGACAGGAGGCGCATGGCTACAGGTGCGTCTGCCGCAACAAATGTCTGCCTCATCTGTTGAACATCCGACGAACCGTAGCTGATGAACGAGTGGCTAACACGAGTGGCTAATCCTATGGCTGAACGACTGCAAAAAATCCTATCTCAGTGGGGGATTGCCTCGCGCCGTCAGGCTGAGCAGATGATTTTGGCGGGGCGAGTGCGGCTGAATGGGGCGATCGCGCAGTTGGGTGAAAAAGCCGATCCAGCCATTGACCAGATTGAGGTAGATGGTCAGCGGGTGCAGATGAGCGATCGTCCGCAACGCCTCTACCTATTGGTGAACAAGCCCATTGGAGTCGTTTCGACCTGTGATGATCCGGAGGGGCGATCGACCGTGCTCGACCTGCTGCCTAACTCGCTGCGGCAGGACACAGGCATTCATCCCGTAGGACGGCTAGATGTCATGTCCACAGGGGCGTTGCTGTTGACCAACGATGGTGAGGTAACTGCGGGCTTTACCCATCCCCGCCATCAGATTCATAAGGTCTACCAAGTGCAGGTAGAAGGTTCACCTTCGCCAGAGGTGTTGCAACAATGGCGGCAGGGAATTTGGCTAGAGGGGCGGCTGACGCTCCCGGCTGAGGTGAAGGTTTTGGATTCTAGGCAGGGTGGTTATCCAGACTTACGAATCGCCTCAAAACACACTAACTTAGAGGTAGTGCTGCGGGAAGGGCGAAATCGCCAGATTCGTCGGGTGGCTGAGCAGCTAGGTCATCCTGTTGTTCGGCTACATCGAGTGGCGATCGGGGCAATAAATCTGGGACAATTGCCGAGCGGTCAATATCGTTCCTTGATGGCGGCAGAAGTAGAGTATCTGCGTCAGCAAGTTTCCTCTGGTCTTCAGGCTCCAGGTCTTCAAGCTCCGGGTCTTCAAGTTCCAGAGAAGCAGGCTCTAGAGAAGCAGGCTCCAGAGACTGGCAAGCGCGAGAAAGTAAAGGCGACTCATCATGACTAGAGAAACAATCCTCACCCAACAGGAGCAAGTGCATCGCTTGATGCAAATTGGAGCCTATCTGCGTCAAGTGCGAGAAGATCAGGCTTTGTCTCTTGATGAAGTCTCTGCCAAAACTTTGATCCAACCTCGGCTGCTGCGGGCGATCGAATCGGGCGAGATTCATCAGCTACCTGAACCCGTCTATGTTCAAGGCTTTATTAAGCGATATGCCGACAGTTTGGGGCTAGATGGCACAGATTGTGCAGATGCTTTCCCAACTGAAAGGATATTGCGTCTTCCCCAACAAGACTCGTGGAAAGATAGCCCTGCGGCTCAATTGCGACCACTTCATCTCTATGTTGCCTATGTGGCGCTGATTATGGCATCGGTGAGTCTGCTGTCTTTTATTGTGGGGCGATCGGCTCCGGGCACTACCTCTTCACCCAATTCGCGCATGGGTGGACAAGTTCAGACGGCGCAGCAGCCTTCGATTGGCAGTCCAAACAAAGCGGCGATCGGGCTATCTAGCAGTTTGGCTCAGCCCCTCACCGGATCTCAACCCGATAAACCTGCCCAGCCCGATAAACCTGTCCAGATTGACATGAAACTGACGGCTCAATCCTGGATTGAAGTTGAGGTGGATGGTGAAGTCAAACTAGCTGAGGTTTTACCTGAAGGCACAGAGCGTACTTGGGCTGCCAACAATCAGGTGCGGATTCGAGCAGGCAATGCCGGGGGCGTTATGGTGGCTTACAATGGCGGACAGCCGCAGCCCATGGGTGCAGCAGGCGCAGTAGAGGAAAAGACTTTTTCTCCAGGTCAGAGTGCGGCAAGTCTACCCAATCCAGAAGCCAGCCAGTAGCTCAAGAGCTTTGAAACCCTATTCTGACCCACTTTTTGAGAAGCTATGTTAAACACTTTTAACGCCTGGTTTAATCGCCATCCTGAAGCTATTAAGGCGATCGTCGAAATTTATACCTGGCAAACTTGTCCCTACTGCATTCGGGCAAAAATTTTGCTGCGTTGGAAAGGAGTTCAGTTCACAGAATATAAGATTGACGGCGACGATGCCGCCCGTACCCAGATGGCAGAACGCGCCAACGGAAAGCGATCGGTTCCCCAAATCTTTATCAACCATCAGTACATTGGCGGCTGCGACGATCTGTATGCGCTCGATCGCGCTGGACAGCTAGACGCAAGGCTAATGGAAAGCCAAGGCTGACGGAAAGCTAATCTAGCCGTATGAGTTTCAATATCCCGCCCCCTTGGATTGATGACCCAGAGTATTTGCGGCACTACCACTGGATGAGTCGAGCGATCGCCCTAGCGGAGTCGGCAGGTCAAGCGGGTGAAGTGCCAGTCGGAGCCGTGGTGGTGGACAGTCAAGGCGAAAAGATCGCTGAGGGAGAAAATCGTCGGGAGCGAGATCACGATCCCACGGCTCATGCCGAGATCATTGCTCTGCGACGAGCCGGACAGGCGTTAGCGACCTGGCATCTAGAGCGATGTACGCTCTATGTGACGCTAGAGCCTTGCCCGATGTGTAGCGGGGCGATCGTTCATGGGCGGATAGGCTTGCTGGTTTATGGTGCAGATGATCCCAAAACTGGAGCCATTCGCACCGTAATTAATCTGCCGGATAGTCCTGTCTCGAATCACCGCCTTGGGGTGCTAGGAGGGATTTTGGAATCTACCTGTCGTCAGCAGTTGCAGACCTGGTTTGCCCAACGGCGGTAGGCTGCTGAACAGAGCTGTCGCCAGTTTGCTTAAGACATTTTGGGTGGGGCGCTGCGCGCCCCACCCAAAATGTCCCCGTCCTAATCGCCTTGGCGGTTGCTATAGACAGCACTAGAACTGTCCTTTTTCTAAGCAACAGCGCTCCCAAATCTCCTATGTTGTATGAGTAGATGTCGAGGGTGAAACGCTAGACGGGCAGAGTGTAAGCCTAGCCACCCTCATCTAATGCTGTAGTTAATTGATTCCTAGTAAGTATTTTATGGTTTCGCTGAGTCCCTGGAAGAGTCACCCACTGTCTGCCCTAGTGCGATCGCGCCCATTCGTTCCATTGACTAAGTTTCTTGCTCAGTCGAGTTCTCAGTCCAGTGCTCAGTCCAAGTTGCTGACCGAGTCGCTGATTGAGCCGGATCGGGTGACTGCGGCAGCTCAGCTTCAATCTACAAATCACTCTCCAGCTACCGAGCCAATTATTACCATTAACTCCCGAATTTCATCCTGGCTGACGCCAATTGCCTATGTTTTGGGTGCGCTGCTGCTACCCACTTATTTTCGGATGCGATTAATGGGTCAAGAAAATTTGCCGCGAGAGGGCGCTGTAATTCTGGCGCCAACACATCGCGCCCGCTGGGATTCTCTGCTGGTTCCCTATGCCGTGGGGCGGTTTGTCACTGGGCGCGATCTACGATTCATGGTGTCGGCAAACGAAATGACGGGGTTGCAGGGCTGGCTGATTCGGCGTTTGGGCGGCTTTCCGGTCAATCCCTGCCATCCGGCGATCGCGAGTCTCCGCTACGGCGTAGAGGTGCTGCAAAATCAAGAGATGCTGGTGATCTATCCAGAGGGCAATATCTTTCGGGATCAGCAGTTACGTTCTCTCAAGCCCGGTTTGGCGCGCCTTGCGCTACAAGCTGAGTCCAGTAAGCCCGGTCTAGGTATTAAGGTGGTGCCCATCCATCTAGAGTACGATCAACCTTTTCCCCGGTTGGGCTGTAAGGTGAATATCACGATCGGGGAACCGCTGGAGGTCAGCGCCTACAGGCAGGGATCGGTTAAGCAAAACGCCCAACGCCTGACGGAAGATTTAGAGGCGGCCCTGAGGCAGATTGGCGATCGTGGGTATGATGTCAATTATTAGTTGAAGTGTTGATGTAGACGAGTGGATGAGTAGATGGAAGCCGTCATCTACCCATCTACCCATCCACCCGCCAACTAATTACTTGACTAACCACTAATCAACTTTCGCTAAAGTCGGCAACTCTACCGTTAGGGTTGTCCAGCCTTTGCCGCTGGAAGCCTCTATGTCTCCTCGCAGAGTCTCCACCAGCTTTTTGATCAAGGCTAGCCCCAACCCGGTGCCGCCCTGCTGCCAGGGGTCGCTCTTGGGAATGCGATAAAACTTTTCAAACATACGCAACAGTTCTGTGTCCGGAACCTGCGCCTGATTGCTGACTTTGAAGGTAATCGTCGGCTGAGAAATGACTAATCCGCCTCTGTTGTCCAAATTGGACTCCACCCTGAGCGCGATCGCACCCCCAGGAGCCGTGTATTTGCAGGCGTTATTGAGCAGCTCTGCCAAAATCCGCTCTAAGCTCTTGCGATCGCTCACCACAGTTGCAATATGCTCAGGCAGATTAAGTTCAAGGGTTTGCTGGCGATTTTGCGCCCGCGACCGAAATGGGGCAACCATATTGGGCAGCCAAGTCGGTAGATCAATAGTTTCGAAGGCGATCGTGTAGCAGTCATTCTCAAGCCGCTGAAGATCAAGCAAATCGTTAATCAGCTCAGTTTCGCGGGTGCATTCTGCCTCCAAGATTTCCATGTAGCGATCGCGGCGGGCGGAAGGAGGCGCGTTGCGCAACATATGAATCGCCATTTTCATGTTGGAAAGCGGCGTGCGAAGCTCGTGAGAAACCGTGCTGAGAAAGTCGTCTTTGAGCTGGTTGAGATACTCCAGCTCCTTAACCTGCGACTGAGAAGCTTCGTAGAGACGGGCTTGGCGAATAGCGATCGCGCATTGGTTTGCAACCTGCTCTACCAAACGAATGTCCTGATCGCTAAAGCAATAGTCTTTGTGATTAATCAGCCACAAATCGCCAATTACACCTTGATCGTCTCGCATAGGACAGGTCAGCGTTGCTACCAATCCCCGCTCTGGGTTGGGCACCAGGGTACAGAATTGAAAATACTGCCCTTTGAGAATCTGGTCGTAAAGCTCTGGAACCGTGGAGAACTTGGACACCCGTCCCTGATAGGGCGACATGGAGTGGGTGTACTCATAGCAGATCGTCGAGGTGCCCTGCTCAATATCGTAAAGCGAGGCATTGCAGCCGCTCACGCCAATGACGGTAGCAAGTTCACGCACGGCGGCTTGCAGGATCAGATCTTCGTCTAGACTATCTCGAACGCGATCGGTAATTCGCTTCAGGGTTGCCTCAAATTCAAAGGCAAGCTGAAGCTGAGCGGTGCGCGCCTCCACCTCGCTTTCCAAGTCATCATTTAGGCGCTGAATTTCTTGATAGAGCCTTGATTGCTGCATGCGCAGGGCTTCTTCAACCTGTTTTCGGGCAGTATTGTCTAAGGCAATTACGCCCACACCCTGTCCTTGGGGTAGCGGCACCGGAAAGCAAGAGGTCATCCAGTAGCGAGCGATACCGGGCTGAGACTTACTTTCTCCATGAACTTCCACATTGGCAATGGGTTCGCCCCTGTCTAGCACCCGCCGACAGATCGGCTCCAAAGCCGTAGAAAATTCAGGGATCACCTCCTGCATGGTTTTACCAGGGTACGCCTCCACAGGCAAACCATAGATTTCTGCCAGAGCTTTATTGATGCGAACAAACCGCAGCTGAGCGTCGTAAATGCACAGCCCAGCGGAAACCGCTGAAGCAGCCGCAAAGAAGGAATCTAGGATCAGATGCTGGGCGCTGGTAGTCATCGCCGCCACATTGGATTCGCAGGTCTCAAGACCCTTCACTCTGGGGGTTTCCTCAAGATTAGGCGATTCATCTTGAAAAGAAGAAAGCATGCAGGGTCTGTCCGATGATGAAATGAGCAAGTTATGCAGCGTAGCCAGCGTGCCACGGTTGGTAAGGCAATGGGCGAGTCATGTTCTCAGTGTGCCCAACCTTTGGCAGCAACTTGAAATAACATGCTAACAACCTCGCTGAGCTATCAGTGAGGCAGAAATAAATCAATAAATCCTGATAAACCTGGGTGATGGGGTACAAAAGGCAATCTCTCTATAATCAGGAGGATTTTTAGAAGAGTAAGCTAGAAACACGCTACGAAAGAGCAAAGTTACTGTAAAAAAGCAGGGTAGGGCAGATGCTGAATTGCTTAGGCTTTAAAAACTATCAGGTCTTCCAGGCTAACTAATTTTTCTAACAAAATTTTAACGAGCTTCACCTTGACGAATTTACTAAGGCTGCAAGGTCAGGAAAAAGCGACTTTTCTAGGAACTGCGATCGGCTGAAAGCGATCGCCCGGTTTTGGAGTCATGATTTGGGTTGCGATCTGGCGATCCGCTAGGGTTGCTCGCAGCGCTTCAATGCTTCCCTTTTCCTGTAATACCGAGGTTAGCAATCCTTCAGACTGCACGTTGCCTCCAGCTGCGGTTGGCACAACAACCTGAGGCTTCAGCCACTCAATTACCTGAAGCGCCGTCTTGCTGCCCTGAATCACAGAACCTAAGAGAGGAATTTCTAGACTAATCAGTGGCGTAATGATCACATCCACAGAACCTACAGCTTGCAGGGTGGCTGAATGAAACCCATGAGGCTCGTAGTAAAGACTGGTGCCGCTAGCCAATGTGAGCAGGTAGCCATTCTCCACCAAAAGCGGTCCAATGGGTGCACCTGGCACTGCCTGAATAGTGAGGCGATCGCCCATCCGGTTGTTTGAAGCGTAACTCTCACCATGCGCCAAGGCTGTGATCTGGCTGTACCCTAATTTTTGAGCCACTTTAGCAGCATTAGGAGAAGCCACAACTGGAATGGAGCGATCGAGCTGTTGCAGCGTTGGCGTGTGAGCATGATCTTCTAGCCCCTGGGATAGGAGAATCAGGTCAATGTTTTCAGGAATGGGGGACGGCTGAGTATGAGTGCTTTTGAATAGCCAGGGCATATTGCCGAAAACGAGGGAGCCAACTAGCCAAGGATCTAGAAGAATGCGCTGTTCTCCTATCTCAATTAGCCAAGAATTATTGTCTAGCCAGGTGAGATACATTGCTTACGTTCCTTATCGCCAGCTATAGGTTTCCCTAGTTGATTCCTATTGTAACAAGCAGGTTGTAACAATTTGTTCACAGAACATCTGAGATAGTCTGGGCAATCTGTCCTGGGAAAGTGTCCTGGGAAAAGTGTCCTGGGAAAAGTGTCCTAGGAAAAGTGTCCCAATGGCAGACTCCTTAAAGGAAGATATCAGCTAGCCTTTAGTTCAAGTCATTCTTCACTAGGCAATTCTTTGATTTAGGCAATTTTTCAGTTTAGGCAACAACAGGCGCGACTGAGGTGTCTAGTGGGCTGGATGCATCTAGAGCGCCATGACTCGGCAATCTGGAGCCAGCCTCTTTTAACGATTAGTTCATCGATCGCAACTCCTATGGCACAACACTCTAATTCTTCTGGTTCGGGAAATTTGCTGGTTCGGGCTTTTATGGGAATTCTTTCAATTACGGCAACTGCTGTGGTTTCCACCATGGTGCAGCGCTATTTTGCCACCCCTGCCCCTTGGACTCCCGCCAGTGATTCTGCTGTGCCCACCCCCAGCACAGAGCCTTCGGTTTCTAATACCTTTTCTCCAGATGCGTCTCTGCTGGAAACGAATCAGCCAGAGATAAATCAGGTAGAGATGGATCAGATAGAGATCAATCAGGTAGAGATGGATCAGGTAGAGGTCAATCAGCCCGATCGCTCGGCTGAGGTAGGGCTATCGGACAGTAGCCCCATTCAAGTGGAAACCCAGCCTATCCCTGATGCCTCATATGGCCAGACCGATGGAGCCGCATCAGAGCTACCTGCCGTCCCTGAACCGTCTGGTGACGCTACCTTGAGAGAAAAGTTAGACAGCGCGCTGAGAGATAAGTGGAACAAACATTAAACCTCTTGCAAATTGGATGGGGTGGGGGCACAGCCCCCACCCCATCCAATCTCAAAATCCTAATTTGCAAGAGATCTATTAGCGTTGGGTTAGAAAAACTTTGATGAACCGCGAACTCCGGCAAACCCTTGAGCAGCAGAATATTCGATTTGTACGGGTGTTATGGTGCGACAATGCGAACGTGATTCGCGGCAAAGCTTTTCACACAGGCTTTTTGGCAGAGCATCAGCATCGGGGCATCAGCATTGCGATCGCGCAACAGGCAATTCCTGTCATGTATGATGCAGTGGCTCCCGACAGCGGCTTAAGTCCTGTGGGCGAAGCTTGGCTCGTGCCCGACTGGACAACCTACAATGCTCTGCCCTACGCCCTTGGTCATGCCAGAGTCATGGGCGATATGGTGCGAAACGGCGAGTCTTGGGCGCTCTGTCCGCGAGGTTTCCTCAAGCGGATGATTGCCAAAGCGGAAAGTGAAGGATTGCAGGTCTTGGCGGCTTTTGAAAACGAATTCTATCTGTTGCAGCAGACAAGCGATCGGGGGGCGATCGTTCCTGTGGATGAGACTGTATTTGCCTCGACATTGGCAATGGATTTGAACCTTGCCGTCATTGATGATATTGCTGAAGCGCTTTTGGCTCAAGGCATTCCGGTCGAGCGCTATTACCCGGAGTCGGGTGGAGGGCAGCATGAGATTGCCATCCGCTATACCCAGGCTTTGCAGTCTGCCGACTGGCAGATCGTGTTTCGAGAGACTGTGCGAGGCGTGGCATTGCGTCATGGTTTACGCGCCTCTTTTCTGCCCAAGATTTTTGCCGACCAGGCAGGTAGCGGCTGTCATCTGCACCTGAGCCTATGGCGACAGGGAGAAAACCTGATGCCAAGCGAGACAGGTGAACTATCGGCGATCGCCCGTGCCTTTGTAGGCGGCATTTTGCACCACTTGCCTGCCCTCATGGCGCTGACGACCCCCAGCGTCAATTCCTACCGTCGGCTACAGCCGCATTTTTGGAGCGGAGCCTACCGCTGCTGGGGCCTGGATAATCGCGAAGCGGCAGTGCGAGTGCCCAGCAATCCTGAGCTTCCTAGCCCGACTCATATTGAGCTGAAAACCGTGGACGCTTCGGCAAATCCCTATCTGGCGCTAGGGGCAACGATCGCCGCAGGGCTAGACGGCATTCGGCAGGGGCTTGATCCCGGTGAGCCAATGGCGATCGATCCAGGGCATTTATCCGAGGCAGAGCGGCAACAACGGAGCATTGATCGCTTGCCAGAGAACCTGGGAGTGGCGATCGAGCATTTGTCGTGCAACAAAACTTTGCTAGAGGCTTTGGGCGCAGATTTATCGCAAGCCTTTTTAGCGGTACGCAAAATGGAGTGGAAAGCCTTGCAGGAAAAGACTTTAGAGGAAGAAGTGAAGCTATTGTTAGAGCGCTACTAACAGGATTTCGACCTCATTCTGCCAACTAATGTTCAAAAAAACTTTCGTAGGGGGTTACGCCCCTCACCTATCCCATGTCATACTGTGTTATGTAGATGCACCCTGATGGTTGGGAGAGTTGTTCAACAGCTCTCCCATTTTTACTTTCTTAGGACTTACGCAAGCCCTTTAGCTGTAGTGCAGTTTTGCTGTGTGTGGTAGGCTACGCCTACCACACACAGCAAAACTGCGTAAGTCCTATTTCTATCGCAACCGCCAGTTTGCTTAGGACGGGAACATTTAGGATGGGGCGCGAAGCGCCCCATCCTAAATGTTCCCGTCCTAAGCAAACTGGCAATAGCCGTAGTTGATTTTCGATACGATTCGAGCTTTCCGCAGAGCGACAGTCCCCAGAAGACCCGATCGCCCCTAGACTTGAAATGGATTGGAATTCTATAAGCCCCTATCTGATTTCATGCGATCGCCCAACCCTTTCCTTACCCTGCCCTACGAACCTGCCTTCGAGCAGCTAGGCGAAGATTATGCCGATATCGTGGCGGCGGCTGAGTTCCCCCAGTATCTCCTGCGCTTTCGCAACGATAAACTGCTGCCTCAAATGGGTCTAGACCCAGTAGCCGTCAGCGACGAGGATTTCCTGGAAGCCTTTGGGAAATTTAGCGATCGCCAGCCGCCAAGGAACTTGCTAGCTATGCGCTACCATGGCTACCAGTTCGGCGACTACAACCCCCGGTTAGGGGACGGCAGAGGCTTTTTGTACGGACAGCTCCGAGGGCGAGATGGCGAACTTTATGACCTAGGTACCAAAGGCTCAGGCACTACACCCTACTCCAGAGGTGGCGACGGAAGGCTGACCCTAAAAGGCGGCGTGCGCGAAGTGCTAGCCGCAGAAGCTTTGCATACCCTAGGCGTAAGAACCTCCCGCTGCCTCAGCCTGATCGAGACAGGAGAACCGCTCTGGCGCGGTGACGAACCCTCTCCTACCCGATCGTCCGTCATGGTGAGGTTCTCACGATCGCACATCCGGTTTGGCACCTTCGAGCGGCTGCATTTCCTCGGCAGAAAAGATTTGACCCAAACCCTGCTAGATCATGTGATTGCGTACTATTACCCGCACTTGCAGGGAGACGATCGCTACGCCCAATTCTATGCCGAGCTAGTCCAGCGCGTCGCCGAGCTAACCGCGCAGTGGATGTCAGTCGGCTTCTGCCACGCCGTGCTGAACACCGACAACATGGCAATTACAGGCGAAAGTTTCGACTATGGACCTTACGCCTTCATCACCCAATACGATCCCAAATTCACTGCCGCCTATTTTGACCATTACGGACGATACTGTTACGGAAACCAGCCCTCCGCCTGCGCCTGGAATCTACAGATGCTGCAAGTTCCCCTCAAAGGCTTAATTGACCCCTTTGAAATGGAGGCAGCCCTCACGCAATTTGAAGCCCACTATCTTGCCGCCTATCGTCAGCGGATGCTCTATCGATTAGGATTTGAGCCAGATCAGCTTTCAGATGAAGTCAGCGATCGCCTCCTGCGGCTCACCCTCCAGCTTCTCTGGGAAAGCAAAGTCAGCTATCACGACTTTTTTGCCACCCTGCGGCAGCAGTTTTCCCCGCCTTGGCGGCAATCTGCCCAAAACATTCTCAGCGAAGCCCTCGACCCCACCCTTGAGCCGTCAGACGCCGCCATTAACATCTTCGAGCAGTGGCGATCGTTCTACCATCAAATCTTGCTCAGCCTACCTGAAACAGACCTAGAAGCGATCGCCCTTCACCTCGCCCAACATAACCCTACCACCGTCCTGATCCGCCCAGAGATCGAAGCCGTTTGGGAAGCGATCGCCATAGAAAACAACTGGCAACCCTTCTACGAGCTAATCAACCGCCTCAGAACCGCCGTAGCCCCGTAAGCTACTCCACAAACCCACGATCCGCTCCACCCATGCGAAGCGATCCCTACCGCCCATCCCCAACCTTATGCGGAGGGGGTGTGGGGGACGTGCCCGTCCCCAGCAGGGGGTTTGGGGGAAACCCCCAAGGCTGTTAGTTCCCCAAACGCGTTATATAGCCCTACATAATTGAGTTAGGACGAGTTATTTTTTGAGAGCCGCGCTCTGCGCGGCTCTCAAAAAATAACTCATTTGGATCTAAGCGCGTAGCGCTATACCCTAAAAAATCCCCACATTCACTCGACTAGCCATCGCCTCCACCAAACTCCGTACAACTGCAACCATCGCCACCTCGCTATTGAGCTGATTAATTGCAGAGCCTACCCCAATCCCCGAAGCCCCAGACGCGATCGCCAAAGGAGCCGTCACGCTCGACAACCCCGAAGCACAGATTACAGGCACCCTCACCCCCCGCGAAATCTCATAAGCCGCCGCCAAAGTCGGCGCAGCTTTTTCAAGCAGCCCCAGCGTCCCGGCATGGACAGGCTGACTGCTCATACCGCCCTCCGTTTGAATAATATCGGCTCCAGCCTTCACCAAAGCCTCCGCCAACTGCACCTGCTGATCCAGAGGCAAAGTGTGGGGCACCGTCACCGAAAGCGTGATATTGGGCAGCAGCGATCGCGTTTTGCGCGTTAGCTCCAGCACCTCCGCTGCCTCAAAGCGAATGCCCTGAGCATAGAGCGCATCAAAATTACCAATTTCAATTAAATCTGCACCCGCAGCCACGGCAGTCACAAACTTCTCAGGCTCTACCGCAGACACGCAAATTGGCAGATGGGTCAACTGCTTTGCCATGCGAACCAGGTCAGCTTGTGCGGCAATATCGACAAAAGTTGCCCCACCCTGATCAGCAGCCTTCACCACAGCCGCAACGCGATCGGCATCAAAGTTCATCAAGCCGCTAATTACCTTCAGAGCATTCTTTTTTTGAAAAGCAGATTGGAGAGAAGAGTTCATGATCATGGGTATTTCTAGATCCAGCAAGTTGAGTCAATTGGATCATTTTGCCACTGTCTGCCCTTAGCAGCAAACCCATCAAACCTGTTATGCAAAACTATCTTCTAAAACTGCCGCCGCGAGAAAATGAAGGTGGCGATCGCCAGCAGCAGCGCAATATAAATCACCCCATAGGCAAAATTCTCAACCAGCTCTAGCGGCGACGGCAACAGCGACATACCGTAGACTGCCTGATTTTTCAGATCGAGCCGCGCCAAATCAGGCAGAATCAGATACAGCGTTTCCGTGATCGTTTGCAGACTAGCATCCTTAGCTAGCTTGCCTAGAGACAGCAAATCGCGGCTAAAGTGCCCCGTTAAATACACCGCCACCGTGAGCAGCATCGCCAGCAGAGAATTGGTAAACACCCCAAACAACAGAGCCACGGCAGCAATCAGCGATAGCTCCAAAATTTGAAACAGCGCCGCCCACAGCAAGCTATCCAGCGGGTATGCCACCTGTCTGAACGTCAAAACTCCCAGATAAATCACCATCATGGCGCTCACCAACACTACCAGCACCGCAGACAAGCCCCAATGCTTACCCATAATAAACTCAGCACGGCTGATGGGTTTGGCAATCATCACGTAAACCGTGCGCTTCTCAATTTCTTTACTGATCAGCCCAGTACCAATAAATATGGCGATCGCCAGCCCCAAAAGGCTAATGGCGGCAAGCCCTAAATCCAGAATAATCTTGTCGCCACTGCCGCCCGACACCTCCGGCAGCAGCACCGATGCTCCAATTAAAGCGATCGCAAAAAAACCAATCAAATAGAGAACGCGATCGCGGATGACCTCACGAAACACATTGGAGGCAACGACCAGGATGCGAGTCAAATTCACTACAAGATCTCCGCATTACAACACTACTGCCTACCAATACCCAAAATTCTGCCCAAAAGATCCACAAATCCCTTTATTAAGGTCAGAACTGCATTCATCAGCCGTTCAAAGAAATTACCCGTTTGCTGCATCAGCGGTTCGGGTCTTATGACATTTACACCGGGCGGAGAGGACTCGATCGCGCCACAATCCATGCGATAGGGAGTCAGGGGTGTAGTCGGAGGTGTGGTCGCTCCAGTCGCTTCCGCCAGCCCGTTAACGAATTGCTGCACAGGGGCTTCGCTAATGGAACAATTTTTTTCCAATCTATAGCCGCCGACCTGCGAACTGGGGCCTAGCCAGATGGTCTGCATTCGCAACAGATTTGTGGGGATGCTGGGGGAAAACTGCGCCGTGAATCGCCAAAGGTTTGCTTCTTTGAGGTTGGGTGCAGTCTGGTACGCCGAAATCAATGCCTGACTGCCCAAATTAGTCGCCTGTGTAGGCATACTATTCAGCCAACGCTGACCATCAGCCCACGATCGCTGGGTGAGTTCACTTCGGACGATCGTTTCGGCAGCATCAAGCACGGCAACCCCGCTGGAGACAGGCACGCTGTTAGGGTTAATCCGCACCACAAACGCACTGCGATCTATATTGTCGGCAGCAAGGCTAGGATAATTGACCAGAAAATCTTGCAGCAGAAAATGAAACCGGAACCAGCAGCTCATTACTAGCCCCACCAGCGTCAGAATCACCAGATCGCGGCGGGCATCGGCATCGGGTCGTTTGAAAGATGGCCCCGTTTTGAGAAATCTAGGAAAAGCCGCGAACCCAACCGACAGCAAAGGCCACCACTCAAATGCACCCTGAGCATCTTGAATGATGATGCGATTGCTCCACAGGGCACAGCTAGCGATCGCTCCCGTAATCCAAGGGCCATACTTAATTTTCAGCTTTAAGCCTGGAACCACAAACTCCGCTTTGATCAGCGCCCATTCGGTGCCGATAATGAGAAAAAACCAGCCAAACAGCGACACAAACTGTCGTACGGCTGGATCTCGAATCAGCAAATAGGTAAACCAGGAAAATAGACTAAGCAGTAGGGCAACCTGCCATGAGAAAGGCTTGATGCCCTCCAACTGCTTTTGGATCTGTTCTAAGACTCTTTTGATGAAGACCACGACGGTTACTTAGTCCAACGGTTACTTAATCTAACGAGGATTATAAGGGGGCTATCAGGAGGGCTTGTCGAATCATCAGAGTTAGCAGAATAGCGCTATAGCTCCAGGCATTGGCAAATAGGATCGTCGCAATTTCAGACCGGAAGGGATTGGGTTCTTGTCGCAACTCTCGGAAGATACTCGGTTTAGCCTCTGGAGCCGTTTCTTCTAGTGCCAATGGCGGCGGTTCATCCAGCTTTTTCTCGTCCGGCTTTTTCTCATCCGGCTTCTTATCAAATTCTAATAAGAGCCTTAGCCCCAACAGACCTAGAAGCTTGATCCCAATGCTGACAAAGAAAATAATGAAGCAAGCCACAATCAGCAATGTTGCCGTCTCGCTTGACCATTGATCAAAAAAGATGAAGCTGATCAGCGGCACCTGAATTCCTGGAGGCAGAATATCGGCTATGTCCAAAAAAATGAATAGCGCCAGCCAGCCCAGCACGACACAGAGGAGGTTAATGGCAGCAGCGTAGTAAATGCTGGGTTTAGGAGCCATTTTGAGCTGTCGGTGGATGACCGTTGCCTCAATGGCGATCGCCATCAGCAAAAATAGGCTTTGGAGCACGATCGCCCGTAGCGGCACAATATTGGGAAAAGAATCGGGAAACATGACGGTAGCTCCTGACCGAAAACCTGAATAGGTCGGGGCGATGGCTGAAAAGCGGCTGAGTCAGGATGACTCTCGCTAATTTTAGTCAAGCTAGACGGATATAACACTATAGATAGAATAAAAGATGCCGCTCTTTGGAGACCGTGCGCCACGAATAGCGTTTTTATACAAAAATTAAGGCGTAAAAACGTCAAATAGTCAGCACCTCGCGAATTCCTTCGCTAAGATCAACTCCTGGGCATTCTAGGCTCAGCGCTTCTCTAGGTTTCTATAAACTTTCCTCAAACCCACCCCGTAAACCCTATGGTAAGGACTGGCATTGGTATTCGCACGGCTCAGAGCCGGAATGAGCGATTAGTTGGGCAAATCCATGTCTATGACGGGGTAGGCAAGGGCAAGTCTCAAGCGGCTCTGGGTGTCGTTTTGCGGTCTATTGGCTTAGGCATCAACACCGGAAGCCAGACTCGCATCTTGTTATTACGATTTCTCAAAGGGCCTGGACGGACATACGACGAGGATGCGGCGATCGAGGCACTCCGACGTGGCTTTCCTCACCTGATCGACCAAGTGCGCACCGGGCGAGCCGAGTATTTTGGCGTAGATGAAATCACCAAATTCGATCGCCTGGAAGCTCAGCGCGGTTGGGATGTGGCGAAAGGGGCGATCGCCTCTGGGCTGTACTCCGTTGTGGTGTTAGATGAACTGAATCCTGTTCTCGACCTAGGGCTGCTCTCGGTGGAGGAGGTTGTCAAAACGCTGGCGCACAAGCCGGAAGAGCTAGAGATTATCGCGACGGGGCGAGGTGCCCCCCATGGGCTGCTAGATATTGCCGATCTGCACTCAGAAATGAAGCCGCAGGATCATCCCAATGCTTTAGCCCACGGCATTGAAGGTATCGAAATTTACACTGGGGACGGCAAAGGTAAATCTACAAGTGCCCTGGGCAAAGCGCTTCAGGCAATCGGCAAGGGGATTAGTCAGGACAAATCTCACCGGGTGCTGATTTTGCAGTGGCTCAAGGGCGGTGGCGGCTATACCGAGGATGCGGCGATCGCGGCGCTCAACCAGAGCTATCCCAACCTAGTGGATCACCAGCGCTGCGGTCGGGATGCGATCGTCTGGCGAGGACAGCAGCAAGAGCTGGACTATGTGGAGGCGGAGCGCGGCTGGGAGATTGCCAAGGCGGCGATCGCTTCGGGACTCTACAAGACCATTATTCTAGACGAACTCAACCCTACGGTCGATCTGGAGCTGTTGCCCCAAGAGCCGATTGTGCAGGCGCTCTTGCGCAAACCCCGCGATACTGAGATCGTGATTACGGGGCGCTGCAAAAATCCGCCAGACTATTTCGATCTAGCTAGCGCTCATTCAGAGGTCTATTGCCACAAACACTATGCCGAGAAGGGAGTTGACTTGAAGCGCGGCGTAGACTTTTGATGAAGTTTACTGGCTTATGACTGGCGGCTTGAATGCCTTAGGCGATCGCTCTGGAGCAGTTCTGGGAAAAAACTCTGGAGCGCTGCGTGGAGCGATAGGAGCTGCGGGGGCTGGATTGGCGGGAGCCGCAGAAGGCTGGATGTTGGGAATTGAATTAAACTCGTCCAATGGCGAACTGGGAATAGAGTCGATCGCCTGTTCTTGGGGTACGGGGCTAGAAAAGTTGTCCGATGGTTCAGGACTTGGAAGATTGTCGAGGGCGGGATCGGATGTTACCTCAGGCAATGGATAGGAGGCAGACGGTGGGCTATTGAAATCGGTTCTGGGGCTGTAAAGCGGCTCAGGAGTAGTGCTGGAGTAATCAGGAACGTTTGTGCGATAGAGCGGTTCCTCTATCTTGGGTTCTTCACTCAGGGAGTCAGGCATTTCGGTAATAGGCCAGTCACCCTGAGCGGGAAAAGTCTGCTCTTGACCAAATAAGCTGGGGGTGAGTCCGGTTGCTCCCGTGGGCTGAAAACGTAGGGCAAATCCTGCGCCTGCACCCAAACCCAGACCCACAACCAGAGTCATGAGAAAAGGTACGGGAATACGCCGAGGCTGAATGCTTTGAGGCGATCGCTCTGGGGTGCCGTTGTCTGGGGTGCCGTTGTTTGCAGCGCTATCTATTTGTGGCAGCACAGCCTCTCGCATGAGTTCAGGTGCGATCGGCACGACAGTATTGATGGGAACGGTGACTGTTTCTGGCTTAGGGACTTCGGATTCAGGGACTTCCGGCTTTGAGGCTTCGGGCTTCAGGGCTTTGGGCAGTTCAGAGTTAGATGGGCTTGGCGTGAGGGGTTCTGGTGGCAGCGTTAGCCAATCGCTGAGGTGAGGTGTCCTGGATGTTGCCTGTAGAACAACGTAGGGCAGAGCGTTTTCCTCGAAGCAGTCTAGGACTCGTAGGGCATCCGATCGCTGGGAGATCGATCGGACTTCGGTGAGGAATTGCTGCTTGAGCTGGGCAAAGTCGATGCGTTGCTGCACAACTTCGTTTAGGGTTTGTAGGTGGACAGGCTGGTCGAGTAGCGTGTGTTTGGCACTGTAAGTGATCCCGAAGTCGCTTTGATCTAGGACGGATTGAACAACGTATTTGCTGTTCTGAAGGGATTCTCCAGTCTTTAGGGTCATAGCTCATCTGAGATAAAAGGTCTTGCCTATCTTAGCCTAGAACAGTTTCTAGCCTAGAACAGCCTTGGAGGTTTCCCCCAAACCCCTAGCAGGGGACGTGCCCGTCTCCCACACTCCCTCCGCACGAGATTGTGGAGGGGCGGGAGAGGTCGCGTTGCATAGGTAGAGCGATCGGGCGTTTGGATTCTAGAATTCAACATAATGGCGTTAGATTTAACGTAGCTGTTTTTGCTGCGTTTAGATGAATGCACCCAAGCCGAGTTTTCAGGATCGTTTGAAGCAGCGTCAGCGATCGAGTTTCGTAGGGCGCGAGGCTCAGATGAGCTGGTTTCAGCAAAATTTGGGGCTGCCGCTGGAGAACCGCCGCTTTATTTTTAATATTTGGGGTCAGGGCGGCGTAGGTAAAACGACGCTGAGTAAGGAATTTATCAAGATTGCGGCGGCGGCAAACTGGGTGACTGCCTATGTGAATGAGGACGATCGCAGCCTGCCAGAAATCATGGGGCGGCTGGTGGCGCAGTTGGAGCAGCCGGGGGTGAAGCTGGCGTTTAGCGCAAGCTACAAAACCTACCGCCAGAAAAAGCAGGAGCTAGAGGCCGATCCGGAGGCTCCCCAGGGATTTTCGGCGTTTTTGGGGCGATCGCTCACCAAGGCGGGTTTGGGGCTGGCGAAGCAGATTCCGGGCAGCGGGGCGGTGATGCCGTTTGTGGATGAGGATGGGCTGACGACGCAGGTGAGTGAGTGGTCGGCTTATGTGGCGAAGAAGCTGACCAATAAGGATGAGGTGCGGCTGGTGCAGGAACCCGTCGAGGTGCTGACGCCGCTGTTTTTGGAGGCGATCGCCAAAGTTGCCGAGCTACGGGGAATCGCGCTGTTTTTTGATACCTATGAGCGCACGGCAGATGTGCTGGATGACTGGCTGCGGGATCTGTGTGAGGGGCGCTATGGGGCTGCGCCAGAAAATTTGATTGTGACGATCGCCGGACGTAATCCACTCGACCCGCAGCATTGGAGTGACTATGATCCGGCACAGATGCCGTTGGGGCAGTTTACGGAGGCAGAGGCGCGGCAGTTTTTGGGGCAGAAGGGCATCACGGATGAGCGGGTGATTGAGGTGATTTTTTCGCTGTCCGATCGCCTGCCCGTGCTGCTGGCGCTATTGGCAAGCAATTGTCCTACTGATCCGGCTGAGGTGGGCGACTGTAGCGGCTCGGCGGTGCAGCGGTTTTTGCAGTGGGAAACCGACCCGCAGCGGCGACAGTTGGCGTTGGATGGGGCCTTGCCTCTGCTCCTGAATCGGGATGTGGTGGCGGTGCTGGCGGGAGAGGAGCAGGCGATCGCCCTCTTTGACTGGCTGAAACAAATGCCGTTTGTGGAGGCGCGATCGGAAGGGTGGGTGTATCACGAGATTGTGCGATCGCAGATGTTGCGCTACAAGCGGCAGGAGTCGCCGAAGGAATGGGCAGAGCGGCATGGCAGGCTGGCAGATGAGGCGGAGGCATTGCGAACGCAGTTGCAGCTACCGGAGGCAAGCCTACACCAGGATGCAGACTGGCAGCGGCACACGCTGACCCTGCTGTATCATCGTCTTTGCCAAGCGCCCCAGAAATATTTGTCGATCGCCCTGAATGAGTTTTTGGTAGCGCTGAAGGAGCAACGCAAATTTGCTGAGCGGTGGGCAAACCAGATATTTCGGGCAGGGCGAGATAGCGAAAAGTCCGAAATCCGGCAGTGGGGCAAACGATTGGTTGAAGGTTTGCAAGCCTATGATGAGGGGCCTTGTAAAGCATCGCTTGAGCTATTTTCGGCACTGTTGGCAAGCCCTGAAATAGAAGCGCAGTGGCAGCATATTACGCTGGCTTGGCGTGGTAACACTTACCAATTGATGGAGCATTATGAGGAAGCGCTCAAGGACTTCGACTTAGCGATTGAACTTGATCCTAAGTATGGTTCAGCAATTGCAAATCGGGGGCGAACGTATCATCTAATGGGGCGGTATGAGGAGGCGCTCAAAGACTTTGACCTGGCAATTGAACTCAACCCTAAAGACAACCGCGCGTTCTCACTTAGGGGTCGAACATACCGTCGAATGAAGCACTATGAAGAAGCACTCAAAGACTTTGATATGGCAATTGAACTTGATCCTAAATACACTTGGTCGATCGCCAGTCGAGGTCAAACATACCGATCGATGAAGCGATACGAAGAAGCGCTCAAAGACTTTGACCTAGCAATTGAACTTAATCCTAAACTGGATTGGGCGCTCGCCTATCGGGGTCGAACATACCATCTAATGCAACGATATCAAGAAGCGCTCAGAGACTTTGACCTAGCAATTGAACTCAATCCCAAATATGCCTGGGCGATATTAAACCGAGGGCGAGTCTATCGATTGATTCAACAATATCAACAAGCAATCTTAGACTTCAACCGAGCGATCGAGCTAGATGCTGAAGACGACTGGTATCTATACGAACGAGCGCTCTCCTACCAGGCTCTCAATCAAATTCCTGAAGCGCAAAACGATCTGAAGCAAGCAATTCGGCTGGCGCAACAGGAATATTCCAAAAAACCTGAAGATTGGAGAGTCATTTTCAATCTTGCTCTCTACTATTTGACGATCGGCAACATTGAGCAAGCCCGGTTTTTCTACCGAGATGCGATCGATCGGGGTGCGCCTAGCGATCGAATTCAGGTAGCGATCGAGGATTTAGAAGATTTCCTCACGGTCTTTCCCGATCATGCGATGGCAAAATCGGCAAGGGATGCGCTAAAGAAAAGATTGAACCCATGATCGTAATGACGCTTCAGTGGCTCTGCGATCGCTCAACAGTTCCAATCTCTCAGAAGGCTACGATAAAATCAGCACGATCCATTAGCAAGCCCAGAGCAATCATGGAACACATCGCCACACTTCACATCGAAAAGCTCCCTGAAGGTTGCTACCTAGCTACATCAGACGATATTCCAGGACTCGTCGCTCAAGGAAGAACGATCGCAGAAACCCTAGCAATTGCCCGCGACGTTGCCAAAAAGCTTTTAGAAGCTCGCCAAGAACGACAAAACCCCGTTCACCTGAGCAAAATCAAAGATGTCTTTGACTATCCTCTGCGTGGTATTTAGGTGAGGATGTAGCGGCTCCGTGACTCAGCAATACGATATTCCTACCATCCTCAATGGCTACGCTCAGGGCTTCTTCTTGATGGCAGATGACGATGGCGAAAATCTAGGCTGGTACTCTAGCCAGGAGCGGACGCTCATTCCCCTAGACGATCGCTTTCGTTATCCCACTTCTCTGCGGCGCGTCCTCAATCAAAATCGCTTTACAGTTGCCATCAACCGAGATTTTGGAGCCGTGGTCGAGGGCTGCGCCGATCGCGATGTCACCTGGATCTCTGAGGAGCTGAAAAAGCTGTACTGGGAGCTGCATCAGGCTGGCTATGCCCATAGCTTCGAGACTTGGCAGGGTGACGAGCTTGCCGGAGGAATCTTGGGGATCGCCATCGGCGGCGCTTTCATCGGCGAATCCATGTTTTTCAACATTCCCGAAGGTTCTAAGGTCGCCATGGTGAAGCTAGTCGAACACCTGCGATCGCGCCATTTTCATCTCTTTGATGCCCAAATGATGAACCCGCATCTCGCCCGTTTTGGAGCCTATGTGGTCAGTAAACGTAGCTACGACAAGCTCCTTAGACAAGCGCTCTCCCTCAACTGCGCTTTCTCATAAATAGACCTCTGGCAAGAGGTCTAATCTGCAAGAGGTCTAACGCAGAGAGCAGAATTCTGGATTTCCTAGCGTGTTGTAAATCGGCGTACGGCAAATAAGCTCCCCATTAGCCCTACCGATAGCCCCAACCCTAGCAGAGCCGAGGGCAACAGAAAGGTTTCTCTGGCTGAAAGCTGCATGCTGTCAGTGAGAAACTGAATAAATTCAGGCTGCTGCGCCAGCAGATCTTGAATAAATCTCTGAAGCGCTACGATCAATCCCCAAGCAACGATCGCTCCCACTACTCCTAAAACCAAGCCCTGGAGAATGAACGGCAGGTAGATCCAGGTCGTCGTGGCTCCTACAAGCTGCATCACCTCAATCTCGCGCCGCCGCGCCATAACAATCAGGCGAATGGTGGTGGTGACAACGGCGATCGCCGTCAGGCTCAGCAGTGTTGTCATGCCTAAACTCACCCAGCTAAGTCCCTGGCTCAGTTGCGCAATGCGTTTCACAGCTTCATCGACATACTGCACATGGTCAATTCCCGGCATCTGATTGATTTTTGCAGCTAAAGCGGGCACAACCTCGGAAGTGGCGGCTTTTACCCGCAATTCATCTACCAACGGATTGCCATCAAGCTGCTCAGTCACGCCCTTGATATCCGATAAGCCCATGTCACGTATCAACTTCGCCCAAGATTCTTCCTTAGAAATGGCTGTGACATCCGTGACATCGGGCATTGCGATCATCATCGGCTCTAAGTCTTTTGCCTGAATACCCGTGTCTAGATACACCGATATTTCGAGCTGACTGCCGAACTGATGGAGCAATCCCTCCATTTGCCAGGAAGCTTGCAAACTCACGCCAAATAGAAACAGCAGCACGGTCACAGTGCTAACGGCTGCCCAGTTCATCCAGCCGCCCCGTCGCAATCCCAGCAGCGTTTCGCGCAGCAAATAATCTGATTTTGTTAACAGTCTGAGTACGCCCATGGTCACAACATTACCCTTGGCGATCGCCCTTTAAGCCAGTATTTAATCTGCTTATGATAAGTTGCCTCATAAAAATTGGGCATTGTTTAATTGGGATGAAGTTTATAGGATTCCCGATTTGGCGATCGATTCAGCGCTAAGGCAAGCAAACGCTCGGCGCAGCAGCAGTGAATTGGTGACAACGCTGACGGAACTAAACGCCATAAACGCTCCGGCTGTGGCTGGACTCAGAGCAATTCCCAAACTGGGTAGCAGCAGACCCGCAGCCGCAGGAATTCCCAGAATATTGTAAGCAAATGCCCAAAACAGATTTTGCTGAATCTTGTCAAAAGTGGCTTGGCTGAGGCGAATCGCTTCCACGACAGCACTCAACTGATCGCGCATCAGCACGATGTCAGCCGCTTCGATCGCCACATCAGTTGCCGAATGCAGCGAAATACCGACATCTGCTTGAGCTAATGCAGGTGCATCGTTAATGCCATCGCCCACCATGGCCACAGATTGCCCAGTCGCCTGTAGCTCTGCAATGACTCGACTCTTGCCATCCGGTCGGACATTAGCGCGGATATCTTCAGGGGATAAACCTAGGGACTGCGCGATTGCTGCCGCTGCTTCAGGACGATCGCCTGTCAGCAGCATGACCCGCAGCCCCATTTGCCGTAAATCTTGTAGCGTTTGTTGTGCCTCTGGACGCAGCTTGTCCTGTACGGTGATGAGTCCGGCTAACTGTCCAGATATGCCCACATACACCAGGGTTTTGTCCGTTGCCTCGAAGTTGGGAATGTTCTCTATCTGGATGCTCTCTATCCGCATGCTCTTTATCTGCATGCTCTCCATCGGGATGCTCTGCCGTATTAGCCAATCTGCATTGCCTAGCACGACAGGCTGACCCTCAACTTCCGCTGAAACCCCCAATCCTGGCTCTGTGTGAAAATTTGTTGCCGATCGCAGCTCCAGTTTGAGACGCTTGGCATAGTCCTGAATAGCATAAGCCAGCGGATGCTGGGCGCCGCTCTCCACAGAGGCGGCAATCTGGAGCAGATCTGTCTCAGACATACTTTTCAGTAGGGAGATGCAGTCCGTAACTTCTGGATGCCCGATGGTCAGCGTTCCAGTTTTGTCGAAGACGATCGTCTGAAGCCGATGCACGTTCTCTAACACATCGCCCCCGCGAATCAGCAGTCCACGCTCGGCACCCAGACCCGAACCCACCAAAATTGCGGTGGGTGTAGCCAGCCCCAAGGCGCAAGGACAGGCAATTACCAGGACAGCGATCGCCAGCTTCAGGCTGAGCAATAGCGGCGAGGGCGGCATCGCGGGCATCGCCATGTGCTCACTCATCATGTGTTCGCTCATTCCCATTGCCGCACTACCCAAGATCTTGCCCCAAATCTGATCACCCCACAGCGGCAGTCCGATGAAGTACCAGAAGAGAAAGGTGAGTGCGGCGATCGCCATAACACCGTAGGTAAAGTATCCGGCAACCTTGTCGGCAAGTCCCTGAATCGGAGCTTTGCGGGTTTGGGCGGTTTCGACCAAGGCGATGATTTGCGCTAGCGTAGTATCTTTCCCGATACGGGTAGTTTTGAGGGCGATCGCTCCAGACAAATTGAGGCTCCCGGCGCTCACCCCGTCCCCTACCTGCTTAAGGACAGGCGTAGCTTCCCCGGTCAGCATGGACTCATCCACCATGGTCTGCCCTGCCCAGATCTCACCATCCGCAGGAATCTTTTCTCCAGGCAACACCCGCAGTAGCTCACCTACCTTGACCTGGCTGGCAGGAATGGCGATCGCATCGGCGATCGTGGCAATCTGAGGCTTGCCGTCTTCGAGCGGATGAGCTTCTCTAATGAGATGTGCGATCGTGGGTTGCAGAGCCAGCAAAGATTGAAAGGCATGGGCGGCTTTAGTACGCGCCTGCTGCTCCAGGGTTCGCCCTAGCAAAATGAATCCTACTAGCATCACGGGTTCGTCGAAGAAGCATTCCCAGCCTAGGTTGGGAAACACCAGCGCAATGGAGCTAGTAACGTAGGCGGTAAGCGTACCCATGCCCACCAGCGTATTCATGTTAGGGGCATTGCGTCTCAGCCCCATCCAGCCATCTGTAATGATGGATCGCCCAGGAAACAGCAGCGCTAAGGTGGCAAGCCCCCAATGAAACCAGATGTTGCCGAGTCCCGGCAGATTTAGCCAGCCAAAATGCACCAGATGCCCGATCGCGGAGAGCGCCAGTAGGGAGAGGGCGATCGCTGTTCTACGAATCTGCTGCCGAGTTTCTTGCTGCTGGCGATCGCTAAACGCACTGTCCTCGTTGTGGGCTTCGCCAGACAGAGGGCGGGGCTGACTCGAAAAACCTGCCTCAGTCAACTTCTGCGCCAGGATTGCCGGATCAATGCCGGGTTGACAATCGGCGATCGCCACTTCAGTCACTAAATTGACGGTGGCGGCAACTACGCCCGGTTGCTGCATCAGATTATTTTCTACGGCTCTAACGCAGCCTGCACACTTCATGCCATGCACATCTAAGGTGATAGTCTCAAGGGCGGGTGTGCCTGTAGCGTCAGTAGTTGCCCTGTTTGTAATGCCCCTGTTCGCAATAGCTTTATTCGTGATAACTTTGTCGGGGATGACCTGCATACATTCTCGTGAAGGCTAGACTGAACCCCAGTAAGCCCACTTGAAGCTATTTTTTGGGTTCTACTTTAGAGAGTAGGCTAAGGGGCACCTAATTGCCTAGGAACACAAGGAATAATTCAGGATTTCTCATAGAGGTACCAGGAGTTACGATCGCTAACCCTACTGGGTCACATCGGACAGCCGCAGGATATGACATTACGTAATTGAGTTAGGATGAGTTATTTTTTGAGAGCCGCGCTCCGCGCGGCTCTCAAAAAATAACTCATTGGATCTAAGCGCGTAGCGCTACGTCGTCCCTGCCATCGTTTTCTTCGTGTTTTCTGATTTAGCCTGAGTCACGAGTGAAGCGCTATATGTTACGGGCAGTCTTCCTTAGCTTGAACGCATTGAGTTGTTTGTCGATGGCGGTACAGCACAAATCTAAACGGGTGCAATGGTTTATCTTCTTGCTCTGGTTATAGGCATTATTGCGGGTCTGCGCACCATGACTGCGCCCGCTGCGATGAGTTGGGCAGCCTATCTCGGTTACCTCAATCTTGACGGGAGCTGGCTCGCTTTTATGGGCTACCGCTTCACGCCATGGATTCTCTCCGTACTGGCTTTGGGCGAATTTGTGACCGATCAGCTGCCTTCCACACCCAGCCGCAAAGTACCTGTTCAGTTTGGCGCTCGCCTTATCAGTGGTGCGCTCTCAGGAGCCATGGTAGGGGTCAATGGTGGCGCGCTCTTAGGCGGGTTAGTGGCAGGCATTGTCGGTGCAGCGATTGGCACGTTGGGGGGGGCAGCAATACGTTCTCGGCTCGCCACTGCTTTGGGGCGTGACCTGCCAGCGGCGCTGATCGAAGATGCCATCGCCATCATTAGCGCAGTTGTAGTAGTGGGGATGTTGCGATGAGTCAGTCCTTTGATGCTCTGATTATTGGTGCCGGTCAGGCAGGCCCACCGCTAGCGGGACGGCTAACTGCGGCAGGGATGAGGGTAGCGCTGATTGAGAGACATTTGTTTGGCGGCACCTGTGTCAATACGGGCTGCACACCCACCAAAACGCTGGTCGCTAGTGCCTATGCCGCTCATCTTGCCCGCCGCGCCGCCGATTATGGCGTGACGATCGCGGGGGAGATCGCTGTTGACATGAAGCGAGTGAAGGCGCGGGCTGACGCTGTTGCGGCAAACTCTCGGAATGGTGTCGAGGCTTGGCTTCGCAGTATGCAACAGTTAACGGTGTTCCAAGGGCAGGCTTACTTCGAGGACGCGAACACGCTGCGGGTCGGCGACGAACTCCTCACCGCGCCGCAAATTTTCATCAATGTTGGGGGACGGGCGCGGGTGCCTGAGATGCCCGGTCTGCAAGAGATTGATTATTTGACCAATACTTCTATGCTGGCGCTGGATAGTCTCCCACGCCATTTAGTAGTGGTAGGAGGTAGCTACATCGGGCTGGAGTTTGCTCAAATTTACCGTCGCTTTGGTGCAGCAGTTACGGTAATTGAAAAAGGTCCGCGCCTTGTTGCCCGCGAAGACGAGGATGTATCTACCGCCATCCGAGATATTCTTGAAGCCGAAGGTGTGCAGATTCGCACAAGGTCTGAGTGCATTGCCTTTGCGCCCCATCCTGACGGCGTGGCTGTGCGTGCTAACTGCGCTGAGGGGGAACCCGAACTGATCGGTAGCCATGTTTTGCTGGCGATCGGGCGACAGCCTAATACCGACGATCTGGGTCTCGATCGCGCTGGGGTCGCAACTGATGAACATGGCTACATCACGGTCGATGATCAGCTCCGCACGAATGTACCTGGTATTTGGGCATTGGGCGACTGCAATGGTCGGGGTGCATTCACCCATACGGCTTACAACGATTTTGAGATCGTCGCTGCTAATCTGTTGGACGGTGCTGCAAAACGGGTGAGCGATCGCATCCCTGGCTATGCCCTCTACATCGATCCGCCACTGGGACGCGTTGGCATGACAGAGGCGCAGGCGCGAGCTTCCGGTCGTCCGCTGCTCATGGGCACAAGACCGATGACGCGAGTTGGTCGCGCGATCGAGAAGGGGGAGACTCAGGGCTTTATAAAAATCGTGGTCGATGCGGAAACTCAGCGTATTCTCGGTGCGGCAATCCTGGGTATAGGTGGCGATGAGGCAATTCACGGACTGCTCGATACGATGAATGCTGACCAGCCCTACAGCACATTGCAAGAGGCTGTGCCCATTCATCCAACGGTATCTGAACTTATTCCCACAGTTTTGGGCGAAATGCAGCCACTTCTGCCGCTCTTCACGTAACTACAGCTGTCGCCAGTTTGCTTAGGAGATTAGGGTGGGGCGCTCCGCGCCCCACCCTAATGTCTCTGTTCTAACCAGCTTGGCGGTTGTCATGTCTGCAATGCGTTTGAGCAGTATTGTCAGAAACCTTGTGGCGCTTGTCTTGGTTTGGTGTTTGCCGAAGACGCAGAGATCATCCAAAGATCTAGCAGCTCATGATTCTACTCAGCAGTTAACCGCTAATGCCAATGACCTCAACATCGAAAATTAGCGTTGCATTTGCCGGAATTACGCTATTGCCGCTGGAGCCGTAAGCCAAATTTGCCGGGACAATAAGCTGACGACGACCGCCCACTTTCATGGTGCTTAGCCCTTCATCCCAGCCTTTAATGACGCGCCCTTCGCCAATCGGGAATGAAAAGGGGAGATTGCGATCGCGGGAGCTATCAAACTTGGTGCCGTTCAGCAAGATCCCGGTATAGTTTACCGTCACTGTTTGACCCGTTTGGGGCGTGGCTCCGGTTCCGGTTGCCAGATCAATGTATTGCAGCCCAGATGCCGTTCTGGTAACCGCATCTGATGCAAAAGAATAGTTGAAGCTGTAGCTAGCCTCTTTTCCGGACGCTTGAGCGATTCGCACATAGTAGGTAGAGCCTGCAATGCCAGTCAACTGTTGATTTAGGGTTTCGTTGAGTGTGCCCGCGCTGTTGGAAACAGCAATCAAGTTGCGGCTGTTGTCATAAAGTTCAAGACTGGCATCGTTACTACCCGTTAAATTGAAGTTAAATCGACCCGCAACCAGCGCCCCAAATTTTAGGAAGTCGTCGGGATCGCTATTGCCGACAAAATCTTTTCCATCACCTGTTGCGGAGGTGAGCTGAGTCGCAGTCTCGAAAGAGTTGCCAAATAAGTCATTTGAGGGAGTTGCCGACACGGTAAGCGCATAGCGCGTATCGCGACTCTGCCGTTGAAGCTTAACCCGTAAATAAAAAGTGCCTGCCTCTAGAGGAATTTTACTCAACGTGTCGGTTTTGTTACCGCGCAGGTTCGAGAATTTGATTAGCCGCCCTGCTGCATCTATGAGGTCAATGTCGGCATTGGCTTTTTTACGAATGCCGTTGAGCGTTACATCCAAGCTGCTTCTGACTTTAGGGCTAATTTTCCAAATATCAATTTGATCTTGTGAGGTCAAAGCTGCCTTGATAGTCCGACGAGTTTCACTAACTGGAAAAGGCTTCGCCGTCTGAAAGGTATTTCCTAGGTTTCTGACCATAACAGCTTCTATTGAAATGCGACTAGCCCTTAGACTTCCCAAATCTAGGGGCGATCGCATCAGTGATCAGGGCTTATGGCATTTTTGTGGAGACGCGCCCCACAAAAATGCTCCTGTCCTAACCGCTGTAGAGCGATATCATCTGCTCAAGGTTTGAGAACGATTTTGATACAGCTTTCTTTCTTGTGCTTGAAGATTTCGTAGCCGTGCGGTGCTTGCTCGATCGGTAGGGTATGAGTCACTAGGAATGACGGGTCAATTTCACCCTTTTGAATCCGTTCAGTTAAGGGCTGGAGATAGCGATGAACGTGAGTCTGACCCGTTTTCATCGTTAGACCCTTGTTCATGAAAGCACCCATAGGCATCTTGTCTACGAAACCCGTGTAAACACCGGGTACTGACACTGTGCCACCTTTACGACAAGCCACGATCGCCTGACGCAAAACATTAGGACGATCGGTTTCCATTCGGACTGCCTGCATTGCCTTATCATAAAAGCCTTCTAGCCCCATACCGTGGGCTTCCATTCCAACTGCATCCATCGCAGAATCGGGACCCCGTCCTCCCGTCATTTCTTTCAGGGCTTCGCCAACTTCGATCTCTTCAAAGTTCAAGATCTCCGCACCCCCTTCCTTTGCCATTTGAAGACGTTCAGGAACGCGATCGATCGCAATCACGCGCTCCGCACCGAGCAGAAAAGCACTTCTGATTGCAAATTGCCCGACGGGGCCACAACCCCAAATTGCCACCGTATCTCCTGGCTGAATGTTACAGTTTTCTGCTGCCATATACCCGGTTGGGAATATGTCGGTTAGAAACAAAACCTGTTCGTCAGTCAAGTCACTTGGAATCTTGAATAAACCCACATCTGCAAAAGGAACACGAGCATACTCAGCTTGACCGCCCGCATAGCCTCCCGTCAGATGAGAGTAGCCAAAAAGACCCGATGGGGAATGACCCATGACCTTTTCCACCATCCAGGCGTTAGGGTTAGAGTTATCGCACAGCGACCACAGATCGCGGTTGCAGAAGAAGCAACCACCGCAGGAGATAGTGAATGGAACGACTACGCGATCGCCAACTGCAAGAGCCTTGCCCTTGTCATGAATATTACCATTCTTGAAGGCACTGCCTAGCTCAACGATTTCCCCCATAAATTCATGACCCAGGATATCTCCCTGTTTCATGGTGGGATTGAAGCCATTGTATAGGTGTAAATCAGAGCCGCAAATTGCGGTTGACGTGATTTTGACGATTGCATCACGCGGATTGATGAGTTTTGGATCGGGGACAGTCTCAACTGTTACCTTGTTAGTACCTTGCCAGCAAACTGCTTTCATAGGATAAAATTTCCTGAGTATGTAAATAGCCTGAGGATGTGAATAGCCTAAGGATGTGAATAGATAGATGTGAGGGCAAATTAATGAAGCGGAGATTTAACCAATTTGCTCTTTTACTTTCGACCGCTTGACTGGCCTTCGGTTGTCGCAATCTCGCCTGTTTCCATCAGCATTTTGAAGTAGCGCAAATCATCTCCGACTTGCTGTTCTGGCTCTTCGCCAAACAGCTTGGCAACTGCTGCTGTGACTGCACCACCGGGCGGATTGTATTCAATCACCACTTTGACCTCAGTCCCTCTCCCTTGAGGTGCAGACTTGAATCGCACGAAGCCAGAATTGTCGACATCTGCTCCGGCTACTGATGCCCAAGAAATGAGCTGATTCTCCTGATCGTTGATGATTTCAGCATCCCATTCTATGCTGGCATCCAAAGGTGCAGTGGCTACCCAATGCGATCGCTTTTCATCAATCACCGTGACTGATTTTAGGTGCTTCATGAAGGTGGGCAAGTTCTCGAAACTACGCCAGAAGCGATAAAGTTCTTCGGGCGATTTGTTGGCGATCGTCACCGACTTTTCCACGCGAATGCTCTGACTCAAATTGGCTGCCTCCGCGACTTTGTCCTGTAAACATTTCTCTCCCTTTGCGCCGTGATAAGCCAGCCCACCACCCGCCAATGCCACCAACGCACCGCGCAAAGACCGATCTCGCAGTCCCATCAACACCATTGCGCCGCCTGTAATTAGCGAACCCCAACGCTCAGTCTCGCCAATGCTTGCGGGCTGCTGCTCGTCGCTGTTGCTAGAAATTATTTCCACCGTTTTTAGCTCCTGACGTGAATTGAACTAGGACTTTGTACCGTTTGAGGCTTGGATTGCTAGCAGCGCTAGGGCGCTAACTCCAGCGATCGCCTCTCGCTTTGCCGCTGGATGAGAATCGAGTTGATTTAGAAAACTAGGAGTGGTTTTATCGCTGTAATCACCTAGTGATTTTTCGTAACGTTCGATCGGTTCGTACAGATTGTTAAGATCACTCTCAAGCTTGGGTATTTTCATGTACTGATCATCTACTCCAATGAGGGTAAGCAAAATATCCACTAGAGACCGATGAGAGTTTTCGCATGAGATCGAGAATACGACCTATATCATCCACAATGATTTCGCAAGTGGGATACCCAGCAACATAAACGATCGCGTCTAGTACAGGATCTAACCAATATATGGAGTGCAACTCTAGCTGGTTACACCCCTAATTTTTTCAATCCTTTGCTGTAGAACGGTAGGCTAACTGCCATAGGTATGAAATTAGCAACGCTGAAATATCTGTTGTAATGACGGTCTAGCAAAGTTCTCACTATCTAAAGCGATTGCCGTCCTTCCTGTACCAGCCAATACAACGAAGCTTTTCTCGGCATCTTCTGGTTCATAAGTCCCTTACAACAGAGAGTGAATGAGACTAAACTCTCTGAACCCAACAGAGGAAATTTAAGAAAAACCACATATCCCAATACAATTAACTATAGAAATCTATGAACATTCTTTCGTCTGGCGCTGGAGAGGGGATGCTTGAGTTACCGAATGCCCAAAGGAAGATTGGTGTGTAGCTTAATCTATATAACAAGACTGATGGATGAGGCAGCATTGCTAAATTGAGGCATGAATCGTAAAATTCACCCTCAACCTAGCCCTCTTCCTGGAAAAGAAAATATGAGGAGCTAGCTCCTTCTCTCTATGAAATGGATCTGGGGACGAGGGTCAATCCTACCCGCATTCAGTAGCCCTTATCGAGACATTTTGGGCATATATTATGCAAATACAACCGTGCGATTGCCATAGACCAAAACGCGATTTTGCAAATGCAACCGCACGGCTCTTGCTAATACGACCCGCTCTAGGTCTTTGCCTTTGCGGATCAAATCTGCGACTTGATCGCGATGGCTAACCTGCACCACATCTTGCTCAATGATTGGGCCTTCGTCTAGATCTTGTGTGACGTAGTGCGCTGTCGCCCCAATGATTTTCACGCCTCGCTCATATGCCCGCTGATAGGGATTTGCTCCAGCAAAAGCGGGCAGAAAGGAGTGATGAATGTTGATTACCTGGGGAAATTGGGCGACGAAACTGCTGCTCAAGACCTGCATGTATTTTGCTAAAACCACCAGATCGATGCTGTAATGCTGCAAGATCTCAAGCTGTTTGGCTTCCTGCTCAGGCTTAGTATCGGCGGTGATGGGAATGTGGTGATAGTCGATGCCAAACTGATCGGCGATCGCCCCCAAATTAGGATGGTTGCTGATGATGAGCGGAATCTCTGCGGCGAATTCTCCGGCACGCTGCCGCCAGATCAGGTCAAACAAGCAGTGATCCTGACGACTGACCCAAACGGCAATCCGAGGAATGTCATCAGAAAATCGCAGCCGCCACTGGGCTTCTAAAGGCTGGGCGATCGCGCTGAAGGCAGGTGCAATTAGTTCGCGGGGCAGGTTGAATCCTGCTAGCTGCCATTCAATCCGCGTGAGAAATAGATTGGCTAGGCGATCGGTATGCTGATCGGCATGGATGATGTTGCCGCCATTGGAATAGATAAAGCTAGCAATTTTGGCGACTAATCCTTTCTGATCGGGGCAGGAGATCAATAATGTCGCAGTGGGATCGGTAGAATCGGTGGAATTGGCGATCGGCATGACGGGGAGTGGGGTAGAAGTAGGAGGATGGGCGATCGCAGCGCTATTTGTTAGGGACTGGCTTGGGGCGTGACCGAACTTTCTGGAGCAGATGAAGGGCTGAGTTTAATTTCAGGAATTTCTTCGGGTTCAGGCGATTCGCCAGATGGGCTAGGGGAGCTAGGAGATGGGCTAGGGGAGCTAGGAGATGAGCTAGGGGAGCTAGGAGATGAGCTAGGGGAAATGCTGGGGGTAGGGGAAGAGGGGGATGGCTTCGACTCAGTCTGCTTCCAGTCGTCTACAGAGCGGTTGACAGCATTGTCAAAATTGGGGGAAACCAGCAGCACCTTTAGGTCTGCTTTGGGGTCGGTCGGTGGATCGACTAGGGCGTAGAGGTTGGTACGGTTGAAGTCATAACCGCCCAGGATCAGCTGATGGGTTTCTTTGTTGGCAAGGGTGACATCGATCGTGGCAAGGGGCTGATGGAAGCTGTATTGCTCACGATCGCCTGCCGGAGCGGTAAACGATCGCTGGCTTTTGCCCGTTGCCACCAGATTGAGCAGAAAAGAAAGGCTGGGATCGCTGGCGATCGCCTTCTCAGGTTCTAGCATCTGCCACTTGCCGCTGGAATCGCGCTCAAATTTGAGCGATCGCAGCAGCGTTTTCAAAGTTAGGGATTGCACTTGGCTCTCCTGGAAGGCAAACAGGTTTTGCGGTTCGTCGGCCTGGGTTTGGGAGGGAGGTGGCTGAGTTTGTACCAGCAGCACTACGCCGCCTAAAAGCAGGGCTGTCAGGATGAGAAGCAGGGTTGAGGGTTTGAGTTTCATAAAGTTTATCTCCGCTTCCACCAAACTGCTGTCGCGGTACCAAAGCCAACCAAGGGAAGCAACAGCATGGAAATCAACGCCACTGAAATTACCTGCTCAGGCGAGAGGACAACCCGCCGATTGGTCACTTCTCTGGGACGAATGGATAGCACCTCGTCGTCGCGCTGACTTAACCAGGTGGTGGCATTGAGAAACAAGTCGCCATTGAGCTGCTGCTCGAACAGTCCGTCAGTGGCGAAACTGGAGTTGCCGATAACGACCAGGCGAAACTGGGATTGAGGGGAAGCGGGGGATGGGGAAGGTGAGGGAGTGGGGGATGGGGAAGGTGAGGGAGTGGGGGATGGGGAAGGTGAGGGAGTGGGGGTAGGCTGAGTCGATCGCGTCAGCGCCATGCCGATACTGAAAGGACCTTTGGGATCGGTGGCGGAGTCAAATTTAAGTTCGCCCGTTTCGTCGATTTGCTGAGCGGTGGTGCGATCGCTCGTATAGAGAAGCGTTGCGCCATCTATTCCTGCAATCTTGGAGGTTTCCAGCGGACGTGCTAACGGATAAAACGAAATACCTTTGCCGAAGCCGCGCGTGATCGGATGATCGCCATATTGATTGACGATTGTTACGCCGGGGCCTAGACCTGAAGCCTGTCCTGCCGGATCGATCACGAGGCGATCGCTCACCCTGATGCCCCAGTCGCTTAGAAGCGTGTCAAGATTAGGATCGGTCTGGGGATCGACCAGCAGCAGCAATCCACCTTTGCCAGAAGCGTAGGTGCGCAATGCCTCCAGCTCTTTGTCTAAGAGTGGACGCTGTGCCCCAGCCACCACGACCACCGAGGCATCATCAGGGACTTTAGGATTTTCAACCAAGTTGAGGGAGAGCGGCACATAGCTGACTTCCTTAAGTTTGCCCGTCGCCGCAGACATGCCGCCCTTACCCGTCGCTTCAGGAATGCGTTCGCCATGTCCCTGAAGGAAGTAGATTTTTTGTTGCTGGGTAGAGCTGAGCTGCGCCAGTCCGTTGGTTAGCCTGCGCTCAGACAGGGCTTCTCCGCTGGCGATCGACTGGACAAACCGCCGATTGCCGCCTGTCTCCAGATACACTTCGCCAATTGACTGGACGTTAAAAGTTTTGGCGACGCCAGGTTTTGCCTGGGGATCAACAAATTCGTAGCTAAACTGAGAGCTACGGCGGCGGTAGTTTTCCAACAGTTCGCGATCGACCGGATTGGCATTCGGCGAAAACACCCAGACTTTGACAGGCTGCGTCAGGCTCTGCACCACTTCCTGAGACTGCGGCGCGAGGGTAAAAATCCGGTTTTCAGTTAGGTCAATTCGTCCAGGGTAGCGGACTGCCAGCACGTTGACCATGCCGACGATCGCCAGCATTGCCAGCGTTGCCAACAGCGCATTGGTGCCCACCTGGGTCGATCGCGCTCTCCAAAATCCGGGATGTGCTGAGCTTTCGAGAAACAGCCAGACCGCCGTTACCGCCAAACCTGCCACGATCAGCGCCGTGGGCACGACTCCCCAGCCTGCGATCGATCCGGAGGTTAGCCCCATGACGATCAGCACTGGCCCGAACCAGAAGAGATATTTGAGTAATTTCCAGTTAAAGGTTTGGACTTTTTTCATGAGGCTGTTAAAGGACAGACGCTTTCGCTAAACGGCTTACGATCGCTGGAATCTAAAGGCTTCGATGGATTGAGCCGTCAAAAACAGCCCCAAAACCACGTAGCTGAGAAACAAAACAATGCTGCTGGTGTCGAAAATACCTTGGGTGAAGTTTGTAAAATTCTTGAGCAGCGCCAGATGGCTGAGAGCAGCGCCAATGGAGCCACCCACCCCCTGAGCGATATAATCAACCACCCAAAGGAAAAAGTTGAGAGCATAGGTCAGCATTGCCGCTAGCCCTGTACTGCTGGTAATGGAGGATAAGAACATTCCTAGCGACAGGATTGCGCCCGCCATCAGCACCAGACCGCCATGCCCTAACAGCATCGTGGTCGGCTGAATTGGCGGATTCGAGGCTCCCAGGACAATCGCCTCATAGATCAGCAAGGGCAAGATCATGGCGATAAAAAACGTCAGCACCCCCAGCAGTTTGCCTACTGCCACCGCCCAATTGGTGATCGGCGAAGTCGCCAACAGTTCCAGGGTGCCGCGCTTGCGCTCCTCGGTGTAAAGACCCATCGACAGCATGGGCAGCACAAAGAGAGCGATGTTGCCCACGGCTCCCAGGAACACGTTCAAAAATTCGTATGCCACATCTACAGGAGGGGTGGTAATGCCCATCTGATCGCGTGCCGCCACCTGAGAGATGAGGCTACTAGGACTCAGCAAGATGAAGAACAGGCAGAGTCCGCTGAGCAGCCAGAAAGTCCCGGCAATCACGTAGGAGGCTGGAGAAGAAAAGTAGCTTTGCAGTTCGCGGCGATAGATGGCGATGATGTTGGCGGCAATGATGCCCATTAGTCTTCTCCTCCAGAAAGCTCAGATGACGGTGGCTCGGCTTCAGGCTCCACTTCCAGCGGTTTTTCTTCGGTTGTTAGATCCAGAAACACATCTTCCAGGCTGACTCGCGATCGCTTCATTTCATACAGACCCAAACCGCCCCTGACTACCGTAGCGGCAATCTGTCGTCCCAGATCGTCACTGCTAGATGAGAGGGCGATCGATAGCTTCCGCCGATTCTCAGGCAATCCGTCAGACAAGTCAGCGCCAGAAACCTGAACGGATTGAATGCCCGCTAAGTTTCGCAGGTGCTGCGCCAGCGCCTCGGCATTGCCTTCTACCTCTAGCTCGTAGCCCAAGCCGCTGTTGAGCTGCGCCATCAGCTGATCGGGGGTATTGGTGGCAACGACCTGACCGCGATTGATGATGGCGACGCGGCTACAGGTCATGCTGACCTCCGGCAGAATATGGGTCGAGAGAATAATGGTGTGTTCGCCCGCCAAGCTCTTGATTAAGTTGCGCACATCAATAATCTGGCGTGGGTCTAGCCCCACCGTCGGTTCATCCAAAATGATCGCCGGAGGGTCGTGGACAATTGCCTGAGCAATGCCAACCCGTTGCCGAAAGCCCTTAGACAGCTTACGAATCAAGACTTTTCGCTTGTCTAGCAGGTTGCAGCGCTTTAGCGCCAGGGTGACTCGGAGGGGGCGATCGCCTGCCGACACGCCTTTAATTCGCGCCACGAAGTGAAGAAAATCTTCGACTGTCATTTCGGGGTAGAGCGGCGGCGTTTCGGGCAGGTAGCCAATTCTTTTTCGGACAGCCAGCGAATCCTCATGCACGTCAAATCCAGCAATTTTGGCGGTGCCGCTGGTGGCGGGTAGATATCCTGTCAGAATTCGCATGGTGGTTGTCTTTCCGGCACCGTTGGGACCCAGGAATCCCAGGATTTCTCCTTTCTCGACCTCAAAGGTGACATCCTGAATGGCAGATGTAGAGCCGTAGGTTTTGCTGAGGTGTTCGACTTGAATCATGGGGCACTAGGGGAGGCAACGTGAGGTTCAAAGACGTAAATCGGCGGGTGATTGTTCGGAAGAATTGGGATGCAGAGGGAAGGCAATCGCTATGGTAAGTTGTCAGGAGCAAAATTGTAACCAAAACTATAAAAATTTGTGTGACGATGCTGTGGCTTGAGATGTCTACGGCTTGATCCTAGGCTCTGTAAGCTTGGGCTTCATATTTATGTACTCACATCTCTGTACTCACATCTGCGTCAAAGGTTCGCTCCACTTGATTCGCTCCACTTGAGTAGATTGAGTTAGAACAAGCTATTTTTTGAGAGCTGCGCGGAGCGTAGCCCTCAAAAAATAACCCATTGGACTTAAGCGCATAGCGACATAAATCAGCCCTGAGTCGCGCAAGGCATAAGTTTTGTTAGCGCTAAAGAGACTCGAAGGTAGCAGTGAAGCCTTCTAGAGTAAGGCATTCATCTATGAATTCTTCAGCATCGCCTACGTTCTCCAGCTGATATTCCATGATGCGACGCTCGTCGCCTTTCATTTTTTTGGAGGCAATTGGGGTGCCGGGATATTTTGCGGCGATCGCCTTAAAGGCTTCGGCATGGTGACGCCAGCTTTCGGCAGAACATTGAATAATTACCCGCCACATAGATCGCATCTCCCCAGTGTTTAGTGCAAGCCTAGAACATTATCTATGGTGAGTGCGTTTCATCTCCCAAAATAGGGATTCCTAAGCTAGGTTAGGTTTGCTCTGCTCGCGCCTCAGAGCGTGTCTTTAGCGGCGAGCCATTGCCCTCTAAGATTCCCCTTTGCTGAATTAACTCGCTTTACCTATGTCACAAGCCTTTCCACAGTGCCAAAATCTTCAAGAGCAGGTGAATAGCCTTCTAGAACTTCAGCAGCAAGAGCCTTTGTTGCGATCGCAGGACACGACCGCCATTCAAAATTCCTTGCGGAAAGCGATCGCGCCGACCTTCGAGATTGTCTTTGCCGGGGCTTTTAGCGCCGGAAAGTCGATGCTGATTAACGCCTTGCTGGAGCGAGAATTACTCTACAGCGCCGAGGGGCACGCTACTGGAACTGAGTGCCAGATTGCTTACGCAGAGCTAGATCAAGAGCGAGTGGTGTTGACCTTCCTCAGCGAAGCCGAAATTCGGCAACAGGCAACTCTGCTCTGCGAACGGCTGGGGCTGACGGTACGAGATAACATTAATCGCCAAGAAGTAATTGATTTAGTGGCTCAGGCTTGTCAGGTGATTATTGAGCAGGAAGGAGGCGAGAGTAAGTCCGATCGCGCCAAACAAGCTAGCGCCTTAAGATTTCTGCTGGAGGGCTTTGTTGCCAATCGCGAACATATTCACACCGTCAACAACAACACTTTCTCCATGGAGCGGTTCAACTTCCGCAACCTTCAGGAAGCTGCCAGCTATGCCCGCCGGGGAGCCAATAGCGCCGTGCTGAAGCGGGTGGAATACTACTGCCATCATGAGCTGCTCCGAGACGGCAATGTCTTGGTGGATACGCCGGGAATTGATGCGCCCGTCAAAAAAGATGCTGAGCTAACCTACGCCAAGATCGAGAATCCAGACACCTCTGCTGTTGTCTGCGTCCTTAAGCCCGCAGCAGCAGGCGACATGACTACCGAGGAAACTGAGCTGCTGGAGAAAACCAAATCCAATCCCGGCATCCGCGATCGCGTCTTCTATGTCTTCAATCGCATTGACGAAACTTGGTACAACACTCAGCTTCGCCAGCGGCTAGAGCGTTTGCTGCAAGAGCAGTTTCGGGATTCCAGCCGAGTTTACAAAACTAGCGGTCTGCTGGGATTTTTTGGCAGTCAGCTCAAGGTTGCCGGACGGGGCGATCGCTTTGGGCTAGACACGCTCTTTGCTGCAAGTCAGGTCGAGAGACAAACCGAAGGACAGGAAGAAACGCCGCAGTTCGTCAGCGAGTTTAACCGCTACTGCGCTAGTTCGGGTAAGCTACCTGCCGATCGCTTCCGCATTGATGTCAAAAGCTACGAGTCGCCGAATGAAAACTATGTGCGCATTCTCAGCGAAACGGGTTCACCGCTGATTGAGCAACTGATTAAAGACAGCGGCATTGAGGAATTTCGCACGGCAATCACCCGCTACCTGACCACAGAGAAGCGCCCGCTGCTGCTGTCCAATCTTGCCGATGATTTGCAGCCTTTGAGCATTAGCCTGAAAAAGTCCTACGTGGAGGCATGGCAGCATTTGGGCAGTCAGCCCCAAGACATTAACGCAATCAAAGAGCAGGAATTGCGCCAGCTCAGTAAGGAGCTAAAGCAGGTGGGCGATCGCTTTCGGCAGGATATTGAGCAAACCGTCAACGAAGCGGTCGCCAGCGACGGCAACCTAGCTTTGGAAAACAGCTTTTCGAGGCTGAAAACCCGTATGGTTCTCCGGTTGGATGAGTTGCTCAACACTTTTTCGGTGGGTGAGGTTCACAAACGCGCCCAGGCAAGCCACAAGCGCCATTCGGTTGTTCCCCTGCTGGGCATTTTGGCGGAAGCCTTTTACTATCTGGCAGACGGACTAGAGGAAGTGCTGGTGGATGCCTCACAGGAAGTCATTGCCACCTTTTTTCAGGCGTTGAACGATCGCGTCCATCAGCAAGACTACTACCGCAACCTCTATCGCCTGTTGGGCAACGATGGTGGCATTGAGGCTAGCCTAATTCGCCTCCAGCAAAAAGTCTCTGACGCGCTGGTGAATGAAGCCCGGACAGAGTGCGATCGCTATGTGCGCGAACGTCCTGAGTTCTACACTGAGGGCACTTCCTCAATGTGGCAGCTCCGCCAGACCTTGCAGCAAGCCTGTCGCGGCTATGATTACCAGAACATGGTGGAAGCCGAACCCGCCATTCGTCAGCTTTTGAAGCTGGACTTTGAGCAAAAGGTGAAGGAAACGGTGCTGCGGACGTTCCGGCAAACCATCAACCAAACGCTCAACGTGCACCTGCTGCAAAATGCCGCCGATCAAGCCGACGTGATTCTGCAACAGTATGATCAGGCGCGAGCCTATTTGGCGCAAGTTCTGGACAAAGAAGCCGAAGAGAAAATCCGCAGCAACCAGCGTAACCAGGCTGAAATTGAACAAAAGATTGCCATCTACAATCAAGCGATCGCCGGGATTAATGCCTGTCTAGAAATGATGCAGCTCGATCGCAAAAAGCTACCCGAAATTAGCAAGAATGATTTGGCGATCGTGCCCGTTGAAGTCAGCCCAGTTGCTGAGTCAGAAGAAGAAGCGATCGAGGCTGAAGTAATTGAGGCGATCGAGTTTGTCGAAGTTTAGATAGCAAGGATTGTAGATTTACTAGCGTGAAATTCTGCGTAGAATGCCGTTAGCGCAGCGTAACGCATCACTTGTAAGCTTTGATGCGTTACAGCTAACGCCTAACATATCCTACAAAATTCTATCAATGATATGAATAGGTTAAGGAATTAAAGATGCGAGATGCTTTAGAAGCTTTGAACGAACTGAATGATAAAGATGTTATTGCTTTCGGGAATGACATCCTTAAAGTTGATAGCTTTAGATCAGCTGTTCAGGATGCGATCAGTTTTGGAGTGCTCGATGGCTTAAATAAACACTTAACTAAGTGGAAAGTTCCTGCACTGCATCAATGGTTTACTGAAGGTACTAATTGTGAAGTTTTAAGCCTCGGCTCAGGAGATTGGAAGAAAGGGAAAATCAAATTCACTGTCTTAGTAGAGTTTTTGCCTGATGAACCAGAGATTCCCTACTTACCCGTAAGCAATGCTCAAGTAGAATCGCCGCTTGACGACATTCGGCAAATGTTGAATGAGGCAAGTTGACCGATCGCTTCCTATCGGTAAATCCATCACAACACTATGGCAAAATTACGACGCATTCGGATTCCACCTGAAGTACGAAAATATGTTTTAGAGCGAGACAGCTTTCAATGCAAAGGCTGTGGCTGCACGGCGACAGAGGGCGAACTGACGATCGATCATATTATTCCGCTTGCTAAAGGCGGAGCTGACGACATCAGCAATTTTCAAACCCTCTGCCGTTCCTGCAACTCCCGCAAAAAGCATCACCTTGATCCCCGCTTTCGTCGGCATTTTGACCTGTAGCTTTAAAAATGCCTGATATCGGGAAGTGAGGCTTAGCGGGAAGCGATCGCACCAAAATTACGCGATGATAGGCTGTAATCCCTCAGCTTCTCCCAGGATTTCCGATGTCTGGTTCTTCAATCCCCGCTGCCGATCGCCTCGCCCGATTTCAAGAAGCCTACCGCTTTGTCCGTGAAAATCTTCAAAAAGTTCAGTCTGCAATGCAAGAGTTGCAGGAGAGAAAAGCACCCTTTGGGCAAAAAGTGCGATCGTTCTTGTCACAAATAAGAGACTTCGAGCAAAAAGCGCGATCGTTCCTGTTCTGACCCTGGAAGATGGTGTTCTGAGGTCGGAACGTGAGGGTTGAAGGGCGATCGTTCCTGTTCTGACCCTGGAAGATGGTGTTCTGAGGTCGGAACGTGAGGGTTAAAGTGCGATCGTTCTTGTTCTAAGAACCTATCCAAAAGCCCAAATTGCTCATACAGCAATACAGCGCTACGCGCTTAGATCCAATGAATGATTTTTGAGAGCCGCGCTCCGCGCGGCTCTCAAAAATCATCTGCCCTGTTTGGGTCTTAAATTGGTGTGACGAATGAAGTCAATAAAGTCGCTGCATTGGGGTTGACTCTGCGGCTGCGCAGACTTGGCGATCGCTTACTGCACAACCTCAAGTTTATCTGCCAGTTCTTGAGTAATGATGTGGGCATTGGGCGGAACTTGAGTCCCGTCGCGCAGAGTGACTCCAACCACGATCGCCCTAGTACCAATGGAGACATTATTGCCCACCGTAGATCTGAAGAGGATAGCATCATCCCCAATATTCAAGTCGTCACCCACTTTCAGCGGACCGTGAAACACAATATTGTCAGCGGTTCTCAGATCTTCGCCAATCCGAATGTCGCTTCCTTTCAGCGCATGAAAAGTAACCCGATCTTCAATGCGGGCATTCTCACCAATCACGATCGGTGAGCCTTCGTCGGCCCGAATAGAGGTGCGCTGACCCACTCGGCTATCTTTTCCTAGCTGCACATCTCCCACAATGCGGACAAACTCTCCTAGCTGGACATTTTCTCCCAAGCTAGGACTCACCGAAGTGACATTCCAGGAAGTCACGGGCGAACGGCTAACCCCTGTCACGGCTTCATAGCCAGCGCTATCGTACAGCTTGCCATAGCTCTCAGCAAATTCTTCGTTAACTTCCAAGACCTCATCTTGAAACTCAGCATTGTCATGTGTTTTGGAAGGCAGAGCATCAGCTTCGGCTTGAGTCGTGATGACGGCTCCAATGGGCACCAGCTTATCTTTGCCAATCGTGACGTTTTCCACCTGGGCACCGTGCAAAACAAACGCTCCATCCTCTAGCACCACATTATTGAGGTGAGCATTGAAACCAACAAAGGTAAAGTTGCCAATGCGCGAGTTTTTGACCACAGCTTGGTGGGCAATGCTAACTCTATTGCCAGTGCTGCTAGAAACCGAGCCGCAGGGAGCCGCAGGAGCAGCCGTTTCCTGTGACGCTAAAAACAAAATGTTGTCTTGCAAATTTGTCTCGTTGCCAATGCAAATCTGAGTTCCCGGATCGGCTCGAACTACTGTATTTCCAGCAATAAAGCTTTGTGAACCGATTCCTACGTCGCCAAACAGCTCAACCAGCGGGCTGATAAAGCTAGAGTTCGCGACGATCTGAGGGAGATTTGAGATCTTGACCATGCTAGCGTTCTCGTTGGCGATCGCTCCACTGCCCAAAATTAGTAAACTCACCGATGTCGCCAGCGCCAGAAATGCTCTAGCTCCCTGTCTAATACCTAACCTCAGCATCAAAGTACTCCTCACAGAATAAATACAGGATGAATGACATCTTTCAGTCGCCCGTATATTGTATTTACTCTGATCCCAGGAAAATTAAAATTAGAATTAAATTAGATTAAGCCGATCAGCTTAACTCAGGTCGGTTTAGCTGATCGGCTCAACTTTTATGCAGGGCTTACGTAGACTGAACTCCAGATCTCCCACCCTAAATGTCCCTGTCCTAAGAGAATGATTGAAAAGTCCAACTATGGATAGCGAAACGTTTCAGATCCCCCTCAATCCCCGCGCTATCGCGCCGCTGCGCTAGAAAAAAGGGGGACTTTGAATTCATTTCTCCCTTTTTAAGGGGGGCAGAGGGATCAACAGGTGCTTAAAATCACAGCCGACCACTTTTCAAACGTCCTCTGAGCAAACTGGCGGCAGCTATAAATCTAACCAGAACTCATTTTTGTAGGGGAGCGATCGCTCCCCCGATTTCCTCACACCTTACTCCTGACGCTCTAGCGAATCACCAGCGGTGAATCTAAAGTTACATCCAGATCAGTATTCGGGCTAATGGAAATTAGCGTAATTTCGTTGCGACCCAGATACAAGCCGCCCAGCGCCCCGGCACCCGCTCCGCCCAGAACTTCTTCAGGAGTAATGGTGCGATCGCCGGTCACAGCCGACACCCCGGCAGCAGCTCCTGCACCCAGGACGCTACCTGCTAAGACTTCCAGCAAATTCGCGCTCTTGCGCACTTGCTCGGTAGTGCGAACAATCGACGAAGTGGCGCTCAATGCCACCCGCGTGCGATCGGGTAGCACAATCTCCTGGGCATAGAACTGCGCCCCGCCATCCACCACACGCAGTTCGCCAGAGACTCGACTGTTGGCAGGAATTAGCACTCTGCCGTTAGACGACACCACATCTCGCGCCGTCGTCAGCGTCACTGGAACGGGATCAGGTTCGTCGAGAGACACCAGAATTTTTTCTGCGGATTCATAGCGCATGGGAATTGTGGTTCCTGCCGGAATTTGAACGGCTGCCTGACCGCTGCCGCCATTGCCACCATTGGCAGGGTTGCCCACCGTGCTTTGGCTCACCACATAAGGCGAAGCAATAGCGCTAACTCTTCCAGCGCTAACTAACGCCTGATAGATGACGGCAGCAACTTCAGCACGGGTGGCATCCCGGTTGGGGTTGAGGGTCTGCACGTTGGGATAGTTGACCACGATCTGTTTTTCGGTGGCAGCAGCAATGCTGGGGCGTGCCCAGTCTTGAATGGCATTGCCATCGCTATAGACTTGCAGTGTATTGTTGACAGAGCCATTAGCGGCGTAGCCCATGCCATTTGCCAGAGAAACTAAGACTTGCGATCGCGAAATATTGGCATCCGGCAAAAAGTTGCCCTCTGGGAACCCAGACATAAAGCCCGTGGTGTATGCCTCGCGCACTGCGCCGATCGCCCAGTAGGTTTCTGGCACATCTGTGAAGCTAACCGCCGGACGAATCGGAGATTTACGGAACGCCTGACGCACCATTGCGGCAAACTGGGCGCGAGTCACAGGCTGATTGGGGCGGAAGCTGCCATCTGGAAAACCGCTGAGAACGCCGCGATTGGCGAGTTCTTGAATAAATCCTTTTGCCCAGTAGTCAGACGAGACATCGGAGAAGGTGACAGCCTGAGCCTGAACCGGAGCTTGAATGATGAGCGGAGCTGCTGCGCCTGCCGTGAACATTAGCGCGGTTAGCAAAGCAGCACCTGACTGCCAGGAGCGAACATGAGTCATGGGAAAATCCTCTTTTAAGAAATGCGGCGATCGAGGATGCACAGCTGAAACTACACCCTCTGCACAAAACCGTTGATTTTCACCGACTTCTCCAGGGTCTAGTTTGTTAAAACCAGAAGTCAGAAGCGGTAGAAGCATCAATCAGTTTCGGACTATATCCCAATAGACCGTCAGAAAAAGCCTCAAGTTCCCCAAGCCCGCAACTTTACAGCGCTTTGCGCTTAGTTGAGTGTGGGTTATTTTTAGAAGCCGCGCGGAGTGCGGCTTCTAAAAAATAACTATGGTTTACGCAATTGAACATTGCTGTAAGCCCACAAGACTCTATTACAGTCCTTCCAAATACTCCAGCAGGTCTGCCATTGCCTGAGTACCTGGCTGAAATTGGGGCATTGGAGGCGTTTCGCCGCTGATGACCTGATGGATAATTCGAGTGCGCGACTTGCGAGAAGACACATGGTGCAAATCTGGCCCCACCAAACCATCGGCGCTGACACCATGACACCCAGCGCAGTTGAGCTGAAAAATAATTTGTCCCTGCAATGAATCGCCCTTCAGCGACAGGACGCTTTGAGTATAGGGATCGACGCGCCAAAACTGATGCGTGACTGCCCAAGTTAGGGCGATCGCCAACGCGACTGCCATCACCGTTAGGGCAGCCCTTTGGAAAACACCAGTTTCTGAAACCTGATTGTTCAAGAGCGCTTTAGTCAAAGTAGGAGGGGATTAGAGATACAAGACAGACCAAGAATTTAACTTACTTAACGTTGTAACCCATCATATTTTAATCTTTCTAAGAGGTGTAGCAGCATTTCTGCGCGCTCGCCTCCAGAATTTCTCGTATCATCGATCGCCAAAGCTCTTGTCTACTCATTATTCTAGAGAACTTCTTCCAATTTTTCTAGAGATCAGACACGAAGTAGAAGGCGATCGAGAATTATGATAAAAGAATAAAAACCGTTAAGCAACGGGTAGGTCGGTAAATTTGATAAGATCTTAGGGACAAATAAGGAGATGCACTGTGGTTGAGCCTTTACTTGTAGGGATTGTGTTGGGTCTAGTGCCTATTACCCTAGCGGGTCTGTTTGTAGCTGCCTACTTCCAGTACAAACGCGGAAATCAGCTGAATTCCTAAGATTTAATTTTTAGAATCTAACTTTGAAATACAGTTTCATTTAGATCTCAGTAGAAAAGTCTCGTTCAGGCGGGGCTTTTCTGCTGAGCAGCCCTTCAAAAAATTAGCGCTGGCGCTCCTTAGCCCATCCTCCTGTCAAGCTTCAAATTTGACCTGACCTTGCCTTAATACCGTCCAGCCCTCGCCCGTCCACTTCACAACGGTTGAGGGTTGTCCCTGAGAAAAACTCGACGACTTATTGAGAAAAGTCTGATTGGAATCTCCATCGGGGATATCTTGGGGCAGTAGAGTCAAAACTTCAGGGAACTGGGCATTAATTTCTGCTACGGTTTGCAGCGGTGGTTCTCCCGATCGATTGACGCTCGTTGTCGCTAGTGGCTGAGTTTGAGCCAAAATGTGGCAAGCGATCGCACAGCAGGGAACTCTGAGTCCTAGGGTGGTCGGATCGGTGGGGTTCATTTCGGGCGGCAAACGATCGCTAGCGGGTAACACCAGCGTTAGCGCTCCAGGCCAGTAGCGATCGGCGATTTGCTGCCAAATTGCTCGGTCTGCCCTGCTGCCCTGCACATATTGCCAAAGGTCGGTCGCTTCTGCGCCCATCAAAATCAGGGGCTTTGTCAAGCTCCGCTGTTTTGCCGCAAAAATCAGGCTAGCGCGGTCGGGGCGCACTGCCAAGGCAGGTAGAGTATCTGTGGGAAAGCTAATGAGACGATCGCCCGATTGAGCTGCCGCAATTAAATCAATGAGAGGCACTGAAGGCATGGAATCACGAAAAGCAAAGCTGCTCTATATTGAGTTTAAGTTGCTATGGACTTGTTAACTGTTCGCTTTATAGAAGACTGCACTCATAGGTGTTAGGACAGAGACATTTTGGGTGGCACACTTTAATGCGTCATTCAATCATGCGTCATTGAATCATGCGCCATTGAATCATAAGCAAAGTATGGATACGGCTATGACTGCTCAAAACAGCTTAAAACCATAGATTAAAATGGCTGACCCTGCGACCGACTCTGCGACCGACTCTGCGACTGACGACCCTGCGACTATGCACGATACTGCTGAACCTTCTGGGCTGCATCCACTTCAGACGATCCTCAGCCCAGCTTTCAATCAAGCTGCTTTCAATCAAATGAAATTGGCTTTGGCACATATTCAGGATGCGATCGCCTGGGTCAATCCTCAGGGGCAGATTGAGTGGTGCAATCCTGCATTCGATCGCCTACCTCAGCTGGCGATCGATCGGATTCTGAGCGCTGCCCAATCCTCTGCGTTGGGCGTTAATTCTAAAGCATTCTCTGAATGTCATGAAATTCACCAGGAAATTCGTTTGACCGATTGCTGCTTCTGGCTCAAGATGATTCACGCAGATGGCACAATGCTCGTGATTCGATCGCAGAAGGCAAGCCATGACGACTGTTCTCCGCCTACCCATTTGCCCCCCGAACTACTGCTGCCCAACCCGCCTGAAGAGCTTTTGCAGCCGGAGGCGCGACTTCAGCTCACGCTGGACTACACCAACGTGGGGAGCTGGATTTGGGACATTACCAGCGGCAGAGTGGCATTAGATAAAAATGCTGAGCGGCTGCTAGGACTCGTTTCTGGCACCTATCAACCTGTCTATAAAGCATGGCGCGACTGCGTTTACCCGGAGGATATCGAGGGGGTTGAGCAGTCAATGACCCGCTCTTTAGCAACCGCTTCTGATATTAATGTGGAGTATCGAGCAGTATATTCTGATGGCAGTTTGCACTGGCTCGGTAGCAGAGGTCGCGGGGTGCGCAATCAGGCAGGCGAATGGGTACAGGTCATGGGGCTAATCATTGACATTACCGATCGCAAGCAAATAGAACTTGCTCTCGCCGCCAGCCAAGCCCAACTTCAGCAGCAGCAAGAATTTTTGCGTCAGGTGATTGATACTAATCCCAACCTGCTCTTTGTTAAAGATGCAAAGGGAAAGTATGTGTTGGCAAACCAGGCTATTGCCGACTTCCATAACCTGCCGATAGAAGAACTCTTGGCCAAAGCGCTAGAAGATTTCTGCTCCGACCCCGAAAGAGCTGCGCTATTTCGCCAGCAAAATCAGTGGGTGATTGACCATCAGCAGGGTATGTTCATCGCTGAAGAGCAGGTGGATAGCGGCCAGCATCAAGGCATTGAGTGGCTGCAATGGCAGAAACAGCCCATCTGGTTGCCCGATCGCCAAGAGTACGGAGTCTTGGGTATTGGGGTAAATATCAGCGATCGCAAACGCACAGAAGCGGCTCTCAAAACTATTTTGCAGGGAACAGCCTTTGTCACCGGAGAAGACTTTTTCTTGATGCTGGTACAGAGTTTGGTATCGGCATTAGGGGTCTACCATGTGGGCATTGCCGAGCTGAAAGATGCACAAACCCTGGATATGTTGGCTTGGTGGTCAGATGACCAATTTCAGCCCAAAGTCAGCTACAGCTTGCCAAAGGTTCCTCCCTGCGTTCAGTCAATAGATCAGGGCATCTATGTCTGCTCCAGGCAGGTTCGGGCAGTTTTCCCAAATGTCGAAATTTTAGAACGAGCAGAAGCCGAGAGCTATCTGGGCGTAGCTATGTACAATACTGCTGGCATTCCGATCGGCGTTTTGTGCATTTTAGACACTAAGCCCATTGCCGATATTGCCCGTACCGAGGCGCTGATGAGAATTTTTGCAGCCCGTGCCGCGACCGAGCTAGAGCGCCAGCGATCGACTACAGTTCTCGACCAAATCAATCAGGAACTTAAAACCAGAGTCGCTCAACGCACTCAGGAGCTTGCCCAGTTTCAAACAGAGCTGCAAAAGCAAGCCCGACTCCTGCAAGCCGTCCTGGATAACGTGGGTGACGGCTTAATTGTGGCGGATTTAGAGGGGCGGTTCTTGGTGTTTAACCCGGCAGCTGAAAGAATCTTGGGAATCGGGGCTGAAGCCATCCCGCCCGAAGCATGGGTGGCGCATTATGGCGTTTATATCAGCGATCGGCTCACGCTTTGCCCATTCGATCAGCTGCCATTGATCCGCGCTATCCGAGGCGAAGCGGCAGACAACGTAGAGATTTTTATCCGCAATTCTCAAAAGCCGGAAGGCGTTTGGATCGATACCACCATCCGTCCTTTCTATGACCAGACTGAACAGATTGCGGGCGGTATAGTGGCGTTTCGAGATGTTACTCAAAAAAAGGCGATCGATGAAGCCTTGCGCCAACGTGAGCAAGAATTTCGGACTTTAGTCGAAAACTCGCCTGACCTGATCATTCGGTTCGATCGTCAAAATCGCTACCGTTACGTCAATCCGAGAATGGAGCAAGAAACAGGCATTCTGGCAGCAGAGTTTATCGGCAAAACGCCCAGCGAACTGGGTTTTCCAGAGTTGTTAACCACTTGCTGGACAGAGACAATCGAACGCACCTTGGCAACGTCAGTAGAACAAGCCCTAGAGTACGAGATTGATCTCCTGATTGGCAAACAGGCAGACTTAGCCCGATTCATTCCTGAATTTGACTCAGAAGGCAGGGTGCAATCGGTATTGGTCGTAGTGCGCCATATTACTGACTTGAAGCGGGCAGAAGCCTCCCTTCGTGAAAGCGAAACTCGACTCAGAGCAATTTTTGAAAATGCGCCGCTCGCCATTGGTCTAGTGGATATCCACACCCATCGCCATGTCCATTACAATGCGGCACACAGCACCTTATTTGGCTATGGCGATGATGAGATTGCAGATCTAACGGTTGAAACCATTACGCATCCTGACGACATTGATGCCGATCTGCAACAGGTTCAGCGGCTTGTGACGGGTGAAATTGTCGATTTCAAAATGCAGAAACGCTACATCCGCAAAAATGGCGAGCTGCTGTGGGGCAACCTGACTTGTGCTCTCATCCGCGATGCTAAGGGCGAGCCGATCTACCTGATGGGCATGGTCGAAAATATCAACGATCGCAAGCAGACCGAACACAAGCTGCTGGCTGTCCAAGAACAGCTCTTTATCACCCAAGAGCGGCTGCATCACCTGCTGTCTTCCAGCCCTGGCATTATCTATGCGGCAACGCCCGGTGCGCCAAACCAACCTCAAACTCTGACTTTTATTAGCACCAACGTGATGCAGATCCTTGGCTACGAGTCGCAAGAGTGTCTGGAGAACGATTTTTGGCTCAAGGGCATTCACCCAGACGATCGCAGCGTCTTCACGACGGCTGAGCAAGAAATGCTTCACCAGGGCTATGCCACCTGCGAATATCGGTTTCGCCACAAAAACGGCAGCTATCGCTGGCTCTATGACCAAACCAAGCTAGTGCAGGATGAATGGGGCAATCCGTTAGAGCGAATCGGCTCCTGGATGGATATCAGCGATCGCAAAGCCGCCGAAGCCCAGCTCTATCACACCAACGCACAGCTTGCCCAAACCAATGCCGAACTCGCCCGCGCCACCCGCCTCAAAGATGAATTTTTAGCCAACATGAGCCACGAATTGCGCACCCCCCTCAATTCTATTTTGGGTTTGTCGGAGGTGATGCAGGAAGGAGCTTTTGGGACCCTCACCGACAAACAGCGTCAGTTTCTAATCATTATTCAAAGCAGTGGCAAGCATCTTCTAGCGCTGATCAACGATGTGCTAGATCTGGCAAAAATTGAGGCAGGCATGTTAGACCTGCTGATAGCTGAAACCTCTATCCACAGCTTGTGCGAGGTCAGCCTGACGATGATCCAACAGCAGGCTCACCAAAAAAATATCTCGTTAGTTTGCCTCACTGAAGACTTGGGTACCCTTCAGGTTGACGAGCGTCGAATGCGGCAAGTCTTGCTGAATCTGTTGAGCAATGCCGTAAAATTTACGCCTGAAGGGGGGCGTGTCACCCTAGAGGTTGAGGGAGATCCTACTCAAAACAGTCTAAGTTTCAGCATTACTGATACTGGAATTGGCATTGCTCCTGAAGATATTAGCAAGCTGTTTCAGACATTTGTGCAGCTTGATAGCAGCCTCTCGCGGCACTACGAAGGCACAGGATTAGGTCTTGTCTTGGTTAAACAAATCGTCGAGCTGCACGGTGGACAGATCACGGTATCCAGCGAAGTCGGTCGAGGAAGCTGCTTTCGGGTAACGCTACCCTGGAAAACTCCCCAAAGTCCGTCATCCTGGAGTGGAGCCGTTTGCTTGGAAGATTTGCCAGAACCTCAGCTCATTCTGGTGACTGAGCCTCGCATTCTGCTTGCGGAGGATGATTTGGACGGGGTCGCCACTTTGACAGACTATTTACAGATGCGAGGGTTTCAAATGATCCTCGCCCATGACAGTGCCGAAGCGGTGCAAAAGGCGATCGCTCAGTCGCCGCATCTGGTTCTAATTGATGTGCAAATGTTGGGCGCGGCAGATAGTCAGGCGGCGGAAATAGACGGGCTAGAAGCCATTCGCCAAATTCGATCGCATCTTAAGCAGGTTCCCATCATTGCCTTGACCAGTTTGGCTTTACCAGGAGAGCAAGAAAAGTGTCATTTGGCAGGCGCAAATGATTATTTAGTTAAGCCAGTTCGGTTAAAGCAGCTTGTTGAGCTAATCCAGCGCTACCTTGAGCCAGCGCTATCTTAATTCAGTAATACCTTGAGCCATTGCCAGCAGATTTGAATCCCGCCCCAACACAAGATTAAACAGCTCTGTTTTGCTATCGAAGTGGGCACCCTGAGAGTACAAGCCTGTTGTTCAAAAGTGCCCCTCTCACATAAAAATTCATCCTCCGATTAAGCCATGCCTGAAAGTGCTTGGATGTGAAGGCATAGGATAAAAGAGCATAATTAACGCAAAAACTAAAGCGTAAAAACGTATAGGTAATCAGAGCTTGTGGACAAAAAAAACTCCATTTTAGTCGTAGATGATGAGCCTAGTGGATTTGATGTTATTGAAGGCATCCTGTTTGGCGAAAACTATGAGCTGCACTATGCATCAAGTGGCGCAGCAGCGATTAAACGCATAGAAACTGTCCTACTCGACTTGATTTTGCTCGATGTAATGATGCCTGATATGGATGGCATTGAAGTCTGCCGCTGGATTAAAACTAGCTCAGCTCAGCATATTCCAGTGATTATGGTGACGGCGCTCAGCTCCAAGGTGGTCTTGGCGCGCTGCCTAGAGACGGGCGCAGATGATTTTATTGATAAACCCGTCAACCCGCTAGAGCTAAGGGCAAGGGTGCGATCGATGCTGCGAATCAAAAAACAGCATGACGCGCTGCAAGCCTCGCTTCAGCTCCGGCAAGATATGTCCGACATGGTGATTCACGATCTGCGTAATCCGCTAACCAGCATCATATTGTCCTGTGCCATTCTCAAGCGCACCGAGCTACAGGGAATGCAGCAGCATAAGGTTGAGCAAATTCTTCAGGCAGGGCAACAGCTTCAGTCGATGATTGACAGCCTGTTGCTGATGGCAAAGCTAGAGGCAGACAGGCTAGTGCTAGAGCGATCGTCTGTGGATCTCTGTGAGCTGGCGCAGCAGTCCCTCGCCGATTTTCGAGCGATCGCCCTCGCTAAGCAGATTGATCTCATTAGCGATTTTCCTTCTCATCACCAGTCTGTTTATGTCGATGAGGCTTTGCTCCGGCGCGTCTTGGATAATCTGCTGTCTAATGCCATCAAGTTTTCGTCCTACGGCAGCCAGGTGACGCTGAGAATTAGCTTCTCCTCAACCCAGCGAGTGCGAATAGAAGTAGCCGATCAGGGCAAGGGCATAAAAGCAGAGCTACGCCAGTCTATCTTTGACAAATATGAGGTGGGGGACTGTGTTAATGGAGTTGCCCAAATGGGTCTGGGGCTTGCCTTTTGCAAAATGGCGATCGAAGCTCATGGCGGAAAAATCTTCGTAGAAGAAAATCAGCCGACGGGCGCTATTTTAGTCGTAGAAATTTAACCTTCACGCTTTTTAGCCCAAGCTAGCCCAGCCCAAGCTAGCCCAAGTTATACCAGCCCAAGTTATGCCACTTTAAAATGAGGCGGCAGATGATTTTCGAGAGCCGCGCTCCGCGCGGCTCTCGAAAATCATCTGCCCTGTTTGGGTCTTAAATTGGTATTAGCCCAGCTCAATCTAGCCCAATCTATGCCGCTGTGCGCCTTTTTTGCCTCTTTTAAGCGCCTTACCTTCAAGCCTAGCCGCATTCCAAAATCGCGTGACCCTTACAAACTCCACAACGGCATTCCTCATTGGCGCCTTTAGCACGCTCCCTGACGCTTACAGCTTGAGCCTAGTAGCACTCTCGCTGGCGCTCTCGATTGTTGCATCCTACACAGCATTAGATTTAGCAGCTCGTGGGCATGTTCCCACCGAACGCCGAAGGCGCTGGCTGTGGCTGCTGGGAGGGGCGATCGCTATGGGTACTGGCATCTGGCTAGCGCATTTCATTGCCATGATGGCGTTTGATCTGCCTCAAGGGGTGATCTATAAAACCTGGGAAATTCTGTTGTCGCTCATTCACAGCATTGCGGTTTCTGGAATTGCTTTAGGGCTATTGAGGCAATCCAGCTTGAGGCAGTCTAGCTTGAGACAGTCCAGCTTGAGGCAGCTCCGGTTTGTTAGCAGTTCGGTCTGTCTGGGAGGGGCGATCGCCTGGATGCACTATGCAAGTCTGACAGCCATGCAGATGCCCGTTCGTATCCAGTACAACATTGTGTGGGTTGCCCTCTCGGTCATCACAGCTATAGCGTTCTCCTTCGTGGCGGTGCGTCTTGCTTGTCCTCTCAAAGAGAGCGCTAGAAAGCTAATGCGTCAGAGGCTGAGCAGTGCGCTGATGATGGGATTGGCAACGGGCAGCACGCACCTTCTTGGCATGGCAGCAACACATTTTGTGCCGCCTGAAATGGGGAGTGAGCTAGTCGAAGAAACCGCTAAGGTAAATCAGTCTGCCCTCCTGCCCGACTCTATCCTCCTGCCCAACTCCACAGACAGCACCGCGTTTCTCAACCCTTCTCAGCTGGCCATCACGATCGGCATCGGTACGATCGCGATTCTGATGCTGGCGCTGACTGTGTCGCTATTCGATCGCTACATTGCGGTTCATCTGCTGCGAGAGCAGGTGCTGCAAGAAAGCGAAAAGCGTTTTAGGATGCTGATTCGAGAAATGCAGGTTGGCGTTTTGCTGCTCAATAACCGTGCCGAAATCCTAATTCGCAATCGGGCAGCAATCCGGCTACTCAACTCTTCTGATGAAAAGCAGATGCATCCCGTCTTTGGTGTAGGTTGGCAGCTTTTGCAAGAAAATGGTGCGCCGTTTGCGATCGCGGATCTGCCCGTACAGCAAGCGATCGCCCTGCGTCGCCCTATTCACGATGCTGTGATTGGCATAGAGCCTTATCAGACTCGCCGATACTGGCTCTTGGTCAATGCTGATCCCCAGTTCGCGCTAGACGGTAGCGTTGAGCGTATTGTCTGCACTCTTAGCGATATTACCGACCAAAAGCAGGCAGAGACGGCTCTGCAAAAAACGGTGGAACGGGAGCAGGCGATCGCCCGCGTGATTCAGCAGATGCGCCAAACCCTGGATCTAGACACTATTTTTGCTACTACCACCCAGGAGCTACGCCGCGCCCTCAACTGCGATCGGGTGGTGATTTATCGCTTCCATGCCGATTGGAGCGGCGAATTTGTGGCTGAGTCTGTTGCACCGCTCTGGGTACCTTTGATTCAACAGCACCTCCAGCAGATGCACCTGTCAGAAAATTTGTCGGGAGGCAGGAGCTGTGCCATCAAAAACTTGGGCACCTACGCCACGCTGAGTCAAGATACTTATCTTCAGGAAACCCAAGGCGGCAGCTTTAGCAAAGGTACTCCCTATCTTTGTGTACCTGATATCGACAAGGCTGGATTTCAAGACTGCTACCTGCAACGCTTGAAATCCTTTCAGGCGAGAGCTTACATTGCCGTTCCAATCTTCTGTGGCAACAAGCTGTGGGGGCTACTGGCAAGCTACCAAAACTCTGAACCTCGCCAGTGGGAAGCCGCAGACAATCGCATGATGACTCAGATTGGTACTCAGCTCGGCGTTGCGGTGCAGCAGGCAGAGCTATTTGCCCGTACCCAACAGCAGGCCGAAGAGCTAAAAACGGCGAAAGAAACCGCCGATGCTGCTAATCGCGCCAAGACTGAGTTTTTGGCTAACATGAGTCACGAGTTGCGTACGCCGCTTAACGCCATTTTGGGCTTTGCTCAACTGATGCATCACGATGACTCTCTTAGCCTGGAGCATAGCCAATACTTAGACATCATTAGCCGGAGCGGTGCCCATCTGCTGGGGCTAATTAATGACATCTTAGAAATGTCAAAAATTGAGGCAGGGCGTACTACCCTGCACAAGAGCAGCTTTAATTTCTATCGGCTGCTGGATAGCCTAGAGGAAATGCTGCTGCTACGGGTTAAAGCCAAAGCCCTGGCACTCGTAATCGATCGCGCCTCCAATGTTCCGAAATTCATTAATGCCGATGAAAGTAAGCTCCGTCAGGTTTTGATCAATCTTTTGGGCAATGCCGTCAAGTTTACCCATCAGGGCAGTATTATCCTGCGCGTTAGGCTAGGGCAGCCTAGGCAGCATGAGCCAGGGCAGGAAGAGAGAGAATTCTCGATCGCCCCTTCCCGAACCCTCTTCTTCGAGGTTGAAGACACGGGTTCTGGAATTGCTGCCGATGAGCTAGATAAGCTGTTCAGACCTTTTGAGCAGACAAAGACAGGGCTGCAATCGGCAGAGGGTAGCGGGCTAGGGCTACCCATCAGCCAAAAGTTTGTGCAGATTATGGGCGGCGAGATCAAGGTTAGCAGTCGATTGGGGGAGGGAAGCTTATTTAGCTTTGAGATTCAGGTTGAGTTGGGGCATGAGCCATCTGCGATCGCCTATCAGACGACCGAACCAAAGATCCTAGGCTTAGCCACCCATCAGCCTCTCTATCGAATTTTGGTTGTAGAAGACAGCCTCACCAATTGTTTGCTGCTTGTCAAGTTGCTGAGGACGCTGGGGTTTGAAGTGCAGGAAGCCCACAACGGGCAAGAAGCTGTGGCGATTTGGCAAGAGTGGCAGCCGCATCTGATCTGGATGGATATCCAGATGCCGATTATGAATGGCTATGAGGCGACTCAACGCATTAAGGCTTCTGCCAGAGGGCAAGATACGATCATTATTGCCCTAACGGCAAGTGCTTTTGAAGAACAGCGGCAGGCAGCTTTTGCAGCGGGTTGTGATGATTTTGTGAGCAAGCCCTTCCAAAGAGAGGAGTTGATGCTGAAATTGAGTCAATATCTAGGGGTGGAATTCCTCTATGAATCAGAAACTCAACAGAAGTCTGAAAGTCTAGCATCACTGGGTTTGTCAGGCCGCAATGGGCAGCGCTATTCATCGCTTATGCTCGACCAGCCAGCTGTGAATCCGACCGCCTTGCAAGGGATGTCTTCTGGCTGGGTGAATCAGTTGCGATACGCTGCTTCTCAATGTAGCGATCGCCTCATTTTTGATTTGATCGATCAAATTCCTGAAGAGCACCTTGATCTGGCGATCGTTCTGACTGATCTCACTGAAAGCTTCCGCTTTGACCAAATTGTCGCTCTCACCGAACCCATGCACAGACCTGCTGACAGACCTGCTGACAGACCTGCTGAGTAAAATCGTTGAGTAAAATCGCTGAGTAAAGCGCTCCCTTCCTGGGAATACTGTGCTCTATCAGGTGCTTCTCGTCCCCGCTTTTTGGATGCTTCTTAGATTCAGATGTCTCAGTACCTCGATCACCAACATCATTTTGCTCAACAAGAGCGGTCGCCCAAAGAAGATATTCTCATTGTGGATGACACACCCGAAAATCTGCGTCTGCTCTCTACTATTTTGATCCGTCAGGGCTATGGAGTGCGCAAAGCCATTAATGGGAAAATTGCTTTGATGGCAGCTCAAACGGTGCAGCCTGATTTGATCTTGCTAGACATCATGATGCCAGAAATGAACGGCTATGAAGTCTGCCAACATCTGAAAGCTAACCCGCAAACCAATCAGATCCCTGTTATTTTTCTCAGCGCCCTCAGCGAAGGCAACGACAAAGCCAAAGCCTTTAGCGTAGGCGGCGCAGACTATATCACCAAGCCTTTTCAGCTTGAGGAAGTTTTGGCGCGGGTAAAACAGCAGATTACCTTAAGGTCAGTCAAGTTAAAGAACCAAAAGCTGACTGCCGAGCTAGAGCAGCGCGTGCAGGAACGGACGCATCAGCTAGAACTGGCTAACCAGGAGCTGAAGCAAGAAATTAATGAACGACAGCTTTTACAGACTCAGTTGATGCGGATGGCGCTCCACGATGCCCTGACGCAGCTCCCCAACCGATCGCTATTTATGCAGCGCTTGGAAACCGCGTTAAAGCGAATTAAAGATGACGCTGGAGGGCAGATCGCCGTGCTGTTTTTAGACTGCGATCGCTTCAAGCTCGTCAACGATTCTCTCGGCCATCTTGCCGGAGATGAGCTGCTCATTGCCATTGGTCGCCGTTTGGCAACGCTGCTGTCTCCAAGGGATACGCTGGCTCGACTCGGCGGTGACGAGTTTGCCATCTTGATCGATCGCTCCAATAGCTTCCCGCTTCACATTTCTAAGCTTCAGGCTCAGCTTGCCGACCAAATTTTGGAGGCTTTGACCCATCCATTTCAGTTAGAGCATCATGAAGTTTTTATCAATGCCAGTATTGGCGTTGCGATCGGCGATTCTAGCTATAGCAGACCAGAGCATTTGCTCCGAGATGCCGATACCGCCATGTATCGCGCCAAGGCTTCGGGCAAAGCTCAGTATCAGGTGTTTGCACCCGCCATGCATGCCGCCACTCTAGAGCTTTTGCAGCTAGAAACCGATCTGCGCCGCGCCCTTCAGCACAACGAATTTGTCTGTTACTACCAGCCCATTATTGATTTGACAAGCGGCAAAATAGTTGGGTTTGAGGCGCTAATTCGCTGGCAGCACCCTCAGCGAGGATTGGTGATGCCGGGGGCATTTATCCCAACGGCTGAAGAGGTGGGGCTAATCTATGCGATCGGCAACTGGGCATTGAAAGCAGCCTGTCAGCAGCTCTACCGATGGCAAAAAGACTATCCTGATGCCCATCTGTCCATGAGTGTCAATATTTCAGCCCGTCAGTTTACCCAACCTGACTTAGTGCAAGAGATAGACCAAATCTTGCTAGAAACCCAGCTCGATCCTCAATATTTGAAGCTAGAAATTACGGAAAGTGCGCTGATGGATAATGCCCGATCGGCAGTCAACGTTTTGCAGCAGCTTCGAGCCAGAAAAATTCAGCTCAGCATTGATGATTTTGGCACCGGGTATTCTTCCTTGAGCTATTTGCACGCTTTCCCGATTGATACGCTAAAAATCGATCGCTCTTTTGTTCAACGTATGGATAGCAACTTAGAAACTACGGATCTCATTCCCCTGATCATCAACATTGCCCAGACAATGGGTATGAATGTTACCGGGGAGGGCATTGAAACCAGTCAGCAGTTGGCTCAACTCCGAGCGCTAGGATGTAACTTTGGTCAAGGTTTTTTGTTTTCAGAAGCGCTGGCGGCTCAGGAAGCCACCCAATTGATCGCGCAATCACCCCGCTGGTAAAAGCTGTAGCGCTGCTGATTTCAGGTATGAATTTTTTGAAAGGGTCGCTGAGCGACCCTTTCAAAAAATTCATACCCCGATTAAGTAAAGTCAGAGCTGTGAACCGGAAAGTTCTGAGGAGATTTTCTGAGCTTTAACGAATTTTTACAGAATGCTGTCCAAGTCATCACTTTGCGGAAAGATTTCCAGCGTTACCTTGGCTTATCCGGATTGACTGGCTATCTCTGTGGAATAGCAGATTAAGCAAGCTTAGCCAATTAAGTGTCGATGAAGCCCCGTAAAAACACTGGTCATGAGGATCATCTCATGGCAAGATTTAAGCGATATTTCCATCTAATTACCCAGCCCTGAGAGACCAGGTTAATCAATCGCCATCTTTTCAATCTTTCAAGTTATAGGGCTTAAGGAAATTCTTTTGCCTTACATTTTGTCTCAGAAGTTTAGCCGGATCAACGCCGTGTCGTTCTTTAGGTTCCGATGAAGCATTTTCAAAAATCTATCGGTCAGTCTCTAATGACTGTCCTTATGACTTCAACCGTGCTTGAAGTTTATATGCTGCCCATCTTCGGCGCATCTAACCCCCCAAGTTCCCCTAGCCCATCCGTTGATATCCAAAGCCCCGGCATGTCAACTGGTTCGGAGGCGGCTGTCGAAGTTGCCACGCCAGAAACAATTGCTTCTCCTAAGCCCAGTGACTCTGCACCCGAAGGTCTGGCACCCGCAGCCGATATTTCTGAGGCTGTTGCATCTGAAATTGTCATGCCCAAAACCGCCGTACCTGAAGCTGCCGTACCTGAAACTGCCGCACCTGAAACTGCCTCAAATGCAGAAACTCAACCTATTCCCACTGAGAAAACTGCTGAAACTGCAAATAAGGTTAGGCAAAATCTGGAAGGCACCGCAGCATCCGATCGCCTTGCCGCCTCTAGACAAGCCGTTTCAGAGCGATTGGCAGCCCTGGTAAACCGCGATCGCCTTTCCAAAGAAGCACAGCTTCAGCAAAATCTGGTGGCGCTTGCCCTTTACTATGCTCAGCTGGGTGAATTTGCAGACGCGCGGCAGGTTATTCAGCATCCGGCTCTGTCTCTTGAAATACAAGCTGCAACGCTGGCAGAAATTGAGAAACTTGCGGTTTCTGCGCCTGAGCAGTCTGGATCTAAAGTGGCTGAGGCAGCTGGACAACTTGTTCCTGGACAGCCCGCAACCGTACAAACGATCGTCAATACCGCCAGTCTGGTTAATTCGCCAGAAGATGCAGTCGTCGTGACGCCGATCGCGACGCCGATCGCTGGCAGCTACCCTGAAGGCGGATACCTGACTGTGCCTTCAACGCCAGAACTGCTTCAGCCCTACTTGAGCGATCGCTGCCTGAATTCCTCCAGCGCTACGGCTGGTATCCCTGCGGCTGGTGTCCCTGCGGCTGGTGTCCCTGCGGCTGGTGTCCCTGCGAAGAGAGATACATCTAGCAAACTCGTTGCAGCACAGCCCAAACGCAGCTCGTCCTTTTTGCCGATTGGTCAACAAGTTGCGGCGCGGCTATCGGCTGATGAGGTGTTGGCAACTCATGTCGTCAAGCCGACTGCAAAGCAAGTACAGCCCATTCCTATGCAAACCGTTAAGGTCAGCCGTGTTGCGGCGATTCCTCTTGGGGTTCAGCCTCAAAAAAATCCTCAGCAGGTTAGCCTATCAAACGCCCCGGCGGCTGGCATTGCCTCAACTGGAGGCGATCGGCTGGTCAATGCGACTGGGGTAAATGCGGCTAAGGTAAAAGCTGAGATAACCGTAAAAGACCTGGGAATGGTTCTACCTTCGGGAATACCGACGCTGCAATCTATCCTTGAGAGCTGGATGTACAGTGCTAGCCCGTCTGCTATCAGGCTTCCGGACAAAGCCGATGTAGCCGATGTATATGATGCCCAATCTCAGCTATCCTCTTTGCCGCAGTTAATTAAGCTCTCTAGACAAGCAACCAAAATTAGCGTCGGCGCACCTAACAAATCTGTTGCCGTGAATCAGACGGTTAGCCCTGCTTCTAGCCCAACTTCTAGCCCAACTTCTAGCCCAACTTCAGGCTATTGGAGAACGATCGCGGCAAACTGCGGCGGATTGCAGACCGACAGCATCACCGTCTCTTCTGAAAGTAATCAACTGGCGAGGGACATGGTCTTTCCGTTGCCTATCCCTGTTCCCCTGACTTCTGGATTTGGCTGGCGAACTCACCCGATTGGGGGCGATCGCCGCTTTCATAGCGGGATTGACTTAGGTGCGCCCTTTGGCACTCCGGTACTATCTGCCTTAGCAGGTCGTGTGGTCGCGGCTGGAGATATGGGGGGCTACGGACTGGCTGTGATTGTAGAAGCGAGTTCTGTAGGACAGCAAAATCTTTACGCTCACCTGTCAGCGATCGCCGTCAGACCGGGCGATCGCGTAGAGCAGGGCAGTGTTTTAGGGTTAGTCGGCAGTACCGGCAGCTCTACTGGGCCACACCTGCATTTTGAAACGTTGCTTCCTTCTACAGAAGGCTGGACTGCTGTTGATCCGCTGGGAGCTGCTGTCGCTGCTGCTGTCGCTACGCCAACGCAGGTTTCTCAATAGTGGCTGGTCGAGGCATGATTTACAGCAATTTTCAATTGCATAAACCACAGTTATTTTTGTAGAAGCCTTGCTCTGCGCGGCTTCTACAAAAATAACCCACAATTAACTAAGCGCAAAGCGCTGTGAATTGCATAGAAACGGCTGAAAGTTTGTTATATTGAGATCCGAATTGCTGGTGTAGCTCAGTTGGTAGAGCAGCGGTTTTGTAAACCGCCGGTCGCAAGTTCGAGTCTTGTCACCAGCTTTGGGACTTATAGCGTGGAGGAATCTGCCCCGCTGTAGGTCAATGCTTTCTAATCAACGCGAGGCGATCGCAGCCCTCGTAAGCTTCTTCCAACGATCGCAAATTAACCTGCAACCCTTCTAAAACCTGTTGGGCTTTTTTTGTACGCGATCCTAACCGGACTCGAAAAGAGCCTTCAAGAAGAGATATAGCAACCGCCAAGGCGGTTAGGGCGGGGATATTTAGGGTGGGGCGCGAAGCGCCCCACCCTAAATATCCTAAGCAAACTGGCGATAGCCATAAAGGTTTTCCCAAGAATATTATTGGATATTCTAGAATTGGGTATGGAGTAGCAAAAGCGAGGGGTTTGCCCATGTGTATTTGCATCAATTGCCACTACGTCGATCGCTGCACGACCTATCACGCAGTAGAAGAGCTTCATCTACAGCGGCATCTAACCGAGTCTCCTGATTTTGAAGCGACAGCACCCGAAATTAACGCCAATATTCGGGTCTTAGATGACGCAATCGAGAAAGAATATGACGTGGTAGGCTGTCTGAGCTTTAAGGAAGAGATCGGTAAATGGGTACGCTTGCGTCCGGGTGAGTTGGTGCCTACATGAGCAATCGTGAAGTTGGGAGAAACCGTGAAGTTCGGGGTTTGGTGGGCGAAGTCAAAGCTCAGGTAGCCATCCTAGTCTTCGCCGTGGGCTTGATGTGGGCGATCGAAATCGTCGATTTTTTCTTGGGTGGAGCGCTTAACAGCTTTGGCATCATTCCTCGGAGTGTGATGGGGTTGCGAGGGATTTTGTTTGCACCCTTTTTGCATGGCAACTTTGCCCATTTGATTGCCAATACCGTGCCTTTCGTGACGCTGGGCTGGTTTATGATGCTGCGGCGCACCAGCGATTTCTTTGGGGTGACGGCGATCGCCATGCTAATTGGTGGGCTGGGCACCTGGCTTATTGCACCCGCAAACACCGTTCATATTGGGGCAAGTGGCGTAATTTTTGGCTACCTGGGATTTTTGATCTCTCGCGGCTACTTCGAGCGCAGCTTCGTTTCTATTCTATTCTCCGTTATCGTGGGTTTGGCTTACGGAGGCTTAATCTGGGGCGTTTTACCAGGACAGCTAGGCATTTCCTGGCAGGGGCACCTGTTTGGCTTTGTAGGTGGCATTGTTGCCGCTTGGCTGATGGCAGATTCTACGGCTGCACGGAGGCGATCGCCACGAGGGTTTTGACCTGCACTTGATAAAAAATCAGCCCCGCTTGATAAAAAACCATTAAATCAGTGTAAAAACCTCTGATTTAGAGGTATTCATTAACGAGGGGCTGATCTGTAAAAGATGAGTCTTCTAAATCTGCCGATCGAGTTGCAGATATCTCCGAAAAGACTATCCAGCTTTTATCAAGCTAAGGTGCAAAAAAATGGGACTTTTCTTTGATGTATTGAGCGCTGTTAATAATCCCAACCAGCAAGCCAGTGTAGGGCAATTGGGATCGCTTTTGAGTTCAGTTCAGCAGGTTAGCCAGCAAACTGGATTAGATGCGGGTACAACGCAAAATGTGATCTCAGCTTTGGGAGGCGCACTCCGTCCGGTTTTGCAGCAGCAGAGTTCGGAGATGGGGAGTTCGCAGCTTGCAGGAATGCTGGGTCAGCTCGCAGGGGGCGGCAATCCTCTGGGAGGGATGCTGGGTCAGACTGCTGGAGGCAATCCTCTGGGAGGAATGCTGGGTCAGGCAGCAACGGCAGCTATGGGGGGCGGCATGGGGGGCGGCATGGGGGGCGGCATGGGCGCGGCGCTCCAGTCCTTGATCCCGGCTCAAATGCAGCAGCAAGTAGCGCAGGCTGTGGCGCAAAAAACGGGGTTAAATCCAACCATGGTGCAGTCTATGCTGCCTATGTTGATTCCTGTGGTGCTGGGCTTTTTGAACCTGGGAGCCAACAAGCCAGGTGTACCGGGTGGTGGCGGCAATCCTCTGCTCAGTGCTTTCCTAGATAGCGATCGAGATGGAGATACTGATTTGGGCGATGTCATGAAATTTGCAACTCGCTTTCTGAATCCATCTCGGTAATTATCCATCTCGGTAATTTGGATAGTCGCAATCTGTATATTCAGTAATCTGAATACAGAGTACATAGAGCTTCAAGTCATGATGCTTTAAATGCTAGAGAGGGGCGATATGGATCGCCCCTCTCTTATAGCTATAGAACTACGCGCTTAGATCCAATGGGTTATTTTTTGAGAGCCGCGCTCCGCGCGGCTCTCAAAAAATAACCCGTCCTAACTCAATTACGTAGGGCTATATCACCAGTTTGCTTAGGACGTTTTGGGTGGGGCGCGCAGCGTCCCACCCAAAACGTCCCCATCCTAACCGCCTTGGCGGTTGCCATACCTGAAGAACTAAAGATTCGCACTACTGAGTAAAGCAATTGGCATAGGCATTATTTTTATAGCTTAACGATCGTGCGGAGTTTGTCGGGGGGTAGGAGCATTCGTGGGAGCATTGGCAGAGCGGATGCGTACAGGGGTCGATCGCGCTACGGGGAGCCATCTTCCTTCTTCGGTGAGATAGCCTAACGTCGCAATGTAATCACCATAGGAGGGAACGCTAACATGGCGATCGTTAGCGGTTTCACTGCATTCAAACTGCTGTAAGCCTTTGGGTGGCTGATCGCTCAAGTCTACGCCCGTAATATCGTAAATTCGCAACACCAGACGATGTCCGCCCTGCTGCCGCAACTCCTGCTTACGCTCTTCCGAAACTTCCCAGTAGACGTAGATTTCGTCTGCACTGCGGGGAACCAGAAGTAGCCGACTTTCTGAGGCAGCTGAAATGTTAGACGGGGGAGGATCTGCCGCAACGACTTCTCTTGAAGGAATGGATTCTCTTGAATGAGCGGTTTCTCTTGAAGGAGCGTCAACTAGAGGGGCATCGGCCGGAGCTGTGTTAAGAACGACGGGTGCAACCGCATCCACAGGCGGAGCCTCGAAACTGAGGGGAGTCTCGGTAGGCGAACTGAGTTTCTGATCTGAAGGAATGCAGACCGGAACCCGCACATGGGGCGATCGCGCTAAGGGCAGCCAGCGTTGCTCAGCCGTCATGTATCCAATTTCAGCAATATAGTCTCGATCGTCCACAGGAATGGGCACATGCAGATCTGGAGATGCTTCTGAGCAAGCAAACTCCTGGGTGCTATGGGGAGTTTGGTAGTAGGCATCAATATCGGTGACATCGTAAAGCCGCAGCGTCAGCTCTTGTCCACCCTGTTGCTTGAGCAAGGTTTTATGGGCTTCGGGCACTTCCCAGTAAGCATAAGCAGATTTGCAGTTGCGCGGGGTAAGAACAATGCGGCTGTCAGGGACGCTAGACACTGCTGAAGATACTGGTAGTACAGGTGCAAACGTGTCTTCTGATGCAGCAGGAATAGATGCAGCAGGAATAACAGTGGCAGGTGCGATCGGTTCCCTCGATCCTGGCTCCACTCTAATTCCACTGCTGATTTCGTCAGCGGGTGGTCGATCGCGCAGTAGCCATGCCAAAAGCCCTAATCCTCCTAAGGCTGGGAGCAGCCACCACCAGCGCGATAATAGACCGTCACCTTCAACGTCAGCGATTAGATTACCCGGTGAAGCGCTTGCGCTGGGACTTGAGGCAACTGCGCTCGGCGAGGCTGTTCCTGGCGAGGCTGCACTGGGTAATGCTGCTCCCGGCGAAACTGCTGGGCTAGGAGCATTGAGCTGAGGAGGAGCTGTTGGAGCCGCCGCTGGACTTGCCGCCGTTGCGATCGCTCCCGCCGTGACCGCAGCGATTCTGGCTGCCTCTACGGCTGCCTGACTATCGGGCGCAGTAGCAATGCCCAAGAAACCCTGGACGGCTGGGCTAGGATTAGCGCCCTTGTAGACGTAGGAAAACGGCTGTGAGAAAGGGTAGCGTGGATCGTTGGGCAAGGTTCCGTAGAGGGGAAGAACGCGCACAGCCGGGTTGTTGCTCACCTGCTCGACAATGCCATAGCTGATGCCATCATTGCCCAACTGCTGAATCACGGCTTCTGTACTATCTTCTGCCACTTTGAGAGCGTTTGCGCCCGTCTGGAAGGGAGCGGCTTGAAAGACAGGATAGCTGGACAAAGCGCGGCGGGTGTCGCTGGCATCGGGGCGATCGATCAAACGAATCGGCAAATCGATTCCGCCCACCTGCGACCACTCCACAGCTTCGCCTCTAAAGATGCTGGCAAACTGTTCGCCCGTCAAGCCTTGAGTAAAAGGATTGTTGGCTCCCACAAAAATGGCAATCTTGCTGCGGGCAACCGGGACGGCAACCAAGCCTTTCGCCAGTTCTTCTGCCGTCAGCGGACGACCGATCGCCGCCAAATCTATTTTGCCGTCCAAGACCGCCTGGAGCGACGCCTCACTGCCGCCGTAGCCGGAATTTACCTGCGTACCCGGAAACTGAGTTTTGAAGCGATCGCTCAGCGCCTGGTTAATGGACTTCATGCTGGTAGATCCGTCAATCTTTACCGTTGTGCCTTGGGGCAGAGGTGCTGGAATGGGGAATGCAGCTTGAGCCAGGACTACGTTTGAGGTTAAGGCGGCTGATGGAGTAACGGCAAAAGCTAGCAACGCTAAAGCGGTTACGGCATTGCATTTCTTAGATAGTTTCATAAAATCCTGACTGAACCTTGCATTTGCGAAAAGCACGCTGTGATTATAAGGTCAAGTCTCGAAAACGGAGGAATTTAGCAATATTTATTTTTCATTTGCGATCTATTAGCGCCTTTTCACTCTAGCCAAATTTCACCTGCAACAGAGAGCAATCATCCTCAAAGCTGCCTTTGCCGCTGAAAGACTGCATGGCTTGAATAATGGGATCGAGCGGATCGGGCTGCGAACCATGCATCTGGCTGAGGAGCTGAATAAATTCATTTAAGTTCCAGGGCACTTCATCTGATTGCGCCACCTCATAAATACCGTCGCTAAAGAGGTAGAGCGTGTCGTCCGGGCGAACTTCACAGAAGTCGCTGGGATACTTGCTCTCCGTTAACATGCCGATCGGCATTCCCCGCGTTTTGAGGAGCTGAATATCGGCAGATGACGAGACTTGCGCCGACATCAAAACCGCTGGAGGATGTCCGGCACTCGCATAAACTAACTGCCGTTTCTGTTGGTTGTACACTCCATACCAAATGGTGAAATAGCGGCTGTGATGCTCATCCATATCAAAGATTTCGTTGAGCGATCGCAACACATTGCTGGGCTGATAAAAATTGGCGCTGGGGAGAGACTGCGATCGCAGCATATTTTGCACAGTCACCGAGAGCAGTGCTGAGCCTAGTCCATGTCCTGAAACATCGAGCAGGTAAATGGCTAGGAAATCGGGATCGAGCCAAAAATAGTCAAAACAATCGCCGCCCAGCTGGCTAGAGGGTAAAAACCGATAGGTGGTGGAGACTTTTCCAGTGAGGGGATGGGGCAAGAGCGATCGCACATAGGCGGAGGCTTCGGCAAGTTCGGTTTCTAGAAGCTGCTTTTGCGTTTGCAGATCTTGGACTAGCTGCTGAAGATCTTGTGCCGACTGGTGGAGCCGTAGTCCCGATCGCACTCTTGCCTGTAGCTCATGCACTTCAATGGGCTTGGGCAAAAAATCATCAGCTCCTGCATCTAGCCCTATGACCCGATCTACGACCCCCGATCGAGAGGTAAGCAGGATGAAGAAAATACTGGATAAGTCTGGGTCAGCTTTGATTTGACGGCAGACTTCTAGACCCGTAATGCCTGCCATCAGCCAATCGCAAATGATCAGCGCTGGACGCAGGGCTTTCGCTTGCAGGATGCATTCCTCGCCGCTCTCTGCGACCGCAACCTGATAACCTTGAGCTTGCAGCGTTTTCCTTAAAATCATCCGGATGACGGGGTCATCGTCAACAATTAGTATCTGAACCATTTCTAAACCATGATAATTCTGAGACTTCAAGAGCTAAGGCTTGATGCGCTCAAAGCACCTCTGGAAATATCATGCCCAAAACGATACAGTGATCTGGGTACTCTGCCTTTCAAAAAATTCATACTCAGATTAAGCCACGCTCTCAACGTTCAGCTAACATCCCGCCGCGTTCCCTATCTTCCGTTGTGACCGTTCTCCACAATGCCAAAAAGCAGTTTTCGAGCGAAAACCGATTTGAGTGAACTGGTTCAGATCCTGACCTGGTTTGATGCGTTTACTCAGTCATCGCTGCCAGAAACAACCTTTATGCAGTGCCAGACGCTTCTGGCAGAGGGATTTACCAATGCGGTGCGTCACGCCCATCAAAGCAAGGCGATCGATCTGCCGATCGATATTGAGCTGCAATTACTAGATCAGCAGCTTGAAATCCGCATTTGGGACTACGGCGAACCGTTCGATTTGCTGCAAAAAGTGAAGAGTTTGCCCGAAAAAGTAGACACAGCCTCAACGGGTGGGCGCGGCTTGAAATTGCTGGAACAGCTGGCAGATGGCTTTAGCTATACTCGTGTCGATCGACGCAACTGCTTGGTAATGGTGAAGCAATGGCACTGCGCTCTCTAAGATGATTTTTTGTTGAAGAGGGGCGCTCTGCGCCCCTCTTCAACAAAAAACATCCCCTTCAATCTGCCGACTGCCCATCTCGCCGACCCAGGTCGTAGACACCACAGCTAATACAGGCAATAATGCCCATGCTAATTGTCCAGCTATGTCCCAGCCCTGCATCAACGCCCCAGTTGCACAATCCGCCCACGACCAGAAAGGGAATGATGCTCAGCAGTGAAGCAAACAGATCGTTGAGCGATTCACTGGCTTTGCGGGAACGCTCATACTCCTGCGTAGAGAAGTAGAGCGATCGCTCCATAAAATTCATCCAGCGCGTCAACTGCTCTATCACCCATTCGCTAACGGGGGAAAAGCCCAGGTACAGCGCCAGTGCCCACAGCCCGATGCCTGCCAATGTGGTGATGTCAATTTTAAATTGGAAAGGCAAAAGTTCAATTAGCATGGGCGGGGCTAGATGTAATTCGTCTTTCGTTAATGTAACCGATCGCCTCAACTTCATGACTATCATCACCTCTCCGTTTGCCAGCGGTAAGCATAGCAACCACCCAAAATGCCCCCAGCAAACTGGCGACAGCCATAACGAAGAGAGGAGAGATTACGCCAGATGTGCCGCCCAAACCTTTAGCGGCTCAGCCGATCCGTACCAGAGTTTTCCCGATCGCGGAGAATGCAGCACGTTTTCTAAGGTCAGGTTTTCTGCGCCCTCCAGATGGGCAGATGCGATCGGCGTAATGCCATCGCCCCAGCAGTCACCCCGCCCGCAGGTGAGTTCATAGCTACTGTAGGCAAACCAATTGCCAAGCTGCCGTTTGCCATAGATTGATTTTCCGGCAACACAAATATGGCGCACTTCAGGATGCGGAAGGCAGCTATTTTTGACAAAATCCAAATTGCGCTTTGTCCAGCGCTCCTGGCTCACATGGGGCGTTCCTAGCGTCGTCAGGGTCTGCACCTGCGAGAAAGCTTTCCAGAGACGCACCTTGTCCGCATCGCCGGGATGAACGTCGTAGGAGGTTTCGCCTAGGTAAATTCGGCAAATCCAGCCGCCTGCCGAGTGACCGACCAAGTTAATGCGATCGCTCCCCGTTTCCGCTCTGACGCGCTGCACCGTCTGGTCAAGCTGCTGCAAAATTGGCACCATCGATCGCCCACCCAGAGTCGGCAACCAATCTCGCCGCCGCAGAGGAACCGTGTAGGCAGCAAACCCCAGCGTCTTCAGACCCGCCTCCATTTCCTGGTAGGGACTGGCGCTGGCAAGGTATCCCGGCAAAATTACGACGGGTAATCCCATAAGCCCCCTTGAGCCTCTTGCAACCACTGCAAAATTTCTGCATTGACAACAGCCGGACGCTCATCATGGGGGCAGTGCCCGGTGTTGGGAATGGGCACAAACTTAATGGACTGATGTTCGCCAGCCGCCTGGTATGCTTTTGATCCGGCGATCGGGGTCCAGGGATCAGCCTCGCCCCACAGCACTAGCAAAGGCTGAGCAATACGTGGCAGAAGCTCTTCGGGTCGAGGACCTGGAGGAGCCGTGAGAATCGAGGCAAAGACTTTTTGTGCCCCCGGATCGCAGGAAGGCTGATAAAGAATATCAATCAGTTCGTCGGTGATGGCGGTCTGGTCATGGTAAACCTGCCGCAGCGTGTTCCGCAGACGGGGCTTACGGCGAATCTGGTTAAACAAAAACCCTCCCACCAGCTCAGAACTCACCAGCTTTGTGAAGGCACCCATCACTAGCCGCAGCGGCGGATTCAGCTCCTCTGGGCGATGGTTTAGCCCACCTGCCGGGTTTAACAATACTCCACCCGCCGCCATTTGGGGCGCGTCCGCCAGCAGCATCAGCGTTAGCAGTCCGCCGATCGAATTTCCCACAAACACCGCAGGCTCTTGGACATGGGCACTCCAGAAATCCTTGAGCAACTCCTGCCAAAGCTCAACGCTGTACTCCAGCAGGGCTTTCTCAGATGCGCCAAACCCCAGCAAATCCAGGGCAAACACCCGGTACCCGGCAGCAGCCAAAACCGGAATATTTTGTCGCCAATGACCGATCGACGCACCAAACCCATGAATCAAAATCAGTGGCTTACCCTCGCCCTGCACCGTATAGGCAATGCGATGATCTTGCCAAGTCCAGGTGAGAATTTCGATCGGCAGAGGCATTTCCAGAGCAGGTGAGATCTCAGTTGTCACGGTTGTTCACGTTTCTTAACTATCTCTATCATAATGCTGGAGCGCTGTTCGAGGGAGATCCTTCCGGTGGTAATATCAAATCCGGCTGAAGATTTATGAAGGTTACTATGGACACTAATCAGGGGAGCAATCCGGAAGATAGCCAGCAGGAAGACGATAGCCTGGGCACCGTAGAAGAATTGTTAGTCGATCAAGATTTGGCTTCAGCAGGGCTAGAGCCTGAAGAACAAGAGCTGTTTGCCCGAATTGAAGCTGCCCGCAAGCTTCTCCCTGGCTGGTTTATCGTGCGCATGATGAGTGACTCCTGGTATTTTGGGCTGCTCACGACCAGCAATAAGATTCTAGGAATTCAATGCATTGACGAAGTGTATCAGGCGGCAGATGGCAGTATTTGGATGGATGTGACGCTGCTAGACACCGATCTGCTGCGGAGAGACACCATTCAGCAAGAGGTGATCATTGCGCCCACTTCGCGCACTCGCGCCAGCGTCAACGTCAGCCACGTCATTGCCGCCTTTGAGCTAGAGGACACATAATAAAAAATCAAATATACTCTTGCTTGACAGTACTATCGCCATACGTTAGCATTTATCGTGATCGTAAGTTTCAAATCTCAAGAAACTAAGCTCATTTTCGAAGGCTTTAGGTCTCCCCACTACCCACCCGATATTCAGACAGTTGCTCTACGAAAACTTCTTATGCTAGACGCGGCAGTATCCATTAACGACCTGCGCGTTCCACCGGGTAATCGGCTGAAGAAGTTAGAGGACGATCGAGAAAAGCAGTACAGCATCCGAATTAATGACCAGTGGAGAATTTGCTTCATCTGGACAAATGAGGGAAATGCCGATCAGGTAGAAATAGTGGACTACCACTGACAAAGTAAATAACGTGCCATGGACAGCAACCGCTTACCAAATATCCATCCTGGCGAAATCCTCAAACTAGACTTTCTGGAACCGCTAGACATTACGCCCTACAGACTCAGCAAAGATGTGGGCGTAGCTCAAACCCGTATCGGTGAGATTTTGGCTGGAAAGCGGAGCATTACCGCAGACACAGCTCTGCGCTTGTCCAAATACTTTAACAACAGCGCTCAGTTCTGGCTAAATCTTCAAACCCAGTATGATTTGCGTCAGGCTCAAGAAGAGAATGTGGAAGTGTATAGTCGCATTCCTGTTGCGCCCTTTGTGAACGTGGTCTGCCAGGATCATCCAGCCAACTAGATGAGGTAATGTTTCTCTCACCCCAGTTCGCTACTAGCATCCAGCCGCCCAAATATATTATTGCCCTGCTAGACCATTTCAGTGGGATGAGAATTATGGCACTGGTTCCGCTGAGTGAGGCTCCTAAAAAATAATTGTGATGTACACAATTGAAAAGGGCTGTAATTAGGTGCGATCGCACCTAATTCGATATTTCACTAGACATGTCATTAGACATGATGTGAGGTACCTGATACAGAGAGATTTCAGCCTGTGAGTAGCCGTTTTGCCAACAGGCGACCAGACATCGCTGCCCTTGCTCCCACTCCTGATCGGTGTGCCAACAGTGAGCCAGACACCTTTGCGAACTAGCGCATCTGGGATTAGGGATTGAGGATTGGGAGATAGGACTTTCTGGGATAGGAGCCTCTTGAATCGAGGAACGATCGCTCGGTTGGATGGAGATTTGAGCGGTCGAGAGTTCTAGGGCGTTTTCTACTTCGACCGCATAGAAAGAGGTTTCAAATTCCTTACTCATGGCGGTATCTCTGATTTACATCTGTCCTTAGCGTAGAATTTTGGACAAAATGGCACTTCGTCCTTCAGCAGCACCTAGTTGGGCGATCGCTCAATACTCCATCGATCGCCCGAATGACTCACTTTGCATCACCCGATCGGCACAAATTCACTACACTGATGGGTATGGATGCAAGCGTTCTTTCAGGGATTCAAACCCTATCTGAAGAAGTCGTTCACTTAATTGCAGCCGGAGAGGTGATCGACTCTCTGGCTGCTGTCGTGCGGGAGCTAGCCGAAAATGCCTTAGATGCGGGAGCCACCCGAATTACTATTTCGGTCTGGGCGGAGCAATGGCGAATCCGGGTGGCGGACAACGGGCGAGGCATGGAGCGCCATGATTTGGAGCAGGCAGCATTGCCCCACAGCACCAGCAAAATTCGTAATAGCGCCGACCTATGGAGAGTTAATAGCCTGGGGTTTCGGGGCGAAGCGCTTCATAGTCTGGCTCAATTGGCTGATCTGGAAATTTGCAGCCGTTGGGGAACTGTTAATGAAGGTTGGCGTATTCGGTACAGCAGTCAGGGCGACCCCATTCACATAGAGGCAGTGGCGATCGCTCCCGGCAGCATCATTACCGTATCTCACCTATTTGCCAACTGGATGCCGCGCCGTCAGGGTATGCCTCCTGCGGCTCAGCAGCTCCGCGCTATTCAGTTGGTGGTTCAGCAGCTTGCTCTGTGTCATCCCCATGTCACCTGGCAAATTGAGCAAGCGGCGATCGCTTCAGCCGCCCATGAAACCCGCCCTTGGTTTACGCTACTATCCGGCACTTCGGCTCAGCATATTTTGCCGCAACTCCTACGGGATGTACAGCCGAGCGATTTGCAAGAACTGCGGCATAGCAATTCAACATACCTGTTGCTGGGTTTGCCCGATCGCTGCCATCGTCATCGCCCCGACTGGGTGAAGGTGGCGGTCAACGGGCGCGTGGTCAAAATTCCTGAGCTAGAGCAGGTGATTTTCGCCTCGCTACGCCGGACTTTGCCCCGCGATCGTCATCCCGTTTGTTTCGTGCATCTGCGGTTGCCACCCAGCCAAATTGATTGGAACCGTCATCCGGCAAAAGCCGAAATTTATTTACATCAATTGGATCACTGGAAAACGCAGATTGAAACGGCGATTGATGCTGCGCTGCGCCTTAACCCCGGCAGCGTTTCAGAGTCTGCGTACAACAGCCGCCTTGGGCAAGTGATTCGAGCGGCAGAAGCAGCAGGAACGTATGGAGATTCGAGTCGCAATGCTGGCTTCGACCCAGATGCAGCGATCGCTCCTCTGATTCCGCTCAAAGCCCTCACCCAAGTTCACCAGATGTATATCTTGGCAGAGCATCCTGAAGGCATGTGGCTGATCGAGCAACACATCGCCCATGAGCGGGTGCTGTATGAGCAATTGCGCGATCGCTGGCAGCTGGTTCCGCTAGAGCCTCCGGTGATCTTAAATCAGCTTTTGCCTGCGCAGATCGAGCAGCTTCAGCACTTGGGGATTCCGGTAGAACCTTTTGGCGATCGACTCTGGGCGGTGCGGCTAGCCCCAGAGCCTTTGGCACAGCGGAGTGACTGTGCAGAGGCTTTGATGGAACTGAGCTTGGGGGGAGATTTGGACACGGCAGTGGTGGCGATCGCCTGTCGTACTGCCATTCGCAACGGTACGCCGCTGAGCCTAGAGGAAATGCAGACATTGCTGGATCAGTGGCAAAACACCCGGAATCCGCGCACTTGTCCTCATGGTCGCCCCATCTATTTGCAGATAGAGGAGTCCAGTCTATCGCGGTTTTTTCGACGACATTGGGTGATTGGCAAAAGTCACGGAATTTAACGGAATTTAGCAGATGTGAGTCTCTGGCATCTGAGAATCCCTGATCCGATCGCGCCCATAAATCTCAATGCTCTCGCTAATTAATCTACACAGCGTTGGATGGCGGCTTAGGCTGTATTGCAACAATGCTATGGTAATCCAAGGCTGTTGGTAAGGCACAGCTTAGCAACGGTAAAGCGAATGGGCGCATTGGTACGGGTAACGTTGTTTGCTAGTCAGGTGTTAGAGCGATACCTCTGAGATTTGCAGATTATCTAGGTCATTAAAATTGGAAGTTGACTGTATGCAGGGTCGTGGAAAGCTGGGTCGGATGTTGAAGTATGGATTGATGGTGCTGTTGGCGATCGCAATGGTGGGCTGGGGGCGATCGCCCGCTTTGGCAACACCCCGCCATTACACAGATTTGCAGTTGCCCCCAGCCCCAGAAATTAAGATTCCGAACTATACGCGGTTTACCCTAAGCAACGGCATTCAGGTGTTTTTGCTGGAGGATCATGATTTGCCGCTGGTGGGTGGCTCGGCGATGGTGCGTACGGGCGACCGCTTAGAACCTAGCGATAAAACTGGACTAGCGGGCATTGTGGGAAATGTCATGCGTAGCGGTGGCACGCGCGACCATTCGGCAGAGGCGCTGAATCTGATTCTAGAGCAGCGAGCGGCTTCCATAGAGACAGGTATTGACACAACTTCTGGAACGGCGAGTTTTACAACGCTGAGCGAAGATCTAGAAGCAGTGTTTGGGTTGTTTGCTGAAGTTTTACGTCAGCCTGCTTTTCCTCAAGAGAAAATTGATCTAGCCAAAACACAAATTCAAGGAGCGATCGCCCGTCGCAACGATGACCCTGAGGGAATTGCAGGACGAGAGTTTCAGAAGTTGATCTATGGAGCCGAAAGTCCCTACGCTCGCACCATAGAATACGCCACGCTAGACAAGATTTCTCGCAATGACGTGATGAGTTTCTATCAGCAATCCTTTCAGCCTAGCAATATCTTATTGGGTATTGTGGGTGATTTTGATAGCGTTAGAATGCGATCGCTGATCAAAGCTGAGCTAGAAGACTGGGAAGATAAAACCCTTGTATCCCAGATTATCCCCTCTGCTGCTCAGGCACAGTTGGGTGGCGTGTTCTTGGTCGATCAACCTCAGCTGACTCAAAGCAGTATTCAGATAGGTCACTTGGGCGGCAAGCTAGATGACCCAGACTATGCGGCGCTATCGGTATTAAATGAGGTAATGAATGGCTTGGGCGGCAGATTGGTGAACAGTATCCGATCGCGCCAAGGTCTAGCCTACAGTGTCTACGCCTTCTGGTCGCCAGAATTTGACTTTCCAGGGACATTTGTTGCTGGAGGGCAGACGCGATCGGAGGCAACCGTGCCCTTCATCCAATCGACCTTGGCGGAGATTGAGCAGGTGCGCGATCGCCCCATTACCGAGACAGAACTAACCAACGCTAAAGAGTCTGTTTTGAATGCCTTTATCTTCCGGTTTGCCACACCTGCACAAACGCTGGGACGGTTCATGCGCTACGAATATTATGGCTATCCGCCAGACTTTATCTTTCGCTATCAAAAAGCCGTCGAAACCACAACGATCGCCGATGTTCAGCAAGCCGCCCAACGTCACCTCAAACCCGATCAGCTTGTGACGCTGGTGGTGGGCAATGCTGCCGCAATGCTGCCTCCCTTGAGTACGATTGACGAGAACGGTAAGGTGACTGAGCTGGATGTGACCATTCCTCGGTTCAAGGCTTAGGGCTGCTTAAAAACTAAAAGGTGTAGAACGCCTTGCGGGTTGGCGCATGGAGATAGGCGATCGTATCCACTGAAACTTGAATTAAGCTGTATCCTAACTTTGCCAAAAATGCGAAACATTCTTTTTGATCATCTAGAGACAGCAGCGAATGTTCAAAATTAATGATGGCAGGTTTAATTGCATCAAATGGGATCATTTTAATGATCTCAAAGTCGTAGCCGATCGTGTCAATCACCAGTAAATCAACCTGGTTGACATGATGTTTTTCCAGCAGTGTCTGAAAGGTCAGCGCCGGCAAGGGAATAGTTTCAATCAAAGATTCAATATCAGTAGGTAGATGCAAATCTTGTTTTTGACTACTCAATAACTCCAGCATCTTCTCTCGATCTAAGCTAGCAATCTGATAACACCACATCGGCAACTTGTATTGTCCATCGTCACGGATAGCATAGAAATTTTCAGTACCATTTTGTGCGGCAATTAAAGAGTTCTCGAAAGCAAGCTGCGGATGATCTTTATAGTGTTTTACCAACTGTTTGAATATATTAGGCTGAGGTTCTACCAGTAGACCACGCAGTCGATACTTATGAATTAGCTCTGTAACAGGATCAGCAGTTTTGCCGTCATTAGCACCAATTTGCACAAAGAAAATATCTGGCTTCTGCTGCATGTAGTTCTGCAAAACTAGATCCAAGACATCAATATAAGACAGCTCAATAGAGGGACGAATTTTAGAAATTCGATAGCCTAATCGGTTGATAGTTTGCTGAAGCACTTGTTTCATAAAGCAGCTTAGTTTGAATACTCAAGTGAGTGTTAGTAAGTTAAGCTGCTTCAACTTATCAAAGGCTTCCAGAAAATCCAGGTGTTGTAGTTTACAACGTCAACTAATTCTTACTATCTTCATAATTTCGACTCTATCAAAATTCGGCTTGCCTAAGTTCTTCTAAGACAGTGCTTCTCGTTGAATTACCTGAGCTTTGATACAGCTATTGGCGCTTTAACGAAGGCGATCGCTCTGGCATGCATCCCCAATCATTTCGTATTCAGAGCTATTTCATAGCTGTCTTTACCCTATTCGAATACAACGCCAATCATTTTTCAGCTAGAGTATCGCCCAGACTTTTCTCCAAATTGGCAATCATAGTCTGAATGAAATCAGAGTAGAGCCATAGCCGTTACTTACTCATGATGTCTATATTGGCACTGGCAATGCGATCGCAGGGCGGCAAGCTGTTCTCAACAATTATTTCAGTCATGAAACAGCCGAGACTTTATAGCCTCAGCCAAAGTTGCTAAAGTCGTCTATTACCCGCTAGACTAATTCAGTGGCATTCCGCTAGTTTATTGAAAACTTGTCAGGAACGTCATTACGGGATGTAGCGCAGCTTGGTAGCGCACTTCGTTCGGGACGAAGGGGTCGTGGGTTCGAATCCCGCCATCCCGATTGGTGTTGAAAGTTAATCCTATCTCAGACATCGTTGCAGATGTCACTGGAACTGACTTTGCCTCAGGCGATCGTCATTTAGGTGGAATCAACGCTGCAAACTATTTCTAGGGTGTCAACTTCTAGGGTGTCAACAACACAGGGATTGCAGTCACCGGAACGGCATTGTCACTAATTATAGTAACAGTGCCGTTCAATTTTTTGATCTTCGTAACCCCTGTCAAAGCGCTGCTGTTCATGACGAAGGGCTTTCCATTTGTCCATGCCAAGTAGGAATTCTGTCCGGAACTGTTTACGAGCTTAACAACTTGCAAATCATCAAAGTTGTTGCCGTGACGAGAAACAAGCTTCAACCCATCCAAGTCGTGCATGAGCTGCGCCCAGCCGTATTTGAGCTTGGTCGAAGACTGCATCCGCGCCGCTACGTCGGTAGACATGCTGTCGTCAACCCAATTGTAGAAATCATACTGGCTTGCGCCATTGATGAATGCAAATAAGGCGTTCTGGATAGTCTGAGAGAGGGCGCGATCGGCACTGTAGTAATTGTTTGCGCCCCCTAAAGTTCCAGCTTCAGTGATCCAAATGTCACCGTACATTTTGTAGACATTCCAGGTTGAGTTATTGATGATCAGGATATTATCTGGAATTGAGCCTTTAGGCGTAACGGCTAGCGTTGCGTCGCTCAAGTAGTAATGCAAAGCCAGCACATCACACCAGTTGAAACCGCCTAACTCCCCGAATCTACGAACGTAGTCATCAATGTAGCGATCGGCATCTCCAGACTGAGCAGCACCCCCTGGATAAAGGAAACTGGGTGAAACCACAGTGATGGTGGAATCCGTTTCTTTGATCGCCTCATACATTTCCCGACAAACCGTAACCAAGTCCTCAATGCTGCCACTGAAGTATCCTCTATTGTCTGTAGTATTGACCTTAAGGTTCGCTTCATTCCACAGCTCGATCGAGCGGATCATGCTGGGAAATGTCTTAATCAACGCCTTCAGAAAATTAGCAGCGTCCTGCCCTGAGAATAAAGAACTACTGCCAGGTACTCCGCCTGGTGTTGCTGGGGAAGAAGGATTTAGCTGTGCATAAGCTGGTGTGTCTAACAACACAATATCGATCTTTGAACCCGCCTTGTAAAAACGGTTCATTGCCTGCCGGAAGGTTTCTGATCCGGTGGCGGGGTCATACTTCACATCGAAGTTATAGACAACAGGATTGCTGCCAGACTTTGAAGCCATGTTGCTCCAGTGAACAAATAGGCGCACTGCCGGATAGGGGATATCAGGATTGACAGCCAGATAGGGGTACATGTTCAGCCCAAAGCTGGTCTTGGTAAACCCAGTTCTAACCAGTCGCCATGTGGAATTCAGTGGCTGAAAGTTTGGCGTAAATGCCTGAGCCGCACCTGTCGGGTCAGCCGGAAGTGTGAAACCAGGGTTGACCCATGTCAAAGTAGAGGCTGCCGCAGGCGTGTTTCGCACTTGTGTATAGGGCGACAGTGATGTGATTGTGTAGTCAGGTGTAACCGACGGCACAGTGGCAGCAGTGACGGAGTCAAGGTTCGCCGTTGCAGTGCAAACTGCAACAATGACTCCATTGAAATACTCGTTCTCAGCAGTATCGCTGCTGGATTTACAGTAATTTGCAATAGGAGTGCTGGTAGCCACTAGGTGAAAATAACCGTGAACTGTCTCTGCGATAGATTGCTGAGAGACTAGCACCAGACTTGTGAGTGCCCCAAGGAAAAGTAAGATCTGTCTACGTGTAACCATTAGGAGATCCGCTCGCCAATTGTGTTTACTGGCAGTGGCACCCCGTTGAACTCTTCAAAAAGCTCCAGTTATGGCAACCGCTCTGGCGGTTAGGACGGGGATATTTTGGGTGGGGCGCTTCGCGCCCCACCCAAAATATCCTAAGCAAACTGGCGACAGCTATACTCGACTGGCACCTTGAGCCTTTCACTATCAAGACTCAGTGCAAGAGTTAGCACGCTGAACTCTATGGCGATTCTAGCCTGTGTTTTAGGGTAAGCGCTCGTCGTTATGATGGGTAAAGCTTAATGTAAGCGATGAGACAGCCCTATTTTTATGAGGATAAGCCTCAGGAGTTGATTGAAGAGATTAGGGCGATCGTAGAATCGTTTGAAAAGTACCTCTCTGAAAAAAGGGAGCTAGCTTTCATCCAAGACGAATTACGATCGCAGCAACCCCTCGTTCCTGGCAATAGGCTGCCTTAATCGCAAATCAAACCGACAGCCTTCGGTCAAAATATGTAGCTTCACGCCAAATACCGACATTGGCTGACGATCGGTAATGTTCTCTAAATTGCTGTGGGTGACACTCGAATCATCCACCACCGTCACCGAGCCTTCTCCCAGTACCCGAAACTCAGTGCCCTGAATGACGATCGCCGTATTTTCGTCGATGCCTACGCCAATTACTGCCGGATCGAGCAACAGCGCCGCCAGCAGCCGCCCTAGCCGCCCTCGCTGGGCAAAATGCTGATCGAGCACCATGCCCCGGACAAACCCCATACCGGGTCCCAGGAGAACCGTATCGCCGCGTGGGCTAGTTTCCGACTCGCCTCGCACAATCATTCGTTCGGGCATAATTGCTGCACCAGCACTGGTTCCGGCAATCACCACGCCTTCCAGATAGCGCTTGCTGATGGCATCATCTAACAGCGTGTGCTTAATCGATTCCACAATCCGCGCCTGATTGCCGCCCGTGAAAAAAATGCCTGTGGCTTTGCCGATCGCTTTGATCGCCTTGAACTGATTAGCATCAGCGCGATCGCGAGTATCCACCACCTGCACATTGGCAGCTCCCAAAGCCCCGAACACATCAATGTAAGTCTCGCCTGCCTCCTCTGGTTCGCTAGTTGCCGCCGTCAGCACCACAACTTGTGCCTCTCTGCCTCCCGCCAGCCCAATAAACTCCCGTAAAATCTGGCGGTCTTCGTGCCGATCTTCTGCTCCCCCAATGATGACAAGCGCTCCTTGCGCTGCATCCAATCCCACTTCAGCTCCTGCTCTAGATTGGTTTAACGGCTCCATTTTCTCCTTATCTTCACGCAGCTTTAAACTACAGCCTACTCAGGTAATCGATCCCAAGCTGCTGCATTTGCTGCAAAATCCAGTCCTGATGCCGCAGCACGATCGGCGAAGGCTGGTCAACTTGGTAAATTTCTGGCCCTGGTAAGACGGCTGCCAGAAGTGCCGCCTCCTCTCGACTTAACTGACTGGCAGATTTGGCAAAAAACTGCTGGCCTGCTGCTTCCACGCCAAACAGGCGATCGCCAAACTGAGCAATGTTTAGGTAAACTTCCAAAATCCGCTGCTTCGACCATAGCAGCTCTAGCAGCACCGTAAACCAGGCTTCCAAGATCTTACGTCCTAAGCTCCGTCCCGACCAAAGGTAGAGATTCTTAGCAACCTGCTGGCTAATGGTGCTGGCACCGCGCAAGTCGCCGCCTGCTTGAGACTCTTCGATCGCCTGTTTCAAAGCGTCAATGTCAAATCCATGGTGGCTAGGAAATCGCTGATCTTCAGCCGCGATCGCCGCCAGCGCCATATCCGGCGAAATCTCAGGGTAGGGCTGCCAGCGGTAACTGTAAGGCTGAATTCGCCCATTCTGAAACATAGATTGCAGCATAAAGCTGGAGGTTGGCAGCGGCAACCAGCGCCAGGGCAGCACCAGCAAAATTGAGAGGAGGAAAAAGGCGATCGCCAAATTAGCTACTTGCGACAGCAGCCAATGCAACCCGAATTTGTGACGCTTGCGGCTCACTGATCGAACTTAGCCAGATTGACAGCACTCTTAAAGATAGCGCGAGTTCAAACGATCGCCATGAATTGCTGGAGGCAGATTAAGCAAACTAGGTTGGGGCGATCGCCCCTCTGAAAGTCCAGCGAAAGACTTTGAGAAAAGACTTTGAGATACGCGATCGCCGTTTTTCTTCATTGCGATTGCCGTTCTTCTTTACTGAGAATCACCAGGGCTTTATCAATGTCTCGAATCTTGATTCCTCGCAAAGCAGTCAGGATCGCTTTAATCAAAGCGGCTTCATCGTCACTCAGCACCATAAACGCAGCTCCTTTATTTTGACGTTAATTGACGTTGTTTAACGTCTTACAACGCTATCACATTGCGATGGCAGCGTTCTACAATCTTTATGAACTTTTGACGTTATCTGGTTCTACGTGGCTACAGACAAAGACAGAATTACCGTTTATCTGCCGTCAGGACTGCGTGAGCGGATCTCACAGTTGGCTGAACAAGATAAACGGTCTGTGAGTGCCACGATCGAAATCTTGCTGTTGAAAGCCATAGAATCGATGGACAACGAACAGCAAAAAAAGCCCTAGAAGTTGGGCTTAGACAATGTTTCAATGGCGTTCATGAATTATTGCGGTAGCAAATCCTAAAAATTTTCCATGATTGCCTGCCTGAACTTGCGATCGCACCTCTAAGCATCCGGTGAGAGACTGCGAGATACGCCATTACACCCCAAGGTTTCAAGTGCGATGGTCTGGGGTGCGACGATGAATTTTTGAGTCCTGGAACAGTTCGCAGCCTCTTTAAGAACCAATTCGCTCGAATTGATTGCGATACCGCCTTAAAGCTGAAGGAATTCTTTAACTGTCAAAGCATCAGCGAACTCTTTGAATTCGAGTAGCCCCCCTATCTGCCCACCCATGCGACGCGATCTCTCCCGCCCATCCACAATCTCATGCGGAGGGGGCGTGGAGGACGGGCGCGTCCTCCACCGGGGGTTTGGGGGAGACCCCCAAGGCTGTTAGCTGTTCCCCAAACTCCATATGTTCATTTTTTGAAAAGCTACACCCTTTTCAAAAAATAAAAGATATCCTAAGCCTCACCCACAGCATCGATCGCCGCCTCTAACGCGATCGCCACATGCGTCCAATGCGTCCCGCCTTGGCAAAACACAGTATACGGCTCCCGCAACGGCCCATCTGCTGAAAACTCCGAAGTGCTGCCATCAATAAACGTCCCCCCCGCCATTACCAGCTCACTCTCATATCCCGGCATAGCAGCAGGTACCGGACTGAGATAAGAGCCGATCGGCGAATTCTGCTGAATCGCCTTGCAAAAGGCAATAATCTTCTCTGGAGAGCCTAGCCTGATCGCCTGGATCACATCCCGTCGCGGCGCTTCTGGCAGCGGATTCACCGGATAACCCAGCTGTTGAAACACATGTGCCGTCAGGTGATTGCCCTTCATCGCCTCCCCCACCATCTGCGGCGCTAGAAACAATCCCTGAAACAGCAGACGGTTCTGGTCAAACGTAGCACCGCCCTCGCTACCAATCCCTGGAGCCGTTAGCCGACAAGCCGCCATTTCCACTAGGTCAGCTCTTCCGGCAATGTATCCCCCTGCCGCGACAATTGTTCCCCCCGGATTCTTGATCAGCGATCCGGCAATCAGGTCAGCCCCCACCGCCGTCGGTTCCTGATCCTCCACAAATTCGCCGTAACAGTTATCCACAAAGCAAACCGTCTCAGGATTTTGCTGTTTGACTGAGTAAACAATTTTTTCAATCTCTTGAATTGACAGGCTAGGTCGCCAAGAGTAGCCGCAGGAGCGCTGAATATGCACCAGCTTTGTCTCAGGACGCACCGCCTCAGACAACCCGTGCCAGTCGATCGCTCCCTCTTCTGTCAGATCTAGCTGACGATAGCGGATGTTAAAGTCCTTCAGGGAACCTTGGTTCTCTCCTCGGAGTCCAATTACTTCTTCCAACGTGTCATAGGGTGCGCCTGTGACGGCTAGCATCTCATCCCCCGGACGCAGCACGCCGTAAAGCGCAGAAGCGATCGCATGAGTTCCTGAGACAAACTGAATCCGGACGATCGCCGCTTCTGCCCCCACTATTTCTGCAAAGACGCGATCGAGCACCTGCCGCCCCAGATCATCATGCCCATAGCCACTCACCCCAGCGAAATGCTGAACTCCTACTTGGTGATGACGGTAAGCTGCCAAAACTCTGCGAAGATTTTTCTTGACCTGCGCGTCAATACCAGAAAAAATTTGAAATAGTGCCTGTTCGGCTTGCTGAAGCTGTTCGCTGCTCATCAAATTACCAACCGTTTGAAGATGCCAACTGTCTAGGATTCGTTATCTAAGTGTCACTTTGATCTTGGAGAATAAATGCAAATCCTGGAAAATGATTGCGTTGCCGATCGCATGCCCATCAGGCTGCCTCTGTCAGGCTACATCTGTATTTCAAGTCGTGTTCATAACACTCGCGGAGTTCATTGTCGCGCAGATCTGGCTACATCGTTCACATTGAGATGACTTCATGACTATTGCAAACTCGACCAAACTTACGCATGACTGGGCTGTTGTCGTGTTCATGATAGCCCTTCATATTTTGGCGCTGGGCGCTTTCCTCCCGGCTTTCTTTAGCTGGCAGGGGGTTGCCCTTGCCCTGTTTTTGCACTGGGTTACGGGTGGCTTGGGCGTGACGCTGGGCTGGCATCGGCTAGTTACCCATCGCAGCTTTCAAACTCCCAAATGGCTAGAGTATTTTTTAGTATTCTGTGGCACCTTATCTATGCAAGGTGGCCCCATCTGGTGGGTAGGGCTGCACCGTCACCATCACCTGTTTTCTGACCAAGATGTCGATCATCACGATTCCACGAAAGGCTTCTGGTGGAGCCATATGGGATGGATGATGTACGAAGTTCCAGTTGAGTATGAGATTCCTCGTCTTACAAAAGACATTGCAAACGATCGCTTTTATCAATTTCTTGATAACAACTTTGTGGCAATTCAGGCGGTATTCGGCGTTGTGCTCTATTTGATTGGCGGCTGGTCTTTCCTGTTTTGGGGCGGATTCGTGCGGCTGGTGATGGTCTATCACACCACCTGGCTTGTCAACAGCGCCACCCATAAGTTTGGATACCGCACCTTTGACTCTAGCGATCGCTCTACCAACTGCTGGTGGGTTGCCCTGCTGGCCTACGGCGAAGGCTGGCACAATAACCATCACAGCTACCAATACTCGGCACGGCATGGTCTCAAATGGTGGGAGATTGATGCCACTTGGATGATGATTCAGACCCTTAAATTTCTGGGGCTTGCCAAGAAAGTGAAGCTAATTGAAGAAGCTTAGAACAAGCATAAATTGACCAAGCAGGTTTGTCCCTGTCATAATAGAGGCTCACACTCTGGTGTGGGCTTATTTTTTATACTTTTCTTAACGCTTCCTCGCCTCACTCATCTACCAACACTGCCGTGACTATGCTAACCTCTGTAATAGGATTATTTTCGGCTGTGTAATTCGTTTTATGCGCATTTCTCCGAATCTAACTCTCTACACTCTCTGATTCTGGAGATCATTTTTCATGTCAATCTACGTCGGTAATTTATCCTTTGAGGCAACTCAAGAGGATATCACCCAAATTTTCGCAGAGTACGGCACGGTCAAGCGGGTGCAACTCCCCACCGATCGTGAAACAGGTCGCTTACGCGGCTTTGCTTTTGTGGAAATGGGTGCAGAAGCAGAAGAAACTGCTGCCATTGAAGCTCTGGATGGAGCTGAATGGATGGGTCGCGACCTGAAGGTCAACAAGGCAAAACCCCGTGAGGACAGAGGTTCTTTCGGCGGCGGCGGCGGCTGGAGCAACAAAGGCGGATCTTCTCGTCGTTACTAAGTCTCTGAGGCTTAGTCTGTAAACTCTACCGTTTTAGTGAGGGGCGGACTTCCAGTCTGCCCTTTTTTATTCCCCCTTTTTAAGTAATTCTTGGGGTAGGGGCTTAGCTCAGTAGGGGCTTGGCATTGCTAACCCCTTACAGCAGATCGGTTGTACAGATTATTTAATCCACGATCCTAAGCGCTATTCTTGGCGATGTTTTTATAGCTATCGCCAGTTTGCTTAGAGCGTTTATGGTGGGGCGCTTCGCGCCCCACCATAAACGTCCCTTCCCTAACCGCCAAGGCGGTTGCCATACAGTAGCAGTCTGCCAGAGCGTGGCTAGGACGAAGTTTTGTGAGACTTTCTGGAAACAGGAGGTCTTCTCCCTGATCACTCATGAGGCAAGATGGAATGACCCAAGTAATTCTTGGTGAAGACGAAGGAATAGAGTCAGCGCTACGCCGATTTAAGCGGAAAGTTTCCCAGGCGGGAGTCTTTCCAGACATGAAAAAGTATCGTCACTTTGAAACCCCGATCGAAAAGCGGCGGCGCAAGGCAGTTGCTCGACACAAACAGCGAAGGAAGAGCTTCCGCAACTAGCTTGCAGCAGCCGATACTTCAAGCTGAATCCGCTTCACTGAATCCGCTTCGCAGCCTGGGTTCTATACTCCTCTCAACGTTATTCTAATGAAAATTCCAGAACTTTTAAGCCGATACTCAGCAGGGCAGAGAGACTTTAGAAACCTAAACTTGATGGCGGCAAATTTGAGAAATATCAATCTTAGCGGGGCGAATTTTAGCGGGGCGAATTTCACAAAGGCTAATTTAAGTCGAACCAATCTGAGTCGTGCCAATCTGACAGATGCTGTTCTGACAGGGGCTAACTTGGCTGAGACCAACCTGGTTCAAGCTAATTTAACCAACGTCACTCTGACGGATGTTGACTTAGAGCAAGCTGACATTCGGGGAGCCATCATTCGTCAGGTCAGTTAAATCAGGTCAGTTAGGCTAAAAGCGCTCAACTCACGCCGTTGCCTTGAACAATGTGTCTTAAGGTCGTGAGGGTTTCAACACTAATTAGCCCGCGTCGATGCCCTTTCTGATTAGACATGCCTAGAGCGATCGGGCTACCTCGCTTGGGATTCCGATAGAATCGGGGTGAGGCATTAATGTAGGTCATAGCGCTGCCAATTCCTAATGCGAACTGGCGGCTTTCCTGGTACGATTCTGTTGCCAGACAGTCTGCATGACCACTGCTATGACGATTGATCCAAGCGATCGCATCTTCCAATTGCTCCACAGCCTTAAAGGCAATAGTGCGGTTCAGATAAGCCTGACTCCACTCATAGGGCTTGGCTTCAGCCGTAAAGACTTCCGGAAACTCTGCACAGAGAATATCGTCACCATGCAGAACGTAACCTTTTTCCTGAAGACTACTCCAAAGCATAATCAGCGTTGAAGGGTTATGGTGACGATGAATCAAAACCTTCTCGATCGCATTAACTGCATCAGGCGCACTCTGGTGGCTGTCTAAAATCATCCATCGAGCCATGTCTAAACTTCCAGAGGGCGACCAGTAGAGGTAGCAATTGCCGATTGCAGTCCTGAGTACCGGACAAGTTGCTTGACGTACGACCTGCTGCACCAGGCTCGATCGCCCATAGGGAATGACTAAGTTGACAAACTGATCTTGAACCACCAGCTCTCGAATCTGGTCGCCATGCTCTGGGGGCAAACTCTGAATGCAGTCACCCGGCAGACCTGCATCTTCAATAGCCAGTTTCAGAGTCTCAGCAATGACCTGATTAGAATGGCTTGCCTCGGCGCTCCCCCGCAAAATTAGGCTATTGGCGGTACGAATGCAAAGCCCTGCGGCAATCGCCCCCATGTCGGGAAAGGCTTCGTAGATAAAAGCAACTACCCCCAAAGGCGTCAGTTGACAATAGGTTTGGCACTGATCAACCTGATAGGACGGAATGTTGAGAACCTGCTGAATCGGATCAGAAAGCTCTGCCAGACGCTGAAGGATCTGTCCTGCCGTCTGCAATCGTTCTGGAGTTAACTTCAGCCAATCCAAAACTAGGTCAGGAACTGCCATTTCACGGCTAATTTCCAGATCGAGCGTGTTGGCTTCTAAAATGTCGTTCTGGCGCTCCATCAAAGCTTCTGCCATGATGTGCAAGGCACGACTGCGATCGGTTCCTCGCATGGTTGCCAGTTCTAAGGCTGAGTGATAGCCTCGGTAGGCGATGGTGGTCACAGGTGAAGCGTTCAATTCTGTCCTTACTTTGACTAACGTCTACAGGCTAGCCATAGCATCCAGACTAGCAGCATTGATAGAACCAAAGCTGCTATCACGCGGAAAGTGATGCTATAGCTGAGGGGAGAGTTGAGGGTCGTTAGCAGCAGTAAAAAGATTAGTCCAAAAATGATAAATAGCGTTAGGGGGAAATAGCCTCGACCCAGGTTGGAATGAGCAGCGTTCCATTGATGACCTGTCCAGCGCCAAGCCCGTTTGTAGGGATAGTGCGTCGATAGCTGCTCAATCACATAGCCATTCTCTTGCAGCACGAAAATTTGCTGACAGCGATCGCAGCCGAAAGCCTCTGTCAAGACGATCGGAGTTAGGCGACCCCGACGACGACAGGGACAGGGATATTCACTATTGAGGTCAATTTTCTGGGTTTTCGGATGTTGCACAGGTCGCAGCGACACGGATGAATGGTCTGGAGCAAGGATTTGGAAGCAATCGACTGGAATTGAAGAAGAAAGAGTTATTGAAAAGCAAGCCCCTCGTAGCCTAAATCTCTTTAACTTCTTCCTCGCCCCAATCAACACTATCCTCAATCTAGCTCAAACCTTGGTATCAAGGGCGATCATTAACACTCTCTTTATTGAAAAAAGAATACAAAAGAACAGCTCACGTCCATGCCGCTGTTCTTTCATCCGTCATTCGACCCCTCATGAATTAGGATTTGCAGATTGGGTGAGGTGAGAGCCATACCTCACCCAATCTGCAAGGGATTTATTCTAATAATCTGGGGAAAACCTAAAAAGCCTTCTGAAGGCTCAACTTCAAAAGGCTTTTTAGATTAAGCGGGTGATGGGATTCGAACCCACGACATCAACCTTGGCAAGGTTGCGCTCTACCACTGAGCTACACCCGCAAAATTCAGACTTTTATCATAGTGCCAGAGTTCAACCAATTTGTCAACCTGAGTGAACCGCCTTAGCGTCCAAAACTCTTACCTTACTACTCCACTTGCTCAGGCAAAGCGCTCCTGAGTGCCCCTGGCAAAGTTTGAAGACCTGCCCCCGAAAGCTGAGCTGAGCCTGATATTGAATCGCCATTTGCGCCACCAGAAGAGACGTCTCGGCTGCTGGCTTTCACCTGGTGCATGAGACTCGCCATCTCGATCGCATTCATGGCGTAATTCCAGCCATTGTTGCTCTTAATTCCGGCTCGTTCGAGCGCTTGCTGCATAGTATCTGTGGTCAGGATACCAAAAATGACAGGCACCCCCGTCTGGAAGCTGGCGGCAGCAATTCCCTTAGACACTTCTGCCGCCACATAGTCAAAATGAGGGGTAGATCCTCGAATGATGGCGCCCAAACAGATGATGGCATCATAGCGACCCGACAAAGCTAGCTGCCGTGCTAGAAGCGGCACTTCAAAACTCCCCGGAACCCAGGCATAGTCTACTTGTGTCCCCTGTGGATCGGGATCAATGCCGTGACGCTTCAAGCAGTCCTGACATCCTTCGAGCAGCTTGCCTGTCACCAAGTCGTTGAATCGACCAATGACGATCGCAAACCGTAGATCATCTGTGCGGGTAAACGTGCCCTCAAAAACTGTCATAGAAATACCAATGAGCTAAAAAGATGGCTGATAGAAACTTTCAGACGAAGTGCCTGCTCTCAGATGTGGGGCTACTTTAGCCTAAACTACCTTTCTAGAGATTTGGCTGATTTTCTAGACAATCAACTTAAGGCGTTAAATAGAGCGCTACACCACAAAGTAGTTGAGACCGCCCACCAACAGCACCAAAATTGTCCAAAGCCCTGATCCTAAAAATAGCAGCCGCTTCGATTGCTCCCAGTTTTTAGGTGAAGCATAGGCAACAGGAACAGCAACTACCATGATGAACGATACTGCGACAAGAGCCGCCAAAGCCAGTTGAAATAGAACAGACATTATTTTCCCTCCCAAATACAGCCAACAGCTAACCAGCACAGCGAAGAGGATTAGACGATCGCGCCTTGACCAAGCAATCTGCTCTCTATCTTTCCCTAATTAGTAACCTATCAGAAATTGAGACCCTTGTGACAGGATAAGGCTAGAAGCAGGACAAAGCTAAAAGCCGGGTAAATGCCGGGGAAAAGCCAGAGGAAAAGCCGCCATGGATTCGATGCTTACGCCACCGATCGCCAGAAACCTGATGTCCTCTCCCGTTCGCACCGTTTGCCCGGAAACGACGATCGCCACAGCTCAGCGCCTGCTTTTGCGCTACGGGCATTCTGGACTCTGTGTGGTAGATGCTGAGGATCGGCTAGTGGGGATTATTTCTCGTCGAGACTTGGAGATTGCCCTGCGTCATGGCTTTGGCGATGCCCCTGTCAAAGATCACATGGCGACGGAGCTTAAAACCGTGACGCCAGAGGCAAAGCTGCCTGACATCGAAGCGCTGATGATGACTTACGGCATCGGTCGGTTGCCTGTTTTAGCAAACGATCGCCTGATAGGAATAGTCACTCGCACAGATGTACTGCGGCAGATTCATCGAAGCAGGGCAATACCTGAAGGTATGAGTCATTTGCTGCACGATCGCCTGACTCCAGCACTCTGGAAACTATTGCAGACAATTGCAGATCAGGCAGAGCGGCTGGGCTGGCAGCTCTATCTGGTGGGGGGTGCCGTGCGCGATTTGCTGTTAGCAGACCTGCAGCCTTTACAGCTTCAGGATATTGACCTGGTAGTGGATGGATTTCATCAGGCGATCGACTCAGCAGGAGTAGAGCTAGCTCAAGCTTTACAGCAGATCTATCCTCAGGTGCGTCTGCAAATCCACGGGCAATTTCAAACGGCAGCGCTGCTCTGGCAAGACGATCCGGCGTTGGGTTCTCTAGGAATAGACATTGCTACCGCTCGAACTGAGTTTTATCTTTATCCGGCAGCAAATCCAGAGGTGGAGGCAAGCTCGATCACTCAAGATCTCTATCGGCGCGACTTCACCATCAACGCGTTAGCCGTACGGCTCACGGCTCCAGGTTCGGGAGAACTGCTAGATTTTTTCGGCGGCGGGTTAGATTTGAAGGCAAGACAGATTCGCGTAATTCATGCCAATAGTTTTATTGAAGATCCGACTCGGATTTTTCGAGCCGTGCGATTTGCGGTGCGGCTGAAGTTTCAGCTTGAGCCGCAAACTGAGCGCTACATCCGGTATGCGATCGCTAGCGGTATCTATCAACGTATTCAGGCAGACGCGCAAATCGACAAAGCCCCCGCCCTGCAAACCCGCCTAAGGCAGGAGCTAAAGTACATTTTGCAGACTGTCTATTGGCAGAGGGCAATGCGGTGGCTGTCAGATCTGGGAGCATTAGTCTGCATCCATCCTCAGTTGAGATTCAGTAATACGCTGTGGCAGCAGATGCGACGAGCCGATCGCTGGCTGAAGCGATTTAATCCCCAGAATGCGCTGCACTGGCAGGTGCTTCTAGAAGTTCTGCTGTCTGCTCTCTCGCTACCCGATCGCCTGACCGCTACCCAAACACTCCAGCTGCCAATAGAAAGTGGCGATCGGCTACAGAATCTTCCCCATCTACAAGATCAAATTTTTCCGGCTCTGAGCCAATGCGATCGCCCTAGTCAGGTCGTTAAATTATTGAGAGATTGCGATCGAACTACGCTAATTCTGTTAGGGGCAACGGCTCCGCGATCGGCACGCCGCCCCATCTGGCAATATCTCGCCCAGTGGCAGACTGTTCAGGCTCCGCTCAATGGCAATGATCTCAAAACAATGGGCTACAAACCCGGAAAACAATACAAAGAGATCTTGGAAAGGGTGCTGGCTGCAACGCTGGACGGGGAAGTGGGCGATCGGGATAGCGCTGAAAACTTAGTCAAAACACAGTTTCCACTCCGAAACGATCGATCAACGGGGCAGACTGATCCAAAACTAACAAAACTGCAACCCTAGAATATGCCAATCTAAGAGAGCTATCCACTAACAGCTTGTCCAGAATCTTCTAATACCCAATTGAAAAATAAGCGTTGCTGGTCTCTGGATGGTTTTTTGCTGAAAAGGGGCGTTCTGTGCGCTCCTGTTCAACAAAAAATCATCCCCTTATCAAGCAATACCGAAAAATAAACGCGATCGAGAAAGCTTGAAGAGCGATGCCCATCTACGCTCGTCTGTAACTATCATTCGTTAAATTGGTATAAAAGAGAACCTACTCTGGTCATCAGGAGGTTTTGGACAAAATCTTGAGTACAAATTATTTCGGGCATACGGTGACATTATGACGTTTTGCGAATATAGACCGGGTCTGGAAGGGATTCCTGTGACGCAATCCAGCATTAGCTTTGTGGATGGCAAAAATGGCATCCTAGAGTATCGGGGCATCAATATTGAAGAGCTGGCTAGACTCAGCACTTTCGTAGAAACTGCTTATCTCTTGATCTGGGGAGCGTTGCCTACTGCGGGTGAACTGGAAGAATTTCAGCACGAAATTCAATCTCATCGGCGGCTGAAGTACCGTATCCGCGACATGATGAAGTGCTTTCCAGAGAGTGGGCACCCTATGGATGCTCTACAGGCTTGTGCTGCTGCTCTGGGCTTGTTCTACTCTCGTCGGGCGCTGGATGATCCTGCGTATATTCGAGCGGCAGTCGTGCGGCTACTGGCAAAGATTCCGACAATGGTTGCGGCCTTTCAGCTCATGCGCAAAGGCAATGACCCAGTGCAGCCCCGCGACGATCTCGGCTACGCGGCAAACTTCCTCTATATGCTCAACGAGCGAGAACCTGATCCGCTTGCTGCTCAAATCTTTGATATTTGTCTGACTCTACATGCAGAGCATACAATCAACGCCTCGACGTTTTCCTCTATGGTGACGGCTTCTACTCTGACCGATCCCTATGGCGTAGTGGCTTCGGCAGTTGGGACTCTGGCCGGGCCGCTGCATGGGGGAGCGAATGAAGAAGTGATCATGATGCTAGAAGAGATCGGCACCGTAGAAAATGTTGAGCCGTACCTAGACAACTGCCTGGAGAATAAGTCTAAAATCATGGGCTTTGGGCATCGGGTTTATAAAGTTAAAGATCCTCGCGCCACAATTTTGCAGAGTTTGGCAGAGCAACTCTTTGAAAAATTTGGTAGAGATGAATACTACGATATTGCCGTTACGATGGAACGAGCGGTTGCTGAGCGCCTAGGACACAAGGGCATTTATCCTAACGTAGACTTTTACTCAGGACTGGTCTACCGCAAGCTGGGTATTCCGACCGACCTGTTTACACCCGTGTTTGCGATCGCCCGTACTTCAGGCTGGCTGGCGCATTGGAAAGAGCAGCTCAATGAAAACCGCATCTTCCGCCCTACTCAAATTTATACTGGGAGCCACGCCCAGTCCTATATCCCCATTGAAAAACGGCAGTCGGGACAAGATGAGTCTCTGTTAGAGCTGATGAGAAGCTGATGCCAGGTTCTCTCTGTACTTAGTCTTCTTGTATCAAGCCCTGTATCAAGTCCTGTATCAAGATCTGTAACTCGGCTTTCAGCTAATCTCTGACCCTGTATTCTCAAGAGAGGTTACTCCTCACGCACTTGATGTCAAGCAGTCCAATCAGGGCTGCTTTTTCATAGGCTTTTACAGCTAAACACCAGTTAGGGCAGAATCTAATCTAAGGCTGGCAATTAGACCTATAGCCAATCCCAGCACCGAGATCACGGTCAAAATAATGAACGACTGGAAACGGCTAAACTTTGCATTCTGCAAATCCAATCGCGCCAGAATTTCAGCAGCAATAAGCACAACAAAGTAGCCCGTGACATTTGACCAAATGAAAGCGAGGGTTGCGCCTAAAGAAGCCGCAATAATTAGCGTGAAATACCCCATATCCGATCGCAGCCATCGCCCAATCAGGGACTTCAGCCCATCAAATTGAGTCGTCAAGAGGAGCGCCTCCAGCAACGTAAACGCTAGCACAAGACTCCACGATAAATAGGCCGTGTTGGAAAAGGTGAGCACCTGTGTAAAGGCGTGGGTAAAAAACCAGCTAAAGGTGGCGTAGGCAGCTAAGAGCAGCGCCAAAGAGAGCCAGGGAAACTTTCTCGCAAGTGTAGTCATATCTTTGAAGTGGGTAATGTTTTAACCTGCAAATTTGCACCATAGCTTGGGAAAGAAGGCGATCGCCTCGCGAATTTCACTACATTTTTTTCGATCGTTTCTTCTCATACCAATTTATAGCAACCGCCAAAGCGGTTAGGACGGGGACATTTTTGGTGGGGCGCTTCACGCCCCACCAAAAATGTCCTAAACCAAACTGGCGACAGCTGTAAGACCCGAACAGGGCAGATCATTTAAATTGGTATCAGATTGAAGGCTGAGCATCTGCCATTTCTTTAACCAATTGAGCCAGTTTTTGGGCGGCTCCAGCTTCTCCTCGAACTTGGCGAAGCTTGCGGCTAATCTGCTCTAGCTTCTCAGGATGATCCAGCCAGTCGATCCCCACTTCTGCCACCTGTTGCGGTTGCAAATGACCCCATAGCTCAGGAACGATCGCTTCTCCAGCCCAGATATTGGGCCACGCCAACAGCCGAGGAGTGCGCGAATACCATAAAAAACAGGCGTTGATCAGCTTGGCGAAGACGGTGCCTATCCCTGGCAGATTCGCTAACAATCCTGGCAGTCCGTCCCAGGCGCGCATGGCATCAAGCTGTTGGGTGGGCAACATCACGACCATGGGAACTCCTAAAGATCCCAACTCAGCTGTATTTGCACCCACGGTGGTAAAACATAAGCGACATTGACTCAGGAGGTCATGGGCAGGAGATTCTGTCCACAGATCTACCCGGAGTCCCTCAGATGTCTTCAAATAGGGTTGCTCTGCTTGCACCAGTTCTGCGGCAGGGTTGCCAAACGCACTGGCGATCGTGTTTTGAGCTGGGTCTGCAAATTTTGCTAGCGCGGGCAGGTCTAGCGCGGGTGCCACAGGAATCACAAACCGTGTTTGTGGACAGGCTGCATGAAGATGGTGGGCGATCGCCAGACACAAGGGCACACCCTGAGCTAACTTTGAAGGCTTTGAGCCAACCAGCAGCCCAATCAAATCCTGTCCTTCTCCGAGCTGTAGCTGTTCAGATATTTTGAGCTGTTCTGATTGGAAGGCTGATGCTTCCGCCATCAGATCGCCCACAACAGTCAGCTTGTGCACATACTTGGGTGGAACGCGATCGATTAACTCTGGTTTCATCACACCAAATCGATCGATCCAACTGTGCCAACGCGTCTCCCATTCGCCGTACACAACGGTGCGGTAGCCCAGGCGTTTGCCAATTACCACCGGGAAAAGCTGATCTCCTCCCAGAAAAACCACGACACCGCGATCGCGCCAGTCCCAGCCTTCAGCCGTTTTTCCCCCGATCAGAAACGGGAAGAAATGCTTTGCGCCCTGTACGCGATCGATCTCAGGATAGGTCTGGGCAATGGCTACCTCCCGCCCGCTGGCGTTGGGGCAAGGCGACAAAACGAGAGAAATGCGGATCTGCTGGCGATCGTCTCCCATACATTGCCGAATAGCCTGAACCACAGGTCTAACCCAGGTTGTGAGTTCACCGGGGCCATTCGAGAGAATCAGAATATCAAGCGCTTGCATAGTCAGCCTTGCAGGACGGAGAAGGGGGGATTCGAACCCCCGTTGAGTTGCCCCAAACCTGATTTCGAGTCAAGCGCATTCAACCACTCTGCCACCTCTCCGTTTTCTATTGTATAGCGCTATGCGATTAGATCCAACGAGTTATTTTTTGAGAGCCGCGCGGAGCGCGGCTCTCAAAAAATAACTCGTCCTAACTCAATTACGTAATGCCATACAAGCTATGGGACAAGTTGATAAACAGAGCGCCTTTAGACGCTAGAACGGTTGTCCAGACTCAAGTGTAGCGCTGAAGCCTTGTTGCGGACTCCACTGAACAGAGCCAGATTCAGGCATGATGTAGAGCTTAACCTGATGTTGTTCAAGCCATCGTTGGGTAGGTGATTGATCTGCGGGCGCGACCTTGAGGGCAATCGCCACTCGCGGTTTCACCTGCTCCAAAATTTGGGTATCTAGCTCTTGCCCCGACCACCACAGCACGCTAGCACGGGGCAAACCTCGGATCTTGTAGGGACTGCCCCTCAACATCACCCAGTTCTCAGCACCAATCTGCATTTGCAGAATTGAGGCATCGGGTCTGAGCGGTTTGACGGTTACAGAACCTAGCTGCAAGGTCTGGCGATCGGCAAGCTGGATAAACTTGCCCTGCTGCGCCTCAATCTTTTTTGATAGCTCAACACGATTTTGATTAAAGGCGATCGCTTCATCTGCGCTCTGGTCATGGACTGCACCGTAGAGCATCTTGATGGGTACAGCTTCTAGCATCTGCTGCCAAGTCTCCAGGGTAGCGGCGCGTAGGCTGGGAGCGATCGCCCAATCAATTTGGTTAATGCCCTGCTGGTTTAGAAATGGCTTGACCGTGAAGCGCAGATCTTTTTCGCTGCTGCCGTTGATCATGATCACTTTGCCTTTGTCCTGAATCACCCATACCGGATTGCTAGTGGGCAACACCGTCACTTTTAGCAAGCTCGCGGACGTTGCCCAAGCGGGAACTGCCACCAAACTGATGCCCAACCCCAGCGCCAGCCACCAGTGCCGATGCGATCGCCGCCACATCCACACCAGCAAAACCATGCCATACAGCAGCAAAACCTGTGCAGCATTAATGGTGCCCACTGCGTGCTGACTGCCCGGAAGCTGATTGCCTACCTCCGCTATTTTGATGAACAGCCAGGTGGGAAAGTGCAGTAATCCCGCCAAGAAACTGCCCATCGGAGCGTAAATGAGCGCCGCCAGAGCGCTGACCATGCCGCCAATGCTGATAGTCGCAATTAAAGGACTCACCAGAACATTGATGCCAATGCTGTAGGGCGAAACAATACCAAAGGTAAAGAGTTGCAGGGGCAATGTCCAGAGATAGGCAGCGATCGGCACAGCAAAGAGAGGCGCGATCGCCGTCGGCATCCAGTCCAGCCAGTTTGAGACAATTGGCACAGTAACTAACAGCCCCAAAGTCGCCAAAAAGCTGAGCTGAAACCCCAAATCCCAGATCCACAGAGGATTCCATAGCAGCAAAGCAACCGCCGCAAACAGCAGAGAACCCAAAGGCTTGACCTTACGCTCTGCCACCAGCGCCACCAGAACTACGCCTCCCATCACGCCTGCCCGCAGCACCGAGGGTTCAATTCCCGTCAGTCCAATGTAGGAAAGCAAAACGCCGCCGCCCAAAATTAGCCGGATTCGAGCCGTACACCGCTGCGTCAAAGCTAACATCACGCCAATCAGCATTGATACCTGCGCCCCGGAAGCGGCAAGCGCATGAGCCAGACCCGCCTGACGAAATTCATCCTGCAACTCATACGGCACATCTACTGCCGCTTTGCCCATGACCATCGCGCTGAGCAAGTGTCCTTCCTCAATACCCAAGCTAGATTCTTGTGCCTGAACAATCTGCCGCCGAATTGACCACAGCAAGGGCGGCTGAGGCTGTGATCCTTTGGCTAACAGGATCTCTTGAGCCACCAGCCCAGTAAAAATCCCAGTCTGCCTCAGATATTCTTGAAAATTAAATCCGCCCGGAATTGCAGCAGGCTGGGGCTTATAAAGCGAACCTGAGACAATTACCCGTTGTCCTGGATAAAGCGCCTCACCTTTCTCCTTCGGCAAGGTTACATAAATCGTTCCAGCAGTTGGGCGATCGGATAAGAGCGTCTTACCCTGATTGCTAGAGCTAACGCGCGTGGCTTCTAGCTGCAAGCGGTAGCGATCGCTTCGAGTCAACTGTGGTGAGCTATTCACCACGCCCTCAACCTCAAAAATCTGTCCCAGAATAGGAGTTTGAGCGGTAGCGATCGGCTGACAAACGCCATCATTCGGGCTTTTAATAAGACGACAAATATCGCTGGCGGCAGGTTGCGGTAGCCGCATCTGAAAATGCAGAGCTGCCAGAAATCCCACAAGACCTGCCAAGAGCCACAGACGCGCAGGAGGGCTGTCTCGCCAAAGACGCGGTGCTACAAAAGAAGCGATCGCCCCTAGGATCAAGATGGCGATCGCTCCGGGGGAAATCCCTAGAAATTTTCCTGGAATTCCCGTCAACAGCAAGCCCACAATGTAGGCAAAACAGATCCATGCGCTCGTTGCAGCCATTCAACACCCTGACTTGATTAATGCCCCTGGATTGCAAGCCCCAGTTTCAGCCCCAAAAGGGCATGAAGAGACAGTAGACATAGCGCTGCGCTTCCCACATAGGCATGAGTAGTACGCAGCATGGGATTATTCTTCCCAAAATTAGTTGCCGCGATCGCAGCGTTTCCTGCCAATAGCCCAATTGCAGCAGCACCTGTCCAAAAGTGGGGACTTTCTAGAATCGGCTTCTGGTGCATCACCAATGACAACACGCCACCCACGGCACCCAGGACAATAAACAGAAACATGAGAGGCGCAATTTTACGGTGATCCATGCGGCTCTTAGCGGCTTCCGGCTCCATCAGCGATCGCCCTCGCCAGCCCGTCATGCCGACAAAGCTACCCATGACGAATATGACGATCGCCATCATTAGCGGATGCCCCCAGTGGACAATCAGCTCTGGAAGATTAAAACTCCGAAACCAGGCGGCGATCGGCTCTAGCTGCTGACTTAAGCTTTGCGAAAAATTAGATGACATTGTGTTCTCTCAGCTCCGCATTTCTTAAGAATTGTTAAGAGTATTTTACGCGAACTGGAGAAAAGCAAAGCGTTGTTTTGAGGACGGTCAGGCAGCTTTCTCTGCTTGTGAATTCTTGATGTTCACCCCGTTTTCTTTCAGCAGCGGAAAGCCCAAGTCCTCTCGTTGCTTGGCGTAGAGTTGTGCTACCTGACGCGCCAAATTGCGAATTCTGCCAATATAGCGGGTACGCTCTGTCACCGAGATCACGCCTCTAGCATCCAGCAGGTTAAAGGTGTGTGAGCATTTCAGCACATAGTCCAGCGCAGGTAAAACCAAGCCTTTTTGCACAATTTGCCCTGCCTCTTGCTCGTATAGCCCAAACAGGGTGAACAACATTTCAGGATTGGAAACCTCAAAGTTGTAGGTCGAATGCTCGATCTCGCCCTGAAAATGCACATCGCCATAGGTGACGCGATCGTTCCACTGTATTTCCGTAAAGGCATTCACCTCTTGCAGATACATGGTCAGGCGCTCTAACCCATAGGTGATTTCTATCGAGACAGGACGGCAATCAATGCCACCACACTGTTGAAAGTAGGTAAACTGCGTAATTTCCATGCCGTCTAGCCAAACTTCCCAGCCTACGCCCCAGGCTCCCAAGGTCGGCGACTCCCAGTTATCTTCCACAAAGCGAATATCGTGATCTTCGGGACGAATGCCAAGCGCCCGCAGCGAGTCAAGATAGATTTCCTGAATGTTGTCGGGGGAAGGCTTGATTAGCACCTGATATTGATAGTAAGACTGATAGCGATTGGGATTTTCGCCATAGCGTCCGTCGGTCGGTCGGCGGCATGGCTCCGCGTAGGCAACTGACCAGGGTTCAGGACCGATCGCCCGTAAAAAGGTGTGGGGACTCATCGTACCCGCCCCTTTCTCAGTGTCGTAAGGCTGGACAATGAGGCAGCCGCGATCGCCCCAAAACTGATGCAGCGTCGAAATCACCGACTGAAAATTCACGTTGCCTGTCCCCTTTCGCGTTCTCTTTGTTTCTATTTTCCTTCGTCCAGGTAATCTTGGACGCGCAGCTTCACCGAATCTGCGTGAGAGGGCAGTCCTTCCGCCGTTGCCAGGGTGTCGATCGCCTTTGCCACCTGCCCTAGAGCCGTTGGAGAATACTGAATCAGGCTAGAGTGCTTCATAAAGGTTTCAACGCTGAGGGCAGAAGCATATCGAGCCGATCCGGAAGTCGGTAGCGTGTGGTTTGGTCCAGCCAAATAGTCTCCCACGGCTTCAGGCGTAGAGTTGCCCAGAAAAATTGCCCCAGCATGGCGAATCTTTTCTAGAAGACTCCAGGGATCGGCAACCTCTAATTCCAGATGCTCTGGCGCAAACTCGTTAGATAGCTCGGCCGCAATGTCTAGGGAATCTACGACCACCACCAAGCCGTAATGGGCGATCGCCTTCTCAGTCAGCAGCTTGCGCTCATGATTTAGCAGCCGCTGCTTCACCTCCACCACGACCTGCGCTGCCAAATTGGAGTCGGTGGTCAGCAAAATTGCGGCTGCCATCGGATCATGCTCTGCCTGTGCCAGCATATCTACCGCCACATGAGCCGGGTTGGCCTGTCCATCCGCAATAATTAGCACCTCTGAGGGGCCTGCCAAGGAGTCAATGCCGACGGTACCGTAAACCAGCTTTTTTGCCAGAGTGACGTAGATATTGCCGGGACCCGTGATCACATCTACCTTCGGGATCGTCTCTGTCCCGTAGGCGAGGGCGGCGATCGCCTGTGCTCCGCCAACCCGATAAATTTCCTGTACGCCTGCCTCTTGAGCAGCTACTAACACCGCTGCATTGACCGTTTTATCCGGGCTGGGAGGCGTGGTGATGACAATGTGAGGCACCTTTGCTACTTTGGCAGGAATAGCATTCATAATCACAGTGCTAGGGTAAGCCGCCCGTCCGCCTGGAATATAAAGCCCCGCCCGATCGACCGGAGTGTAGCGTTTGCCCAGAACAACCTCATGCTCTCCAAAATTTACCCAGCTTTTGGGCACCCGCTGGCGATGGAAGGCTTCTACCTGGCGGCAAGCCAGACGAATAGCTTCCAGCAAATCCTTGGAAACCTGATGATAGGCTGCTTCTAGCTCAGTACCAGTGACCCGTAGCTCTTCCGCTTTTAGGGTCAGGTGATCATATTCTTCGGTGTAGTGCAAAACTGCCCGATCGCCTTGACGCTTAACGGCCTGCAAAACTTCCCGAACCGTCGCCTCTTTGTGGACAACCTGATCATCGTGGGTGCGATCGCAAATTCGCCGTAGTTCGATAAGTGCCTCAGCCCGCTGAGTAATAATTCGCAGCATCGCCACATTTGAAACGAGTGTGAGTTAAAAAACGAATGATCCAAAAATCGCCAGCTTGGAAGTTGGCGGCTGGACTAGGCTGAACCAACCGATAGGTCAAACCAATAGGTCAAAATTTACTCAAGCGGCTAGACTTCGACCTAATACTGAACCGTAATCAGATTGCTCCTATAGCTTAACCTGGATTTTTGATGGATTCATGAAGACGGTAAAGGAGTTTCTCTGGCATTTTCTCTAGATTATTCGCTATGATAATAGACTGCTAAAAGTTTTTTTAATCTAAGGGCTAGGCTATGGCAAATATTAAGTCAGCAATTAAGCGCGTCGAAATTGCAGAACGCAACCGTCTGCACAACAAAGCCTATAAATCTGCCGTCAAAACTTTGACCAAGCGATATCTTGCTGCCGTTGAAGCCTATGGAGCAAATCCTTCTCCTGAAACAGAGCAGGAAGTCCAGCAGCGCATGTCGGCTGCCTATAGCAAAATTGACAAGGCAATCAAGCGAGGCGTTATCCATGCTAACAATGGCGCTCGCAAGAAGTCTCGGATGGCAAAACTGCTCAAGACCAAGCAAGCTCCGGTTGAACAAGCTCCAGTCGAGCAAGCCTCGGTTGCTGACGTTGATTCCTGAAGCTTAGATTCACCAGTGTTTTAGCTTGAAGAATGGGCATCAAGAGCAGAGTCAATTATTTTCGGCGCTGTTAGTAAGGAAATGCAAGTAGGCTGTATTCAGTGAATTCTTCGGAAACCCTTGTGACAGTAGCTGCATCGAAGCCAATGTGGGTTGACACTCACGTTCATCTCAATTTTGACGGTCTTCAGGAAAACCTAGATGTCATTGCTCACAATTGGCGTCAGGCTGGCGTTGTGCGCTTGGTGCATTCTTGCGTTGAGCCGTCTGAATTTGCGGCCATTCGGGCGATCGCCGATCGCTTCCCCGAAATCTCTTTTGCGGTGGGTCTCCATCCTTTAGATGCTGACAAGTGGGATGCTGGCTCAGCTCAGCAGATTCTAGGTTTAGCTGAGTCAGATCAGCGCGTAGTGGCGATCGGGGAGATGGGTCTGGACTTTTTCAAGGCTGAGAACCGCGATCATCAGGTCAAGGTTTTTATCGCTCAGCTAGAAATTGCTCAGCGGCTTGATATTCCGGTAATTATTCATTGCCGAGATGCGGCAGCTGAAATGGCTGAAATCATGCGATCGTTCTGGCAATCTCAGGGTGCAGTCAAAGGCGTAATGCACTGCTGGAGCGGAACTCCTGAAGAAACTCAGTGGTTTCTGGATCTGGGGCTATATGTCAGCTTTAGCGGCATTGTCACCTTCAAGAGCGCTGTGCAGGTGCAGGAGTCGGCTCGGATGGTGCCCAGCGATCGCATTTTAGTGGAAACTGATTGTCCTTTTCTCTCGCCTGTTCCTAAGCGGGGTGAGCGACCTAACCAACCTGCCTATGTCTGCTATGTGGCTGAGCAAGTTGCTCAGCTCCGGCAAGTGGCTTTGGAGAGTCTGGCGATCGAAACAACCGCTAACGCCTGTCATCTATTCAAATTGCCTTTGCCCGCAATACAGCCCTCGGTGCAAGTGCCTCAGCTTCTCTAGCCTTAACTCCTCTAGAAAGTAGACACAAAATGCAAAGCTTACGTCATAATAATGATGTGGAGTTGACAGACCTTTTCACTCAGGCTAAGATCTCTTCTGCCGTAACCTGCCTTTGCAAAGAACCGCAGCTATTGAAACTTCTCCTAAACATTTCTCAAGTTACTTTCCCCCCAAATCTTATCTCTCACAAGCCTTACAAGACAACATAACGTATTCAGTCTTCATTTTCATGGGGACTGAAGTTTTGTCGTCAATATATATTTCTTAGTGCTGTATTGCCTGGATTTAGCCCCAGGCGCGATCGACTTGAGGAGCCGCATGAGTAACCTAACCCAATCCGCACCCGTCTTTACCCTACCCGATCTCGTAGAAATTCAGCGAGCAAGCTTTCGCTGGTTCCTGGAAGAGGGTTTGATTGAAGAACTTGACAGCTTTTCGCCTATTACCGACTACACGGGCAAGCTGGAACTTCATTTCTTAGGGAAAGACTATAAGCTCAGACGACCCAAGTATGATGTAGATGAGGCAAAGCGTCGAGATAGCACCTATGCGGTGCAAATGTATGTCCCGACCCGTCTGATCAACAAAGAGACTGGGGAAATTAAGGAGCAAGAGGTTTTTATTGGCGATCTGCCGCTGATGACCGATCGCGGTACCTTCATCATCAACGGTGCTGAGCGCGTAATCGTTAACCAGATCGTCCGTAGCCCAGGTGTCTATTACAAGAAAGAGATTGACAAGAACGGTCGTAGCGCCTTCAACGCCAGCTTGATTCCTAACCGGGGCGCATGGCTGAAGTTTGAAACCGATAAGAACGATCTCGTCTGGGTGCGGATTGACAAGACCCGCAAACTGTCTGCTCAGGTGCTGCTGAAGGCATTGGGGCTGACGGATGGCGAGATTTTTGACGCGCTGCGCCATCCTGAATATTTTCAGAAGACGATTGAAAAAGAAGGTCAGTTCAGCGAAGAAGAGGCGCTGATGGAGCTTTACCGGAAGCTGCGTCCCGGTGAACCGCCCACGGTTTCTGGGGGTCAGCAGCTTTTGGACTCTCGCTTTTTTGACCCCAAACGCTATGATTTGGGTCGCGTCGGGCGCTACAAGCTGAACAAAAAGCTGCGGCTAAACGTTCCTGAAGCGACGCGAGTTCTGACTGCACAAGATATCTTGGCGGCGGTTGACTACCTGATTAACCTAGAATTTGACATCGGCAGCATTGATGACATTGACCACTTGGGGAATCGCCGGGTGCGATCGGTCGGTGAACTGCTGCAAAACCAGGTGCGTGTCGGTCTGAACCGTTTGGAGCGGATTATCCGGGAAAGAATGACGGTTTCGGATGCCGATTCTCTCACCCCTGCTTCATTGGTAAACCCAAAGCCATTGGTTGCTGCGATCAAAGAGTTCTTTGGCTCGTCTCAGTTGTCTCAGTTCATGGATCAGACCAATCCTCTGGCTGAGCTGACTCACAAGCGGCGTCTTAGCGCTCTAGGACCGGGCGGTCTGACGCGGGAGCGGGCAGGCTTTGCGGTGCGAGATATTCACCCCTCTCACTATGGACGAATCTGCCCGATTGAAACGCCAGAAGGACCAAATGCGGGCTTGATTGGTTCGTTGGCAACCCATGCGCGCGTTAACTCCTACGGCTTCATCGAAACGCCGTCTTTTAGAGTTGAAAACGGTCGTGTTGATAAGACACAAGCTCCAATTTACCTGACGGCCGATGAAGAAGACGATATGCGGGTGGCGGCAGGAGATGTCGCTATGGATGAAAATGGCTATCTGCTTGGGGAGCAAGTTCCCGTACGCTATCGCCAGGAGTTCACGACGACTAGCCCCGTAGAGGTGGACTACGTTGCCGTTTCTCCAGTGCAGATCATTTCGGTCGCGACTTCTCTCATTCCCTTCTTGGAGCATGACGACGCGAACCGAGCGCTAATGGGTTCTAACATGCAGCGTCAGGCAGTGCCGCTGCTGCGACCTGAGCGTCCGCTAGTTGGTACAGGGCTGGAGGCGCAGACTGCTCGTGATTCCGGGATGGTGATCGTTAGCCGGACTGCGGGTGAAGTCACCCATGTGGATGCTAATCGCATTCGAGTTCGGAGCGCATCTAACAACCGGGAAATCGAATATACGCTTCAGAAGTACAATCGATCGAACCAGGATACTTGCCTGAATCAGCGTCCAATCGTGTTTCATGGCGATCGCGTAGTTGCGGGTCAAATCCTGGCTGATGGCTCTGCGACTGAAGGAGGCGAGATCGCACTGGGTCAAAACGTCCTAGTCATCTACATGCCTTGGGAAGGCTACAACTATGAGGATGCCATCCTAATTAGCGAACGTCTAGTTTATGACGATGTCTACACCTCAATCCACATCGAAAAATATGAGATTGAAGCTCGTCAGACTAAGCTAGGTCCTGAAGAAATTACTCGCGAAATTCCTAACGTGGGTGAAGACGCTTTGCGTCAGCTTGATGAAACGGGCATTATCCGAATTGGAGCCTGGGTTGAGAGCAGCGATATTTTGGTGGGTAAGGTTACGCCCAAGGGCGAATCGGATCAGCCACCAGAAGAAAAGCTGCTCCGCGCTATCTTTGGTGAAAAAGCTAGGGACGTGCGGGATAACTCTCTGCGGGTACCCAACGGCGAGAAGGGTCGTGTAGTGGATGTGCGGGTGTTTACCCGTGAACAGGGCGACGAACTTCCCCCCGGAGCCAACATGGTGGTGCGCATCTATGTGGCACAAAAGCGCAAGATTCAGGTGGGAGACAAAATGGCGGGTCGCCACGGCAACAAGGGAATTATTTCCCGGATTTTGCCGAAGGAGGATATGCCTTACCTACCCGACGGTACGCCCGTTGACATTGTGCTCAATCCCTTGGGCGTGCCTTCCCGGATGAATGTGGGTCAGGTATTTGAGTGTTTGCTAGGTTGGGCAGGTCATAACCTGGGCGTGCGATTCAAGATCGTGCCATTTGATGAAATGTATGGGGAAGAAGCTTCCCGCCTGACAACTCACGCCAAGATCGACGAAGCGCGGGAGAAAACTGGGCAGGATTGGGTGTTCAACCCGGATAACCCTGGCAAGATTCAGGTGTATGACGGTCGTACAGGTGAGGCGTTCGATCGCCCTGTTACAGTTGGCAAAGCCTACATGCTGAAGCTGGTGCATCTGGTAGATGACAAGATTCACGCTCGTTCTACAGGCCCTTACTCTTTGGTGACTCAGCAGCCGCTAGGAGGCAAAGCTCAGCAAGGCGGTCAGCGCTTTGGAGAAATGGAAGTCTGGGCGCTGGAGGCATTCGGTGCAGCCTACATTCTTCAGGAACTGCTGACGGTGAAGTCAGACGATATGCAGGGTCGAAATGAGGCTTTGAACGCGATCGTGAAGGGCAAGGCGATTCCTCGACCAGGCACACCTGAATCTTTCAAGGTGTTGATGCGAGAGCTTCAGTCACTCTGTTTAGATATTGCGGCACACAAGCTGCAAACTCAGGAAGACGGCACCAGTCGCGATATTGAGGTTGATCTGATGGCAGATGTGGGCAATCGCCGCACGCCTTCTCGTCCAACCTATGAATCTATCTCTCGCGATGAGATGGAAGAAGTTGAGGACTAAACGCTAGAGTTCAGGCTGACGATCGGCTAAAAATGAGGCGATCGTCGGCGCTGTTTTCTAGAGACTGTGTTGCTAAGACCCGATTTTAGGAGTCAGCCTTCTAGAAGCTTTCAGAAGGGTGATGAATACCTGCCAGGAGTATGAGGAAATAACTTGCGATGGCTAAGCTAGAGCAGCGGTTTGACTATGTGAAGATTGGTCTGGCCTCTCCAGAGCGGATTCGGCAGTGGGGAGAGCGGACCCTGCCGAATGGCACTGTAGTCGGTGAAGTGACCAAGCCAGAAACCATCAACTACCGGACGCTAAAGCCGGAAATGGATGGCTTGTTCTGTGAACGGATTTTTGGTCCCGCGAAGGATTGGGAATGCCATTGTGGCAAATACAAGCGGGTGCGCCACAGAGGCATTGTTTGTGAGCGTTGCGGCGTAGAGGTGACGGAGTCGCGGGTGCGTCGTCACCGTATGGGCTATATCAAGCTAGCTGCTCCGGTGGCTCACGTCTGGTATCTCAAGGGTATTCCCAGCTACATGGCAATTTTGCTGGATATGCCTTTGCGGGATGTTGAGCAAATTGTCTACTTCAACTCTTACGTGGTGCTGAATCCGGGCAACGCTGAGAACCTTAGCTACAAGCAGTTGTTGACCGAAGATCAGTGGATTGAAATTGAGGATCAGCTTTACAGCGAAGACTCTCAGTTGACTGGGGTCGAGGTCGGCATTGGGGCAGAGGCTTTACAGCGGCTTTTACAGGACTTGGCGCTAGAGAAAGAAGCTGAAATTCTGCGCGAAGAAATCGCAACGGCTAAGGGACAAAAACGCGCCAAGCTGATCAAGCGACTGCGCGTGATTGATAACTTTATCGCCACGCGATCGCTCCCCGAATGGATGATCCTGGAAGTGATTCCGGTCATTCCTCCCGATCTGCGTCCGATGGTGCAGCTAGACGGCGGACGGTTCGCGACCTCTGACCTCAACGATCTCTATCGTCGAGTCATCAACCGCAACAACCGTCTGGCGCGGCTTCAAGAAATTCTCGCTCCCGAAATTATTGTCCGTAACGAAAAGCGGATGCTGCAGGAAGCGGTGGATGCGCTGATTGATAACGGTCGTCGGGGTCGCACGGTAGTAGGAGCCAACAACCGACCGCTGAAGTCTCTCTCAGACATTATTGAAGGCAAGCAGGGTCGTTTCCGTCAGAACCTTTTGGGCAAACGGGTTGACTATTCTGGGCGATCGGTAATTGTGGTTGGGCCTAAGCTCAAGATTCACCAGTGCGGTCTGCCGAGAGAAATGGCGATCGAGCTGTTTCAACCCTTTGTAATTCACCGTTTGATTCGTCAGGGCTTAGTCAACAACATTAAAGCCGCCAAAAAGCTGATCCAGCGCAATGATCCCAGCATTTGGGACGTGTTGGAGGAAGTGATTGATGGACATCCTGTAATGCTAAACCGCGCTCCAACCCTGCACCGTTTGGGTATTCAAGCTTTTGAACCCATCCTAGTAGAAGGACGCGCGATTCAGATCCATCCTCTCGTTTGTCCGGCATTTAACGCTGACTTTGATGGTGACCAGATGGCGGTACATGTGCCTCTATCGCTAGAAGCCCAGGCTGAAGCGCGTTTGCTGATGCTGGCTTCTAACAACATCCTATCTCCGGCAACAGGCAGACCGATCGTCATGCCTAGCCAAGATATGGTGTTGGGCTGCTACTACCTTACTGCTGAAAATCCAAAGGCAACTCTGGGCGCCGGAAGCTACTTCTCTAGCATGAAGGACGTGATCGTAGCCTACGAACAGAGACAAGTCGATATCCACTCCTATATTTGGGTGCGGTTTGAAGGCGAAGTAGAAGGGCCAGATTCTGAGAGTGAACCGCTTGAGGTTACTACAACTGAGGAAGGCACTGTTACTAAAGTGTATGCATTCCGCCGAACTCGCGAAGATAGTGACGGCAACCTGATTGCTCAATATATCAAAACTACGCCAGGACGCATTATCTACAACAAAACTATTCTTGATGCGCTGGCACTTTAAGTGTTTGGGCAGAGGTTAGGCAGATATCCGGCAGATACTGGGCAGATATCGGGGCTAAGTGCAGATCAAAGCTGATTAAACAGGACTAGGCTAAACAGATTGAGGGGCAAAGATCTAATGACGGAAGAGCAAAAGTCAACTCAGAAGTCCGAGCAGAAGACCATTTTCCGCAACCGAGTCGTCGATAAAGGACAGCTCAAGAGACTGGTATCTTGGGCGTTTACGAACTACGGCACTGCCCGTACTGCCCAAATGGCGGATGACCTAAAAGACTTGGGATTTCGATTTGCAACTCGCGCAGGTGTGTCTATTAGTGTGGATGACCTGCAAGTGCCGCCTAGCAAGAGACGGCTATTGGCGGCGGCTGAAGAACAGATCCGCGATACCGAAACTCGATACACGCGCGGTGAAATCACGGAGGTCGAGCGATTCCAAAAGGTAATTGACACCTGGAACGGCACGAGTGAAGAACTGAAGGACGAGGTGGTGCGCCACTTCCAGTCCAACGATCCGCTCAATTCTGTTTATATGATGGCGTTCTCTGGTGCACGCGGCAACATCTCCCAGGTACGGCAGTTGGTCGGAATGCGGGGTCTGATGGCTGATCCGCAGGGGCAGATCATTGACTTGCCCATTAAAACCAACTTCCGAGAAGGGCTGACGGTAACGGAATATATTATTTCGTCCTATGGCGCTCGTAAAGGCTTGGTAGATACCGCTCTGCGCACGGCTGACTCAGGCTACTTAACTCGCCGACTGGTGGATGTCTCTCAAGATGTGATCATCCGAGAGATTGACTGTGGTACCGATCGCGGCGTTAGCGTTCGCAACATGACAGATGGCGAACGGATTCTGATTAAGCTAGAGGATCGGCTCTTGGGCAGATGTGTGGCTGAAGATGTCGTTCATCCCAAAACCAAAGAGTTGATTATTGCCCGCAACGAGCCAGTTTCAAATGAGATTGCGCGTTTGATTGGCAAAGCCAAAGTTGAAGAAGTGATGGTGCGATCGCCCCTGACCTGCGGGGCAACGCGATCGGTTTGCCAAACCTGCTATGGCTGGAGCTTGGCTCATGCCTCGTTAGTAGATCTGGGCGAAGCAGTCGGCATCATTGCGGCTCAGTCAATCGGCGAACCGGGGACTCAGCTTACTATGCGGACGTTCCACACGGGCGGTACGTTCACAGGTGAGGTAGCTCCTCAAATTCGTCCAACTTTTGATGGAATTGCCCGTACCAAGCCTAAGCAGTTCCGTTCGCGCCCCTTCCGCACCCGGCACGGGGAAGACGCGCAGATTGCAGAAGTCAGCGTTGAAATCATTGTGGAAGCGGGCGATCGCAAAGAATCCTCTACTGTTCCCCCAGGTTCGATCGTCTTTGTCAAAGACGGTCAAGCAGTCAAGGTGGGGCAAATGCTGGTGGAAATGGCGGCAGCAGGTCGCGTTCGCAAGGTGACGGAGAAAGCGACGAAAGAAGTTGCCTCTGACCTAGCAGGAGAAATTAAGTTCGCTGACGTGGTTCCAGAAGAGAAGAAAGACCGTCAGGGCAACACGACGCGAATTGCTCAGCGTGGTGGCCTGATCTGGATTTTGTCAGGTGAGGTTTATAACCTGCCCCCCGGTGCAGAACCTACGGTTAAGAACGGCGATCGCGTTGAGGCAAATAGCATCCTGGCGGAGTCCAAGCTCGTGACAGAGCATGGCGGTATGGTGCGGATTCCCCTAGAGAGCGAAGGCAATAAGGGTGGACGAGAAGTTGAGATTATTACCGCTTCGGTGCTGCTGGATCAGGCAAAGGTAACGAGCGAAACGCAGCAAGGACGAGAGCAATATTCGATCGAGACTCAGCACAACCAACGCTTCTCGCTGATTGCAACTCCCGGCACAAAGGTGACGAATAGCCAAGTGGTTGCTGAACTGATTGACAATCGCTACCACACCCAGACAGGTGGCATCATCAAATACTCTGGCGTTGAGGTTGCCAAGAAAGGGAAACCGAAGCAGGGCTATGAGGTGATCACAGGCGGTACGCTGCTGTGGATTCCAGAAGAAGCGCATGAAGTTAACAAAGATATTTCTTTGCTGCTGGTGGAAGATGGACAGTATGTTGAGGCGGGCACAGAGGTCGTCAAGGACATCTTCTGTCAAAGCAATGGCGTGGTTGAGGTGACTCAAAAGAATGACATTTTGCGCGAGATTGTCGTCAAGCCCGGTGAACTCCACCTGGTGGACAATCCTGAAGCAGTCATGTCAAAGCATGAGACGATCGTCAATCCAGGGCAGGAAGTGATGCCGGGGCTGACGGTAGATGAGCTGCGCTATGTGGAGTACATTGAGTCTCCTGAAGGACCCGCTATCTTACTGCGTCCTGTTACAGAGTTTACAGTGCCAGACGTGCCTTCCGTACCTAGCCAGGCTTCTACTCGTGAAGAGTCGGGTGGGCGATCGATCCAGCTTCGCGCTATTCAGCGGATGGCATACAAGGATGGAGAGCGAGTGAAATCGGTAGAAGGGCTGGAGCTGCTGCGGACTCAGCTTGTACTAGAGATCGATCAGGATGCACCTCAGCTTGCTGCCGATATTGAGCTAGTTCCTGATGAAACTGATCCGGACACCCTACGTTTACAGCTCGTGATTCTGGAATCTTTGGTGATTCGTCGAGACATGGCGGCTGACCAAACTCAAGGCAGTACACAGACCCGTCTGCTTGTCGAGGATGGCGAAAAAATTGCTCCAGGGGCAGTGGTTGCTCGTACCGAAATTCTCTGTAAAGAGGCAGGTGAGGTGCGGGGTATTCGTGAGGGGGGTGAAGCGATCCGCCGGATCTTGATCATGCGGGATGCCGATCGCTTTACGGTGAATACACGCGGCAAAATGCCCACCGTCAAACAGGGCGAACTGCATGTTGCAGGTTTTCCGGTTGCTCCGGGCGTTCCTCTAGAAGAGTCGGGGCAGGTGATTGAAGCCTCAGAAGGTCAGGTCGTGATGCGGATTGCGCGTCCTTACCGCGTATCCAACGGCGCAGTCTTGCACATTGATGATGCTGATTTGGTGCAACGGGGTGATAACTTGGTGCTGCTGGTGTTTGAGCGGGCGAAGACAGGAGACATTATTCAGGGTCTACCCCGAATTGAAGAACTGCTAGAAGCCCGTAAGCCCAAGGAAGCCTGCATTCTGGCAAAGCGTCCTGGCACAGCTCAAGTTGTTTACAGCGATGATGAGTCGATCGAGATTAAGGTAATTGAATCCGATGGAGTGACTACTGAATATCCGCTATTGCCGGGGCAAAATGCCTTGGTGATGGATGGTCAAGACGTAGGTGCGGGGGAAGCGCTAACTGATGGCCCTGCTAATCCTCACGAGATTCTAGATACCTTCTTCACCTATCACCGTGAAACTGAGGGAATCCATGAAGCCTCGCTGAAGAGTTTGCAGGCTGTTCAGACCTTCCTAGTGAACGAAGTACAGTCTGTGTACAACTCCCAGGGCATTGATATTTCGGATAAACACATCGAAGTCATTGTCCGGCAGATGACTTCTAAAGGCAGAATTGATGATGGCGGCGACACCACCATGCTGCCGGGAGAGCTGGTTGAGCTGCGTCAAATTGACCAGGTGAACGAAGCCATGGCGATTACGGGGGGTGCTCCGGCGCAGTATACGCCGATTCTCTTGGGTATCACCAAGGCTTCGCTCAACACTGACAGCTTTATCTCGGCAGCCAGCTTCCAGGAAACCACGCGGGTCTTGACCGAAGCAGCGATCGAAGGCAAATCTGACTGGCTGCGCGGCCTGAAGGAGAACGTTATCATCGGGCGTTTGATTCCGGCAGGTACAGGCTTTAACGCCTATGAAGAAACCAGCATGGTAGAAGTTGATCCCATCTATGAGAGCAGCGTCTTTGAGGATGATCTTGACCTCAGCGATGTGGTTTTAGACGATCGCACGGCTCGTTCATACGATCGCGAAGGCGGCTTTGAAGTGTTCCCGCCCATTCGTACGCCTGGACTGGAGGGTGGGGCTTTTGGTTTGGGTTTCCCCGCCAAGGTGCCTGATCTGTTGGAGGATGACGACCTTGCGTTACCTGCCTTGGAGGACGAAGAAGAGGATGAAGTGGATATTGACGTAGAGGATGAAATTGATATCGATCTAGATGCAGATATTGACATCGACGAAGACTAATATCACTTAAACCTTAATAAAAAGGGGGCGTATTGCGCCCCCTTTTTATTACCCATGCAGCATCAATACAGCCTTTAACTTGTCTGAGCCAATTGCAATACTTTATTTAGCTTGCCGCTGCGATATCCCTCCAGATCGAGTGTGACGTACAAAAAACCATAGGATTGGAGCGTAGTTGTCAAAACGGCGAGGTCGGTAGTCAAAACAAATTCTTTGATCTGCTCAGGCATTAGCTCAATCTGCGCCGTATCTCCGACCGATCGAACCCGTAGGTTCTTTAGACCCAGAGTTCTCAAATGTCGCTCGGCTCTGCCCACGCGCTGCAATTTTGCTGCCGTGATTTCTTCGCCGTAGGGAAATCGGGAGCTGAGGCAGGGCTGAGCAGGCTTGTCCCAGCACGATAAACCTAAATGCCTAGAGATTTCCCGAACTTCTAGCTTGCTGATGCCCAGCTCTGCTAAGGGCGATCGCGCTCCTCGTTCTTTTGCCGCCTGAATTCCAGGTCGGTAGTCTAGCAAATCATCAGCATTGACTCCATCGACGACGTAGGGATAGCCTCGCCGGAGAGCCAATGGCTTGAGAGTATCATGTAGTTCGCTTTTGCAGAAGTAGCAGCGGTTGACCGGGTTTGACGTGTAGTTAGGGTTGTCCATCTCATGGGTTTGAACCACTTCATGAAGAACGCCAATTTCAGCTGCCTGAATCTGAGCATCTTCTAAATCTTCAGGCAGCAGCGAGGGCGATTCGGCTGTGATGGCTAGAGCGCGATCGCCCAAGACATCATAGGCAACTTTAGCCACTAGAGTGCTATCAATTCCGCCTGAATAGGCAATCAGCGCCCGATCCATTTCTGCAAAGAGCGCTCTAAGACTTTCTAATTTTTCAGTCAACATGGCAGTTGTAGATGGATTCTCTCTCTAGCGTAGCGAATTTGGAGAAGCATCCGGTCTAGACTCAGCTTGAGTAGCCCCAATCTATTTAGCTTGATCAATTCTTAGCCTGACGTAAATAGCTCACCAAAGCCTCTAGACCCAAACGATAGCTCTCTGCACCAAAACCGCTAACCTGACCGATCGCAACCGGAGCAATATAGGAATGGTGGCGAAAAGGCTCACGCTGATAAATATTGCTGAGGTGAACTTCAACCGTGGGCAATGCGACTGCGGCGATCGCATCTCTAATCGCAACACTGGTATGGGTATAAGCTCCAGGATTGATCAGTATTCCCTGATGCTGCCCCAAAGCTGCATGGATGGAGTCAACTAAAGCTCCTTCATGATTGGACTGAAGAGCCGAGAGGTTGACTTGAAGAGAAGCGGCTTGCTGCTCAAGAATCTGATTAATACCTTCAAGAGTTTGACGACCGTAGACTTCCGGTTCGCGCCTGCCCAGCATATTCAGATTTGGCCCATGCAACACCAAAATGCTTAGCAATTTAAAACAACCCCGAAGACCTAGTAATCAACTCACGTATTTTCCGGTGCGAACTGCGACTTGCCTGTAAGCGGATATAAAGCCGCTAAAAGCTTCTTGGCTAGACTAGAAGACTGCAGCTGCAACCTAAATTATCCTGCCAGAGAAGCGCTTGTGTCCCATACAAGGCTGGAAGCTCTAGGATCTGCGGCGTTCGTCATTGCGTACAGGAACTGGAACGGGTTCAGGTTGAGCATCAGGACCGAGCAAGGCTTCAATGAGCCGACCAGCCCAATCCTTCAGTCTTTCAAGCGCTCTTTCAATATAATCTATCACCTGGATAGCTCCTTCCATGTAAGCCCACCGCCGCATCAGAAATCCTGATTAAGCAATGTATGTGATTGACTTTACATTTCTATCATAACCAATCACCGCAAATGATCAAGTAGCTTTATGAGGAATTCCATTTTTAAAAAGGTTGTTTTAATGAGCAAGCCAGCAGATGGATTGAGGGTATGCAGCAAGAGAGGTTATTAAATCGACAACGCATTAAATCAACAACGCATTAAATCAACAACGCAGCGTCGAGACTAGAACGCACCGCCGCCGCCGATTGATGCAGCGCTGACGTTTCCTCCGCAGTTAGCTCTAGCTCACAGATTTCCTCAATGCCGCCACAGCCTAGCTTGACGGGCACTCCAATATACAAGTCCCGCAGTCCATATTGCCCTTGCAGGTAGGCGGCAACAGGCAGCAAACGCGGCTGGTTACGCAAGATAGCCTCCACCATGAGGCAGGTGGAGGAAGCAGGCGCATAGTAGGCTCCCCCTGTTTTCAGTAGCTCTACGACTTCAGCTCCACCCTTGCGGGTGCGATCGACCACTCGTGCGATCGCCTCTGAGGACAACAGCTCTGTGATGGGCACCCCGCTGACCGTAGAGTAGCGGGGTAGGGGCACCATCAAATCACCGTGACTCCCCAGCACCATGGCACGAATATCGGTCGGGGAAATGCCCATCTCTAGGGCAATAAAGGTTTGAAATCGGGCAGAATCGAGAATACCCGCCATGCCCATAACTCGTTCTGGGGGCAAACCGCTGGCTTTCCAGGCGAGATAGGTCATGGGATCGAGGGGATTGGTCACCACAATAATCAGGGCTTCGGGAGAATGGGCGATCGCTTGCTTTGCCGCTTGGGTGACGATCTCAGCATTGGTTCGCAATAGGTCATCCCGACTCATACCGGGTTTACGAGGCAAGCCTGCCGTGAGCACGACAATATCTGAGTCATGGGTGTCAGCATAGTCACAGGTGCCCATAATCTTGCGACCGTGCCCCTCAATGCCGCTAGACTGCATCAGATCGAGAGCAATGCCCTGTGGACGACCCGGTAAGACATCCAGCAGAACCACATCTGCCAAGTTTTTTTCAGCAATACGCTGAGCCAGTGCCCCACCCACATTTCCAGAACCGATGATTGAAACGCGAGTTGAACGGTGAGACGGAAACGTTGAAGTCATGGCTTGAAAGGGTCAAAATCTGCGTAGGAATTCAAATCTTGCCCTCAACACAGTGAGAATCCGGCAAAAATTAACCAACCTTTTCCAATTGATCGGCTTTAAGCCAAAAATTGGGGGTTGGAACGTAACCAAACTTAACTAAAACGTAATCACCCTTGGCCTCCAGCACTTCGCCTTTGGTCTCAAAAATATAGGGAGGGAACCGCACGTCACTGGCTTTTGCCTCCAGGCTATTCTCAAGCTGCTCTCGAATTGCCCGAACCACGTCTCCTTTTTTGACTGCCATATTTCTAGCCTGTAGGTGGACTGAACGACTGTATTGCTCAGCTTAATTGCCCTGATTTTAGCGGATTTTGGCAATCTCTAGTCTTTTTCAGGTGCCTGAATGCTGTAGGTGCCGTCAGGGGTTTTGACGACCTTGCTGCCCAGAGCCTCAATTCGGTCGATCGCCATCTTCTGAGTGCGATCGTCGGGAGCAGTGCTGAGAATCATTGTCCATGCCGACACCTGAGCTGTTTTGCTGTTAGGATTTCGAGTCAGAAAATCGACCGTTTGCTGAGAGCTATCCGCAACGTCTGCACTTCCGGGCAGGGAGGAGAGTCGCGCCCAAGTTGCTGCCGTTGCAAACGACTGTCGAGCTGCTTGGGCATCTCCTAGAAACAGCAGTTGATCGATGCCGAGCTGCCGCCAAGCGTAGTAAGAGCCAGGGGGCACGTTGGGCTTGAGGGATTGCAAACCCTGCTGCATCAACACCACGGATTTTTCGGGCATCCCAGCATAAAGAGAGATGCTGGTAGATGCAAACGTGTAGGTATTTAGAAAATAAGGATCGCGGCTCAGAATGACCTCAAAATAGTCAGGACTGAGGCTATAGTCTGTCTTGGTGCGAGCCGGCTCATCGCCAAAGTATTGGAGAAAGCTCAGAAAAGACCAGTCGGCAAGCAAATTATTGAAGCCGAAGCTCGGAAGACTTTTCACCAGATTGAGACGTGCCCGCTCGACCTCAACTTCCTGGCGAATTTTTTCGGCAGAAACCGTTTGACTCCGGTTTGCCAAGCGCTGAATTTGGGGGAATTGTAGAGAGGCGATCGCCCCTACCCCAACCGAAATCAGGGCGATCGACAGCAGAGGCTTCCAATCTCGATCAAAGGTTGTTCGCATAGATGCTATTTGCCTTGCTTACGGTACCACTCTAATGTTCCCCGAATCGCGGTGCGGAGCGGCGTTGCATGATTGCCAAACGCCTCAACATATTTGGTGTGATCGACGACAAAAGGCTGTTCAAACTCATACATCATCTCAACTGTTTCGCGGGCTTCGGGAATGAACACCCCAGCGAGACGCATCATGAATTTTCCCATGCCGTCCATTTTAGGCGAATGTCCAGCTTCTTCAAACGCAAGGGTGAGGAATTGGCGAGTTGTGACGGTTTCAGCATTGGGAACATGCCAGATTTGCCCTAAGGCTTCTTCTCGCTCCGCCAAAGCAACCAGCGCTTTGCCAAAGTCGTCAATAAAGGTGTACGTATGGGGTAGATCCAGGTTGCCCACCGCAGCAGCCGTTTTGCCCGCCAGCACTGCCGGAAAGACGCGATCGCCCATCACGGAACCCAACACGCCAGGGCCATAAAAATCTGAGCCACGGGCGATCGCCACACGTACCAATCCCTGCTGATGTGCAGATAGGAGCGCTTCTGCCATCTGAGCGCGGGTGCGCCCTTTGCGGGTCGTTGCCGCATTAGGTAAGGCTTCGTGCATCGGGCAATCTACCGCCCCATACATGTAGAGGTTATCGCCAACAATCAGCTTGGCACCGTTGACTGCCGCCGCCTGCATAATGCTGGCTTGCAGCTTTGGAAATAAGGCTTGCCACTGGGTATAGGCAGGTTGCGCACATTGGTAGACCACGGCTGCCCCTTGCATCGCCTTGCCAGTGCTTTGCAGGTCGTAACCATCGGCAGCAACAACCTCAACCGACTCAGGTACAGCAGCCTGACCGCTGCGATTAACCATCCGAATGCGGACATCATGCGTCAACAGTTCGCGCATTACAGCCTGTGCCAATGATCCTGTCCCAAAAATGACATGGAGTTCTGATTTCATGAATTCTCTCGCGTTAGGAAATAAGAGGATGAATAGGAGAATGTGAAGCGATTAGACGCGATGAAACTGCCGCAATATCGCAATGCCAGCCGCCAAAAACCACAGCTGTAAAACACTCACTGAAACCGTAATGAAGGCACCCAGGTCAACTCCAAACAGCTCAGCCAGTTGGATGACTAGAAGCGTTGCCGACACTAGCCCCAAGAATCCTAGCCATCGGGGTAAGAGACGAGTTCGCAGAATGCTGAACGACACGATCGCCAGCCACAGAGCGGCAAATAGGCTGACTCCCAGCACTTCGCCAATCGACCCGGCATAGTCGTTAAGGACGCGATAGACGACCGCGATCGCCTCACGGGTCTGAGGAGAGGTTGCAGGATTCACATAGAGCGTTGCCAGAGCGGGCATCGGCACTAACCAACGAATGATGCCTAAACAACGGGCGATCGTCGAAGCCAGACCAAACCCGGTGGCAAGGCGAAGCCCAATGGACTGCGGCTCCTCGTTGCTGACAATCCGAGCAGTTGACAGGGCAACTAGCCAAAAGAGAATTGAGTAGATCAGATAAACAAAGTAACCCAGCCGAACAGTGGCGGCTTTTTGCGCCAGAAGCGGCAGCATTACCTCAGCCGGATCACCTAGACTTTGAGGCCAGTTAATCGCGCTGCCGAGAATAGCCATAGGCACAAAAAGCAGCAGACTTTCAAGAATTAGCGCCCATCCTGCGGTGCGGTAGAGAGATTTCTTAGACTGAAAAGAGAAGTTTTCTTGCCTGTGAACCATAGCGGTTATGCTCAAATTGTTCTACAGGTCAAACTATGCAGTCTGACGTAACGTTAGAGTCAACTTGATCGCGGCAAGACTTTTCGTTCTCATTCCAGGGGCTTGCTTATGCTCAGAATTGGCGATTTTTCACGATTAGCCCAAGTGTCAGTCCGAACCTTGCGGTATTACGAGGAATTGAGCTTGCTGAAGCCCATAGAAGTCGATCGCTTCACGGACTACCGCTACTACTCAGTCGATCAACTGCCTCGGCTCAATCGCGTTTTAGCCCTCAAGGATTTAGGGTTCTCCCTCAATCAAATTAAAGACTTGCTAGACAGCGACCTAACCCTACTTGAATTGCGCGCAATGTTGACAGTTAGGCAAGCTGAAATCGAGCAACAGCTTCAAGAGGGAATGACGAAATTGACGCGGGTTGAGGCACGGCTCAGACAAATTGAGCGCGAAGGTAAATTAGCGGACTACGAAGTCGTACTGAAGCGAGTGGAACCGAAAGTCGTTGCGGCAACTCGCCAAATTGTTCCTACCGTAACAGCCATACTTCCGTATCGGGGGAAGATGTATGCAGAGGTCTATACCTGGCTCAATCAGCATCGTATCAAAGCAGGTGAGCCAGAAATGGCAATCTATCACAATGCTGAATATACAGAAAAGGATATTGATATGGAAATGGCGGTAGCGATCGATCCAGCAGCAGTTCCGTCTGCCCTGTATCCCCTGAAGGAACAAGTGTATTTTTATGAATTACCCCTAGTTCAAACGATGGCTAGTCTCACTCGCTATGGCAAACTCAGCGATATCGGACAAGGGTTAATCGAATTATTCACTTGGATGGGTGAAAACGGTTACTCTGCGGACGGAGCCTACCGAGAAATTCATTTATTTGGGCGCGAGTTTGAACAGGTTCAGGATCAGTGGGAATGTAATCCCCAGCTTGATTTTGATGCTGTCGTTGTAGAACTGCAAATTCCAGTTAAACGTTTGTCCTGAAGAGACCTGAAGAGAAAAGACATAGAGAACTCACTTCACAAGCAAAATTGTGATTTGAAGAAAGTCTAAAGATTTGCGTGTGGCAAGATCAGAGTAGTGACGAACCGCCTAGCCTTCCGTATCTAGCCTTCCGTGTAGAGTTCCCTATGGCAGACCGACCTGTTTCAATCGCGCAGCACTATCACAAACGCACGAAATATCATCCGGCTACTCTTAAAGACATCGATCTAGATTGGTCAAAGCAGCCCAGTCCTTTCAAGGAATATAAGATCGGTGCAGCTTTCGATTTAAAGCCCTATTTAACCGATAAGCCGGATAAATCCGTTCATGTTGATGAAGCTGCGGGGAGTCGCCTTGCTGAAGATCAGAGCTGGCGGCGACTTTCACGGCTGCTGTTCCACAGCTATGGACTCACGGTTAAGATGGCGACCCGCATGAGCGGTGAGATGATTTATCTACGCGCCTCTCCTTCGGCGGGCGCGCTTTATCCTGCCGAAATTTACTTAATTTCTAGAGGTACGCCTCTCTTAGCCGCAGGACTCTACAGCTATCAGGCTCAAAGCCATTCTCTGCTCCGCTTTTGGGATAGCGAGGTGTGGTCAACCTTGCAAGATGCCTGCTTTTGGCACCCTACTCTAGATCAAACCCAACTCGCGATCGTTGTCACCACTCTATTCCATCGATCAGTCTGGAAATACCAGGATCGCGCTTATCGTCGGATGTTCCTAGACACGGGACATTTGTTGGGCAACATTGAGCTGGCAAGCGCCATCAACGACTATCGCCCCCACTTAATTGGCGGATTTATGGATGAAACCGTGAATCGGATGCTCTACCTCGATCCTGAGCAGGAAGGGGCGATCGCCGTGCTAGCCCTTGCCGATCGCCTCAATATCCGCGAAAATCTGCCGTTGGCTCCTACCTGTCTGCCGTCAGTTCGTCAAATGACCTATCCCAAGCTGCCCGATGGTGAGCTATTGCCCTATTTTCATAAGGCGACGCAAATTCCTGCCACCCAAGATGCGCCTTCGCTGAAAAAGCTGATTGAGAAGCAGACCCTCCAAGTGGCAACGACGAGTCAGGCAGACCAGTATAACTTTCCTTTTTGCCTAAAAGTTTCGATGAATCATGCTGTTCCTGCGCCGTGGGGAGAGAATTTAGCGGAGCTGGCCAGCACAATTTTAAAGCGGCGATCGACCCGTGCTCTGAGCGGGGCAAGCCTGAGCCTGGATGAACTCAAAACGCTGTTAGACTTCACCTACCAGCCGCAAAACTATGTAGAACAGGGTCTTGACCCTGCCCCTGACTATTTTGATCTGAGCCTAATAGAGACTTTTATTGCAGTTTCAGGGGTTGATGGTCTGGAGGAAGGCTGCTACTACTACGCGCCCAAAGCCCAAGAGCTGCGGCAAATTCGGTTCAAAAACTTTCGGCAGGAGCTGCATCGGCTGTGCCTAGGGCAAAATCTGGGACGCGATGCAGGGGTGGTGCTGTTCCACACGGCGGATTTGAACAGAGCCACATTGCAGTATGGCGATCGCGTCTATCGCTATTTGCATATGGATGCAGGGCATTTAGGGCAGCGGCTGAATCTAGCGGCAATTCGGTTAGGCTTGGGGGTGAGCGGCATTGCCGGATTTTTTGATGATGAGGTGAATGAGGTGTTAGGCATCCCGATCGATGAAGCGGTTTTATACATCACGACGCTGGGGCGACCCCGCCGTTGAGATCTGAAGCGGCATTGCCGCAACCGGAATTGCTTAATCTGGGTATGAATTTTTTTTGAAAGGGTCACTTTGCGCCCCTTTCAAAAAAAATTCATACATGAAATCAACAACACCCCGCCACCCAAGAGCAGCGTTAGGCTAAAATCATGAATCCAGCCAACATCAGAACCAGCCGCGTCAGTTGTGCCCTGGAAACGGGAGAAGCCAAGCTGTGGGTTTTGCTGGTCGGGGTCAATCAGTATCAGGAACCGTACTTTTCAGACTTGTCCTATCCAGCGTTGGACTGTCGGGGGTTGGGCGAGGCGATCGCCTTAGCAACGCAAACTTTTCCCAAAAAAGCGGTGTGGCTCTATCACGACGCATTTGAGCAGCACTCGCGAGAACAGCGTCTACAGCCATTAGTCCAGCCTCCTGATCTGCAAACCGTCCAGGATAGCCTTAAGCAGATCGTGGCAGAGGCAAAACCGCAAGATACGGTGCTGTTCTACTTTGCGGGTCATGGCATTCTTGATCCTGATAGTCATCAGGCGGTGCTGTGCCTTGCCAACACCCGTCAAGAGGCTTTAGCTGAAACAGGGCTTAGCGTTCAGGCTCTGCTGATTTTACTGAATCAATGTCCGGCTCATCAGCAGTGGGTGTGGCTAGATGTCTGTCACGGCGGCATAGTCAGTCATGGTGAGCCTGACGGCAAGGCTTCCCGATCGCATCCAGAACAAGATAGGGGCAGGGTGCCCCTAGTCAACCCGACTTCGCAAATCGTGGAGCTATTGCAGCAGCGATCGGCACAAAACGAAGGCTTTTATGCCTTACTCTCTTGCGACCAGGAACAGCAATCTTGGAAATTCCCGGAGCTAGGGCATGGCGTATTTACCTATTTTTTGATGCGAGGGCTGCTGGGCGGAGCGGCAGACGAGCAAGGCGTGATTGGGGTCAATGCCCTGTATGAGTATGTCTACTATCAGACCTTGCACTATGTCGATCAGACCAATCAGCAGTTGCGATTAGTCAATCAGCAAAAGCGGAGTCGGGGCGAAACTCAGCTTCAGCCAGAATACCCGCTCCAGACGCCAAAGCGGATTGGCAAAGGGGGCGGCAGGCTGATTGTGGGTTTTAAGCCAGAGGTGGCTCCTCTGCGGCACCCCCGGCAGGCTTTTATGATTGAGGGGCTGGGTGGCAGCGCGGTAACGCTGTCAATGAGCAAGGTTTTGCGATCGCAAGGGGGCTTTGAGCTGCGCTACTTTCCTCAGTCTAAGACGGGCTGGGCAAAGGTAAAAGATGCAATCGTCGCAGGGCTGCAAGTGAGCAAACTGGCAGGCGATCAATCGAGCAGATCGCTGAGTCCACAAATCAGTGAAGGGCTAGAAGATGCGATCGTGCTGCTCTATCTGCGGGGACGCGTTGCCCATACGGAAACCGGGGAAGCGCGGCTATTGCTAAAAGATGGGGTAGAGATTAGCCGCTCTTGGTTGCGGCAGATGTTGCGGCGATCGCCCATTCCCCACCAAATCGTGATTTTGGATTGCCCCGGCGCAACAGATTTGGGCGAATGGGTAGAAGATTTACAGATTGAGGCGGGTCAGCGCATCGGTCAATGTGTGATTGCGGCAGCATCACCTCTCACCTATCCTGATACTTTTGCCAGCGTGTTGCTAGAGACGCTAATGGCAGCCGATCCCCAGACCGGATTGCCCTGCGCAGGGTGGATCGCCCAAATTGAGGCAACGCTGGTAGGTAACGCGATCGCTCCGCATCTTTGGCTATCGGGCGATCGGGTAATCGAAGTGCTGCCTAACCTCATGGAGCTGCGGCAAGACTCCGCAGAATTTGATTGGGGGATCTGCCCTTACATGGGTTTGAGAGCCTTTGCGGAAGAAGATGCAGCTTTCTTTTTTGGTCGAGAACTGCTGATTCAGCAATTGATTAAAGCGACCGAGCGATCGTTTCTGGCGGTAGTGGGGGCTTCTGGCAGCGGCAAGTCTTCCGTGGTGATGGCAGGGCTGATGGCAGAGTTGCGCCAAGGCAAGCGGGTGCCAGGGAGCGATGCCTGGTGGATGGGCAGCCTGCGTCCAGGAGCGCATCCTGTAGAGGCTCTGATTCAGTGTCTTGCGGAGGGAAATACAGAAGCCGATCGCCAGTATCATCAGCTCCAGCTAGAAGGAATGCTGAATCAGGGATCTGAAGGCTTTGTTCACTGGCTGCGCTCCTGTCCTGAGCCAGTAACGGTGCTGATCATCGATCAGTTTGAGGAGCTTTTTACCCTAGCTTCTGCGGCAGAGCGGCAAAGATTTCTAGATCTGGTGTTGGGCGGATTGGAACATGCTAGCGATCGCTTCAAGCTGATCCTGACCCTCCGCAGCGATTTTATAGCGCTCTGTTTGGAATATCCGGCTCTAGCAAAGCAGCTTCAGGGTTCTAATCTGCTGGTTCCTTCGGTGCTGCATGAAGCCGACTATCGCCAGGTGATTCTGCGTCCTGCTGAGAAGGTTGGGCTAACCGTGCAGCTGGAACTCGTGGAGATACTGTTGCAGGATCTCCACGGCACTAGAAGTTTGCCATTGCTAGAGTTTGTTTTAGAACAACTCTGGGAGTTGTGTATTGCAGACAAGCGTATTGCAAACCAGCATGTTGCAGGCGAACTGACTCTTCAGGCATACCAACAGATTGGAGGATTAAAAGGCGCACTAGACCGCAAGGCTCAGGCAGTTTATGACAGCCTTGATCCAGAGGCTCAAGACTGCGCTCAATGGATTTTTCTGTCGCTGACGCAGTTAGGCGAGGGCACCGAAGACACTTGCCGTCGCGTCATCAAGTCCGATCTGATCGTTGAAAAGTATTCAACAGCACTGATTGATCGCACCTTGCAAGCCTTAATCGCCGCTAGGCTGGTGGCTGTGGCAACAGATGCAGTAGATGCAGCTAACCCAGTGATGCCCAACGCAGATTTTATGGATCTGAACAGCACTGAGCCAAGATATGCCGATTCTGAGAGCCTTAATCCCTTTGCTCCTAAATCAGATATTGCGGCTCTGTCACTGCCAACGACCTCAATCGAAATGGTTCACGAAATTTTGATTGGGCAGTGGTCTACTCTGCGCGAATGGCTGGAGGTGAGCCGCGCCAGAGGGCGATCGCAGCGCCAGATTAAGCGGGCTATGGATCAGTGGCGGCACAGCGGTCAGCAGCCAGAGTCCCTCTTGCACGGCATCCGGCTAGATGCGGCTGAAGAAATTTATGCCAATCCTACCCAGACTCTATCTCCAGAGGTGCAGCAGTTTATTGAAGCAGGTTTAGAGAAACGTCAATCTGCCGAACGTCAGGCTCAAAAGCAGCTCAAACAGGCAAAACGAACAATCGCCCTCGCGAGCATTCTGGGAGCTGCGGCATTGGGGCTAGGAATTTTTGCCTACCTGCAACGGCAGCAGTCCTTGATCCGCGAGATCAAAACCCTGAACGCCTTGTCAGAGTCGCAGCTTTTGAGCAACCGATCGCTAGAGTCGCTGACAACTGCCCTTGAGGCAACCCAGCAAATGCAGCAGCTAGGCTTCATGGGCGGTGCAGCAGACATAACAACCCAGACGATCGCCACTTTAGAACAGTCTATTGAAGCAACCCAGGAGCAAAATCGGCTGGAGGGGCATACCCAGTCGGTGAACAGCCTCAGCGTTAGTCCAGACGGTCAGATGATTGCTTCAGGCAGTGATGATACCACGGTGCGGCTTTGGCGATTGGATGGAACGTCCCTTGGCACTTGGCAAACTTCGGGGCGGGTGCGAGCTGTAGAATTTAGCCCAGATGGACAAACGGTCGTGACTGCCAGTCTTGAAGGGGAGACTTCGGCGATCGCCCTGTGGAACGTAGCAGACGGCAAGGTGCGGCTCAGGATAGACGTGCCTGACCAGATTAGCAGCCTTGTCTTTAGTCCAAATGGCGCATTTTTGGCGGCTGGGGGGCATGATGGCACGGCAAAAATTTGGAATGCTAAGAGCGGAAGGCTGCTGCGAACGCTGACCGGGCATCAGGGTCAGGTCAATGCGATCGCCTTTAGCCCCGACAGCCGCACTTTGGCATCAGCAGGGGAAGACAATGCCGTTAAGCTTTGGGATATTGTCAAGTCTCAGATGATTCGCAGTTTGGCAAGTCGTCCTGCGGCAATTTACGGCATCGCTTTTAGTCCAGATGGCAAGAGCCTTGCTGCCGCAGGAGATCCGGCGCTACCCGATGGCAATGCTGCCCTAATGCTCTGGGATTTAACGAAAGGAAATCTGGCTCAAGGAGCTTCAGCCAGTGGCACGGCTCAAATCCTGGAGGGACACCGTACCCCCGTTAGTTCTATCGCCTTTAGTCCCGATGGCAAGTCTCTTTTGTCTGCCAGTGGAGACGCAACGCTGCGGCTGTGGCGCGTCCGCGATGGGGCATTCATTCAGGCGCTCAAAGGGCATAGCAGCGCCGTGTTGACTGCCCGCTTTAGTTCAGACGGCAACACCGTATTTTCGGGTGGCGCTGATAAAACTGTGCGATCGTGGGACATTCGATCGCTTCAGCCGCCGACGGATAGTGCCTATGCCTTAAGCCTTAGTGCCCGCACCTTTGCTCTAGCGGGTTGGGATGGCACCATTCGCGTTTGGGATCAAGATAAACTTCAGTTGATTAAGTCTTGGGAAGGACATAAAACATCCATTTCGGCTCTGGTCTACAGTCCGGATGGCAGCCTCCTAGCCTCTGGTGGCGATGATCCAACGATTAAACTTTGGGATGCTAAAACTGGGGAACTGGTGCGATCGCTTATAGGACACAAAGCCCGCATCAACAGTCTCGGCTTTAGCCCGATCGACAATCTGGTCATTTCCGGCAGCGATGACCAGACGCTGAAGTTGTGGAACCTAACGGATGGTCGGATGATTAGCAGCTTTAGCACCGCACCTGACAGCGCCAGCAGCGTTGCCTTTAGCCCCGACGGCAGAATTCTGGCGATCGGCGGATACAGCAACACCGTCAAGCTGTGGCGAATCGATGGCACGCTGCTACAGACGCTCACCGGACATAGTTTGGCAGTAACAGCGATCGCCTTTAGCCCTGATGGCAATACCCTAGCCTCTGCAAGCTGGGACAACACCATTAAACTCTGGCGGGTTCAGGACGGCACGCTGCTACAGACGCTCACGGGGCACCAAAATGGTGTAACCAGCCTCGCCTACAGTCCTGATAGTGCCACTCTAGCATCTGGGGGTGCAGACCATGCCCTCAAGCTCTGGAATGCCGAAACAGGCGCCTTGATCAAGACTCTCATCGGACAATCTGATCCCGTTCTTAGCCTCAGCTTTAGCGCAGATGGCAAAACGATCTTCAGCGCTAGCGAAGCTACAGGATTTCGCTACTGGGATTTGAATGAGGATAAGCTGTTTCGGAGAGGGTGCGATCGGCTCCAAGACTATCTACGAACTCATCCAAATGTGGGCAAAGGCTTGCTCAATAATTGTTCTTGAAGGATTGAAAGTGTTCTTGAAGGATTGAAAGGTGCCGAGTACCCTTCAATCCCTCAAATCACCCAAATCACCCAAAATCCCTAATTTCAGGACGTTTAGAGTCTCAGGATGTTTAGAGTCTTAGGGCACACAGCGATGCTCCAATTAACCCCACTTTTTGGTTCAGAATCACATGCACCGGGATACGTTCGACTAAAGGACGCATTCGCCCTTTATCGTTCATGGCACGTAAGAAAATACCTGATTGCAGCAGCGGCAAGTTTTTGGCAGCAACGCCTCCAGCAATATAGAGACCGCCATAGGGTAAGAGCTTCAGTGCCAGATTTCCCGCCTCTGCACCGTATAGTTCCGCAAAAATTTCCATCGTTTTTTGGCAGAGGTGATCGGCTTGTTCTGTAGCCGCGATCGCAATGACGGCTCCCGGATCAACGGATTTTTCTGCCATGCCTGCCTCTCGTTCCCAAGTGCGAATGGCTTCAGCAACCTCCGGTGATTCTGTCATCCCCTGGCGATCGCGCAAAAACTGATAGATCGCCACAATGCCCATGCCTGATACGACCCGCTCGACGGAGACTCGCGTCAAGCTCATCTTGTCACGCAGATATTTCAAAAGCTGAAACTCTAGCTCGTTACGGGGCGCAAAATCAGTATGTCCACCTTCAGTACCATAGACGTGATGACTGCCGTTGGCTTGAGGAATCAGAAACCCCTCGCCCAAGCCCGTCCCTGCACCAATAATGGCGATCGGCGCATCGGTTTGAGGCTCTCCCTCCTGAAGCGTGCAGAGATCGGTGGAGCCTAATCCGGCAATGCCGTAGCCCACAGCTGCAAAGTCATTCAGCAAGCTAATCTTGCGCATCCCTAAATCTTGCTGGAGCTGCTCACCGTCCAGCAGCCAAGAGAGGTTGGTTAAGTTGCAGGTGTTGTTGACCACGGGACCTGCGATCGAAAAACAGGCTTTTTCGGGTGTAGGCGTTTGCCCTATTTCAAGAGTGGCTTCTTTGAGAAACTGCCGCACGAGCGGCGTTAAGCTCGGAAACTCAGCGCTGATGTAACGTTCTTCAAACAGGGGCTTGAGCCGAATGCCCGTCTCTGTAGGTTCAGCATTTACCAATCGGAGAATCGTTTTGGTGCCGCCCGTATCGCCTGCCAATAATTGCGCCATGTTTCCAGGAACCCGATATTCACTCATCGTCCTTTCCATCCTGTAAGCCGCCTTCGCGATCGGCAGTATCGCGGATTGACATTGCAATGATTCTTAATTAACCCAGCAATTTTTATCAGCAAGACCGAGAAAATATGAGAGATAGCTGTGAAAATTCTGTGAAGAGGGGCACTGCCCCTTTATCTAAAACCTTATTATTTACAGTTCAATTACCCTTAGCGACGTAATAAATTCCTTAACTCTTTTTAACTTATGGCAGAAACAGGGTCAGCAGAGGAATCAGTAGAAGAGTCAGCAGAGGGGTCAACAGAAGGGTCAACAGAAAAGTTCAGACAAAGAGCTGCTCAATCAAGCTATCCGGCAATTCGATCGCTTCAGGGTGGCTTAGTGGTGTCTTGTCAAGCTCCAAGCGATTCGCCTCTTTATGAACCTAGCGTCATAGCGGCGATTGCCCAGGCATCTGTCCATCAGGGCGCCGTTGGCGTACGAATTGATACGCCTGCCCATGTTGAGGCAGTTCGTCGGAAGGTGAGCGTTCCGATCATTGGGCTTTGGAAGCAGATTTCTCAGTCTGAGGTGCCTAGTGAAGCCCCCAGGCTTGCAGCATCCGGATTTGCAGCGTCCAGATTTGTAGCGCCTAATTTTGGAGTCTATATCACGCCACAGTTTTGTCATGCAGAGGCGATCGCCGCTGCCGGGGCAGACATCATTGCCATTGATGCCACCCTCCGAGACCGTCCGGCTGGTGAAACCGTCGAGTCTCTCATTACCCAAATTCACCAATTGGGCAAACCCGTGATGGCAGATGTAGATACTCTGGAAGCTGCGATCGCGGCGGCAGCGGCGGGGGCAGACTTGGTGGGCACCACGCTCTATGGCTACACCTATGCCACTCGCTCCTTAATACCGCCCGGATTTGATTTGTTGAGCGCACTGGTACAACATCTCAGCCTTCCGGTCTTGTGTGAAGGGGGAATTAGTTCTCCGAGTATGGCAAGACGGGCGATCGAGTTAGGAGCCGATGGGGTTGTGGTGGGCACTGCCATTACTGGTATTGAGGCGCAGGTGAAAGCTTACCGAAATCAGCTAGCCCTTGAGCTTGATTCTTGAGCTTGATTCTTAAGCTTTAATCTTCAAGCTTCTATGAAGCCAAGGCAAGTCTTCAACAAAATATACCTGCCTACTAAGCAAATGCTTAGGAGTTCTGCCTATTTGCGGGAACCCTAGTCATGAAACCAACTCAGAACTTTGCACTTTAGCACTAACGTTTGTAGAAACTTTTTTTGGTAATGCCGAAAAACATTCGCTTGGAACAAGTGATCGCCAGTACATCAACAGCTGTTGTGATTACCGATCCGCATCAGCCTGACAATCCTATTCTCTACGCCAATCATGCCTTTACTCAGATAACAGGCTATGAATTAGCTGAAGCATTGGGCAAAAATTGTCGATTTTTGAGTGGTGTGGATACCGACCCAAGTACGGTTCAACTTCTGAGAGAGGCGATCGCCCAACAGCAATCCATTACCTGTACGCTGCTTAACTATCGCCGAGATGGCTCCTGCTTCTGGAATGAGATCACGGTCGATCCCGTCTTTGAAAATGGAAAACTCCTTTATTTTGTGTCAATGCAGCGAGATGTGACGACCCGCCAGCAGTCCATTGATCTCAAGCTGATGGAGGAGCGCCTACTCTACGAAGCTCTCTATGACAGCCTAACGGGACTGCCCAATCGCGTTTTGCTCATGGAGCGATTGAGACAGGCAGTACAAGCTGCCCAGCAGGGCAATAACATGCTCTTTGCTACCCTGTTTATTGATCTCGATCGCTTCAAAATGATCAACGACAGCTTGGGACACAACGTAGGCGATCAGTTGCTGATTGACATTGCCAAGCGCCTTTCTGGCTGCCTCCGCCCTAAAGATACGCTAGCTCGGCTAGGGGGAGACGAATTTGTCGTTTTACTAGAAGACTTGAACAATAGAGAGAGCGTGACACGGGTCGCAGACCGAATTCAACATGCGCTGACGCTCCCCTTCAGCGTCGAGGGGCATGAAGTTTTCACCGCTGCCAGCATCGGCATTGCTCTCAGCACGACAGGTTACGCCTGTCCAGAAGATCTGCTGCGGGATGCTGACATTGCGATGTATCGCGCCAAGGCTCATGGGCGTGCTCGCTACGAAATCTTTCACCCCAAAATGCACACCCGTGCTGTGACTCTGCTGCAATTGGAAACCGACTTGAGGCGATCGATCGAACGACAAGAGCTTCAGCTTTACTATCAGCCGATTATTTCGCTCCGCACTCGGCAGGCGATCGGCTTTGAAGCCCTGATTCGCTGGCAGCATCCCATACGCGGCATGGTGTCGCCGAGTGAGTTTATCCCGATCGCTGAAGAAACAGGGTTGATTGTTCCGATTGGCGACTGGGTACTGCGAGAAGCCTGCCGACAGATGCAAACTTGGCGACAAATGTTTGCCGATCGCCATCCACTCATGATTAATGTCAACGTTTCAGGTAAGCAATTTAGCCCTCATCTGACTGAGCAGGTCAGCCAAATCTTGCGAGATACTGAGCTAGATCCACGCCAGCTGAAGTTAGAAATCACTGAAACTCTGCTGATGGAGAATGCTGAGTATGCTGTAAATAACCTAACTCAGCTTCAGGGGTTGGGTATTCAGCTTGCGATCGATGACTTTGGCACGGGCTATTCTTCCCTTAGCTATTTACATCGCTTGCCCATTGATACGCTCAAAATCGATCGAGCGTTTATTAGTCGTTTGGATACTGATGGAGAGCAGTTGGCGATTGTCCGGACAATCATTATGCTTGCCTGGAACTTGGGTATGGAGGTCGTGGCAGAAGGGGTAGAAACCTCAAAGCAACTTGCCCAACTTCATGCCTTGCGCTGCGAATATGCTCAGGGCTATTTCTTTTCTAAACCTCTAGACACTCAAGCTGCTGAGCAGTTCATTCGATCAGAACAGCTAGCAGAACTCCAGAGAGCAACAGAAATTCCGTCTTAAGATACTTTTGGTGGTGCAAGGGGCGCGTCCCCGAAAGTATTCCTGTCCTGGCCTCGCTGTTTACAGCTATAAAACGGGCTTTGCATACAAAGAGTGGATGGCTTATTCAGGAATAAACCATCCACTCTTTGTATGTGACATCTGTGTGTCAAATGTGTGTCAAAACTTCAAGTATGATACTCCTGAGCGCAACAGCTTAGGTGCAACATCTCAAGGGCGATCGCTCTATTAGAATCAGCCGCTCCAATGACTTCCGTGAAGAAGCTTAATCTTCAAAGCCTTCGTCTGAGTCGAGCTGCTTAAGCCGAATATGTTTTCGTCCTAGGGAGATTTCAAATTCATCCCCCGGCTTCAAATCCATTTGCTTGGTGTATGCCGCTCCAATTAGCAAGTTGCCATTTGCTTGAACCGTGATGCGATAGCTTGCACTTCGCCCTCCACGCCCATTGCTGCTGTGCTTGCCATCTACATCAATTTCCTTGGCTTCTAGAAGCGCACTCAAGAACTTCATCATATTGACTCGTTCTACACCATTCTTTGTAACGGTGTAGTAGCCGCATTCTTTGGCCTTTTCTTCCTTGCTGAGGCTCTCTAGTTCTTTAACCTTTGCAAGGAGAGCTTCACCTAACAGCGGCTCAATTTTTTTCTTCTTACTCATTAGCCTGAATCTATATCAATGATGAGAAATCTGTACATTGTCTTGTAATCTAAGATTTACAGTAAAGCTTTATTTCTTTGCTCTACGATACATCTCTTGGAACTATACTACCCTGACTCGATACTTTTTCGTCTAGTTTAGATTATTTTATCTAATTTAGATAAAAGACTATTCAGCTCAAACTAATTTTGTTGGTTAGCGTTGGTGATTAAACCCTATTAGAAATTGCAATTTAACCTGTTGAACCAACGGGCAATTGAAGTATGTTTATAGAGTTGGCAACTCAGGAATGAGTCAAATCAATCGTTTCTTAACTGAATCAGTCAGACAGATTGATAAGCGTACCCTTTAAACTCGATGAATGGAGGAAAAACTGCTAATTCAACCGAATGAAATTAACGACTCGTGGACATTACAGCGTTAAGGCGTTACTTGATTTAACTTTACAACCGCGATCGCAGCCCACTTCAGTCAAAGCCATTGCCAAACGCCAAGATATTCCTGCTCCCTATTTGGAAAAACTGCTGATTGAATTACGACGAGCAGGTTTAGTCGAGTCAGTGCGGGGCGCACAGGGGGGATATAAACTGGCGCGATCGCCCGCCGACATTTCTCTAGGGCAAATTCTGGAGTCGGTGGGCGAAACCGTCGAGCCTCTTCCTCGTCATATCCCGGAAGCAGAGCAAGCAGGAGATTGGGTAACACTGACGCTCTGGCGTCAACTGCATCAGAAACTCAAAGATGTCCTGTATAGCATCACGCTGGAGGATCTTTACTTTGATGCTAGGAGTTGGCAAGCGACTCAGGGAGACTCTACAAGCTTTGTGGTTTGAGGACTGATTCAAAACTGCGCGGCACGGAAAAAGCTAGCGGCTAAAATTGACAATTGCCTGTTTTTTTGTGAAGATAATAGACTGGTCACTCTGCTCGGATCAGGTTTTGGGTCTGTTCACTTTTCAGGCTCTATTCAAAGTGCTTTTCTAGATTTACCTAATCTGTCAGGCTACCTGTACGGCAACTATCTAGGGCAAGTTCATGGCATACGCGATTATTGAGACAGGTGGAAAGCAGCTACGGGTCGAACCCGGTCGCTTTTATGATGTAGAGCGGCTTGCGGTCGATGAGGACGCATCTGTAACCATCGATAAGGTTTTTTTCATTGATTACGATGGCGAGTCCTCTGTGGGTCAGCCTTTCGTAGAGGGTGCCACTGTAGAAGGCACTGTCCTGAGACATATGCGGGGTCGTAAGATCATCGTCTACAAGATGCGCCCTAAAAAGAAAACCCGCAAGAAGCAAGGGCATCGCCAAGAGCTAACTCGGCTGATGATCAACTCTATTTCCGTGGGGGGCGAAGTTCTTGCAAGTGCAGATGCTTCCGCACCTGTTTCTGCAGAACCACCAGAGCTTTCCTTTGAGGAAGCGTCTGTTGAATAAGATTTGGGCTAGCTGGGCTTTGGCTAGGGTGGAAGATAACGTTAGTAAGGGGTAGGAATTCACATGGCTCATAAGAAGGGAACGGGTAGTACTCGCAACGGACGTGATTCTAACGCTCAGCGACTTGGTGTTAAGCGGTACGGCGGTCAAGTTGTCAGAGCTGGAAATATTTTGGTGCGGCAGCGGGGAACCAAAATTCATCCGGGTTCAAATGTCGGGCGGGGCAGCGATGACACGTTGTTTGCTTTAATTGACGGGATCGTCACATTTGAGCGCCGAGGCAAGAACCGCAAGAAGATCAGCGTCTATGCTGCTGCTATGGAATCCATTGTGCCTGTTGCAGAAGTTGCAGAAATCGCGTAGCTGTTCTGGTGCATGGTATAGGCAATAGACCGTTTGCAAATTAGGTTTGGTAGGAGCACAACTCACCAAACCTAACTTGCTAAAGGTTCAATGTAGTGAGTCAAGAGCGAAGCCCATAAAGCTTCGCTCTTTTGTCATCGGGCATCAGTCATTAGGCATTAACTTAAGGAATGTGTCTAGATCGGTGAATGATCCTGCGTAAGTCAAAGTTGGGACGTCATAGCCCTTGAGGCTAACGGTGTGTTGCTTGAATAGATCGGGACTAATGCCTGACTCTGCTAGATATTGATAGGTTGTTTCTCCTAATGCAATATCTGAGCCAATTTGCTTCGTCGAAGACTCTAGTCGGAAAGCAGCGTTGACTGTGTCGCCCAGAGCCGTGTAATCGGGGCGATCGCCTGTTCCTGTATTCCCTACCATGGCGTATCCTGTGTTTAACCCAGCACCAATTTGGAGGGGAAAGGGCAACGGATAGCGTTCATGAAGCTGACTGGTCATCTTGTGCATAGCGCTAAGGGCGCGGGTGATGCGCACCATCTCTTCGGGGCTAATTCCCTGCGCACCGTGAATCCAGACTGCCATGACGGCATCGCCAATATACTTATCAACCCAGCTTCCATACTCGCGGATGATTTCTCCAGCGCAGCGAAACCAGGTGCCAATCACTTCAGACAGCAATTTCTCATCGATCTGACGCGTCATCCCGGTAAAGTTGCGGATATCAACCACTAGAACCGAAATCAGCCGACGGACATGCAGTGTAGCAGTTGCCGTAAACTCTTGAGAGTCTAGCCCAACGGGGGAATGATTCAGATGTTCAGTATCGGGTGTATAAAACTCTAGTTCAGTTTGCCCAAAAGTAAGGCGATCACCATTTTGCAGCGTCACAGGAACACTTACCCTTCTGCCATTGACAAACGAGCCGTTGCGGCTGCCTAGATCAATTAGGTAAAACTCCCCCGTCTCCATGCGTTGCAGCATGGCATGGTTGCGCGAAATCCAGCGATCGGGCAGCACAAAATTATTGTCGTCTCCTCTCCCGGCAGTCCAGCAGCTACTGCCCACTAACGAGAGATAGCGGCTCCCAGATTCAGTTCGCAAAATTAGATGGGGAACGGGTTGTGCAGTTGCCACACGTTGAGAAACCATTCGTGTCTCTGGCTAGGTAGTATCCTGACTCGATTCAACGCAAAAAGCGCGAACGTTCAGCTAATGCATGATCAGCTCTTGCATTATAAAGAGGCTTTGTCTGAAATGAACTCCGGATGAATTACTAAATTCTTAATATAGAAGAACTAATGTATCCAGTCAGTACCGCTAACCCAAAGTTCATTTTTAATCAGACAAGCTCTGTAAAGCTTAACTTACTCGATGCCTTAACACGCATTAATCTAGCCGCAGACTGACCCAGCCATAGGTAAATTATGATCACCCATAGATTCGAATTATTTCCATCATGTCCTGACCCTAGACGTAGGTTGCCGCTAGCCAGAAGAGACCATCTACCAAAATTGTGCTGAAGACTGCGCCACTGAACCCCCACCAGTGTAACTGTTGCGACCGCAGAGGCAGACTGCTGGCAGCTATCAGCACCAGAGCCAGAGCGATCGCACATCCAATTCCCCAAGGAGTCTGAATCTGAATAATGGCGCTCTGAAAAATAGGCTGAACTAAATCCGGCTCTGCCTTCATGAGCTGCCGCCATTGAGGAATAAGATTAACTAAGAAAAAGTAGATATCTGTGATGGATGTGCCGAAAAGCGAACCCAGATAGAACCAGTTGCCTACCTTATCTCGACCCATCATCAAACTGAGCCAGGCGAAAGGGAGACCGATCGCTTCCACAGGTAAGTGCAGCAATGGCTCCCAGCGCAACCAGCCCCAGTAAACTGAGCCAGCCAGCCATGTCCAGGTAAACCCTAGTAACAAATCTCCCCATAAAGCCGTCTTAGGAAGGCTACGCAGATGCAGACTGAGCCAGAGCCAGCCAGCGGTCATGCCTAAGCTCAGCCAAGGGAAAACCCTTACCAGAGGAGCCTGAAAAAAGACGGGAACAGCCACTAAAAAAATTGCGGCAGCAAATACTAGACGGGCTTGATGAATGCGATCGCCCTTCTCATCCCTGGAAGACCGTGCGGGCTGTAAATCTAAAGCATTTGAGTAGAGGTCTTTAGAAAAAGGGATAAAGGAAGACAAAATTTTCTAATAATCTAGTTCAACTTTCTTAACATAGCATAGATATATCCCCTGGGGGGGCATATCTATCTCCGTATCTTATCCCAACTTAGATCCACTGCTTAATAATTTCTGGACTGACGATAAAACTTTTCTAAAGAAGAGGATAAGGGATAGACTTGCCTCCGGGTAAACTCCTAAGCTGTGGTTCAGCGCGTCAATTTCAGATTAGACCGCAGCGGCGATTAGGCTGATGATGATTAGAATGTGGCAAAATCCTGCTCCCAATGCCCCGAATCGATGCCAGACTGATACATCTCAGGCTGATACACTAACGACCTGCTAGGTAACAACGTGAATTTAATTCAAGAAATATTTCGAGCGATCGTCTTAGGAATCGTCCAAGGCATTACTGAATTTTTGCCCATCAGCAGCACCGCTCACCTGCTGGTTTTTACCAAGATTTTTGGCTGGACAGATGTGGGACAAAAATACTTTGTGGACGCTATCCAGTTCGGCAGTGTGATTGCCGTGGTTTGGTACTTCTGGTCAGATATTCGGCAAATTTTGACCGGGGCTTGGACAGCCTTCCAGCAAAAGGACTGGCAACGAGAAGAATGGAAACTGCTGGTTGGCATCACAGTCGGCACTATTCCAGCTTTGGCAGTTGGTTTTCTGCTCAAAGATATTTTGCCAGAAAGCATCCTGGTAATTGCCATCATGTCGATCGCCATGTCGCTTTTGCTGGCGCTGGCTGAAAAAATTGGCAGCCGGAAGCGAGGGTTTGAGTCACTACAAGTGATTGACGGAGTTCTCGTGGGCTTAGGTCAGATGATTGCTCTACTTCCGGGCGCATCTCGATCGGGTTCGACCTTGACAGCCGCCTTGTTTTTGGGTCTAGAGCGTCAGACAGCCGCTCGATTTTCGTTTCTGCTAGGCATTCCAACGCTGACGATCGCCACCCTTTATCAGGCGAGTAAAGCCTTTACTAGCGTAGACAGCGTTATTGCTCTCATCGCAGGAATTATCTCAACCTTCATTTTTTCATATTTGTCGATCGCGTGGCTGCTGCGCTATCTGCAACGGCGCAGCACCTGGGTGTTTGTCTGGTATCGCTTGGGGTTCGGCGGACTGCTGCTGTTTGGCTTGGCGTTCAATTTGGTTAAGGGTTAGCTTGTTAAAGGTTAACTTGTTAAGGGCGCTTGACCTCACTTTTTAGAAGCGCTTGACGTTGCTGCAACAGCAGTTCATCTAAGTTAGCCAATACTCTAGCCGCTAGCTTCAGAGACATTCGAGCTAACACAGGAAGCTGCGTCATAATGTCGTCGTAGTCGGCGCGGTTGCGGCTAATGCGAAGTCTTGCCAGATCGTTGGCAATCATACGATGAAGTTCATTGCTGCTGCGATCGAAATAATCTCGCACGTAGCGATGCACATCGCCATTTCTAGGTAGATCTAAATCTTGGTGACGCAGGTAATTCCTGGCGCGGATGAATGCGGCATAGTAGGCGCGGCTAATTGTGGAGCGAAGACGGGCTTCTTCACCTGCGATCGAATTTGCAATTCCGGTTAACTCTTCTGCGAGATGCAGGTATTCCGCCCAATTAAAGCTCATATCGGCTCACGGGAGTTTGTTTTAGAAGACTACCATACCCATCAAACTTCCTGAAAATCTATATCAATTATCAGCCGTCCCGCAACGGTTTCTGAGGCTTTGAGCCACCAGTCGCGATCGAGTTCCCAGAGGCGATCGAGTGCATCATCAGCCTCAAGCTGGGTCGTGACGTGAATTACCATTTCGTCATCGTCTGAGGCAGAACCTTGGGGATGCACTAAGACCTCTAGAAACATCGCGGCATCTGGGAATTGGCGATAGACATAGGTAGGCGCTTCCAAAAGCAGAGGAATCACGAAGGCATTCTCCTGCAAAAACTGCCAGATTTCAGACGATCGCTTGAAGTTGTAGATTTGCTCCAACTGTTCCGCCTGTTCGGGAGAAATGCTGTAGCTAGCCGATGAGAGCGTATCGGTCATGCTATCTACCGCTATGGATCTGCCTGAAAGTTGGCAATCCGGGCAAACTCTTTGGGTGACAAACTGGCTCCTCCTACGAGCGCCCCATCAATTTCTGGCTGTGCCATGATGTCATCGACGTTCCCAGGCTTGACAGAACCGCCGTACTGGATCGTGACATTTTTATTGTCGAGCTGACTACGGATTAGCCCAACGATGCGATTGGCCTCTTTGGCATCGCAAGTATCTCCTGTGCCGATCGCCCAAATCGGCTCATAGGCAATCACCAGACTACCCTGATCGACCTCTACCAAATCTTTTTCGAGCTGACTGCAAATCAGAGCTTCCGTTTCACCTGTGTCTCGCTGCTGCTTGGTTTCGCCGACGCAAAGAATGGGAATAAGACCATGTTTCTGTGCTGTCTTTAGCCGTAGGTTGACTGTGACATCAGTTTCACCAAAATACTGTCTACGTTCGCTATGACCTACCACGACGTATCGTACGCCCATTTCAGTCAGCATGGGTGCAGATATCTCTCCAGTGTAGGCTCCTGCGGTTTCCCAATGGACATTTTGTGCCCCTATTCTGATTCGAGTGCCATGCAGATTTCTAGACATGGCGCTGAGCGACGTGTAGGGCACGCAGAGAACAATCTCGCGATCGTCTGGGGTTTCAGCAATTTGATCTAAAAATCCCTGCAAAAACTCTTGGGCTTCCGCCTGAGTTTTATACATCTTCCAGTTGCCAGCAATGATGACCTTACGCACAAGTTGACTCAGTATGCTAAGTGTGAGGGTGGGTAAATGCGGTGAATGACCGCGACCAATACGCAGTTCATGACCGGAATGGCAATGCACGTGATAACAATGCACGTAATAACAATGCACCCTCTAGTCTAAGGCTTTGAGGGTGCAATCTATCAAAGGGGGGTAGAGTGGATTTCGCGGAGCAGATTCAGCATTGATAGATTTTAGGCAAGGCAGCGTTCAATAGTAGCGGTTACAGACTGCGCTAATGCCTCAAAATCGTATCCGCCTTCTAGCCCAAAAAGAATACGGCGCGTGACTTGCAAACAGCAATCGGTCAAAGCTCCGTAGTCCTGAGGCTGTAGGTCGATGTTTGCCAAAGGATCGGACTGGTTTGCATCATAACCCGCGCTGACAATCAGCAAATCAGGCTGAAAGCGCTGTAGAAAAGGAATAATGCTCTGCTCGAAGTGAAGCAAATAATCCTCGATCGTGCTGCCTGACCGCATCGGGAAATTCATCACATTATGATACTTACCGCACTCATGGGCGGCTCCTGTGCCGGGATACTGCGGAAACTCATGCAGCGAGCAAAAAGCAATGTCGGCATGGGATTCAACGATCGCCTGAGTGCCGTTGCCATGGTGCACATCCCAATCGACAATGGCAACCCGCTGGATCTCAGGTTGCTGAAGAGCATAGAGAGCGGCGATCGCAGCATTGGCAAAAATGCAGAACCCCATGCCGCGCTCCGGTAGGGCATGATGCCCTGGAGGACGAGCAGCCACAAATGCAGGTTCTCCCGATTGCAGCACTTGCTCAACGCCATCTAGCCATGCGCTGACTGCCAGCAGGGCTACGCCGTAGCTGCGGGGAGACGCAACCGTATCCGGATCAATGTGACCGCCGCCTGTATCGCTTAGAAGCCGAACAGCCTCGGTGTAGCGATCGGGGTGCACGGCACGAAGGGCTGTGGTTAATCGCTCAGCCTGCGACAAAACAGGGGTAGGGAGCCGCCATTCTAGGCGATCGCTCCAAGGCTGTGCCCTTAATGCCTGGGTAATGGCAGTTAGCCGCCCCGATCGCTCTGGATGATAGGCACCCGTGTCGTGTTCTAGAAACTCATTGGAATAAAAGATTGGGAACTTGCTTGGCATGGATACTCAACAAAACGTTAAGCTATAGGGTGAGGGGAATTGTGCTTTAGTAGCTTTTGCTACAGCGCTTCTGCTGCGTCTTGGGAGACCCACTTTTATCACGCTACTTTTCCTACCACGATATTTTGTTAAAGGCATTGCGGGACATGACTGCACTTAGCTTTGGCTGGCAACATCACTTTGTCAACACTAACAATATTCGTCTGCACTGCGTCATGCAGGGTGAGGGCGATTTGGTCATCCTTTTGCATGGATTTCCAGAATTTTGGTACTCCTGGCGGCATCAAATTCCAGCGCTTGCCCAGCACTTTAAGGTAGTGGTGCCCGATCTGCGCGGCTACAACGACTCTGACAAGCCAGAAAGCGGCTATGACCTAGACACGCTGAGCGCAGATATTAAAGGCTTGATGGAGAGCCTCGGCTATCTTAAAGCTCACGTCGTGGGGCATGATTGGGGCGGGGCGATCGCCTGGAATTTAGCTCAAAAGTTTCCAGAAGCCCTCGATCGGCTAGCGATGCTCAATGCGCCACCCCCACAGCGCTTCGTTCAGGAATTAGTGGGCAATCTGGATCAGCTGCGTCGAAGCTGGTATGTGCTGGCGCTTCAGATTCCAGCTTTACCAGAGTGGCTGATCCAGCAAAACCTCCGGGGCTTTGTCAAAACCCTGTTCCAAGACCAGGCAATTCGCAAGGGCGCTTTTACCGCTCAAGATACCGAAATTTATCAGGCGGCATTAGAGAAACCCGGCGCTCTGTCTGCGGTTTTGCGGCACTACCGCACTCTTTTTTCTCCTCAGACTTGGCTGGCAAACTTAGGGCGATCGCCTGCCCTGATCTCTGCGCCAACGCTGGTGCTGTGGGGGGAGGAAGACTTTTTCTTCAACCGAAAATTGACCGAAGGCATGGAAAGCTTGGTGAGTGCGCCGCTGAAGCTAAAGTTTTTGCCGCACTGTGGTCACTGGGTGCAGCAGGAAGCGCCTCAGACGGTAAATCGGGAACTGCTGGATTTTCTGCGATCGCCCTGACACCTATCCCACGCTCCGAAGAAATATAAATTTCCGATCGTTTTTGAGACAAACTGTTAACAGAACGGAGGAAATCATGGCTGAAGCTCATTCAGAAATTAATTTAGCCGAGTTTATTGACCACTCTTTGCTAGATCCAGCCGCAGTTCCTGAACAGGTAGCGCAATACTGCGAAGAAGCCGATCGCTATAGCTTTGCGTCTGTTTGTGTCTACCCTGCCCATGTTCGGCAGACGGCTGAGCTGCTCTACAAGAAGCGTCCTCAAGTCTCCTGCGTGATTGGGTTTCCCAGCGGAGCTACGACTTCAACCGTTAAGGCTTATGAAGCGGGGGAGGCGATTGAAAATGGCGCAACTGAGCTAGATATGGTCATTAACCTAGGCTTGCTGAAGGCGGGCAAGCTCGACGCGCTGCATCAAGAAATTGCTGAAATTTGTGAGATGGGGCAACCTGTCAAAGCCATCCTGGAAATGGCGGTGCTGAGCGAGGCAGAGGTGAAGATTGCTGCCGAAGCCTGTATGGATGCTGGCGTGGCTTACCTCAAAACTAGCACCGGGTGGCGGGGCGGGGCGACGGTCGCAAATGTTACACTGCTCAAAGCGATTGCTAAGGATCGCGTTGGCATTAAAGCATCGGGTGGTATCCGTACCGTTGAACAGGCGATCGATTTAATTTTGGCAGGGGCAACTCGACTCGGTACTTCTAGAGGGGTTGACCTGATCCGTCAACGCGATACTCTGGAGGGGTGACATGGATAGAGGAATCCGTTTACTAATTAGATTCTGGCTAGGTTCTAGTTCAGCCCCCTGAAGACTTCTTGTCCCCTAAAGACCGTTTGCCCCCGTCCCCATGAGTGGAACTTACAAAGCCCTTGGAATTAACCTCAAAAGCGCTCCGTTAGGAGAGAGCGATCGTCTTTTAACGATCCTCACCGAGGAGTTTGGCTTAATTCGGGCAGTCGCTCCTGGCTCTCGCAAGCATAAGTCTAGCTTGGGGGGACGTAGCAGTCTGTTTGTGGTGAATCATCTGCTGGTTGCCAGGGGCAAAAATCTCGATAAAATCACCCAGGCCGAGAGCCAGGAGTCCTATCCAGGGCTGAGCCAAGACTTGGGTAAGCTCACAGCAGGACAATATTTAGCTGAGTTGGCGCTCATGCAGGCAATGGATGATCATCCGCAGCCAGAGCTATTTTGCTTACTGCGAGAGCATTTAAGTCGCCTGGAAAAGATGCCGAGCGCTACAACGCTTCCTTGCCTGGTGCAGGCTATCTACCATCTGCTAGCGCTTGCAGGGCTGCCGCCCCAGGTACAGACTTGCTGTGTTACCCAGCAGCCGATAACGCCCAATTTCGCAGACCCTGACTGGCGGGTTGGCTTCAGCATTTTTGCTGGCGGAACCTTCCTGCTGTCGGCGATCGATCGTCTCAAGGCTGAGCATCTTGTGCCAAAAGTTACCGGACAAGTTCCTAAACAGACTTTTGGCAACCCCAAAGTGTTGCCATCGTCTCCTAAGCTTTCGCGCCCTGCTGATCTGTACGTTGAAATTGGGGCGATCGAGCTAGATATTTTGCAGCAGTTATCTCAGCCAAATTTGATTCAGGACTGGTTTTCGTCTCATTCGTCTAAGATGCCGACCGTGTCTCGAATTTGGCTGTCGTTAGAGCGGATTTTGCGCCAATATGCCCAGTATCATTACGATCGACCGATTCGGTCAGCGACCTTGATTGATGCCTGTTTTGCCGATGCCCCTCCTGCCTGTGACCCATGATGCGACCCTTTGACTCAGATCTTGAAGCCCTCAATAGGAAGATGCCTATGCCCAGCCATCTAGAGCCGATCGGAGATGCTTTGGGTCGTCATGTTCCTCAGAGAAAACATCCAGGACAGGTCGCGCCAACAGGATTTATGCCCTCAGCGGGAACGCCGCCCTATAAATCGGAGCGGTATCCTGAGCCGTTAGCTAACTCCGATCTGGTTTTGCCAGAAATAAGGAGTGAACGAGTTCCAGGCAGCAATGCTTCAGAATCGATCGAGCCAACTGCCCCATCTGTGGTGGGAGGCGTTGTCCCCCTAGCTGAGTCGATCACAGATCGGCAAGAGTGGCAGGGTGACGCACCTGAGCAAAATGGAAACGGCAGGGGTGACGTAACGCCTGAAACGCTACCCGACTCAGAAGCTGATCTGGAGCGGGGGCTGCTGCCTGTTCTAAAAAACCGCAACTTCCTGAAGCTGTGGAGTGGTCAGGTTTTTTCCCAGCTAGCAGACAAAATTTATTTAGTGCTGATGATTGCCATCATTGCTAGCCGCTTTCAGTCTGCCGATCAAACCATTAGCGGCTGGGTGTCTTCGCTGATGATTGCTTTCACCATTCCAGCTATTTTATTTGGTTCGGTAGCGGGTGTGTTTGTCGATCACTGGCGCAAGCGGGCGGTGCTGGTTTCTACCAACCTACTCCGGGGTGGGCTGGTGCTGAGCTTGCCCGTTTTGCTGTGGATCTCCCACGACTGGGGTGCCTTCTTTGGGATACCTGTCAGCTTTCTAGTGCTGCTGACTGTCACCTTTCTAGTGTCTACTCTGACTCAGTTTTTTGCCCCTGCCGAACAAGCTGTGATTCCGCTGATTGTTGAGCGGCGACACCTGCTCTCAGCAAACTCGCTTTATACCATGACCATGATGGCATCCGTGATCGTGGGATTTGCGCTAGGGGAACCGCTATTGGCGCTGGCGGAGACAGCCATTGCGCCGATCGCTCCACTCCTGCATCTTGCCCCAGACATGGGCAAAGAAATTTTGGTGGGCGGCAGCTATGCGATCGCTGGACTCTTGCTGATCTCCCTCAACACTCAGGAAAAAGCTGTCGATCCCCATGCAGAGTTACCCGACGTCTGGGAAAACATTAAAGACGGTCTGCGCTACCTGAAAAACCACGGCGTAGTGAGGGCAGCCCTGATTCATTTGGTGATTTTGTTCTCCATTTTCGCGGCTTTGGCGGTGCTGGCGGTGCGCCTTGCCGAAGTCATGCCAGAGCTAAAGTCTTCTCAGTTTGGCTTTTTGCTGGCAGCTGGCGGTGTAGGTATGGCGATCGGGGCTGTTTTGATTGGGCAGTTTGGGCAAAAAGTCTCACGGGCACAAATGGCATTGTATGGATCGATCGGCATGGCGATTTCCCTAGCGGCCATTTCATTCTTCACCCATCACCTGTTTCCCACATTGCCTCTGCTGGTGGTGCTAGGAGCCTGTTCAGCGATTACGGGTGTACCGATGCAGACCGCTATTCAGGAAGAGACTCCCGAAGACATGCGGGGTAAGGTATTTGGGCTACAAAATAACGCCATTAACATTGCCTTGAGCTTGCCTCTAGCCTTAGCAGGAATTGCCGAGAACTGGTTTGGGCTGCAAGCCGTGTTTCTAGTGCTGTCAGGTATGGCAATCGCCGGGGGCATTTTGACCTGGACAATGTCGCGATCGCAGAATCATCCGGTAGAACTGTCCAGCAAAATTATCAAAGGCTGACATAAACCACTAAAATCCTTAATATCTAAAAAATTTACCGAATAACGCTTAACTTGAATGCATATTGCGTGGCTTGGCAAGAAATCCCCATTTTGTGGCAACGTGACATATGGTCGGGAAGTGACGAATGCGCTGCTAGATCGGGGATATCAAGTTAGTTTTGTCCATTTTGCCCAGGAAGACGACGACCATCCTGTCACCGCATCTTGGGGAGAATTTCAAGGGGGGGAAGTTCAGGAAGTTCCGATTCCATTTCTCTTTAAATCTCAGATTTATACCATCCCTTCCCTGAAATCGAGCAAAGTACTCACCCAAGCTTTGCGACAGCTTAAGCCAGACATCGTTCACGCCTCGCTGACTCTCTCACCTCTAGACTTTCTGCTACCCGAAATTTGTGAAGAGCTGAACATTCCCCTAGTCGCCACCTTCCATCCACCTTTCGCCCGCAAGCGGCGCAACCTGACTTCAGGAACGCAACACCTGATGTATCAGCTTTACGCCCCATTCTTGGCAAACTACGATCGCGTCATCATCTTTTCTAAAATTCAGCGCGATCTACTGATGCGCTTAGGCATCCCAAAATCTCGCCTAGCGGTCATTCCCAACGGCGTAGACATCGAAAAGTACTCTCCCGGACTCTCGCGCCTAAAGACCGAAATTGGCGCACAGCGCGTCTTCGTCTACCAGGGACGCGTGGCAATGGAGAAAAACGTCGAATCGCTGCTAAAAGCCTGGAAACACGCCGAGATGCGTGAAGACAGCAAACTCGTCATTGTCGGCAGCGGTCCCTTAGCGCCAGCTTTGATGAGCACCTACGGCGAAGACCAAGGGGTTGTCTGGATGGGCTTTATCGCCGACGAGCAGCGCCGCATCGAAATTCTGCGTGGCTCCGATGTCTATATTTTGCCCTCCCTAGTCGAAGGACTCTCCCTCTCCCTCCTAGAAGCCATGTCTTGCGGAGTCGCCTGCCTTGCCACCGATGCCGGGGCAGATGGCGAAGTGCTAGAAACTGGAGCAGGCATCGTCCTCAATACCCACCGCGTTTCCACCCAGCTCCAGACCCTGCTACCCATGTTCCAGGATCACCCCGAACTAACCACACTCCTGGGCAAAAAAGCCCGACAGAGAGCAATCGATCGCTATACCCTTAGCAACAACATCACCAACCTAGAAGAACTCTACCGCCAGGTCTTGCAGCAGCAGCGCGTCTACTCCAGCAATACAGTGTGATGAGATTGTGTAAAACCTCTAAATCCCAAACGCTCGATCGCTCCACCCATGCAAAGCGACTCATGCCGCTCATCTAGCGCCTCATGTGGAGGGGGTGTGGGGGACGCACCCGTCCCCTGCCGGGGGTTTGGGGGAGACCCCCAAGGCTGTTCTAGCTGTTATTGAGGAGCATAAACTAATCTGCCAAAAACTAATTCGCCAAAGACTTCCCTGGAGATTCGCCTGGTGATTCCGTAGAAGACTCATTAGGCACCGCACTAGGCACCGCATTAGGCTCTAACGTAGCCCCCACCCTAGGCGAAGGCAAAGCAGCAGGAGGATTACTCACCCGACGCAACAGCACACGCACATCATAGCGAGTCGTCAGAGAATCCTGCGTTGCACCCGTCACCTGTAGCGCCCGCAACGCACCCACATAAGCCTGATTGTCTGCGGGCAAGATAGGCAGCGGCAGCCCCGTATCTCGGCTGGCAAGTCGATCGCTTGCCATAAAGAAATGCCCATTACCAGACTCAATCGTTTTAGAAGCCGTGCCGCTAAACAGCGGATTGGAGATCAGCGGCTTCGCTGGAGCCGGAACGATCGCACTCCCCACATCCGAGCCGATCGCCAGAAACGCAACATTGCCCTCTAGCCATCCATGAGTCGCCGTCAAGGACGAAAAAGGCGACACCCAAGCGATCGCAGGCTGCCCCCCCACCTGAGTCTCGCTAACTCGAAACTTGTAGCGATCGACCATGACCCCATCCAGCTTCTTCAACGCCTCATCCGCCGCCTTGCGATTGCCCGTCTGCGCCATGATCAACACCCCCGCTTTAGGCGGCGTTGCTGTCTTAGGATTTGCAGCATTCGTGCCCGGATCAGAGATTAGCGCCAGAGAAAATTCGCCATCCATCCAATTGGCAATATCCTGGTCAAAATCCAGCCCCGTGAGGTTATTAAATCCCTGGCGCAGAAACGTAGGATTCAATACGCCACCCGTACCGCTATCGCCAACTTGCTGAGTGTAATTCTGCCAGGTTCGCTTAAAGTCTCCGCCAGAAGCCATCAGCAGGGTTGAGTCAGGCAGCAAACTCGGCATGCGCTGCGCCTTGTTATCCATTGAGTAGCGCACTTTGCTCTCTGAGGGCAACCAGGCGATCGCCTGAAACCTGACCCCCTCCGGCTCCAGATCCATCGCAGTCGCAAAGCCTTTATTGCCCTGCAACAGCGCCAGACCTTGGGGCGGAATCGGCTGATTAGCGTTGTTGGTGGCAACTAAAGTAGCAACAGGCACATTCACGTAAGCCCGCAGTAGGGGAGCTTCAGTTGTGAGCTGTGTAAAAGCCTGCCCATAGCCCGGAGTTCGTGCCACCGAAGGCTTGCCCTTAAACGTATCAATCACCTGCTCGATCGCCTGACTGTCTGAGGCTGCCACCAGGTAGCGATCGCCCACAACGGCAGCAACATAGGCTCTTTCAGCCTTGCCCTGCACTTCTCGAATCTTCACGCCCTTATAGTCGCGATCGACCCACTGCTGTCCCCCAGACACCTTAGGCTGCGCCAGAAGTTCCTGCGCCTTAACCGGATTGGCGATCGGCAGCACCAACACAGTTGGCGCATCTCCCTTCAGCGGATCAGGAGGATAGGGCTGAATCGGCTGAGCCGCCTTGTCGGTGCCAGAAGCTCGAAGCGCTACCGGAGACAAAAATGCCACCGTCATCTCACTACCAACCCAGGGCTTGATGTCGCGCGTGTAGTCTAGCCCGTTTGCCGTTAGGAGACGATCGCGGAGCTGCGTCCAGTTTTTGTTCAAAGCCGCCTCAGTTTCAGGCGTACCAAACTGACGAAGCTGCCGCCACTGCCCCTCGTTGGTGGAGAAAGAGAGCGTGACTGCGGCATCTTCAGGGATGACATCGGCTCCAGTCGGCAGCCCTTCGATCGCAGGCTGCTGAAGCGACCACCAGGCGATCGCTCCTCCCACACCTAAGCCAATCGCTGAACCAACAGCAATCCACACCAGCGGTTTTTGTTTCTTAAGGCTTCTAATCATGGGTTGCGCCAAGGATCAACGCTCGAAAGGTCGGTTGCGATAACACAGATTAGACTATAGACGATCGATCGCCTAATGGGTCAGCGTCTCTAGCTCTAAAAATTTTGGTAGTCCTTAAAATGTAATGATTTTTTATGGGGTAGGCTTCGCCCACCCCATAAAAAATCATTACATGCATACCCGTACCCAAATTTTAAGCCCCAAGATTTTTAGCAGCTAAAAGATGAACACTAACTTGACCTGCCATGCTTCGCCCTGCCGCAAAATTTGAATTTGCTGGATAAATTCCCGGAAGTAAAATCGTCGCTCTGATTCAGATAGATCCAGCCAAAACTGCGGAATAGAAACTGCCTGAGCGATCGCCTTCAGGCTAATGGGCGGTAGCCGAGCTAACTGAGCTTGCAGCGTCGCCATTTCAGTCCGCAGCTTGTATAGGCGCAGGTCGGCAGTCTCGCGATCCAAAATGCCGTTCGTAACTAGCTCAGGCAACTGCTCGATAATGGCTTGCTTGGCAGTAACTTGAGCCATGATTCCCTGCTTAATTCCTTCCATATCAGGCATAGTCATTCCGGCAACGGCAAGGGGCAGCTCTCGGCAGATTTGTTGAATCGTGCAGTCCAAAATTTGGGCATAGGCGATCGCTTTACATTTACTCAACTTTTTGCACTTGTTTTTGAACTCAGCATTCTTGCTTAACTCAGCATTCTTGCTCAACTCAGAATTCTTGCTCAACTCAGGATGAATTGGGCTATGCTCAGCAGAGCCTAGACAAGCCACAGGACGCAAATAAAGATACTCCTGTTTCCGTCGCGGAGTCGTAACTCGGCTCACTTTCATGGGCGACTGGCAGGTGCCGCAAATCACTAGCCCTGAGAGCGAACGAGGCGCGCTAGCCGCACGCGGCGGCATTCGTCGATTGCGGCGGATAAGGCGATCGATCTGAGCTGCCTCATCCCTAGAGAGAATCGGCGTATGGGTGTCTTGAACAACATCGCCATTGTGGTAGACCAAATCGCCGCGATAGACCGTGCTAGTCAGCCAGCGCTTGCCCGTGGAAACCGAAATTTTTTTGCTGTACTTCTTTTGAAGATAGCGAACGCTGCCCCGCAAGGAGCCGTACAGCAAGAAATGCTCAAAGAAATCTTTGACAATTGGAGCCGTACTGCGATCGAGGGCATAGCGGTCTTTGCCCCGACGATAGCCATAGGGGGCTTTTCCAGGCGGCGGCAAAGCCTTGATCCGGTTACGGGCATGACCGCGCCGCAAAATCTGGCTATGCTGACTATTTTGCAAGACTTGTAGCAGCTTCAACAAGTCCGATCGCTTGAGCCACTCCTCGGAACCCATCTTTTCATCCAAAACAATAAGATGGATATGCAGCGCTTCCAATTCGCTGAGGCGATCGCTCACGTCTGACACTGAATCGCCTAGCTCCGCCAACTGTCGCACCAGCACATAGGCTCCGGGTCGCGTGCGGCAGTCTTGAAGCAACTGATGCAGCTGATGGCGATCGCCCAAATCCTGATAGCTGCGATCGATTGATCGTCCCCATATTTCCATATCTGGCGGAGATTCCAGTAGAGGTTCGCTGTAGGAGTAAGCCAAGACAGGCTCAAGGTCAGGATTCATACAACCCTCTTAAACTTTCAAGTCGTATGTTTCGACAAAAAACTTGTTGTACCCAGCTTCTTGACATATTTTTTGATTCATTTTTAGTTCACAAAGAAGGCTCTGTTCGATCGCCTGATGAATTGTGATAATTAATACAGAACAAAACAGTTCAACATCTGAAACTCTTGAAATTCAGTAGATTAAATAACCTAACAAAACAAGCTTTCTATGAACATGAGTTAAATCTTTGTAAGTTTAAAAGTTATTTTTAATCATGCCGCCGTGGGCTTATCCGAGGTCAAACCTCTCAATCTTAGTTTGTAGCCAGTCTTAACTTGTAGTCAGTCGTATCAGTAGTATATGTTCTACTTAACAGCCACTATTTAAGAAAGCTTGAGAACGCAAAACTGCCAGAGTGCAGTTTTAACCGAGTAAAAATCATAGAATTATCAAGATAATCTTGCCAAGGCAGACTATGAGTTCAACCCTTCAATCCTCAGACGACGCTTCCCGCTCCGGTACGGCAACAGAGGAAAAAACCCGCGAGGAAGCGCCAGCCTCTACCTCTGATTTGTTCTTGCGTCATCGCCTCAGAATTGTAGAAGACTTATGGGAGCTGGTGCTTCACCAGGAGTGCGGTCAGCAGTTGGTTGATTTGCTAGGGCAACTGCGCTCTATCTACACTCCAGAAGGACAGGCACCTGAAAAGACGGAGCTAGAGGCTCTAAAGGTGGTCGAAGGGCTGGATTTGAATGAGGCAATTCGGGCGGCTCGCGCTTTTGCTCTCTACTTTCAGCTGATCAACATTGTTGAACAACACTACGAACAGCGGGGCCAGCAGCAGCAATATCGCGCTGCCTACGAGCAGGTTGCCCCGGTAGCGGGTTCCTCAGTATTTGACGCGACTCACCCCCTGAATACCGATGAGCCTGAAGACTCGCCACAGGTTGAACTACTGAAGAAGAGCCTGCAAGATTCCCCTGGCAACCCACAAGCCAACACCCTACAAACGCTCTTCCCCAAGCTGCAAAAGCTAAATGTGCCACCCCAGAAGATTCAGCATCTCATTGACAACCTAGATGTGCAGATGGTGTTTACGGCACATCCAACTGAGATTGTGCGTCACACCATTCGAGACAAGCAGCGCCGCATTGCAAAAATCTTGCGCCAGATTGACCAGGTTGAGGAGAGCTTGCAATCCCTCGGTCTCAGCTCTTCTTGGGAAGCTGAAGACTTAAAGGATCAACTGACGGAAGAGATTAGGCTTTGGTGGAGAACTGATGAGCTACACCAGTTTAAGCCCACGGTTTTAGACGAAGTAGACTTCACCCTACACTACTTCCAGGAAGTACTGTTTGACGTGATCCCGCAGCTTTATCATCGCTTCTGTCGGGCTTTGAAAAGCACCTATCCGCTGCTGCGTCCTCCCAAGCACGACTTTTGCAGCTTCGGCTCTTGGGTGGGTTCCGATCGCGATGGCAACCCCTCGGTCACGCCCGAAATCACCTGGAAAACGGCGTGCTACCAGCGGAACTTGGTGTTACGCAAATATATTCACTCTGTGAAGCATCTGACCACGCTTTTGAGCCTGTCACTGCACTGGAGCGATGTGCTGCCGGGGCTGTTGGAGTCTTTAGAGCAAGATCAGGCGCAGATGCCAGATATTTATGATTCGCTCGCCATTCGCTACCGTCAGGAGCCTTACCGACTGAAGTTGGCATACATCCAGAAACGGCTAGAAAACACCCTCGATCGCAGTCTGGAACTCTACGAAGGCGATTATGCTCAGGGCAATCTGCCCGATGCTGATCCGAATCTAGTGTATCGATCGGGCGATGAGTTCATGACTGAACTTCAGCTCATCCACCATAACCTTAAGGAAACTGGGCTGAGCTGCAAGGATCTAGAAAATCTGATCTGCCAGGTTGAGATCTACGGCTTTAACCTAGCGCATCTTGATATTCGGCAAGAAAGCACTCGCCACTCAGACACTCTCAACGAGGTGATTGAGTATATGCAGGTGATGCACTGCCCCTACGACGACCTGACCGAAGCGCAGCGATCGCTCTGGCTCTCCACAGAACTGCAAACCCGTCGCCCGCTGATTCCGTCCGAGCTGTCCTTCTCGGAAAAAACCAACGAGGCGATCGAGACATTCCGAATGCTGAGGCGGTTGCAGCAGGAGTTTGGGCAAGGTATCTGCCACACTTACATCATCAGCATGAGCAGAACCGCCAGCGATTTGCTAGAGGTACTGCTGCTGGCTAAGGAAGCCGGATTGTATGACCCCTTGACAGGAGTAGGCAATATTAAGGTAGTGCCTCTGTTTGAAACGGTGGAAGACTTGCAGCGCGCTCCTGCCGTCATGCGCGAACTGTTTGAGCTGCCGCTTTACCGCAAGCTGCTGGCTCAAGGTCTTGGGGAGCAGACTGATACAGATGAGTCTACCCAGCCCTTACAGGAAGTGATGTTGGGCTATTCTGACAGCAACAAAGACTCTGGCTTCCTCAGCAGCAACTGGGAAATTCACAAGGCGCAGCAGTCGCTTCAGGCAATCGCTGAGCAGTATGGCGTTGCCCTGCGCATCTTCCACGGACGAGGTGGATCGGTGGGTCGCGGCGGCGGGCCAGCTTACGCAGCAATTCTGGCACAGCCCGGACGCAGTATTGACGGCCGGATCAAAATCACTGAGCAGGGCGAAGTCTTGGCTTCTAAGTACAACCTGCCGGAGCTGGCGCTCTATAACCTGGAAACTGTTACTACCGCCGTGCTGCAAGCTAGTCTGCTGCACAGCGGCTTTGACAACATTCAGCCTTGGCACGAAATCATGGAGGAGCTGGCAGCGCGATCGCGTTCGCACTACCGCAATCTGATCTATGAGCAGCCAGACTTCCTGGATTTTTTCCTGCAAGTCACGCCGATCGAAGAAATTAGCCAGCTGCAAATTAGCTCGCGTCCAGCGCGGCGGAGCGGAGCCAAGAAAGACATTACCAGCCTGCGAGCGATCCCCTGGGTATTTAGCTGGACGCAGACGCGGGTGCTGCTGCCCTCTTGGTATGGAGTAGGTACCGCGATTCAAAGTTTCCTAGAGGAAGAGCCTCAGGAAAACCTGAAGCTGCTGCGCTACTTCTACTACAAATGGCCGTTCTTCCGCATGGTGATCTCGAAGTGTGAGATGACCCTCTCTAAAGTCGATTTGAATATGGCACACCACTATGTCAGCGAATTGGCTCAGTCAGAAGATCGGCAGCGGATGGAGGGCGTGTTTGAGCAAATCATTGCCGAATATAATCTTACCCGTGAGCTTGTCCTGAAGATTGCTGGACACAAGCGCTTGCTAGATGGTGATCCAGACCTACAGCGATCGGTTTTGCTGCGCAACAGCACGATCGTTCCCCTAGGGTTTCTACAAGTCTCGCTCATCAAGCGGCTGCGCCAGCACAAGAACAGCGCCTCGTCGGGAGCGATTCGATCGCGCTACAGCAGAGGAGAGCTTTTGCGCGGTGCGCTGCTGACTATTAACGGCATTGCGGCGGGCATGAGAAATACGGGTTAGTGCAAATTTCACAAGCAAGTTTGAGGTTGACATCCTGAAGTATGAGCGCGGCAATTGTCGCGCTTTTTTTGGGCAAAGTTCAGGGAAATCTGTCGCAAAAATAAAATGCTTTAATAAAAATAAATCATTGCTTCTCATCTGATTGCATTCACCTGTAATATTTTGAAAAGAAGCACTAAGGAATGCGGAGCATGATGCAGCGCCTAGGTCAAATTATCGGTGGGTTCCGTTCTCTAATTTTGCCTGTGGCAGCATGGGCTTTGGCGATTCAACTTTGGATGGCAGGCAGCCTCCCTGCCAACGCGACCGGAGTGTACAGTATGCCCAACATTGGCGCTGGCACGCCCACCTGGATTGTGGATCAGGCAGGGGTGATGAGCCGCCTGACTCAAAAGCAGCTGAATACCGAGCTGGCAGAACTTGCTGAAACGACTGATAAAGAGGTGCGGCTAGTCACGATTCACCGTTTGGACTACGGTGAAACGATCGCCACCTTCACAGAAGCCTTGTTCAAAAAATGGTTTCCTACGCCAGAAGTTCAGGCAAACCAGGTGCTAGTCGTTTTAGACAACGTGACCAACACGACTGCGATTCGCACAGGCGAAGCCGTCAAAGAGCTGCTGCCCGACGAAACGGCTGAAAGCGTTGCCCAAGAAACGATGATGGCACCTCTGCGCAACGGCAACAAGTACAATCAGGCGTTTCTAGATGCCAGCGATCGCCTGGGCACGATCCTCGCAGGTCAGCCTGATCCGGGCGCTCCTATTGTGCAAGACACAACTAGCATTGAGGGCACCTTCGCTAAGGCTGAAGACACAGACGATCGGAGTGCAACCGTAGTGGTGGTGGTTTTACTGGCGCTGGCAACCATTATTCCGATGGCAACCTACTATCTCTATCAGGCATTTCAGGGCTGATCGCGGATTGATTAACGTGAAATTTCGCGTAGGATGCCGTTAGCGCAGCGTAACGTACTGCTTCTGGGCTGCCTCTAGGCATCGCTTCCGGGCACTACTTTCGGGCTTTGATGCGTCACGGCTAATGTCTAACCCATCTCGCAAAATCAGCCATGCTTGATCGTCCTAGCCGATCAAGCAGCCAAAGCTCCCTGAGCTATATCCTTCAGTAAACCTAATCAAATTCTTAAAAGATACCTATCGTTTAGCGAGTTTCCTCCCAGATGGGTCAGGCACGTTTCCGCGTATAATACTGCCAGATGCCACTCTAATATTCAGAGTTGATCTGAAATTTAACTTAACAAGATTAACAATCAGGCATTACGCAAAGTTGTCGATGCCACAAGCATTGAGGCTAAGTGAGATATTAGCTAAATGAGCTTGCATCGGGTCGCCAGGGCGGGTCGTCAGGTTAGTGCGGCAGCAACTTGCTGTCACCCTTGGCGATCGTCCGTCAGATAACGCAGTTGAACAGGAGGAAGAGATGGTGGTACAAGACAAGAGCGCTAGCGACGAAGCATCACAGCCAAAAGTAGGAAAGCTAGAGCTTGCCGACAAACCTGCCGAGAAGGTGACTGAGAAGCCTGAAGCCAACGGGCGAAGCGAATCTGGAATGGCATTACATGTCGATGCACCGGGGGAACTGGAAGCTTCAGGGCTTTCTCATATGCCTTCTGATGATCTAGAAGTTTACGGTCTGTATTTTAATAATCGCCCGATTTCTGCTAGTCATTTACACATTGCTAGCTATGCGTTGCCCGGTCATCGCCCGATATTTGCCAGCGAGCTTGCCATTCGGGAAGACCTGAGTTTACCTGGCGGTCGTCCGGTGATGGTTAGCGATCCTCGGCTGATGGAAACCTCAGGTTTGCCTGGTGGTCGCCCGATCGCCTCTAACGATATTAATGAAAGTGAACCTTTGATGGGCTTTCTAGACTAAGCTGCTCGCTCTGAAGGCTTGTTCCCACTGCTCAATCGGGCAATATTTTTTTGAGGGGGGCGATCCCCATCAAAAGGAATCAGTAGATCTACCCCACCTAGTTTGCAACAGGTCTATTCATCAAGTCATCAGCGTCGGCTTGTTTTTCATTTAGGGATTGACCTGTAGCAACCGCCAAGGCGGTTAGGGCGGGAAGATTTTTGGTGGGGCGCTCCGCGCCCCACCAAAAATCTTCTAAGCAAACTGGCGACAGCCATAGATAAGCTCAGTGGTGTTCTAAACGGCACCACTGATTTTTTGTTTGTAGGATCAAGATAGAACCCTTTCCATATCTTTGTATGCCTCCTCTCCTCACCCCCGTTGTTCGACAACGCGAAATTATCGAAGTGCTGATTCGGCACGGCTGGGACTATATGCGCCAGCTCTTGACCATTGGCAAAGGGGATGAGCCGGAAGTCCCTGCCCCAGAAGTGCTGCGCAATATCTTAGTGGACTTGGGTCCTGCATACGTCAAGCTAGGGCAGCTCCTAAGCACTCGTCCTGATTTGCTGCCTGCTTCCTATATTGAAGCGCTGAGCAATCTGCAAACAAACGTGCCGCCTGTTGATTGGTCAGAGATTGAATTTCAGCTTCGCCAGGATATCTCTCTAGAGGAAAAGTTTGAGAGCATTAATCCGCAGGCGATCGCTGCGGGTTCCATTGCCCAGACCCATGAAGCGGTGTTGAAGAACGGTCAGAGAGCCGCCGTCAAGATTCAGCGTCCTGGAATTGAGACGATCGTGGCGCGGGATATTGCCGTGTTTAAGCAAATTGCCACCTTGCTCTCGCCCACCAAGTTTGGCAAGCGCTATAACGTGGTGGCTCTGGCAGACGAGTTCAGCAATTCGCTGCTAAGCGAGCTTGACTTTACTCTGGAAGCCCAGTATACCGATCGCCTCCGTAAAACCCTGGCGAACAGCCGCTGGTTTAATCCCCATCAGATCGTCGTTCCAGAAGTCTACTCCTCCAGCAAAAAGTTCTTGATTTTGCAATGGTTAGACGGCGTGCCTCTCCTGAATGCCAAGATGACAGGCGCGAACTATAGCGGCGATATTGAGGCAGAGCGTCATGCCTTTACGACGCTGCTCTTCAGGGCTTTTCTTCAGCAATACTTGATCGACGGCTTTTTCCACGCCGATCCCCATCCCGGCAATCTATTCTATCTGCACGATGGGCGTGTGGGTATCCTAGATTGCGGCATGATGGGGACACTTGATCACCGCACCCAGTCGGTAATGGTAGAACTGGTGCTGGCTATTATTGATGCCGATCCCGATCGCTGCGCCCAGCTGACTCTACAGCTTGCCGAACCCATGGATATGAGCCAGCCGATTAATCTACTGCGGCTGCAATCCGATTACGATCGCCTTCTGCGCCAATACTATGACCTCAGCTTGTCCAATATCAACATTGGTGAAGTCTTTGGCAAAATCCTGGAAGCTGCCCGCCTCAACAATCTGCGGCTGCCCAGCAACATTGGGCTGTTAACCAAATCGATCGCCAATTTGGAGGGCACGGGTCGAGGGTTTGATTCTTCGGTCAATATTGTCGATGAGATTCGCCCATTGATGACCGATCTCTTCCAAAGGCAGCTTGTGGGAGATGATCCGATGCGATCGCTTCTTCGCACGGCGCTGGAGTTTAAGCAGCTTTCGCTAGACTCACCGCGTCAGGTTGGTTTTTTGCTCAACCGACTCACATCTGAAACGCTGCGGCTTAACATTACCCTACAAGACCTGAATGCTATGCGGCGATCGATCGATCAGGCTGCCAATCGTCGGTCTTCTAGTACGGTTGTGGCAGCGCTGATCATTGGAGCGGCAATTATTTCTACCGGGCAACAAACTCCACAACTTCAGCTGATTGGCAATATTTTCTTTGCAGTTGCAAGCTTGCTGGGCGTGTGGCTGATTGTCACGATTCTCAGATCAGAAAGGCGGCGATCGGATTAGGCGATCATTTCACTCGGTTGAGAAACTCCTCTGCCTCCATTTGTGCTTCAAGAGGATGGGGCAAGCTGTTGCTTGGATCATTGAAATTTGCCAGACCACGCCAGATTTTCTGCGCTTGTTCTTTAAACTGAATTGAAACGAAACTCCAGTCCTCTTCTTTATCAATTTTGTTGATGAACTGAATCACTTCTGCCGCAATTTTATTTTCCTGCCAGCTCTGATTATCTTCGTTCAAAAGCCAATTTGTTTTAGGGTCACTCTTGCCAAATGCCGATGAAAAAGACTTTTTAATCCGATAGTTACCTAAGTCTTTAGAAGCTCGCGCAATGTCATACAAATTATCGGCAATTAATCGAACAAAGCCAATATAGATGGAGCCTTTGAGCGATCGCAAAAAGTAGTTCAGCGCTCTCGCAGGGTCTTTTTCAATCAACAAAAGGCGTTCTCCTCTGGCAATATTGACCTCAGCCCGAATGGCTTCCTGATATTCTGGGCTATGGGTCGGCTCACTAGCACGGCTAATAATCCGATCGGCAAGATCGGCAAATCCTTTAGCGCGATCGCCCTCGCCCAAACGCACACAGGTTCGACCCGCGTTGCTAATCCAGTGTGCCGTTCGGTGCTGATGACCCGTTTTAGCCGAACAGTACGCCGCCATCAGAGAATACCTGACCGCAGATTCTAAGTCCTCAATTTCATCGGCGTTGCAGCAGCAGAAATTGAGACGAGCCAGTCGCCCGTATAGCTCTGAGACATTCATATAAGTATCAGAAGCAAATTGTCCTGAATTTTGATTGCAATCATCAATATAAGTGCTGAGCTGACTGAGGAAATTTTGCAGTTCAGTACGCCATTTTTGATGATTTGAAAAGATTACTGAATCGCCTCGGTAAAAGCATTGCAAGTTCAGCTCGATCGCATAGGAAATCTTGAGAAGGTGTTTGTTTTCCTTGGAACTTTTTTGAAAATCAAGGCTCTCAAGAAAATCCTCAACTTCTAGCAGCAAGCGCGATGCTGTGATCATATTGCCTTCAACTAAAGCAGAGTGAGCGCAAGCCAGTTTAGCCACACAATACTTGCGATCTAAATCGGATTCATAACAGTCTTGCAATTTTGGATATTGCTTAAATACACCTTCTTTTAACCCTTTAATTTTCTCAATTACTTCTTTTTCCAGATAATCGCTAGTTGACAATCTACCGGAATAGGCTGCCTGATGAATACGATAGCCATTCAAAAAACTTTTCCCTTTGATGAGGCTGTCATTAATGCTAGAAACAATTTGGCAAGTTTCACAGTAGGTGCGGCAACTAGATTCATCTGGAAAGTTTTCGGAGAGCCAGCCTCTAACGGCAAGAATGGTAGATTGCAGGATGCCAAAAATAGCGCTGCGATCGATCCAAACGCTCTGGTAAGACTTGTAGTCAGTAGGATTAGTGGAATGAATGGGTCGAAATGCGGAAGAAGCGCGAATCAAACTATAGTCTTTGTGACCCAAAGTTCGGATAGAGAAATCCACCATTTCCAGCTCAGAATCATAGCCCATTCCTCGACCGATCGCCGCCAGCATCGTTTCAAAATGGGTTGTAGAAGAGCTGTAGCGCCAGCGAACGTCCTGCTTGGCTTCTCTAAAATTGCAGGTAATCGAGCTTTCAATCACAGGTTCGGCAACAGAATCCTCTAGGTCGCTTCTCTCATGAATTTGTGGGCGAAGACATTGCTCTACAGCCAGACTTGCCTCACAAAAATCCTGCCAAATGAGGCTGTCTTCTTCGGCAGAGAGATAGGATTGGACTGAAAAAGTCAATGTTGTAAATTGACACTGCGTGATCCGCATTTTGAGGAATTTATCAACATGATTAGTCAACCGCTCATTTTCAGCGATCGACATATACAGCTCAAAAAATTCAGCATTATTTAGCTTAGATTTTCCCGAAATAGCTAGCCGAGAAAGTGCGCCTTGCAATTTATCTTTAACAACTGGATCGGGAATGTTAGGCAGATGATTTTTCTTGATCCAGTAATCTACGCGATCGATTGAGCTAGAGTCAGCATCGCTATCCAAAATTTGGGTTTCTTCTAGCGCAGTTTTATATCGACCGGGAAAAGAGTTAGTTACAAAGGTTTCTAAAAAATCGGTTAACGTGATGAAATCCGCAAAATCTGAAACAGGCAAATTCGACAACCTCGATACCAAGCGCTGAATTTGCTGATGGCGATTGGAATGAATTTCTAACGACTGTTCGTTCACGTCTGGAAGAAATCCTGCTGCTTTTAATAAGGCATTGGCTCCTTGCTGTCTCAGAGCGGCTCGATTCGATCGCTCTTCTGGCGAGTATTTTTTGCGGAAGCGCGTTGGCTCTGTCAGGAGATCCCATAGCCGCACCAGATTCGATCGCTGAATCGGCAATCCTTGGCTTGAGTCCTGCATAAAAACTACTAACGGCTGGCGGCTAATGCCAAGACATTGGGCTATCTCTGTATGGGTTGCCCCTAGGTCAGCTTTATAGCGCTCTAGCTCTTGTCGTAACTGCTCCCAGTAGCGCTGCTGCTGCTGTGTGTATTGCAACTCGTCGATCGCGTCCTCAGTCATGAACTTTGCTCCTTGGAGTAATTTGTCTATTTTTTAGACACTTAATTATAAAAAACAGTAGCTTAATCAATTTATCATCTATTTTTTAGTCAGATATTTGCATATGTATTTCTATGGACAGTTATGGTAGCCTAGATATTACACTAATTAAAGTGCATCTTTAATTAGTGGTAGGCTCAGCAACTGCTTTGGGCAAATGTAGGAGTAAAGACTAAAACGATCAGGTCTGAAAGCCTTGAAGCTATTCCTCATAATTCAAAAATGGAAGCCCTTAATCAAACCAAGATCCTATTTTTATCCTCAGATCCAAGTGATAAGGTTCGGTTACGTGTAGGGCAGGAACTCCGGGAAATTCGTGAAAAGCTACAGATGGCTTGCTTGAGGAACGAAATTATCCTAGAGTCCCGTGAGGCTATCCGTTCAGGTGACATTACTCAAGCAATTCTTGCTTTCAGCCCACACATAGTTCACTTTTCTGGGCATGGTATGAGTTCGGGTGAGCTTTGTATCGAGGATAGATTGGGAAAAGTGCAGACCGTTCAATTAGACGCTTTAGCAAGCCTATTCAAACTGGCATCTAAACATGTAAAATGCGTTGTCTTGAACACATGTCATTCAGAGATTCAGGCAAAAGCCATTGCTCAATATATTCCTTACGTTGTTGGAATGAGCCAGGAAATAGGAGACAAAGCTGCAATCGCATTTTCTACTGGATTTTACAAAGCAATAGGGGCAGATTGCAGCGATATTGAGAAGGCACATGAAGCCGGTTGTGTAGAAATTCAATTAGAAAATCTTTCAGGACACTTCATTCCTGTTCTTCATAGAAACATAAACTATAAGACAGAAGCACCAACTAGATTAACTGTGGTGGTTACGGCAACGATTAACCGTGATGACCGCTCGTTAGTTGAAGCCATGGTTGCTCATCTTCGTAAAATATCAGGAGATGCTGACATGACACTATTGGAACCATAGAAGAGGCGAATATGGATTTAGAAAAAGTACAATCAAGGACTGTCAGACTTGTCTTAGAAGGTTCTCAATCTGGAATAAATCGACTTATAGATTTATATAACAGAGGACAGTTGAATGAAATACAGAATGTGCCTGTTGAAAATATTCTGCTTACCTCTTTAGAGAGAAGAAGATTTCAACCTTATGGAAACTATATCGGTGCAGACCTACGGCATCTTGATTTGCAGGAAATTGATTTGCGGGGCGCAGTTCTCATTCATGCCCAGTTGCAGGGAGTCAATTTGCAAGGTGCCCAATTGCAGGGTGCAAATCTGGGTGGCGCAAACTTGACGGGAGCCAATCTCAATGGAGCTTTGCTAGAACGCGCAGACCTCTCAGGTACCATTCTTCAGCAAGCGACCCTCTATGCGGCTCAGCTCAATAATGCGGTGTTGCGCGGCGTGAACTTTCGCCAAGCTATTCTGACAAAAGCAAACTTACGCGGGAGCGACTTGCACCATGCCGACCTCTGTAACGCCAGCCTCTGCGATGCCAAACTGCGACAGGTAAACCTGGTTAATGCGCTATTGCAGAATGCTGACCTCAAAGGCGCTTTTCTCTCAGGGGCAGATCTGAGCGGCACCGACCTAAGCGGCGCAGACTTGAGAGCAGCTCAATTGCGCGGTGCTATTTTGAGGCGCAGCAGCCTGAAGAGAGCAAATTTGAGTCATGCCCAGCTCACCGGAGTCAGTTTACGGGGTGCCGATCTGGAACACGCCATCTTAAGCGGTGCCAATCTTAGTCATGCTAATCTGTCCTGTACTCAGCTTCAAAATGCAGATCTCAGCAATGCAGATCTGAGCGGCATAAATTTGAGCGGTGCCAATCTCAGCTCAGCGAACCTCCAGGGAGCCAACCTAAGCGGTGCCCGATTAATCTTTGTAGATTTAACGCGGGCAAACTTGCAGGACGCTATCTTACTGCGCGTTAATCTGAGTGATGCCAACCTACAGGAAGCTAATCTAAGCCACACCCGACTTAACCGCGCCTACCTGGTGGGAGCAAACTTTACGAAGGCAAACTTGAGTCATGCCGATTGGATTGGCGCAAACCTACTCCGCGCAAACTTCCGTTTCGCCAATCTTGAAAATGCCATGTTCAAACGCTCCTATATGAGCGATGTTAATTTGCAGCATTCCGATCTCAGCGGGGCTGATTTGAATGGTGCCGATCTCAGCGGGATTTTATTGGAGGAGGCGATCGTCACAGAAACTAAATTTTGGGAAAATTTGGGATTCAGCGATGCAAACCGAACTGCTTTGCAAGATCGAGGGGCAAGCGTCATTCCCTGTGCTCCCAGGTTTAACCGAGATTTGTCCAGCCGTCCTGATGGAGAGCAGTTTGATTCTGAAGCTTTCTCAGAAATGCGGCGACGGGCAGATGAAATTCGAGGGGATTTGAACTACCGATTTCTAGACGTAGAAGAAGGCTTGGGAAACTGGCAAGAAGCGATCGAGCTGTTAGAGACTGCCTTGGAATGGGAATACCGCGATCGCTCTTCTGCTTCTGCCTTGAGCCAATACGACAAAATTCAGAACATGGCGCTTGCCTTTAAAAAAAACTGTGCCTTGTTTAAGACACAGCTTAATGTCTATAGGGATGAAACGCTACACCTGATTGACACCATGACCAATGGCGAATTGGGTAACTGGATTACTGCTGAGTTTCCCTTAGAGCTAGACAACCTACATGAGCAAATTCTGAAGCTCAAGGCATACATTCAACTGACTCACGATCTCTGGATTCAGCTTAACCAGCTTTAGTAGATCAGCATTAAAAACCTTCGGAGGGCGAGGCTGTTAATTTGTGACGATTAAGCTGTGACGATTAAGTTGTGACGATTTGCTTGATCACCTTGTCGTCCTCAACAATGCCGAGGCTCCGTCCCTTTTTGCCCTCTTCCTGAGCAATGCCGTAGAGAGCTAACCCGGTTCGCAAAATTTCTGCCATATTCTTGCCGGAGTCGTCCGCCAGTTTTTGCAGCAGCTCGTAGGCTTCAGGCGTGAGATCTAAGTTCAATCGCTTTTTCTTCAATGTTCTCTTGTCAGTCGCCATACAACCGTTCCTTTGCCGAATATTTTAGGTGTTAGACCCCCAATCTTATATTATGCAAGGCACAAATTTTATATGCCTTGTTCCACAATCTTTATACAAGCTTTTTGGTTTGCGCCAAGATTATAGATCTAGGGCATTTACACAAGCGATGATTTAAAGATACATTTTTTATGCATTTATTCCTCATGTAATTGCCGTAGAGATGAAAAACATGAATGAGGATTTTGGAATAACTTTTGTCAGGGGGAAGGGGTGCAACAGAGCGAAGGTAGCGAACCTTGGGCAGAGAATTGGCATTCATAGCAAATTTTTAGGGGGCGATCGGCAATGAGCAAGATTCTGGAGCTAGAGCTTCGCGGCTGGCTCCAAGAAAATTGGCTCAACTAAGAGCGTGATCCCACTTCTACCCACAACTCTAACCACCGTACCCTCAGAGATATGGACATTTTGAGGACATAGGGCAGGCCACCAAGACGATAAAAAACTGATGCGTCCAACTTGGTAAGGCAGAATCTCATCCGTGACGATCGCTAAATTTGCCTCATAGTGCGGTGAAGCTCCAGATGCTTTGCTCATAGTTCTGCTCATTGCTTTGCTCATGATTTGGGGGGCGGGTGTGAAAAGAGGTGATCGTGTTGAGGAAAAAGTTCCCACGGTCTGTACTCCTGGGGGTAAAGAGTTGAATATAAACTGAGCTTATAAGCCATATTTAATATGTATTTTTTGTGTAAGTCAACCATGTTTTTTATTTAGATTAAATATTTTGCCCTTAATCTTAGAGGCAGTGTGGCTGTGTAGGGGTATGGCACTATTTAGATTGTCTAACCTAATTTGTCTTGCACGTTCTCTATGCACCCGTTCTTCTGCCGCGATCGCCCCTTCATTCCCTCCGCAACTCCACCAGCCGAGCAAAATCAGCCCGCCTGGTGGTTTGCATTTGTTGGCAATCAGCTTTTGGTGAAGCAGGTGGCGGCAGAAAAACCGCACATCCCTTGCTTGAGGAACCTGAGCGAAATTGGATTGCAGCCTGTGCGATCGCAGTTTCTCGGTACTTTGGACGATCACCCTTGCTATGAGGTGGAGCTACCTGATGACGCGGTGCCACCTGACGGCATGGGGCTAATTCCCCTGCGCGAACTCTATGGTGTGCTAGAAGACGATCTATTTGCGGTGGGCGGTCGGGCAATACAGATCAAAGAATGGGATAGAACGCATCAATACTGTGGTCATTGCGCTACGCCGACTGTACAGATACCGCAGGATCGAGCGAAACGCTGTCCCAACTGCGGATTGGTCAACTATCCCCGTCTTTCGCCTGCCATTATTGTGCTGGTTTCACGCGGTGAAGAGGTGCTGCTGGCGCGTGCCCCGCGATTTGCCCCCACAATGTATAGCGTCCTGGCAGGATTTGTGGAGCCTGGAGAATCGCTTGAAGAGACGGTGGCGCGAGAGGTACGAGAAGAAGTCGGAGTTGAGGTCAAAGACATTCGCTATTTTGGCTCTCAGCCCTGGCCGTTTCCCAACTCGCTCATGATTGGCTTCACGGCGACCTATGCGGGCGGTGAGATCGTTATCGATCCTCGCGAGATTGCCGAAGCTGCCTGGTTCCATAGGGGTAGCTTGCCGCAGGTGCCCTCAAAGCTGAGCATTGCGCGGCAGTTGATTGATTGGTTTGCACAGGGATAGTTCGTTCTGAATCTGGGTATAAATTTTTTTGAGGGGGGAGCAAAGCTTCCCTCTCAAAAAATTTATACCTAAAACCAGAAACGCTTAACTTATGACACAGGCGGCTCAGGGGTGGCGCTAGGCTGGAAACGAGCCGCCAATCGCCAAAGCTGACGAATGGCGATCGTCAAAATCAGCATGACGGCAAGACCTGCCGCCAGAGGGACGGTTAGGGCTAGCACAGACAAACCGGCAGCAGCGATTAGCTCGAAGGTCGAAAAAATGGGGTTGGCTATGCCACCAGAGGTTGCCGTCGAGGTTGCCCGGAAGATGTTCATCAGCCCTTTGGTGACGCCTGCTGTTCCGCCTCCTGCCGCCAGCGCCAAAGTCCACTGTACCAAAGGATTCATCTCAGGAGCCAGGGATGCAGTCATCACGGTTCCGGCAATAATGGCAGCAGGGGTAGAAACTAGATCGAGCAGGTGATCGACCCAAGGAATATAGTAGCCGCCAATCTCTAGTAGACAGGCTGCGGCAAACAAAATCAGAGCGGGCTGAGTCTCAATCCAGTCAAAATCGGCAGGCAGATCGACATGCCCAATCACCGCCGCACCGCTCAGCACAAGCAAAGGAACAAACACTCGAAAACCCGCTGCCGCACTGAGGCTGACAGCTAGCATGATGGCAATCAAGGTATCTAAGTTTATGTAGTCCGCCATATTTCACCCCCTAGATCCCCGTTATTAACATCATTACAGCGCTTTGCGCTTGGTTAAGTGTGGGTTATTCTTGTAGAAGCTTCACTCCGCAAGGCTTCTACAAAATAACTGTGGTTTATGCAATCGAAAATTGCTGTAAGTAGACTGCCTTTAGTGTAAAAGGAATTTAGCGCGTCCGCAGACTAGAAACTGTTTTGAGAGGAACGCTATGATAGCGTTGCACAGGCTCTATTTTATAGGCTCTCGGACAAGGCTCACGGAAGCGATCGCACTCTATGGCTCTTAAGGCAGTTTTATTTGATTTCAACGGAGTCATCATTAACGATGAGCCATTGCATCAAAAGCTGATTGAACAAATCATGCTGGAAGAGAACCTGCGCCCCAAAGCCGGAGAATTTCGGCAGCTTTGCTTGGGGCGAAGCGATCGCGCCTGTCTCAAAGATTTGTTGGCGAGTCGCGGCAGAGTAGTGACGGAGGACTACATTACGGGTCTAATTGTCCGTAAGTCTCGCTCTTACCAGCAACAGCTAGCGGAAATCGACAAATTGCCGATCTATCCTGGCTTAGCCGATCTGATTTTCCAGATCCGGGCGGCGCAAATGCCCATGGCGATCGTCAGCGGTGCCGTGCGCTCAGAAATTGATCTCGTTCTCAATCGGGTTGATTTAGCTCAATACTTTCCTGTGGTGGTATCGGGGGACGATATTCAAGGCAGTAAACCCGACCCAGAGGGCTATCTATTAGGGGTCGATCGGCTTAACGAATATTACCCTGAGCTACGCCTCAAGCCCCAAGAATGTTTGGCGATCGAGGACACTCCAGCAGGCATTCAGGCGGCTAAGCAGGCAGGAATGCAGGTTGTTGGCGTCGCAAATTCTTATCCATTTCACATGATGCAGCGTCAGTCTAATTGGGCGGTAGATTATCTATCAGAATTAGAATTCGATCGCATCCGAGCAGTCTATGGGCAGAAATTAGCGGCATAAGGCACGACATGACGTTGAATGCTGATGCTGCAACTGTCCTGCTAAAATGGCGAATACGGGGAATTAGTGGAGTGGTACCACGCTGCGATCGCACCGCAGAGGTCAGGAGTTCGAATCTCCTATTCTCCATGTCTTTCTGTTGTCTTTTTGTCCTTTAAAGAATTATTTGTCCACTTTAAAGAATTAATGTCCAATTCTACGAGATTTGGGCGTTTCAGGCTTTGGGGAGAAATTAGCTCCTCAGAATTTTGGTTTAAAGAATTAATGTCCAAAAATTGGCACTATCGCTTGGGACTATGATTCGGAATGCAAGGATTCCCCTTAGTTTGAGAACATACCCACTGCTGGGGTAGCGTCCCTGCAAACCTACAGCGGTTGTTGAATGAGTAAGCCACATATTTGGTAGGCTAAGTCATCCTAGCCAGGTAGAGAATATCCACTGATGCCTGCTCCCTTATCTATCGATTTACGACAACGAATTATCGCTGCATATGAAGTCGTAGATGAAACCCAATTAAAGAAGGCTCACAACGGCAACTGGCAGAACGCTTTAAGGTGAGCTTGTCTTTCATCAGAGATCTGAGACGACACCATCGTCAAACAGGTACAGTGCAGCCTAAGCCGCCTGGAGGGGGAGCCGTTGCCAAGTTGGGAAAAGAGCAGTTGCCCATCGTCGAAGCCTTAGTCACGGCTCAACCGGATGCTTTCCTCAAAGAGTTGTGTGAACGCTTTGCTGGACAAACTGGGATAGAGGTGAGCCTATCAACAATGCAACAAGCGGTGTGCAAACTCAAGCTCAGCGTCAAAAAAAACACTGATTGCGGCTCAACAAGAGACACAACGGGTCAAGGATCTGCGGTTTGCTTATCGCCTGTGGAGTTTCACCATCGACCCCCGCAACTTGGTATTCATTGATGAGACGGGTATCCATCCGGCAATGACCCGCTTGTATGGTCGCGCCCCCATTGGTGAACGCTTGCATGACAGTGAGGCTCCTGGCAAGGGGGGGCAGAACATCTCGTTAATTGGGGGCATGAGTATCGATGGGTTAATTGCCACCCTGAGTGTCGTTGGCAGCGTCAACACCGACGTGTTCTTATTTTACATCCAAGAGATTCTGATTCCTCAATTATGGGTCGGAGCCATTATTGTCATGGATAACTTACCCGTTCATCATGCTACGGTCATTCAAGAGGCAATCGAAGCAGTCGGAGCAAAAGTTGTGTTTTTGCCTCCTTACTCCCCCGACCTTTTACCCATTGAATTATGTTGGTCAAAACTCAAGCAGCTTCTGCGATCGGCTAAAGCTCGAACCAAAGAAGCACTTGATCAAGCGTTAACCCAGATTATCAATGAGTCTTTTTCCGATGATGATGCCCTGGGTTGGTTCGCTCACTGTGGCTTATTCATCTAAAAACTGCTGTAAGTCGCACGACCAGTGGAGTCGTTGAGGGGATGAACAACCGGATTAAATTGATTAAGTGGTGAGTCTCCATGCTGATGAATCTATTGCGCAACAGCAGTGCAATCTTGATGATTCAACACCCGCAGCATCGCCCTTACCCTTTACTCAGCATCCGCACTGGGAACGAGGAACCACTTGGAAGAGTGCCTTGAACAATTTGAGATTACTGCTGCAACCCTACAGTGGCTGGGGGTGGCTAGAGGTTTGGTTACAGGTTTTTCCCATCCCTGGACTTGAGCATGGACTCCATCAGTTGATGGATTGTATGGATACCTTTCGCATTCTCCCAATCCCAATCCTGGAGTCAGTTTGAGTCGCCTTATACTATTTCTCTCTCATGGTAGTAACAAAAGAGAGTTAAAGCTGACGGGGATACATCTTGAGTCTCTAGAGTCAGCTCAACGATGAGAGTGGGTGTTACCCAGATCATCAGCTCATTGCAATCCGACCGGGGGGGATTACCGTATGCTTTTACAACAGCGTTCGTTTATCTCCTTGAAATTGCTTAGAAACCCGTTATGGGTCTGGGTGCCGATTAGAGTGAATGGATTGCAATCCCCAGTTTGAAGGAGACAACAGAGATGGCGACTCAGCCAAAACGAAATATTTCGATCGCCACAGGGCGTTCCCTATTCCAACGAGTGCGCCTCTCAGGGAGCAAAGTGAAGCTAGGGCTGACCGCCTCGGCCCTGACAGTAGCTTTGGTGGCATTGGGTCTGACGGCAACTGCCGTTAAACCCCCCGCGATGCAAGCCTCCGATCACGATGATGGTGACATTGACACCCGCAGCCGCGCTCTGAGCCTAACCGATCTGTATGCATTTCGTGAAATTGACCAGAATCCGAGCGCTGATGCGAACGATCTGATTTTTGTAATTAATACTAATCCGCGATCGCTTGCCCGTCAGCAGTATTTTTTCAGCACTCAGGCGCAGTATGATCTCAAGCTGTCCCGTGTTGGAAACAATGATTCGATTCCTACGGCTACTCCCAATGTCACCCTGCGATTTACCTTTTCTCAGCCTACCAGCAGCTTTCAGCAACGGCTGAGCCTGACCCTAATTGAGGGCAACAAATCCAGAACGGTGGCTCAAACCACTACTGGAGGAGCAATTGTTACGACGCCCATTACCGCGGCTGGCACCCCGATCCTCAATCAAGTCAGGCTCGGTGGCGCAACAATTGGCGTTTTTGCCGGATTGCGAGAAGATCCCTTCTTTTTTGACGTAGATCAGTTCTTCCGCGTGCGGGCAGGTTTGGCAGGGCTAGGGCCTAGCGTTGGCTTCCGTAGCCCTGAAACCGCTCAAGACTTCACGAAAGACTACAACGTCAACTCGATCGTAGTGCGCGTTCCTCGTCGCCTCCTCCAAGGCGGCACATCAGCGACCACATTTGATGCTTGGACGACGATCGCTATTCCCAACACTAGAACTGGAAGGTTCGAGCAAATGGAGCAATTTGGTCGTCCCGGTATCAACGAAGCGCTGATCCTGAGCCAAACCAATCTAGCGGCATTTAACCGAGCGCAGCCTACGCGAGTTACCAACGGCGCAGTCGGTAGGGTGATTACCGAAGCTAGAGGAACCTTGAAGGCGCTGGGCAACAGCGATGCCCGAACTAGCGCTTTGCTGAGAGCACTTCTACCGGATGTCATGCGCATTGACACTACTGGCCCCAGCGGATTTGCTAATGCCCTTAATGCTTTAGGCGCACCCATCCGAGGAAGAATGCTGAAGGACGATGTGATTGACGCAGAACTATCTATTCTGAGTAACGGTGCTGTCACCACAGACAACGTTTCCTACGAAGGCACTCCTGGCAACCCTGGACAAGGTCATCAGCAGCCCCTGAGCAGTTTCCCCTATTTGGCAACGCCGAACTAACAGCAACACTGAACTATAGCTGTCGCCAGTTTGCTTAAGAGATTTATGGTGGGGCGCTTCGCGCCCCACCATAAATCTCCCTGTCCTAACCGCCTTGGCGGTTGCCATAAGAGCCTTGGCGGCTGCCGTAGCACTTCGCTAGCTGTCTAGAAATTTTGGATTTTGAACTTTAGATTCGTTCCAAAATCCAAAATCTAGAGTCCAAAATGAATCTGAGCCATCTATGAAACAGCTTTTTTTTCCGCGTCGGTCTAGCCCGTTCTGGCTCACTATGCTGCTAGGCTTGCCGATCGCTTCTATCGTTCTAGTTGCCACGCAGTCTAATTTTCAGTCGAGTCTGGACGCTGTGATCAGCCGTGTTTGGAACAAAGAAGCTGAACCCTATCGCTATCGCTATTTTGAATCGGCTGAACGGATGGAGAACCCGATCGGGCGAATTGAGCAAGAAATCGCTCTGTACCAGGAGCGGCTGCGTCGAGATCCCATGAGTGCCTTGAGCCTATCTTCTCTGGCAACTGCCTATATCCAGATGGCAAAAGTCACGGGCGAAGGAAATTGGTATTTGTTGGCAGAACAATCTGCTCAGCAATCTCTCGCAAGTCTGCCCTATGGCAATCCTGAAGCGCTGATGCTGCTGGCGCGAGTGGCGGAAGCAAAGCACGACTTTACGGGTGCGCTAAATCTGGCGGCTCAGGTGCCCGATCACAAAGATTCAATCGGCATCCAGGTGACTTCTAATCTGGCAACGGGCAAGTTAGACCTGGCAAGTCAGGCGGCTGATCAATTAGTCGATCGCCTACCCAGCGTGAGCGCTCTGACTTTGCGGGCGCTGGTCAAGACGGCTGAGGGCAAAGATACAGAAGCTTTGCAGAACTTTCAGGATGCGATCGCCAGCGAAGAACCCGGAGAATTGACTGCCTCAGCCCGCACCCGGACTCTGCTGGGGCGATTTTACTACGAGCGGGGCAATCTGGAGTTAGCCGAAGCCCTGTACCGTGAAGCTCTGCGCATCCAGCCTGGTTTGCCGCTGGCGCTGATGAATCTGGCGCAGCTCAAAATTCGTCAAGGAGACTATGGTGCAGCCGATCGCCACTATGCCGAAATTCTAGCTACTTCTAGGGGGACGCCTAGAGCTTTTGATCCGCTGGTTCTGCGAGGGCAAGCCCGTATCCAAAAACTGCAAGGCAACGATACCCAGGCTCAAGCCCTCTGGACGCAAGCCGAATCTCTGCTACGACAAACCCTGACCACCGGGCAAGAGGCAACAGGCTCGGCCTTCGGGCATCGGCGCGACTTGGCTCATCTGCTGCTAGAGCGTGGCAACCCACAGGATATTCCTGAAGCGGTTTCTCTAATGCAAGCTGAAATCAAAATCCGCCGCGATGCCGAAACGCTGAGCACTTACGCCGGAGCACTCTTGGCACATGGACAGACCCAACAGGCGCAGCAGGTGATTCAAGAGGCGATCGCCACAGGTATCCGCAATGCTAGCCTATACGACCGAGCTGCCGCGATCGAAGCCGCGTTGGGTAATCAGGTGCAAGCGTTGGGTAATCAGGCGCAAACGAGTTCTCAAAAAGCATTGCAGATCGATCCACAATTTGGCGATCGTGCCAGGAACGCGCTCAACTTAGCTGCCGGATTAGGAGGGTAAACTTATGAATCGATTGTCTCCCAGGAACATCTGCCAAGCAGGTCTGAGGACAACCCGCAGAAACGGCATTTTAGGCATTCTTTCGCTCTTGTGCATTTTGCTAATTGGGATGGCTACAGCGCCTCCTGGTCAGGCACATTGGGCAGATTTAGCCGCTGCTGAAGTGAAGGTAAACAACACCGATGCCCAGATGACGCTGACCTTCCCGACAGGACTCGTGCCCTTTGCGGACAGCGACAAGAGCGGTCAGTTATCGGCAGACGAAGTCCGTACCCACGCGGCTGAACTGCAAGCATTTTTTGGCGAAAAGATCCGGTTTATGAACGGAGCTGAAGCTGGCACAGTGGCGGTAAGCCCTGTGGAACAAGCGAATATTCCGCTCTCCAGCAAAGTTGCGCCTAACACCCACAGCACCTTGCTTCTCACCTACTCGTGGGTGCAGCCGATTCAGACCCTTCAGATTCGCTACAACCTCTTTCTGCCAGGAGTCTCGACTTCAAGCTGTCTTGCCACCATTCTGCAAGGCAAACAGCTCAAAACCTTTATCTTCACCCCCACTCAACAAACCTATGCTGCCACACCTGGCCTCCCTGACTTTGCGCACGGCGGATTGTGGGTCGCGATCGCCGGGGCGTTGGTCTGGGGCGCCATGCATTCCCTCACGCCGGGGCATGGCAAAACCATGGTTGGAGCCTATTTGGTAGGCACGAGAGCTACGCCTCAGCACGCGATTTTTCTGGCTTTGACGACGACTATCACCCATACGCTCGGCGTGTTTGCGCTAGGATTGGTGACGCTTTTCGCTGCGCAGTATATCCTGCCCGAACAAATTTATCCCTGGCTGAGTTTAATATCCGGTCTGATGGTGGTAGCGATCGGTATCAATTTATTCCGCGAACGAATTAGGAAGGTGGGCGATCGAGTGAAGGTGGCTCATACCCATATTCCTCAGCCTTCAGTCTCTCAGGCATATACACAGGCTTATGCCAGTGTTCATCTCTCTCCTAATCCAGTTCATGCTCATCCTCGTGAACTGAATTTTGCTGACACTCATCATGTTCTAGATGAACATCAACATTACAAGTCTGATCATCACGATCACAGCCACGGGCATGATCACAGCCACGGGCATGATCACAGTCACAGCCATAATCACAGTCACGGAAACGATCACGAGCATAATCATGGACATCACTCTCATCTGCCTGAAATAGACGGCGACCCGGTGACTTGGCGTAGTTTACTGGCGTTGGGTATCTCAGGTGGACTCGTTCCCTGTCCGGCAGCTTTAGTCTTGCTGTTAAGTTCGATCGCCCTTGGCAATATTGGTCTTGGATTGCTAATGGTATTTACCTTTAGCCTAGGATTAGCAGGCGTTCTGACAGGATTGGGTTTAGCGTTAGTTTACGCAAAGCATCTGTTCCAGAAACTTCCTACACCCAGCCATTCCATTAGAGCATTACCTGCCCTCAGTGCCTTGGGAATCACGCTGATCGGCTGCGGTATTTCGGCGAAAGCGTTGATGCAAGTTATAGCGCTACGCGCTTAGATCCAATGAGTTATTTTTTGAGAGCTGCGCGGAGCGCAGCTCTCAAAAAAAATTCGTCCTAACTCAATTACGTAATGCCATGTAGGTTAATGATGCTAAAGAACATGAAGGCGATCGTTTTGTCAAGCGTGCTAATTTTTTCTGCTGGCGCTGCATTTTCTAGCGTTGCATTGGGCGAAATCTTACCTCAAGTGATACAGCCTACAGCGCAACCTGTAGATGATGGTTTAGTCTGTTATATGCAGACTTCCAAGGGTGCTACGCTCAATTTGAACGGCTTATGTGGTAGTAATGCCAATATGCCCAATCGGCGGATAGTCGTGAGGCAGACCAGTGAGAGGATACCCCCAGAGCTGATCCGATATTCCAATACCGATAACGGCGTGGCTTGTGTTGCGATCGATCAGCAAGGTCGTCCCTGTCAGGCCGCTCAGTAAATCCCTTGACCTTCTACTCCCTAATCTTCTACAAAACCCCATGCAAGCCATCCCATTCACTGCTTGGCAACAGCTCAAGCAGCAGCAGATTAGCTGTGATCAGGCGCTTGATCTATTAGTGGATGTCGAAGGAAATGTCCGGCTTGATCTGCTCGATCGCGAGGTGAACTCTCGATTTTGGCGCATGTTGGGCGATCGCCATGTCCTACCCCCCGTGATGCCCTTGCTGCTCTGGCAAAGCTGTTTTTACGTAGGCAGCCCAGTGGTATTGCCAGATGCCATCGTGCAGCAGCTTAGCGCTCAGTTGCGTACCGACATTCGGGTAATTACGATCGTCGAAAAAAGCTATCGCCAGTGGGTGCGGCTGCAAAGTTTGGACACCAAGCGCCTCAGCTCTTCAGTCCATGTCAATCCGCTCACGGGGGAACTGGAGCAGGAAGACATCACCGAAATGGCAGAGCTGTATCTGTCCCAGGTCGATAACCAAACGGAGCGCATCAAGGCACTCATCTCCAGCGCCTTGCGGAACCGCGCTAGCGATATTCACCTAGCCCCTGCCCCAGACGGACTGCGGGTGCGCTTCCGAATTGACGGCATCTTGCGCCACGTCACCACGTTGCCCCCTGAGATTAGCCGTCGAGTCATTGTCTCGCTCAAAGTTATGTGCGATATGGATATTGCTGAGAGCCGCCGTCCCCAAGACGGCAGAATCAGCGAACGCTACATGACCGATCAGGCTGAGCAGGGTCTAGATATGCGGGTCAGCATGATTCCCTGCATCGCGGCTCACAAGGGCGAAGCTGGAGAAAAAGCCGTGCTGCGTCTGCTACGCCAGCAAAACACCTTCAGCACCGTGCAGGATTTGGGCTTCTCCGATCGCACCCGCGAAATCTACGAAGGCTGGCTGCGCGAACCCCAGGGCATGATTATCTTCACAGGCCCCACCGGGTCGGGCAAAACCAGTACGCTCTATACGAGTTTGCAGACGATCGCCACGGATGCCGTCAACATTGTCACCGTCGAAGATCCGGTGGAATATGTGCTGCCAGGGATTACTCAGACTCAGGTGCATGAATTGGCAGGCATGACCTTTGCTGCCGGACTGCGGGCGATTCTCCGTCAAGACCCTGACATTATTATGGTGGGTGAAATTCGCGATAACGAGACGGCAGAAACGGCGGTGCGAGCAGCGCTTACCGGACATCTAGTGCTAACAACGCTGCACACAAATGATGCGATCGGCGTTATTCCTCGCCTCAAAGATATTGGACCCGATCCGGGTCTGGTTAGCGATGCCCTGCTGGGAATTGTCGCTCAGCGTCTTGTCCGCAAAGTCTGCACCCACTGCGCCGAACCCTACGTTCCTACTGCCGCCGATCTCAAGCTGCTGGGTTTGAAGCGCGAAGACGCAAACCTGCAAGGCTGGCGCAAGGGCAAAGGCTGTCCCCACTGCTTTAAGTCAGGCTATTCCGGCAGAGAGGCGGTAATTGAGCTGCTAAATATTGACGATCGCGTACGCGAGATCATCTACGAAGGCACCGTGACGCAATTGCGGCGCTATCTGCATGAGATTCAGTACGACTCATTTTTGGTGGCAGCGATCGCCAAAATCACTCAGGGACTCACTACCGTTGAAGAAGTGCGGCGAGTTTTGCCCCACAGCGCTTTTGCCCGCCAAGGTGCCGAAATTATTCCTTCTCATCCCCATGCTTTGCGGAGCGCCAAACTCAATCAGAAATCAGTGTTCTCATCAGAAGCGATCGGCGGGTCAAATACGGTTTCGTAGTAAATTCGGCACTGCCATAAATTCATCAGTCTACATAGAAATAGCTAGAGATCAATGAGTAGAGGATCGTTACACATCTGCTCATTCACGCTGTTTCGCGTCAGAATGATAGGGTCGTTGGTTTTTAGAGTGAGTCCGTATGGATGCTCAATGGGATTTGTCAGTTCGCGATCGCAACGGTCAACTTGCTCTAGTTATTGAAGTTAAGGGCAAAACCAATGTGTCGCCAGAGTGGGCTGCACGGCTACGGCGCAACATTCTTGCACATGGTACTTTTCCAAAAGCTCCGTACTTGCTGATGGTTTTTCCAGATAAATTTTATTTATGGGCTGGTGCCGAAATTCATCTGGATCAGAGTGAACCTGACTACATTATTGATGCCCGCCCTATTCTTCAACCTTACTTTGAACAGGCAGGGGTAAGGGGTGATCGAATCAGTGGGCAAAGCCTTGTACTCATTGTTGAATCCTGGCTCGGAGAAATTATTTATTCTAAAAAGTCTTTTGAAACCTTAAATGATTCTCAGCATTGGCTGATTAAGTCAGGGCTATATGCTGCTCTAGCGGGAGGAAAATTTGAGCATGAGGCAGTTGCTTGAATATTTATGTCGAAACAAATTTTGTTTTGGAGTTAACCTTCGAACAAGAGCAATGTGCAAGTTGCGAACAAATCCTGCAACTTTGCGAAGTAGGACAGGCAAAGTTAATTATTCCCGCCTACAGTCTTGCTGAGCCTCACGAAAAGCTGAGTCGTCAAGCCAAGAGTCGCCGAGAACTGCAACAGTCGCTAAATATCGAATTACGACAGCTTTCACGTACAGCTTCCTATACAAATCGTATTAGAAGTATTCAAGATGTCGCTAGCTTGATGGTACAAAGCAATGAGGAAGAACAATATCGCTTTATTCAATATCGTGAGCGATTGCTCAAGATTGGAGAAATCGTTGCCCTTACTACAGACATTTTGATTGAGGCAGCATCTTGTGAAGCTATTTACGATTTAACGCCACAAGATGCCCTCGTTTATACATCAGTTCTTAACCACCTGCGACGTTATCAACCACGGCAATCATGTTTTTTGAATCGAAACGTTAAAGACTTTGACAGTCCTGATATTGTTGACGAACTTAACCGATTCAACTGTAGGATGATTCCACGGTTTGATCACGGCTATAGTTTTCTGAAGTCGCAATCATCTTCTTAGTAGTCATAATTCTAAACCTTGTTTATTTTTTGAATCACACTCTAGGAATCTATCGTGCTGAAAGGTCGGCGGATTTTAATCGGCATTACAGGCGGTATTGCTGCCTACAAAGTCTGTGAGGTGGTGTCTACGCTAGCGAAAGCGGGGGCAGAAGTTCGTGCTATTCTCACCCAGGGCGCGGAGGAGTTTATCACGCCGCTGACGATCGCCACCCTCAGCCGCCATGCTGCTTACCGCGATCGAGACTTTTGGCAGCCCCACGATCGCCCTCTCCATATCGAATTGGGCGAGTGGGCAGAAGTGTTTCTGATTGCACCGCTCACGGCGAATACTCTGGCAAAGCTGGCGTATGGAATTGCCGATAATTTGTTGACAAACACTGTGCTGGCTTCCACCTGTCCTCTGCTGCTGGCTCCGGCAATGAATACGGATATGTGGCAGCAATGGGTGGTGCAACGCAATTGGCAGATGGTTTTGAGCGATCGCCGCTATCACTTCCTAGAGCCGGGAGAAGGAATTTTGGCTTGCGATCGCGTTGGCTCAGGACGGATGGCGGAGCCTGTGGAAATTCTGGCGCAAGTGCGATCGCTTCTGCATACGGGCGGCAAGCGCGATCTAGAGGGCAAACATCTGTTGATTAGCACAGGCGGAAGCCGCGAACATCTTGATCCGGTAAGGTTTATCGGCAATCCAGCGACTGGAAAAATGGGTGTGGCGCTGGCACAAGCAGCCCAGCACAGAGGGGCGATTGTCACCTTAGTTCATGCTCCCATGGAGCCGAGTTTACTGACCCAGCTCAAGGGCATACAGCTTGTACCGATTGTTACTGCTGCTGAGATGCATCAAGCGCTGGCAGAACACTTTGCCTCTGCCGACTGGCTAGTCATGGCGGCGGCTGTGGCGGACGTCGCGCCAGCCGAATTTCATCCTGAAAAACTGCCCAAGCGATCCCTCCCCTCCTCTCTTCCTCTGTCGCCTGTCCCCGATATCGTGGCAGCGTTAGGTCAATCCAAACAGCCCCACCAGCGATTGATTGGCTTTGCAGCTCAGACGGGCGATATCCTGGCTCCAGCCCTAGAGAAACTGCGGAGCAAATGTTTGGATGCGATCGTTGCCAACCCCATCGATCAGCCTAACAGCGGCTTTGGCAGCGAGCAAAATCAGGCAATTTTTCTAGACTGCACGGGCAGAAAGAAGGCGATCGACCCGTGCAGCAAACTTGAAATGGCGCATCATCTCTTTGACTTTGTGCAGACTTTGGAATGCCTGTTGGAGACACAATAGCGATCGGCTCAGAATCTCCGATCGCGTGGACATTGCCCGCGCGACCCAGAATCAGGGTTATCCCAACACCGACTCTTTCGCTAAAAACTTCTCTAGTTCCGTCAACGCCTCCATATCCACCTTTGTCTGCATTGGACAAAACTTAGGTCCGCACATTGAGCAAAACTCAGCGGTTTTGTAGATGTCTGCGGGCAAGGTTTCATCGTGATACTCACGGGCGCGATCGGGATCAAGTGACAGATCAAACTGGCGGTTCCAGTCAAAGTTATAGCGGGCGCGGGAGAGTTCATCATCGCGATCGCGTGCTCCTGGTCGATGACGGGCAATGTCTGCCGCGTGAGCCGCAATTTTGTAGGCGATCAGGCCATTACGCACATCTTCGGCATTGGGTAAGCCCAAATGCTCCTTGGGCGTGACGTAACACAGCATTGCCGTGCCGTACCAGCCCGCCATCGCTGCACCGATCGCCGAAGTAATGTGGTCATATCCCGGCGCAATGTCTGTCACCAATGGCCCCAAAACATAGAAGGGAGCCTCAGAGCATTCCTCCATTTGCTTGCGCACATTGAATTCAATCTGATCCATCGGCACATGCCCAGGGCCTTCCACCATCACCTGCACATTCTGCTCCCAGGCTTTGCGAGTAAGTTGCCCTAGAGTCTTGAGTTCTGCCAGCTGTGCTGCATCTGAGGCATCATGCTGACAGCCCGGACGCAAGGAGTCGCCTAGGCTAAAGGAGACATCGTAGCGCTTGAAAATCTCGATAATGTCTTGAAAGTGCGTATAGAGGGGGTTTTGCTTGTGATGATGCAGCATCCATCGTGCCAAAATGCCGCCGCCTCTAGACACAATTCCAGTCAGCCGACCTTTGACGAGGGGCAAATGTTCAATCAAGATGCCCGCATGAATCGTCATATAATCTACGCCCTGCTGCGCGTGTTTTTCGATCACCTGCAAGAAATCTTCGGCGGTCAGGCTCTCAACGCTGCCGTGTACGCTTTCTAAAGCCTGATAAATCGGCACGGTACCGATTGGCACGGGTGAAGCTTGAATAATTGCGGTGCGAATAGCATCCAAATTGCCACCGCCTGTGGACAGATCCATGACGGTATCGGCTCCGTATTTCACCGCCAACCTTAGCTTATCCAACTCTTCGTCCATATTTGACGAATTCGGTGACGCACCAATGTTGGCATTCACCTTGCACTTGGAGGCAATACCGATCGCCATTGGCTCTAGGTTTGTGTGATTAATATTCGCCGGAATAATCATCCGACCCCGCGCAACCTCATCTCGAATCAGTTCCACAGGCAGGTTCTCGCGCTGTGCAACATGGCTCATTTCCTCGGTCACTATACCCTGACGAGCATAGTGCATTTGGGACACGTTAGCCTGTCCGTGTCGTTGAGCAACCCAGTGCGTTCTCATATTTAATTCCTTGATATAAACAGCTTTCCTCCGCCGGTGCTAACCGGACTCAGGTTCTAAGGGTGTAATCTCAGCCTGATTTCTCAGGCACCCCTAGCTTGTTCGCAAGCGTATCATGGTTAAATCACTTTGCGCTAGGGTCGGTCAAAAAATATTTGTATCTATTGACCTATTCCCTTATGCCGATCGCCTTTTCTGATTCCACATAAGAGCGACTCTGTACTCGCAGATTTTGGAAGTCAAACGAGCTTTTGCTGAATAGACTAAAGGCGATCGTCACCAATGCCGATACGATCAGAGCCGCTGCAAAGCTCATCAAGAGATCACCGCCGAAGGGAATATTGAGCCAGGGACTAAAGTCAGGCTTGGGAAAGAAAAGCGCGCCTGCTGCAATGCCTAACAAAGCGCTCAACAGGGCGATAGCTCCGGTCAAACGATGGGAATAGAACCCGTACAACACCGGGAAAAAAGCTCCCGCACAAACCAGATCGGCTAATAGAAACAAATAGAGAACATCGTAGCCCTGCGCGGCAATCAAAATAGTGGGAATACCGATCGCTACCGTGAGAATCCGCGATGTACGTAGCAAACCTGCTGACTGCATTTGCGGAAACAATCGCATCAGATCAATTGTGAACACGCTAGCAATACCGTTGAGTAGAGCAGAGAGGGTACTCATAACTAAGGCAAGCGCCAGAACCAAAACCAAAATCGTTACCCAAAGCGGTAATGAAAGTTGCTGAAGCAGAGAAAAGAAAGCGCGATCGTCATTAAATCCGAAACGCATTGCCAGCAATCCCAATCCGCCTGAAATGAGAATAATAGGTAGAACCGCTAAAGCGCCTCCCAAAAAAGCTTGCTGCACGGTCTTATCATTTCGACAGGCATAAACGCGCTGCCAGTTGCTTTGGTTAAACATTTCTGCTGCCACGATCGCGATCATTAGTGTTGCCCCAAATTTAATGCCGTCTACATAGCCTAAATTCAGTAGCTCTGGCGCTTTGAGCTGAACTGGCGCAAGCGCGTTTTCCCAGCCGCCCAATGCCGTTAGCGCCACCCAAAAGCTAATGAGCAGCAGGGGCAGCATGACGGCAAACTGAATAGCATCGGTAAAAATAGTCGCTCCTAGCCCGCCGTATGTTGTGTATATGAAGGTGGCAGTAATGACAACTAACGCCGTCCAGCCTAGAGGCACATCCGCCAGAATTTGCACGGCTTTAGCGATCGCCGTCAGCTCAGCCGCCAGATAAACAAACATATAGAACACAACAATGCCCAAAGTCAGTAAATACATAGCATTGCCGAAACGGTACAAAACAAATTCATTCAGCGAATGTCCGTTTGGCATCAGGTAGCGGATGCGAGGCCCTACTTGGGTGAATACAATCAGCGGCATTGCCGACCCAATACAGTAGCCTAAAATTCCAGCTATACCGCTCGTAGCGCCAACCTGGGGTGGACTAAACAAAATCCAGACTCCCATTGCCGATGCCACGATCGTCGCCAGCGCCATGCCAGCCCCAAACCGATTGCGACTGACCATGAAGTCTTCAATGTTCATCGTCTTCTGACTGGCGTTCAGCAACCCTAGCAGCGCAAATAAACCTGTTGTCACTAACGTAACTAGCAGCGCGATCGCTCCTGTAGATAGACCTATAGACATAGTGATCTAGCCCATTCTTATAGAGTGTGTCTGGCTAGGGTAATTTTGAGATGCCATCAGCGATCGAGCTGTGGCTTCGGATGATGGCGATCGAAATTCAACGCTTCCCTCCGCTGGTACTAACCAGACTCAGGTTCCGAGGGTGTAATCTCAGCCTGAATTATTCAGGCACCCCTAGCTTGTTGTGCATTCTATCACCTTTGAATAGTCTCAAAGTGTGGTCAGCTGGGGGAGTTCGTGCCCTGCGGGCACGAACTCCCCCAACAAAGCCCGAAAAAAGCTCGCCGCAGGCGAGCTTTTTTCGGGCTTTGTTGCAAAATGAGAATTTCTGAAGTGTAGTTATTTAACCGCTGCGGCAGAGGGAAGTGAGAAGACGGTATGATGATGTTCCTACAATTAAGCTTACGGCTGGTGAATTATGGGAGACTCGAAGCGGCGCAAAGACTCGCTAGGCGAGAAGTACGGCCAAGAAGGAAACGTTTATCCATGGCTGCCGATCAAAAAAAGTCAGGCAGAGCAGTTTGTCAATTGGAGTACCCGTGGAGCCTGGATTGGAATTGGGGTACTCGTTGCTTACTGGGTGGTTGTGCGCCTCATTGGACCTGGGCTGGGCTGGTGGAAGATTAATTAGACCGCGATCGCCTCTTCCACACATCTGCAATAGTTTAATTTTTGTAACAGGACTGTAGCAATATATTAAAAATGTGTATTGAAAGGCTGAAGACCCTGGGCAGAGTCTGGAGCAATAGGTTAACCTTAGTCTGAGGGCTGTAAAATTAGCGCTGCTCATTAGCTACAGATCCGATTCACCTCCTTCGTTTGATGTTCTGCCGACTCTTGTGTCGCAGCTTATACCGCATCTCACTGGGTAGTTCGCTACTTTAGGTTTGCGGGACAGTTCGTCCTCTTTAGCTCGTTACGTGTTTGTTATGGAAAAGTTGTAAGACTAGGATACCAATTGCGCTAGGTCGCTCACGGATGCTTTTGTGGCTCGGTCGAAAAGCGTTTTACTTTAAATTCAAATGTTTAAGAAATTATAAAATGTTCTAGAATTGTGTTAACTGTGGCAGAGGAGATTAAGTATGTTTCTCAGACTTGCAGAGCAGCATCGTAGATTCGTTCAAGATCTAGTTATGAATCTTCAGGCGTTGGCAACTGTGTTGGAAGCCAGAGGGTATCTAGCTTCTTGCTACACCTGCGGGGGGCAAATGAATAGCGCATCGTTTATGGTCAGCTTGGGGGAGAATCATCTGATTCGCTTCTTGGTATCTGACTATGGAATCACCTGGACAGAGATGAGAGACGATCGCGAACTCATGAAGCTAGAGGGTGCAGAAGCCATCAATCAGCTCCAAGAGCTGGCTAACTTGGTGAAGTTCCAAATTAAGCCATCGGAAGCTCGTCCTGCTTTGGTCTAGCTTCGATCGAGTCTAGGTTCTTGCAACCAATTTGCACATTCAACGGTCAGCTCAGCAGGGCTGTAGGCTTTGTAAAGTCTCTACAATCCTATCGATCGCTTCCTGAACCTCCCCAATCGGCAGATCAAACTGGTTGACCATGATGCTGAACGTTACGAGCGGGTAGTGAGGTGGCTGTAGGTATCCTGACAAAGCGGCAGCACCACTCAAGAATCCTGTCTTGCCTTGGAGCCGTCCCTGCACTGAGGTGCCTTGGAAGCGATTGCGCAAAGTGCCGCTGACTCCGGCAACAGCTAAGCTGTTTTGATAATTTGAGGCGTAGGGCGATCGCTGCATTGTCTGCAGCGTTTCGACTAGGGCGGTTGGACTAACCAGGTTTCGACGAGATAAACCTGAACCATCTGACAGCCGATAGTTTTCTGGATTGACTCCGATCTGGGTTAGAGCAGCTTCCACTTCATCTAAGCCTGCCTCCAGACTGGAGCTACTCTGGGACATCTGATTGGCGCCGAGAAGCCGTAAGGCTGCCTCTGCATAAAGATTATTGCTCTCTTGATTAGCTTCTATCAACAGCTCCGCCAGCGGTGCAGATTCGACTGCGGCTATCTCGATCGCTTGAGTAAGCCGTACGGACTGAATAGCTTGAGCATCAGAACTGTCGAGAGTTTGAATTTGCTTCACCTGAATTCCGGCTGCATCCAGGGCTTGCTGAAAGCGATCGGCGAAATATGCGGTGGGCTGAGGCACTGAAATGGCGATCGGCTCTACGGCAGACCCAACCCGCAACTGCCCTTCAACTTTCAGAGTCGGCGGATCAGAGGTACGTCCCACCTGCAAAAATTCTGGTTGATCGATGGCTACCGTCTTTGAGCGGTTATTAATTTGCCAATGCCGCTCCATGCTTGGCTCATCCCAGACAACCTGCAAGGGTTCTCCCAATCTTTGCGGTACCAGCGTTAAACCGATCGCATTCTGGTTAATAATCAGGCTGTTTGCCACAGCCCCATAGCCCGCCTGGATATCTTCCCACTCCCAGGTTGGATTGATGGCATCACCGCGAAAATATTGATCATCTAGCACTAGCCGATCGATCTGAGTGATACCGCGATCGCGGATCTGCTGAGCCAGATCCTGCAATTGCAAATCGGTCAGGCTAGGGTCGCCCCGCCCTACGACACGCAAAATATTTAAAGTTGCATGACCCATCTGGTACACAGAAGTCCGTATCCGAAACTGCGAACCGAGTCGTGTCAGCACTGCGGCGGTCGTGAGCAGCTTAGCATTGGATGCAGGAGTGAAAAATTCTTCTGCATTTTGAGAATAAAGCGTCTGGTTGTTGCCCGTCTGTACCAAAATTCCCCAGTGGGCACGGCGAAATTGGGGAGCGTTAATGATGGGGGCGATCGCCTGATCCAGCTGAGCTGGACAAAAAGGCTGAGCTTTTGCGGGCAGCAAGCCCACCGGAAGCAGCAGCAAACCGCCACAGAGTTGGAGACCTAGACGAACAGAGGGCTGAATGAAATTCAAAATGCGGATTAGAGGATAGCTCTACAGATCATCTCCCAAAATAATGCTCCGCGATCGTAAAACCCAATATATTTTGAAGTGCTGCATCTTTCTAGACAGCCATATAGCGCTTACATAGCGCTACGCGCTCAGATCTAATGAGTTATTTTTTGAGAGCCGCGCTCAAAAAATAACTCGTCCTAACTCAATTACGTAATGCCATCCATCTGAATCAATTGGAAGGGCAAGCCTGAGAATTCTCCAACGGAAATGCCCCCATTCAGGCAATTGCCCAGAAAGCCTAACTCATAATCCAGAAGTAAGTCAGCCCTAAAGTTAGGGCGGTCAGCGGCACCCCAAAGCGCAGATGCTCCCAAAACGTCAGGCGATATCCCTGTTTTGCCACTGCCTCTGCCACAATCAGATTTGCTACTGAGCCGAGCAGCGTTAGGTTTCCTGCAAGTGTCGATCCGGCGGCTAGTAGAAGCCAGGTGCGCGTATCAGGGTGCGGAATTAGATGATGCAACAACAGCACAGCAGGTACATTGGACACCAAATTAGACAACAGCGCCGTCACCCCTAGAATGCTTAATGGGTCATGCACAAACTGAGCAAAGCCATTGAGCAGACCGAGTTTTTGCACCCCTTCCGTCAGAATGAACAGCCCAGAAAACATCAGCAGCAAATCCCAATCGACTTGATGCAAAATCCGTTTTGGTTTGACACGTCGCGTCAAGAGCAGCAATCCTGCGGCAATGAAGGTCGCTTCGGCTATAGGAATGCCAGCTAAAAAGGCAGCCAGTAACCCGACTGTAATCAGCAAGCTTTTGGTTAGCAGGGGCTTAAACACTCGGTAGCGCAAATGTTCAGGTTTTAGCGTGGGTTGAAGCGATCGCACTTCTGGATACAGCCACCACAGCCAGCCGATTTGAACAATCAAACCTGCGATCGCCAAAGGAGTCAGGGCTTTGGCAAAATCGAGATAGCTAATGCCCGAAAACGAGCCAATCAAAATATTCTGCGGATTGCCGCTGAGAGTCGCGACTGAGCCAATATTGGTTGCACCTGCCAGCGCCAGCAGATACGGAATCGGGTTGAGCTTGAGGGAAACCGTTAAGCCCAAGACTAGCGGCGTTAGGATCAGGGCGATCGTGTCATTCAGGAATAATGCGGACAGCGCGCCGCTCCCCCCTGTCAGCACTACCATTAACCCAAAAGGACTGCGGACGTAGCGCATTAGGTAATCTAGCGATAGCTGAAAGAATCCAGCCGTCGCTAGATTGGCGCTAATCACCATCATGCCAAACAAAAAAACTAGGGTTTTGTAGTCGATCGCTCCCCAGGCGGTCTTGAGATCTAGCACACCCAACGCCATCAGCAGCGACGATCCCACAAGGGCGATCGTCGCTCGATTCATGTGTAGCCCCGGCAAGTACCCAAGCCCTAAGCCAACGTAGGTCAAGGCAATGACGAGATAGTGCAGAATGATCATGGTTGTGCGGCAGCAAAGTTCAGGTTTGACGAGGGTTTAAGGGCAAAGCACTAAATATAGTCAGTGATGTGGATATAGCCGTAATCATCGGGCTTGAGACATTTTTGAGCGCGCCCTCAAGAATGTCCCTGTCTTAACCGCTCTGAATACAGCCATAACAGTACAGGCTAGTGAGCAGGCATTCGCGTGATGGTTTGCACAGCTTCCACGGTCAAAAATGATCAAAACCTGTCTGGACTATGGATATCCCCAAAAGGGGGATACCATTATTTTGGCTAAGCGAGTTTTAGCTAAGCGAATCCCACGCGATCATCATCACCCCTATGAAACAAGTCAGCGGACTTAAAACGCCTGCGCTCTTGCAGCAGTTTCAGTGGATTCTGAATCCGGTTGGTTATATGGAAAGCGCTGTGCAGGAGCTTCCAGACATTTTTGCGGCTCAAATCGTCGGGTTTGGCAACAGGCTGATATTTGTCAACGATCCCCAGGCAATTCAATACATATTGACGAACGATCGCAAGGAGTTCACCGCGCCAGGTGAGATTAACAAAATTTTGACGCCTCTAGTGGGCGACACCTCAATTTTTCTGCTGAGCGGCGATCGCCATCGTCGTCAGCGACAGTTGCTGATGCCGCCCTTTCACGGCGATCGAATGCGCACCTACGGACAGCTGATTGCCGACCTGTCGGAGCAGGCAATGTCTCAAATCCCTGCCAATCAAGTCTTTCAGGCGCGATCGGCAACCCAGTCTATTTCGCTACAGGTGATGTTGCAGGCGGTCTTTGGGGTGCAGCAAGGAAAGAGCTACGACCAGTTGCAACATCTGACGGGTGCAATGGCGGATACCTTTAGTTCGCCGCTTGCTTCTGGCTTCCTATTTTTCCCCTCTCTTCAGCAAGACTGGGGCACTTGGAGTCCTTGGGGTAAGTTTTTGCAGCAGCGGCAGAGGCTGGATGACCTGCTGTATGCCGAAATTGCCGATCGCCGTGCCTACCCAGATGCTAGCCGTACCGACATTCTCTCAATGCTAATGACGGCAAAGGATGAAGCGGGTCAGCCCATGACCGATCAAGAGCTGCGGGACGAGCTAGTGTCTTTGCTCATTGCAGGTCATGAAACGACGGCAACGGCTATGGCTTGGGCGCTCTATTGGATTCACCACCTGCCAGAGGTGCGGACAAAGCTGCTGGCAGAGCTAGATTCGCTGAACGGTGATTTGGCTGACACGATAGCAAACGACCCGATGGCGATCGCCCGTTTGCCCTATCTCAGCGCCGTTTGCCAAGAAACCCTGCGAATTTACCCGATCGCCATGCTCACGTTTCCCCGTCAGGTGCAGCAGCCGATGGAGCTGCTGGGCTACAGCCTGGAACCGGGCACGATTTTGGTGGGCTGTATCTATCTGGTGCATCAGCGACCCGATCTTTACCCCAACCCCAAGCAGTTTCAGCCACAGCGATTTCTAGAAAAGAAATTCTCAGGCTATGAGTTTATGGCATTTGGCGGGGGCGCAAGGCGCTGCATTGGGGAGGCATTGGCGCTGTTTGAAATGAAGCTTGCCCTAGCGGTTATCTTGTCACGTTATGAGCTGGCGTTGGCAGAACCGCGATCGGTACGCCCCCAGCGCCGAGGAGTGACGCTTGCCCCAGCGAGCGTGAAGCTGAAGATGGTAGGGCGACGAAAGTAGGGAAGCCTTGAGTTTAGTCTAAAATAGTGCGAATGTACTTGTTATAGATCGCTAAATTAAGTAAATCGCTAAATTGAGAAGGACACAATGGTTCAATACACCCTGGCAGAGCATCCTGAAGTCATTATCGCGATCGAGGGCAAAGACTCCAAAAAAGCTAGAGAAAAGGCAATGAATCAGCTCATGGAGATGCTGGATAACGATCAGCTCCCTTCCAACTTGCCGAATGGCTTTGCTGCTGAGCAGTTTATTGAGGTTAAGTCTACTCCCAGCGCTGAGCCTAGCCCTGAAGAGGATGAGGTGAGCCAAGCCATTCAGCTTCTGAGCAATCTGGCTAGCCTAAAGCTGAAAACCCAAGAGCTAAAGCAGGAAGCCATCAAAATCCGTCAGCACGTCGATATTCTGTTTGAGGATGCTCCCATTACAGAGGCAGATGTGGCGAGTCTCAAAGAAGGGTTTAAGCTGCTGAAGACCTTCGCTCAGTCTAATCTCCGCTTCCGTCAGGCGAAAGAGCAGGCAGAGTCAGCTAGACGGACGCTCGACCAGGCGCTTCAAGACCAGAGTTAGGATCTTACTGCCATAATTGCCATGAAGAAGACTGCCCCGTCCGCTCGTTCCTACACGCTGCTCTCGATCGCTGCTGCCCTACTGACGATCGCCCTCAAAGCTGGAGCCTACGGACTCACTGGCTCGGTCGGGCTACTCTCTGACGCCATGGAGTCAGGAATTAACTTAGTTGCGGCTGTGTTTGCATTTTGGGCTTTGTCTTACGCGGCAAAGCCGCCCGATGAAGAGCATCCCTTCGGGCACTCTAAGGCAGAGTACTTTTCGAGTGGGTTAGAAAGCGCCCTGATTATGGTCGCAGCCGTTAGCATTGGCATTGCCGCATGGCCACGCTTGCTCAATCCGCAGCCCTTAGAGCAGATTGGAGTCGGGCTAGCGCTTTCTCTGGTCGCAACGGCGATTAACGGCGGGGTTGCCTGGATTCTTTTGAGAGCAGGAAAACGGCTAAATTCGATCGCTCTCAAAGCCGATGGGCATCATCTGCTGACTGACGTTTGGACTTCGGTAGGCGTGGTCGTGGGTCTTCTTCTCGTGAAGCTCACAGGCTGGCTGGTGCTAGACCCAATCATTGCTCTATTGGTTGCAGCCAATATTATTTGGGCGGGTGCTCGCCTGATGCTACAAACCGGATCAGAACTTTTGGATCGATCGATTTCTCAACCCGATCAACAGAAAATCCAGCAGCTTTTGAGCGAGTATGAGCAGCAGGGAATTCAGTTCCATGCCTTACGAACCCGTACGGCTGGCTCTCGTCGCTTTGTCTCGATCCATGTCCTGGCTCCTGGCTCCTGGACAGTGCAGAAAGGGCATGACCTCTGCGATCAGGTGGAATTGGCGATCGCCAAAGCCTTGCCTAGAACCCATGTCATGACCCATTTAGAACCTTTGGAAGATCCCGTTTCTTTCCAGGATCAAAACCTCGATCGATAGAATTGGCGTTCTCGCCCAATCTCATTATTGTTGGGATGAGAATAAGCATCACCGGAGCTAATTTTTTCTAGAAAAAGTAGCCACTAATACATAGCTAAGAAAAGCGATCGCACTCATCAAAAAGCTAATGGGAACAGGCGCATAAAAGCCGATGGTTAGCCCTACCCAGGTAAAGAGCAGCGCAATGACGGCAGACAGCAGCAGCGCCATAAAAGGACGCGAGACTAAACGTTGGGCGATCGCGGCTGGAGTCACAATTAGGGCAGAGTTGAGCAAGACTCCTACGGCAGGGACGGCGGCAGCGACGCTAATTGCCACTAAAACTAGGAACAAGATATTAAGTCCCCGTACGGGGATGCCGCGCACTGCCGCCACGTCGGAATCAACAGAGGCAAAGAGCAGAGGACGGGCGATCGCCAAAATTGCTGCAATGGCTAAAGTACCCACGATCGTGATCCACTGTACCTGCTGCGGCTGCAATCCTAAAATCGAGCCGAACAGGATATTGACACCTAAGCTGCCCTTGGCACCGCTGGATGTTGTAGTGTACATGCTCAAAAATAGAACCCCTAGCCCCAGCACCCATGCCAGCACCGTACCGACTTCCACATCTCGCGATCGCGCCGAGCGATTGCCCAAAAGCCCCATTGCCAGCGCCACCAGCGCCGTGACTCCGAATAGCCCCACGATCGGCTGTTGCCCCACAACTGCCGCCAGCAGCGCTCCAGTAAAGGTGACATGGGACAGCGCCTCTACCGCAAAAACTAGGTGACGTAGCACCACAAAGTAACCGACCAACCCCGCCACGATCGCCAGCACTGTACCCGCTAGAAAAGCGCTCTGCATGAAATCGACGCTGAGCATATTCTGCACATTTTGAATCAGGTTTAGCGAAAAGGGTGGGATGTCTAACAGCACTGACGAGGATACGGTGAGGGATATAAACATTAGACGCTCGGTTGCCATCTAATTCGCCGCAGACGCACCGCCACGTAGGTGGCAAAGGCAAAGCTCGTGATGAAAAAGCCAACAGGATAGGGAATGAAGTAGGCAACTGCCAGCCCTGCCCAGGTGAATCCGATCGCCAAACCCATAGACAGCCCCACTGCCGCGATCGGACGAGCCGTTACCTGTTCGGCAATGGCAGCCGGAGTCACCAACAGCGCAAAAATCAGCAGCACCCCGACGACCTGCACCGCCTCAGCCACGGCAAACGCTAGCAAAATAAGAAACAGGCGGTTCAGAAGCCGCACAGGGACACCCCGCGCTGCGGCCACATCAGCATCGATCGAGGCAAACAGCAGCGGACGAGCGATCGCCATTAGCCCGGTCAGCGTTGTCCCGGCGGTGAGGGCAATGACCGCTATGTCGCGATCGCTGATGCCCAGCACTGCCCCAAACAGCAGCGCGTAAATGCCTGCCGCATAGGAAGTGCCAAGCTGTACAAACAGCAGCCCCAGCCCTAGGGCAAAAGTTTGAGTGGTGCCGATCGCCACATCTTGTCCACCTGGGATTTTCGCCCTCTGCGTTCGTCCGCTCAGCCAGTCGATGCCGAACACCGCCGCTATGCCAAATAGCAGCATGCCCACGACGGGCGATCCGCCCAGCAGCGCCGCGCCCGATGCTCCGGCAAAACCGACATTTGCCAGGGTATGTCCAGCAAAGCTTTGTCCGCGTAGCACCATAAAGTAGCCCATAGCCCCGGCAACGATCGCAATCATTGTCCCGGCAAGAAAGGCATTCTGCATGAAGTGAAAGGCAAACAGCTCTTGGAGATTGGCGATCGGATTCCAGGAGAAATGCACCTCCCCGGCATCCGCCAGAAGGCTAGTGGTGATGAGCATGATAGGTTACCTCCTCCGGATGTCCGGCAACAATGATGCGTCCGTCTCTGGTGCGCAATACGTCGATCGGCGTGTCGTAAAGGTAGGACAGCGTTTCGGAGGTAATCACGGCTTCCGGAGTGCCGATTGCCGTTTGTCCCCGCGCTAGGTAAAGCACGCGATCGAGGTAGGGCAAGATCGGGTTGACGTCATGGGCGACAAGCAGCACTGTCACTTGGTAGTCTTGGCTAATTTGGCGAATTAGCGCCGATACACCCTGCTGATTGCGCAAATCTAGACTGTCCAAAGGCTCATCCAGCAGCAAGATCCGAGGACGGGTCACTAACGCTTGGGCAATTAGTAACCTTTGCTGTTCGCCGCCCGATAGCTCACCAATGGGGCGATCGGCATAGGCTGTTGCTCCCACTAGCTCAATCACTTGCTGCACCCGTCGGCGATTTTCACGAGCGCGAACATCTCCTCCCCAGAGCTTCCTCAGTCCGGGTAACGGCAGCCCCCACTGATTGCCGTCAATCCCAAGATGCACTAGGTCGCGCCCCCGCACTGGCATATCGGCGGCAAAAGTTCGCCGCTGCGGCAAATAGCTGATAGCGATATTGCCACGCCGCGCAGGTTTCCCTAATAGACTGAGCCGACCTTCGTTCAACGGCAGCAAGCCCAACAATACCTTGAGCAGCGTCGATTTCCCAGCTCCGTTAGGCCCTAACACAGCAATGAATTCCCCGGCACTGACGCTTAAGTTGAGATGGCTCCAGATGAGGCGATCGCCCCGACGCACGGCAGCTTGCTCAAACTGGATAACGATTTCTCGCTGGCTGAACTGATCTCCAGACAATGGCATGGGGTCAATCCCGGTGGGGCGGGTCATGGCTTTCCTTACAGCGCTTTGCGCCTGGTTAAGTGTGGGGGTAGTCCTCAAAATGTAATGATTTTTTATTGGGTGGGCTAAGCCCACCCAATAAAAAATCATTACATGAATACCAGCGTGGGTTATTTGGCTTCGGCTAATGCCGCTTCTAAAGCCTTGAGTTGAGCGGTTTGCCACTCCTGAAAGCTGGCGTTTGCCGGGGTTAGTGTTTCTGTGACAGGCACGATCGGGATGCCTGCGGTCTTTGCTTTTTGCGTCAGCGCATCGGTGTCGGGCGTCGCGTTCTGTGCGTTAAAGACCAAAACTTTGATTTGCTTTTGAGTCAACTGCTGATCCACGGCGGATTTATCGATCGCCGTAGGTTCTTCGCCTTCAGAAACAGCATTCATGAACTTGGCTGGTGTCAACAGCTTCAATCCTAGCGGCTCAGCCAGGTAAGCAAAAATGCTCTCGGTGGTGCCGACTGGTGTGCCCGAGTACTTTTGCTTGATGGCGGCGATCGTCCCTAAGTAATCCTTGAGTCCAACTGCGATAAACTCCGCCCTTTCCTGATCGTAGTAGGCGGCATCTGCGGGATCAAGCTCTTTGAAGTCGGCTGTGATTTGATCAATGACCTGCATGACGTAGTTGGGGTTGTACCAGAGGTGAGGGTTGTCGCCCTCTTTCTTGCCCACCAGATCGCCAATGATTAAGGCTTTGCGATCGCCTACCGGGTTGCTCTCCAGCAGCTTTTGTCCCCAGGGATCATAGCCCGCGCCATTCAGAATCACATAGCGGGCGCTTGCCATGAGACGGGCATCTGTGGGCTTTGGCTCGTAGTCATGGGGGTCGGTATCGGGGCTAGTAATGAGGCTGGTAACTTTTACCTTGTCGCCTCCGACTTGAGCCGCAAGGCTGCCCCAAAAATTTTCAGCCGCAACGACCTGTAGGGGATCATCGCCGCTAGGGCTACCTGTCTCAGAACTTGTCCCGGTGGGGGTAACTGAAGAACTAGAGGCAGCTTGGGGAGCGCCGCAGCCTAAAGTCGGCAGCAGAACAAATAAAGTCAATAGACTGGTTGCGAAAGACCAAAATCGCCCCTGGGTTGGTGTAGCAGAGGCAGTGTGGCTCTGCACAACGGGGGCAACTCGACACTGTTTCGACACTGTTCCTTCCTCTGAGAATGATAATGTATCTCATTTGATGTACTCAGCAACTTATCCGATGCTCTGTGCTCTTGTCAATGAGAATCATTCTTATGGAGGGACAAGGGTGCCTCTGCCCAAAAAGATGCTTAAAAAGTCAGCTACGCCGTAAAAAAAGCTCTCTTGGTGCTGCCAACCAATGTCGGTGAGCGGGAAGGGAGTAGATAAGTTCTCTTGTTCTGCATTCATCTCCCAATCCTCAACAATTCTGGGGGATTGGGGGCGGTTCGGGTAGCAAATTACACTTCTCAGGCATCCTCTGAAGTGGATGTAGCTTGAGGCGATCGGTGAAGGCACGGTATAACGCAGTGCAGCGGACAGATTCAAGATTGTGGTACATTGCCAAAGTTATCTGTCGCCGCTCACTTTAGCCTTTGGCTGGCTCCACACAAAGGTCTTGCACTGCTGGTTGAGTCAGTCGGTGGAGGTGGAAAAGTCTTGGCAGCGATGGACAGCAGGGGGCGATCGGGGGGTGAAAGCGAAGTGCTGCTAACCTGTCGTTTTACCCTGCGTGCATGGTTTTCCAGCAGCTATCAAATATAGACCATGTAGACTTTAACCATGATTGATAAAGCACTGAACGATCTGTTGACACTATGGGTGACAATCGAACCGATTGGAACAGTTGTTCTTTTCGCCACATTGTCGGCGCATCTTTCTCAAACGCAGCGTCGTAGAGTTGCGCTTAAGGCTGTTGTCTACTCCACAATTATTTTATTAGGGTCTATTGTGGTGGGCCAAGTCATTCTGTCAGCGATGCAAATTCGGTTGATTTCTTTGCAAGTTGCAGGTGGTTTGATCTTGTTCTTGTTTGCCTTGCAAATGATTTTTGATTTTTCGCACGAACAACCAGCAACCCCTGAAAAGGGTTACGATATTGCGGTTTTTCCGCTAGCGGTGCCGTCTATTGCAGGAGCAGAAGCAATTATGGCTGTGGTTCTGCTAACAGACAATCACATTTATTCGATTCCATCACAAATAGTCACAGCTTGTGCTGTTGTATGCATTATGGCCGTTACCTATGGATTGATGCTGCTGGCTGAGCCAATTTTACGGGTCATTGGTACCAATGGTGCTGCAATCTTGGAGCGTGTTACAGGCATGATTTTAGCTGCACTGGCTGTCGAACTCATTATGGAGGCGATCGGTGTTCAAGGATGGCTTAGTTAAATATTAGTGTGAGGTAGAACGAAGCCACAGTCGGAACTGAGGAACTGACTGTGGGCGCAGTGGATGTGTTAATTCTGTTCGTAGAGAGCGTTGAATATTTCCACGGTTTATTGGTTTGAATTAGAAAAACTCAGCTCAAAATCAAGTTTGGCGTTCTCAAAATCGATTGGAGCTTCCATGCAATCAGATTTTGCTCAAGCAAAATTTGTACATCAAAGCTCAAAATCAACATTTGCTGAGGCAAAACTAGATTTTGCTCAAGCAAAACCTGTGAACAGGAACTCAAAATCAGCTTTGCCATAGGAATTAGGTAAGTAGCGGAGGTATAATGCTCAATTCGGTTTATTTCTCCGCCACCTCTATTCAATCGATCGCCTTCCCTTAGCCGTTAGTCGGGCGATAGTGGGTGCTGATCGCCATTACCTTGAGTGGGTCAGGGGTAGGCAAGAGCGGACTCCAGGTGTCAATTGTCCGAAATCCCCGGATATGCGACTCGTGAATCGTGGCACGCACGGCATCCCGTGAACCGAACACAATTACGCGAATTAGCTCTCGCTCTGGGTTGGGTTCACCATCGGGCTGCAACGCCGGATGGTTGAAGAAATTGAATTCTCCGGTCATAACTATCACTCCTTGTTGTTTTGGGTTCGCTTGCAGAGATCTCGCTTACAGAAGTAAGACGAGAAGGAACCCCAAAAACATGGCTACTCACGATCGATTAACAAGTAGCGCCAAGGAGTGTAACCAGAAAGCTACACTAACTTAAGCCCTACGGACTGGGTCGTTCGGTCTGTAAGGTTAGAGGTATGTCGTAGTTGCCGCTACTTCGTACCTCGCCAGAGGTTTTTGGGTGACTTAAGGCTGCTGGCGCAGGAATACGAGAAAGCAACCTTAGCGGATAAGAATATAGGAAGGAAGGGGCGATCGTCAAGCTCTTTCCCGTACAAGTTTGTTTGTGTTTTTGGGATAGAGAGTTGGGGAGGGGGCGATCGAGCACCTTTTGCAGAAGGACTATACTTTTTTGCTGTGACTGAATCTGAAAATAGGCAGAACAATTCTGCCTATCTATCTAAATCGGCGTATTATCATCGAAAGATTTTGTCTATACTACCCAAATTAGGGTGTTATGCGGAAACTTTCGGTATATCCACCTTCTCTGGGATCTTAGGCAGAAACTTTCAGCCTACCAATAGTTATACGGCTCGAATTTATCTGTAAGGACGTACACTTGAGTTGTTGGTGTAGTAAGAGTGTTATATCGGGTTAGAATCACATTTTTTCGATGGTTGAGGATTGCTCCGTTGCTCAAAAGCTTGGCTGTGGCAAGTATGCGCTAGACAACTGCATTCTTGTTAAAGCACCCGTTGAAGCTGTAAGCACCATTGTTCAACAATATTTTGTGCTTGAGGTGCAATCCAATTGCAAAATTGCTGACTATGTTGACGCAAATAAGACTTCATGGGCAGAAGTTGAGCGGCAACGACAAGTTAGGAAATCAAGACCTAATAAATCACTACCTCCAGTACTGTGGGCTGTTCCATTCTGGCGATATCTCAATCACCAATGGACAATTCTACCCCTCTCAGGTAGAGAGGAATCGATTGCTTTCGCGCTAGCGTTGCTCTTGAATACCGACACAATTACCTTTTACGATTCTTCTCATGCTTCTTATAACGAGTTCAAGGTTTTTCGCAAAGACCAACTCGTTGAGTATTATTTATTTGGATTTGAGTGCGGAAAAGACTTTAAGAATGATTGGGATATCAAGGTAGAGGACTCTGAGTTTGACGCTTGGAACAACTATGAACATAGATTCAAAAGCTCCATCAGGCAAGTTACCGAAGCAGAATTAAGATCGGCATTTTTAGCAAGGAAACCTGATAGAGATAATAGAGGTTTCCTGGATGCGTGTCTTAAGCACTATAGAGCTTATATTCCCTTACAGGAAGAAACACCACGTCATTATCACCTTAGTGGTGCAGAAAAGTCTTGAGAGACTGACTGGGCAGGGGTTTAGAGAAAATTGATAGAAAAGAGGGCGAGGTGTGGGAAGCTCAAGTTACCAGACTCTAAACAACCCTATGACCCCGCCCCA
>JAHHHD010000029.1 GCA_019359505.1 Drouetiella hepatica Uher 2000/2452 | reverse complement strand
AAAAGTTAGACAACCACATTGCAGCCATTTGGAATTTTGTGCACCACTACAATGCGACACGACGACGCAAGCTAGGTCTTGCTTGATACCACGCTATTCTTCTAACCTTCCCTTCAGGGCACTACCACTCTCTCTTGAGATTTAAGCGATTTTCTTTTGGGTTACTGGGGCGATCGAATCCGCACTTTTGGGCAGATTAGGCGCCCGCCAAAAATTAACTGCTTGCTCTGGAGCTTTTGGGATGGGAAACATCTGTGCCCAGGCTTGGAGTCTCTCTTCGGGGCGATCGTACAGTTGAAGTCTCATTCGGCTACCTTTATTTCCTGATCTAATGGAACAATACATTTTCTATGTCAGCAACATTCATTTCAAATCGTTTACTGGCAATAGTTAGAGGTGCTTTACAGAACTTAATTACCGTTTCTTCTTTCCTGAGATTTTGAAGCCCTTACCTCCAACAATGAGTTTCCCTTCGCTGACTATCCCGACCTGGAAGTCCTTCCCGATCATTCCAGCGGTTTCTGCTGATACCGCATCCAGCCAGCGCTGGTAAACTCCACGCCTAAACTCAGTGTTGATCTTGGCGATGCGATCGGCTTCTTTAACAACGTTCTCGTACAGCAAGCAGTTTGACGGGTATCTCCTATCTTCAACCTTAACGACAGTTTTCTTGGGTCGCCCAGGTTTAGGCTTAGGCTCGGGCTTGCTCCGATTGCCGGCCTCCACTCCAATCGATCGCAGTGCAGCCACCCTCTCTTTACGAAGGTCAGTTTTCCCGACAGCCCAAGCCCCCGGATAGCCAGGTATCCCCAACTCTTTAGCCACGCCACAATCAGCGACATAGCAAAGAAATCGGGAAGACTCTGCCCGCAGGGTTAGTTCCATCCAGCCATTAGAACTGGGAAAATCGCGCAGCCCATAGGGTGAAAGCTTGTGCAGCGCCCGACAAAGATCCATGAAGGCAAAGAGGGAAGTCGCGCCATAGGAACAGAGTGCGGCAAAGTCACCTTGCGGTGCATCCATCCCGAACGCCCATTTTGCAATCCAGTCCCCCATTGTCCCGTGTCGGGCTTCCGCCTCTTCAAACCATTCCTTTAAATGCTCCGACTGCATAGCTTCGTTGATATTTAGGCTTGGATAGGAAAGCTCTAAGTGTCTAAAGCAGTCTCTGGGCATCCACTTGAGAGCGCAGATGAGCCGCTCCATTGGTGTGCTTTCTGGTTTTTGCCGAATCTCAGATAAAAACATGGAGACCCCTACTCAGCCTAAACTTTTGGTTTGCGCTCAAATACCTGGATAGCAGCCTTTTCCAGGACGAATTCATCTTTCTCGACATAGCCCCTTTTCCCCGCGATGGCCACCCACAGCGAAAAGGTAGCCTGAGTATCTTCCAGTTTCTTAAACATTTTCGGCTTAACCGAGATTGAAACAATTCTGTTGTCACAGTCAACCTCGAAAGACTTCCATCCATTCTCAGCAGTTTGAACGTCTGCTGGCAATTCACTGATCTTAACGGTGAGTTCAAGTTTTCCTACTGTTGTCATGGCAATCGCCCCTTACAGACTTTTGCGAAATGCTCGAATGGCTTCCAGTTGAGAAGTTTCAGCCATCAATACACATCGGCTCAACAGCTCAAGATTTAGTGTTGCCAGTTCAGGAATTTCGCTGCGATCGATCCGTTCGTAGCTACTGTCACGCAAGCGGTGCAAGCTAAATACCCCATCTTGCCAGAACCAGACTTCTGGCACACCGATCGCCTGATATCGTGCCAACTTGTTCGTTCCACCGCTGGTAAACACCACCTCAATTGAGAGATCAGGGATGGGCTTCGATCGCCCGATGCAGTAGGATTCATCCGCTTGAGTTGATGCAACTTCCTCAGCTTCCTGAGTCATTGAACCAGTCGCCTCAAACTCAATGCCCTGCTCTGATAGAAACGTCACAATCAAGTAGCCAATGATTGACTTAAAGATTTCATGTTCGCGTCCAGGCATGAGAATTTCGATCGTTCCATCAAAGTAGGCTAGTCGGATGCCGGGAGAATCGGCGGATGCTTGCTGAATCAGCTTGAATTTCTCCCATGTCCCCTGTAGGACAATGCGCTGATCAGCAGTCTTTTGAAGTGTGCTAGTCATTGGTGCGATCCATCCTTACTTTTCTTCTTAGGTACAAACTCCTGTTTGTCCATAGCAGCTCTCAGACCTGCCTCTACCAGGTAGGCAGCCAAATTTGCTGTAGGTCTTCCCTGCTTCTCAGCCCACTCTTCCATCAAAGTAAACACTTCGTCTGGAACCGTTATAGAAAACTTTTTGCTCACAATCATCTCTGAACTCCTCACTTAATACTACAAAAGGATGTCATACATATTCCATAAGCTTCTAATTAGAAGCTTGACAGAATCTAATTAGAATCCTAGCATAGAAATTGTAGGTAGCAAGCGAACGATTCTAGACAGTGTCAGAACGCCATCCGCACCGAGAGCGGAGGGGTTGGGCGTTCAGATTCGTTCGCCTTTAGTTCTGCCAGTGTTTAACCTCGTTCAGGAGTAAAGAATCATGGAAACTCAAGATCGCGTTAGTTTGCATGGCTTTTGCCGAGACAATAATCTTCCCAAATCAACTGTTTATGAGCGTTGCAAGACGATGGGAATCATCACCTCCGATGGTCTATGTGCTGATGACTGCGATCGTCTTCTAAAGGAATTCAACGTGAAACCCGCGCAGGTTCACCTAACCGCTGAGTCTGTATCCCTCACTCGTCCTCATGTTGAATCTGGCAATCATCAAATTGTTCTCACAGCCCCAGCCCTACCATTGACCCTGACCCTTGAGAACCTGCGTACTGGAACCGTTGCATCGATCGCCGATCCTCTAAGTGTTGCAGCCGCGTTCCTGGAAAATGCCGATGCACTAATCGCCGCAATGAATGGAGATTTGCACCGCCGTCAGCAAGAACTACAGCAGACAGCCAGTGCTAAAGAGGCTGTCGCTCAAAAAGCGCAAGAGCTGAAGCTTGAGAGTCGCCTGTATCAACAAAACGCAGGTGCGATCGACCAGGCTCAAAACCAGGCTACTGCTCAACTATCGACTGCATTGGAAGCGCTGCAATCCTTCACAAAAAAGCCGGATGGGGAATCGGAGCCATCCTCCTAATCACGGCATTTACTGGCGGCTTCTACTGCTGCCAGCAGCTATCCTCACTATCCACGCAATCAGAGCAATCCCAATGTCCACAACTCGCACCCCACTGACCCCCAACGAAATCCAAACAATCTTCGGCGACCAGCTCGATCGAGAAGCGCCCGTCTCCGGCACCGAAGTCAAGCCAGCCACAGCGCCAGCCAGATAATCCACAAAGACTCAACGACTCTGGACTGAAAGTCCAGAGGTTGAAAAGGGACTAAAAGTCCCAAACTCTGGCTTTGTTGCTATCACTACTGATTGTTGGAGGTATGGATCTTGAACTGTAAACCCATAAAGTCCCTAACTCAGAGGTGTGTAGCAGCTAAAGCCTCCCACTAAAGTGGGTAGTTTTGGACTAGCGTACTGGGACAATAAACCCAACCCAACCCAGGAAAATCATGGCAACCCGCGCCGAAGTTCTAGCCCAAATTCAAGAAGTCCGCGAAGCACAGCAAGAAGCTCAAGCTGCTTCAGATGCTCGATTCGAGGCAGCTACCGCTGAGATGCTTGCTGACATCAAGGCAGTGCGCGCTGATGTCGAAGCGAATCCCGCTCAATAGCTCCACAAATCAAAAGAGCGATCGCCTCTTCACAGCGATCGCCCTCTATCTCCACTTCACCCCAACACAGCGAGGTTCATTCAAATGGTATACGCCACAGCTCAAACCGTAGACATCAATTTTTCAGAATTTGCGATCGAACTCAGCGAATTTCAGAGAAGCATCACCCGATTCTTGGATGCGGTTGACTTGGGCACAGACCCCCAGCCGAGCTTCGACCTGCTGATCTGGCAAATCAATAATCTGGCAAATCTGTACAGCTAAAACTGCCTTAAACAGCCTGTTTTGTGTGGTGTGGCAGTAGCTCCACAAAAGTGTGGGATTGGCTCTCCGTAAGGCGTGGCACCTCCCACACGCCCCTAGCGTGGCTACCTCCCACATGACCCCAGTGTGGCTACCTTCTACACTTGCCCAAGCACAAAGGCTAAGACCCGCTCTCCGTCAGGCGTGGCATCTCCCACACAGCCGTCAAATAGGGGCGATCGCATTCCACCGCAGTCCGCCCCTATCATCCACCAGCGTTCAACAGAAGTCAGAGGATTTTTCAATGCTAAACGACGCAGAAAATACAGTCCACGAAATTACCGCCGAGTCACATCCCAACACTTGGGCACTGCTTCAGGCGACGACAGAGGAAATCATTAGCGATGACCTACCCAGCCGGATAATGTGCCCTTGCTGCACCCACGAATTTGACTTGAACGCAAACCTAGATGCAACGTTCTATGACGCAAAAGACCAGGCGATCGCTGACCTGCATTTTGACGTGAAATCTTTAGAAGCCAGTACAGATACCCGCCTAGCGGCTCTAGTCAGTCAAGCTGATGACACCGAATATTCTGTAGCCGCTCTCCAGTTCAATGTTGAGCGCTTAGAAGGCACGGTCAACACGCTCAACGACATCCTAGACAACGACTCCACACAGATAATCCGCATCACTACCCGCCGCTTTAGAGTTGCTGAGTTCCTGCGCTATATGGCGATGACTGCGATCGGCTTTACTGCTGTTCTCACCATCGGCGCGGCTATCTCTGGCAGTCAAGCCCAGAAGGATGAGTTTGCCCAACTTGCTGTGTTCACTGGCTTTGGTGCAGTTCTAGGCATAGCGATCGGTTACTCCACTTCAGAGGACTAAAACAATGGATTACGGCAATACGATCATCAGAAACACAGCAGCGGCTCACTCCCCCGCGATCGACACTAAAGCCCAGGAATGGGGCAGCGTTGACGCTGATATTCTTACCTACCTCAGCGACGTGCAGCGCCTAGAAGAATTTGCCAACGCCGCCCAGGACGCTGAGCAGATTTCTGGATACCTTGAACCGTTTCTAGAGAATGCACGAACCTACTTTGAGTCCATGCAGAAGGTATCTGAAGGGCAAGTGGAATGGACAGAACTCCGTAAAAAGTTCGGCTCTACCGTAGCCAAGTCGATCGCCAAGATTCGCAAACTTAACGCTGAGTTTGGTTCTGAGATGGAAACGATCGACGCTCAAGATAGAGCCACCATGCTCAAGATTGACCAGAAACGGCAACACGCTATAGCCGAAGTTGCCGCCGATTTGAATCAAGCCCTTCAGTTAGAAGTGTTTCGCCATCAGAACAAAATCAGTTCTATCGAACTGCGCGATCGGGCAAATCAACAGCGGCAGGTTCTACAGCAAACCTTACGGGAGAAACGGCAAGCCCTGATGGATCGGGCTAAGAATGGCAGCCGCTTGAACTCTGCCCCAGCCGATCGCATTCCAGTCGAGGTGCATCAATCAGGTGGGGCACAGCGAAGCGGCATCAGTGCCAGCGGTCAACCGGGATTCTGGGGACGGCTGTGGAATAGCTTCGGCAAACGGTAAATAAGAGGGCTAGGCGATGTTGAGCAGAGATACACAGCAACAGCAACTCCCTAGCCCCTTCACTGTGGAGGGACTAGGGCAATCAAGACAGGTGCAACCGCAAGAGCAGCAACCGCCGCAGCCACCAGAGAGTAATCGGGGTAGAGGCTTCAGGCGATCGGGTAATGCAATGGAAGTCGCAGCCGGAGCCAGCTTTAACAGCGCCATTATTTTCCTGTTTCACCTGTTGCAAGTCCATCCACTAGGGTTCGTCGTCGCCCTGGCGGGGAGTCACTTCTACTTTGTGGCAACCGCATTCGGGGAGGGCAGAGATAGAGCGATCGGCAATGTCATGACGGGCGCATCTGCCGGAGTCGCTGGAATTGCCGCCCTGTCTGATCCAATTGGTGAACTGTGGGAAGCACGGCAGTCCCAGGATTCAGGCACTCAACAGGTGCAAGCGCTTTACTCACCTCAGTCCGCTACAGGTTGGAGTAGTGATTATATGCTGATTCTGATTGGGGTCATCGGCGTAGCTTTATTGGCGGTTGGCAGTCGGGAAAACAACAGAGGAAGACGACGGTGAAATATTTAACGGGCACTCATCAGGCATTAGCAGAATCGCAGCAGTCTGATCTGATGGGCAGGTTTAGTGGCTTACGTTTTGACCAGCGAATGATCGCGATCGCCGCATCCACAGCATTAGGTCTAACCTGTGCCGCTCTCGCCTGGACGGGAACCAGTAGCGATCGGGTTTACTTCTGTGTGGTGCATCCCAGTCAGGAGCTGCAATGCTTTGACCACCAGCGTCACCCGTGGCGCATGACGAAATACTACTGGGAGCAGTGGCAGGACAAGGGAATGCCAGAGCATATCATTCTCAATCCCAAGATCGGCAACGGTTCAGGCGTGGAGTCTGCCACCAATCCTTACAAGGCGGCATGGGCGTTTGGGGCATTCATCGGCTTTGCCGCAGCCGGATGGATGTTACGCCATCTCCAGCATGAGGATAGCAAGCTCGCACCATTAGAAGCGATCGCCCAGCAGCAGGAAGAAGCTGTAGCTGATATGGCAGCTCGCACCGCAGTCGTAGAGGCTTATCGTGCGGTTGCTATCTCGCAAGCCGAGATAGAGGCAGATGTAGAGCTGGTGCGGCATGAACATCTAATCCGGCTAGGACACGCTGAACTATTGGGCGAAACCGAGATTGAGATTGCCCGACTAGAAGCCGACGAAATCAAGCTAGATGCTCAGACAGCAGGGATGACCGATGAGATGAAGGGGCAATATGTTGAATTCTTGAGGAAGGTAGAAACGCCTTACCTGACGGGCACTCAGACGTTGGACAGCATCAACAGCCCAGCCGACAAGGTAACTGGAGGGAAGCAGGAAGCTTTAGACCAGGAGCCAGACGGCAGCATTATCCCTGTAGAAGACTTGGCACAGTCGATCGCCGATGCGGACATCGATGAGGGCAATATCCTTTTCGCTGCTCGGAGCCGCGCTGGGAAGACTACGCTGATCGGCAATGCCATATACCGGAAGCACCAACGGCACAACGGGAATATCGACTTTAGGATCTTTGATGGAAAAGGAGGCAAAGACGTGAAGTTTGCCGGGTTAGAGCGATCGCCTAAAGATTACACGCTAGTCAATACCGAGGCGGCAGCCGCACAAATGATGGGTGAGTTTAGCGGCGTTTTAGGCGCACTGGCAGCCTATCAGACGGAACCAGAACATCACTTTCCAATGGTCTGCATCCATGAGGAATTGAATCATCAACGGGTTCTACTGCCCAAGAAGAGGCGTGAGCAGCTAAACGAAAATGTGGCTCGGTACGCCACTCAGGGCATGGGTGAAGAGTTCTATCACTGGCTGTCCAGTCATTCTCACTATGTTGAAGAAGTCGGCTTAAACCGGATGATCCAGCAGTGCTACCGGATCGTGGCATTGGGCAGAAACGGCAAATACGAAAGCTTGCAATTCGTGCTTGAAGACGAGAAGGTGATTCGAGACAAAGGCACCCGCGATCGCCTGAAAGCTCAGCTTCAGGAATACATCGCCAGTGGGGGCAAAGGAACGATCGCCTTCACTAATTTAGAGGGCAACCCGCGTCTAGTGACTCTGCCCTTCTACTCAAAGAACGTGCTGATTTCTAACACTAATGAAGCACTGAATGATGAGCCGTTGGCTAGCCCGAGCGAAGCTCGTATCGCGCCCGATATTCTTGAAGTGATTGATGATGCTGTAGCGGAATCAGAGGCGGATCGCCTAGAGCGAATGTGGGAGCTAGAGTTCAAGGTTCGCCCAGAAGAGACACCTGTTGATGATGAGTTCACTGCACTAGAAATCAGGGTTCACAATGCCGCTCTGGGTATTGACAAGGGTATCACTGCTAGGGCGATCGCTCGGTCGGGGATTGCTGAGATTAAAGGCATGGGATATAACGAATCCGTTAAGGCGATTCAAGCCGTTTTTCTAACGCTTCAATCAAAAGGTGTCGGGTACATCGTGGAGGACAAGACAACTTCCAGGTACTTGCCCAAAGTAGGCAAATTGGGCGAATAGGGCGCTTACCTTTTAGCTGTCAGGTGCCGTCAGGTAAACGCTGAAAGCTAAGCACAGAGCTTATGACACCCGCCTGACAGGCTACCCGACACCTGACAGCTTTTTACCTGACACCTGACACTCTACCCGACAGGCTGCCTGACACCTTACCTGACGGGTAGCTGAGGCGAATAGCGATCGCTACAAACCACAAACCAAACTATTAGGAGAAGCCCAATGAACTACGAAGAATCAGACGCGATCGAACCCATCGCAAGAAAACTGCGATCGATATTCCCCGACGATTCAGACGATGCGCTTCTGAGCGAAGCGACTGAGATTTATATCGAAACAGTTAAACCTGTGGGGAGCAACTACTCTGAAATAAAAGCAATTTCGATCAGCTAATCCAGATCATGCTTAACATACGTTATAGCAAGCCTTATTCAAAGGATTGAGTTGAACGATGACGGCAAGAAAGCAGATGGCGCTAGAGGGAACGGAGATTGGAGAGCGGATTCGAGAATTGCGGCAGGCTCTGGGATTGACGCAAGAGCAGTTAGCAGCTCGTTTAGGGGTGTCCTTTCCTACTGTGAACCGCTGGGAAAATAAACATGCTAAACCCTCGCCGCTGGCCATGGAAAAGATTGAAGCTTTAGCAAAGCGGCTGCATAAGGCGGAGCAGGCGTAAAGGAGAATAACCGTCACAAACCTTGGAGCATCCGGTGGTTCTGCTCAATTTTGGTCATTCATCCTCTATAAAGGGTGTTATAACGAGAGCAATTGCGCGAACCTGCTGAGGTGAACTCAGGTCATCCTGCTGAGTGGGACTTGGAAGCGGCTCCGCAGCGTTGGGTTTGAGCTATGGCGCTGATCTGCTATGACGACTGACGACAAGCCACAGGATGACGGTGGGATGCAGCAAACCAACCGAGAGAATGCCAAAGGCTGGCAAACCAAAGTGGAAGGCGGCACCGCTTACATTGGCGAGATTCATCAGTATGGTCAAGACAAACCCTTGCGTCCCTAGTTGAGTAAATGGCTATGCCAGATGCGATCGCTCAACTGTGCCAACTGATTGCCGAAAAACTGCGGGAGGCACCGGAGGCAACTCCTGCTGAGGTGATGGCTCATGTGACAGGGGCGATCGCCGCCAATCCCCAGTTGCAAGCTGAGTTGCAAGCCGATCCAGAGATGCTGCAAATCAATCGGGATGGAGCAACGGGATATCAAACCGTTGTGAATGATGGCACCGTTTATATCGGTAGCACTCACTACAGCCTCTCCGATCCAGAAAAGTTCCTGGCTGTGTTCAAGGGAATGTTTCAGGAACTGCAAAAGCTTGATCAGCCGGTTGGTATTCCTAAGAACTTGCCTGATTACGTCAAGCAGTTCGCGTTCGTGGGGCGGGAAGCGGATCTGAAGACCCTGCAAGAGCTGTTGCAGCAAGCCCAGCGAGTTTACATTCAGGGCATGGGCGGGATTGGCAAGACGGAACTGGCTTTGCAGTATGCCTGGCAACATTATGAGCAAAACACTTATTCAGCGGGTATTTGTTGGTTGCGATCGCGTGAGCAGGACTTGGGTACTCAGATTGTCAACTTTGCCAGTGTTCATTTGAGGCTGACGATTCGAGACGACTTAGAGCTGCCGGGGCAGATCGCCGACTGCTGGCAACGCTGGCCAGCCGGTCAGGTGCTGGTGATTTTTGATGATGTTACTGACTACCAGGACATCAAGCCGTTTCTGCCGCCGCAAGAATCCCGCTTTCAGGTATTGCTGACGACGCGATCGTATTTAGGGCAGTCACTCAAACAGTTTGAGATTCGGGTACTGAGTGAAACAGCGGCGCTTGATTTGTGGCGATCGATGACCGATACGGAACGGATTGACGCGCAGTTGGAGGCAGCTCAGTCTCTAGCGCAGTGGTTGGGGTATTTGCCATTGGGATTGGAACTGGTGGGGCGCTATCTGGCGGCAAAACCGGATTTGTCTCTGGCCGAATTGCAACAGCGGCTGGAGCGGCAGCGGTTAGGCGCAAAAGCCTTAGTCCAGCGAGAAGCGGGCATGACGGCAGTGCATGAGAGTGTAGCTGCCGCCTTTGAGTTGAGCTGGCAGGAGTTGGCAGAACCGGCTCGTCAGCTCAGCTATTTGCTCAGTTTGTTTGCCTTAGCGCCGATTCCCTGGAACTTAGTGGAACAGAGCTTGCCCGACTGGGACAGCGAGGAACTGGAAGAGACGCGGGATTTGGGTTTAGTGGATCGCAGTCTGCTGCAACGAGTCGGGGCAGGCACTTACCAACTTCACCAACTCATCCGTGAGTTTTTCATCGCTCAGCGAGAGGCAGCACCCGCCGCTCCAGCCAATCCAGTTACAGCACTGAAGCATACCTTCTGTCAGGTCATGGTGGCTGTCGCAAAGCAGCTTCCCGCTTCACCCACCCAGCAAGAGATTGTCTCCATCACCCCAGCGATACCGCATCTGGCAGAGGCAGCCACGACACTACAAGCCTGGGTGAAAGATGAAGATCTCATGTGGCCCTATGCGGGGATAGGTGGGTTTTATGCAGGACAGGGAGCCTATAGTCAGGCAGAACCCTGGTATGAGCAGTGTCTCTCCTCAGTTCAGACTCGATTGGGCGCGGAGCATCCCGATGTCGCCAGCAGTCTCAATAACCTGGCATTACTCTACAAATCCCAGGGGCGCTACGAGGATGCCGAGCCTTTGTATGTGCAAGCGCTGGAGATGTATCAGCGGCTGCTGGGACAGGAGCATCCCGCTGTCGCCCTCAGTCTCAATAACCTGGCATTACTCTACTATGCCCAGGGGCGCTACGAGGACGCAGAGCCGTTGTTGGTGCAAGCGCTGGAGATGAGGCAGCGGCTCCTGGGACAGGAGCATCCCAATGTCGCCCAAAGTCTCAATAACCTGGCATTACTCTACTATGCCCAGGGGCGCTACGAGGACGCAGAGCCGTTGTTGGTGCAAGCGCTGGAGATGAGGCAGCGGCTCCTGGGACAGGAGCATCCCAATGTCGCCCAAAGTCTCAATAACCTAGCATTACTCTACTATTCCCAGGGGCGCTACAAGGAGGCAGAGCCGTTGTATGTGCAAGCGCTGGAGATGTGGCAGCGGCTGCTGGGACAGAAGCATCCCGATGTCGCCCTCAGTCTCAATAACCTGGCAGCCCTCTACTTTTCCCAGGGGCGCTACAAGGAGGCAGAGCCGTTGTATGTGCAAGCGCTGGAGATGTGGCAGCGGCCGCTGGGACAGGAGCATCCCGCTGTCGCCACCAGTCTCAATAACCTGGCAGCCCTCTACAAATCCCAGGGGCGCTACGAGGATGCCGAGCCTTTGTATGTGCAAGCGCTGGAGATGAGGCAGCGGCTGCTGGGACAGGAGCATCCCGCTGTCGCCACCAGTCTCAGTAACCTGGCATTACTCTACAAATCCCAGGGGCGCTACGAGGCAGCAGAGCCGTTGCTGGTGCAAGCGATCGCCCTTGCCATCCAAACCTTGGGTGAAAGCCATCCCAATACAACCACTTTCAGAGACAATTTCCTGGAGATGCTCAAGCAGGCAATTCAGGCAGGGCAAGCTGCAACGCTATCTGACGATCCATTGACTCAAGAGTTAATCCAACAGCTACAAGCAGAATCGTAGAGGCAGCAGTTCATTTTTAGACGAAAACGCCTTCATTGCTCCGTCTTCCCCTGTTTCCAAGCTAAAAGACTTATAACGATCGCTATAAATAAAGCTATAAATAAATCAGCTAATCCTTGCGATAAGAGGGAAACATGACCGCCCCCACCCCTCCAGCAATCGAAGTCTTCTTCTCCTATGCCCATGAAGATGAAAGCTTGCGAGACAAACTGGCTAAACATCTGAAGCTGTTAGAGCGACAGGGCGTGATCCAGGGTTGGCACGATCGCCAGATTCTACCCGGTACGGAATGGCAAGGGCAGCTCGATCGTCATTTAGAAACGGCTCAAATCATTCTGCTGCTGATCAGCGCCGACTTCCTCGCCTCCGACTACTGCTATGACATTGAGATGAAGCGAGCGCTGGAACGGCACGAAGCGGGAGACGCGCGCGTGATTCCGATCATCCTGCGACCTGTGGACAACTGGGATCAGAGTCCGTTTGGTAAGCTCCAGGCGCTGCCCAAGGGCGGCAAACCGATTACCCGTTGGCCAAATGAGGATGAAGCCTTTGCCAATGTGGCTCAAGGCATTCGAGCGGTGGTGGCGACGTTTACTTCAGCTCGCGAGCCGATCGCGCCAGCCGCATCCCAGCCCAAAACTCCGGTCGCCTCAGATGGGATGAAACAATACAACTCTGGCAACAGCACGGGATATCAAACGCGCGTCGAAGGCGGCACGGTCTATATCGGCAGTACGCACATCCAGTCGCAACCGGCAGCAGATAAGCCACCTGAAGCCAAAACGATCTTGTTTCTGGCAGCCAATCCCCAAAGCATGACCCCGCAGCGCCTGGATCAAGAAGTGCGGGATATTCGGGAAGGATTGCAGCTCGCCAAGCAGCGCGATCGCTTTGTGTTGGAGCAACGCTGGGCAGTGCGACCTAGAGATGTGCGGCGGGCACTGCTGGAATTGAAGCCGCAGATTGTCCATTTTTCTGGGCAGACGGGAGCGGGCGGAGCGCTGGCGCTAGAAGATGACATCGGCAACGTTCAATGGGTAGCTCCTGTGGCACTCGCCGGACTGTTTGCTCTGTTTGCCCAGCAAATCGAGTGCGTCTTGTTGAATGCTTGCTACTCAGAGAACCAGGCAGAAGCGATCGCCCAACATATTCCCGCTGTGATTGGCATGAGTGACGCGATGAGCGGGGCAGCGGCTCTGGAATTTGCCGTGGCGTTTTACGATGCCCTGGGTGCAGGCGAGTCGGTCACGTTTGCCTACCAGTTGGGCTGCAATGCGATCGCCATGGCAGGAGTGGCAGGCGACTGCGTTCCCGTCCTCAAGTCCGCTCAATCCAACTCCTAAAACCCAGCTCCTAAACGTTGAGATCCAGCCTTGACTTGCCCTTGTCTACACCCTCACCCCTGACGCTTAGCCCCCATGTCAGACCCGATTCAACTGCTCTATACCCTTGTCACAGAACAGCTCCAGGCAAACCCTAACCTCAATCCAGAGCAGCTCCAGGTGCAGGTGCAAACCCAGATTGCCGCCAACCCGGCGTTAGCGGCAGCCGTGGGGGAAGGAATGCTGCAACTCAACTGGGGCGATACCACAGCCTTTCAAACGCTAGTGAAAGGTGGGATTGCCTACATTGGGCCACGGGTGCAGGTGAATGACAGCCAGATTCAAATTCTGTTGGAGCAGCTCTTAGCGCGATTACGTCCGATCGGGATTCCTCAAAATCTTCCCCGCAGTGGTGCTAGTCAGTTTGTGGGCCGCGAGGCAGACCTGAAGCAGCTTCATACTCAGCTCCAGCAGAGCGATCGCCTAGCAATCACAGCAATCCAGGGCATGGGGGGGATTGGCAAAACCGAATTGGCGTGGCAGTATGCCTACTTTCAGTTGCAGCAGGGCACCTATCCCGGTGGCATCTGTTGGTTGAGGGCGCGCGATCAAGAGATCGCCACTGAGATCACCAGTTTTGCCCAAACAAAGCTAGGGCTAAAGCTACCCGATGGCTTGACCTTGGCAGAGCAAGTTGCTTACTGCTGGCGGCAGTGGATACCTGGAGAAGTGCTGGTCATCGTGGATGATGTGGTCGATTACGAGGCGATTAAAGCTTCGCTGCCCCCAACAGACTCACGCTTTCGGGTGCTTCTGACGACTCGCTTGCAGTTGGGCACCTCGATTCAGACGTTAGAAATCGAAGTGCTGAGTGAAACAGCCTCGCTGGAACTGCTGGCAGGACTGATCGGGACAGAGCGGATGGTTGCAGAGGGGGCGATCGCCCCAGGGCTGTGTCAATGGCTAGGCTATTTGCCCCTGGGGTTGGAGTTGGTGGGTCGCTATCTAGTGGCAGAACCAGATTTATCTCTGGCAAAAATGCAGCAGCGCTTGGAGAAAAAGCGGCTGGAGGCGCAAGCGTTGTGTCAGCGATCGGCGGATATGACGGCGACGCATGAAAGTGTGGCAGCCGCCTTTGCGTTGAGCTGGCAGGAGTTAGCAGAACCGGCTCGCCAGCTCAGCTATTTGCTCAGTTTGTTTGCCTTAGCGCCGATTCCCTGGGATTTGGTCGAGCACTGTTTGCCAGATTGGGACAGCGAGGAACTGGAGAAGCAGCGCCGTAACTTGGTGGGTCGCAGTTTGCTGCAACGAGTTGGGGCAGGTACTTACCAGCTCCACCAGCTCATCCGTGAGTTTTTTATAGCACAACGAGAGCCAGCACCCGCCGCTCAAGCCAGTCCAGTGACAGCGCTGAAGCATGTCTTTTGTCAGGTCATGGTGTCTGTCGCAAAGCAGCTTCCCGCTTCACCCATCCAGCAAGAGATTGTCTCCATCACCCCAGCGATACCGCATGTGGCAGAGGTAGCCACGACGCTACAAGCCTGGGTGGAAGATGCAGATCTCTTGTGGCCCTATGTGGGGCTAGGTCGGTTTTATGACGAACAGGGAGCCTATGGTCAGGCAGAACCCTGGTATGAGCAATGTCTCTCCTCAGTTCAGACTCGCTTAGGACAGGAGCATCCCGCTGTCGCCAGCAGTCTCAATAACCTGGCATCACTCTACGAATCCCAGGGGCGCTACGAGGCCGCAGAGCCTTTGTATGTGCAAGCGCTGGAGATGAGGCAGCGGCTGCTGGGACAGGAGCATCCCGATGTCGCCCTCAGTCTTAATAACCTGGCACACCTCTACTCTTCCCAAGGGCGCTACGAGGCGGCAGAGCCTTCGTATGTGCAAGCGCTGGAGATGAGGCAGCGGCTGCTGGGACAGGAGCATCCCGATGTCGCCCGCAGTCTCAATAACCTGGCATACCTCTACTATTCCCAGGGGCGCTACGAGGCGGCAGAGCCTTTGTATGTGCAAGCGCTGGAGATGATGCAGCGGCTGCTGGGACAGGAGCATCCCGATGTCGCCCGCAGCCTCAATAACCTGGCATACCTCTACTATTCCCAGGGGCGCTACGAGGCGGCAGAGCCTTTGTATGTGCAAGCGCTGGAGATGATGCAGCGGCTGCTGGGACAGGAGCATCCCGATGTCGCCCTCAGTCTCAATAACCTGGCAGTCCTCTACTATTCCCAGGGGCGCTATGAGGCGGCAGAGCCTTTGTATGTGCAAGCGCTGGAGATGAGGCAGCGGCTGCTGGGGGCGGAGCATCCCGCTGTCGCCACCAGTCTCAATAACCTGGCAGCCCTCTACAGATCCCAGGGGCGCTACGAGGCCGCAGAGCCGTTGTATGTGCAAGCGCTGGAGATGAGTCAGCGCCTGTTGGGTCAAGCGCATCCCGATGTCGCTCAAAGTCTCAATAACCTGGCAGCCCTCTACAGATCCCAGGGGCGCTACGAGGCGGCAGAGCCGTTGTTGGTGCAAGCGCTGGAGATGAGGCAGCGGCTGCTGGGGGCGGAGCATCCCGATGTCGCCACCAGTCTCAATAACCTGGCAGCCCTCTACAGATCCCAGGGGCGCTACGAGGCCGCAGAGCCGTTGTATATTCAAGCGATCGCCCTTGCTATCCAAACCTTGGGTGAAAGCCATCCCAATACAACCACTTTCAGGAACAATTTCCTGGAGATGCTCAAGCAGGCAATTCAGGCAGGGCAAGCTGCAACGCTATCTGACGATCCATTGACTCAGGATTTGATGCGACAATTGCAAGCAGAATCGTAGTTGCGCAAGCAGAATCGTAGTTGCAGCAGTCTATTAACTGCATCTACTTTCAGACAAAAATCGCTCACATGGCTCAGATCTCCTCTGTTTGAAACCTAAAAGACTTATAGCGATCGCCACAAATGAAGCAGCTAATCCTTGCAATGAGAGGGAAATGTGAAAGCCCTCACCCCTCCAGCGATCGATGGCATAACTTTTTGGGCAATTCAATATGACCAGAGCGATCGCGTATCAATGGGCGATCGCCCTTCGCTCAGGCAGTAACTTTCTTTCTTCGCTTTCTCGCCTGGGTGCTGGTCTGGCGCTCAGCTCCGTCAGGAGGAGCGGGTTCTGCTATATCCGGGAGGGATGGGGCGTTGGTCTGCCTGAGCGAAGCTCGTATCGCAGGAATCTCCAGAACAGGGAACGACTCAGCCTCAATCCTAGAATCTGCTTTAGCGAAGAATTCAGGGTCTTGCTCCACCCATGCAGATTTCCTGCCCAGTCGTTTTGCCGCAACAGTAAATGTCGCTGTCCCTGCGAACAGATCCGCTACTCGACCGCCAGGTGGGACATACATCAGCGTTAGCAGCTCTCCTAGCTCTAGCGGCTTCTGCGTGTCATGCCACCCCAAGCGCTCTTTCCCCCCACACTGGGGAATGTGGCTAATAACAGCTTTAGCCTGTTTCCCTTCGCGCATTACATCCTCATAGCCAAAGTACGGTTTGGCTCCGGGCTTGAGCGCAACATAGATGAACTCAAAGTTCTGGGCACAGCGATCGGCACTTAGCAGCGGTGGCGCGTTTGGCTTATCCCAGATCAGGGTTTGTCTCAGTTCTAGTCCCGACTCTTCACAGACTCCGTGTAAATCAGCTCGGTATAGCAGCGCTTCAGTGCAGGTGACGACCAGGCAACCTCCAGGCTTCAAGGCTTTAGCTGCGATCGGCACCCAGACAGAAGGATCGATCGCTACACCTACCTTATCTTCAAAGTTCTTGTTAACTGATACCTGTTTGCCCGATCGCACAGTATGCCCGTCATTGCTGAGGAGGTAAGGCGGGTCGGTGATGATGGCATCAAACGATTCAGGCTCAAACTCCCAGTCGGTGACGTTGCCGTTGAATCCAATGGGGGAGTATTCAGCCTCGATCGCACGTTGAGCCAGCAGCCTTTCCTCTTCAAGTTGCTGCTGTTGCTGCTGAGATTTCTGCTTATTCTCCCACTCGGCATAGAGGCGATCGAGTTCCTTGACCTCTTTGAGAAGAGAAGCCTGTAACGCCTGGGCTTTCGTTGCGCTGGGGTTTTTGATGGAGGGAAGTGCAGCTAAGAATCTCTCTTGCAGGTTGATGGGTTCCTGGTAAGGTCGATCATCTTTGAACTTCCAAATAGGGCGATCGGATGGCAGTTTCTCGAAGCACTCAGTTGCAGCCTTCACCCAATTGGCAACGTCTGTAGGGATACGGTTCTGCCCACCGACAGTATTTATTGCCGCCTCGTTCTTCCAGTATTTAGGGCTGAGCCAATGGGTGAGAAATTCAGGAATGTCGATCGCTTTGACTGCCTTAATAGCTGCACTACGTTCCTTTTCTCCCCATTCCTGACCGATGCACAGCTCCGCGAACCACCGCCAATCTGACTCAGGGAGGGCAGCGATGTCTGTTGCAGCACGAACCGATAGAGAGTGTATTCCCACGGGAATACACTTCACTATTTCACTCGCTTGGATTGCTTTTGTAATTGCAGGTTGCTGCTTCCCCACCATCTCGGCATACTCACTCACCGTCATCAGCCCATCGCCACCATAAGCCTTACAGCAGTCATAGGCATGAATGGCACGACTCCAGGAATCAACTTCCTTACCTTGCATGGTGAGAAGCGCGATCGCCGCCTCCTTGTCATCCATCTCACGAATAACAGCAGGGATAGAGCTATTGCCGATTTCCTTGACTGCAATCCAGCGGTGATGCCCTCGGAGGAGTTGATAGCGATCACCTATCTTCCTGACTGCGATCGGCTCTGACTCGTCGTATCCCTTGGACTGAATCAGGCTGATGAGTTCTTCTACTTTTTCGTCATCCACGCGGCAACCGTAGCGATCGCTCTGGGGGCGAGGGTTCAACGGGTGCGGATCAATGAGATGGACGGGAAGCTGAATTGCTCCCACGACGATCGAGTCAAACAGGCTGGGCTGCGATACGGGCTTAGGCATCAGGAATCTCCGGTGTGATCGGTTGATCAAGCGTACTAGCTTTTCCGATCGACGGATATTGTTCTTGGCGCTACAGACAGGCGATCGCGCACACCAAAAACCGCCCAGATCACATTTTTCGCCTCCAAGCCACAGCGCACTGATCGCGGATAGTTCATCACTCGAACCTATCGCCTGTCTACGAGCCTCGTAGATGCCTCTGAGAGTACGATATGGCACAGAGGCTAAAAACGTAGTGGTAACTGTTAAAAATGAGCTTCATTCGAGTCAGGAAAATCAAAGGTCACAGGTATTTTTACTTCTGTCGGCGGCAGCGCGATCGAGTATCGGATGGCGGGAATGGTCGGGTGAAGGCGATCGATATTTGCCTGGGGAGATCTCTCAGTCCTGATTCACTCGCTTATTATTTCCACATTGGTGAGATTGACGCGCGTGCGTTTTGTCAAGCCGTGCTGCATTGGGGGATGGAGAATGTTGATGCCTGCCTTAGTGAGTCCCCGTGGAACGTCCTGGTGATCGCCACGCTTAAGGTTGTCCAGGATGAAGTTGTAATTGAATTTCGACCCAGCACCCTAGCTCTTGATCCAATGTTTGGCGAAAGGATTGACTTAAGAAGGAAGGAAGCCCAGGTCTGGACAGGGCGTATCCGCTCGTTAGTCCAAAAAAGTTGGGACAAGCAGAAACATCTGAAAAGATTGATAGACCACGGGGCTAGGACTCTGTGGCTCTATGATGAATGCTGTAAAGATCTTCAAGACTATCGACAAGAACTCGCGCTGTATCTCAAAAATCCCGATCGGCGCTGGAATGAGACAAGGTATGAATACACGGAAGAAGAGGATCGCAAAACTGAGGTTGTCTACGAGATCTACTACTCAGACGACTATGGATACCAAACGGATGAACTCATCAGCGAAAGTGAAAGTCTAGCAGCCGAGTTAATGACGGAGTATCAAGACTGGCTGGCACTTATCGTGGATTATGCGCCGAAGAAGTTGAGAGAAGAATTCAGGGTTAAGGTCATCCGAGAAGTTGAACTGACCAGCCGCAATGCCAAGAAGATCCGCGAATGGGCGAAGTAGCTCTAACCCGCCTTAAAGAATTCAAACAAAGCATCCTTAGCCTCACCCTGCTCCAGGTTGATATAGAGCGTGAGCGATGCCAAGCTTTTATGCCCGGTGATTGCCATGATCGTTCGCAGCGGCACACCACCCCGATACAGATGAGTTGCCAGACTTCGCCTAAAGGTATGGGTACTCACACCATCCAGCCCGATCGCCTTGCAAGCTTTCCTCAATGCTTTATCGACTGCCTGAGTGCTGAGGAACTGGCGATCGATTTCCCCCACGACAGTGAAGTGATTTTGAATCGGCTTATTCGTGCGGACATCAACCCGACCTGCTGTGTCAGAGGCGCGATCGATCCGGTAGATCTTACGCTTCGTTCTAGTGGTGGGAGCCGCCGGGAACAGGTAGCCAACTTTAGGCAGAGTCGCCTGGTCTAAGAGCGATCGCAAGGGCGGAGCCATGTCCACTGTTTTTGTTTGCTTCGTTTTCGTGTTGGGCGATCGAAACACAATCTGAGCATTCTTGATATCTTCGGCGCGGAGCTGACAGACTTCACCAATGCGACTGCCAGAGTAATAGCAAATTTGGGTGATCAGTCGGTGCGGCTGCTCTAGATTTTGCCAGAGGTGATTCAGTTGATCGGGGCTTAAAACTTCGGCTTGTCCACTGCGATCGGATTTGGGCATAACTGCCTTTAGTCTCTATTCTAGTAGAATACATACCATTGTAAAGCCTGTAACCCGCATGGTGTCGTCGGAGAAGGGACGGTTGGACTGCATCATAAGCGCTTGCTATCAATGAAAGTCTGATTCATGCCGAAAAAACAGGCAATGATAAGAAGAATGGATGATAGCAAGGTGTTTTATGCCAGCAGATAAGCGATTGAAAAGTGAGATGGTTCGGATCTACTCTGAGCTACGTGAATCAGTCGAATTGCTTCAGCAGCTTCATAGATCTGGGGACACTGCCCAGGCGATCGAGGGTGTTAAATTCCTGTACAACACGATCAAGATGGGGCATCCACTTCCAGGGCAGCAGTCGCAGATCGATCGCATCGAGGCAGCGGTGGCTCGGATGGCAACGCATAGTGTGGAGCCAGCAGCAGCTAAAACAGAAAAGCCTAACCCTATTCCGGCAGTCGTGCCAGCCGATGCTCAAGCTGAGAGGGTCAGGAAAGCGATTCTGGCAATGGCTATGGTGCCATCGGACGATTCTGACTAGAGAGCGCGATCGTCCTTCATGGGAGAATCGTTTGCAAGGTTTCGTTTTACAGGCTGAGTCATGATAATTACGATCGCCAGCTTCAAGGGTGGCGTGGCAAAACTACAATCGCTGCCCACTTGGCGGCTCACTACAGCAGTAAGAGTAAACCTCTGCTGATTGATGGCAATATCAATCGCTCTGCCTAGGGCATGGATGAATCTCATTGAAAGGAGGATTGCCAAACTTAATCTGTCTGCTGTGTTCATACTCATCAACCCGAACCGCGCAGAGTGCCTCAAATTTTTTCAGAGCTGGAATTAACGATCGCTCCACAGAACTAGAGATCTGCATTAACCCGCAGGATATCAATAACTCTTGCTCGCAGCAGAGGCAGCTTGAGCAGAGAATCGAGCATCGATGACCTGTTTCATAGTCGTGATTTCAGCTAGCATTTGCACTGCACCTGCGATCGCTTTCACCTGGTCTGGACTTTGAGGGTCGCCCTCCCGCGCTGCCCGTCGTAGAAAAGCTATGCCTTCTCGTAAAGCCAAAGGCGCTTCATCAGCCCAGCCGTTCTGAAGCTTCTCAAGTTTTTTCTGGACAAATGCCGCCAAGACTTCATCTTGTTGGGAGCGCGATCGCCACCGCTCAAGGCTTCTGAGGCTGATGCCCCACTTTTGAGAAGTTTCCTTATCCCCGTACAAAACCGCCTCAGCGAGAATCATAGCGGCTCTTTCTGCGTTAAATGTTGGCATCTGTTGCTATTTTGTCCCACTGTTTGATTGATCCTACTGTTAGGGAGGCAGGCTATGCTGAAAACTAAAATCTTCCTGACTGAGAGATTAGGGAATCTGGGAACGTTGCACCTATTGGATAGAGGAGTAATCTCCCTCTAGCAGCGATCGCTCCATGCTGAAAAAACCCTCGATTTTCGCTTGAGTGACCTGGAGCAGTTCATGGAGAAAACGACTCCGTTTGAACGACGCAAAACGAGCTAGGCTTCATACTGTTTGGATTCGGAAGGTTTTCTGAATTATCTCGAAATGAGCTGGAACATTCATGTAATTATGAGCTGTGCCCCATTGAGGACAGCGAGTTATGGATGAGCAACGGCTGCAAGCCTATGTGTCACTAATTGAGAAACTGCTGGGCTGTCCGCAGGGGCAGGAGGCAGCGCTATTGCAGGCGAACGCAGAATTAGTAAATGCGGAGCTGGTGACGGTGATGGAGCAAGTCACCGCGAGTTTGGAGAGCCAGGGCGATAGTAATGCTGGGTGGTTGCGGGGATTTGCAGCGCAGTTGGCGCAGTTATTAGAAAAAGTTGAATCCACAGGATGGGAAGACGCCACAAAATTTTTGCTAGAGATGTTGCAGTTGGTGGCAGATAACCAAGGAGATCCTCAGCAGATCTATCCAGTGTGGGCACAGCAGCAAGCGCAGTTGAGTACAGTATTGTTAGAAGTCCTGCCCTATATAGGAGCGTGGTTATTTAACAAAGATGTAGATCAGCGACCGAGTGTAGCGGCTACGTTGGTCAACTTCGGCAGTTTAATTAACCAATTTCCCTTAGGTACTCGATGGCTAAATCTGGAGTTGGGTATTGCTGCTTGCGAATTGGCGTTGCAAGTCTTTACCAGTGATACTTCTTCAGAACTGTGGGCCACTACCATGAATAACCTGGCGCTTGCCTACGCTGATCGAATCCAAGGGAATCGAGCGGAAAATTTAGAGAAAGCAATTTCAGCCTATCAGCAAGCCCTAATGGTGAGAACCAAAACAGAAATGCCAGTGGATTGGGCTGCGAGCATGAATAACCTGGCGCTTGCCTATGCTGATCGAATCCGAGGGAATCGAGCGGAAAATTTGGAGAAAGCAATTTCAGCCTATCAGCAAGCCCTAATGGTGAGAACCAAAACAGAAATGCCAGTGGATTGGGCTGCGAGCATGATGAACCTAGCGACCGCCTATTATTTACGCATTCGAGAGAATCGAGCGGAAAATTTAGAGAAAGCGATTTCAACCTACCAACAAGCCTTGACAGTGAGAATCGAAATGGAGAGTCCGGCACTATGGGCAACCACCATGAATAACCTGGCACTCGCCTACGTTGATCGAATCCGAGGGGATAGGGCAGAGAATTTGGAGCAAGCGATCTCAGCCTGTCAACAAGCCCTGACAGTCAGAACCAAAACAGAAATGCCAGTGGATTGGGCCGCCACTATGAATAACTTGGCAATTTCCTATCAATGCCGCATTCGAGGGGATCGGTCGGAGAACCTGGAGCAAGCGATTTCAGCCTATCAGCAAGCCCTGACAGTCAGAACCAAAACGGAAATGCCAGTGGATTGGGCCCAATCCATGAATAATTTGGCACTTGCCTATGCTGACCGTGTTCGGGGAGACCGGGCGGAAAATTTGGAGCAAGCGATTTCAGCCTACCAGCAAGCCCTGACAGTCAGAACCAAAACGGAAATGCCAGTGGATTGGGCAACCACTATGAATAACTTGGCACTCGCATATGCTGACCGTATCCGAGGGGATCGGGCAGAAAACCTAGAGCAGGCGATTTTAGCCTACCAGCAAGCCCTAACGGTGACCACTGAAACGGAGATGCCAATGGATTGGTCTCAATCTATGAGTAATTTGGCAAATGTATACGCTCAACGCATTCAAGGAGATCGAGCCGAGAACCTGGAGCAAGCGATTTCAGCTTACCAGAAAGCCCTGACAGTCAGAACCAAAACGGAAATGCCAGTGGATTGGGCAACCACCATGATGAACCTGGCAACCACGTATAAGAATCGTGTTGGAGGGAAGCGTGCCAGTAATATTGAGCAAGCTATAGCTCACTACCAAAGTAGCTTAGAGATTTTTAAGCCGAGGCTGTTGCCCGATAATTGTCGTAGATCTGCGGCCAGTTTAGCTAATCTCTTTAGTAAGCAACAGCGATGGCAAGAGGCTATTCCCAGTTATCAGATGGCACTACAAGCTGCTGAAATTCTCTATCAAAGTGCCAACCTACTAGATGGTAAAGCTGCTGAACTGACAGAAACCGCCGATTTGCCCCGGCGGGCTGCCTATGCTCTGGCTCACACTGGCAACTTGCAAGAGGCGGCTTTGACGCTGGAGCGAGGTCGTGCCCGTGGCCTCAGCGAAACCCTCGACCGGGATCGATCTAACCTCAGCCAACTGCAACAGACTGATCCAGAGATCTTTACCCAATACCAAGACATTACTCAACAGCTCCGCAACCTGGAAATTCAACAACGCCTGCGGATGACTTCAGAGGAACGCCATAGCCTCACCCCAGAGGCCTTCCGCACTGAAGCTTTGCGACTGCGCCAAACTCTGACGCAGACCATTGAACAGATCCGCCAAGTAGAGGGCTATGCAGACTTTCTGGCTCAACCTAGCTTTGATGATATTCGGCAAGCTATTCGTCCAGGCATTCCCCTGGTGTATCTTGTGCCGACTCCAACCGGAAGCCTTGCCCTGATCGTTAACCAAACCGGCATTGCCGATCTTTGGCTGGATGATCTCACTCAAACCAGTTTGGGAGAAGTCCTTACTGCTTGGTTCAATGCCTACAGCCAATCTCAAACTAATCGCCAAAGTTGGTATGATGCGATCGATCAAGGCACTCGTCAACTCTGGCAACCATTGATGGCACCGCTGATTGACCATCTCAAACAACACTCATTTCAGCAAGCCACTCTCATCCCCACCGGATATCTCAGCTTGCTGCCGCTCCACGCCGCCTGGACAGAAGATGCAACCCGTCCCGATGGCAAACGCTACGCCCTAGACGAGATTCACTTCACCTATGCCCCTAATGCCCAATCCATTAACGCAGCAAAAGATATTGCTCAGCGAACTGAAGCAGATTCGATGTTGGCGATCGACAATCCCCTCAAAGATCTGCCCAACTCCAGCCGTGAGGTGAATGCTGCTATTGCCACCTTCCCACAGCACAAAGTTCTAAAGCATGAGGAAGCGGCGATCGAATCTGTCCTGACAGCCTTGCCCCACTACAACATCCTCCATCTTGCCTGTCATGGCACTGCCAATCTGCGTGATCCTCTGACCAGTGGACTCATGATGAGCGATAGACTGATTACCCTACGCAATCTCCTCGACCTTAAGCTGGCTGAAGAGAATAGGGGCGGCATTCGTCTCGCTATCCTCTCCGCCTGTGAAACCGGACTGGCGGGAATTGACCTGGCAGATGAGGCGATCAGCTTACCTACAGGGTTGCTGCAAGCAGGGGTAGCAGGCGTGGCTGCCTCGCTTTGGGCTGTGTCTGATCTGAGTACGATGCTGCTGCTAACGCGGTTTTATGACTTTTGGCGCAATGAGGAATTGGACATTTCCCAGGCTCTGCGTCAGGCGCAACAGTGGGTACGAGATACGACGAATATTCAGAAGTACGATTATCTTAAGGATGTTTTTCAAGAACTTGCTGATACTCAACAAATGACGATCGGTGAGACTAATGAGTTACTGAAGGAGTTCATGATTGATTACGTCTATAGATATGGTTCGCAAGATAAAAGTTTCGCCCATCCTTTCCATTGGGCTGCCTTTCATTATGTTGGTGTGTAGCGGTTCATAATTTCAACACAAGAGGTTCTGAGATGTACCCATCCGAAGATATCCTGGAAGCTGCCCGATCTATCCGCCCTTTCCTGGCTGAGCAGCTTGAAGCGGAAGCCGCCGCCCGAGTAGACCTACAGCTTGCTGACCTACTGGCTCGTGCTAACGCTGGAGAAACCGTCGATAATTTAATCCTGGAGCTGCTGGCAGAAACTGACTCGACGCGGGAGTGGATGTTTGCATTTCTGCAAAAGCAAGCTTTACCCGAGAGCACAAGAGAGAGTACGAAAGGCTTTAACCCTCTGCCTGGTCAGGGTTCGGCAATTGCTGCGCCTAAATATGTTTGTCCGGAGGGAGACTACATCTGGTATCGTCCAAGAGTTGGCGTAGAGCCACCGCTCTGTCCGACACATAACGTTCCTCTAGTCTGAGTGGAGCCGCCCCAAGGAGCCTAATGTCTGCTAAATTCCTGGAAGGTTTGGGAGGAAAACTAGCCGAACAATGGGTGGCAACCCTACTCACCCCTGCCTTTGTGTTTTGGGCAGGCGGCTTTGCGGCAGGCATTCAGTGTTACGGCTGGATCAGCTTTACCGCCTGGTTTACGAATCAGCCCGAACCTCTGCAAATTGCGCTTTTGGTGGGTGGCTTCTGTCTGATTGCTGCCTCTGCTTTTGTGATTCAACGCTTTGACCTGGTAGTGCTGCGCTTCCTGGAAGGGTATTGGCATCCCTGGCTGCGATCGCCGCGCCGCTGGCTAATTAAACGGCAGGCGGCACGGATTAGAAAGATGGGCGATCGCTTTCAGACCCTTGCCAGCCTTGAGCCAACACAACGCACGGCTGAGCTGATTGATGAGTATGTGCAATTAGACTGGCAGCTCATGCATACGCCCCTGCGCCCCGATCGCCTGATGCCTACACGATTGGGGAATGTGTTGAGAGCTGCTGAGTTGCGTCCTCTGGAGAAGTATGGACTGGATGCGGTGATCTGCTGGCCACGGCTTTGGCTGCTGTTGCCCGACGGCGTGAAAAAAGATCTGCAAGAGGCTCGCGCTGACCTGAACACCGCCGCTCGCGTCTGGCTTTGGAGCCTGCTGTTTATGGGTTGGAGCCTGATTTTCTGGTGTCCTTGGTCTTGGTGGACTGCCTTAGTGGGGTTAGCCTCCGCTCTCTTTGCCTACTATGCTTGGATGCTGGAGGCAGCAGGCACCTATGCGGATCTGCTGGAATCGACGTTTGATCTCTATCGCCCGCTGCTGTATCAATCTCTGCGCTGGGCATTGCCTACCAATCCACTGGAAGAACGCAAACTAGGGGAAGCCTTGACGGAGTATTTGTGGCGGGGTTCGGATGCAGCTTATCCCATATTTACCCAGCCAAACCCTACCCATCCAGATCCTAAATGAGTTTTGTTAGCTGTCGTTTTGGGCGATCGCGCGAAAGGCATGGCTCGCGTCCTGGTTTGCAGTCTGGCGCTACAATATCGCTAAAGGCTGTTTCAAGTTTTCACCCCCTCATACGCCATGAATATCCAAATTACTTCAACGGCTGAGGCTTTGATGCGAGAGATTATGGCTTTGGGTTACGACAACCCTGAAGTTATTATTGAGGAAGCCTTAAGGTCTTTTCATATCCAGCAGCTTGCTATTCAGGAGTCTGACAGCGCGGTGGAAGTGGATACGACTCTGGGGTTTGCTGAGCTGACGGAAGCTGAAATTATTCAAGAGAATGAACAGCGGTGGCAAACCTTTCAGCAAACTGGAAGCAGCGTTTCCCAAGAGCAGATCGCAAGTTGGGCCGCTAGTCTGGGATCAGAGAAGCGATCGTAATGCTGGAAGTTTCTTGGTTGCCGGAAGCGCTGGCTGACTTGCAAAGGCAGTTTGATTTTTTGAATGAGAAGAACCCAGAAGCCGCCAGCCGTGCTGTCCGAGCGATCCTATCGGCGGGTGCTACCCTGGCGCGATCGCCCCATCGTGGTGTTGCTATTCCGGGCACGAGCCAACGAAAGTTGCGGGTCTTTTTTGGTCAGTCTGGGTACATGCTGTACTATCGCGTCGAGGCGCAGCGAGTGTTCATCTTGCGAGTTCATCATGGGCGCGAAAATCGCCCCTAGTTTTCCTGAGATGGGGCGATCGCTGTTCCATTGTGTCGTGAGCCTGAATGCATCTTAATGGTGGCTTAGGGATTGTCGGGGAAGGAGCATTTCACCTCAATTTCTAGATTGCTTTCGGTGGAGCCTTCTGTGATGTAGGGGATTCCTACCTTTCCGCCAATCTTTAGGCCAAACTTGAGCGTTACCCCATCGACTTTGGCGGCACTGAAATTCTTGAATGCCCCGACTGCATAGGCAGCATAGCCTCGGATCATGCGGCTGGCTTCTTGCATCTGAATGGAGGAGGGGCTATTCCCGCGTCCTTCCCGACCGGAGTCACTGGTTTCTGTCAGCTCAGGATTGCTTTTGGATTCGATGAAAATCTCATAGGTTTCACCCGCTTCATCGGTATAGCAGAAGCTTTGCACCTCGGGCTGTGGCAGTTCATCCATAAAAATATCCTGCAACTTGGCAAACTACCTGATTATAGGCAGCTATGATGACGGCAGACAGATTGACTTGCTTTCATTTCAGCCCAGGTAGATTACATGGCACGGCGATATGCGCTGGTGATTGGGATTGCTCAGTACGACAAATTGCGAAAGCTAGATAAAGCGGTATCGGATGCGAATGCGATCGCCGATCTTTTAGAAGCTCACGGTCGGTTTGAGAAGGTGCAGCGACTGCCGGAAGGCTGGAATGAATCCGAGCAACGATACTTTGTCGATAATCGTCGGTTAACGTTAGCGGATCTGGGTCAAGCCATTCATCGGTTCTTGACGGATACGGCAAAGGGGCATGATGCGTTAATCTACTTTGCGGGGCATGGGTTGAACATTGCTAGCCCGATTCCTGGTGTAGAGCCAACCGGGTATCTAGCCGCATCGGATTCTCTGACGAACGGGCAAAATGCCTACCCCTTTCAGGCATTGAACAGTCAGATCAACACGGCACAATTGAGCAGCTTTGTGATGTTGCTTGATTGCTGTCACGCGGGTTCAATCTTAGAGCTGCGGCTAGAGAGAGGGCTGATCCAAAATAGCCTCACGACTTTCCTGAACAAAACTGACTCTTTCCTGATCACGGCTTGCCGCAGCAGTGAAATAGCCTATGAAGAAGCGGAGCACGGCATTTTTACCGGAGCGGTGCTGGCAGGGTTGGCACCTCAGCAAGCGAATGAGCAAGGGAAAATTGATGCCAATCGGCTGTATTCCTTTGTCAGTGCTGATGTGCAAGGCAAAGGACAGGAACCCTTCTACATGGGATTGGGTGGGACGCTGGCGATCGTCGAATATGCCCCATCCCTGCTTCTGGACGCGGCAGATCGCAGTGAAACAAGACTTCCTCAAAGGTCTTTTGGGATTCCTTTTCAGGTTCCCCCTTTGCCGACTCACTTTGTTGCTCGACCGGAACAGCAACAAGCGATTAAAGCGAAGCTGCTGACTGAAAACGGGCATACCCCTGGCACGCTGGTTGTGAGTGCTATCTATGGTCTTGGGGGCATTGGCAAGTCGGTGTTGGCAGCGGCGATCGCCCATGACCTGGAGGTGCAAGCTCGCTTTGGTGATGGCATCCTGTGGGTGACTCTGGGACAAGAGCCAGATATCCTTTCGTTTCTGAGCGGCTGGATTCAGGCATTGGGCGATCGGGATTTCAAGCCGATCACGGTCGAGATGGCATCGACTCACCTGCGGACGCTGTTGCATGACAAACAGATGCTGCTGGTGGTAGACGATGCCTGGAACCCGGATCATGTGTCTCCGTTTCAAGTGGGTAGCTCGGGCTGTCGGCTTCTGGTCACCACTAGAGAGGCAGATATCCCGGATGCCCAACGTCACAACCTCAATGTGATGACCCCAGAGCAATCGCGGGACTTGCTGGACAAGCAATGTAATCGCGCTCTGACGCTAATGGAACAGCAGCAGGCCGCAGAGCTAGCGCAAGAAGTAGGACACTTGCCCCTAGCGCTAGAACTGGCAGCTGCACAGATTGAAGAGGGCATTACCTTTAGCGAGCTGCTGGAAGATTTGCGAGCAGAGATTGCCCGTCTGGAAACTTTTGATCGCCCTGGTGCTGCCACCAGCCAGACCCAGCAGAAGCGATATAGTTTGCTTGCCTCCCTTAACTTGAGCGTGCAACGCCTCTCGCCTGAACAGCAGCGGCAATTTGCTTGGTTTGGGGTACTGCCGGAAGATGTCTTGACTACGGAGCCAGTAGCAGCAACGCTGTGGCAAGTGAGTCCTCGGCAGGCAGGCACGATTCTGCGCGGGTTTCGCTCGCGTGCTCTGGTGCTGGCAGGCGCATCCCAAGCAGAGGGGCAGCGAACCTACCGTCTACATGACCTGATGCATGATCTGGCAAAACGATTGCTAACGAGCAGCCCTACTCCAGAGAATGCCCATGACTTGCCAGGATTGGGGCTGGCGCTAACCCAGGCTCATGCCCAAGTGCTGGAGCAATTTCGAGCCAAAACACAGCAGGGACTGTGGCACATGCTGCCGGATGACGGCTATATCCACAAGCACCTTACCTGGCATTTTGAACAGGCAGCTCAACCCGAGGCCATTCACCAGCTTCTGCAAGAGTCCACAGCAGCAGGGCGCAATGGCTGGTATGAGGCTTGTGAACGTTTGGGATTGACTGCGAACTTTGTCACGGACATAGCGCGAGCTTGGCGATTGGCAGAGACGCTCTATGCGGATGAGCCGTTGACGGCAATTAACTTACAGTGCCGCCATACCCTAATCACAGCTTCTTTGAATAGTTTGGCGAGTAACTTGCCGCCAGAGTTGATCGCCGCGCTGGTACAAAAGGGACATTGGCAACCGATTCAGGGACTAGCCTATGTCCAGCAAATTCAACAAGCTAGTTCACGAGCAGAGGCGATCGTCGCCCTCGCTCCCTGTTTGCCAGAGTCGATGCTGAGCGAAGCCTTGGAAGTGACTCGCCAGATTCAGTCTGAGGATTCCCGATCGATTGCGTTGAGTGCGTTGGTGCCCCATCTGCCGGAGCTGGCGAGCGAAGCCTTGGAAGTGACCCGCCAGATTCAGTCTGAGGATTCCCGATCGAGTGCGTTGAGTGAGTTGGTGCCCCATCTGCCAGAATCACTGCTGAGCGAAGCCTTGGAAGTGACCCGCCAGATTCAGTCTGAGTCTTCCCGATCGAGTGCGTTGAGTGAGTTGGTGCCCCATCTGCCAGAATCACTGCTGAGCGAAGCCTTGGAAGTGACTCGCCAGATTCAGTCTGAGGATTCCCGATCGAGTGCGTTGAGTGAGTTGGTGCCCCATCTGCCAGAATCACTGCTGAGCGAAGCCTTGGAAGTGACTCGCCAGATTCAGTCTGAGGATTCCCGATCGAGTGCGTTGAGTGAGTTGGTGCCCCATCTGCCAGAATCACTGCTGAGCGAAGCCTTGGAAGTGACGCGCCAGATTCAGTCTGAGGATTCCCGATCGATTGCGTTGAGTGCGTTAGTGCCCCATCTGCCAGAGCTGGCGAGCGAAGCCTTGGAAGTGACGCGCCAGATTCAGTCTGAGGATTCCCGATCGATTGCGTTGAGTGCGTTAGTGCCCCATCTGCCAGAGCTGGCGAGCGAAGCCTTGGAAGTGACCCGCCAAATTCAGAATGAGGATGACCGATCGTGGGCGTTGAGTGAGTTGGTGCCCCATCTGCCAGAATCGCTACTGAGCGAAGCCTTGGAAGTGACTCGCCAGATTCAGTCTGAGGATTACCGATCGAGTGCGTTGAGTGAGTTGGTGCCCCATCTGCCAGAGTCGATGCTGAGCGAAGCCTTGGAAGTGACCCGACAAATTCAGTCTGAGGATGCCCGATCGCGTGCGTTGAGTGCGTTGGTGCCCTATCTGCCAGAGTCGATGCTGAGCGAAGCCTTGGAAGTGACGCGCCAGATTCAGTCTGAGTCTTCCCGATCGCGTGCGTTGAGTGAGTTGGTACCCCATCTGCCAGAATCACTGCTGAGCGAAGCCCTAGAAGTGACCCGCCAGATTCAAGATGAGGATGCCCGATCGCGTGCGTTGAGTGAGTTGGTACCCCATCTGCCAGAATCACTGCTGAGCGAAGCCCTAGAAGTGACCCGCCAGATTCAGTCTGAGGATTCCCGATCGCGTGCGTTGCGTGTGTTGGTGCCCCATCTGCCAGAATCACTGCTGAGCGAAGCCCTAGAAGTGACCCGCCAGATTCAAGATGAGTTTTCCCGATCGATTGCGTTGAGTGCGTTGGTGCCCCATTTGCCAGAGCTGGCGAGCGAAGCCTTGAAAGTGACGCGCCAGATTCAGTCTGAGGATTCCCGATCGCGTGCGTTGCGTGTGTTGGTGCCCCATCTGCCAGAATCACTGCTGAGCGAAGCCCTAGAAGTGACCCGCCAGATTCAGTCTGAGTCTTCCCGATCGCGTGCGTTGCGTGCGTTGGTGCCCCATCTGCCAGAGCTGGCGAGTGAAGCCCTAGAAGTGACCCGCCAGATTCAAGATGAGTTTTCCCGATCGATTGCGTTGAGTGCGTCGGTACCCCATCTGCCAGAGCTGGCGAGCGAAGCCTTAGAGATGACCCGCCAGATTCAGGATGAGTCTTCCCGATCGATTGCGTTGATTGCGTTGGTGCCCCATCTGCCAGAGCTAGCGAGCGAAGCCTTAGAGATGACCCGCCAGATTCAGGATGAGTCTTCCCGATCGATTGTGTTGAGTGCGTTGGTGCCCCATCTGCCAGAGCTGGCGAGCGAAGCCTTGGAAGTGACCCGCCAGATTCAGTCTGAGTTTTACCGATCGAGTGCGTTGCGTGCGTTGGTGCCCCATCTGCCAGAGCTAGCGAGCGAAGCCTTAGAGATGACCCGCCAGATTCAGGATGAGTTTTCCCGATCGAGTGCGTTGCGTGAGTTGGTGCCCCATCTGCCAGAATCACTGCTGAGCGAAGCCTTAGAGATGACCCGCCAGATTCAGGATAGTTACTATCAAGCAACCGCATTCGCAGGATTTCTACCCAGGCTGCACCTTGTTTCATCGGATATTGATTGTTGGTGTAACACTCTGCATATCCTGTCACGCCTCAAGCGCTCAGAATTGATGCCAGTCCTGGTAGAGATGGAACCCCTAATTACCGCTCTAGCAGGTAAGGCAGCCTTGCAGCAAATGGTGCAAGCCATGCGGGAGGTTTGTAGTCAGTGGCGTTAGGGCAATAGAAAAGCCACATCAATTGACATGGCTCAAGACAGAATTAAAATGCTTTCATCCTCTAGGATAGACTCACAATCTAAAATTCGCTTGAGTGAGCTTGAGCCGTTTGACCCAGAGGAGAAATTGGTCTTTGTCTATTTTGCCGATCGCACTTTGGCGGTGTTTGAAGGATGGGGCGAAGGATGGGGCGATCGGATTCCTGCGCCCGCCTTTGCTGAAGCGTTTAGCCTGACAGCGGGGCAGCTCTTGAGTGGGTTAGAGGAATGAAGCCGTGATGAGCACTTTGGAAAAGTTCAACATCATGCTGCAAGGGGGCGAAACCTCAACAGAGGAAGCCTTGGAGCTTTTTGATGGGTTGGAGCCTGTGAACCTGGAATTTATGATGGGTCGCTGGCGGGGATTTGAAGTGCAGACTGATCACCTGCTGAATCACCTTTTGGAGGTGACGGGTTGGTATGGGAAGGAATTTATTGATGCCGATCGAGTTCACCCTTTGTTGTTTTTGGATGGTAATAATCAGGTATTTAAGGTTTCCCCTAATCCACTGGTGATGAATCTGGGGCTGTATCTGTCGGGCCTGATGCCGGGTCTTAAGCAGCGGGCGATGAAACCTGTTTTCCGCTCTATGACTTGGCTATTGAAGACCGAGGCCAGTCAGGCTCGGGTGCGGATGATGGAGTATCGGCAGAAGGTGAGTGCAACGATGATTTACGATCGTTTGCCCATTTGTGACATTTTTAGAAGGGTAGATGACAATACTGTGTTGGGTTTGATGGACTTTAAGGGAGTGCCCCAACCTTTCTTTTTTGTGTTGAGGCGGGATGCTGCGGGGTCTGAGAAGGGGGGCTGATGATGGATGAGAGCGGTTTTGGGGATGACCCATTTTGCTGATGGGGAGCGCTTGGCTGCTGCTGTTGGGGGCGATCGCTCCATGCTGAAAAAGCGCTAGATTTTCGCTTGAGTGATGTGGAGCAGTTTGTGGAGAAGACGACCGTTTGAACGACGCAAAACGAGCGAAGCTCTGCACCGTTTGGATTTGGAAGGTTTTCTGAATTCCCCGAAATGAGCTGGAACGTCCATGTAATTATGAGCTGTGCCCCATTGAGGAGAGCAGGTGATGGATGAGCAGCGAATTCAGGCGTATGTGGCGCTAATTGAGCAGATCCTGAGCTGTGCAGATGGCGAGGAGAGCACGATTTTGCGTCAACAGACGGAGCTAGTCGATGCGGGATTGCTGGGGGTGATGCAGCAATATGCCGATCGGCTAGAGCAGCAGGGCAACTCTAAGGCAGAATGGTTGCGGCAGTTTGCCCAACGGTTGGCAACAGCACTCGGAGACACCAGCACTCAGACTGAAGGGAATCTAGAGAATGCAGACCCATTTCTACTAGCAGTCTTGCAGCTTGTGGTAGACAGCCAGGGCAATGCTCAGCAGGTTTATCCCTTTTTGGCACAGCACCAGGATCAGTTGAATGAAACGCTTTTGCAAACCTTGCCCCAGATTGCAGCAGCATTGCTGGCAGGCAACCCTGAGCAACAGCAGTTTGTGGCGGCTGTTCTCATGAACTTTGGCAATCTGATTCAGCAATTTCCCTTGGGGAAGCGCTGGCTCAACCTAGAATTGGGCATTGTCGCCTACCAGCACGCCTTGACGGTGAGGACGCAGCAAGCGATGCCCGTCGATTGGGCCATAACCATGATAAACCTGGCAGTCGCCTACTCTGACCGCATCCGAGGCGACCGGGCAGAGAACATCGAGCAAGCCATTGCTACCTACCAGCACGCCTTGACGGTGATGACGCAGCAAGCGATGCCCCTCGATTGGGCACAAACCCTGAGTAACCTGGCAAACGCCTACTCCAACCGTATCCGAGGCGATCGGGCTGAAAACATCGAGCAAGCGATTGATGCCTGCCAGCAAGCCTTAACGGTGAGGACGCAGCAAGCGATGCCCCTCGATTGGGCAGCCACTATGATGAACCTGGCAAACGCCTACTCCAACCGTATCCGAGGCGACCGGGCCGAAAATATCGAGCAAGCCATTGCTACCTACCAGCAAGCCTTAACGGTGATGACGCAGCAAGCGATGCCCCTCGGGTGGGCACTCACCATGATGAACCTGGCAACTACTTACTATTCCCGCATCCGAGGCGACCGGGCTGAAAACATTGAGCAAGCCATTGATGCCTACCAGCACGCCTTGACGGTGATGACGCAGCAAGCGATGCCTGTCAATTGGGCCACAACCATGATGAACCTGGCAGTCGCCTACTCCAACCGTATCCGAGGCGACCGGGCTGAAAACATTGAGCAAGCGATTGATGCCTGCCAGCACGCCTTGACGGTGAGGACGCAGCAAGCGATGCCTGTCAATTGGGCCACAACCATAATAAACCTGGCAAACGCCTACTCCAACCGCATTCGAGGCGATCGGGCTGAAAACATCGAGCAAGCCATTGCCGCCTATGAGCAAGCTTTGACGGTGAGGACGCAGCAGGCGATGCCCCTCGATTGGGCACAAACCATGCATAACCTGGCAAACGCCTACTCCAACCGCATTCGAGGCGATCGGGCTGAAAACATCGAGCAAGCGATTGTCGCCTATCAGCAAGCCTTGACGGTGAGGACGCGGCCAGCGATGCCCCTCGATTGGGCACAAACCATGCATAACCTGGCAAGCGCCTACCAGAATCGTATTCGAGGCAATCGGGCTGAGAACATCGAGCGGGCGATTGCCGCCTATCAGTCCAGCTTGGAAATTTATGATCCTGAATTATTGCCTGATAACTGTCGCATGACAGCTCGCAGCTTGAGCAACCTCTACTCTGAGCAAAACCGTTGGGCAGAAGCCATCCCCATCTACCAAAAAGCACTCCAAGCCGCCGAAATCCTCTACCAAAGCGCCACCCTGTTGGATGGTAAAGCGGCTGAACTGGCAGAAACCGCAGATTTGCCCCGTCAGGCTGCCTATGCTTTGGCTCGCAGTGGCGACCTGCAAGATGCTGCCCTCACCCTGGAGCAAGGTCGTGCCCGTAGCCTCAGCGAAACCCTCGATCGCGATCGATCTAATCTCAGCCAACTTCAGCAAACGCATCCCGCTCTCTTCACCCAATATCAAGACATTACTCAACAGCTCCGCAACCTGGAAACCCAACAGCGACTGCGGATGACCTCAGAAGAGCGCCATAACCTCACCCCAGAAGCCTTCCGCACTGAAGCTTTGCGACTGCGCCAAACTCTGACGCAGACCATTGAACAGATCCGCCAAGTAGAGGGCTATGCAGACTTTCTGGCTCAACCTAGCTTTGATGATATTCAGCAAGCTATTCGCCCAGGCATTCCCCTGGTGTATCTTGTGCCGACTCCAACCGGAAGCCTCGCCCTCATCGTTACTCAAACTGGCATTGTGGATCTTTGGCTGGATGATCTCACTCAAACCAGTTTAGGAGAAGTCCTTACTGCTTGGTTCAGCGCCTATGATCAATCCCGAACCGATCGCCAAAGTTGGTATGATGCGATCGATCAAGTCACCCGTCAACTCTGGCAACCGTTGATGGCACCGCTGATCGATTACCTCAAACAGCACTCGTTTCAGCAAGTCACTCTCATCCCCACCGGATATCTCAGCTTACTGCCGCTCCATGCCGCCTGGACAAAAGATGTAACTCGTCCTCATGGCAAACGCTACGCCCTAGACGAGATTCACTTCACCTATGCCCCGAATGCTCAATCCATTAATGCAGCAAAGGATATTGCTCAGCGAACTAGAGCCGATTCAATTTTGGCGATCGACAATCCCCTCAAAGATCTGCCCAACTCCAGCCGTGAGGTGAATGCTGCTATTGCCACCTTCCCCCAGCACAAAGTTCTAAAGCATGAGGAAGCGGCGATCGAATCTGTCCTGACAGCCTTGCCCGATTGCAACATCCTCCATCTCTCCTGCCACGGCATCGCTAATTTAGACGAACCCCTCACGAGTGGACTTGCCATGAGCGATGGACTCCTCACCCTGCGCGATCTCCTCGACCTCAAGCTGAGTGAACAGGGCGGCATCCGCCTCGCTATCCTCTCCGCTTGTGAAACCGGACTCGCTGGCACAGAGAACGCCGACGAAGCGATCAGCCTGCCCACAGGATTGCTCCAAGCTGGAGTTGCTGGAGTCGTCGCCTCCCTTTGGTCAGTGTCTGACCTGAGTACCATGCTGCTGCTGGTGCGCTTTTACGACCTCTGGCGAAAAGAAGGTTGGGAAGCAGCAGATGCTCTGCGTCAGGCGCAACTATGGATGCGAGATACCACGAGTCAGCAAAAAGCAAAATACTTTCAGGGTACTCACCCTGACATTTTTCAATCCCTCATACTACTTGCCCCCAACTACTTTGCCCATCCCTTCCACTGGGCTGCCTTTAGTTATGTCGGTGTATAATTTATTCCTAATTTCATCATCGAGAGGTTCAACATTTATTCATCAGAATATATCCTCGAAGCTGCCCGTTCCACCTGCCCTTATTTGAGCAAATTGCTTGATGCTGAACTTACGATGCAGGTTGACCAGAAACTCGCTGAGCTATTGGCAATAGCCCGAACCCTACTCTTTCCTTGCACTATTTGCTCAAATGGCGCGTTTTTGTCTCTCGTAACTGATCGAGCGTTGAGATCTCAGTAGCTTACATCAGCAGTCATAATAGCGCTATCCGCCGATCGCCTCTAGCTGCCGCAGACGTTTTGAGAGCCGAGTGATTTCATTGCCACGGACGATCGCCATCTGCATTTTGGGAATATCATCCAGCGCCACGTACTGACTTTTCCTCCCGTTGGGCAGCAGATTCCCACGACCAGACGACAGTTGGGCATACTTGCGGGTCACTTTTGCAGCTCTACTGGCTGTTCCCCCTGGATACTTCATGTCTAGGCGGCAGCCTTGCAGCACATCCCCTGATCCTCGGATCTCGACAATGCGGGAGGCGATCGCTTCTCGTTCAGCAGCCTGGGAAGCTTTTGAGGTTCTCATCTATTCGTAAAACAATGAAGACTAAACATGGTATGGCATCAATACTTGAGAGTGAACCGCAATTAGCTACTAATGTTTTACGAATAGCAGTCACTTGGACGGCTGCGCGATTGGTTGCAGAAAAGCCCTGCGTATGAACAGTTTAGCAAAGAACAATTGCTCTAAAGCTGGCGCTTTATGTTTAACAAGAGAGAGAGGTGATATTGAGTGGGGTCTTAACTGTCTCCCTCATCTCAAGTAACCTAAGTAACCTATTTTCTTTAAATAAAAGAGAGAGAGATACTTGAAAGATGCACCCATATAGCGACTTTCAGACTTCGAGTAACCGGAGTAACCAAAGTAACCTTTTACATGGGGTCATCTAAAATATCGGGCAGTTGCAATCCGCCTTGAATATCAGCGGCATAGTGCTTGAACAACACCTCTGGATCATGCCCTACCATCTCTGCGATCGTCATTGGGGCAATTCCCCTGGCTAATGCGTGGCTTATGAAGGTGTGACGGCAGTTGTAGGGATGCCGATGCTTAACGCCTGCTTTAGCAATGATTTTCTGCCATGCTCGGTTGCAAAATCTGTGGTCATCAATCACTCCGCCTTTAGGAGCCGGAAATACTAGCGCGTCAGCGAGGCAGTTGACAGGGCACCGATCAAGAAGCATCTGTCGCAGCCGTGGCGTTAATCGAAAGCGTCTCGCTCGATTCGTTTTGGTTGTCTTACGGATGCCACCACGGGAAATACTTTCACCAATCCAGACCTTAGAGCAGTCATCTTCTAAATGCCCCCAACGTAGCGCGATGGCTTCCCCAATCCGACAGCCCGTAGAGAGTAGAAATTCAACAAAATCAGCGTAATGAGCATAGTAGCGATCGCCCCTAAACTCGGTCAAAATTGCTTGTATCTCCTGACTCGTGAATGGTTTGGGCTTCTGTGATGGAGGAACTTTCACCCGTTTGAGCGATTCTGTCCAGGGATTCTGGGTGACTAGCTTTTGTTTAAGTCCCCATTTCCAGCAAGCGCTCAGCGTTGTGAGGCGTTCGCGCTGCGTTGCTGGCGATAGCCTCTGAGCAAGGAAAATCCTGAAATTATCTGCTGATTCCTCATCGATAGATGCAGCAGATTTTCCACTGAAAAACTCAGTGATTGGCTTGTGCAATGCCTTGAACTTGTCCAGCGATCGAGCATACAGGTTTCGCCGCTTATATTCTGTGAACCGCCTTAGCAGTTCAGCGATCGAAAGGTTTGATGATGCTTGTTGCTGCTGAGGACGATACTTTGTCAGCGTTTTGTCAAAGTTACCAGTGACCAGATCGCCTTCAATAATTGAAGCCTTCCCCCTAGCTACAACGCGATTTACCTGAGTGTCAGGCAACTCAAGTGATAGACAATATCGATTGCCTTGGTAACTCCACCGCAGCCTCAGCCGATCCTTATATGGGCTAATGGCAACCGTCCCATGCTGTGATTTTTTTCCCATACCCTTTTACCTAGATACCAATTGAGATACCAATTTTAAGGGTATGGATAGGGTAAACCTGTCTTAGGTTGTCATAGGCTACTCAGAATGTACTACTAAAAAAGCCTCAACGGGAAACCGCTGAAGCCTTTACTAGAACTACTTTTCAACTTAAGCCCGTGATGAGGATTGAACTCATGACCTCACCCTTACCAAGGGTGTGCTCTACCACTGAGCCACACGGGCAAAAAGCAGCCTTGAGCTTATACCTCTTACATCCAAAGCAATTTTAACTTACCTAAGACACAATCAGTAAAACTCGCAGCCTAAATGTGGATGGGCCGAGCTGGATTTGAACCAGCGTAGGCGTAGCCAGCGGATTTACAGTCCGCCCCCATTAACCACTCGGGCATCGACCCGTTTGTTCCACAGCTATTTATCGTAGCATAGCTAAGCTAAGGATGGTAAGCAAAACCCCCAATATTTCTCCATAACTTTTTGAGAAGCAGGATGTTGAGTTCCTACGTTTAGTTAAGGCGATGCTGACCTCTAGGCGCATTCAGATTGCGATGATGGCTACGTGAGGGAAAATCACTCTCGTCATAGATTTCTCCAACCAACTCTTCTAGGATGTCTTCTAGGGTGAGTAGCCCTACTGTGCCGCCATATTCATCCACAACGATCGCCAGGTGCAGCCGCTGTTGCAGCATTTCCTTCAATAGGTCAGTGACCCGCTTGACCTCAGGGACAAATACAGGCGCATCCATTGCCACAGTTACTGGAACGTTCTCTCGTCCTTCTCCTCGCATGGTTTGAAGCGCCTGAAGCGCTCGCTTGAGATGTACAATTCCAATGATTTCATCTTTAGATTCTTCCTGGACGGGAATTCGAGAATAGCCAGTCTCTAGACACAAATCCACCAAGTTTTGCAGCGTCGCCTCTTGGGAAATAGTGCGCATGTCTACTCTGGGTTTAACCACGTCATATGCCGTCAGGCGATCGAGCATCAGCGCTTTGTTGAGCAACTGTCGCTTGTCTAGATCAAGCTGTCCTTTACCGCCCAAAATATCAATCATGAGCTGAAGGTCATTCACAGATTCTCCCTGCTGAGTGGAATGGCCAAAGGCCCCAATGGCGACTTGAGCGATCGCCTCTAGCAAATAGGTAATCCCCAGCCAAGACAGCACTTTCGACAACCAGTAAATGGGTCGTACTACTGCTTTAAAAATAGGCATGACGTTATTAATGGCGAGAGATTTAGGCGTAATTTCGCCAAAAATCAGCACCAGTACTGTCACCACCAGCGTTGCCGCCAAAATCGATTCGTTGCTGCCAAACCAAATTGCAAACAGGTTGCTGGTCAGGATGGCTGAAAAATTATTAGCCAGATTGTTGCCGATCAGCAGCGTCGTAATAAACCTAGCTCGATTTTTTAGCACTAAAGAGAAAATTCCGCTAGGATTGCCCTGCTCTTTAATCAAGGCTCTCAGCTTCAGATTGTCTAATGCCGTAATAGCGGTTTCTGATCCCGAAAACAGGGCGGACATCGCGAGCATCAGCACCAAGGCGCTTAAATCAATCCATACATCACCTAAAATCGGGCTGGCTTCAACCAGCAGAAGTTGAAATACGGGAGTGAGCAGGGCAGGTAGAAGGATCACAGTGAATTCTGGAGTAAATGGAGCTGTAGCTTAATGGAAACAGAAAAGAGAGGGGCATCCTTGAAAAGATGATACCCCTCTCTTTTGCTTCAGCAAGGTTCGCCCTACAGAGAATCTTGCTGAAGTATTGTCCTACTACGTTCTCTGCAAGGCAAATCCTAGTGATGCTTGGCACCTAAACGGACGCCTTGTTAACACTCCTCAACATCCTTTTACGGCACCGCGTACTTGCAGTTACGACGAGTGATTTTTGGAGAGCCGCGCTCCGCGCGACTCTCCAAAAATCACTCATTGAATCTAAGCGCGTGGCGCTGTAAGACTGGGCAAACCCAATCGCCACTTGACATAGAATTGACGGACAGGTTAAGGCAAGCAAAAGATGCTGGAGCGCTACCAATATTTGCTAGAGTTGCCCTACGATTGCCTAACGTTGTTTTTAACCCTACAACGCATCATGGACTCGACTTTTGCCCTACAAGCTGGAGGTTTTACCTGTCTCGGCTTGAGTTGGAATGGGTTGAACATTGCTATGTCCCATCTCAGTTGCAATTTGCCTCAGCAGAGAGATTTGCTCTTGAAATTCCAATTTCTCGATCTGAGCGAGGGAGTCAGCGATCGATTTTACGGGTTGATAATTTCCTGGCATATCAATCACAGTTTTGCCCATGCCCTGCGCCCAAGCATACCAAACTAGCAGCTGATTATTGGGAGCCAAAGCGCCATAGGCTTGAGAATACTCAGTATCTTCACCATTCACGACCTCGCGCATGATGGCAAGCTGATCTTCACCCGACAGCTTAAAAAAGTCTCCCAGCAGCAGAGGCGCAAGCTCAGGGTCAGCTGCGGCGGGTGCGGCTGGAGTAATTGACTTGCCCATCTTTTCATAAACATAGTAGAGCAAAGCCAGTTTGGCATCTGTATCTAAGCTCGAATAGGTCTTGAAAACATCATGTGTTGCTTCTGAAAAAAGTTGAGTGTTGCTATCTGAAGACATTTGTTTTTCCCGATGATTTAAAGCTTTCGCCTCCATTGTTTGGCTTGGTTTGAGGTAACGCAATCACTCTAAGGAAAGAGACTCTAAATCTGCCTCAAGAGGGGCGAAGCTTTGAAGCATCTTCTGTAAAGTGGAACCTGATTAAATGTAAGCGTTAAAAAGCGATGAAGGAGACACAATGGCAGATCTAGATACCTCTACTAACTTTGATGCTGAGCAGTTGAAAGAGGATATTAGTAAGGGTGAAACGAAGAAGCTCAAAGTAGACTTAGACGCAGATTACGAGCTGTCTAAAGAGTTTTCAGTCGCTGAAGTTGATAAAACGGATGCGGGTGCAGAAGCTGCTGCTGTCGCTACCGAAAACAAGTTTGAATTGACTGAGTCTCAGCCTGTCCAACCCCAATCGGCTGAGCCAACAGGTAATCCAGAGGACTTCCTGAAAATGGCGAAGGAAATTAATCCACTTCCGTAATCGGCACCTTAGTGCGGGCTACTTTATTAAGTAGCAATACATCAAAGGTTTTATTGAGACATTGGCGCTGCTGAAAGGTGGCGCTAGTGTTTTAATGAGTTTGTTGTATGTGTCGCTACTATGAACCCTGCTTCGGCTCCGACCCCGCCCGATCCGATGACTCTCAGCACTAAGCTTGCCTACGGAGCTGGAGATTTGGGTCCTGCTATTACTGCAAATGTCCTAGCATTTTTTCTATTGTTTTTCTTCACTAGCGTAGCAGGGCTAAATGCAGGGCTAGCGGGTAGCATTCTGCTAATCGGTAAAGTTTGGGACGCGATTAACGACCCAATTATCGGTATGTTGAGCGATCGCACCCATTCGGCAAAGTGGGGCAGACGCTACCCTTGGATGCTGTGGGGGGCAATTCCCTTTGGGTTAACCTACTTCCTTCAGTGGATTGTGCCAAATTTTGGCGGAAATGCATCCAGCAACCAGTGGGGATTGTTCTGGTACTACGTGATTGTGGGCATCTTGTTCAACAGTTTCTACACGATGGTCAACCTGCCCTACACGGCATTAACCCCAGAGCTAACCCAAGACTACAACGAGCGCACCAGCCTCAACAGCTTTCGGTTTGCCTTCTCGATCGGCGGCAGCATTTTCTCGCTGATTTTGGCACAAGTTATCTTTCAAACGGTTGCTGACCCTCAGCAGCAATACCTGTGGCTGGGTGCCATCTGTGCCTTACTCTCCACGATACCCCTTTACTGGTGCGTGTTTGGAACGCGGGCACGAAGCCGTAGGATGGCGCAATCGATCGCCCCCATAGAAAGCTCTGAGTCGTTGCCCTACAAAGAACAGCTGCGAATTGCGTTCAGCAATCGCCCTTTTCTGTACGTGATCGGCATTTACCTTTGCTCCTGGCTGGGGGTGCAAATTACGGCTGCTATTCTGCCCTACTTTGTGGTGAATTGGCTGGGTCTATCTTCAGGCACTTTCACGCTGGTGGCGCTGGCCGTGCAGGGCACTGCGCTACTGATGCTGTTTGTCTGGAGTGCCGTCAGCGCCAGACTCGGCAAGAAAGCCGTTTACGCGATGGGTATGGTGCTATGGATTATTGCTCAGGCGGGTCTGTTTTTTCTAAGACCTGACCAGTCGGCACTGATGTATCCGCTGGCAGTCATGGCGGGCGTTGGCGTATCTACCGCCTACCTAATTCCCTGGTCAATGATTCCAGATGTAATTGAGCTAGATGAGCTGAATACCGGACAACGACGAGAAGGCGTTTTCTATGGCTTTATGGTGCTGCTGCAAAAAATTGGATTGGCGATCGGTCTGTTTGTAATTGGGCAAACGCTAAACCTGGCAGGATTTGTGGAGAGTAGCGCTAGCCAGCCTAACCCTGTGCAGCCCGAAAGCGCTATGCTGGCCATCCGACTGGCGATCGGGCCTTTACCCACTGTTGCGCTGATCGTGGGTCTGATCCTGGCGTATTTTTATCCCATCACTCGCGAAGTTCATGCAGAGATCTTGCTGAAGCTGAGTGAGCGGAAGCGGCAGGCGCAAGCGGAAGGGTAAGAGGCGATCGCCCTTCCGTACCCCAATCACGATAAAATAGCCAAGAACGTTTGCTTTCTGCCAGCTGTGATGAGAGAAAGTTGCCGCGCGTTCTCATCAGATGTTATGGCTGTCGCCAGTTTGCTCAGGACATATAGGTGGGGCGCGAAACGCCCCACCCATATGTCCCCGTCCTAACCGCCTTAGCGGTTGCTGTATCAAAGACTAGGCTTTGTGAAAGAGGTTTTATGAAAAGATTTTTGTCTCGCTTTTTAGCTCTGACTTTAGTGTTGGTAGTCGGTTTAATGGGTTGCTCTAACGCATCGTCAACTGGGTTGACAGGGGACTACCGCCAAGACACCTTGGGGCTAATTCAGACCCTCAAAACCTCTCTGGCGCTGTCCAAAGACGCACCCGAAAGAGGAGCAGCCCAAGAGCAAGCTAAGAGTCAAATCAACGACTTTTTCTCTCGCTATCGCAAAGATGGAGCCTTGAGCAAGCTCAACTCCTTCACGACGATGCGAACTGCGCTGAACTCTCTGGCGGGTCACTATACCTCCTACCCCAATCGTCCTGTCCCCGAAAAACTGAAGAAGCGCCTGGATCAAGAATTTGGTCAGGTGGAGTCGGCACTACGTCGAGAGTCCTAGTTCGGGGAAGTTCTGATCTGGAATTTCATGCCTTTACTTCATGCCTTTACAAAGGATTCTATGGAGCCAATGGAGCGATCGCCAAATTGACCGAGCCTGGAGTCTGGGCTTAGGCGTCCTGGCGATCGCTCTTTTTACGCTAAATCTAGGCGGATTGGCGCTGCGTGACTGGGATGAGGGTTTGGTAGCGCAGGTTGCTCGCGAGATTGACGGATGGCAAACCTGGCTCTATCCGACGCTATGGGGTGAACCCTATCTGAATAAGCCGCCCTTGGTACATGGCATGGTGGCGATTTTCTATAGGCTCTTGGGCGTGAGCGAATGGAGTGCGCGCTTGCCAGGAGCGCTGCTGACGGCAATTTCAGTGCCCCTGCTGTATGGCATTGGGCGCGAGATTTTTCAGCGACGTGCAGCCGTTTTCGCAGCCCTGATTTATCTGACTTCGCTGCCTGTTATTCGCAACGGTCGGCTTGCCATGCTAGATGGGGCAACCCTCTGTTTTCTGACGCTGCTGCTGCTGGGAACACTGCGATCGCGTCGGGACAGCCGCTACACGCTGCTGATGGGCGTGAGTCTGGGGCTAATTTGCCTGACCAAAGGCGTCATGATGGGAGTCTTGCTGGGGGCGATCGCGCTGCTGTTTCTTGCCTGGGATACGCCGCGTCTGCTGAAGCTGCCTGTTCTTTGGCTGGGGCTGCTTTTGGGCAATATCCCTGTGGCGCTGTGGTACGGAGCGCAGTGGCTGCACTATGGGCAAGCTTTTTGGGGCAACAATCTGGTTAATCAGTCGTTGCAGCGAATCTGGACAGATGTGGAACAGCATGGTGGCGCACCCTGGTTCTATCTGCTGGAGGTTTTGAAACATGACGCGCCCTGGATCTTGTTTTTGCCAATGGGGTGCAAGTTAGCGTGGGAAAACCGCAGCTTGAGCTGGGCAAAACTGGCGATCGTCTGGGGTGGCCTCTATCTGGTCGCCATTTCACTGATGGCAACTAAGCTGCCCTGGTATGTTCTGCCACTCTACCCGGCTCTGGCGCTGATTCAGGGGGCAGCCGTCTCGGAGCTGTGGCAGCAGGGTAAGCATATTGGCGTGAAACAATTTCCTGCCCCGCTCTACAGCCGCGTTTGGGTATGGCTGTTTACCTGCTTGGCGCTCGTGGGTTGGGTTGGAGTAATCTATTTTGGTTTTAGGGCGCAAGCGGATGTGCAGATTGTGTTTGGGGCGATCGCCCTGACCTTGAGCGCAACTGCCGTTCTGCTGACTCAGCGGGATTCTCAATTTTTGCCTGTGCTGATCTGGGGAACCTATGTTTCGCTGCTGCTATTCGTGGCTTCGGGGCACTGGGTTTGGGAATTGGCAGAGGCATATCCTGTCAAGCCTGTAGCCGCTCTGATTCAGCAAGTGCCTGTGGGGGAGAAGGTCTACACCTCCTATCCTTACAACCGCCCCTCTTTAAATTTCTACAGCGATCGCCCCATCCATCTGGCTGACCCACAGCGGCTTAAGCGAATTTGGCGGCGATCGCCCCACCCCTACCTGCTTCTGGATAAATCGGCATTAACTCAACTGAATTTAAGGGCAGTTAAGTCTCTCGGCGAGGCGGAAGGTTGGACAGTGATCACGCGTGTGCGTCGAGGGTGATCCGAGGAAGCGATGGCTGCTTGCTCAAAGCGGCGTTTCTGGCTTTATGCATGAATTTTTGAGGGGACGACCCTCTCAAAAAAATCATGCCTGATTCACCAAAACCCTCAAAGCTTCAGCTTTACCTTTGTGGCTCTAGATTCCACCGTAAATTCTGGAATTTCTTCCAGCTCAGTTTCCACCAGATTGTACTGTTCGCAGACCAGACTCAGCCGAAAGCCAACCGTCTCGACAGGAGTGACTGAATGCGTCAGATTGCCCTGAAATTGCAGCAGCGAATTTGCCTGGGGCTGAATCTGTCCGACCTGTCGCCGATGATCGCGTAACACCAGATCTCCCCCGCGCATTCCTTCGGGCACCTGAATGTACAGAACGCTGACCACATCGGGCGGTTCGATCGTCTTGCAATAGGAACGCAAAGAGCGATCGATATGGGGATACACTTGGGAACCTTCTCGCAGCTGCAACGGATTCAAATAAAACGCATTGCAGTCTGGCTGAAGCGCCACGTCTAAATAGCGCTTGAAGAAGGGAAACTGCCGCTCCACTTCAGAGATATGCGATCGCCGAAACACCACCGAGAAGCCCTTTGTGCCGATAAAGTCTCGATTGAGGTTATTCGTCACAAAATACGGACAGTGCAGAATTTTATCTCGTAATTTGCTGAGCTGGGAAACTGAAAAAACGTTAGGTTGCTGATGATAGTAACTCAAGGAATATCGAGAATTTTGCGGATTGATGGGAGGTTTAAGGGCGATCGCAGCAGCATTTGAGTAGCTACGGGCAGCACCCAACAGTACCAGGTCAACGAACTGTCCCTCAACTTAACTTTAACCTGCGAGAACTTGAATATCTTAAGGTCTATAATATCTCCCCATTGGTCATACTTTAGAGCTATTCAAAATTGGGCGTTGCTAGTTTTGTAGATGATTTTTTTTGAAAAGGGCGCTCCGCGCCCTTTTCAAAAAAAATCATCCCCAGATTCAGCAATACCCAAAATCGCTCACGGGTGACAAAAAACAGGAACAAAGTAATGGTGACAGAAAAGTTTCGTCGTCAGCTCCGCCAAGAGTCCGAAAAATGGTGGTCAGAAGGGCTAATTGATGCCGCCCTCTATGATCGGCTATCAGAACGCTATCAGCTTCAGACCCTAGAAAAAGATGCTAGCAACCGCTTCGTCACTATTCTCATGGGCTTGGGGGGAATTTTGCTTGGTTTGGCGGTTATCACCTTTGTTGCCGCCAATTGGCAAGCCTGGTCGCGGGGCTTTAGGGTGACGCTGCTGCTGAGTTTATTTGTGGGCGTCAATGCTGCCGGATTTTATCTATGGCGATCGCCCACTCCTGGGATTTCCCAGAAATCAGCCTCTCAAAAACCGGGCTACCAAAAACCGGGCTACCAAAAGCTAGGGCATGGCTTGCTGCTGCTGGGGGCTTTGATCTTGGGAGCCAATCTTGCCCTCATGTCTCAAATGTTTCATGAGAGCGGCGATTTTTATGAATTGCTGCTGGTCTGGGGGCTAGGCGTAGCCATGATGGCACATGGGCTGAGATTAGTCTCTCTCGGCATCCTCTCTTTGATTTTGATTGGCTTAGGCTATTGGCTAGGCTGGCTAGATTGGACAAGCGGACAAGCTTCTTTTCCATTGCAGCTTCTGGTCATGCATATGCCCTTAGCGATCGCCCTTATCTTTATCCCCCTTGCCCACTGGAGCCGATCGCGCGTTTTGTTTGGCTTGAGCGCCCTGCTGATTGCCACTGCTTTAGTTCTCAATTTCATGCCCCTAATTTCATGGGGTGCATCCGCTTCTGGCTGGCTCATGACGATCGCCTTTACCCTGCCTTCAGCACTGCTCTGGAGCTATCCGTCTAGGTGGCGCTTGACGCGATCGCCCCGTTCCCTCCCGCCCACTTTCCAGCCTGACTCCTTTTCGCCCATTGCCCGTAAACTCGCGATCGCCTCTCTCAGCTTTAGCCTCTACCTCTTCTCCTTTCGGGGAGGCTGGCAAGACTTCATGGGAGTATCCAATGCGGCGAGGTCTGCGCTCAACTGGCAGCCCATGGTAGATGCGCTGCTCTTCAGCCTTGTCGCAGGGCTGGGATGGCTGGAGTTATTGCAGGAAAAACGGCGATCGCGCTTTCAGGAAAAGTTTCTCAATAGCGGCATCATAGCCGCCATATTAGGGCTGATGGCTGGAGTCTTTATCCTGCATTTTGAGGTTCACCCCATTGCCCCCGTTGCCATCTTAATTTTCAATATTTTGCTGTTTTTGCTGGCGATCGGGCTGATTCGAGACGGGCTGGCATTGAGCGATCGCCAGTCTTTTTGGGTGGGTATGTCGCTGCTAGTACTGGGCATTCTCAGCCGTATGTTGGAGTATGACACCGGACTCCTCCTCAAATCCGTTGCGTTTGCCCTCTGTGGCGTAGGCGTCATCCTGTCAGGGCTGTGGTTTGAGCGCAAGATTGTGACTCGATCGCCACACTAAGCTTCTTAACTCATCTATACCCTCTCAAACATACCCTCTCAAAAGGAAATCCTATGGCTTCCATACCACCCGAAGCGCCCCAGCCCAACTCTGAGGTATTCCCCGAAACGCTAAACCCGGATGCCCTCAATCCTAAAGCGCTAATCCCAACCGCTCAACCCGATGCCGCACCGGACATTGCCTTAGCTCCCGCTCATAGGCTTCCTGGCTGGCGCTTGTGGGTTCCCCTTGCCCTACAAGCCGTTCTGATTTTGGCAGCTCCAGTTCAGAACACCTACACCTATGTCTCTGGCAAAACGGTGACTCTGCAAACGGTTCCAGTCGATCCCTATGATTTGCTGCGCGGCTATTCTCAAACGCTAAGCTACAACATTTCCGATCTGGCTTCCCTCAGCAAGCTTCCGGGCGGAACCTGGTTTAGCCAACAGCCTCAGGGGCAAAATGCCAACTTCTATATTGTCTTGGAAGCACCTGTTTCAGAAGCACCTGTTTCAGAAACACCTGACAAGCCAAATGTAGCCTCGCCTCCAGCTTGGAAACCCGTGAAAATCAGTGGCGATCGCCCCACCAATCTCCCCTCTAACCAAGTTGCTCTCAAAGGAGAATATAATGGCTGGCGTATTGCCTACGGGCTAGAAACTTACTACATGCCTGAAGATCAGCGAGAGCAGATCAATGACAACATCCGTCAGGCGCAAATCCAAACCCAAAATCAGACCCAAAATCAAACCCAAAATCAGACGCAGCAGAACTTGAAGGTAGATATCAAAGTAGACAGTAGCGGTAATGCAATTCTCACGAATTTATGGATCAACGATCGCAAGTATGAATAGTTATAGCGCTACGCGCTTAGATCCAAATGAGTTATTTTTTGAGAGCCTCGCTCCGCGAGGCTCTCAAAAAATAACTTGTCCTAACTCAATTACGTAGGGCCATAACCCATGTTATGGCTTGATTTTGTCGGCTTAGCGGGAATTCTAAGCTGAGAGTCATCCAACCTCGATCGTCCCTCGATCGTAGTATTCTCAAAAGACGCTTCACTAAGGACACTGGCACATTGAAACTTACACCTCAGAAATTTGCATCCTCTGCGCAAAATCAGCTGCAAAATCAATCTTCGGCTCGTTTAGCGCCAGCAGATACTTTTGGGCATTCCTACAGCTATCGCAGTCAGGGACGAGCAAGTCTGGACACAGCTGGGAATACTAAGGCTACAGCCACTGCTTTAGGAACGTTCCCCGGTACGCGTACTGTCCGAGACAGCGTTAGCCGTAGCGACTCAGATTTTTATAGCTTCACGATCGATGCCGTCAGCAACGTCAAGCTTGCTTTTTTGAATCGATCGTCAAATCCGATCTACAAAGCTGTCCTGAATGAAAACGGCAGCTTCTACATTTCCCAAAGAAAGCCGCAGGCAGGCAACATTGCGCCGCGAGAAGAAACGCTTTCAGCCTATCGTCGCCTCCGCCCAGGCACTTACTACGTCAAGCTTCAGAGCCGTGCTGCTGCCGCTAACTCCTACAGGCTGTCTGTGTCCATCACCACTGTGCCGCCAGAAGCAGACTGTGGCTGTGGCGGTTAGGCGGTTAGATTGACAAAGCGGCTACCGAAGCCAGCTTGCCGCCACTTCAGTGGCGGGAAACAGACCAAACCAGGCAAGATTTTGTACATAGTAGGCGGAGTCATTGTCCCAAATGCCGTCCTTATAGGTAGGCAGCAGCTTTTGCTGACGAATCTGCTCAGCGATCGCTGGATCAACGATTTGAAATGCCGGGTAGAGCATGGCGTACTGGCTAGTCGTTTCGTAACTGGCGATCGGGGTGCCCAACAGCGTGATGCGGGCGGGAATGGATTGACGCGATCGCCACATTTCTGCCAAAGGCTGCAAATGCTTTTGGAGATAGGCTTTAGCTCTTGGTTCGTTAAACCAGGCGGCATCTAGCGACATTCGCCACCAGACGCGGCAGGCATCAAAGCTATACATACTGCGCAAATGGCTGGTAGTAGGCACAGCGCCAAATCTGCCTGTATCGGTGTTTAGCGCTACCCAATCGCTGGGCAATCCCACAAGCGACACGCCGCTAGACTCTTCCAACGCCCGATAGCTGCTGTCTACCATGCCTAGCCAGTCTCGCTCTAAATCCACTTGAGCAAAGAGCCGAAACGCGTAGGGCGCGAAATAGGACGGGTTGAAATAGATCTGGTTGGGCTGCGGCTGAAATGCGCTGAGTGGCCCAGGTAATAAGTAGCGGGATGTATGGCCGGAACGGGAATCAGGAAGAGCGATCGTCCCTAGCTGCCACACATCTTTGATTTTGGTTTGTGCCAGTGTCAGATAGTCAGGTCGATTCCAGCGCCGCGCTGCCAAAATGAGTGCCGTTGCGGCATCCACGTCAGCATCGGTCGCAAAGTTGCGGTCTAAAACCTTCCATTCGCCCTGATCGCTTTGCCCCCATTGCCATGACCACAGCGAATCGCCGCTATCCGTCCGCTTCAAGTTGTTTTCTGCCCATTGAAGCGTTTGGGAAAAGGTGTCTGGATCGTTCGCCAAAACGGCTCTGAGCATGGCGTAGGCTTGCCCTTCGGAGGTAGAGCGCGCCTTGCTTTCCCAATCAATCACGCGCCCGTCGGCTTGAATGAAACGCTGTTTGTAGGCTGTCCAGCTTTGCTGCAATATTTCAGAGGAGAGACTTGCCGAGTTGGAGGCGATCGCCGATTCTCTCAAGCTAGGGGGCACGGGAGATGCCTGAGCAGGTGCCCAGGCGATACCCAACAGCGTTGCCGACAGCGTTGCCAACAGTAGAGGAATAGACAGGGTCGGAATTGTTTTAGCCATAGGGTTAAACTGCTTAAAAATCTCTACACTCAACTTGCAGCTGATTAGCCCCACACACCATCCTACTATTCTGGCAATTACTCCTCTGTTTCCGGCAAACTTGCTTCTAATTCCATTAAGCTTCAGTGAAGTTTGCTGGAGTATGCCTGCTACGATCGATGGAACCTCATAGCTACAGGGCAATGAAACTTAGCTTCTGCATGATCGTCAAAAACGAGGCAGAAAATCTGCCGCGCTGTTTAGAGAGCGTCAAAGATGCCGTGGATGAACTGATCGTGTTGGACACTGGCTCCACCGATGCGACCGTGGCGATCGCCCGCTCCTTCGGCGCACAGGTCTACCATTTTCCCTGGAACAACAGTTTCTCAGATGCCCGCAACGAGGCGCTGCAATATATCACAGGCGACTGGATCTTAGTCTTGGATGCCGATGAGGTTTTAGCTCCAGAAATCATCTCAACATTGAGACAGGTAATCCAGCAGGAGCAGGCGATCGTCGTTAATCTGATCCGGCATGAAATTGGCGCAACCCAATCGCCCTATTCCCTCGTCTCTCGCCTGTTTCGCAACCATCCGGCAATCCGGTTTTCTCGCCCCTATCACGCCATGGTGGACGACAGCGTGGCGCAGCTCATGACGCAGGAACCGCACTGGCAGGTGATCAACTGTTCCGACGTAGCAATTTTGCACTACGGCTATGAGCCAGGGGCGATCGCCAGCCACAATAAGCTAGAGAAAGCTCGCACCACCATGGAGGGTTTCTTTGCTGATCATCCTGACGATGCCTATGTGTGCAGCAAGCTAGGGGCGCTTTACGTGCAGATGGATGACTGGGCGCGAGGGGTTGAACTGCTGCAACGCGGCTTGAAATTGCCCTCAAATCCGCCCGTACGCTACGAACTGCATTATCACCTGGGCATTGCCCAGAGCCGATTGCAGAACTATCCTCAAGCAGAGCGGCATTACCATCTGGCGATCGCGCAACCCCTCCTGGAATCCCTAAAGCTAGGGGCATACAACAATCTTGGTAGCTTGCTGCAAGCCAAAGGAGACTTAGCGGGCGCAAAAGCGCTGTTTGAGAAGGCGCTGGCGATTGATCCTGCTTTTGCCGCAGGTCACTACAACTTAGGTATGAACCTGAAGGCGCTGGGTCAAATGGTAGAAGCGATTGCCCATTATCAGCAGGCAATTATTCTCAACCCCAGCTATGCCGAAGCCTACCAAAATTTGGGCGTGGTGCTGCTGAAGTTGGGGCGTGTGCCAGAAGGTTTGGAGGCATTTGAGAAGGCGATCGCGCTGCATGACCAGCAGAATTCTCTAGAGGGCGATCGGCTGCGGCAGGGCTTGCAGCAAATGGGCTTTTCCCTGAATTGACTGGCGCTATCATGGGGCTATGCTGATTCTCCGTTTGCTCTAAGCCACAAGCTCTAAACCACAAGCCCTAAGCCGCAAGCCCTATGACCGTCTATACTGTTGACCTACGAAGAGTTCTGGATATGCAGGACGACCAGTTTTATGAACTGTGCCGTACCAATCCAGAGATCAAGTTTGAACGCAACAGCCGAGGAGATTTACTCATCATGTCACCTACAGGCGGTGAAACAGGCAATCGTAACCTCGAAGCTTCAGTAGACTTTGGCAATTGGAATCGGCAAGCTAAGTTAGGCAAACTCTTTGACTCTTCGACAGGGTTTAAGCTGCCAGGTGGAGGAACGCGATCGCCTGATATTGCCTGGGTACGCCAAGATCGTTGGGACGCGCTGACCGCCGAGCAGAAAGAAAAGTTTCCGCCGATCGCCCCCGATTTTGTCCTAGAGCTGATGTCGCCCAGCGATGCTCTATCGGATCTGCAAGCCAAAATGCGCGAGTATCGGGAGAGCGGCGTAAGGTTGGGCTGGCTAATCGATCGCCAGTCTCGCCGGGTTGAGATTTATCGTCAGGATCAAGAGGTAGAAACATTAGAAAATCCGGCTTCCCTCTCAGGTGAGCAGGTCTTACCGGGATTTGTGCTGGAGATGGCGATCGTTTGGTAAGGTGGGGCGATCGTCCTGAACAGTAGCTATGTCTTTGTTTGAACAGCATCGCCAGCATCTCATCGACACCGAAGCGCCCCTGGCGGCAAGGATGCGACCGCGATCGCTAGATGAATTTATCGGGCAAGATCACATTATCGGTCAAGGGCGCTTGCTGCGTCGAGCCATTCAGGCGGATCAGATCTCTTCACTGATTTTCTATGGGGCACCGGGCACCGGAAAGACGACCCTGGCTCGGATTATTGCCAACACCACTCGCGCCCATTTCATCTCCATCAACGCCGTGCTGGCTGGAGTAAAGGAAATTCGAGAGGCGATCGCCACGGCTCAAGAAAAGCTGGGTATGTACAGCCAGCGCACCATTCTATTTGTCGATGAGGTGCATCGGTTCAACAAAGCCCAGCAGGATGCCTTGCTGCCCTGGGTGGAAAACGGCACGGTGATTTTGATTGGAGCCACGACCGAGAATCCTTACTTTGAGGTGAATAAGGCGTTGGTGAGTCGATCGCGGATCTTTCAGCTCAAGCCTTTGCAGGAAAAGGATTTGGAGCGAGTGATCGATCAGGCGCTGCACGATGGGGAGCATGGCTACGGCAAACTCAAAGTCCAAATAGAGGCTGATGCCTGTGCCCATCTGGTGAATGTTGCCAATGGCGATGCCCGTGCCCTGCTGAATGCCCTGGAGCTGGCGGTAGAAACTACGTCTGCCGATGCCGATGGCGTGATTCAGATCTCGATGGCGATCGCGGAAGAATCGATTCAGCAGCGTGCCGTGCTGTATGACAAAGAAGGAGACGTGCATTTTGACACGATCAGCGCCTTCATCAAAAGCCTGCGCGGATCAGATCCCGATGCGGCACTGTACTGGCTGGCGCGGATGGTCTATGCCGGGGAAGATCCGCGCTTTATCTTCCGACGGATGCTGATTTTGGCGGGAGAAGATGTGGGGCTTGCCGACCCGAATGCCGTGGTGATCGTCCATGCCTGTGCCGAAACCTTCGATCGCGTTGGTATGCCCGAAGGTCGCTATCCGCTTGCACAAGCCGCCCTCTACCTGGCAACTGCCCCCAAATCCAATAGCGTCATGGGCTTCTTTGATGCCCTAGCCTCCGTAGAGCAAGAGCGAGAATCTGAGGTGCCCAACCCCCTACGCGACTCCAATCGAGACAAACATAGTTTTGGGCATGGCGCAAACTATCTCTATCCCCATTCCTATCGGGAGCATTGGATAGCGCAGCAGTATTTGCCCAATAGCCTTCAGGGACAGGTGTTTTATCAGCCCAGCGATCGCGGCTACGAAAATCAGATTCAGCAGCAGGTAGCACAGCGGCGAGAGGCGCAGCTAGCGGCGGCGGTAGAGGGGATGGCGCTACCGGAAGTCCTGACCTTTAGCCCAACGGATTCGGGTATGGATCGCTGGCTTCAGCGAACTTTGAGCCAGACCGGAGCCAGGTTGGGAGAGGTGCGCGATCGCCTCTTTTCCCTCGCCCATCTACAGCGCCATCATGTCATTCTTGACCTGAATGCAGGAAGCGGCTTGCTCACCTGGGAGGCTTTACGGCGTGTCCCGGAAGGCGGCGTGTACTCTTGCGTTTGGAATTCAGCCGATGCCATAGCTTTGCAGGAGCAGGCAACAATGCTGCCAGAACTCTCGCGTCCTGTTATCCTGCAAGTCTCATTGCAAGATTTACCTCAGCAGCTAGCGGATGATCTAAAATGCGATCGCATTAAATTTGATCGCATTATTGGACGCAATGTTCTCACAGCAGAAGACAAATTGGAAAGAGTGCGATCGCTCCTCCCCTGGCTGCACCCAGACGGACGGCTCCTGCTTGCTGAAACCGTCTCTCGCCAGACCCAGCGGCTCTACCGTCTATTGGAAGCTAATCTCCTCTCAAAAAAGCTATTACAGCGCCTTCAGGATGCCGAAGAAGCTATCTATCACAATGCTGCCGATCCCCTGATGAATTGGGATGCCGATAAATTGCTGAAGCAGTTTCAGGCAATTGCCCCAGCCGCCTCTCTGCAACTTGAACACTATGCAACTGATTTGCGCGTGACTCCTGCGCTGCTAGACCGCTGGTTTAGTGCGGGAGGCGATCGCCCCAGCTATGGCGATCACCTGAGCCGATCGCTCTCTCACAGCGAGGTGGAAACCGTTCGCAAAGCCATGACCCAACTGGCTAATCGGGTTGTTTCTTGGGAAAGCGCGATCGCCTTCTACCAGATTCCTGCGCCCTTATTATGAGTGGATGGGTAGATGGGTGGATGGGTAGGTGAGATTCCCATCCACCCATCTACTCATCCCTCATCCCCATCAGCACGTCAGTTAACACTTGACAGACCTCTAAAGCATCGTCAAAAATTTGCGAATTAAGCCGATTGTGACTGCCGGAAGCTCTAGCTGCGGCGTTAATCCCACATCTTCGAGGATTTCGAGTGCCTTAATTGCCTTGGGATTTAGCTCTGCCAACCGCTGCCCAATTTCGTAGCTAGTAAACTGAGACTGCTTGCCCCAAATGATTGCCGTGGGCGTGGTCAATCTCGGCATATACTCCGCCAGATCAAAACACAGATCACCCCGTACGAAAGAAAGGGCGCTGTACTCAGCTTTAGGCTGTTGCGCTGAAGTGAGGTAGGCATCCACCATTTCTTGCGACACCCGATTAGAGCGGGCAAACTGCCGCTTCTCTAAAAAGCTGCGAATGCCGCCACTTGTCGCTAAGCCCGTGCTGTAGAGAATGCGATCGAGGACAGGGGTGCTGACCAACTGCGCAAAAAAGCTGCGGCTGTAGTCTTTCTCAAAGTCAGATAGACCCGAAGGAGTCGTCAGGATCAAAGATTTGAAGAGACGCGGATAGGCGATCGCCACGCGTACCACCATTGCCGCCGTCAGAGAAGAGGCAATCACTGTAGTAGGTTGGGTGCTAATCTGCTCTAGGAATTCCTTAATTGTCGTCAGATAGTCTTCAACCTGGTAGTTGCGAGCGAGATGCTCCGATCGCCCCCATCCCAGCAGATCGGGCGCAACCACGCGATAGTCTACCGCAAAGGCTGGATACACCTTTGACCATTCGTATGCCGAAGAGCCGCCGCCAAACCCATGCAGAAACACCAGTGTCGGAGCATCTGTGAGAGTCTGATGCCAAAAGGTTGGGTCAGCGCTGTAATAAGTTAGAGTACCCAGACTGGTCGTGAGCGACTGTTGACTAAAACCAGGGGGTTGGAGCATACAAAAACTGCCTCGCCGCAGAAGTAGTGTGAAGATTTTATAAATTGTGCTAAGTTCGGGTGCAAAGGGTGTGAAGCGAGTTTAAGTCCTGACAAATAGTTTCTTAAACAATGAGCTTCTTAAACAATGAGCTTCTTAAACAATGAGCTTCTTAAACAATGAGCCTCCTGGCACGGCAAAACTTGATACGTAGATCTTGACACATTGAGTCTAGGTATCTAGCAAAGAGCTACGTTTTATACCAAAACTATAAACGATCGAAGCCCAGCGATCGAAGTTCAGAGCTTTTGACCTGCTGCCATCACATTACGAACTGTGCAGGCTGAACGCATTCTCAAGATTAAATCAGTCATAATTTCAGTGAAGTGCATCACCTCATTTCGAGTCTGGTTGGTTTAGGTGCATGGGGAAAGCTAGCGTAGAAAGATCGATCGCAATCCAGTCCACGCTATAGGCTTCAATCTGTTTGGTTCTTGACGCTGTTTGGTTCTTGACGCGGCGTGAGTGACGATCGTTATAGAACTGTTACAAAGTTGTTGGATGATCTATCGACCGAAATTAATTCACATTAATTATGTCAGGGGTGCCCATATCAGGAGTGCTCATACCAAATTGCTAATAGCAAAATACTAATGCCAAAATACAGTGCCACAAGCCGAGTTCTGAAGCATCAGGCTCATTTTTAAGGTGTGGTACAACGTTCTTGGCGATTAACTCAACCTGTTAAATTGCCTGTTTTGGAGAGTGAGAATTGCTGCTGTAGGAATCGCTGATGCAGCTGTAGTCTGTTTATTCAGATCGAGATTCAGTCGATCTTTGCCACCTACTGCAAGCGGCGATCCCAGGCGAACACAGGTGTCCTTCAGCTGAGGGCGGCAATCAGGCTTTTTTACAACGGCGAATACCATTGGGGGATCTATGGTTGAATCATTAAATATCTGGGCAGAGCCTGTTACGCCATTTAGCCCAATGACCGCCTGGGCTGATCTGGCAGAGACAGTCGGCGCGGCTCCTCAGTCAGTTCAAGTCTCAGTTCAAGCCATAGATTTGGGCTTAGAGCAAGGTGTGGCAGTAACTTGCATCCGGCTAGATATGGAAAGTCTCCAGTGCTTCGAGTCCGTCGATCGCCAGTTTGCAGATTGGGGAGTGGTGTTTGCCAACACGATCGCCATAAGCCCCTCTAATCCCAGCTATCCAGCTTACTCAGGCAATATGGTGCTCATGAGCGCTCCCAAGAATGGCTATTTAGAAGCCACATTTTTACGACCCGCTAGCTTTGTAAGCGGTTTTGTCACGAGTTCGCGTCGGGCGGTGCTAACGGCATTTGATGCAGAGAATCAGGCGATCGCCCGCACTGAAACAGAGGGTGCAAACCTTGCGCTAGGGGCAGATCTGATGGAAGACTCAGGTTTGATAGCAGCAGAGAATTTTGACAAACCGAATCACCCTAACGCCCAACTGGTCTTAAGCGCCGCCAATATCCATCGCATCACAATCCATGCCTTGGGGGGGCAGCTCACTTTAGACGACTTTTGCTTTTGTCTGAAGAATGAAGGATAGCGGACGCTTTGCTTAGGCTTAGAGCTGAGGGCTTAAAGCTTAGGGCTTAGAACGAACTGCTCGATCGCCGCAACCGCGCCATCCAATTCCACATCCGGTGCAACCCAATTAGCAGAAGCTTTCACGGCATCTGGCGCACTGCCCATTGCCACGCCTACACCTGCATACTGAATCATCTCCAGATCGTTGAAATTGTCACCGATCGCCATAACATTTTCCGATCGCAATCCCAAGACATTTTCGGCTAGATGCTGCACAGCATTCCCTTTATTGGCAGCGGGATGAGTCGCTTCAAAAAAGGTGGCGACGGACTTCGTGAAGTAAAGCTGGTCAGGGCTGTAGCGTTGGCGCAGTGAATCCAACACTTGATCAATGAGCGCGGGCTGTTCACACAGCGCCAAAAGCTTAGTAGGCTCCTGTTCAGCTACCACCTCGTGCAGATTTGCCACATTAGGTTCAATATCGCTGCGTTCGGCATAGTCAACGGAGTCGGGGGTAAGTTCGCGGACATAAAGGCGATCGTTGATGTAAGCATGAACCGACAGCCGCTGACGCAGATCGGGCTGGTCGAAATAATCTAGCAATTGCAGCGCCAACTCTCTGGGAACTGTCAAATGCCGCGAAATTATTTCATCGGCAGGATTTTTGATCAGCGCTCCTTGATAACTCATCAGCGGCAGATGTAAATCCAGATCCTGATGAAACCGTAAAGCCGATCGATACATGCGCCCTGTGGCGATCGCCACCTGCACTCCCTTTGCCTGCACTGCCTGAATCGCCCGTTTCACTGCCGGACGAATTTGATTAGATGATCCCACAACCGTTCCATCTAAATCCAGCACCAGAAGTCGAATGGGCTGAGTCTCAGAACAAGCCGTTTCGGGAAACGAGCTAGCGGGAACGATCGGTATTTGCTGCGTCATAATGTCGATTCGATAGGTTAATCCGATTAGGCAGTCATAGCCCATTCTCGCCAAAAATGTCTTAAACCGATGTGTTTAAGCAGCCTTCTTGAAAAACAGCTTTCCTGATCCCTTAAGTAAGCTAGATTACCTAAAGAACGCATTACGGATGATGACAGCGCATGATTTGGCCTTTTAAGCCTCGGTTTCGCAAACAGATTGCCCGCATTGAAGTGACGGGGGCGATCGCTGGCTCTACCCGCAAGCAGGTGCTAGAAGCCCTCAAGACTATCGAAGAGAGAAAATTTCCGGTGCTGCTACTGCGCATTGACAGCCCTGGCGGTACGGTGGGCGACTCCCAAGAAATCTACAGTGCCTTGAAGCGGCTGCGAGAAAAGATGAAGATTGTCGCCAGCTATGGCAATATTTCGGCATCAGGCGGGGTCTACATCGGCATGGGAGCCACCCACATTATGGCGAATCCTGGCACGATTACGGGCAGCATTGGCGTGATTCTGCGGGGGAACAACCTGGAGAGACTGCTGGATAAAGTCGGCGTTTCGTTTCAGGTGGTCAAATCAGGACCTTACAAAGATATTCTGGCATTCGATCGCCCCCTTAGCGATCCCGAACAAATCATCTTGCAAGATCTGATCGACAGCAGCTACGAGCAGTTTGTCCAGACCGTTGCCGAAGGCAGAAATCTTGCGGTCGAAACCGTCAAAAGTTTTGCCGACGGACGGATTTTTACCGGACAGCAGGCTATGGCGCTAGGCATGGTCGATCGCCTAGGCACCGAGGAAGATGCAAGGCGCTGGGCTGCTGAACTGGCAGGGCTTGATCCCGAAAAAACCCAATGCTGTACGCTGGGCGAGAAAAAAAGCGGCTGGACTCGTTTTTTGCCCGGTCGTAGCCAAATTGGCTCAAAAATCGCGGCTGGGACAAGTTGGCTAGAGTTTGAACTCTCGACGAATGGGCTACCTTTGTGGATGTATCGCCCCTAATGCGTCGCCCTTGATGCAGGGACAAGCTCAGGAATGGGTAATATGCAAATGGCGATCTCTATAACAATCATCTGGAGGACTTGAACGTGGGCTGGAAAGTGCGGGCAATTCGGGGGGCAACAACAGCCTCAGACAATACAGTGGAGGCGATTCGAGAAGCCGTCACCGAGCTTTTGAATGAATTAGAAGATCGCAATCTCCTTGATCCCGACGATATTGTCAGCGTGACCTTCTCCGCCACCCGCGATCTGGATGCTGTTTACCCTGCGGCGATCGCCCGCGAAAGACCCCACTGGCAAAATGTTGCCCTTCTAGATGTACAGCAAATGTATGTGGAAGGCAGTTTGGAGCGCTGCATCCGCTGCCTTATTCACGTCAATACTCCCGAACCTGCCGTTCGCATTCATCACTCCTACCTGCGTCAAGCTAAGCACCTTCGCCCCGATTGGAGCATGGTCGGGGTAAGAGACTAAAGGATATTAAGAGACTAAGAGGCTAAAACTTAGACAGCTTAGCGCCTCCCGTGGGAGGCGCTAAGCTGTCTGCGATCTACTGATTCTTTCTAAAAGCTGGCCCTTAGGGTTTTGTGGCGCGCCCCGCGCCCCACAAAACCCTAATTTGCGATCTACTGAGAATACAAGGATTGCCTAATCGTCTAATCGCAGTAGCTTACGATAGAAGCCTTGGGAAAAGTCTGCGATGCGGGTTCCTTTGAACGTAAACAGTACTTCGATTAAGAAATCAACAAACTCAAAGTTCGGCAGCATTAATTCGTAGCTTAAATCGGCACTGCCATCAAATTGCAGACGGCAGCGGGTCAGCTCAGAGGGCAGAGTCGAAACGTTCCAACTCGCTACGAAAGGAATACTTTCGCCTCCCTCAATTTTACGCAGACCCTCTAAATTTCCCGTTTGGTAGAGGCTGATAGCCAGAGGCAAGGCGCTTTTTTTGCGCCCCTGGTAGTAGGGGGTGTAAACGCCGACATCACGGGGGTTAGCGGGTTGGAGTTTCTCAAGAGACATACTGAAATCTTCCTGAAGCTTGGCGAATAATAATCTTGGCAGACAGCAATCTTGGCAGACAGCAATCTTGGCAGATAGCAAGGGCTGGAAAACAAAGGTCGCAAAAGCTAATCTTCGCCTTTGAACTGCAATCTTCTGCACTAACACCAGTGTTCCCGAAGATTAAATCCAGATCATCACTGGGGCAAAAATTACTAGGGCAAGATGTCTAGCAGATGGAGTGACTTTAGCGTAAGCGACGCTCCAGTGAGATGATACAGCAATCTTGTCGCGATCGATAAAAGTATGTCTATACAGCCAGTCATAAGAGTGAGCCAGTTATGAAAGTGATTGTCGTGGGTGGGGGCGCAGCGGGATTTTTTGGGGCGATCGCCTGTGCCACTGCCCATCCCCAAGCTCAGGTGACGCTCCTAGAGGCGGGTCGTCAGCCCCTCGCCAAGGTTAGGATTTCGGGCGGCGGTCGCTGCAACGTCACTCATGCTTGCTTCGATCCAGCCACCCTAAGTCAACACTATCCTAGGGGCGGCAAAGCCCTGCGGGGAGCCTTCAGCCGCTTTCAGGCTCAAGATACAGTTGCCTGGTATGCCCAGCAGGGAGTCAAGCTCAAAACTGAGGCAGATGGGCGGATGTTTCCCATTACCGACGACTCAGAAACGATCGTCCATTGCCTGATGCAAGCCGCCCGTTATGCAGGGATAGAAGTGCGAACAGGTGCAATTGTGCAGACCGTATCTCACGCTGAGGATGTCTTTGAACTAGAGTTGAAGTCAGGAGAAAAACTGAGGAGCGATCGTCTTCTACTGGCGACAGGCAGCAGTCCTCAAGGCTATGAGCTAGTTAAGGCTCTAGGACACACGATCGAGCCGCCCGTCCCCTCGCTATTTACGTTTAACATTGCTGACCCCCAGCTCCGAGAGTTGGCAGGTGTCTCGGTCGAGCTAGCTCAGGCAAAGCTGCTGCTGCCCGACCAAAAGCCGCTGGAGCAGACGGGAGCCTTGCTGATCACCCATTGGGGTATGAGCGGTCCCGCAGTCCTTAAGCTCTCGGCATGGGGGGCAAGGGCATTGTATGACAGTCGCTATTGCGCCAAGCTGCAAGTCAACTGGCTGCCGCAACAGTCTGTAGAGCAAGTGCGATCGCTATTGCAAAACTATAAGCTAACCGAGGCAAAGAAGACGATCGCCGCGCATCCGCCTGTGGCTCTACCTCGACGGCTCTGGCAGTATTTGAACGATCGTGTGGGCATCTCTAGCGAAACGCGTTGGGCTGACCTCTCTAAGGCGGCAATGAACTCGATCGTCCAAGAACTGACCCAGGGAATTTATCAGATTCAGGGCAAAGGCGTTTTCAAAGATGAATTTGTCACCTGCGGCGGCGTGAATCTGAAGGAGATAGACTTCAAAACCATGGAGAGCCGCTGCTGTCCGGGGCTGCACCTTGCCGGAGAGATTCTGGACATTGATGGGGTAACAGGGGGCTTCAACTTCCAGAGTGCCTGGACGACGGGCTGGCTGGCAGGACAGGCAATGGGGAGGTGAGGAAGAAGGAGGGTGGATGGGTAAGAGGGTGGATGGATAGCTCCTCATCCACCCTCTTACCCATCCACCCTCTCACCCTACTTCTCACCCCCAAGCTGGATGCGATAGAAGCGCTGCCATCACCCGTACGCCCCTCAGCTGATTGGAGAGCGGCAGATGCCCTTTGGGTGCAGTTAAATTCCAGGTAAACTCCTGGGGATAGCGCGTCCAGGCATTTCCAGACTTCCAGCCGATGACGACCCAGAGAGATTCCCAATTTTTGCCCACTCCCAGCCACAGATCTCGCTGCACCGAGAAACCAAACTTGCCCTCCGAATAGACCTGCCAGAGGGTGTTGATGGTTTGCATATCGGCGATTGGCAAATCTTTTACGTCGGTAAAATACAGCCATTTGCGCTGTTCTGACGCGGCTCCTGCTAGGGCGCACAGAATTTCGATCGTCAGGCGATCGGCAGCCTGAAACTCTTGACGAGCCAGTAAATCCTGCAAAGCGCCATAGTCTATGTTTCGCTCCGATCGCCCAGACATTAGACCTTGAGGAAACTGGGCTTGCAGAAACTCCTGACATAGAGGCTGGTCGGAGGCAAGCAAAATTTGATAGGCTTTGCCCTCAATCGGGCTGGGGGAAGCAGGATTGGGAGAAGCCAAGCGGCGATCGCTCAAAAAGCTCATCAAAGCATTCAGCCCTGGTTCTCCTGATTTTTCTAACTCCTGGATTAGCTGGAGCTGAGTTTTTGCCGATTCAGACTTGAGACGGTTGAGCAAATCGGCCATGTAGCCTGAAACGCTGGCGGCAGAAATGTTGGGGTCTGCCTCAGAACGGGGGGTGCCAGGATTAGATTGTTGCAGATCGGGCATGGATCAAAAACGATGCGGCGCGAATTTGAGAATAGCTCACCTCCCACTGTATACGGAAGCGGCACCATCTAGCCCTTCATTCTTCGGCTTTTTGCTCGACGGGCGGACGGTAGCCTCGCTCGTAAGCATAGCGAATTAGCTGCGATCGGCTCTCTAGCTGAAGCTTACTGAGGATATTACTGAGGTGGGTTTGCACCGTGCGCGGACTGACAAATAGACGATCGCCGATTTGCTTGTTAGTAAATCCCTGAATGACTTCCCAAAACACCTTTTCTTCGGCAGGGGTGAGCGGCAAAGGTAGCAATGGCGGCAGCGCGGCAGGTTCAGGAGCGACAGGCGTTTGCTGCATGAGGCGAATGATTTCTGAATGAATGCGGCGCGATCGCTCAAGCTGCGACTCAATTTTTGCCACCAGTTCTTTAGGCTCAAAGGGTTTAACGAGATAGTCATCTGCGCCCATCTGGTGCCCTTGAATCCGGGCATCGACTTCGCTGCGGCTCGACAAAAAGATGAAGGGAATCAGCTGACCCGATCGCGTAGCCCGCAAGCGCCGACAGAACTCTAGACCATCCATTTCGGGCATCATCACATCTGACACAATTAAATCAGGCGGATTTTGTTCGATGGCGATCAAGGCTTCTGTACCAGACTTTGCATCCACTACGGAATAGCCCCGATTTTGCAGATATCGAATTAGGGCTGTCCTCAAGGTGATGTCGTCATCTACGATCAAAATCTTCTTCATTCAGATACCCAAGCTTTAAAAAAATAGACTTATAAAACGGTTGCCATGTTAACGACTGTTATCTAGCCGGGAAGGAGAGAAGGGTTGATGCTCGCTAAGTCCTTCTACACATATTCTTCAACATTTTCTTTAATCTTCAACATTAGACTTAATCGGAAATAAGGTTTCGAGGTTTGGAAATTGCTTTGTGGCGCGGCTCCGCCGCGCCACAAAGCAATTTCCGATAAAGTCTATTTTCTTCAGAGCAGCGAAACTTTGCGTATGGGAGACACAGACACTTCGCTACAAGAAACCGATCGCCAGAAAACGGCAAACTTACCGTACCTATTTTCAGCAGATATCGTTCTAGGTTTAGAAATCCGCTAATCTTACTTAGACACTTGCGCTTAGTAACACTAGGAATTGTCAGCATGTATGAGAAAATTGTGCCCCCTGCTACCGGATCACGAATCATCTTTAGCAACGGTGAGCCAAACGTCCCGGACGATCCCATTATTCCCTTTATTCGGGGAGATGGCACAGGGGTAGATATTTGGCCTGCTGCACAGCGGGTTTTTGATGCTGCCGTTGAGAAAGCTTACGGCGGCAAGCGGAAGATTTCCTGGTTTAAAGTTTATGCCGGAGACGAAGCTTGCGAAGTGTATGGCACCTATCAATACTTGCCAGAAGATACTCTGACTGCCATTCGAGAATATGGTGTAGCGATTAAAGGGCCATTAACCACCCCAATTGGTGGCGGCATTCGATCGCTCAATGTCGCGCTCCGCCAAATCTTTGACCTATATGCCTGTATTCGCCCCTGCAAATATTACGCAGGTACGCCTTCCCCCCACAAGACCCCTGAAAAGCTAGATGTGATCGTTTATCGAGAGAACACTGAAGACATCTACCTTGGCATTGAGTGGAAGCAGGGCAGCGAGATTGGCGATCGCTTAATCAAAATTCTCAACGAAGAGTTAATTCCTGCTACGCCAGAACATGGCAAGAAGCGTATTCCCCTCGACTCTGGTATCGGCATTAAGCCCATCAGCAAAAACGGCTCTCAGCGACTCGTGCGCCGCGCCATCAGTCATGCCCTGCGGTTGCCCAAAGCTAAGCAGATGGTGACGCTGGTACATAAAGGCAACATCATGAAGTACACCGAGGGCGCGTTTCGCGACTGGGGATACGAGCTGGCAAAGAGCGAATTCCGCCAGGAGTGCGTTACTGAGCAAGAGTCCTGGATTTTGGGCAACAAAGAGAAGAATCCTGACCTCAGCATTGAAGATAATGCCCGCCAGATTGAGCCAGGTTACGACTCACTGACGGCAGAGAAAAAAGAAAAGATCTGCCAGGAAGTGCAGACTGTTCTGGATGAAATCTGGGCAACCCACGGCGAGGGCAAGTGGAAAGAGAAAATCATGGTCAACGATCGCATTGCCGACAGCATCTTTCAGCAGATTCAGACCCGCCCAGATGAATACTCGATTCTGGCAACAATGAACCTAAACGGCGACTACCTATCGGATGCGGCGGCGGCGATCGTGGGTGGTTTGGGTATGGGACCTGGGGCAAATATTGGCGATGCCTGCGCCGTGTTTGAGGCAACCCACGGCACAGCTCCCAAGCACGCGGGGCTAGATCGAATTAATCCAGGTTCCGTCATTCTCTCTGGTGTCATGATGCTGGAGTTCATGGGTTGGCAAGAAGCCGCCGACCTGATCAAGCAGGGCTTAGGAGCCGCCATTTCTCATGGGGAAGTGACCTATGACCTGGCGCGAATGATGGAGCCTCCCGTCGAGCCATTGAAGTGCTCGGAATTTGCAGAGGCGATCGTCGCCCACTTCTAGAGCCGCTTTGTGATTCTGGATTCTGGACTTTGGATTCAGAGTCCAGAATCCTACCTTTCTTCTATCGTCCCGGAGTCGCAAAATCCTGTGTCCAGTAGTATTGATAGGGTGTCTGACCAGAGTCATTGGCTAGGAAGTAAAATCCCACTCCAATTTCTTTAACTTTTGAATACAAAATATTAGCCCGATGTCCTGGACTGTTCATCCATCCTGCGACAACGGCTTCTGGTGTAGCATAGCCAGCCGCAATGTTTTCGCCAACGTTCAGGTAGCTATAGCCTTGAGCAGAGACGCGATCGGCGGCTTTAGACCTATCAGATCCCATGTGATTGAAGAAGTCATTTAGCGCCATATCGCGGCTATGGGCATAGGCTGCCGCCGAAAGCTTTGCGTTGAGTTTGAGCGCGGGCAAACCTGCCTGAGCACGCTGAGCATTGGTTAAATCCACGACTCGCTGCACAAAATCATTGCTGGAGACGGCACGCTGACCACCTGAGCTTTTTTGAGCAGAATCGATCGCCAGACTAAGCTTGTATTTGCTGCTTCGATCGCCTGAAACACGAACATAGTAAGTTCCCTGCTCTACGGTCTGTGTCAGCGATTCTGGAGACAGACCTGACCTATCCGATCGCCCTACAGTCTTGCCCTTGCTGTTGAGCAGGGTCAGGCTAGCGTTAGCTTTCAGCTCGGTCAGAGAAAGGCTGAGATCGCCTTGACTACAGCGAATTCGATAGAGCCGGCTGAGATTAGATGGCTCAAGTTGTCCTCTGTAGGTGCGACGATCGCCGCTATTTAAGCTCAGACGAGCAGCAGTTGTGGGATTTGAGGCAGTTTTTAGATCGCTTGCCAATTTCATAGCTATGCCTAAGACGTAAGGAGGTCGGCATAGCTAGATTCGGCTTTCTTTATCTAAAAATGGTCAGTGTTTATGTCTAAATTTAGACATAGATTCTTAAAAATTCGTGTTTATACGTAAAGTTGTTACAGTGTAAAAGATGTCAATTTATCATGAATATCCTTGCTATACATGGCTTTAGATCATATTCTGAGGTAAATTGAACAATATGAAATATAAAGAAATTATTTAGACAAAAAATAATTTATACATAATAACAATTTGAATTGGAACCACGACAGATCCCGGTACGGGCTTGGCAATGCCAAGCCCCTTCTGAGGTTTGATGTGCCCACAAATTCGTTTAAATCGGTATAAGTTGCGGCAGCTGCTAAAGCACAAAAAAGCGAGACATCGCAATGTCTCGCACCTGATTCATTTCCGCTAGTTTTTCAGAATTAGCTAGGGCTGTACGCCACCTGCTGCCTGAAAACGGGCACGAGCGCGACGCAATGCCCTATCTGCTTTGTTTTGCTCTTGGCGATCGCCACCCCGCGATTGATTAAATCGGGTTTCAGCTTCGCTGTAGGCCTGACGGGCAGTTTCCCGATCGATCTTATCGCCCCGCTCAGCACCGTTAACTAGCACCGTGACTTCGTCATTTTCAACTTCTGCAAACCCACCCATCAGGGCGATCGTCACCCACTCTTTGTTGTCACGCACCCGCATCACGCCGATGTCCAATGCGCTAAGCAACGGCGCGTGCCCGGTCAAGATACCGAGCTGTCCGGTTGTGCTGGGTAGAATGACTTCCTCAGCATTGGAGTCCCAGACGGTTTTGTCTGGAGCAATTACACGTACGGTTAATGTCATAGTTAGCTTTAGATTAAATCAGGGGAGTAAATTGGGTCAGCGTGATGGGTGTCAGTCCGATCGGTTGACCGAGCCAACACCCGCCAGCGGTTCTCCTACTTGCCTTCTGCCTTCATTTTCTCCCCTTTGGCGATCGCTTCATCGATATCGCCCACGAGGTAAAATGCCTGCTCAGGCAAGCTGTCCAACTGACCCGACAGGATCATTTGGAATCCCTTGATGGTCTTTTCTAGGGTGACGTACTTTCCAGGCGCACCCGTGAAGACTTCAGCCACAAAGAAGGGCTGGGACAGGAAACGCTCGACCTTACGAGCACGGGCAACGATGAGGCGATCGTCTTCAGACAATTCATCCAGACCTAGAATGGCGATGATGTCTTGCAGTTCCTTATAACGCTGAAGCGTTGACTGAACCGCGCGAGCCGTACCGTAATGCTCAGCACCCACAATGTTGGGCTGAAGCATGGTAGAGGCAGAATCCAGCGGGTCTACAGCTGGGTAGATGCCTTTTGCTGCCAGACCGCGGGACAGTACTGTTGTACCATCCAGGTGGGCAAAGGTGGTTGCCGGAGCTGGATCGGTCAAGTCATCCGCCGGAACGTAAACGGCTTGAATCGAGGTAATGGAACCCTCAGTCGTTGAGGTAATCCGCTCTTGTAGGTCGCCCATGTCGGTGCCCAAGGTCGGCTGATAGCCTACCGCAGAAGGCATCCGACCCAAAAGCGCCGACACTTCAGAACCCGCTTGGACAAACCGGAAGATGTTATCCACAAACAGCAGCACGTCCTGCTTGTTGACATCGCGGAAGTATTCTGCCATGGTCAGACCCGACAGACCCACACGCATTCTAGCTCCGGGCGGTTCGTTCATCTGACCGTACACCAACGCAATTTTGGAGTTTGCGGGCGTATCTTTGTCAATTACACCCGACTCAATCATTTCGTTGTAAAGGTCATTGCCCTCGCGGGTGCGTTCGCCCACGCCAGCAAAGACCGACACGCCGCCATGCTGCGTCGCAATGTTGTTGATTAGCTCCATCATGATGACGGTTTTGCCGACACCCGCGCCGCCAAACAAGCCAATTTTGCCGCCCCGACGGTAGGGAGTCAGCAGGTCAATCACCTTGATGCCTGTTTCAAACACCGACGGCTTAGTTTCCAGGTCGGTAAGCTTAGGAGCAGCCCGGTGGATAGGAGAAGTGTCTTGCGTATCGACAGGCCCTTTGTTGTCTACAGGCTCTCCCAAAACGTTAAAGATTCGCCCTAGGGTGCCGACACCGACTGGAACACTGATGGGAGCGCCCGTGTCCGTTGCCTCCATGCCACGCACCAAGCCATCTGTGGTACTCATGGCAACAGCGCGAATCTGGTTATCGCCCAGAAGCTGCTGCACTTCGCAAGTGACGGAAATCGCTTGTCCGGCTGAATTTGTACCTTTAATAACGAGGGCGTTATAAATTCGAGGCATTTGTCCTGCCGGGAACTTTACGTCTAGGACGGGACCGATAATTTGGGTAACTTGACCGACGTTGGTTTTTTCTGCTGTGGTGACCATGCTTGCGCCTATCGTGTGATCAGCTTCTAATAAAGACTTGACTAGAGACTTGAAAAAAGCCTGAACGTTTGTAATCTCGCCAGTTTCCAGATTATCACTGAATGGCGCTCTTAAGAAATCTTGAAATTAGAGCGCTGCCTACATTTAAATTCAACAGCGCTACCCGCTTAGATCCGATGAGTTATTTTTAAGGGTCGCGTAGCTCTCAGAAAATAACTTGTCCTGACTCAATGACGTAGTGCCGTACCTGTTTGGCTCTACTGGCAGTCTTGATCTGCCGCTTTACGCAGGGCACCTAGCAGCGTTGAGACAAATACGCACCGCCTGAGGCGATCGCTCTCACTTGTCTTTAGCGTCAGCTTCCCCAACAAGCCATTCATCTAATAGAAAAAACCCTGTAAATCAAGGCCTTTAAGATTAGCTTAGTAAAGCTGTGACTAACTTTATGCCTAAATCTTGAGTCCAGGCGGCGGGAATCCTGCGGCATCTT
>JAHHHD010000028.1 GCA_019359505.1 Drouetiella hepatica Uher 2000/2452 | reverse complement strand
AATGGCTTGTTGGGACGGTTAATGTTTAATAATTTAGAGCATAGTAAAATCGTTGAAACTGTCTCATGGAGAGCTTTTCAAGAGTTGTAGATTCTAAGAATAACTGTACTAATTTATAGAAATTTGGACTAATTTTTTAGATTTTTTAGTCACAAAATCAGGCACTATTTAAAACAAAAAGGAGGGCTGACAACCCTCCTAGGCATTCATATCCATTAACTGCCATTATTATGCCTGACCTAGACAAGCTGCTGAGTGCGGCAAACGATCGCTTGCGTGTGGCTCGGCTTGGAGTGGCGATCGAGTTTCGGGGCAAGAACTTGAACATCTATCTACGGGCAACCTTACCACCCCAGCCGGGGAACGATCGGCTTACACCCTATCAGCAGCGGGTAGCGCTGAAGATGAGGGCAAGTCCTGAATCATTGAAGCTTGCTGAATCACAGGCAAAGCTCATCGGAGCTGAGCTGAACTTAGGGCAGTTTGATTGGGCGAAGTGGGGTGGCCCTGAAGATGAGGGCTTGACGATCGGGCATTGGCTGGAGAAGTTTGAGGCAGCTTTTTGGGGACGGCGCGGGCGCACTAACGCATCAGAAACCCATTGGAACCAAGATTATCGGTTTGAGTTTGCCCGATTAGACAAGGCTGTCAGCCTGACAACTGACCTGCTAATTGAAACCTTGATTGCCAAAACTGAACCCAACTCTCGAACTCGGCAGCGCTGCACCAAAGCCTATGCAGCCCTAGCTAAGTTTGCTGGGCTTGAAGCTGAAGGCATCCGGCGAATGAAAGGCAGCTACAGCAATTTCATGTCGGCTGCTCAGCGGGATCTGCCTAGTGATGAGGCGATCGTCCAGTGGCGAGGCTGGCTAGTGGAACATCAGCCGCAATGGGCTTGGATCTACGGCATGATTGCCGCCTATGGGTTGCGTCCTCACGAGGTTTTCCACGTCAATCTGGAGAAATTTCCAGACATCCGAGTGAAGGATGAAACTAAAACCGGAGGTAGGTATGCCGTCGCTCTGCAACCCCAATGGGCGATCGATTGGGGATTAGACAAGCCCAGAATGCCCGGTATCACGATCGACGGGACTGAATCGAATATCAAGTTAGGGGGAAAGATTTCTAGGTTTTTCCTTAATCATCCGATCCCCTTTAGAGCTTACGATCTGCGCCATTGCTGGGCGCGTAGAGCCGTGGAGCGATCGATTCCTCCAGATGTTGCCGCTCATTTAATGGGCCATTCATTGAAAATACACCTGATCACTTATCGAAGATGGATAGGTGATCAGGTGTATTTAGATGTTGCGAAAAGGATTTTAAGAGATTAGGGGCGATCGCTGACTCTAGCGACCTGCCACCGCTGCACAGCTTCTAGGTAAACCTTGGGGCGGCGATACTTGCCACCTTTCCGCCTCCTGTCTGCCCAGTGAACGCCCTCTATCCAGTCGGCGCTAGCGATGAGCTGACGGATTGCCGATTCGCTATAACCCTCGCCATAGCGCTCTGTAAGCAGGTGAGAGGCTTCCTTGATGCTGTAGAGCTTGGCATCCATAGGAATGGGGCGCTGAGGCTGTGCGGCGGGTAGGAGCGATCGTCTTTGAGGGGCTGCTTGGGTGTTGTAGAGGCGGGGTTGGCTCATGGGGTGCCCTCCTTAATCTCCCGAACACTCGATCGGAGTTTCATTAACTCTGCATAGGCTGCTGGATCTTTCAAGGCAAGCTGAAACTCTTGTTCTGGCTCTAATTTTTGAAGTTTTAGAGCTACATCAAACACCAGAAATCCAGAGCATTGAATACAAATCGATAAATCTCCAGGGCCGGGAGAGTCCAGTCCAGACGGAGCAGTGCAAGCATCCATTTCGTACCCACACCACGGACAAGAACTTTTGGGCATTGAAAAATCTCTCATGAGCGATCGCCTCCCTTAGACGGAAATTCAGCCTCAAAGTAATCTCTCGTCACGTCATAGGCAGGGTTCTGACCCTGCTCAATCAGCTCTCTGGCTTCTGGGATATGGAAGCAAATAGCGTTCGTTAAGCCCTCAATGATTTGGAGTGCGATCGCTGCGCTTTCACCCGTGTTACCTGGACATCTCAAAGCGAGCTGCAACTGGGCAATGAGAATGAAGGCTCTACCGGGCGTAGTGGCGAATTCGATCGGGATTTGGCTCGTGCCAATCTTGGTCAGGATTTCGTCGTAGGTCATCGGCATATCAGACCGCCTCCTTAATGGCTTGCAACTGCTGCTCAATGCGATCGGTTAGTGCAAGCTGCTCCTCAATCTGCTGCACCACCATCGGCTCTCGAATGATGGTTAGCCCCTGCCTGCCTCGGTAGTAAATGGGATTGGCGATCGGGCGAATGTTCTCCAGCTTCCAGGCATAGCGCCCTGGTCGCCAGTCTCCGACGGCGCGTTCTAGGTCTGAAGCGGTTTCAATGATGATCGCGTTTGGCTTGCCTTGAGCGTGCAATGTGATATTTTGCTCAACGTAGTAGGCTCCTATCTTGGGATGAGACTCCATTAGCAGACAATCGGTGAGGTCAGCGATCGCCAGAATGCAGCCAAATTGAAGACCTTCAACCCAGCCTTGCTCTTGCTGAAAATCTCTGCCATCCAGTTCAAAAGCTTTCCTGATCAGAAGAAACCCATCCGAATCAACTGAGCGCTTGGCTGCATGAATAGCCAGCTTGCCCCGGTAGGGCGTTGCCCAACTTCGCGTTTCAAACCGTTTCAAATTCATCGCTACCAGCAAAGCCCAAGGCTGATGCAGCGAAATAATACGAATCTCCATCAGCCTTCCTCCCCTAAAATCAGCTCTTCCAAAACGGACATAATTGCCTCTTCCAAAGCGTCGGCAACAGCCATCAGGTCAACCTCTTCTGGCAAATTCCCTTTCATTCCACTCAGTAGCTTGAAGGCAGAAGACGACTGCTCAATGGCGATCGCCCTCAAATGTCCAGGCCCAACCTTGACCTTCTTAGCTTTGGGTTGAGACTGCTCCAGCTCTGCCACCTCCGAGCGATCGCCCTTCTCCGCAGCCGCCTGATATATCTGCCCGATCTCCCCGGCGGTAAGGCGAGATGAAGTCATGGTGCCACCGTCTCTGGAGTTAACCACCGCTAGCGCTCCATCGTGAGTTACGACTTCAGCTACGGTTCCATTCCTGCCCTCTAGCTTGGTGCCCACTGGAGGCAGCGATGGGGAGGCTGACAATTCCGCAGAGGTCTGGGGATTTGCCTTGAGCTGCTTTTTGCTTTCCCGGAAGTGGCGATCGGCTCCCTTTAGCGAGGTAATTTCCAACTCCTGAATCTCATCCCAGTGCTCGTAGACTCGCTGATAGAGACTGGCTGTACTAGAAGCAATACCTGTATTCTCATTGCGCCACTTCTCCCAGCCGCCGTGCCCGTTTGCCGCTTTTGCCGCTAGCAGCAGTTCGCCACATCTCCGACCGTGTTCCAGGGCGCTGGATTCAGCACTCTGGGCGATCGTCAGGGCTTGCTCACAATCTCCGTGGGCGGCTTTGATGTCTGAGGCAAGGGTGATGAGGCAGACCAGCTGCTGCGCTTCGGCTTCGTAGGCTTCGGCAAAGGCGCTAGGTTTGGTGGCTAGCTCATGCGTAGGAGCTGAAGGGGCGATCGCCATGCCCTCAAAATCTTGAGCCACCTGCTGCAACAGCTCGGTCAGCGTGTCAACCTTCAAGCATTCAGCCAGCGCCGCCAGCCTCTCTTCTACAGAGTCGATCGCCTCATGGCAGTAATCCAGGGTTTCTTTATCGCCCTTTATCTGTGGTAGATCCTTCCGCTTGGCATACCAGGTGTACTCATCCTTGGTGATATCAAACTCTGCATCCTTGTGGAATCCGATATCCCAGCCCTTGTAGGTTGTGTGGGATTTCGATCGCTTTGCCCCAGACCAGGCGTTGAGGCTGTAGAAGCGATGATCCTCTAGCAGTTCATCAACCTGCTCATTCCACTCCTTGCCCACTAAGCTAAGCAGCTCTTCTGGCACAGCTTGAGCCTTAACCAGTTGAGCGCTTTCTAGAAGAGCAATGCGGTTCTTATGGTTGTCGAGCTGAGCATAGGTGCGTCCTAGGCTGGTGATGATGCCCTCGATCGCCTCACCCCGATTAGATTGGGCACGGATGCGATCGCCCTCGCTGAAGCCGCCTACCCCTGCCTCCTCAGATACCACTTGTGCGGTCGCTTCCCCGTTCGAGTCAACATCCCCTGCCCCGCCAGTCGATCGAGCTTTCGCCGGGTCGTTGTCGGGTTGCCCTGCGTCTCCAAGATGATCTGAGCTGTCGTGATGCCTGGATACTGCTTGACGATCGCCAGTAGCTTTCGTCCCTCTTCGGTGTTTTGCGGTAGTTCTGCGCGTTTCACCAGTTGCCACCATGATTATTTTTCTCCTTTCTTCTTGATTGATTTGGGTAGCTCTTGCCATGAGAGGAAGCGATCGCACTCTGCACACCGGGTCTGGATGCCACCGCCGGGAACGATGAGGGCGATCGTCTCTGTGGCAGTGCATTTGGGGCAGGGTTCATTCACCTCGCAGCCTCCTGAGTTCCTCTAGAGCAGCTAGGCGCATAGCAAATAGGCGACTGATTTCGCGTTGGTTCACCTCTGTGGATAAGCGTCCTGTGCCCACAAAGCGGCTCATCAGACGTAGGTAATAGGCGGCTTTTGCCTCCTGCCAAGCAATCGCGTGTTGGTTTGCGGGTGGGGCAACCGGGCTTGAAGGATTAGCGGCGATCGTCATTTCTTCCGGGCTGGGCTGGTAGGTAAGCAGGTCAAGTTGCATCAGTCCTCCGCAGCTCCGAGTCGGTGACTTCAATGTTGCCTGCCTTGGTTTGCACCTTGTGGGTGGGTTCTAAGGTGCGATTTAGAGGCGACATCCTCATCCGATTGGTTTCTCGAAGGTATTTGCCGCCTACCCAGTACTCTCCGACCAGCACTTCACAGTCGGCACCGAAAACGGAGGGATCGATCGGGTCTAAATGGGGCTGTGCCAGTTGGGGTGCTGAATGTGCCAGTTGAGCTTTTGCATTTTCTAGATCATCAAGATCATCAGAGGGTGTTTTAGAGGCTGAAACCTGCTCTGGAGGCTGACAATCGCTGATGATCTTTTCGATCATCAAAAGATCATCAGCCCCATCCAAAAGATCATCAGGACTGGGGTTGATGATCTCTGATGATCTCTGATGATCTTTTAGATCATCAGAGAAAGCCCCAGTGCTCATAAGGGTTTCAGGCTCTTTTTCAAGCTCTGATGATCTTGATGATCTTTTTTCGCTTCCACTCTTTTCGCTGTATTCCCTCAAGAGCGACTCAGGCAATTCATACGACCATCTTTGGGTTCGCTCTGGAGGATTGACCAAGCTGCTGTCAGCAGCCGTTAATTTGGCCCGCTTGTATGCGCGGCTCTGATCTTCATCGGCATGAAAATTCGATCGGGTTTTTCTCAACCCCTTGCTCAGGAGCAAGGACTCAATAATCTTCCGGTTGTAGGAAACTTTGTACTCTCGGTCGAGGGCTGTCCAGACTCCAGGCAGATAGATTGCCAACGCTCGGCTGCCATCCTCCTTTTTCTCAATCCAGCGGCAATTCCATTCACCGATTTTTGCTTCTGAGTCCAGTGAGAAGACTTTCTCAAGAAAGTCTCTTAGGCTGTCGCCGCTTTCGTCGGGGTCGTTGACCTGGGCGCAGACCGTTTCAAAAACGTAGTGCTTTAGAGGGGCGGAGTCGATGCCTGCCAGCTCTGCCACCTTCATGGCATAGCAGAGCAAGAGGGCTAAAGATTTGGCAATTCGTAGGTGAGCATTGGGGATTTGGGCGGCTAGCTCCTGCTCTAGGGCATACACCTCTTGTGCGGGATAGCCCAGTTGCAGCATCTGTGTGAAGCAACCAGAAGCGATCGCCTGGATATTCGGCAGCTCTCGAAATGCAGCCGCGTCGCCATCCTGCACTTTAGGGAAAAACAGTCGGACTAGACGCGACTGAGTGGCAGCACTATTCTCACCGCAAGCATGATTTGAAGTGACCATCAGCGGACTGTGGGGTTTCTGGGTGTTAAACCCTGAATTATCTTTGCCTCTAACTACCCTCGCCTTAGCGTTGTAGAAACCCTTAAGGAATTCGTCTAACGAATCATCGCGCTTGGGGTCGTCTAAGCAGTGCAGCAGCCCTCCTGCCAGCTTCAGACGCTCGTAAGCAGCACTAACGGACACTTCGACCATCATGCCCTCCTTTTGCTGCCCTGCTAGGGATAGGGCGCATTCAGCGGCGGTGGTTTTACCGCTGCCCGGATCGCCGTAGAGATTGAGGATGGGGAACGCGCCTTCCTTCTCCTGAATTTCCTGATAGTGGATTCCAGCCGCGCCGTAGCCCAGAGTCAAAAGAGCGGGAGCAAAGTTGCTGCCAAAAGCCCGGTGCATGGTTTGCACCAGGTTTCGCAGTGCCTGGGGGTCTTGAGGAGCAATCACCGGAGATCTGAAGTGGGCATCATCGCCCGTAATCTCTGGATTCCAGACCCAGAGAGACTGCTCTTCTTTAGTAGGTTCTCCGTCTTTGGTGAACTGAGATTGCTTAAACACCCAGATTCCATCCGGCTGCTGCCCCACGCGATCGACCAATCGATAGGCTTTGCCATGTCGGGTGATGCGGTATTCATGCAGCCTTACCCGGATTAATGCCTGAAGTGAATAGCTCGATAAATTGCAAACTACCCCTCCACCCAATGAGCGCTTGAGTGCATCAGTGAATTTTTGAACGGTGCTGTAGTCGCTCGACTTGAGAAAAACCCGGCGCTGTGTGGGTTCGTCTGCTCTCTTGACCTGCAAGACCAGACCACCGCCATCTTCGCTGATGAGTTCGCGTTCAACCTGAAAGTCAAAGTCAGCTTGAGGTTTAAAAAACCTGCCAACAACTTCTCCCTCTTCCTTCGTCTCCTTCCAATAGCCCAACTCGCCTCTATAAACCTCAGGAGCTTGCCAGCGATCGCGCTGCTGGCGTGCGACAATTTCGCTCTCTTGGTGATCGATCGCTTCATCAATGGCAGTTTCTAGGGAGCGAAGAATAGTGTCTTGAGGCAATCCAGAGAGATGAACTAGATCCCAGATGTCTCCCCCGGCGGGCATTTCTGCCCACAGAGTAGGCGGCTCTAAAGAAACGGCGGAAACGCGTGCAAAATCGCACTCTCTCTGTAGCTCTCCAAACTTGCTTTCCCCAGTCAGGTCGTAGTCTGGATGAATGACCAAAATCGGCTTCAGCCCGTCCCTTCTGGCGATCGCAAAGGTGTCTTTCAGTCGGATAACAATCTCTCGCCAGTTGGCTTCTCCGCCCTGGCATGTGGTAGCCGTTAGCCCCAGCTCTCGGTAGGCTTCAACTGCCTGTTCACCGCCAACGGCAAAAACAATACCGCCCCGCAAAATCTCTTCTTTAGCTTCAGATTCCCGGTAGAGCGTCCATGTCTTATCGCCCTTACCCCGATCTGACCAAAAACCGCCCTCAGTGTGGTGTACCCAATGCCAAGGGCGAACCATCTTAGTCTTTCGGTTGTTGTCGTAGGCGCGACGGCGATCGCTCCACTGAATGCGAACTACTTTGCCCGATGGTTGTCCCTGTTCGTCGGGGTAAAGATAATCGATCGCCATTTCGTAGGCTTTACCGTTTTTGGCTAAGGGAGCCGGATCGCCTGACATACCCAGCAGGTAGTCCTTCCATTGAGGGATGTCAGACTTCTCCTGTGGCGTGAGCTGCACATAGTCGGGGTAGTGTTTCCGCTTAAAGCGTTGAAAACCTCGCCTGACAAACTTTCCCCTGCCGTCTTTAGCAACACCTGTCTTATCCCATCCTTCCGGAGCTTCGCCTGTCCATTGGCAAATGGCTTTGAAGATGTCACCGCGATCGTTCTGCACTAAGTAGCAGTAGTGATCGTGACCGCAAAGTGGACAAGGAGTTGATTTAGAGGCTTCTAAGGCTGTTTCTTGCAGGTTATAAGCGTTCATCAGTCTCCTCCTCGCTATCAACACTCGTCAAACACGCCACATAAACCGTTAGCAACGCGATCGCTGCCCTCTCTGCTTTGGCTTCCCAAGAGGATGTTTCACCCTGACTGCGTTCTAGTGTGAGTCGAGCATGATATCCGCCTGAGAATATGGCTATCAGGAACTCGTGACCCATCAGCCATCTCTCTTCTTGAATGGCTCCCTGAAGCACGTCCATGTCGATGCAGGTAATGGGTTGATTTTTTGCCCAAACCGTATGAAATTCTTCACCTCGCTGTACACCAAAGTCTCCAGATGGTGTCTGTGCAATGAAACTTTCGCCCTCTTCCAGTTCTGCGCAGTCCTTCAAAAGGCTTTCAAGGAGTTCGTGTTCAGTGCGTTCAAGCTCTTTCATGCCACACCCCCAACCCTTTCAAACACTCCACATAAGCCTCTAGAAGCGCGATCGCCCCTTCCGTTGATTTCCCATACCAGCCCTTTGCCCCGCTGGCAAAAACCTTGTCGCGAATCCTGGCATAGAGCAGTCCGTCTGTAGCGCTCTCTAGGGTGAATAAATAGCCCCGATAGGCGATCGCTTCCTGAATGGCTCCCTGAAGGGTATCTAGCCCAGACGTGCTGATATCTCCAAGGTTTACTGCCCAAATCGTGTTGAGAGTCTTGCCTCGGTGAACACTAAAGTCCTCCGAGAGATCATCTTTGTGGTGATAGCACCGCGTAGGCTCCAGCGCTGCCCATTCAATCAATAAATTCTTCAACTCTTCCATGTGCCTCTTCCTGTAAGCGTGAAATCTGAATGCAGCTGATGCACTGGGTGCAAACGGCGATCGTGTAGTGCCTTCTCCCGCCTTGAATCAGCCGAGGCTTCCAGAGGTGGGTGAGCTTGAGGCATTTGCAGCAGCAGCGGATTCTTGGGATTGGATCTTTGGCGTTCATTGCTGCCCTCCATGCTTTCGCCAGACGTGGACGAAGGATGTCCAGTGGTGAGATGGGATGGAGCCGCGCCTGTCCCAGTAGGCAACCAGCTCCCGCTCTACGTTGGTTAGCCCAGGAAACTGAGCAAGGTGGCGGATTTTGAGCGCGATCGCGGGGTTTGGTGATTGGGGTGACGTTTTGTTCGGAATCCCATGTACTACACTTGTAAATAGATATGAAGCGCGGCTTTTAGCTGTGGTCATGTCGGGTTGAAATCGATCGGCTTTCGGCTTCATTGGGCTTGTCCTGATGCGAATGGCTCGGATTGATGGCTACGAATTGCCTAGTTACGAATGCCTGGTTACGGACTATTGGTTGGAGCGGCTTCTTTGGGACTGCGAATCCCTTGAGAAGCGGATTGAATTAAGGAATTAAAAAACAGTCGCCTAATGCCCGGAAAAGCAAAGCGACTGTTTTTTATTGGCGATTTTCCAGCCACCTGAAAGGATTCGGGGTGGGGGTTGGCATCTCGGAGAGCTGTAGCCCGTTTTGCAGCGCGGCTCTTCCGAGGTCTGTGAGCTTATAGAGCATGGCTCCCTCTTCAAAGGAGCAACCTGCCCAGCCACGGGCAATGATTGGAGGCAAAATGCTGTTGGCTTCCTGGTAGTTGCCGATCAGGTTGGCATCTAGAAAATCGTAGAGATAGCGACTCTGGGCTAGGAAGCTGAGGATCTGGCGTTGCTGTGCGGTTAAGGGTAGATGCTCTGTGGTTGCCATAGCTAGAGATGCTGCAAGGGCGTGAAGAGGCTAAGTGGCTGATTTTTTGGCTGATTTCTTTTAGGGGAAATCGGCTTATTTTTATGGGCTGCGATCGGATAGCTTGCGCTTAAACGCAATCAATTTTTTGCGGTAATTCTATTGCGTTATTACGCAAGCTAGTAATTCGCCGCCTCTCATTAACCAAGTCCAGGACTTGAGATGGTCGTATATCGAATGCTTCAGCGATCTGATTAATCGATCGCTCGGTCATTTCCATACCGTTGAACCAGCGACTCCATTGGTAATTGCTGATTCCGGTCAACTTCTTTAGGTCATTGAGTTTGAGCCAAAGGAAGTCATCTGTTCGGTTCATGAGGCGCTTGCCTTAGTACGCAATTTCAGATCGAGTATATCTCACTTGCCGAGAAATTCATTGCGTACTTTCGCAAGAGTTTTAGACGATCGGGGGGTTCCTGTTGGGTCGTGGAGTTGTGTTTTATGGATCATCGAGAGTCTCTAAACTTTGTCATATCAACGTTTAAGCTCAAGGCTGTTGACCTGGCGCAACGATCGGGAGTTGATCCATATCAACTCAGCAGATTTCGCAATGGAAGGATAGATTTCTTGAGTCACACGCTGTTCAAAGTCGTTGATGCATTGAGTTACGAGCAACGCGCAGTGTTTTATGGGTTAATGCAAGGTTCGGATTGTAAAGAAACGCAACACGAGATCAATGAGGGAGAAAAATACGAATGCCACGGCTCCATCCCTCCTGGATAGATTGAGCCGATTGCAGGTGCCAGTCTTGACAAGTAAGCTTGTAATGCGGCTAGTTCACTTGCATATATGGACTCAGAAACAAGGGAGAGGTTGATAAAGGTGGTCAAGCTGGCTCGTGGTTCGATGAGCCAGCGGCAATTTGCGAAGCTTCTAGGTGTCTCCTCAACAGCGGTGCAGTTGTGGGAAAAAGGTGAGACTATGCCAGACACCAAGAACCTTGCTCAGATCGCTACGAGAGCGGGATATACCATTGAAGGATTGGTTGAATATCTGACTGGGCATAAAATGCCTGAATTTGAAGAGGGTGAGGTGGATAAGATCCTTAGACAGGTTCAACTGATGCCACTTCAGCAAGTAGCGGTGATTGGTCAGGCCATAGCCGAGCGCTTCGTGTCGGAATTGGGTGATGCCAGCCCTGACTTTTCACACGCCAAAAGGTAAATGCCACAATAGACGCAGCCACCCCGATCGCCTCCTCGTGGAACAGAAAAGCGATCGGAGTGGCTCTTGTTTTGGGCGTTCCGGGCACTCTGGGAAAATCGTTCCACGAGAGTAACAATGAATCCCGCAAATCCAACACCAAGACTACCGACCCAAGCTCAGCAGCCCTACCCTTTGCTGAAGGAGATGCAAGAAATTCGTAAGGTAATGACAGACCTCAGCACGGAAGTAGTTGGGCTGCGAAAAGATCTGAGAGACAAAAAGACTTTTGGAATCTCCGACCAAGTGGCAAAAGGGGTGATGATCAGCTACCTCTTACTGGGAGCGATCGTCTTTGTGCTTCAGGTAATTAGCAGATAACAGGAGCGCTCCAATGCCTGAATTCTTGGGAATTCCCCTACTCTCCAACGGCGGCTCTTGGGACAGCCCGATCGCGCTCCTAGAGCTGGTTTGGTATGCTAGTGCGATCGGCTTGTGGATGTGGTGGCAGTTGCGGCAGTAGAGCAAATCCCCAACCGATCGCAAAAGGTTAGGGATTTGTCAACTCCTTTCTGGGCACTCTGAGGGAATCGTTCCACGAGAAACCACAGGGTTATGCAGAGAATTTTCCATCTGGCGATCGCCACAACTCTTTTCAGTTTGGTCATTTCAGCACTGCCTATCTCCGTTCAGTCTGCTGAAGAACCCGTAGATCATTGGGATGCGGCTCTATCATCTGCTGTTCATAGCAAAAGCGGTAGTACCAACAGCCCTTACACTTTTCTGCCCTTTCGCCTCGGCGGCTCTACCAACCCTGAAGGCTCAAGTGGCAGCTCAGGCAGCTCTTCTGGAGGCAGCGGCGGCAGTGCTGGAAGCGGCGGTTGTCAGGTGGGCAGCGACATCGCTTCGGATGGTTCGCAGTGTGGTGGCAGAGCTGCAAGTGAACGTCCAGGCGGCGAGTAGTCGGTAGTCTAATCCTTAACGGTCTGGGAATTTGTCTCTAACAGTCAAAATCAGAACTTTGTAATCTACGCCTAACAATATTGCGCTTCGGCTAAAAGATGTGACCCAGAATCACGCTTTAGCCCAGCTTTGCCATTGAGAAATGGCGTGGAGCTTTGTGCCAATTAATCTAAAGATGCTCAAAAATGAATCGCTTGTATTACGGTGATAGCCTCGAAGTTCTTAGGAAGCACATCAAAGATGAAGTGGTGGATTTGTGCTACATCGATCCACCTTTCAACTCCAAAAGAAATTACAACCAGATCTACAACAACGTTGGCAAAGAAGATGCAGCTCAGGCTCAAGCCTTTGTTGATACTTGGAACTGGGACGATTTAGCCATCAACGGCTACAAAGAAATCGTAGAGAACAATCGAGGGATTTTCGCCAAGCAGACGATCGACCTAATCATCGGTCTGCATTACGTTTTGGGCGCAAGTAGCTTGCTGGCTTACCTCATCAGCATGACCCTACGAATTGCTGAAATTCATCGCGTTCTCAAGCCTACTGGTAGCTTCTATTTGCACTGCGATCCCACGTCTAGCCACTATCTGAAGTTGGTTCTAGACTCTGTTTTCTGCTCACAAGGCGGAGATTTTAAGAACGAGATTACTTGGAAAAGAACCAACGGTCATAATGACGCAAAACGCCGATACGGTTCTACAAGCGACATCATCTTTCTTTACGCCAAGAGCAATCAACATTGTTTTAATGTTCAATATTCTCCTTACTCTGAGAAATATATTAAAGACTTTTATCGTCACACAGACGTGGCTGGTCGCTGCTATCGGCTATCTGACATGACTAGCCCTAGTCCTCGCCCAAACATGATGTACGAATGGAAGGGATTTCTATCGCCATCTAACGGCTGGCGGTATTCCAAGGAAACAATGGCAGGGCTAGATGCTCAAGGCAGGATTTGGTATCCAGATAGCAAATCCAAACGACCCCAACTCAAGCGCTACCTAGATGAAATGCCTGGGGTTCCTACATCTGATGTTTGGGATGACATTCCATCTTTAAGCGCACATGATAAAGAACGCCTCGGCTATCCCACTCAGAAACCCGAAGCTTTGCTGGAGCGCATCATCCAAGCAAGTAGCAACGTAGGGGATGTTGTACTAGATGCCTACTGTGGCTGCGGAACGACTGTAGCGGTCGCCCAGAAGCTCGATCGCCAGTGGATTGGCATCGACATCACCTACCAAAGCATCAGCCTCATTCTGAAGCGTCTAGAGGACACTCATGGTGCTCAGGTAGTGAGTTCGGACTCGCTTAAGCTTACAGGCATCCCCAAGGACATAAAATCGGCTGAGGCGTTGGCACTCAAAAAAGACGATCGGCTACGAAAAGAGTTTGAGAAATGGGCGGTGCTGACCTACTCCAGTAACCGCGCCGCCATCAATCAGAAGAAGGGAGCAGACCAGGGCGTTGATGGGTGGGGATTCTTTCCAATCACTGATAAAAAGTTTGGTCGCGTCATCTTCCAAGTAAAGTCGGGAAAGGTTGACTCTAGAGACATTCGAGATTTGTTTGGCACAATCAGCCGAGAGAACGCTGAGCTGGGAGTCTTCCTCACCCTCAAGCCGCCAACACAGGCAATGGTGAAAGAGGCAAAGGCTTGTGGGCTATATCATTCTGAGTCGTTCAATACAGACACCCCCCGCATTCAGATTGTCACCATTGAAGAGGTGCTAGAGGGCAAGACTAGACTCGGCTTGCCCTTAGTTGCAGGTGTCCTAAAATCTTCTGCACGCCACATTGAAAGGGAGGGTGAACAGCTTGAACTGAATGCAGGTTGAAGGGGCGATCGAGCTTCGGGGGAATTCGAGGGCTGTTAGGGGAATTGCGGGTTAATTAATCGTCCCGCGCCGCCCTTGCAGCTTCGCCAGTTGCACTGCATCAGCGGCGGGTCTGACGCACTCTTCAAGCGATGCGGAGACGCAAGGGGCGATCGCAAACGTGGCACTCATGCTTTGGTCGGCAAAGGCTTTGCAGATGCGATTCGCAGTTACATAAGCTTCGGACTTTGAGCAAATAATGACAAACTCATCACCCGAAAAATAGCGCCCCAGTGTTACTAGCTCACTGCTGCGAATTTGAGAGACTACGCTCGAAATACGGCGATCGACCTCAGCGTAACCCCACTTGGCGTTTGCCTCTTTCATGCCATCAATGTCGAAGAAAACAATACTGGGCTTGGGAGGGCGATCGTGTCTTCGCTTCCACTCTATATCAACACCTTGTCTAGTCAAGCATCCGTAGCTAGGACAGACGGTTAGCTGCTGAATCCTAGTTTCGGCTTGCTGCCATTTTATTAGAAGTGCAAGGTTGACGGTCGCTGTAGCGATCGTCACAGAAATCTCGACGGGCGAAAGTAGTGCCATGATGGTAGATATCTCAATTGCTGGTTGAGTAGTGAGGGCGATCGCTTTTCCGTGGAAGGTTGCGGCGATCGTCCTTTTGATTATTTACATACGATGAGAATAAAACGATCGGGTTGCATCCACACATCATGTTTGGCACATGGCAGCGGCGATCGACTCTAGCCCTAGTACTGAATGATGAAAAGAGCGATCGCCCTACTAGAGAGCGATCGCGGTAGTCATGAGAGGTCTAGAAGGGCAGCGGACGGGCAGCTGCTACGAGTGCCATCATCTCGCGTCTATCCCAGTATCAATTTCACAGGCTTTCACGAGTGCCCACGATCGTCTTTCCAGGCATCTCCATCTGGTAAAAGCAAGGGTTTCGAGGGTTTTGGGTGATGATGCCACCAACGCGGGCGTAGATGGTTCGCAGCTCCTCTAAGGTAGGAAAGGGTTTTGTCTTGGGAAAAACGGTTAACTTTGGTCGGCGAGCCGCTTTTCCTAGTAATCAGGATGTCAAGTTAATCTGTCATATGTCAAGTCAATCTGTCGTATTTATGATAGATTAATCTGGAATAGGTAAAATAAGATTGACATGACAACCCAATTAACGATTGGACAAATGAACCCCCCAAAGTTTGGTGCGTGGCTGGGAATGCAGCGGCGCATGATTGAGCTAAGTCAAGCTGAGCTGGGGCAAAAGCTTGGCGTGACCCGGCAAACCATAAGCACTTGGGAGAATGGCACTCAGCAGCCAGCGTTCTCAATTCAGCAGATCAAGACGCTTTGTGATCTGTTTGGCTGCGACGCTAGAGAGTTTCCTAACCCATGACCACCAACCCAACCGAACCAGCCGATCGCCTTGACGATTACCCTGAAATAAGGAGTGCTGCTCAATCATTGATCAGCGCAATTGTCAGAGCGTCTCCAACGAACTGTTATCAAACTCGTGCTATCGGATTGATAGAGCAGGCGCTTGGTGCTGCAATTCTCACAATCAAACAATCGCAGGGTACTGATAATTAACGAGTTACAGCCGCACAGAAAGGCGGTCTGCGCCGCTGGAAGCCACATGAAAAGATAGATTTTACAGGCGCACAAGTTGATGTGCTTGCGATCGCAGGTGACTTAGACAGACGGAGCAGTAGTAGGCTACTGGGATTTTTGGGCTAATCTTCCCAATAAATAACCGGGTTGGGAGGAAGTATTAATAGACTGCCAGAAGGGCAATATCTTTTACAGACATAGTTAAGCCCCTTGAGCGCATTGGATCAAGGGGCTTAACTGTTAAGTAGTCACCCTAACCGGGTAAACTACTTCTTAGGTGCCCGTTGAGATAAGGCAGACGCAGCAGCAGTTTTAGCCGCCTTGCCAGCCGTTTTGCTCCGAAGCACCTTAGATGCAGCCTGTGCTGCTTTCGCGCCTGTTTTACGTCCTGACATAAGACCTCCTAGAGGTTATAAGGTGAGCATGAGCTAGGTATCAGCTAACTCATGCCTTTACACTAACCTGAACGTATTCTAAATTTCATTAGAAAGAATACGTAAACTCACATTTTCTTTATATATGAATAGTAAATTTACTGAGTCAATCAACGTTTATATTTTGCAGAATTAGCCATGAGTCTCATTGAGGGCTTTACTAGACAAGAAACTTTGGCTCTTACAGGAACCACGTCCAATCGTCTGCAATACCTGGAAAGAGCAAACCTTATCATTCCAGAACGGGTAGGATCTGCTCAAAAACCAACGGTACTCTACACTTGGGAGCAAATTCTAGAGATTCGAGCCATCAAAAATCTTAGACAGCAAGCCTCTCTTCAAACCGTCAAAAAAATCATTGAATTTTTGGACAAGAGCGGATTTGATGACACCCTGAGAGACAAGCAAATTGTGGTCATTGATGAAGAAGCTTTCTGGGTGAGAACAGACTGGGCAGACTTTCATGAACAGATGCCAAAAGCTTTGAAAGTCGCCAGCAAGAAGAAAAAAGACTTAGGGCAGTATGTCCTGATTGTCATTCCGCCGTTAATCGATATTGTGAATGAGGTTTGGGAGGCAGCAAAGAATTCTGCTAATATAATTAACTTTCCGAGCTTTGAAGCACGGGCGAAGGCTAGTGCTTCAAAGCGAACAAAAACTGCCAGCTAGTTTAGACTCAAAACAAAACCTCGCGATCGCGCTTCGATCGTGGGGGGTTATGTTGTGAACTGTTAGTCCTCAGACTCCACCCGCTCCTTAATAGCATGTATGGCATCGCTAACCTCAAAGTACTCTGCTCTTAGCAGGTGGTATCTCTGATCAATCTCGTTCCACTGCTGGCTGTCAGGTGAACACTGCTTCAACTTTCTAAGTGTGCCCGATATCTGATCTGCGATTCCTTGTGCCTTTGCCGCAAGTACTGCGATCTCATCTGCTTCAGCTTGAGTGAAATATCTCATCAGAAGTTTCCTTTAACCTTCAACCTTGAATCTTGCCACAAACCTGCTTTGTGTAATCCGCAATAGTTGGAGCATCGACCTGACTAGCATTACTGTCCCAGGCTTCAGCATCGCCTGAGTAGTGGTAGCTTGCCATCATTCGACACTGCTGCACCGGGTCGGAGGTTGCTTGCTGTACTTTGTTGATTTCAGGCTGCCAATAGCACTTAGCCGCCTGATCTTGCATTGTTTCACTGGCTAGAAATTCATCATGGCTGACTTGCCGACCAAAGCAGGACTGAGAGATAGAGTCCAGCGTATCGGGCATGAACTGATACTTTCCCATCGCGCCGATCGAATTGACGATGCTAATATCGCCGCCGCTTTCCTGTTGGGCGATCGCCTTAGCAAAGTCATCCACGCCGTCGAATCCAGTCTCAGCCAAAGCGCCTCCATGCGGCTTCGGCGCGTTCCCGGTTAACGCCCACCAGAGATAGCCTTCGGTGGGGGCGATCGCCTTACCATCTTTGAACATCCCCCAGTGGAGATGAGCGCCTGATGAGTTTCCCGTGTTGCCTGTTTGCCCAAACGCTAAGCCTGTCTGGTACTCACCCGCCTCACATTTGCTCAGGTGCATTGCCTTGAAGGTGTAAGGCAATCCTTTAGGGGTGATGATGGCATAGGTACCAGCCCCCTCTGGCTGCTGCTCACACTCAACCGTTCCGCCTTCGCCAATCATGTAGAGGTTCGTGCCTTCTGGGGTATCTAGGTCAACGCCCTCATGGAAGCTCGATCCCTTGCCTTGATTCGTGTCCGGTGCATCTCGCTCTCCAAAGCCACTGGTCACGGTGTAGCCGTTGATGTTATCTCCCTCTTTGATTTCCTTTGTGTAGACGGCATCAGTTGTGCCCACAAAGCCGCGATCGGCATACTGACCGAGAGGCAGGCTGAACTGACTTGCTAGCGCCATGTATACATTCACAGTGCCCATAGTCAGCAGCGCTAAGCCCAACGAATAGGTATTCCACGACAGAAGCTTACTGTAGACCTGCCGATGAGCCAATCTGTTCTGTCGTGCCAACTCTTTTTTGATGCCCTCCAGCTCAGCGGCGGCAACATCACCTATCCACTGTGGCGGAGTGTATTCCAAAGCCTGAATTGCGGCGGCTGCACTACCGATCGCCTCCCTTGTGCCTCGCCCTGCCTGATACGCCGCTGATTTAGCAGCATTGGGCGATCGCCAGTTTACCGACTGCTCATAGGCTTCTCGTGCATCTTCTGCTGCAAAGTCCTCATCCTCATCAAAACCCCAGCGGTGGCGATAGGTGTCATGGACATGGGGCTGAATCGCCCCATACTTAACAATTGCGCTATTGCTGGGTGCTGAACTGCTTGTCACCTGATGACTCCTGCGGTGTCGTGGTTGGGCTGGGTGTTGCCGATGGGACTGGGCTAGATGACGGGCTAGGGCTGCTCACTGCTTCAACCGGGATACCCGCCCTGGACTGAGCTGCATTAATCCAGGACGTAGGCACTAATCCCAGTCCATTGAGGCAGTAGGCAGCAACGCAAATCCATCCAAATCCTTGAAGAAATTCGATCGCTTGCATTGCTGGTTTACTCCTAGCGGCTGGGTTGATTGAATTGAGTAGGCTGCCTAGGGCGATCGAAGCTCTGAGTCGGACGACCGCTTTCAACACAAACGCCGTCCTCACAGTTCCCGCCGATTTCTGGGTTACTTGTGCCCAGCATGGAGCCACCAACACCTCGCATAAATTTGGCTCCATTCTCCAAATCGATCGAGCATCGGGTGATGCCTGTAGAGAGCAGTCCTATGGTCACGAGTACAAGGCAAACTTTACCAATTAGGTCTGTCATGGTTTTAAAACTCCGGTAGAAAGTGGTCGCGTTGGGGTGGTCGTGGTCGCGTTTTGTGGTCGAAATGCGCTTCCACCAGCGCGACCACGCGACCACTTTGAGGGCTGAAAGTACTGATTTTTCGTGGTCGCGCTGGTGGTGGTGGTGGTGGAAGCGCTAAAAGTGCCGTTTTTGCCTATGCGGCATCTGGCTCAAGCTCGGCATCATCGATCGCTCTCATCTGCTGAAGAAAGTCAGCAATCAATCTGCCCTTTCGACTGTCTCTGGCGACATCAAATGTCTCGCAAAGTTTGCGAAGAGAGGTCGTGCCAGACCGATAAACCTCGACTAGCTTCGCCCGATTTTCTTGCAGCCAAGCCTCTTCTTCTGACTGAGGAGCGTCTGCCACATGAGCGTCTACTGGCTCAGGCGCGATCGCCATCACCTCAGCGCCTTCAAAGTCAATCCAGGGCAGCCCAACCGCTTTTAGGCAAGGCTCTGTTTTGCTTCTGGACTTGACGCACCGCAGAATAGCGGTTCCTGCAAACTTCTGATGCTCACCCGCGTAAGGCAGCAGACGACGGCGATTGGCTTCTAGCTTTTGCGCCTCGCCTTTGACCACTTGCAGCAAAGGCGTATTGGGCATAGTCAGCGCGTCATCACAGGCGATCCAGTGCATCTGAAGCAGGATGTCTGAGTCAATACCCGATCGTTTGGTTTTGCCTCCATGAGCGCCGATCGTGCATTCCACCTGAAACTTTTGCCCTTCATCCTGAATGAACGCGGCGATCGCTGGAATCTTTTCGGCATAGACCGATAGCTTTACGGCTTCATCATGGCGATCGTCACCCTCTGGAAACCGGGCGGGTAAGCTGGCAAAGCCATTGATAATGGACTCCCACTCATCCGCAATAATTTTGCATAATGGGCGGCGGCGATCGCCTTGAGTCTTGCGGTCATCCAGCTCAGAGGCAACCAGGTCAAAGATGCGGGCAAAGTCTTGAATGGACTTGTAGCAATGGGCTTTAATCAGTTCAGAGTTTCCGCCAAACCACAAACTTTCAGCATCCAGGTGAGGATCTAGAACAAACAGCATTGCCTCTGGATCTGTAGACTTGATGACCCACGACTCATAGCCCATCAGCACCGATTTACCTGTGCCCTTGCGCCCAAAAATGAACTTAGAGTCGCGCCAGAAAGCAACCTGCTCAAACCAGGCGGTATCACCTACCGACGCGGGAGGCAAACTGCGCTGAATTGACGCTGGGAGGCGATCGTACACAATCCGGTCAAGTGGTGCAGTAGCGCGATCGGCTGACTTCAATAGCAGCGTTCCGGTAGCTGCAACATCATCTGCCAACACTTCGGTAATGCCATCCCAGAAATCTTGAGGGCCAAGCCTGTGCCTCACTGTCCGATGCACTGAGGCGCTTAGCACCGCAGAGCCAGACAAGAACAGAAACGCTCTCATGATGAAGGCGGCTGGGCTGGTGTAGGCAGCGTTGAGAAACCACAGACTCAAAGCAGCACCAAACATAGAGGTCATGGCGTTGCGCCCTTTGGATTGTCGGTCGCTATTGATTGCTACCATTACCCTCTCCTGACGCTTCTGTGAACTGCTGCTGGCGTTGTTCAAGCAATGCCCGATAGGTCTGGGCTTCGCGTTGAAACTTGTCTAGCTCCTGAAAGCTGGTGGCAAAGTTGGTCACGCAGCCCCTGTTGACCTCACCGCGATACTGCTCTTGCAGAGCGGTCATCAGCGCTAAGGCATCTAGGCTGAAATCCTTGCTGTAAGTGAATTGGTCGGTACTGCCATCCAGCCCGGTGAAAGCATTAGGATTCTTAGCCCGATCGCTCTTAAGGACATCCAGACGATCGAGTAGCCACTTTTCGGTACTGCCTCCGGTTTGACGGCTCCACTCTTGAGCTTGGCTCAGGTAGAGGTTTTTGCGGGTGCAGACAATGTTTGCAAGCTGGCTATCAATGGTGTCGATCGCCTTGTCAAGGTAAGCATCCCGCGCCACAGCAACCCGTGATTTGTCTTCGCCTTTGGTGAGCACAGGACTGGCAAGCTGCCCTTCCGGTTGGGGTGCAGAGGCTACGGCTGCACCGGGAACGGCGATATTGAGGTTAGGAATCTGAGGTCTGAGGCTGGTGGCAAAAATCGTGATGCCCGCCGCTGCCACCAACGGGAGCAAGATGACCGCTTTGAGGTTCATGTTCTTATGGCTCTGGCTTTGTTTTCTGCAATCCCTGCAAGGGTGAGGTCGATCGCTTGCTGTTGCTCAGGCGTGACTCCGGGTAAATCTCGCATCTGAAGCAGTTCGCGGCGAAGTCTGTCGCTATTGCGGTAAATCAAGTAGCGGGTTAGCGCCAATTCAACGCTGAGTCCGATCGCTCCTCCTAAAAGCGCTCCACAGGCTGAATAGAATCCTGCATCGTATTGGGTGATCACTTCGTACTGCCCGAAGCTACGCCAGTTCTTGTGATTGGTGAAATCGGTAAAGAAGTTGCTTCCAGCAATGGCAGCGCCCAGGGCAGCGGCGGCGATCGTGATGAGTCGTAGCATCGGGCATCCTCCAAACAGTTAGAATGTGGGCACGAATGTATTGGCGGGGTTGGGCGTTGCTCAGCCCTGCTTTATTTTGGAGGATGAGATGACTGGCTCAATCCTGCAAGTTGAAGCCGATCGACATTGCTGTAACTGCTGTCAGTCCAGCGAGTACGGCAGTCTGGGCATATTCATCCTTCTGAAGGCGATCGCCGGACAGAGTAGAGCCGACGAACAGAACCGCAGTAAAACCTAGAGCTGTCATGCCGATGAACCGCATGAACTCGCTGACCTGATAGCGGCGGGTCGTTATCCGAATTGCTTTTTTGTCGCTATTGTCCAGAATGTCTTCGAGTGTCTTGACCGTGCTATCCAAGCGCTCAACCTTTAATTCCAAGACAGAGACTCGCTTAATCTCCTCAAACAAAAACCCTATATCCTTCTGTTGCTCTGCTGTTAGAGCCTCCAGCCCAATCAAGATCGCCCATGAATCATGTGGGGCTGCTTGTCTCGTGTCAGAGCGATCGTTTTCGTCGTCGAAGACTGCCCCAAAATCCATACGGGGCCTGGGCTTGGTGTCTGGATGGGCGCGATCGCTTTCGCTTAGCATTGAAAAATCCTCTGAGTGGTATTAGTGGATAAACAGCCAGCCCCAGCCGTGCAAAGTCGGGACTGGCTCTAATTTGTGGACTATTCCGAAAGCTGCTGTGAGGTGGGCAGGGACGCGAGCGCCTTCTCTCCAAACAAGAACTGGTCAATGCTGCTGACTTCAGCAACATCCCAGGCCTCCAGCTCAGCGAACAGCGCATCTAGCGGGTCAATCCCTTCTTGCCCCCAAGTCAATGCGGCGGCTAGTTTTGCCTCAATTCGGGCAGGAACTTCAGCAATGCGCTGCTGCACGGTGGTGACGTAGCGATCTTCAAAGCGGGATAGCTGCTGATCTAGCTTTTGCAAAGATTCGCCGGAGCTGCCAATGATGCCCTGGCTGGCAAGTCCGATCGCGCTTTGGGATTGCTGGCGCACTTGATTGACCTGGGCGCTGTCGCTGGGCTTGGATTGGTGGGGCGATCGGGCTGTGGTCGGGTGGGTGGGGCGTTTGAGTTCGGGTCGCTTTCCGTGCAATTGCTCAAACATTTGCTGTTCTTGTTCTGTAGGCATCTTTGGCTCCTATAAGGATTCGTAGAGTTTTTTGCTGGCAAGCTTGAGGCTGCGATAGCGTTGCATCAGGTGGGCAAATCTTAGCAACTTAGCTCGATCGCTATCCGTGTAAACGTTTGGCTGTTGCGGCTTGATATAGGCGTGCTTCAGCCATAGATAGAACTGCGATCGCTTCAGTTCGATGTTTGCCCAGATCAGCAGCTCGCGCCGCAAATCCTCGCTACTCCAGTCGTCTTGGACAATTTCGGTCTGCATGGTGCCGGACTGAAAACAGATTCCGCTCCGGATTCCGGTTTGAGTCCGGTGGAGCAACTAAACAAAAAATAGCACATAAATCCCAAGTGAGGTTCAAGTGGGATTCAAAAATTGCTTTAATGAGATTTATCTGAATTTTGTGACAAGAGAGGCGAGTAAAATGAATCCAAAACAAGACCCTGTGACCATGCCGCCAAAAGATGACAACATGGAGCAAATCTCGCTCCGCCTGCCCAAGCCTGCTTTGAGAAGGCTGGAAGAGATTGCAGAGCGTCGAAATGTTGATCGCGCCACAATGATCCGCATGGCGGTGGAACGGGGCTTGCCTGGGCTTCTCCAGGAAGAGTCCGTAGAGGTTGAATACGAAAACAAGCAGCTAGTTAACGAGAAACTAAAACTGTCGATTAGTCGATTGAAGCAGGGCAAGGCTCCAGACGATATTTAAAAACAAACCCCGCGATCGCATTCAGGATCGCGGGGTTTGTTGTGATGTGCAGCGTTCTGCTCGGTTGTGAAACCGCGTCCTTGCATAGCTTCCAGTGGTTCAGACTGCCTTTTTGCACGGTTGTAACTTGTTAATACTTTCTCCCAACTCGGTTATTTATTGGGAAGATTAGCCCAAAAATCCCGATAGCTTGCTACTGCTCCGTCTGTCCAAGTCACCTGCGATCGCAAGCACATCAACTTGTGCGCCTGTAAAACCGTCTCTTCGCATAGTTTCCAGCGGCTCAGACTACTGTTCTGTGCGGCTGTAACTCGTTAATTATCTGTACCCTGCGATCGCCTTAAATCTGCCAGCTCCCTCAAGATATTGCGCGTCTCGGTTTGCAGACCTACCATCTGCTGCCGGAACTCTGAGCGATCGCGCTGCTCAGCCGCTAGGAATGCTGTGGATTGCGCGATATAAGCGTTCACGTTGGAAGATAGGGCATCCATGTCATGCGCTAGGGAGCCGATCATGGATACAACGTCTGAAGCGGTTTCCTGAATCGTTCCCTGTACTTAAGCGGCAAGCTGCTCTATCTGCTGCTGGGTGCGCTGCTGCCGCTGCTGGGTAGCCTGATTCTCTGCTACCTGTCGCAGGATTGCTTTAATGTCATCTAGCTCACTCACTGTAATTTCACTCCTTTCTTGCAGCTTGATTGAGTAAATCCCGTCCAAAGCGATACTTGGACGAAAGATTCTGGGCATTTACTTCAGGCCATCCGTCCTCAACAAGTAAGCCTCTTAGCTCAGCCTCGTCTAATAGTGCTCCCTCGCTATGAGCCTGGATGATAAAGCCAAAGAACCTTTTTTCGTCTGATGGATGTCCTGCGCTGGATGACTTGTTGGCTGCACTAGAAAAATGTCTCAATAATTGAGACATTTCATGGCTCATGGAAGTTTCAAAACTGCGGTCTTCAGGCGTTGTAATGACCTGAATGTCCAGAGCTTGTGTTGCGGGTTCAATAAACTGAGTTAGAAACTCTTCCAGGATGGCGTTATAAGCATCTTTGCTTAAGTCTCCAATGTCTCTAGGAGTAATGGTGCATAAGTACAAATAGTTATTTTCGTCCGACGTGAGGCTTAGTTCCACTGCGGGTCTAGTCACCGTTTCCGAACAAGTAAAAATTATGTATTTATATGCAGTTAAAGACTTGAGTTTAGCCTCCTTCTCCCTGTCTCTAACCCACCCGTTGGAAAGGTGCTGCTCAATTGCATCTATCAGTTTTTCTTGTTCGCCAGGACTGCCAATCAGCTTCAGCTCACGCAATACTTTCATGTCTACTCCTAAACTAAAAAACCACAGTTAGAAAGCTGAAGATCAATCATTGATCTCAACCTCTCCTCTATAAGCCTTTGCCAAAGTATTCAGATTGACCTGAAGCAGGTCGCAAAGTTCTCTAGTTTGCTCTGGAGTCAAGCTAGGGATTGACTTCCCATTTTCCCAATTGGAAACGGTCTGAGCCTTAACGCTGAGCGCGTCAGCAATCTTGGCTTGAGGGAGATCGAGCCGATCGCGCATTAATTTGAGCCACTGTCCAAAGCTTACCTTCAATGGAGTTACCAATCTCATCACCATTAGGCTACCTCTATTTGAATTCTACTCCCTATATTACATCAAATTAATTTGTAAAATATCAAATTAAATATTGCTACATCAAATTGATTTGAGTATACTGTTAATAGAGAGGGCGGCACACCGTGGAAAGTTCGCCGCCCCTTCTAAATCAACCCTTTACAGGATTACGCCCATGTTAAACCAAACTCTCGATCGCAAATCCCCAACCTCTGCGGATTTAACCCCAGTCGATCGCGGCTCCGGTCGCACCCTCGACACTCAAACGATCGCCCAAGCTGAATTCAATGCCCACATCGAGCAGCAGGCAGACGCGATCGCCCCTGAAGACTCGCTTCTGAACAAGTACCGCCGCATCATCGATCGTGATGCCTTCCTCCCTACTCTGGAAGAGCTGCGCACCATCTACGCTCGCGTCGGCGGCATCATCACCCAGAACCCGTGCAACCCTCGCTTCTACGAGATGGCAATGCCCGGTAAAACCCTCGTGGGCACCCGTGAAAGCCTGTGGAACTGGTACTGGGATAGACGCGAGATGATGGCACTCGTAGCAGCCGCTAGACCCTTGCCCTTCTAGAATCCTGTGACCAACCGCGATCGCTCTCTAGTAGGGCGATTGCTCTTTTCATCATTCAGTACCAGGGCTAGAGTCGATCGCAGTTGGTCATGTGTCAAACATGATGTGTGGATGCAACCCGATCGTCTTATTCTCATCGTATGCAAATACTCAAAAGGACGATCGCCGTGAAACGATGGCGCTTATTGCAGCCGCTCCCTCGGCTACTTAAAGCTGCTGCCAGAGCCGCCTGTTGACCTCGATTCAAAATTGCTTCAGATGAGTTGGCAATTATCAGATCTGCACCGTTAGGTGCTTTGCGGTTCTCGGCAATTGCCGCCCCAAAATTCCGCCTAGCCCTGATGTAGGCAAGAACCATCAAAACGCTTCTTACTAATTAGAAGTGTCCAGCTAGGTGAGTTCTCTCAAACCTCCCACCCTTGGTAAGGCTTCAATTAAGGGTCGTCCTCATCCCCACTCTTCGGAACGTGGTGGGGTAGCTAACAGAAATTCTTTTCTAATGCATCAAGGCTTGTTAGCTATCAAGAGAAGGATCTTCCTGTTCAGGTTTCGGTTTTTCGCTTCTCACTTGAGGTTTATGAGACAACTCTAGCTGCTCTAACATTTCAGCGTTTGGCAACCTTGTTCTCTCAAGTATCCGTTCAATGGCAGCACTAGTGCCTCCTAGCTGCTCTAACATTTCAGCGTTCGGCAACCTTGTTCTCTCAAGCATCCGTTCGATGGCAGCACTAGCGCCTCCTAGCTGCTCTAACATTTCAGCGTTCGGCAACCTTGTTCTCTCAAGCATCCGTTCGATGGCAGCACTAGTGCCTCCTAGCTGCTCTAACATTTCAGCGTTCGGCAACCTTGTTCTCTCAAGCATCCGTTCGATGGCAGCACTAGCGCCTCCTAGCTGCTCTAACATTTCAGCGTTCGGCAACCTTGTTCTCTCAAGTATCTGTTCAATGGCAGCACTAGGGCCTCCTAGCTGCTTTAACACTATATGCTCAGCTACTTGCCTTAAAGTGTCACGCCTTTTTTCGTCAACTAACTCAATATCGGCAATTGCATCCGTTTCTTCGATCGATTTTGGATCAATCTCAATCTCAAGCTTCTCCTTAGCCTCTTTAAGAAAATGCCCAGTTCGATACATCCAAAATGGCTGGTTCACATATTCTTGGAACTCGCGACGCAATTCTAAACGTGGAGATTTAATTTTTCCATCTTGTTGTTTAATCCACCAGTCTTCTTTCTTTTCACTGGTCACAAGAATAATTGGCCGGGATTCCTGTTTTGCAAAGTTTAGTAATTCCTTCCAAAGAATAAAGTCCCCGTATTTTTCATTACCCTTCTTGTCTGTGACATCGCAATAGCCAGGAGGTATTAATTGGTCGTATCTTTCGTCGGCTTCCTTGTATAAGGATTGTAAAGCCTTGTCATCAAAGGCTTTTCCTACTTTCGAGTCAAATAGCAAGAGGATCTTATCTAAAATAAGATCTTCATCTGCATTGAGCGGAAAATGAGCGCTCTCAATCTGTTTAATTTTTTCTCGAGAGGCTTCTACTAACTCATCAACTGCATCAAGATAACGCTTTTGCTCGTCAAGATAATTCTCTTGTCCATTCAGGAAGTACACTAATTCAGCAGCTATTGTCCTTCCTGCGCTGCTGAGTTTGTCTCTAAGATTACCAAATTTTTGTTGTTGAAGTTTCCAGCTTTCCAGTTCTGATAATGCTTTTTCAAAAGACCTTGCTTCTGAGTCAATAGTGGCTTCTCGATTTCTAAAGAACTCGTCAGCCACTTGATAAGGTATCCAAATTCTGTCTTGAATACGCTCTAATATCGTTAAAAGATCGTTAGTAGTTTTGCGCGATAACCGATATAAATCTAGGAGAAAGTTTGTATCAAAGACAAAAATGGCGCTCTCCCACAGCTTTGAAACCTCAGCTTCAGATAGACGAAGTCTCCAGGAAAATAAGTCTCTCATGCACCTTCAACTTGTAGTTGGTTCTCACAAAGTATATCGAATCGTCAGATTCTTCATGTGAGTTTGATGCAATGGAGAACGGAGTGCTGAGAAGCCTAGACAGGAAGCGATCGCCAAGCCGCCGAAGCCGCTGGCATTCCCTATCTAGATGCGATCGAGTGGCGCACCGCGCCCTAACCTGCAATCCCTTTAACAGCCCCATGATTCCCCCGCAGCTCGATCGCCACATTCTTGTAGGGAAAGAGCGTATGCATCAAATAACCCGCTGCGTCCGACAAGTGACTTCGCAGCGGGTCTGTTTTGTCCAGCTCCCCCTCAATGATGCCCACCACTTCCCAATCCTTCGTTAGCTCTGGGCACTGCTCCAAATCCACATACACGCGATTAGCCTTGAACAGGCAGTTGCAGCTATTGATTCGGTTCTTCACGGGCGGGTTCGCCTTAGCGAATCGCCGATGCAGCCTGCCACCTAAGCCCAGGTGGTAGCCAATGTCTTTAAAGCCGTTGAACACAATGTCCCAATTGCTTTGGCGACTCACCGCCGTTCGCGCCGAACCTGACGCATCGCCATAGATATAGATTTCTGCTTGATGTTTGCCTTGAGCGATCGCCTCCGTTACCATCGACGTGATCTCCCAAGTGTCTGAATCCATCACGAAAAACTCTTTGAAGAAATGCACCTCATTCCCTCGAACCTGGGCCAAGGTGCAAGTTGCAGGGCTGTAGTTGAAGTCAAAGCTAACGTGCAGGTCAAGATTTGGGTCATAGAACAGGATCTCAGCATCCTCACCCTGCATCGCATGTTTGGCGCGATCGAAGTATTTGTAAGCCCGTCCAGTAGTGGTGTTAATGAACGCACCCTCAAGCTCCTGAGCGGCAAGCTCATCGGTGTAGTTGGCTTCGAGCGACTGCACATAGTCTTCGCCCAGCGACTCCACATTGTCACGGGTTGAGCAAGAAAACATCACATACAGAACCTTGAGTTCAGCAGCTCTGTTGGGGTCAGCGAAGCGATCGTAAATCCAATTAAAGCCGTTGGGCGATGAGGTGATCAGCCCTTGCCCTTTGAGAAATCCGGGTCCACGCCCTAATCTTCCATCCAGCGTCTGAAACGATTTTTCACCTGCATAAGCTCCCTCATCAATCCACGAGGTTCTCACCTGTAAACCCCGTGCTGATTGCACTCTGCCCATAAACGCATTGAGCGACAGGACATAGACAAACGCCCGATCCTCGCCAATGTAACAGCGCTGACGATTGGCGATCGCTAACGCCGTATCTTCCACAGAGCCACTTACCCAAGGCTCTAGCGGAATGTCGAAGTCTCTACAAATCTCAGCCAGCGTCATCAGACTAGATCTCGCAAGCTGCCCATAACTATTGGCTGTGACCAGCCCCCGGCTATCTGGATCAAGCAGCATCCGAGAACAGAACCAGGCTGCCCCGCAATGGCTCTTACCTGATCCGATGCCCCCAATCAAGCCGAGCCAGCGCGTATCCATCGGCTCGGTGCTGGCGATCGGCGCGAACTCAAAGAACCGACTTTGCCCACCCGGTCTAGGCGAGAACTTCTCAAACAGCGTACAGCCTACGTCAGCTTCTGCCTCTACCTGCCGCCGCAAGTCAATTTCATCCTGCAGCAGCGCCGCCCAATGTCCCACTAAGCGCTCCTAGTGAAGCGATCGGCTAGGACGCAAACCGAGAGGATGTAGAGCGAGATCACGATGGTTTCAAGCATGGGCGGCTATGGAGCGCGACAGCTCTACAGTTCCCCGCGTCAGAAGGTCGATCGCGTCACTCTTCAGTGATGTGCAGCTCCCGTCTGCCCAGCCGCTCAATTAACTCACTGACGCTCTTGCAGTTCAGCTCGTGGGCAAGTGTTTTAACTCCCTCCCAGCCCGTTTCGGTGATGCTCACTTCGCGGGTTTTCTTGGCTTCGCCATAGCTCTGGCTTCTACCGGGTCTAGAGGTCTTAGCTAGGTTTTGCAGCGAGGCAGGATGCTTGCCTGGTGGATATTCAGGATCTGACATGGCGTAAAGCTCGTTTTGTTTTCCCGATTGTAACCCATAAACATCCCGGATAAATATCGGTATAATCACGGATTACTCCCATATCTATCCGGGATATATTAGGGATATAGAGAAACAAGCAAACCACTACCGGAGTTAATCAAATGAAACCTATCTCTAACGGCACCAAGATTCTTACCCAACAAGGCTGGCTAGGAACGATCGTAGGCTTCGATCGAACCACCAAAGGATTTCACTACCGGGTTAAGTGGCAAGAGATGGGGGCGATGTTTGCTCTAGGTTCTCACCTCTATGAGGATTCAGTTCACTTCAATATTTGGGTCAGCGAAGTAATCGAGCTTACCGGAATCGAGTAAGGCTTCATCCTGCCAGTGGCGGTTAACTGGCATCCCGATCGCTTCCTACCACCCTTCACAACCCTCATCACAATGGCACTCACACTCACCACCGCTAAGGTCAAGTTCCCCGCAGGTAAAGTCTTTCCAGGTCAGTACGGCGATCGCGTCAATGTCGTTCTTACTCCCACTAACGGTGGGGAAGAAATCAAGCTCTGGGGTAATCCAGACAGCGAGATTTCCCAACTCAAGAAAGGTCAGGAAGTCCAGGTCATCAACGACGGTAAAGGCTTCAAGCTTGCCGCCTATGAAGCAGCTCCCGAAGTTGTCCAGGCTCCCGCTACTGGCAAAGAAGCCTTGACCCTTAACCAGGCGAAGAAGCGGATCGCCGCCGATGTTGAGCAGTCCGCTAAGTTCTTCCGATTCTGCTATGAGACAGCCCAGCAGCAGATGCAAGGGCTAATAGACGATCCCTCAGAACTTCGGGCGATCGCTACAACCCTGTTCATTCAAGGCATGAGATAGATTTCTACAGCGATCGCCGCAACTTCCAACGGCTTCGGCGATCGCCTCCCTGCTCACCAATCACGACAAGCATTAACCACCATGAAAGCACAAACCAAAAAGCAAGCTGCCGACAAGTTTCAGATCGTTACCGACAAGATCGTTCAGTTGATGGAGCAAGGCGTTAAACCTTGGGTGAAGCCCTGGCACTCTGTTCCCTACGGCAATCTGATCTCAGGTCATACCTATCGGGGCATTAACCCGCTACTCTGCGCGATCGACATGATGACCTATGACTATGAGCAACCCTACTTTATCGGCTTCTCACAAGCTTCTGAGATGGGCTGGAAGGTTCGTAAAGGGTCTAAGTCCACCTGGCTTCGTTGGGGCGGTACCGTCTGCAAAGAAACCAAGCTAGAGGATGGTTCTACCGAAAAGGAATTCTTCGGCACTGCTAAGTGGCTACAGGTCTTCAACATTGCCTGTCTAGATGATTCTGAAGCCGATCGCAAGGTGTCAGAACACCTCAAATCTGTATCCGGTTCTAATCCAGATTCTCGTCGGATGGATGCAGAATCCTTTATCCAAACCCAGAAAGCCACGGTCAAACACTTGGGTGATGTGGCTTGCTACAGCCCTTCTAGCGATGCGATCGCCATGCCAAAGTTTGAAGACTTCACCAGCGCCGCTACCTATTACGCAACCCTGATCCATGAGCTAACTCACTGGACAGGTCATAGCAGCCGCTGCGATCGCGATCTCTCCGGTCGGTTTGGCTCTCAGTCCTACGCTTTTGAAGAGCTGATCGCTGAACTAGGCGCGGCGTTTGTCTGCAATGAGTTGGGGATTGAGTCTGAGATTGAGAACCATGCTAGCTACCTAGACAACTGGCTACAAGCTTTAAAGGGTGATAACAAAGCGTTCTTTAAAGCCGCTTCAGCCGCTCAAAAAGCTTCAACCTTCCTGATGACCAATGCAGGGCTAATCGAGCAAGCCGAAGCTGCATAGCCTAAATACGCGCCCCTAGATGCACTAGGGGCGCGTATCAACATAATCCCTACCAACCTTCCCCATCATGCAAGCCAAAGCGCTCTACGCCGCCTTCAAGCAGCTCAACTCGATCGTCCCTTCCGAATCCAAGCTCCGCATACACGACGAGGCAATGAGCTGCGTCCGTATCATCTGCGACGGTAAACAAACGACGATCGCCGCTTACAACCTGGATGGCAGATGGAAGCGGATCGTCCTTCCTCCTGAGCCTACAACGTTTGAAGTGTTGTGTCCCTTCTACCTAGTTAAGAAATGGCTAAGGGCAGTCGCTAGGACTTGTGAGCAGGTCTGGATCAACGCGATCGCTACTGGCATTGAGTTCACGAGCGACACATTCCGCTATACGTTTAGTGCACCTGGTGTTGAGCGGTACCCCGTGATGCCGGATGAACGACGATCGCCCGTGGTTGCCCCTGCGCCAGAACCGAAAGACGCGATCGTTCCTTTCACCCGTCCTATCAGGGTTCATCCTGAAGTGGGTACGCTAGAGCCTGAAAGCAGTGAGGCAACGGTGCAGCTGCTCAAGCAATTAGCAGGAGAGGTCAAAACACCTATGCCCAATCACGTAATTAGTCTGGATGAAATCAAGAGCGCCGTCGCAGTATCCCTGCGTCCGGATCAGGCGTTTGAGGCGGTTTGTGCCATCACTAGCATGATTCCTTACTCCCAAGATGTCAGCGAGTTTGAAGGGCGCTATCTAATCATCCATGCCACCGAAGTTTCTGGAGAACTGGAAGATCAGATGATGAAAGGATTGCGAGATCTGGAGATCGATCGCACCGATGCACCTATGAACAGCATCCTGGGCTATGCCTTCATCAAGGAAGTGAAAAAGTACACCCCGGCAACTTGGGAAGAAGACTACCAGGCAGAGGTTCACGGCTATCCGGTCAGCCTTGCCGAGATCTCTGCCGCCGCTGGCAATGGTGATGTCTGGGGGGTGATCCTGGAACGTCCTATGATGTTCTCTGAACCGATCGCCCTCAAGAGCGGTCTACTGCATGAGTTTTGGACTCCCAATAATCCCTCTCACTCTGCCGCCTTCCGCAAATGCTTTGAGAGCGATCGGATTGTGGTGGACATCGAACGTGAGGCTGAAGTGGAGGAAGTTGAAGGCTAAGCTGCCTCTTCAAGTTGTGGTGTACAACCCCGATTCTGGTACTCAGGATCGGGGTTTTCTTTACCTCTAATCTCCCTATTTTCCATCTCTCTACACCCCTCTAAAACCCCCTCTAAACCGTCCTTACAGAGTTTTAGGTACTACCCCAAGTCAACCGAACCTTACCCGTTTAGGGGCAAAAAGAACCCCGATCAGGATAACCGCGATCGAGGCTTGGTGTGTGAGGAGAGAAGTTAAACTACGCGGCTTGCTTGACCCGGCTGGAGGTCGTGCGCTTACCCGCCTGAGACTTCTTGGACTTGGAATTAACCAATCGCGCTGCGCTGACGGGTGCAGTAAAGGTGTCTGCCGCTTTAGCTTTAGCTTTCGCCAAGAACTTGCTAGCCTTATCTTTCGCAGCGCCTGTTGCGCTCTGCATCTGACGCTGAGCGCGAGTCAGGAGGCTCTTAGCCGCTGATTCCTGCGATTTTGCAGCGCTTCCAGTGATTCGATTGGCAGTCCGGCTGAAGGAAGAAAAGCCAGAGTTTCTGCCGCGATCGCTGTTGCCGCCCGTAGCATTGTCAACTGCTTGGTAAGCGCGTGCGCCGTTTGCCAAAACCCGCTCTTTAGCGGTGACATCAACGCTGCTAGCCTGAGCGCCGTTGCTCTGCTGAATACAAATCAAATCTTCCATTTTGGACTCCTAGAATTTAGTCGAGATATTGCAGCGAACCACTCGACATTAGGAGTCTCATTTGGGTTGCTAGGTCTATGATGCCCAAAACCTCAAGAGCAATCCCCCCAAAGTTCCTTAGCTGCCCTAGCTACGCAAGGCATAGAGCGGACATACAAAGTCTCCTCGTCTATCATTAAGGTCAAAATGCAGTGAATAGGAGGGCGATCGATTTAGAGCAGTTGCAAATCTTGCGATATTTAACGTCTTTATGTTTGACGACAGATTTCTCAGTGCCCTTTAGACACTTTATTACATGAGCTATAACCCTTTTGACAAAGCAGTTGGAGAACCACTTCAGCCTGAGGATCTTCAGACCTTAATTACACGGCAAGTAGCGGAAGGCTATTACGTCGAGTACAAAGGGGAGATGCCGAACTCAACAAAGATAGGTCGAAGTTTGGCATCCCTTGCAAATACTTATGGTGGTTGGTACATCGTAGGGATCAAGACTGATGAGCATAATGTTGCAGCAGTAGTCTCCGGCTTTGACCCTGCATCCTGTCATGATCCAATCTCAGTCGTTCGCGATTTGGTTAAGCACCATATTGATCCGGTGCCTGTCTTTTTTCCACAGGTCATTACGCTCGATACCGGAAATTTAGTGCTTGTCGTACATATTCCTGATAAACAGGAGACTCCGTTCATTACAAGAGATGGACGATTATATCGACGTACTCATGATTCTTCTGACCCCATACCAGAATCGAGTCGTTATGCCGTGGATCAGCTTGTTGAACGAGGAAAAGAAGTTTCAAAACAATTTGCACGATTTTCAAAAGATGATCGCACTTTCAGCAATGCTGAGGAGGATGGTTGGTTGAAAATCTATATTTCTCCATATCCCTTAGGCTTAACTGACCATCCTGATGTACGTTCTAAATCGGTAATTGAAGGTTTACTCAAAGCCAGCGAAAAAGCAATTCAGATTCCATTATTTAGTAATCCTGAGGCGACAACAATATCAGGAAACATAGCGTTTAATGCGGCCCATCCAACTCCTAGCTCTGTGGTACTCCGACTCACAAATATTCAGAACGAAGCATTTCACTCGCTCACCATGGAGCTTGACTCGCTCGGTAGGGCAAAAATCTTTATCCCATTATCTCAAATTGAACTGCAAGATTTTTCAAAAATTCGCTCACCCATAGTGCGTCAGCAAATTCTTGATCGACTTGAAATAAAAGGTGGTAGACACCATACAAGCCTCAAATTCTTTAATGTCGGCACAATCTGGCTGACGATTGCTTTTTTGGCGAATTACTATCTGGAGTGGCTTGGTGAGACAACAAGCCTGACTGACTTTCAGGTGGCATTAGAACTTAATGGTGTGTGGAGGCATGTACCGTTCTACGACTTCGACTCGTGGGGAGAACACGTTCAACAGCTAGGCTTACCTGTGCTTATGAGGGATTATGTACGATTTCCTAAGGACGAGGAAAAGGGACTATTTATTGGTACTGAAGATACTCTTTGGTTGCATTTGTGCTTGAATTTTGGTCTTGCTTGCGGTCTGCCGCCTGAGTTCTTTGCGAATTCTATTGGAACAGTGATTACAGATGCCGCTGGATTGAAAGACTAGCTAGAGGGCAACCAGGATGCAAAAGCGCAAAGTGGTTAGTGCATCAGAGTCTTTAAAGGGGGATGCAGCACAGCGATCGCTCAATTGCTATGCGTCTAGTGAGTCAGCCAACGAGAAGAATCACCACATCTCCCACTCAGCAGCACGCTCATAGCAGCCGTCTGGACGGAACAGCAGGATATAGCGCCCGTTATCGTCTAGATGCAGCGGATACTTGCCCTCTTCATTCTTAGCGCCCCCTGCTAGCGTGAAGCAGCCCACATGGCAGGGATGAAACACGATGTCATGGTTATTCCAGGTAATCTCCAAAAACGTCTCATAGGTCATGTAGCGCGGGATCTCATCGTTGCGATCGCTCCGCCAAAACTGCTGATACTGCACCGCTCCCAAGTGGTTCCTTAGCGGATGCACACCAGCCGGAAGCTGAGGCAGCATAAAGTCTCGCCAATCTTCAAAGTAGATGGGATCATTCGGAGCTAATCCCTTGTCATAACAGTGGTTTACAAAGTCCTGAACCAGCGGGAAAGTCTTGGGATACGTCTCTTTGTAGGGTCTGAAGTAATCCGATCGCTCTCGCTGCTGCGCGTCATAAACCTCTAGCCCATGCTCAACCGCTGCGTCACGGGTGCGGGTGCAAGCCTCTTTCATCTCCAGGTCTTTGCGGAACCTGCGCCCTCGCTTCAGAACGGTTTCACCCATTGCCGCTCTCTCGCGATCGCTCATGTTGTCCACATGATGACAGCTCAAGTGCAGCGGCTGCACCCAGGCGCTCTCTACGCCAATACTAGCCAGCGTTTTGCATAGGGGATTCGGATCGCCAATCCATTCCGGCACCACCGGGTTAATGCCTACACAAACCCGATGCCCCGCAGCTCGCGCCGCCTCAATAAACTTGAACCGCTCTTTAGCTGATGGCGCACCGGGTTCGACACGCCGCAGCACCTCTTCATCCATGGTGGCGATCGAGATATAGAACACCGTTGGCGATGCAAACTTCAGAAAGTCATAGCCCGATTTACCGCACTTGGTTTGAATTGAGTAGCGCAAGCCCAGTTCGGTCATCGTTTCCAGAATGACGAGCGCCTGACGGGAATTGCTGTCGGCAAACGGATCGACATGATTGGAAAGGGTAACGGGATAACCCGATCGCAGCAGCGCCGCCGCGTAAGTGTTCTTCTCTTGAAACTGGCTAATCAGCCCCATGATCTGACTCATGTTGCCCGTGCGATCAGGGCTGTTCAGATTGGCAAAGCAGTAAGAGCAGCCCATACTGCACCAATTCAAGCTCATCTCTAGAGGGATGCAGGCATTGTTGAACAGCCCACCCCAAAACACACTCAGACTCTCACTCATCGCCTTCTTCCTCTTTCTGATTAAATACGACATGGCCCTTGAGGAACGCCACCTGGTCACTGACTACCCCGATCGCCGCCTTATAAGCCTCAAACTCTTGCCAGCGCCGATTCGACAGCACGATCGCCAGTGGGTAAGCGATCGCTTTCTTCTTCCCCGGCTCCGGATCTTCGTTGTAATGCGCCCCGCCTTCTTCAATGACTGGCTCCGGATCAATGGCTGCATCCAAATCCGCAGAGGTCTGGGGATTTGCCACAGGCGCAAAAGCTGAGGGCGGTGCATCACTGGGTTCTTGCGGCACGAAACCCGCTAGCGACTCTTGCACCCGCGCCATCCCTTCAGCCTGTTCCTGCTGCTCGATCACCTCAGCATCTGCACCCTCAGCCCGTTTAGTGGCGATCGCCCCCAATAGCCGCGATCGGCGTTCCGGGTCGGGAATGGCAATGTCTTGAGCCGCTGGAGTCAGCCGCGACAGGAGCAGCGTCCTCATATCTTCCTTAGTGCGTCCCCGGCTGGTTGGGTTGTTGAGCCGCACCATCATTGCCTTGTGCAGCGAGTCATCCAGACGATTCACCCGCACAGGCACCTTTAGCCAGTACCCCGCGTCAAACCGCTCTCTATCCTTCTTGCTGCCCCTAGGATTGACGGCTAGATAGGATTGCCATTGCTCTTCATACCAAGCCTTCGTTTGCTGAATCATCCACTCAGCCGCCATGACGCGCCCATGCCCCCCGATGAGGCGATCGTTATTCTCGTTGTAGGAGGGCAACTCACACCAGCCTGAGAATAGGAGACTCCTGACCAATTTGGGCAAATCAGCATCCCAACCGTGGACGCGAGGATTATCCTCGTGATGCCGCGCCATCAGCTCAGTGACGGTCTTATAAAGGATCTCCGGTTTCTTAGGCATCGCCAATCCCCCACTGTTTCTTAAGCGCAGCGCGATACTGTGCTTCCATTCGCAAAGTGCGCTCGTAGGTCTGAATCAGGCGATCGCGGATTTGATCGAGCGTCATTTGCTCGCATTCCTTCTCTAAGTGCGCTAGCGCAAAGCACTGTTCTAAGCTCAGTTCAGGCATCGGCGGGTTCCTCCACAACTTGATAGGCATCATGCCCCTTAACAAACGCATCGGTATCCTTGGAGATATCGTTCTCACGCTTCCAGGTATTCCAAAGCTTCCACTGTGCCCAGGTCAGCGATACCGACAAAGCCCTCACAGGCGGCGGCGCTTTCGGCTCAATAGGCTCATCCTCTTCTTCGTCCTCAATCCATTCACCCGCCTGATCCGGATCGTCATACTCTGTCACGTCCCCACTGGCATACTCTGCCGTGTCTGGCTCCGGTGCATCGGCGACGCGATAATCGATCGCTCCTGCTGCTTCAAACCGCTGCTTGTCCTGAAAGTCTTCGGTGGTCTGGGGTTCTGGGGCGGTCACTTGTGGGTGTGAAGCACTTATCGCCTCTCTATACCCGGCTAGCTGCTTTAACCTGCCGGGGAGCTGTCCTAGCAGCGCTTTCAACTTCTCCGGGTCGTCCTTGCCTTGGCTCTCGGTGTCGTTCAGGCGGATCAGCATTGCCTCATGCTCTGCCTCACTCAGATCCACCATTAGCACTAGCGCCTTCTGCCAATACTCTGCGGTGAAACGCTCTTCATCGCTTACGCCGCCCTCGTGATGTGCCGTCCATAGCTGCCAGCGATGCTCGAACCACGATTCAGACTGCTGCAAGAGCCAGTTCGCCGCCTCGACTCGCCCATGTCCGCCTACCAGCCGCCCATTGCGCTGATTTAGGGTAATCGGCTCAACCCAGCCGCCCTCCAACAGCGAGAGCGCCAAATCCTTTACATCGCCCTCGACCTCATGCTGAATCGGGTTCAGCGGGTGAAAGGCGGTCATTAATTGTTCTGTGGGTAGCCAGTCGGTTTGAATACGGGGCATAGAGGGGCGATCGGTTTCAACATCCCTACAGTGCCCATCTCCGTTTTGCGACGTGCAAAAAAGCGCCCCTGACCTGAGAAGCGCTATCTGACATCTATTTGGAAGGAAAATCTATCTTGCCACCAGATCTTTAAACTGCTTGCCTGCCGAAAATGCCGGAACCGTATTCGCTGGAATCTGCATCGCCTCTCCGGTCTTAGGGTTCCGCCCCTCACGAGCCGCCCTCTCACGCGGTTCAAAGCTCCCAAACCCTACCAATGTCACCTTATCTCCAGCCGCAACAGCGCCCTGAATCGCCTCGATCGCCGCTGATAGCACCAAATCAATATCTTTCTTGCTAAATTCCGTCTTGGTGGCGATCGCCGTCACGAGTTCCGCCTTATTCATAGCCAGAAGTCCCCTAAACTCTACGCTAAGCGCAATTGTAGTACGGAAGTTCAAGCTTCTTCCTCATCCTCACCCGATTTAACCTCCTGAATTGCCTGTAAAGCCATATTTAGCTCCTCCAGCGGCAATCCTGCCTCAAGCTTCAGCTCCTGAATCGCTTGCAGTGCCAGCTCCTTAATAGAGCGATCGCCCAATCTCACCGAATCTTGCAGGTATCCCATCAGGCGATCGTATTGCCGCTGCAAATTGCCCATGCGCTCATGAAATACCGCCGCATTTGCCAGGTTGACCGTGCTGTTGAGGATACGGGCAAGGCGCTCAATGTCCAGATTCAAGAGCCGCAGCTCCAGCTCTTTGACAAAATCTTCGGACAGCTCCCCTGCCTCAACTAGCACGGTGCAAGCTTCCAGAACGGTCTGAGCTTGGCGATCGAACTTGCCCTCTCCTTCCAGTAGCCCTAGGGCACGGGCATGGACCATGCAGAAACTTTCTCGCAGGATGGAAGCCGGATCATGTTGCTGCACTGCCTCAAACCGCACTGCCGCCGCGCCCGTCAATACTCTGGCATATAGCCCATGCTTGACCGCGTTCTGATTGGCGGGTCTGGCTTTGTTGGGATGGCGGACAGCGATGGGAACGACCACCTCAGCGATCGCTTCCACAGGCACATCAACAGGCACGATCGCCGCGTCCCCATGCAGGTAGCAACAGCCCTCACCGGGATGATCGGTTGCCGATCCTTTGGGGCGGGTGCAAGGCTGACCGTTCTTGCCGATCGCTCCACAGTGTTTCTCTGGCTCAAACTTTCTAGGCACAACTGAGTAGCTCTACTGAGGGGTCTGGTCTGAAGCCGCCTGGAGTCAGGCGAGAGGGCGATCGTGCGGGGTGTTCCATGCCTTGAGTCGTTCTTAAGTAGCTCTACTGAACTTTTGTGGAGGTATGCAGCAAAGCCGCCAACTTTGGCGCTGTAGCTGGCTTAGGGTGCGTTTTGACGACTGGGCAGCCGTCTGTACTTCAGATTGCCCAATCGAGCAAAACCACTAGCCTCTGGGCAGTCTAGGGGCAATGGTTAGAGGCAAGGCGAATGGACTTAGAACAGCAGATTAATGGGGCGATCGCGCAAGGCTTGAACCAAGTCGCTGAAATCGCCTTGACCGACATCCGCGAACACGTTCAAGTGCAATCGGGTCGCTTGCGAGAGTCCTACGCGATCGTCCAACGGGCAACCCCCGACAGCCTTGAAGTGACTGTTGCTAGCCCCGTAGACTACCGCATCAATCACTACCCTCTAGCCGCGCCGAATGCCAGACCCGATCGCAATCGCTCTCTGCAAGGCAATCCTTTGGTCAATCCAGCCGCCGAAGACAGCAGCAAGCTGGAAGCCGTTATCGAAGCTCAAATCACCCAAGCACTCAACCAACTTTAAAGTATGGAACTCACCTCGGAAGACATCGCTATCCTTTGCCAGATGAAGCTTGAGCGCCTTCGCCAACAAGTGCAGGCAACAAAGTTCACCACCCTTTTGTTTATGGATGATGAACTGAAGATCTACTGCAATTATCAGGCGGAGGTCGATCTCTTGCTGGGTGACAGTGCTTTAGAAGAGCAGGTCTACTGCATTACGGGCACATCCCAAATTTCGATCTGGTTCTGCGATGAAAAAGTGTGGGAGTCTTCACTCTTATGCGTTCTGCCGAATATTGACCTAGAATCGGATCTAAATGCGATTGGAGAAGATCTTATGGCAACGGCAACCCTGGAGCGCACAGAAACCAAGACAGAGACTAAGGCACCTAGCGCAGCAAAGAGTGGGCGATCGACACAAGGAACCTTTGAAGAGGTGCTAAGGCAGGTTCAGAAAGTGACGCAGCAATCAGACGATGCGATCGGCTCTTTGATCTTGGAAGCGGTACCCCAATCCGCATGGCGCTATAGCCAGGGGCGGTTCGTTTTGCCTGAGTCTGCCATCAAAGATTCTCTAAATTTGATGCGGCAAAAGCTGGAAATGGCGATCGCTGGGATGGGGACAACTGAGGCGATCGCAGAAGTTACCCCAGAGGTCAATGGTGCAGAAGCTCCAGCCGCAAAGCCAGTCGCTAAGAGAATGGCAACCAAGACGGCTCGGAAGCCAGCCACAAAAACTGCTGCTAAGAAGCCCGCAGCATAAATCGTTCACCACCCACCCGAAGCCCGCCGACTGCGCGGGTTTTTTATTGGGCATATTAGGGCTGATGGTTCCTGGGGGCTGTTCAGCCCCTTTCTTATGCCCAACGTGAATCAGCGGCTTCGCAAGGTAGACGATCGCCTCTCTCGGATCGATCGCCGCCTCGGATTCCTTCAGACCCGGCTCTACTTCCGCCCAATTGGGCAGGATTGGATCGAGGTGCAAATCAATAGTGCTGTGGATTTGGGCGTGACACCTCGGAACCTCAAGTCAGGCGAAGAGGTCAGCGCCCATCGTTACTCTTGCCAGGTGAATCGTCGCTGGCTCGATCTCTATTCAGCGACCGAGGGAGGTTGGGCGATCGCGCCTGATGGCATCAATAAGCTGGACTGCGAACTAGAGGGCCAAAGCATCAAAGACGCGGACACCTTCGGAACGCTCGACTTCCGCATTGCCCAAGCCATCACTGTTGAGTTTCCGCCCATTCCACCCGTCACTATCCCGCCGCCATTCCCCTATGTCTAGCAAATACGCCGAAGCTGCTCACCAGATTGCTTTAGAGGTTCATGCTCACTTGGTGCGATCGCTTGACCTGCCCACCCCTTTCCGCAGCACTGACCCGCTCAGCGGTGAGCGCTATGCCATCCTTACCCCTCAAGATTTGAGCAGCGGCGAGATGCCATCAGAGCTGTACTTGAACTGCACTTTCTTTGCCAGCGGCGGCTTCTCCGACTACTGGCAAGCTTGCCAATGGGCGATCGGCATGGGCATGAATTTAGATAGCTTGCTGCCTCAAGTCGGTCGGCATATCAACCGTCGCAGCATCTTTTCTGGGATCGAACGCAGCGGCAATATTAGCACGGGCAACCCTCGCGCCCCGCTTCAGCAGCCCCAAGGTCAGCAGTCCCATATCTGGATTGTCGATGTGGTCTGTCCTTGCCGGATCAAGCTGCTGGTGTTTAGAGATCCTGTACTTGGGCATCGATGAAACCTAGAGGCTGTGCCACGTCAGAGCGATCGCGGCAAATTCTAGATGCTGTTATCAGCAAACCGGGAAGCAATATCCCGGCGCTGCATAAAGAAATGGGTATCACCAGGACTATTTTGCTACGCCATCTCAACCTGCTCCGAGCTGATGGCAAGGTCTACTATACCTATAGCGCTGGGCGGCGATCGCGACTCTGGTATCCGATGCTGCTAAAGCGGTAGATACTTGGAAGATGATTCAGTTGGACGCACATGCAGATAGCGCCCGGTCGTGGCTGGGCTGGTATGCCCCAAGGTTTTCTGGACAACATGCATGGGTGAACCCGCGTCCATTGCGTGAGAGGCGTGGGCATGGCGCAACCAGTGAGGCGAAATCTCTGGAGACAGCCCCGCCTTCTCAGCCGCTTGCTTGACGATGCGCTGCACCTGACGCGGCGTAATGTGCCCACCCTTGCGGCTAACGAAGATCGGATCATCCAGGCTGCATGGGTCAGGCTGATGCTGAGAGAGCGATCGCCAAACCTTTGCGGGCAGGTTAACCGTGCGGGTTTTGCCGCCTTTGCCGAAGATCGTGATTTGCCCACCGTCCGATCGCCGTTTGGCATCGCGCCATTTCAAACCCACCAGCTCATCTACCCGACAGCCAGACGCATAGGTGAGGTAAAGCATCAAGTGGTTGCGTGGGCTTTGCTTGACTGCATCAATCAGGCGCAATACCTCTACAGGCTCTAGGATGCGCTCTGCCAAAGTGTCCTTAATCTTGGGAGATTTCAGCGGGATTGCGACGTTGAAAGGCAGGTAGCCCGTTTCATGGGCATAGCGAAACAGCGACTTGAGGACCCGGATTGCGTGCGCCTGAGTCGCGCTGGACTTGTCCGAAAGGCTGGAAGTATAGGCTTGCGCCTCTTCTAGTGTCACCGTCTTGAGAGTAGCGATCGCTCCCAGAAACGGCTTGATGGTGGCTCGATAGGTGCGCTGGGTTGAAAGCGGTCGCCCGTGCAGCCACATCTCAATCAGACGGCGATCGGCTTCAAGGTCGGCTGGACTGATTTGGGATGCAAGGGCAAGTGAGGACACGGGAAACAAGGGTTAGGATTCTCCCAGAGTGCCCGGTGGCTATGGGGCGATTGCAGCGCCCCAATGTCGTAAAACTTTTGCCGATAACTGGCTATGCCTTGTTTTGTGAATGTCTCAAAACTGAATGTCGCAAAATAGATGTTGTCAGACCTTAGATTTTAGGGTTCAGGTTCAGGAGTTTTGCCCTGCCGGGTTTTGCTCCGTTAGCTGCCCATCCGATGCCGATCACCTATTTTCCTGCAATCGGGCTTCAAGGGCTGCAAATTGTGGTTCGGATCAATGCCGCCTTTACTTTGAGCCAAACCCGTCAACCACTGCACCCAATCGATCGCTTTTACCGCGCCTTGCCAGGTGCGGTGGTGTTCCAGTTCTCTGAAATCATTGGCGGCAAGTTGTTTGATAATCTTCCAAGCAAAGCGCTTGATATACTTGTCTCCTGCAAACTGGTCAGCAGCACCTTGAAGATCAACAGCCACAAGCTGAACGCCGCTAGTGCGTTGAGTTTGATAGGGTCTACCTTTACTATCCACACTGCTAACAGTCTTGCTCCAACCGGACACCCAATAATGTGAAGCGGCAATGGCGCTCTGCTGCTGCATCTGCTGGTTGAGATTTCCAACCAATCCCCCGCCCCCAGACTTTGCGATAGTGCTGCTGCCTCCCATGAGAGCAAGGTCGGCTCGTAGAGATCGGAGATTGATGCAGCAGATGAAAAATCGGATTCGTTCATGGTGTCTATCAATTCGCCAGAGGTCGCAGCATCCGGGTATGCTGCCGTCTTTAATTTGAAATACGCTGATTCCGTCTGCGTGATACTCGTCAAGGATTTCCACCGTTGGACGATCGCTTGACTTGAATCCCAGACTTTTCTTAATCCATTTGATGAGGCTATCGAGCCAGTTAGGATGCTCCACATTAGCCTAACCCTTGCCACTGAGCTTCAGGTAAGCATCAATGCGATCGGTCGGACTCATGCGGATCAGGGTGCTGGCCCCAGCGATCGCGGTTAGCCACTTCAGCCCTTGCTCTATGCCGAAGTCTTCTTTTACTGATGCCCTGGCGGCTGGGATGCCCAGGCAGATTAGGATCATGCCATGTAGCACTAGCTCTAGCGGGTCAACGTGCCAGCCAAACAGATCTAGCCCGGTGGCTTTGCGATTAGGGCAGGTTTCTGGACAAGGAAATTCTGTAGGCTGATTCATTGGATAGGGGATGAAGCGCGATGCCCCTAAGATGCCCGATCGCCTCAGTCCGTTTGCGTCTGGCTACGCGGCTTCAGCTTCCAGTCGAGCGATCGCCCCACGCATCTCCAGCTTTAAAATAGAGAGCTGAGATCTCAACAGCTCTGATTCGATTTGTAGCTCAATTAGCCCATCCTGAGCGCGTTGCAGCTTAATTGATAACGCTTGATAGTCCTCTTCAGCCTGCAATTCAGCTTTCTTTGCCTTGCGCTGAGACTCGTTCTTCAGCTCAGGATCGAAGGCGATCGTCCCTTCAATTTCCCGATCAAAGGTGGTCAGCGTGGCTTTGAGGTATCGGATCTCACCCTCTTGAGCCAATGCCTGACGCTGGATTTGGGCGATCGCTTGGGGTAGCTGATGAAGATCTGTCATGCCGCCAACACCCGGTTATCGTCTGCTGCGCCGGACAGCACGCCGAACTCAACCTCGCTCTGCACCTCTCGCAGCATGGCAAGATCCGCAGGGGAAAGAAACGACATTGCCAGTTGAGCGATCCGTCGCATTTCGGGTTCAGGGTAGCGTGATAAGCCGTCAATTTCACGATTGAGCCGCGCAATGCCCAGCGCCCGATCGACCCGTAAACTGCGAATGGCAACCAACAGCGCTACGCCGCAGATGCCAATCTCTCTCTGAGGATGTGCGTAAGCCGAACCGGAGATGATATGCATAGAAGCTTGAAAGTGAGGCGGTGGCTTCATTCTATTAAAGCGACATGCCGAACCCCTCAAGTATTTCTACTCTGTTTAAGTGCCACTTCACACAAAGCTTTCAGGGAACGTACGTACTTACAGGCTCAAAGAGCGATCGCCCTGCTTGAATTTCAGCGAGAACCCCTCTCCATAGAGCGCTGATCCAAAGCCCACCCCAAACCCTTTCGGCTGAATCGACATGATCCGCCCTAGCCAGCGGGTGTAGAACTCGCCATTGAGGACGCGCCGATTAGCCGGAATCGGGTCAAGTTCTGCCAAGAAATCCAGCACTTCGATCGGGGTAAACTGCCGCAGATTGGCAGAGGTGCAAGCCTTCGCTAGATGTCGAACTAGCCCTAGAACTTCAGCATCAGGATAATCACAAACGGCATCAAAGCCACGCTTGGAGACTCCCACAGGTGCGATCGTCCCGGTGCCTGTAAAAATGTAGTCGGTTTTTAGTTCGTCTTCAATGGGGGTGTACTTACGGCGATCGACCAACAACCGCAGGTAGGTCTTAGAGCCGATCACCTCAAACATCTCAGCGGCAACGGCTGGATGCTGATTTTTGATAGTCGTGCTGCACTCAATCAAAATCCGTTTATAGAAAGCGTAGTCTTCCATGATTTAGCCTTGGCGTTGCCGTATTTTTTGAAGCAGGTCGTATTGAATGCTGAGCATTTGCTCGTCAACGCGGTTCATATCTGAGCGAGACGGAGAGCCGCCGCCCTGGAATTGGTTGATGATTTGATTGGATTGATCGATCTGCACCAGCGCGTCTAAATCCCCAAACTTGTTGGCGATCTCTGTTACTGCCGTCAGGATTTGCCCTAGTGAGTCCGAACTGGCTTCGATCGCCCCCGGTTGGGGTGGGGTGTAGTTCAGCTCGCTTTTCAGGCTGCCGGATAGATCGAGCTGCTGAAGTTGCCCGATCCTAGAGGCAATTGCCTTACCCTTCGGATTGCTCAAACCCGCCTCACTAAGCAGACTTTGGGCGATCGTCGCACTATTGCCGCCTAAGTTGCGCTTCTGGGTGCCGAAGGCATCATTAGCCGTCTGATTAACCAGGGATTCTAGACCTGCTTGGAAATCAAGACGGCTGTTATCCCCCGTTGCGCCAAAGTTTCCGGCAATTTGATTACGGAGCTGCCGCATTGCGTTAGCCCTCTGGCTGCCCTGAAGCGTGTTGGCAAAGGCATACTGCTGCTGTAGGTCTTCACTGCCCTGCCGGGTGCGTAGGGCGTTTTCCTGAAGGGCATAGGATTGGCGATCGAATCCAGCTTGACGCGCCAGCAGGGTTTCCTGCTGCACCAAAAAGCCGCCTTGCTGTTGAGATGACTTGAGATCGAGTTCAGCCGCTCGGATGACTTCAGGGGTTGATGTGGGATCAGCCTTAGCTTTTTGCAAGTTAGCTTCCTTCTGGGCGATGTCAGCCTCATTCTGAAGCTTCTTCATCCGCAGCTCAATCTGTTCGCGCTCACGGGCAAGCTCGGTCTGTTGCTGCTGGATCTTCAGGTTAGTTAGCTCTGCCTCATGCTGAAGTTTCAGCGCTCGCAGCTTAATCGCTTCCTCAGCGCGAGCATAGCGGCGTTTCTCCGATTCCGTTTGGGCAATCTGTTCCATAACGTTCAACTCACCCAGCACGGCATCAGTCTGGGCTTTGCGAAGGTTCTGCTGTTCCTCCATCAGCTTTTTCTGCTGCTCGATCGATCGGGTGATCGCGTCGTAAACCTGCTGCTGTTTTTCTAAGCCTAAAGTCTGTTCATGGGTGCGGTTCTGCAAGCCTTGAACTTCGCGATCGAGCTTTTCAGCCAGTGCCCGTAGGTTGGCTTGCTGCTGTTCGTATTCGTTTTGTAGGAGCTGCCCGGTGAGTTGAGAGAGCTGAATCTTAGAGGCGCGGATCTTCGCTTGCCGTTCGGCTTCCTTTGCCGGGTCATCGTACTTGGGCGCGGCTTCCAGGGCGGCAAGCTTGTCTTTCTCGTTTTGCAGCTCGGTTTCAATGGTTGAGCGCTGGTTAATGATGCGGCGGCGATCGAATTCAACCTGCCGGATCTCATGCTTATTCAGCAACTCCTGATTGGCGTTGTTACGCTCAATCTCGGACTGTTTAGCTGTATCGATCGCCTTCCTCTGGGCGCGTTCTAGCACAGCCATTCTTGCGGCTTGGATCGATTCCTCGCCTTCGGTTTCCTGTTTAACCTGCTGAGCGACAATGCCCTTACGATCGTTCTGCAACTTAGCCAGAACCTTTTTACTGCCGCCACCTTTAGCGATCAGGTCTTGCTCAGTTTTAATCGCGTCGTCTACATCTTTGAGCTGTAGATCTAACTCCTTCTTCTTCAAAGCCGTGAGCTGCTTTGCCCCTTCAACCTCACCCAAATTACCCGATTTAACTTTCGCTTCAACCTCAGCGATTTGAGTAGCGATGTTCTGCTTCTGGACTTCTAATTCACCCTTACGAATCCCGGTGATCGCCTTCTCAGCAGCTTGCCGGGTTTCAATGTCGAGTCCGGCGTTTTTGGCGATCGCCTTCAGCCTATCCTCACCCTGTTGCGCGGTGATGGCTCCCGCGTCAATCTGCTGCTGAGTCACCGCCATCAACTGTTTAGCAGATTCGATCGCCGCTGCCTGGTCAATTGGATTGTCTAGTGCTTCCTGAAAGGCTTTCGCCTTATCAGCAAGCTGCTTGATAATCGTTCCCCTATCATCCAGCTTCCTGTTTTGGGTGGTAACGTTAGCGGTTCCCTTGGCTTCCTCTTCAGATTGAATCTTTAATCCCTTTAACGCTTCCTCAAGCGCTTTTTTGCGGTTCTCTTGAAACGCAATATCGGCTTGCTGCTTAGCCTTCTGCTCTGGAGTGAAGACGGCAAGTTCTTTCTCTGAGGCAATCTGCTGATCGATTGCTTCAATCTGCTGCTTGGCAAGTTCAGCAATTTGAGTGTTTTTCTTAAGCTGCTCAGCACTGAGGTTAGTCCCTTGAGCCTTTGCCGCATTCACCTGATCCAGGGTTTTCAGGGATTGGGTATCAAGCTGTGTGCTTGCCCGACTGAGAGAGTCCAATGCTTCAGCGGCATCCTTGATTGGATCACCGATGAGGGCGCTAACGCCGGGGATTTTAGAAGCGATCGAGATAAAGGATGCGACGGTTTGCTGTGCCTTCTCTACGGAAATATTGAAACCGTCGATAGCCATTACCAGCGTGGTCGTTATCCCACTCAACAGTGGGGCAATGATTTTCACTGTTGTTGTAAAGTTGCGAAGCCCTTGAACGATGTAGGCAATCAGCCCAATGATTCCAGCCTTCAGAAAGTTGCCGATCTTCTCCAGTGCGGGTGGCAGAACCTGCACTAGATATTCCCAGACGGGCATAAAGTTTTTTTGCAGTTCAGCGCCCATTGATTGCAGATCGGGCGCTAGGCTCTTGACCTGCTCAGTGAGGTAATCCCAGACATCTGTAGCCGCCTGTTTAAGCCATTCCCATGCACCTGAACCCGCTTGAACCGCATCATTGATAAAGCCGCTGATCTGCTTCAGGTTTTTGTTGTAGACAGCGCCCACCCCATCAATTGCCTGGTCAATCAGGCTCCAGACCTGCATTAAGCCACCGCCGATCGCCTCACCTGCACCCTTGGCAAAGGTGCGCATATTCTCAAGCTGCCCTTTGAGGGATTGCTCAAGTTTGACGATCGGCTTCAGCATCACGTCTAACAGTGGTCCGCCAAAATCACGGGTAATGAGCTGGACATACTCCTGAATATTGGAGGTCGCGCCTTTCCACTGTTCTGCTAGCTGTGCCTGACCTGCAACCGCCGCCTGAGTCCGCTCTTCGATGTACTTCATCAGCTTCCCTTCTGAGGAAAGTTGGGCAACTCTGGCGTTATTTAGGTTGAGGAACTTAGCAAGGGCGTTGTATTGAGGGTCAATGTTACCGCCCGTGATTTGGGAAATATCGTTGGTGATTTGCCCTGCATCGCGCCCTAGCATCAACCCTTGAGCCGTGAGCTGCGTCGTGAGCTGTCGGGCATTATCGGCTGAATCCTTGCCCGCGCCCTGCTGATTACCAAGCTTCAGCCGACCGCTAGCCGCTAATGCCGCCTGAAAACTGGGAATCAGATCAGTGCTAGTCACCCCGCTGAGGCTGGTTGCATCAACGGCAAGCTTGTCGATCTGCTCCTTGATCATCGGGCGCAGAGCATCGATCGCCTTTCTAGGATCGGTTTCGATCTTGCCGTTGATCAGCACATCCTGCTTAGAGGCAAGGGTAATCGCGGTGGACTGAATCTGCTCTCTGAGGCGAATATTCTGCCCAATCACCTGATCAAAGTTCTTCGACAGGATTGCCATCGCTGCCTGAGCGCCCTGGACGGCAAGCCCAAACGTGCCCATTGCGCCAGCGGCACTGCTAATCGCCCCTCCTAAACCGCCAAAGCCGCCCTTCCTTCCACCGCCGCCGTCGCCATTGGCAGCGGCATGGAGCTTATTAAATTGCTCCTCAGTTGTCCCCAGCTCTTTGTTGAGCTTTTCAAAAATCTGCTTAGGGTCAAGCTTGAGGGCTGAGAGTTCCTTGATTGCCTTGATATTTTTCTGAATCTGGTCACTGCTCAGACCCAGCCCTTTGGAGAGCTGCTCAGCCTCCTTGTAGGTTTTCCCTAGCGACTTTGCCAGCAAGGAAATCTCTTTATCCAATGAGCCGAAGCCCGCCTGCTTGCGAATCAGCTCAAATCTCTCTCCAACTGCCGCTGCCTGAGCTTTCAGCCCGTCCAGATTTTTGCCGATCTCACTGACGATCGGCTGTGTTTGATTGACGGCTTGAACAACAAGCTTAATCGGGTTAAGTGCCATGATTGCCCGTGGGATGAGTGAAGCGATCGCATCCCGAACGGGCATCCCAGTTTGAGCCAGGGCAGGCTTATGAATTCAGTTTGCCCAAAAAAAGAGCTGAGGCGAGAAACGCTCCAGCTCCAACAGACAACAGGGAGGAAACTTGTTTATGCGGCTTTCAGCTTGCGGGTGCGCTTGGGTTTGGCGGCTACGGCAAAGCCTTGAGGTTCAGCCTTCTCAGTCCACAGCTTTGCATCTTGCTCATTTTGCAAGTCATGTTCAGCCTGAAGATGCTTCAATGCCTCTAAAACCAGGGCGGGAGCCTCATCATCGTCCAACTTCCAAACGGTTTTAACCTCTTGCTCGCCGTTGGGCGCGTAGATGAGCCGATGGTTCACCAGAGACTCAGGCAGGTCGGGAAAGAGCGATCGCAGCACATGAGCTAGGCTTGCCTGAACAGCTGGGCTGTCCATCCGCACGATTAGTACAACCGTTGCCCGTTGCAGGTCGTTGGGGTCGTTCAGGTCAAACTCAAACGGATTGCTACCGCTGATCGAATCCATCAGCGACTGAATGCGATCGCGCTCTGATTCACCCTTAAAAAAGACGGATGCCAGCACCCGCATCTCGCGAGAGGTGGGGTCAGAGGCAGTATAGGTTTTATCGCGAAGCGTGACTGAAAAGGGTTGCATGGTTTTAGCGTTGATGAGTCTATGAGACTGGCTCGTAAGTTGCTTCAAAGATATCGGGCTTACATGGATAGAACTCGTTTTTTATTCCTTTGATAACCCAGTCGCCTAAACTTGCGGTCATGCTACCTTCAAGAGTCTCGATCTTTAGAACTGGCTTTCCGTCTATAAAGTCAGCATGACAACTGCACCTTACAAAGTTGAATACTTGATTCTTTGAATCTTCCGTAAACTGCATTGCTTCAACTACAACGGGCTTCTTTCTGAACTGAGGCATATTAAAAATCGTCTGGGACTACGATATTCATTCTCCGATAGTGTTCCCTCACAGCGGCTCCGGCGTTCAGTTGCTCGAACCGCTTTTTATCGGCTTCGGCTTGCAGCTTCTTCTGTAGCTCAGGATCTTTACGCTGTGCAGTTTGTAGAACAAGCTTGTTGAGGTAATCGAAGGAATAGCGATCGCTCAGTGGCAATGCCTGATCCTTAAACATAATCAGCAAGTCTGCCAGCAGGTCACGGGCTGGATCGCCTGATGTGATATGAACGATGCCCTTATTCTGATTGGGGCGATCGACTGTGACAGGTTCAGGGTAGCCCATGCCCAGCAGCAGATCGAGCTGTGGTAAGCCGACAAACATTTCCCCATTACGCTCGACTGGGGTAGAGCAAATGAAAAACCTGTGCCGGGAATCGGGAGTCATGGCAGCCGCATCAAAAGCGGGTTCCATGAGCTTCGATATTTGGGTGTAGTAAATGCCCCATGTGGCGAACAAAGTTGAATCCATTGAGGGTACCCAATAGCCGATCCCTTCCAGGTTCGATCGCAACTCTTGTCTATAAGCGCTAATCAGGGCATGACGTGCCAGCGGAAGGCAAACCATTAGGAATGTGCCGTCTAAGAAGTCAACGCGCTCGTACATGGGGCATGAATCTAACTCGAACAGCTTATTAGTGCCCGATCGCCCATGTTCGTTTGCATTAAAAATCCCGCTGGATTGCTCTGCCGCTCCAACGGGAAAAACATTCACATTTCGTATAACCCACCATACACAGAGTATTCCCCAATCGCCTTCTAAGCAACCAGTTGCAGTGGCACATCCTCAACATCCCAACCCAGACCCGATCGGCAGTTGGCATCAGGCAGGATTCGGAGGTTGACCGATCGCTTACCGTCAGCACTGAGCTGAGAGCCGAAGTCGAGGGAGCAGTAGCGAGCGCTGAAGGTTTTCACGGTCTGGTCATGGTAGATGCCCGTTAGGAACACGCCTACAAGCCCCATTTGCTTATTGCTCATTGCCGTAGCAGAAGGAACCACTGCATTGACCCGACCAGAGATCGGATAACCTGTTGCTGCCAGCTCTGGGGAAACGGTTAGCGCCAGGTGTTCGCCGATGACGATCTGATTGCCGATAGGATTGGCGGCAACGACTGTCAAAGCGACCGATAGCTTAGTCAGCGGATCGGTGTAGTAAACCATTGAGTTTGCCCCATCGGTTTGAGCTGTGACCTGATAGCCATGCTCGCCCGGTTCCCGTGCGGCAAAGGTTTGGGTCGTGGCTTCAAATTCAAACAAGACGGCAGAGACAACGTTGGTGTAAGACTTCACCACCTGACCGTGGATCATCTGCTCAAGTTCGGGGCCACCCACGTCAAAGCTAAGCTTCAACTTCGGCATGATCTTGTCTTTGTAGGTCAGAGCTGATTGCATGGCTCCGTTTGCGGTGCGACCATCGATGTCAACGATCGTAATCCCTGGATCGATTTCAGCCATGCTGGGCGGAATCAGTAGGGAGATGGGTTTGGGCGTGAGAACGGCTGGAGAGCCTTCAAAAACGTAGCGGTGCAAAAAGCACTTGTTAATTGTGCGGAATCCGAGAATTGCGTTAGCCATAGTGTTCTATTGGATAAAAAGCTTAATGAATGGCTTGGTGAATAGCCGAGCGATCGGGCTTAAGGAGTTGGGTCGGTGCGTCCTACGCCAGCAGCCGTGTAGAAGCTGTCAAGGTTGAGCGTGTCAGGTAGCACGGTTTCTACAGCCGTTGCAGCGTTGGTGGCAACTGAGTCGGCTGGGTTGGTGGCGCTGACATAAACAGAATCCGAGCCGCCCGAAAAGATCAGGTGCTTAACGGTGTGGGTTGTGCCTGTATTACTGGCTTTAGGAGTGAGAATGATCCGCTCAAGAATCTTGGTAGCTGCGTTGACCGTAGCCGTCACGTCGATAATTGCCTTGCCACCCGAAACGGTTAGGGCGTGAGTCACGGCGCTGGTTTTGACTTCAGCCGCTTCAGAAAACGGACGTGACCAATTGATGTTAGTGGGCATAAAACTTTACCTGCCTCAAAGGATGTTTAGCATTCCAAATGGACATCCCCAAGTCGCAGGGGCAGGCGTTGCTTTCAGTGTGCCCAACCGAAGGGCGATCGATTGCAAAGCTCGCCCTCTGTTAATAAGCGATCGCCGCAAAAGTGATGATTGCGTTAGCTCCTTCCGGCACATCCCATCGAATTCTTGGCAGGTCAAATTTCCTCAGCTCAGTTTGGGTGCCACCACTAGCCGTCAAACAGCGATCGCCCTCTGTTTGGAGTCTTGAGATCGTTGCTGTTGTGCGGAGCGTATTAGTTTTGAGATGGTTCAAAACTGCGTTGTCATTCAGTCGGTTTGATCCTCCAGGAAACCCTAGTTCACCCGCAAGTCTGCCGCGATCGGTGTCAAATCCGAAGAGAGTCCAAACGTTGCGATCTTGAATATTGGAGTACAGGATTGTCCGAAAATAGTTCACGCAAGCGTTTGAATCAGGATCAATCTCAAGATCGCTCGATAGCAAGCCATTGACCAAGCTACCACGCCATGAAGGGGACTCGCTCAGAGCGCTAACGACCCCTCCATTGATCCGAAAATGATAGTTATACCGGGCATAGCCACCCTGCGATCGCTGACTGTCGAACGTTTGATAATCGACGTATACTGTACCGTTTTTATCAGCAGAGAGAATCGGAGAACTAAAGCCCTGCTCCCCCTGATCATCAACTATGACAGGAACACCCTCGGAATCAATAACCACGCTTGTTTGAGTTCGAGACATCACTAGGTAAGGTCTGCCCTCAACGATTACATACGAATCATTTTTAGCGCCCAACAGAGAAACAACGCCTTGACCTGCATCGAAAGGCGATCCGGAATAAACCGATACTGACATTGCAAACCGTATAGGCTGAGTCGGTTCTTGAGCCGTACGCCTTCGATTCTGGGCGATCTCAATGCTTTGCAGAACCGCAGCGTTTGAACCGATCGCATACCAAGAGCCGTTTGCATCTTTGAACAACTGCGATCGCCCTGGTGGGCATGGCGTGAAGCAGGTTGCTCGAACGGTATTCACCCCATTCAACGGCTGCTCTAGAGTGAATGATGCCGTAGAGCCTACTGCACCACCCCCAACGCCGATCGCCAGATTCTCGTAATGCGCCTGGACTTCCTTGAGCTTGGCTTCCAGTTCCTCAAAGCTACGCATTAGTGATGCCGCTCCACTTCGCGAATGCCGGGAGTTGGATAGGGGAAGAGAGGAAGGTGATCAGCGAGCCGAACCCAGCCCGATCGCTTCCCTGTATTCAGATTGTGTACCCACGCCCAAACGCCGCCACGGGCGCGGCGATACCAGCGGAAACGAGAGAGGAACGGATCGATAAGGCGTTTCATGGTTAAGAGGGGAAGAACAGTTTGATATCGTCCAGGGTTAGGGTACTGCCAGCCGTGGCGGTGTAGTCTAGACCGAACGCTAATTTGAAGATTTCAAGGCTTGGCGCAACGGCTACATTAGTCAGCGTTAGCTCTACTAAAACGCCATCAATGCTTAGGCTGGTTTTTCCAAGAGTGGCATCTAGAGCCAGCACAATGCTGGACGTGGTATTAGGGGCGATCGCAACTGTGCTTACTAAATATTCAAAGTTGCTCCCCTCCCCTCCAGTAGTCACAATTCCAAAATTCAAAATTCCGCCAGCGTCTAAATACACCCGCCAATCATCATCGTTACCAAACAGATCGCCAGTATGAGCGATCAGCAGATCTTCGCTACCTGCGTTGCTATAGCTTAGTTTGAACTCAAGCCGCCAATCCCTCTGTGGTGGATACTGCTCATCATCAGCGTGATTAGTTGTGAATTTCAGCTCAGTTTCAGATGTGTAGAGAATGCTGTTAATTCCAGTCGCAGCCGTGAACACTGCCGCGCCATCAACGATATCGATCAGCGCTCCACTTTCAGCCAAGAGATCATAGCCGTTGATCGAATCGGCATAGCTGCTGTCATCCAACGTCCAGTAAGCGATCGGCAGTGGTGGAGCTGTGAACCATCCTCGCGCCCTGGCGTAGAGGTTAGAGCCGTCTGAGTTGGCTTCAATCACCCAAAGGCGATCAGCAGCCGTAACCAGATTAGGAGGGGTGTCTAGCTCCCATACCCAGGCATCCTCAAACGTGATTGCATAGCTACCCGCTCCCGACTGCCTCAGCCGCAGATAATAAACGCCGCCATCAATCAAGCCCGTGGGATTACTAATTAAGGTTGTTTGACTGACATTAAGAGCGAAAGTATTGCCCAACGTGGCATCGATCGCCACTGTTGATCCAGGTGTCAGCGAGACAGCCCGAACTGACTGAGCTTTGGTGAAGGTCTGAGGGGCTTCTAGAACTGCGATCGTCTGGATCACCCCATCAGAAGCCTTACGCAGCTTCAGTTTTTCGCCCTGATTGAACACTGCCATTTGATCGACGGCAACGGTTGGAGGTGTGCTGATCAGGTTGAGAATGAGGCGATCGGCATCTGAGATCGATCCGGTTGCCCCAGCGGTGCCGGATGCGCTGATCTTACGATTGGTCAAGATGTTGGTTGAGGGGGCAGCATTGGCGCTGTATCCTAGATTTCGTAGCACGACGCTGGTTGAGCCGGGGGTAACGACTTGATAATATCCAGCCGATTCCACAAATACCGTTGCACCTGTCGCGATCCACTGCCCAGCCGCGAGCGAGACTGTGACGGTTGCGTTGACTGCTGGCTGAATGAATGCTGCCGTAGTGTTGGTATAGGCTTGCCCTGGTGCGCCCGTGGGTGCGGTGATGGTTTGGACGAGCGCCCAATCCAAAGCCGTATCCTTATGCCAGATCAACAGGTCGGGTGAAGCGATCTGGAGATAGATGTCTCCTTCGCTGCCGTCGCCGCTGGTCGGGGGATTCTCGCCCGTGAGCAACACTTTTTGAGTGTTATCGACGAGCCACCTGCCAGGGTCGGAATCCAGCTTGTAGGCGGGTTTCCATACGCTCACCCCATCATGCTCTGCTGTTGACACGGGACTATAGACAATCGGCTTGCCGCTGGTGGTGCGCCGGGTTTGCCATGCGACGATCGCCCCTTGTGGGATATCGACAATACCACTCTCAGCAACGGGTGTACTCCAGCTCTGGGCAGCCGCTTCCATTTCTGCCAGGGTAAGCTTGGCTTCGTGAATGCAGCCGTCAGCTTCAGCATGAGAGATGCTGGTGAGGGATTCGCCTGTGTAGGTAAAACAGAATGCCGCCTGAATTTCGCCTACCGGAATATTGCCTGTTGCAGTGGCGATCGCGGTCGCTCCCTCTGGGCGAAACAGGCTAAAGTTTGCAGCCGGATCAGGCAAATCTTCAATTAGAACCCCAGAGTTCCAATTGTCTATTAAAAAGTTTTGTGTCGCGCCATCTACCACGCTGAACCCTTCAAAGCGGCGGATCTCCGTGCCGTCCGTCAAGAACAGAGTCACCAGCGGGGGGTTGAATTTAGCCTTGCCTGTAACTCCGGCGATTGCATCGGGGTAATCCGCTCGGATCGTGGCAGTGGTGCCGTTGCTCGGATAGGTGCAGGTAATTTGAACCGCTTGGGTGCCGCTAACCGTGACAGGCAGACTCCAGGCAGAGGCATAGCTGTCCCCGGCAACGGTGCCTAGAATCGCTCTGAGTGCTTCGGCGGGTTGCAGGTCGCCATCTCTTAGATAGATTGCTCCATCGCCGTTGATTGCCGCTTTCTGGTTGGCTGTGTTGATATCCAGTTCATAGAGCGGGGATGCGCCCACCTTGAGGAAGCTAGTCGAGGCAACGATGCCCGATCGCTTTAGGGCAATGGCAGCAAGCCCATCATCAGGAACGATGTAGCCGCGATCGTCGGTAGGGTAGAGCCAGTCACCCAGCGCTTGACCCAGCTCACTGTAAACACCAGCCTCTTCAAACAGGTCAAGAGCAATCGAGATGAGGGAGCCGTCTGCAACCTTATTTTGTGCAGCAATCAGGCTGAATTTTGGGTAGATTTCCAGCGTGTAAGCTTCGTTGGTTGCCAGGTCGTCAGGCAGGATAAGGTCTGATTTGCCGCTTTGGTAATCCCGCTCTATGTTTAGGTTTGGGAATTCGATGCCGTCGCCGTCGAGCGTCCTTAATGCACCTGTAACCGTGTTGGCGTAACCCTTGAAGCGCACTGCCAACAGCCCATCAAATTCAGAGTCCTGAGCTGCACCATCAACTGAGACGATGACCTTAACTCGCAAGCCAGCCGGAATATCCTCCTCAGCCGTATTGACGATCCAAAACGTTCGCTTCGTGCCAGCCGCGCCGGAAGGGCTGTAGCGGGGGGCACGTTGCAGGGTGCTAGGGATGTCGGCTAAGGGTCGATCGCAGCCGCCGCCATCGGTTGTTAGCTCAACATAGCTGGAAAAGTTGCCGGGTTTGTAGACCCAGTTACCCGCGATCGCCGCAATCACCGTCAGGTCATTGGGAGGCAGCGATGAGTTCTCATCGTACTCAAACACGTTGCCGCTGAGAGAGGCGATCGCTCTCAGCATTCCGTTGAGGGGCAATTCTGGGAGTGGGTCTGGAGTGGCAATCGTGCTGGATAAGGCAAACATCTCCTCTTCATCCAGGGTGATGCTCAAGGGCAGGGTGCGGGGGTTGCCATCGATGTCGATCGCGCTGATTTTGGCAAGTTGAACGAGACTGCTAGGGGTGTTCGTGGTGGATGCCGCAATGATGTAGTTTTGCCAAAACGAACCTGCCGGGTGCGCTGTGGTGGGGATGGTGATTGTTACTCCTGCACCCACGCCAATAGTCGCCGGAATGATAGAGCTGAGCAGGTTGAATCCTGCCGGGTTCTCTCCCAGAATGGCAAAGTAGAGCGATCGGGCGGTGGTTGTAGAGCCGCTGATCACGCTGAGATTGTCTGAACTAAAAGGGAGTTGAGGTAAGCCGGAAGCAAACTGGATTCTCATTGGGGCGCTGTTGAGCTACGTCCCTACAGTTCCCAATGGGCGATCGGCGTTTGAAGCTCAGCAAAAAGCCTGCCATCGGTATCAATCTCGGCAGGCTTTTTGCAACTTAACCTAGTCACCCCAAAGGAGGAAGAACGACTAAACGTAGTATACCCAGAGGGGCGAAGGGTAATAACCTGCTTATTACCCTTTGTTCTCCTTCAATATCCCAGCCATTTCATCGATCGAAGGCAAGGGTTCTAGCACGGCATCAAAATCATGCTTTCCTGCTCCACACATACAACAGAAGTTTCCTTCCATGTCTCCTGCCCCGCAAGCTAGACAGTGCCAGTAGTCATTTAGATGTTTTTGCGTTTTTCTGCCGTAAACACTATGTAGAAGAGGCACGGTATTGGAAATGATCTTGACTAACTGTGGAGAGAGTCCGAACCGATTGGCATTGTATTCAATGCTTTTGAAAATATTGCCATCATTGTGTCGAAGTGTAGCAGCTTTCCAATCACAAACCATTTCGATCAAATCGATTAGGTTCATACCTTCAACGCCGTCTACAAAAAACTCTGGATGGTGCCTATTGTTTTCATAGTGATGACCTAGAGCCGTTTTCAGCATCTCTTGACGACAGGCTTCATATTCTTCGCTGCCGTAAGTTAGCCCAGCCAATTTATCTGTAAACTGCTCAAACATCTCCAATTCTGGAGAGGTAAGCTTTGAGCGATCGTGACTGAACATCCGACGAGCAATCTCATTCTGCATCGTCGCTAAAAGCTGCATCACCATTTCGATGTGCTTTAGAGTTTCCCAGTTCACAGCTTTTTGCTTGTCAGTTAAATCAGTCATCATTGGAACCTCACCGATCGCCCGTTCGTTGTTGATCCGCCTACCCTCAGAATAATCGTGTTCTGCTTCGGTGGTGTGATGCTGATCTGAGCGCCAGCGTTCTGTACCTCAATCAAGGTCTGTTGGGCTTGATAGATTGCCTCTTGCAAGGCTACCAGTTCATCTAAGGTGCGGCGGGTGAAGTCCATCAGAAATTACCTCTTGAACGAGGGGAGATTTTGCCTAAAAGCTGTTGGTGCGTGATGTCCCACGGATAAGGGTTGTTAGGAGCTTTGGGGTCTTGCTCTGCTGGAGGCTGAGGCTGAGGACGACCTTGGGGAGGGGCAGGTAGCAGCGTTTTATAAAGCACTACCGGGATTTCCCGATCGATTCCTGCCTGAACCTGCGTTGGCTCCCAGGTGATGATTGGGATTTTGCCGTAGCGTCCTTCGATCGTCAGGTTATTGGAAACGCTGGTGACGATCACCGAATGATTTTCACCCTGAGCGGTTAGGGAAATGCGATCGAGCGGTCGCAGCGCTCCATTGAAAGGCACGTCAAACGAATGCTGAACCGACTGCTGCATATCTTGCAGCCTCAAGTCAGTTTTCACCGCTGTAAAGGCAAAGTCTAGAGTGTGAGCTTGCCCGTTGCTCACGCTGCCATTTACCGGATCGCTCCAGGTATAGCCGGGAGTGCAAACGGTGAAGCGGATGCTTTGATGCGTGGTCGAATTGAGTGTACTGGTTTTGTTCGCCTGATCCTGAGATGGATCAACTTTCTCCAGCAGTGACGGTTTGCGGCTCACTGGGCTAGGTCGTCCTTCGTTTTCAGCAAAGCTTTCAATCACAGCTTTGTTGTTGTAGTTGTTGGTGGCTGAATCCTGCAGATTGCGCTCAGTGAAGCGATCGAACAGAATAGCCGACTGATCCGCAGTCAGTGGCGGGATGTTGATTCCGGCAGGTCGGGCAGGTCGCAGCCGGATTGATTTCTTGGTAATCGATTCATCTCCAGCAATCACAAACGGTTTGGGTGGGATGTCGTTGATAGCATACTCATAAATCTCACCCGGTATCAGGTCTGGGTTGGGCTTCACATTGAAGCATGAGCTGTAGGTCAGATCGCCGATCGCAAAACAGGTCGGTGCCCAGGTTGGATCAATCACGTAGCGAGTTTCACTTGTGCCGTCCGGGTTGCAATGCTTGTAGGGCACCCATGCCGACTGTTCTTCAGCGTCAGCATAATAGTCCCGGAAGGCAACGTTATTGATTAGGCTACGCTCCACAATGGGGACTTTCTCAAACACATACAGATCGCGGCTGAGCTGGTCGATCGGGTCGTTGGGGTCAAACAGCTTTAGCGTCTCCAGCTCATCGCTTTCCTGCTTGAACCGTAGATATTTCCATCCTTTCGTGACATGGCCCAGCGGAAACCCATATCTCTTGTCGTAGCGGTAAACCTTCTTTTTGTAGGAAACCACGCCCCAAAAATCTTTTGGTTCGGTGTAGTAGACCCCAGCATTAACGATCAGATCGAATGTAAACACATCTTCAGCCTGGAATCTGAAGCCATAGATGTACTCAATCTCCTCAAACGGCTGACCGTCGATCGTCGTAGTGATATGCAGCGTTTTTGTGTCACCCGATGCGTCAAAATTCTGGCTCATCGTGCGGATGAACTTGACCGTGCTAGGAGGTGAGGCATAGGTCAGATCGCCCGATCGCAGTGTTACCTTTTTGGGAGTGCGCGGCTTCCATTTGGCTTGAGGCAAACCCTTCCGCCTATCGGAATTGATGATCAGGTTCTCAGCAACAAATGTGCCCGTTAGCTGAGCATTTTTGAATTCAGCGGCATAGCCTTTATGGTTAGGCGAGTGAAGCGTATCGCCCTGATAGGTGGTGTTGAGCGATTCGACCTGATAATTCCAAAGCCGTCCTGCTTCGATCGCCTGAGTGGTTACTTTACCCGCATGACTCCAATCCAAGATCGAGCCGTGCAGCCTAGCAATTTGAACAACATCAGCGCTCCAGGCCCGTGCCGCATCGCGAGGGGTGTCCGGTGGAACTTCAACAACCCAAGCGCCTGACAGATTGCGAAGGCTGGTAGTCGTTCCAACATTGGTTGCTCCACGGGTCGGCTGAAACATCACGCCGACTCTAGAGGCTAATTCTGGGATTGAAACCCAGCGAGGGCGCTGCCTCAAGGGTGGAATAGAGTTTGGCGCAACTCCACACTCTGAATCAATTTGTGGCTCATTGTTGAGCTGCTGTGAGTTGCGGCGACGAGGGGTATGGAGAAACGCCGGATCATTGTACTGGGGCTTCGCCCACTTGCCTGTGAGCGAAACGGAAACCGTGTAATAGCCTTCGACTTCTAGCTTTTCTTGAATATTGGAAACGCTGAAACCAATCCCTAAAACCTCTAGCTCGGTGCCCTTCTTGAGCCGATCGCGCACTTGGTTGACGTGAGGGCGATCGACGGCAAGCTGCAAGCTGCCGCTAGGATGCTGTTCGATGCTGAGGCTCCAATTAAACTTGCCCGTGATCGGTAACCCTTTGAGCGCGTCCAGAATATTAGGCGCTGCCAGGTTGGTTGGGATGGATGGGCGCTTCTTTTGAGCCACGATCGCCGCAGGTTTACCCGCGATCGGTTGGGTCGTATGCAACCTAATTTGTTTTAAAGGCTGAATGCCGAGCTTTCCGGTATCAGCAGAGTCGGCAAAAATGGGCGTGAACTCGCCTTCTTGGGGATTGTCCAAATCAGCGGCGATCGTGAAAACCCTGCCCTCGACAATCACAGCAGTTGCACCCACCAGCTCAGACTCAGCTGCAATCTCGATCACATCTCCATCCACTGCCAGCAGCACACTAACCGGATCATGATTGGCAACCACGCCAGCCGATCGCCAGTCTGCATCAAAATCAACTTCGGTGAGTACCAGCGATTGATTGAGGGCCACGCTGCAAATTGCTCCGGTGCCAGGGCGGGTCAAAGTGGTCAGCTGAGGATTAGCGATCGTCCACATGGAAGTTCAAAGCTCTTTTTTTCAGAGTTCCCAAATCCCCAACCCTCTGCGGATTTTAAGGGCGCGATCGACTAGCGCAAATCAAGCGTCGCTGTCAACTGCAAACTGTCACAGTGCAAGGCGTACTACATCACTGGACTAGGATTGGACTGTAGTATGCTCACTACAAAACCTGAAACACTACATCTCTCGTTAGCCAACTGGCACACACCCCAACCGAAAATATAGGGTTCAGGCTTGAGTAGTTGCCTTTTAAAGCAACTACTCAAGATATTAACTACTAGGGAAGTTGACGGCTAGAATGCAAGCATAGTGAGCATTTTCAAGATCCGTGGCACTATTTTAAACGTATCTCAGCTCGACCCCATGACAGTCTGAGCACAACACACTAAACCCCTTAGAACATCAAGTTCTAAGGGGTTTCTCTTAGGAGAGGGGCGATCGCACTCTGACCTGTAGTAATACTTGAGGAGAAGTCTTGCCTAACAAAACGCTTCAACCTTCTTTAGTAGCTCATCAAAATCAACAGGTTTACGGATAAAGCCATTGGCTCCAATCTCCAACCCTTGTTCCTCTTCTACAATCCGATCAGCCGTAACTATCAAGATTGGAACAGAGGAGAACTGGTCATTTTGCCGAAGCCGCCGAGTTACTTCAAAGCCGTCTATGTCTGGCATCATCAGGTCAAGCAAAATTAGATCTGGGGGCGAAGCTTCAATTTTTGCCAGAGCCAGAGCGCCACTATCTGCAACATCTACTCTGTGCCCTTCTGCCTCTAGAAGAGTTTTTATCAATACCAAATTGTCTGCTAAATCATCTACAACCAAGATGTAGCAAGGATGTGAATTTTCCATAGCAAAAGACCTACTGATGGCTTATGGGTAATTATTCACATACTATGACTTTGAGGTATCTTCTCACGTCATCACATTGGTGCAGGCTGCAGAGCTAGAGTGAAGAGATTTTTCCCTATGTCTCTACCCCCTTAGCCTTTTGGTTACACAGCTTTTTGATGATCGCTAAGAGCTGGTCTGAGTCAAATGGTTTCCGCAAAAAAGCATCAGCGCCCGATGCCATTGCCTCGGACTTATCTAGAACAGATGAGGCAGTTGCTAGCACGACACGGGTTTCAGACAGCTCCGGATTTTGGCGAATGCGTTCAACGACGGTATAGCCAATCATGTCGGACAGAAAAATGTCTAATAGGGCAACATCAGGACGTAACTCCTCAAGTAGGTCGAGCGCTGCAAAACCGCTAGTGGCAATATCTACGGTATATTCTTCGCTTTCTAAAAGTGCTTTTACAAATAAGAGGCTATCTAAAAAATCATCAACAATCAGAATTCTAGACATATGAACCTCCAGAAACAAAGCTTCAATTAGGAAATCTCTGTACGACGTGCAGCCGGGAAGGCTCTCTATTTAGCCAAGAAGCCTTGAAGGATGGGGGCGAGCGGCTCTATCCTTTTTTTGATCATCCTGTATGTCTCATCCTTAATTTATCACTTCCTCTATGGCTAGGTAAAGGGACAGGAGCAGCACCTATAAACACAAACATCCCCGCCGCTGCCCGTTGCCTCTGTGTGAGCTGAGCCGTGCTGCCAATGCCGATCGCTTCAAATGTGTTTTGCGGTGCATCCATAAAAATTCAGGAAAGGCGATCAAGTTTTCAGGGTACATTAACTCCGATGACAAATACGATCGCCGTCCTCTGAAAATGCCCAAAAGCTTGGACTAACTCACTAGACTAAGCGAACTGGTACAGTGACGAAATATCAGGAGTTTCAGCCGTTTTTAGTTTGAGTAGTTGCAGTCTGAAGCAACTGATCGGAGCTTTTCACGCTGAACTAGATCAAGGCAAATCAACGATCGCCGGATCGAATCCAGTCCCGACTAGAGCGGCTTTGAGATAGTCCAATTCTTGAGCCATAAAGTCGCTCAGCGTGTTCCATGTCAGGCGATCGCCAGTCCTCGTAATCAGCAGCGGATCGAGACGGTTGAGCGGCAGATCAAAGAAAATCGCCCCTATACAGAAACGTTGAATCTATTGCGGTGCCTGGGCGTGAGCATGGGTAAATCGAAAGATCACAAGTAGCTAGGCTAACTCCAACACAAACTCATTTTTTCCCGATAATCGAAACGGCATGAGACATTGAGCGAGTCCATTGTTAATGGTTATTCGTTCTGCCTCAGTCAAGGGTTCAATCTCCATGATGAAATGCCACTGTGTTCCAATTTCGGTCAGCACTCCCGGATTATTCCCTACCTGCCAGAGTAAAGCGGTGATCTGATTGAAGTGATACATGGTGAGGCTGTTCGTGGTGACAACCCGCTTCACGCCCGGATCAAGAGCGAGCGTTTGTCGAAACAAGTCCCATTTAGGCTGAGGCGGTTCGGGCGCTCTATAATTCAGCGCTTCCTCAACTCTAGGATCAGTTTCGGCTACCTCCATCCAGTTAGCTTCATAAGATCCATCAAGCTCTGATGGTGGGTAGTTTCTAGCAAAACCGATCGATACGTTATCAACAATTTGTACCCAGACCATTAGACTTGCCCCCTTGGATGAACAAAGCCGATTGTCGCAATTCTCGGAAAATGAATATAGGAACCGAAGGATGCCCTGGCTCTAATGCTTTGTCCAGATGTGAGAATTCTTTCCACTACTGAAGCCTCAAACTCAACCCCACCCGCCACGTAAGCAGACTCCACCGATGCAGCTCCACCACCCAATCTGGTTGGAGCTACATCGGTCATGGAATAAGAAGATAAGAGAATTGCATTAGTATTTGGCGAAGTGGGCAAACCAGAGGCAAGTCTAACGATCGCCTCTAGAGCCATGCCACTAGGAACGGTTAGGGTAATCGCCGTCGCGGTTGTTCCGAGGGAGGCACGATAATCCTGAACTTCGTCTTTCCAGTAGACCGTATCCCAAACCTGAGTGAAAGCGCGGATCGCCGCCGATCCATCTGTCATGATTGAGCCAATAATCCGCGCATTCCAGCCGCTCGGTACGTTAGCGCCAGTCAACGAAGAATCAAAGCCAAAGTCGATCGCCTTGGTTGTCTGATTGCGAATAATGAAGCAGTGCCATGTCTGGTTTGCAGCAACGGCTGTCGCCACAAACCTACCACCATTGTTGCTTCCTGCACTCCAAGTTGCAGCCAGATTTTTGTAAAAGATGCCAGATGATCTTGCCAAGTATCGGGTTGTGCCCGACAAAACAGTAGCGACACCTGCCCCAAACTTGAGATAGGTCGGATTGCCGCTATCATCCATCCTCAGATCTAATCCCTCAATCAAGCTGAGAGGATAAATGGGCAACAGGGTTTCATCTAGAATCCCGCTGGAATTAGTCTTGATCAGCTTGTCAGCATCGGCTACACCCAACGAAGCGGCGATCGCTTTTCGCCACCGTGTCAATCCATTAACTAGCGTCGGGTAGTAGGTCATCAGGCATCAAGATAATCAGGCTGATCGAATTCAAACAAAATTGAAGTTGTAGAGTCGGCATAGCCTAGCACTTGCAAGATCTGAGCCGTTGGGTAAGCAGAAGGTGAAGCCGTTGAGGTTCCTGCTGTTACAGCGCTCAGAAAGTAAGGTGTTCCAAGCGTTCGACCGCTCAGCCCCGAATTCTTGCCCGTTTTATAGACCGTGGCAGGTTGCCCTGAGCTGACCGCTGCCAGCACGTAACCGTGTGCCATGCGGCTATTAGAAGCGTCGGCTTTACGACAGGTTCTTGTTCCCGCTGCATCGTAGATGTTTATGAAATCCCCAGCAGCAAGGGCTTCAGAGGTGTTGATCGTCTCGACTTGGATATCAACCCCAGGCGGCAAAAACGAGACATCCAAAACGCCAGCGGAATTAGTTGAGATGATTTTTGAGGCATCTGTAGCGCCTGTACTGGCAGCGATCGCAGCAACAAGCCGTTTTGCTTTGCTGACAAAATCGAAGGTGTAAAATTTGTTAGTCATAGCAGCGTTGCGTCTTGGATTTCAAAGGTGATTTTTTGAGCGGTGATCGTTGTGGCGAGTTGGATCAGAAAGCCGCTCTGTGGAGGGGTTTCAGTTAGGAACCCGTTTAGCCCTAAATACAGCGGTCGTTTGGGTGTCCAACTCCAGCTTGAATCGCTGAAGATTCCCCGTTGATCAACCGTTGCCAGCACTCCAGAGCCAACGGCGATCGATAAAAAACCAGCGATATTAAAGGCTTCTGTCGGATCGTCACAACTGGCGTATTCCAGTTGCTCTAGCTCGTTTAGCCTCAGCACTCGTAGAGCGCTTAGCGCTGTTGCTGTGGAGTAAATAATCGGTGTGGCTGTACTATCAGAACCGTTACGCCCTGCCTGTCCCTGAATCCCTGCCTGTACGGTCTGGGTTTCAACAATAGGTTTCAAAACAGTCGTCTGATCGATCGCCGCAATCGTTTGGGTTTCTACAATCGGCGATTTTACAATCGCTGAATTGGAGCTAACTTGAACGATCGTAGTTTGTGGACGAACGACGATCGGGGATGTCATGGCTGGACAACCTCAACAGTTCCCTGACACTTCAACTGGGTCACCCCAGCCGCATCGGTAATGAATAGCGCCCATGAATAGCTCGCAGGTTTAAGCGTGTCGATCACTGCCTGGTCAAGAGATAAAACAACTTTCCCAGTTGTAGGTTGGGCGATCGTCACTCCAAACACCGCGACATCTTGAATAAAATGCCGCCGCAGTTTGGCGCTGACCATTGACCCGGTGAAGTCAATGGGTGCCCCGCTGTCTTGCTGAAAGTCTAGTGGCAGCACAAAATCAGCCCCACGATAAACCGTGAAGTTGATTACTGCGACCTGGCTTTCAATAGTGGTCATCCTAAAGGCATCCGATTTGAAAAGGAACCTGCGACCCGAATCCCGGTGTAGGCATAGAGGCGATCTTTGAGATTGGAAATACTGCGCCCGAAGCGAAACGAGTAGCCCTCACGCTCGATCGTGGAGGGGTCAAGGCTAATGCCCTCATACTCTGCCAAAATTTCACCCACCCGTTCGGTTTTGAACGGATCGATGTTGATTTCTAGAATCGCCTCTTGCAGCCGATCTTTTGCGGATTGGTGCAGCTCGGTCAATGGAGGCATTGAAGCCAAGCCGTTAGATCCCAGGCTGATCGTTTTTGAGCTGTAAGGAATGCCGTACAGCTCAAACAACAGGTGTTCTTGACGATCGCTTAAGGGCATGACGCTACAGATATTGGGTATAGTTTTGGCTGAGGAAAAGCGATCGCTCTGCTTTCCGGCGACGAACCAACCCCGCGAGCTGCTCTCCTCCAGCGTTCGCCCAGCGGGGAAACTGATCCGCAGCGCCTGCATAGTCGCCCTGATTTAGCCGCCACAGCAGGGTTGAACCCTGTAGAGCGCCTTCGCCCAAATTAAAAGCAAATGAGATCAAGCTGTCTCTCTGATTGCCGTTAATTGGCGCTGTTACCATCCAGCCGATCGCCGCTTCAAAGCGCTCTAAGTCCTTCTTAAGCAACGCCTCTGCCTGCTCCTGAGTAATGGATTGCCCCGGATAGACATGCGCTCCGGTGCTGCCATAGCCGATCGTCCAAACCCCTACCACGTCTTGATAAGCGTCCAGAACACAGCCTTCAAAGCTTTTTATTAGCTCCAGACCCGCCGCGCCGATCGCACCTGAGCGAGGCACATCAGCCGCCGAGAAAGGCTTGCCATCTTTGAGCATTTGAACGTGAGGGCTGTAAGCGTACCAGGTGTTTTTACTTTGCAGCGCTATTTGCTTGCCCTGGTCATTCTTGCCCAGAGAAAACTTGACGTGTTGAGACTGAGAAGGGGCAAAGCTGGAGATTGGGAAAATCTGTCCAGCGTCCACTAGAACCTTCTGTGCGATCGACAAGACAACGGACTGCTCGGTATCCTGCTTGAACCAGGTGGGATTAAGGATTTTAAGTGAATAGCTCATAGATTTGCCTCAAAAGAAATCAGGTGTTCTAGAGCAACCCAGCTTTGCCCTGCCGGAAGTGCCACCCGCCCAATCAGGTCTTCAATGGATTGATAGGGGCGGTTTTTAATCACTTCCTTAGCGATCGCCGTGCCCACGAGCGGCAACTTAATCAACTTGGCGAGGGAATCGCGGTTGATCTGGACGATCGCGGTTGGCAAGGACACTTTAGGAACCGAAGGCAGCTCGAACGAAAGGGTTTCGCTGCTTTGCTCATTAGGCGGCTGCACAGGTTGCACTTCGGGGCGACGGTAGCCCAGAGCCAGGAACCGCCCTACTTCAGAGAGCGGCACCTGCCAGGGTTGCCCGTCAGACGTGTGAAGAATGACAAAGGACATAGGGTTAGAGAGAGAGGATCAAAACAGCCTTGCGGTAATCAGTGATCTTGGAACCCATCAGCACCGTGGCAACCAGCGACTCACGGAAGCGGGTCACGTCGAAGCTGCCGCGCCAAACTTGCAGGGCCAGATTAGCTTGCTGATCAACTTGGGTCACACAAATTGCGCCAGAACCTTCTGAAGGAGGGCGCATTAGGCGGGTGGCGTAGACCAACGCCTCTTTGTGCAGTGAGATTGAGATCGAAGGAATCTCAGGAACGCTGAACAGGTCGGTGCTGGTGTTGATTTGAGGAGCTGTGAGCTGCAAGCCCTTAACTGAGAAAGGTACAAGCCAGACCTTCTTGTTAGCCACGTCAACCCGCAGGATCACGCCGTAGGCTTTAGCCGTGGCATTTGCCGCGCCAATCCGAGCGATTTGACCCACTGCGACATTTTGCAAAGCGCCCGTGGTGGTCAAGGTGAGGACGATCGTGCCCAATGGGGTAGCAGTCGCGTAGTCAGATTTGACAAAGAACGGATTGCCGCCGTTTGCCGTATCAACCACCGAAGCGGAGATTGCCACAGATGCTGAGCTGCCAGCGTTTGCATCTAAGTCGTCTACGGCAGTTTGAGAGCCGATGACGTTGCCCGATCCCACCATGAAGCCGTGCCGCATTGTGAACTGACCAACAGGCATTCCGTTGGTCAGCATTCCAGCGCCACCCGCTAAAGCCTCGACATAGCCAGCTTCAACCGGAATGGATTCACCGATGTAGGCACCTTTAGCAGTCGAGGACAGCAGTGCATAGCGCTCGGTAGGAGGTGTGTTCTCTCGGTCGAGGACCGTGCCAGCATTGACCAAAACCTGACGGTTGAAGTCGGTGAGCTGACCGCTGCTGCTTTCTGCTGCAACACAGGCGATCGGGGGGTTCGCCGCATAGCCCACTTCACCCGTAGAGGCATGAATGGGAGTGCGGAATTTGTTGTAGAGATTGGTGTCGAACTTCACGCCGATCGACAGCGACATCTGATTAGAGAAATCTTGGATGTACTGATCAACTCGATAGTCAGAGCTGTAGACGGGAAAACCGTTAGCAAGCAGGCTCTCTAGTGCCAGCTCTCCAGTGATATAGCCCGGTTGGGTCAGGGTTAAGCCTGATCCAGTGCGAGGATCGTACTCAACGGCTTCAGAAATGCGAGGGCGACGGAACTTAACGGTGTTGCCCACTTCCCAAGTGCCTTGGGGTTCAAAGTCGCCCATGCCAGCAGTGGTAAAAACGCTCAGGCGGTTGAGCTGGGTGAGAGTGCGACGGGCAACAAGCTTCTCGGTGATCAGCGCATCAGGCGCAAAATTAATAGTCATAGGGATGTCCTTTAAAGTGGTGTGCTTTCCGGTTTGGACATCCCTACTAAGGCAAGGGCAAGCCGTGATGCTTCTATCGTTCCCTCAGTCGATCGTCAACTTGCAGAGGCAAGCTCTTTGATCAACTCATCCAGTTTGCCGCTAGATGCTGCCTCTTCTAAAGTGGCATCGTCTAGGGTCAAACCATTGCCCTGATTGCGGAAGTGCTTGAGCTGAGTTGATCCGCCGCCCGACTGACCCGCCGATGGAGCCGCGCCCGTACCCGTACCAGGGCGAGAATCCTGATAGTGCGCCCAGCGCTGAGTCACAATATTGCCGATCGCTTCCACGGCAGGTTTCCGGGTGGGAAGTCCAAACTCATCGGGTAGCTCTACCTCAAACCGATTGGCTTCTTTGTTCTCCACCAGCAGTCCGGCGCTCTTGATTAAGGTCAACAGTTCCCGCTCGGTTCCGGGCTTTACCTTGCCGCGTAGGGAGTCGAGAACGGTGTCATCTAGACCTTGCAACCGCGCCTCTTCAGACAGCTTTTCGCGGGTCTTGCGCTCGGTTTCGGCAATCTTGCGGGTGGAGTCGAGCATTTTGCCCATATCGTCAAGCTGCTTCTGTAGGGCAGCGATCGCCCCACTCTCTTGGTTAGCAACAGGCGCGATCGGGCTGTCCTCTCCCTGCTTCGCTAATTCCTCTAACAGCGCGTCAAATTGAGCCTTGACCACGCCGCCTAATTCGTCTTTGCTCAGTCCTTTGAGCTGATCTGAGATGGGGCTGAGCTGGGCGTTAATGGCTTTGGGAATCTCATCCACCGTTAGCCGCTTCGCTAATCCTGAAAGGGCATTGTTGAACTGATCCGCCACTAGCTTGCTGTTTTCGGCTAGCAGGTTGTTTAAAAACTTCTCTTGCTCTGGAGTAAACATCGATCGCCTTCCTGCAAGCGCAGGCTTGAAATAGGATTTCCAGGCTTACTGTGCCCAAGGGCTGCTAGTCGTTTGCAAACCACCGATCGCCGTTGGGCACTTTGGGGGTACTGCACCCGCGCCACTCCTATGTCAAAACTTCAGGCTCTTAAAAACGCTGCCGCTCAACATTCAGGCGGCAATCCAAACCAGCCTAGAGACGGGGATGGGCGCTTTGCCGCTATGGGCAATCAGGCTAAGGCGCTAGCTCAAACCGTTGCCGAAAAAGGGGCGATCGCGGGTGCTGGAGCATTAGGACATCACATCGGTGGGGAAGCTGGGGCAATGGCGGCAATGCTGGGAGCCAGGACGGCGATCGAAGTGGGCAAGAAATTAATTGAAGGGCATCATGCCAAGTTTGAACAGGCGGTCGATGATTCGGCTGATGCGGTTGAAGCTAAAGGCATGGGCGATATTTTTGGGCATCTTATAGCTGGAGCGGTAAAGCATAGCGTAGGAGCTGCCGCCGATGCAGTGCTTCCCCACGGAGGACAGGCGATCGGCATGGCGGCTTCGGCTGCGCTGACACCACATCTCGTGAAAGCCGCAAAATCCCTCAAGGGTAAAATCCAGCAACCATCACTACAGCCGAGGACAGCTTGATGCCTACACCCGACGAATTGAAGCAAAAGCTTGAAGACAGCCTGAAGACTCTGATTGAATCCGTCTATGAAGAAGAGGGTATCCAGGTCGCTGAGTTTGTCTACGATCCGCTCTGGCAGAAAGAAGGCAAGACGATCGGCGGACGCTTTAAAGGCACGGACGGCAATATTTACACCTTTATCAAATCTGAGGGCGAACTTCAGCTCTTCCAAGCTCAGGACTAACCATGAATCTCCTTGAAAGCCTCAGACATCGCCATCCTGAACATCGCGCCCAGTGTGATCGCTGGGCGCTGCTTGAGGCAATGGTAGCCGGGGGCGCGGCGATGACTGACGCGATGAAGCGGAAGATTCTGCCCAACCCGGACGGTAGACCCGATGCGGTAGTACAGGAGCGAATCAAGCTTGCCACCTATACCAATAAGATCAGCCCCATCCTTACCCGCTTCAATTCTCAGCTTTTCTCAGAGCCTGCCAGCTTTAGCGGCTCGAAAGCTCCCTTTTGGGACGATCGCTTTCTCCCTTATGGAGCGCTACTCGACGGTGACGATGATGCTAGAGCCAGCTTCAGCACCTTCTTAAGGGAGTCCATGTTCAAGTGCCTGGTGACGGGTAAAGCGATCGCTCAGATAGACACCCGCATTGCCAGTGGGGAAGCTTTATCCCTGGTAGATCAGGACAGTACGGGCGAGCTACAGCCCTATGTGTTGCTGCACCCGCGATCGTCGCTCTGGGATTGGGAGTCGGACGCAAAGGGCTTCTGCTTTGCCAAGCTGCATCGTTGGGTGGTGAAGCGCGATCGGTGGGATATGCCGCCCGTTGGAGAGCATGACTTTACGATCTACCAGCGCACCGAAGAAGGGGCGATCGTCGCCAGCCGCTATTCGATTCGCAGGCGACCGAAGGAAAACGAGAAGCCGCCTGTGGAGCCATTCGATCTCGACCAGCTGCAAGAGAAGGATGTAGATATCATCCCTATGCAGATGCCGAACGGGCAGCCGCTGGAGAATGTGCCGATTTTCAACTATCGGGGCGTGTTTGAGTTCCCGATCGTCACGCTGACGGTTTCGCCTGGATTGCACATTGCCGATCAGCTTTTTGAGCCCCAGAAGTCCTTTTTTGCTCAGACGGCGGCGCTGGAATATGCCCTCTACACCAATAACTTCAGTATCCCGGTAGTCAGCGGCGTGGAAGATGCCGACGATGACCCGCTAAAAACCCAGAAAATCGGCGAGGGCTATTACCTGACTTTGAAGCCGGGGCAAACCATTAGCGCCTTCGAGCGACCGGGCAGAACTATCACGACAGCTATTACCTATCGGGGCGAAATCAAGCGCGATATCTATGACCAGCTCCAGCAAATTGCCCTGAGTGCAGCGGACGGCACGGCAATCATGGCACGAAGCGGAGCAAGTAAGCGCGAAGATAGGCGACCAGAGCAAATCTTGCTGGAAACCTATGGGCAGCTCATTCGAGAATATGCCGTACAGATTTTGAGGGTAGCCTCGATCGCCCATGCTGAGGACGTGCGCTGGACGGTAGATGGCTTCGACGACTTCCTTGGGGAGGGGGTTCTAGAAGAGGTCACAGACATGCAGCAACTCCAGACAGTGACCATCCCCTCTCCAACCTTTAAGCGTGAGACAACAAAATTCTTGGTGCGGCGGGTAGGCAAGTCCTATGGGCTGGATGCTAAGGCGATGACCAAGGCGATCGAGGAAATTGACCAGGCGGATGCCGCAGCGTTTGAGCCGCCACAGCCAGAGCCGAGACAGCCACCCGAATAGCCGAATCCTCGCTAGGCTGGGCGAAAGGTTTTGATGGAAAAGCTTGGCGCGTGGAAGGTGGGCGATCGGCTTGTAAACAAGGCAACGGGCAGAACAGGCACGGTTTATCAGGTAGAGGTCAGCGTCTTGATCCAGATTGCGGCGGGTAATATTGTCGTCGGCAAACAGTCAGTTCTAGAAAGCTTGGGCTGGGTTTTAGAGAGTAAAGCACAACCACAAGGCGGCATAAAATAGCCCTTCAAATTCAGGTGCGGGTTTTTCAGTCCTACAAAGCTCCCAAGATGCCGCAGGATTCCCGCCGCCTGGACTCAAGATTTAGGCATAAAGTTAGTCACAGCTTTACTAAGCTAATCTTAAAGGCCTTGATTTACAGGGTTTTTTCTATTAGATGAATGGCTTGTTGGG
>JAHHHD010000027.1 GCA_019359505.1 Drouetiella hepatica Uher 2000/2452 | reverse complement strand
TTAGGCAATTTGAAGACAACTTGTTAATCGAGACAGACATTTGTATTGTCGGCAGTGGACCTGCAGGGCTATCAATCGCTAAAGAGTTTGTTGGAACTCCTATCCAAGTCTGGATTATCGAAAGTGGGGGGTTAGAAGAAGAACCTGAAACTCAGGCACTTTATAACATTGAGAGTGTGGGCGCTCCTAGAGTCATGCAACAGGAGATTATCCGCTCCCGTATTTTCGGCGGTAGTTCACACATTTGGACAGGGCGATGCGCTCCATTCGATCGCATTGATTTTCAAGCTCGTCCTTGGATTCCCCACTCAGGGTGGCCCATCAGTCGTGAGCAGCTCGATCCCTATTTAGAGAGAGCTGGGATCAATCTAGGTTTAGGCCCTCATTGTTATGAGGAGCAACTATGGGAACTCTTTAAAGTTCCACGCCCTACGCCTTTACTAAATGAACAGATCCTTAAACCTGCTTTCTGGCAATTCAGCAAAAGCTCTAAAGAACCGGGACAGCCTACACGGTTTGGACGACATTTCATGTCAGGCAATGCGCCCAACGTAAATGTTTTGCTGCACGCAAACGTAACACACCTCAATACTAATGAGTCTGGAACGCGTCTGGAATCTATTGAAGTGAGTACGCTAGAGAACAAGCGAGGCTGTATTAAGGCAAAAGCAATCATCCTGTGCTGTGGTGGCATTGAAAATGCACGCTTGCTATTAGCTTCTAACCGAACTCTTCCAAACGGCGTTGGCAATGAACATGATACGGTAGGTCGCTTTTTGATGGATCATCCAGGTTGCGTTATTGGCAGTTTTGATCCTCAGCATTCCTCAAAGGCTCGGAGTCGGTTTGGTCAGTACTGGCTTGATGACGCTCAAGGACGACATGTCTACTTACACGGAGTAGGCTTAAGTCCAGAGGTGCAGGCTAGAGAAGGTCTGCTTAATTGTGCCGCCTTTTTAGAAGAGTATTCAGCCCAAGACGACCCTTGGATTGCATTAAAACGGCTCAGGAAATCCTTAAGAAAACAGTCTGAAACCTCATCTCCAACGATCGACCAAGCCATGTTTTGGCGACGCGACAATGCTTCAGAAACGGCTCTAGAATCATCACCTTATCAAGATGCTCTGGCAGTTCTGAGTCATCCTCAAATTGCCTTTGAGGGAATTTACCGTCGCTTTGTTAAACATCGTCCTCCTTTGCCCAAAGCTGAACGCCTTGATCTGTACTGTTTAGTAGAGCAGTTACCCGATCCTGAAAGCCGCATCACTCTCTCGGCTACCAAAGATGCGCTGGGGATGCCTATCTCCAAGATTGACTGGAAAATCAGCGATCGAGAAATGCAGACAGTCCGTAGGTTAAGCCAAGTCCTTTGTCAGGAGTTCCAACGCATGGGTCTCTCGCCGCCTACCCTCGCAGATTGGCTAGACACCAGAGAAGGCTGGCAGTCTAACTTTACAGATAGGGCGCACCCCATCGGCACAACTCGCATCGCAGAGAATCCTAGGGAGGGAGTCGTCAATTCTAGCTGTCAAGTTCACGGGGTAGAGGGGCTATTTGTTGCAGGAAGTTCTGTATTTCCGACAGCTGGTCATGCCAATCCCACATTAATGATTGTTGCCATGTCTATTCGGTTGGCGGATTGGTTAAAGGTCAGCTATTTTAATCAATAGGGGAGAGCCATACAGGTGATACAAAAAACAGCCTTGCATAACTTTACGACTTGCGTCACACCTGCCCCCAAAGGGATGCTTCTAGTTCTGCATCCCCCCCTACGCGTCCAGCACGGAAGGCTAATGTGGGATGCTCAAGCCTGCAATGGGCTAGAGCAATGGGCTGATAATTTTGGGTCAATTGTTGTGGCTGCACCCGCTATTCCTGAAGCCATTGCCGAACGAGACAAAACCATTGTCTGGCGAGACACTGCTACACTGCAAGACCTAGAAAGATTTCAGTTTGTTCAGTTGCCTTGGGCTTATTCGCTGCCAGAGTTCTTCAGAACCTACAACGCTACCCGAAAATTGTTTGCTGAGCTGATTGGGCAATGTCAATACTTGCAGTTTGCAATTGGTGGACTGGTGGGAGATTGGGCGGCGATTGCAGCCTTAGAAGCGCAAAGGCAGGGAAGAAATTACGCTATTCATGCCGATCGCGTTGAACACCAAGTGGTGCTGCAAGTGGCTAAAAAGGCGCAATTAAAATCTCGCTTGGTTGCCAACATCCGCTCTCCTTTGATGGCTCAGCTTGAGAAGTGTGTGATTAAACGTGCCAGCTTGGGATTATGGCATGGTCAAGATTGCTACACTGCCTACAGTCCGTTGTGTCTGAACAGCCATGTTGTTCATGATGTTCATACCAAAGTGAATGACGCGATTGCACCCGCAGCCTTGGCAGCAAAAGTGAAAGCGGCTCTGAGTGATCCAGTTCTGCGGATTTGCTACGCTGGAAGAATCTCAGCGATGAAAGCTCCTCTAGAGTGGGTACGAGCGCTGGGGGTAGCCAGAGATTTGGGCGTGAATCTACAGGCAATTTGGTTTGGCAATGGCGACCTGATTGAGGAGATGAGTGCTTTAATCTCTGCGTTGAATCTGGACTCCTGTGTCGAGCTATATGGGCTAGAGCGCGATCGAGGAAGGCTGCTGCAAAAGATTCGGGAGGCGCACCTGATGCCCTTCACGCACATTACGCCTGAGTCGCCTCGTTGTCTGATTGAATCGCTTGTCAGCGGTACGCCAATTGTGGGTTATGAAAGTCAGTATGTGGAAGAGTTGACGGAGAATTATGGGGGAGGCGCATTTGTTCCCGTTCACGGCTGGCAGCCCTTAGGGGAGTTGATTGCGGCACTGTATCACGATCGATCTCGCCTTGCCCAGTTGATTCAAGAAGCAGGCACCAATGGCGCTCGATTCAATGATGAAGCGGTGTTTCGAGAGCGTAGCCAGCTGATCAGACGGCATTTAGCCCATTAGTGAAGCTTGGAAGCAGAGCGTTCCCAAATAATTCATTGATTTAGAGCAATGGAGGAATGGAAGATCAATTGCCCAAGCTGCTCAGATATCGAAAGGTGATTGAGACCTGCCTGTTTTTCTACTTAACAGCGCTGTCTGCCAAAAACTCTCGCATGTACTGATTCACCAACTGCGGCTGTTCCTGCTGCACCCAGTGGCTACAGTTGGGAATATAGCGAATGGTCAGATTCTCAACATATTCTTCAGTGCCGTAGGTCAACTCAATGCCCAGAGCCATGTCTTGCTCACCCCAAATCAGTAGGGTAGGCACTTTCAGAATCCCCCACTGACGATCGCCTCCAGACTGAAGGGCATTGCGATAGTAATTCACCATCGCAGTCAATGCACCTCGCTTGGCAGCAGCATCTTTGTAGGCTTCTAAATCAGCGGGACTAAAGGCGGTTTTGTCGATCGCCATTCCCTTGAAAGCCTCAGCAATTAACCGATAGTCGTTGGCTTGTAGAAGAAGCTCAGGCAGTACCGGAATCTGAAAAAAGAAAATGTACCAGCTTTTGAGCAGCTGTTGCGGGGTCATTAGACCCGACGCAAACTTTGCTGGATGGGGCAGATTCAGCACAATCAGCTGATCGCATAGCTCAGGATGGGCATAGGCAAAACTCCAGGCAATTGCGCCTCCCCAGTCATGCCCGACAAGGATACAGCGATCGTAGCCTAGCCCTCGAATCACACCCTCGACATCGGCAACCAGATGACTCATGCCATAGGCTTTGGGGTCAGCAGGCTTATCGCTGTCATTGTAGCCGCGCAGATCGATCGCCACAACCTTATAGTTTTGAGCAAATTCTGGAATCTGATGCCGCCAGGAATACCAAAACTCTGGAAACCCGTGCAAGAACAACATCAGCTCCCCTTCACCCTGAGTCACGTAATGTAGCCGCACACCCTTCGTCGTGATGTAGTTATGCTGCCATGGCAGGTTTTTAGAGTCTGTTACAAGTTTCATGAAGGACTAAAGGCTCTTGGTATCAAAGGTATTGCACTGATTGATGTCACCCGTCTGAATGCCCTTCTTAAACCAGCGGACGCGCTGAGCCGAAGATCCGTGGGTAAAAGACTCTGGCACCACATAGCCCCTAGATTGAGACTGGAGGCGATCGTCCCCGATGGCAGTTGCCGCATTTAGAGCCTCCTCAACGTCACCCTCCTGCAAAACCTGGCGCGATCGTTGGGCATCATTTCCCCAGATTCCGGCAAAACAGTCGGCTTGTAGCTCTAGCCTCACGGAAAGCTGGTTTGCCTGAGCTTTGCTAACCCGCTGCTGCAAGGACTGCACCTGACCAGAAATACCCAGCAAATTTTGCACATGATGCCCGATTTCATGGGCAATCACATAGGCTTGAGCAAAGTCTCCGGGCGCATTCAGCTCATACTTCATCTGTTCATAAAAACTCAGGTCGATATAGACCTTTTGGTCACGGGGACAATAAAATGGCCCCGTAGAAGCTCCTGCATTACCACAAGCTGACTGTACAGAACCTGAAAACAGCACCAGCTTTGGCTCTACGTAGCGCTCACCCATTTGCTGAAAAATTCCGTTCCAGGTGTCTTCAGTGTCTGCCAACACGACCGAAACAAATTGCGACATTTGGTCATCTGCTTGAACTTGGCTTACCTGACCCGGACGAGAATACTGATCTCCCGGAGCTGCCTGATTCAGGATCGCCGACGGATCGCCGCCCAGCAGCGTCACAATGACCGCCATAATGACCAGCCCAATGCCACCTCCCACTACAGGAGCAGATCCGCCCATACCCCGACGATCTTCAACGTTTCGGCTTCTTCGACCAAATTCCCAACGCATGACAACCCCCCAATCTGGGCTAGGAAACTCAAGATGACTTTACCACAGGTAAACTTGCTCCGGGTCTACATCTAGATAGGCTCTATTCTAGATAAGGAGCAAATTTGAGCCAGAATCTCCCATGACCTATCGAAATCCTGCGCCCACTGTAGATATTATTATTGAGCTGATTGATCGCCCGCAGCCCTCGATCGTGCTGATTGAACGGCTAAATCTGCCCTACGGCTGGGCAATTCCTGGCGGCTTTGTGGATTATGGCGAATCGGTGGAGACAGCGGCTAGGCGTGAAGCTGCCGAAGAAACAGGCTTGCAGGTGGAGCTAATTGAGCAATTCCAGGTCTACTCTGATCCCGATCGCGATTCCCGTCAGCACACAATCAGCATTGTATTTCTCGCCACTGCCAAAGGCGAACCCCAAGCAGGCGATGATGCTAAAAACTTAGGCACGTTTGAACTCTGGAATCTGCCTACTAATCTATGCTTTGATCACGATCGCATCTTGCGCGACTATTGGTACTATCGGCAGTACGGTCTTAGACCCAGAAGCTTCAGCTAGTTCCTCCTCATCTCAGTCCCTACTCCTTCTTCTCCATGACCCGTCAAATCATCCGCACCGAAAACGCCCCTGCTCCCGTTGGGCCTTATAACCAGGCGATCGCCGCCACAGGACAATTCATTTTTGTTGCCGGACAAATTCCGCTTCATCCCCAAACAGGCGAAATTGTGGGCGAAGACGTAGCTCAACAAACCGAGCAGGCGATCGCCAACCTGATGGCAATCCTGACTGCCGCTGGGGTGACGCTAGAAGACGTCGTTAAAACGACAGTTTTTCTTAAAGACATGAATGACTTCACGGCGATGAATGCTGTTTATGGCAAATATTTTCAGGAGGCGATTGCCCCTGCTCGTGCCTGCGTAGAAGTGTCTCGCTTACCTAAGGATGTCCGAGTTGAAATTGAGTGTATTGCGGTCAAATAGGTGGATCATTCCTTAGCCTAACGACCTCGGAGCAGTTGCTTCACCGTTTTTAGCAGCTCCGGTGGATGAAACGGCTTGGTAATGTAAGCATCTGCCCCTTGCTTCATGCCCCAGTAGCGATCGAATTCCTCACTTTTAGTCGAGCAAATTAGCACAGGAATAGTTTGCTTCGCAGGATCATTCTTAATCCATCGACAAAGCTCGTAGCCATTCATTTCTGGCATGATCAAGTCCGTAATCACCAGATCGGGGCTTTTTGCCTGAATTTTCTCTTTGGCCTCAACGCCGTTAGTGGCTTCAACGACTCGAATGCCGACACCCTCCAACAGTTCTGAAAGCATCGTCCGCAGTGTTTGACTATCATCGACAATTAGAACCGTACTCATGTCTCTCTTGCCCCACAGATCTTAAACAAAATTGCTAGCGATTGAGTCTTGCACTGCTCGTACCCCTTGTCAGCAGTATTCCCAGAACTCATTCTTCCTACAACGCCAAACGTGATTCCATCAGGAATCCCAGGAGCAGTTCTCAGTATCTTTGCGGCACAAAGAATTTATCTGTAGTTTTAGTGAATAGTGAGTATATTTTGAGACAAAAAGAAGAAGAGTGGGTACTGCTTGTCAACTTTCTCCTCTAAATTACCGTCTTCCTCTAAGGTTTAGTTTGATAGGGTCTTCCTATGAACTGAGCAAAAGAGCATGTAAGAGCGATCGCAGTTCCTCTAAATCAATCCAGATATCCTCTGTCCGCACATCGGCATAGAGGAGTCGATGCAGACCTCCCGCAGGGGTTTTGCCCACTAAATAAGCGTACCTTAACCCGCCTAAATTGCTGATAAACCAATAGCAAGGATAGACGTAGTGAGGGGCAAATAGCTCAATCACTTGAGTGCCTGATTGACAAAACACTAGGTTGGTCAATCCGCCGCCGTGAGGAGAAATCACCACTTCTGCGTTAGCTAGCAGCTCGGCTTGGGCACGGACTGAGAGTGACTCTAGCGTCACAGACTGAAAGCCCAAAGGCTCCAGCAGGTTCATCACTTCTGATTCGTTGATCAAGCGGCGGTGGGTCGCCTGACTGCGGCTAATGTAGAGGCGCGATCGCGTTTGTGAGGAGGGACGATGGCCAGCATTAATTGACAAAAGCCGCTGTAACCATGGGCAAACCCATGGCGGCATCCAGGCAGGGCTACCCGGATAGGAGGGAACAACGAGCCGATCTGCCTGAATGTGCTGTCCAGTGACGATTTTTTTAGCCGGGATGCCCAAAATTGCCAGGGTCTCCGCTTGAAAAGAGAGGCGATCGCTCACCACAAAGCCATCGATTTCATCTAGATCAATACCGCTCCGTTGTAGCAATGCCCATCTTGGCAAGACATCTAGCATCCAGTGAAAGTAAAGATCGTTTGCTAGACCCGATAAAACCGCCACGGTGCCGCTGATTTTCTGCACAGGCGGAAGATAGGGCAGAGCCAAAGCTGAATGACCGGAATAGCGATCGGGATGGTTTGGACTCAGCAACGGAAATTCGGCAGATAGATCGCCCAAGACACCATCTGACGCAATCACGGCACTACTCGTCTGATCGACACTAAGCCAAAACCGTCCCTGTGGGATTTCAGCCACAAAGGTTTCGGGGAGGACAATCGCCTCTCCAAACCGGAAGCTAAAGTGAATTTCGTCATCCAGGGTTTGGGGTGGCGTAAGCGAAACCTGGTGCGGCTGATCGAGCGAGATATATTTACTGCTGTCAGAGTGATTAGAGCCAGGGTGATCGGAGCCAGCAATCCAGCCGCAAGTCGTCTGATGAAATCTACTGGGCAGTGGCGGCTGAGTTGCAGAGACTGCCTCGGCAGATACGATCGGAGAAGTCAAGCTAGAGAAAGATTCAGCGATCGTCCCATTTTGATCCTCATGAAGATTTGCCCGCAGCAAATTTTCTAAAGCCTGGGAAAGCTCTACGGATCGAGACTCAGGATTGAGCAGATCAGGATTGAGCAGCGCCAGAAATCGAGCATTGAACACTCGTGTCATGTTGGGTTGCTCTAGGGAATCGACCCAGTAACAGTAGGTTTGGGCAAAGCGAGATTTAAGCCAAACAGCCTGTTGAAAAGAGGCGATCGCTTCTCCCCATTTTTTTTGCTGGAGGAGTGCCCAACCCAAGTCTCCGTAGAAGCCAGAATTCTCTGGATCAAGAGTGAGGGCTTGTCGAAACTGAGCTTCAGCAGTCTGCCAGTCTTCCTGCTGTCCTAGACACCAGCCGATGGCGCTGTGCACCTGCCCAGTAGACTGCCCAGTCGGATGCCAATGAATAGCTTGGGTGTAAGCTGCGATCGCTTCCTGCCACTGCCCTAGTTTCTGCCAGACTTCTGCCTGCCGCCTGTAGGTTTCCGCTAGATAAGGCTGAAGAGGATTCAGCGGGAGATCAATTGCGGTTTGCCAGTGAGCGATCGCTTCTTCGTATCTGCCCTGTTGCGACACTGCGCTTCCTAGGTTCAAAACTGGCTCTGCTGTCGCGTCGATCTCCAGCATTTGTAAATAAATCTGCTCGGCGGTGAAAAATTTGCCAAGCTGGAGGTATTCTTTGGCAGCGATCGCCAGGATGTCAAGCAACTCTGTCATCCCAGCTTCCATATCCCCTGGAGCGATCGCCGTTATTGTCGAAAACCAGATCGTTTGCGCTTCGATCGCGTCGCCCAAGACCAGCCAAGCCAGACCCAAATGCCAATAATTTGACAGAACTTCTGGGTAAGCTTCAATCTGATGACTGTAATGGGCGATCGGGTCAGCCAGAGCGAGAGAGTTTTGAGAACTTAGCGATCGATTAGACATAATATCCACTCCAAGAGCGGTGGCAGATATGATTCAATCATTCCCTCCATGAGGGTTTATGGAGCAGCGGACTATTCTTTTCTAGACCTCAGCTTCCCTCCGATCCCCAACCTTTCGCTGCTATGATCCAAAGAGAAACTTAAAGTTTTGTAACTAACCTTGACTTCAGCAAATCCAGCTTACGAATCTATGAATCTGGTACTGCCCACAGAGGCACTGCCCGCAGAGGGACTGCCTACAGCGTGGCATTCTCTGCATCCTCTCTGGCAAGCAGGTGAGGAAGTGATTCAGCTTGGCTTACCCCATCCGCAATTGGCTCCTCCGTGGCAAATGCTGCTTTTAGGAGACGGCTCTCCTACTCGACATATGCAGCTTCTCACGGGCGAAGCGATCGAGGTAGATGTGATTGATATGTCGCTGATTGGCAAAGGCTCAGATGGCGCTCCAGAAGCAATTTGTGCGCTGTCGGGAGCGTTACTGCGCCGACAGGTTTGGCTGCGAACCGCCTCTGGACAGAGAACTGCTTACGCCACCTCTTGGTGGGAGGCAAACCATGTGGACGAGTATCTGCAAAATCGATCGATACCGATCTGGGCGAACTTGGCGCGATCGCGTACTGAGCTGTATCGAGATATTCAGGGCGTGCAGTATGGTCATTCTCCAGCACTAGAGCTTGCCTTCGGACAATCTGGGCCTTTCTGGGGACGGCACTATTTATTCTGGCATCATGGTCGCCCGATTACGCTCATTTATGAAGTATTTTCGCCCTATCTAACGAAATATCTAGGCTCCACAGGATTGGAATGCCTGGAACAGACTAGGCTCACCTCAGCTCACCAATAGCTAAAATTGCAGCTCTGACGATAAAAAGCCCTCCACTTGGAGGGCTTTTTGTGCTGGCTCAAAATGTACTAGCTCAAACAGAGGGTCAGCAATGTACGCCTCTGCTCAGAATCAGCTCACTAGCCGAGCAACGCCTTCGCTTTCGCCAATACGTTGTCTACCGTAAAGCCAAACTTCTCCATGCACACGCCGCCAGGAGCCGATGCCCCGAAGCGATCGATGCTGACACAATCCCCTTCGGTGCCGACATACTTTGTCCAGCCAAAGCTGGTTCCAGCTTCCACGGACAAACGTTTGGTAACAGCTTTGGGCAGCACAGACTCTCTGTAGACTGCATCCTGCTCCTCAAATAGCTCCCAGGAAGGCATTGAAACCACCCGAACTTTCTTGCCTTCACCAGTAAGCGTTTCGGCAGCTTTGACGCAAAGACTTAGCTCAGAGCCTGTACCAATCAGGATGATATCGGGCGTACCCTCACAATCCACCACAGCATAAGCGCCCTTTGCCACACCCTCGATCGAGGTAGTGGAATAGTTGGGCAGGTTTTGCCGCGAGAACGCCATCAGGGTTGGACGAGCTTGGTGGGCATATTCGATCGCCATCTTATAAGCGCCCGAACACTCGGTACCATCCGCCGGACGAATCACCGTCAGGTTAGGAATGGCGCGGAGGGATGCGATCGTTTCGATCGGCTGGTGAGTTGGGCCATCTTCGCCCTGACCGATCGAATCATGGGTCATTACCCAAATACTACCCGCCTGGGAGAGCGCCGAAAGACGAATGGCAGCACGCATATAATCCGTAAAGATTAAGAAGGTTGCGCCGTAAGGAATCAGACCGGAACCATGCAGGGCAATACCGTTGCAAATTGCCCCCATGCCATGTTCCCGCACGCCAAAGTGGATATTGCGGTTTTGGTATTGACCTTTCTGAAAGTCACCAAAGCCCTTGATTTCCGTCAGGTTAGAGTGGGTGAGGTCGGCAGAGCCACCAATCAGCTCAGGCAGAACCGGAGCTAGCTTGTTCAAGCAGGTTTCAGAATGCTTACGAGTCGCCAGCGCTTTATCTTCAGCGGTGTAGGTGGGCAGCACCTTGTCCCAACCCTCCGGCAGTTTGCCTGAAATCAGCCGCTCGAATTCAGCCGCATCTTCAGGATATTTGGTTTTGTACTGTGCCCAAGTCGTTTCCCACTCGGCTTCATAGCTAGCGCCCCGCTCGATCGCCTTGCGCATATGGCTCAGCGCGTCATCGGGAATCTCGAAAGGCTCGTGGTTCCAGCCGAGGTTTTCGCGAGTGAGCTTAATTTCGTCGCCCCCCAGAGCCGCGCCGTGAATTCCCGCGGTGTTGGCTTTGTTGGGAGAGCCATAGCCAATCGTCGTCGTCACCTTAATCATCGTCGGCTTATCGGTCACGGCTTTTGCGGATTCGATCGCCTGAGCAATGGCATCTAGATCCGTGTTGCCATTTTCTACATGCAGCACATGCCAGCCGTAGGCTTCAAATCGCTTGGAGACATCTTCGGTGAAGGCAACATCTGTGGAGCCGTCGATAGAAATGTGATTGTCGTCATAGAGAACGATCAGCTTGCCCAAGCCCCAGTGCCCAGCGATCGAGGCTGCTTCACCCGAAACGCCCTCCATGTTGCAGCCATCACCGACAATGACGTAGGTGTAGTGATCCACTAGCGTCAGGTCGGGCTTGTTAAAGCGAGCTGCTAGATGAGCCTCAGCAACTGCCAGACCTACTCCGTTGGCAATGCCCTGTCCTAGAGGTCCTGTTGTCACCTCAACGCCGGAAGTCTCAAAGTTTTCGGGATGTCCGGGCGTTCTTGATCCCCACTGACGGAATTGCTTGATTTCCTCAATGGAGACGCTGTCATAGCCCGTTAAATATAGCAAGGCATACTGCAACATGCAGCCATGCCCTGCTGAGAGAACGAAACGATCGCGGTTAAACCACTTGGGGTTCTTGGGGTTGAACCGCATGAACTTGTCCCAAAGGACATACGCCATCGGTGCAGCGCCCATCGGCAGACCGGGATGACCTGACTTTGCTTTTTCAATGGCATCGATCGCCAGAAAACGAATCGAATTAATACAGAGTTCTTCGAGGGATTGGGTTGCAACAGCCATGGCTTCCTCTAAATCTAACGACGGTTTAATGCTCAGGTGTGACGGAGAAACTGATCGAAACAGTAAGTAACTATACCTACTGCGTATTGCTATTAGTCTATAACTTAAGCTGCGGTAGATCTATACTGCCGCTGCCTGAATTTAATAGATATTTTCAATGCCACCCTGCCAAGTCACCCCAAATTAGGCTTAGCCACAGAGAGGGAGCGCAGAGGCAGAGCAGCAAAAACAGACGCAACCAGAATTGCTCCACTTATAAAGCCTACCGCTTATGGGTAACGCTGAGCAAAGGGCGATACGCCCAGAGCCATTAGACAAACGTCATGCTCTCAAGGCCTGTATTTTCTGAAAGCCAACGTCACGTTGTGACCGCCAAAGCCAAAAGAATTAGACAACGCCACTTCTACCGGGTGCGATCGGCTGTGGTGGGGCACATAGTCTAAATCACAAGCTGGATCTGGGTTTTGCAAGTTAATTGTAGGCGGCACCCGATCATTAGCCACCGCCATCACTGCGGCAACGCCCTCAATGCCACCTGACCCTCCCAACAGATGCCCTGTCATTGATTTTGTAGAGCTGACGGCAACGCGGTAAGCCTGTTCTCCCAGAACGGTTTTAATGGCAGCTGTCTCGTTGGGATCATTCACAGGCGTACTGGTACCATGGGCATTGATGTAGCTAACCTGGTCTGGCGTAATTTCAGCATCCTTGAGGCACAGAGACATCGCTCTAGCTGCCCCCTCACCTTGAGGAGCAATATTAGTCATGTGGTAAGCATCGCAGGTCATGCCATAGCCCACCATCTCGGCATAGATTTTAGCTCCTCGGCTGAGAGCATGTTCTAGCTCTTCCAGGATTAGCACCCCCGCTCCTTCACCCATCACAAAACCATCGCGATCGCGATCGAAAGGACGAGAGGCATGCAGAGGGTCTTCGTTACGGGTTGACATCGCTCTACAGGAAGTAAACCCAGCAAACGACAAAGGCGTGACAGCTGCTTCCGTGCCGCCACAAATCATTGCCTGAGCATAGCCCCGCTGCACCAGACGAAACGCATCGCCGATCGCATTGGAACCCGCCGCGCAAGCCGTCACTGTGCAGACATTCGGTCCTTTTGCGCCCGTGTGGATGGCGGTTAGACCTGCCGCCATGTTGGCAATCATCATGGGTACCATAAACGGACTACAGCGGTTCGGACCGCGATCGAGGTAGATCGTTTGCTGATCTTCCATCACCTTTAAGCCGCCGATCCCTGTGCCCAGAATCACGCCTACCTGTTCGGCATTCAAATCATTGATGACAAACTTGGCATCCGCTAGCGCCTGTTGGCTGGCACAAACTCCAAACTGAGAAAAGCGATCCATCCGCTTTGCCTCTTTGCGATCGAGATAGTCATGCGGATCAAACCCTTTGACCTCTCCTGCAATTCGGCAGTCATGCTGAGAAGCATCGAATAGCGTTATGGGCGCAATCCCATTGCGCCCGCTCACTAACCCTTCCCAATACTCGGTCAATGTGTTACCCAGAGGCGTGATTGCGCCCAGCCCTGTAACCACGACGCGCTTTAATTCATAACTTTTCATGACGGCAACTTTGATGGGGTGAAATACCCAGAAACCACGATGTCAGCGCCCAGCGCTAAAAACACAAGCTAGACTGTGGCGCTAGTCTTAAGAGATAGGCGTAGGCAGGCATTCAGTATCGACCTCTGCCCAGCTTACTCAACTCCACTAGACCACAGTCTATTGAAATTACGGTCTAGAGAGCCTAATGAATTTAGGCTGCTGCTTTCTCTTGAATGTAGTTGACTGCGGCCTGCACGGTTGCAATGCCTTCAGCCGCTTCATCTGGAATTTCAATATCAAACTCTTCTTCTAGTGCCATGACTAACTCAACGGTATCGAGAGAATCAGCGCCTAGATCATTAGCAAAGCTAGCTTCGGGTGTAACCTCGCCTGGATCAACGCTCAGCTGATCGGTCACGATTTTCTTTACCCGTTGAAAAATTTCTTCCTGGCTCATACTGTCTCCCTTGCTTGTATCGACACAATAGCTATCTAAACTCATTTAACCCGACTGTGAACTTAGCTAACAGACAGTCGCAACTTTGTCACGCTGAGACTTGACCGAAAACCCGATCGCTATTTAGGCATTCCTTCATACTATCTGAAAGAGGATCAGGTTTGATCTCGGCAAGCTGCTACTCCAAACTAATCTGAGTGCCCCATCGATCCTGCGCCACAAGCAATCGATCCATGGGAATCGCTGCCACAGGTTCCGTTAGGGTAAATTGTCCTGCCTCAATCCACTGTTTTAGCTCTTGCGCCACCTGCCGTGACAAATAAATACTGGCGAGAGGAGCCACCCGTACTGCTTTACCATCGATCGCAATCTTGCCCGACTTAAGCTGAGCATAGCTAACCAAGCCAAAAGTGGGACGCACCCGGCGCGGAATTGAAAAATCCATGACAGGAGCCACTAGGTCTTGATCCTGCACGGCACAATGGACCACGACCTCCTCTTGCAAAACTGGAAAGGGTACGCCTACCCCTAGCATTAGAGAAGACCCGTAGCTTTTGAAATAGCAGCCGCGCACCCAGCGAGACTGCATTTGTTTAGCATCGCCAATCAGCGCCAAAGTTGCTGCCGGACCGATCGGCGTGTGGTTTGGTAAACGCTTTTGCATTGGGAAGTGCTGGGTCCCTTCCCAAGCAACGTAGCCGACGCCGCCCCCTAGAAATATTTTTGTACCAATGCCAACTAGCTGAAGATCGGGATCGTTCATCAGAGGCGAAATGGCCCCCGGATTGGAGTAAACCGCATTGCCGAGCTGCGGCTGTAGCGAACCCAGGTAGGTGTAGATGGGTCGATCGCCTCCATTCACGCCCACTATAAAATTCTGGTGAAGATTGCGAGGGTTAAACAAATAGAACTGATTAATCGTGTTGCGGCTGATAGTCGTCTCAAACGAGGCGCGAGGATAGCAGTCGGTAACTTGACCGATCGCCCGCAGATGCACGGGTTTTCCGGCAATCAAGTCAGCAATTACGTGCCCACCTCCCCGATCGCGCAGGTCTTGTCCATCGTTATCGCCAACGCCCCCATAGTCTACCGTCTGAGTTGCTCCTAAATAGAGATCAACGGCTCCAAACCCTGAATATGCCGGAACGCCATCAAGCCAGCACTGACGAATCTTGATCGGTGGATCGGTATGTCCAATATTGAGAATGGCTCCCGAAGACTCCATTGGCTCAAAGGTTCCTGTGGTAATCACATCCACCTGCTTTGCCGCCTGAGTCACGCCAATGTCCTGCACTTTAGCCTTCAGTTCTTCAACTGTCCAAACCACAGCTTTTTTGCGCTGAATTTTGTCGTTAATTTCGGCGATCGATCGCATGGGGCAATTAGGCTCGGCTTCGTTTCTGGTTTGCGAACTGTCCTGCTAATTGTAGTGAGATGTGCCTCAAGCCTGCAAAGGTTTGTGAGCCGTACAAAATCCTAACGGAATCGCGCTCAGGTAACATGTCAAAAAAATTAGCTTTTAGTGAAGATACTACGGATAGACCAAAGATGAAGCTCGATAGAACTCATACTCATATCCTTGGAAGATGTACTGAACGATCGCAGAAAAATGAGCCCAGCAGAAAAGAGGACTCGCTGTTTCTCCTATGAATCCGGATGTATTTCTCGTAAATTAGGCTGAATTTATATGAAATTTGCGTGAACTATGCTTAAAATTTCCATTGACTACTATAAGATTCATAATTAGTCAAACTCTATTGGTATAGTATATTTACAGAAATTCAGAAGTTTGTTTGATCTTTAATAAATGTGCAGTCGAGTCTTTATGTTCCATAACGATTCGGTAAAGTCCTCAGAATTACTGATGGATACTTTTTAGTCTTTAAGTATAAATAATCACTAGATGATTGATAGTTTTTGAGGCATATACTTAGCCGCTGAACGTTAGCTGTTTGATTGACATGTCTAGTGGGTCAGGCACAGAGCGATGCGATCGAGGTTTTGATTCAGGGCTTCTCTCTACTGGTGACTTGGCTGCAAGAAAGAATTTTGTGGGTTAGAAGATGTTTTCTCAGCTGAAATCGTCAGGCGTCAGCAGTCAGGTACTTCCCAAAACGAGGTTTGTGAAATGGTTTCAGATTCTACTCAATGGTCGGGTCAGTGGGCGGGGCAGTCCCCACTTGGTGGAGAGCCAAATGGGGGCGCGGACGCTCAGGTTCCCAGAAAACAGGGACTTAAAAATCAGGGATTTGATGAAGAAGTCAGATTGATGACCGCGCCGCTACATCAACCTGATTTATATCAGCCTGGTTCGACAGAGCAGATTGACAGGCGATCGTTCATTTCTGTGGTTGCCCCAGCGTATAATGAGGCCGCAATTCTTGAACGAAATCTAGGAATTCTCTATCAGTACCTAGAGCATCTGCATGAATATCGCTGGGAAATAATTCTGGTCAATGACGGCAGTAAAGATAATACAGGTGAAATTGCCGATAGCTTTGCCCAAAGCCATGCCAATGTCCGAGTCATTCATCACTTGGTGAATTCTGGCTTAGGGCAAGCCTTAAGAACGGGCTTTGAACAGGCTCAAGGAGAATTCATCGTCACATTAGATATTGACCTAAGCTATGCCCCTGAGCACATTGCAATGCTCTTGGCGAAAATAACGGAGGGTGGAGCAGACGTTGTCTTGACTTCCCCCTACATGACAGGGGGTCAAGTCTCTAATGTACCCTGGCTTCGTTTAGCGCTGAGTGTCTGGGCTAATCGCTTCCTCTCAACTGCGGCTCGCCGAAATGTTTCAACATTAACTGGCATGGTGCGTGCCTATCGGACGAGTTTTGTTCGCAGTCTCAACCTCAAGTCTTATGGCATGGAGATCAATCCTGAAGTAATCCACAAGGGTCTAGTCTTGGGAGCCAAGATTGAGGAAATTCCTGCTCATTTGAACTGGAGAACTCAACAGGTAAGTCGGCAGGTAAGCCAAGATCGTCCCAAGGCAAACAGACGCAAGTCGAGTATGAAAATTTTGCGTCATACCTGGGATGTTTTTTACTTTGGGTTTGTTTTTAGACCCGTGATGTTTTTTATTATTCCCAGCTTTCTATTTTTTTTACTCGCCGCCTTCTCTGGGTTTTGGGCATTCGTTCATGTTTGGACAAACTATCAACAGATGATTCAACCTGTTGTTGATCCCACTGAAGCCGTTGCAGCTGCCTTTCAACAGGCTCCTCATACCTTTATCTTAGGCGGTATGTTTCTGATGCTCGCTATCCAACTCTTTAGCTTGGGCATACTGTCTATGCAAAGTAAACGGTATTTTGAAGAGGTTTTTTATCTGGGTAGTGCTGTCTACAAAGCTTCACGGTCAGAACAAAAGCTAGATAGATAGACAGCCTCCTTTCAACTTTTCTCACTGTTGGGAAAAAATAGCTCTCAGTTTTCATTAAAACGCTTGAGCTAGGTCACTTGTTGAGTATTCAACTCATTGTAATCACTATCTAACTCATCTAATCAGGAGAAATAAACGCATGGTCAACACCCTTTCCGCTGCTCAAGCAGTTTCTCAAGCCCTGCTGAAATTGCCATCTGATCAGGATACTTCAGGGCGGACTCTAGGCGCAGAAGAAATTGCCCTTGTCACTGAAGCAATCCGTAGCGGTACTCTGACCAGTACCAAAGGCACTTTTGTCAAAGCGCTGGAGCAAAAGTTTGCTGACCTGCTGGGCGTGAAATATGCCTATGCCTGCACTTCCGGTTCTGCTGCGGTACACACAGCAATCGCCGCTATTGACCCTGAACCGGGTGACGAAATTATCACTACATCCATTACCGATATGGGTGCCCTGACCCCTATCCTCTATCAGGGTGCAATTCCGCGATTTGCAGATGTTGATCCGTGCACTTGGAACGTGACCGCAGAAACGATCGCTAAATGTATCACAGAGCGCACAAAAGCCATCATTGTTACGCATCTATTTGGTAATCCCTGTAATATGACAGAGATTATGGCGCTTGCCAACTCACGGAACATTCCGGTGATTGAAGATACGGCTCAGGCGTTTCTGGCAAGACATGGCGATCAGTATGTGGGAGCGATCGGGGCGATCGGTTGTTTTAGTCTTCAGCAGGGCAAGCATATTACCACAGGCGAAGGCGGCATTGTGGCTACGAACGATGATGCGCTGGCACGTCGGCTTTTCTTGTACATTAACAAAGCTTTTGGCTATGGCGATCCTAAGCCCGATCACTACTTCATTGCGCTGAACTATCGCATGAATGAACTAACGGGTGCAGTGGCGCTAGCTCAGTTAGGCAAACTGGAAGGCGTGGTGGAACGACGTTGGATAGCTGCTGTGAAGCTAACAGAAAAGCTGCAAGATATTCCTGGCATTGAGACTCCACACATTGATTCAAATAACGTGCATGTCTATTGGAAATACTGCCTACGAGTGGATGGCAGCGTTATCAAAGATGGAGCCGTGGGTCTAGCGAAGAAGCTGAAAGAAGAGAAAGGCATCTTCTCTGCGCCTCGCTATATTCAAAAGCCCGCTTTCCAATGCGAAATCTTTGAAAAACAGCGCACCTTTGGCAATTCCCGCTTCCCCTTTACTCTGGCACAGCCCGAAGCTGTGGACTACTCGCCTGCCCTCTTTCCTGGTACCTTTGAAGGCTTAGAAAAAGTCTTGGTACTGCCCTGGAATGAGGCTTACACCGACGAGCATATTGACTATATTGCGGATGCCATTAAGGGGGCGATCGCTCAGCTTCAGGCTTAGCTTCAATAGAGTTTCTCTCGCAAAAAACTTCTTTCAAATTCTGCTGCCAAGTCGTGGTTCCCTAATTCATCCATCCTCAGTTTTTAGGAAAATCGTCATGTCAGATTACGCTAATTCAAAAGTTAGATTTGGGCTGATCGGCGCAGGTGGCATTGCCCAAGCCTATGCCCAAGCCTTTGAAACTTCCACCACTGCCCAACTTGTAGCCGTTGCTGATGTCCGAACTGAAGCGGCAAAAGCCATGGCAGAAAAAGCTAAATGCCAAAGCTTTGATTCCTATCAGAGCATGTTAGAGGGCGCTCAACTGGATGCTGTGATTGTTTGTACACCGCCTTCCACCCATCCTGAGATCTGTGTTCATTTGCTAGAGCGAAAGATTCACGTTCTTTGCGAGAAGCCAATGAGCATCACGGCAAAAAGCGCCAGAGAAATGAAGGCGGCTGCCGATGAGCATGGGGTGATTTTGACCATGGCTTCTAAGTTCCGCTTTGCTGAAGATGTAGTGAAAGCAAAGAGCATTGTGGCATCTGGGATCTTGGGCGATATCGTTTTGTTTGAGAACGCCTTCACGGCTCGCGTCGATATGTCTACGCGCTGGAACTCCAATGCTGCCATCAGCGGTGGCGGTGTGCTAATTGACAACGGCACACACTCCGTAGACATCATGCGCTACTTTTTGGGGCCGATCGCTGAAGTTCAGGTCGTAGAGGGCAGGCGAATTCAAGGGCTATCGGTTGAAGATACGGTGCGTATCTTTGTCAAGAGTATGAGCGGCGTTGTCGGCAATATCGATTTGTCTTGGAGCATCAACAAAGAGCTGGATTATTACATCCGCATCTACGGCTCTCAGGGGACGATTTCGGTGGGCTGGAAGGAGTCCAAATATCGTCAGGCAACCAGTCAGGACTGGATTGTCTTTGGCAATGGCTATAACAAGGTGCAGTCTTTCCGTAGCCAAATCGACAACTTTGCTAAAGCCATCCGCAACCAGGAATCGCTGGTGATTACTGCTGAGGACGGCGTGGCTTCAGTTGAGGTCATTGAGGCAGCATATGCTGCCCTCAAACAAAATAACTGGGTACCGATCGCCCTAGCTCAAAACGGTGCTCAGTCTACAACCAAGATGGCTGTGGGAGGGAAAGCCTAGTGAACGCCCGCATTCACCCCACGGCAATCGTCGAGGATAATGTGGCGATCGGGTCAGGTACATCGGTTTGGGATAGCGTTCACATTCGTCACTCTGCCCGCATTGGCGAACAGTGCATCATTGGCGAGAAGACTTATATCGCTTACGGCGTAGCGATCGGCGATCGAGTCAAGATTAATGCTTTCGTCTATGTCTGCAATGCTGTGACGATCGAAGATGGGGTGATGATTAGCGCCGGGACGATCTTTACCAACGATCGCTTTCCCAGAGCTACGACCGTCGATCTTAAGCAACTCCGCCCTTCTGACCCAGACGAGCATACCTTACCGACTCTAGTACGGGAAGGCGCAACCATTGGCGCAGGCTGCACGATCGGCAACGACTTGTCCATCGGTCGATTTGCCATGGTAGGCATGGGTTCGCTAATCACCAAATCTGTCCCTGACTTTCACTTGGCGATCGGGCATCCGGCTAAGTCGATCGGTTGTGTCTGCCGCTGTGGGCAATTGCTGATGCGGTTCCCTGAGGTTGAGACGTTTGAGGAGCAGATAGCCTGTCCTGCCTGCGACTTGAAGTATGCCGTCAAAAACCGCGAAGTGATTGAGCTTACGCCTCCGATTTAGCTTGAAGCAGAGGCGCGATCGCGTCTCTGCTTCGCTCTTTCTGGTCTTGTCCAGTTCTTGTCCAGTTCTTGTCCAGCTCTTGTTTAACTTGTGCGTCTCACAAACCTATGGTTATTTCATCATCTCGCTCATCGTCGGCACAGGGTGAAGAACGTTATGCGATCGTCGGGGGCGGCATTCTGGGCATGACCTTGGCTCATCGTCTTGCCCAAGCCGGGAAACAGGTGACGTTATTCGAAGCCTCTCCAGAGCTAGGCGGGTTGGCAAGCGCCTGGATGCTGGGGGATATCACCTGGGATCGCCACTACCATGTCACCTTGCTGTCTGATCTCTGCCTACGCAACTTGCTGAAAGAGCTGAGGCTAGAGCAAGATATGCAGTGGGTGGAAACTAAGACGGGTTGCTATATGGATGGCAACTTATATTCAGTTTCTAACGCGATCGAATTTCTTCGCTTCCCGCCGCTGGGTCTGATTGACAAAATTCGGCTGGGGTTTACCATCCTTTACGCCTCCAAAATCAGAGACTGGAAGCAACTCGAAAAAATCTCGGTAGTGGATTGGCTCAGCCGCTGGTCGGGTAAGCATACTTTTCAAAAGTTTTGGCTGCCGTTGCTGCGAGCAAAGCTGGGTGAGAATTACAAGAAAGCCTCAGCCGCGTTTATTTGGGCAATCATCGCTCGCCTCTATGCGGCTAGACGGACGGGATTGAAGAAAGAAATGTTTGGCTATCTGCCGGGTGGCTACGCGCGGCTATTGGAACGCTTTGCGGAAGTTCTGACTGAGGAAGGAGTCGAGATTCGACTGGGGGCTGTTGTCCAGCAGGTGCAATCTGCGGAGGGGCAGGTCAAACTTCAAACGGCAGGCTGGGAAAGCTTCGATCGCGTCATCCTCACGACCGCCGCCCCAATTGCCGCCCAAGTCTGTCCGCAGCTTGATTCAGAAGAACGCGATCGCCTCAAAAATATTCAGTACCAAGGCATCATCTGCGCTTCGCTCCTGCTCAAACAGCCGCTCTCGCCCTACTACGTTACCAATATCACCGATACCTGGGTGCCGTTTACCGGAGTGATTGAGATGACCACTCTGGTGGAACCCGACTATTTTCACGGCAATACTCTGGTTTATTTACCTAAATATATTGCCCCAGACGATCCAGCATTCTCGCTGTCTGACTCAGAACTACAGGAAAAGTTTGTCAGCGCCCTCGAACGGATGTATTCTCACTTCGATCGTAGTGATGTCCTCAGCTTCAAAGTTTCGCGGGTGAAATATGTGCTGGCGATTTCTACGCTCAACTATTCTGAGCATTTGCCGCCGATGCACACCTCCATTCCAGGCGTTCACATTATTAACTCAGCGCATATTCTCAACGGTACGCTGAACGTCAACGAAACGGTGCAGCTTGCCGAGAGTGCTGCTGCCGAACTGCTGACCTTATCCAAGTCTTCCCTTGCCGTATCTACCCGCTAAACCTCATGAAGTTTAAGAAAAAACCGATCGCCAGTCTTTCTCTCGATCTAGACAATCAGTGGTCGTATATGAAAATTCATGGCGATCCAGGTTGGGAGGAGTTTCCCTCCTACTTAAATGTCGTCATTCCCCGCGCCTTGGACTTTTTGAAAGACCTCAATCTGACCATTACCTTCTTCATTGTCGGTCAGGATGCAGCTTTGGAAAAAAATCAGGAAGCGATCGCCTCTATATCGGCAGCAGGTCACGAAATCGGCAATCACTCTTTCCATCATGAGTCCTGGCTGCACCTCTATAGCGAGGAGGAAATTGAGCAGGAGATCGCGAGGGCAGAGGGTCATCTGAAGCGAGTCACCGGACAGCATCCCGTCGGATTCCGAGGTCCCGGATACAGCTTTTCATCCTCTGTCCTGCGAGTGCTGGCAAAGCGCGGCTACAAATATGATGCCTCTACGTTTCCTACCTATTTGGGACCGCTAGCACGGGCTTACTACTTCATGACCAGCAATCTTACCCCCGAAGAGCGAGAAAAGCGGAAGGCGCTATTCGGCGGTTTTAAAGAAGGCTTTCAGCCCCTCAAGCCCTATCGCTGGAGCCTAAAGTCTGACCAGCTAACGGAAATTCCCGTTACGACGATGCCGATCTTCAAAGTTCCTATTCATTTTAGCTATGTGCTATTCATTAGCGTGTTTTCGTCCACCGCAGCGCTGCTGTATTTCCGATTTGCACTTTGGCTCTGTAAACTGACGAAAACACCGCCCTCGTTGCTGCTTCATCCTCTGGATTTTCTAGGAGCTGAAGATGTGCCGGAGCTGGCGTTTTTTCCTGGCATGAGCTTATCCCACACTAAAAAGCTAGCGGTTCTCGGTAAAGCTCTCAAGATGCTCTCCAATCAGTTCACGGTGGTTCCTGTAGGACAACATGCTGAACTCGTTTCTAGTACCTACAATCTGCCGCTCGTTGAACCGAAAGTGAATCCTTTAAGCGCAGAGTTTAGTGTCCATTCGCAAGTCTAAGGCTTCTAATTTAAGTTCTAGCTTAATTCTTTGTACTTAAGCGCAGTGGTTCTCGGCGTTCTCTAGTTTTAGGATTTAGAAGGAAATTCGAATGGTTAAACAACCCATAACTAAGCTTGGCGCACCCTGCCGTGCGGGCGCAAATGCACCGCTCTCTCTCGTCTCTGTGAATTGCTGCATCTGCGATTTAAATGATGTTGAGCCAGTGGGAGTGGGAGAGGATTTCGAGTATCGTACCAGCCCAGATACATTCTTAGCGGTGCGTTGTCGCAACTGTGGGTTAATTTACACGAACCCACGCCCTGCGATGCAAGATCTATCCCGCATTTATCCGCCGGACTATCACGCCTTCGAGTTTTCTGCGGAGCGGTATGGGTTTGTTTATCAAGTTCGGCAAAAACTAGAAGCTCGTCGCCTTCTGTCTTGCTGCAAGGGGCTGGGAAAAGATGCTCGAATTATTGATGTCGGCTGTGGTGACGGATTTCACCTGAATCTACTCAAAAAGTTTGGTCAGCCGAGCTGGCAGCTTGAAGGCGTTGATCCCAGCGATCGCGCAGTCGAGGCAGGCACTCGAAAAGGACTCAAAATCCATCACGGCATTGTGCAAGATCTTGTCGAAGATTTTGTTCTACCGCAAGCCAGCTATGACTTGGCGTTTATGATTGCCACCATTGAGCATGTGGATGACCCATCTGCTGTATTGACAACGGTGCGATCGCTCCTCAAACCGGGCGGTAAAGTCATCATCGTGACAGATAACACTGATACTCTTGACTTCCAGCTTTTCAAAACCCGGCATTGGGGCGGGTATCACTTTCCCAGACACTGGAATCTTTTCAATCCCAATACCATTCGCGCCTTGGCTCAAAAAACGCTGATGGAGGTGGATACGCTGACTACAGTAGTTAGCCCTGTGAATTGGGTTTACTCTATTCGCAACACGCTGGTGGATTGGCAGGCTCCCAAATGGCTTGTCGAGCGCTTTAGTCTCAACTCCACCTTTTCTCTGGGGATTTTCACCCTGTTCGATATGCTCCATCAGTGGATGGGCAGAGGGGCACTGATACGGGCAACGCTGCGAAGACCCTTGTGATCAAAATACGGGTTGAGATCACGCGTCGAAAGTACTGTGTCAAAAACTGTTAACGAGGTGTAATCATGCAAAGTGATATCAGAGAATCCGAGACTATAGAATTTGACTCTAGAAAACCTGTGGCGATCGTCGGTGCAGGATTAGCAGGTCTTACTGCCGCATACTTTCTCCGCAGACAGAACGTTCCGGTTGTTCTCTATGAGGCAGGTCAGAAAATTGCGGGTCTGGCTACAAGCTTTCATGACCAAGATGGCTTCACCTACGACTTTGGCGCACACTTTCTTACCAATCGCTTAGCCGCCGCGACTGGCATTGGGGCACATTGCCGGACTGTCAAATATTATGGCGAGACAGTGTTATTGCGGGGACGTACCTATAGCTATCCTTTCGGACTTTTGCAGGTGCCTCGATTTTTGGCAGGCGGTCTGGCTAGCCGCATTCAGCCTGTCGATGAGAAGCGCAAAAATAGCTCTGCTGCGGAGTGGTTTCGGGCTAGCTATGGCAGAGAACTTGCGGACGAGGTCGCTCTACCTCTGTTAGAAGCTTGGTCGGGTGCAGCGGCTTCTGATTTGTCGGCATCCGTTGGAAACAAGCTGCAAAACAGCATTGGGCAGACGCTTTCGCTCAAGCTTGCTAGCCGTTTAACGGGACGTGCGGTTGCCTGTGGCTATAGCCATGAGATGCCTGAAAATCCTTCCGTTTGGCATGTCTACCCAGATGGGGGGCTAGGGCTACTGTGCCAGAAACTCGCCGATGAGTTGGAGAATGCTATTCAGCTAGAGTCTCCTGTAGAGGAAATTCTAGTAGATTCTGGACGAGTACAAGCAATCCGTGTCAAGGGGCGTGAACAGGCGGTGTCGGCAGTGATTAGCACTGCGCCTTGTAACATTTTGCCTAAGCTCGTAAAAGGCACAAATGTTTTGCAGCCGCTTTCGCGCTTTCGCTTTCGTCCGATGGTGTTTGTCAACATGCGGTTTCAAGGACGCGGACTTTTGCCGGATACCGTCCTTTGGACACCTGAGAACGAGTTTCCTTTCTTTCGCTTGACTGAAACGCCGCTCTCAATGCCTTGGCTGGCTCCATCAGACAAAACATTAATCACCGTTGATATTGGATGCAATGTTGGGGACGAAATTTGGCAGATGGAAGAAGAACGGCTGGGTCAGTATTGCCTTGAGCATCTCAAGCCGATCGTTCCTGATGCAAATCAAAGATATTTAGGATGTCGAGTGTTACGAACTCCGATCGCCTATCCTGTTTTTCTGAACGAGTATGAGGCAGAGCGCCAGAAGTTTGAGCGTTCTACAGGGGTTGAGGGGCTGTATAGCATTGGGCGCAACGGCGAGTTCGATCATATTCTGATGGAGGATATTTACTGGCAGACCTTGAAGAAGGTTCGCGGCATTGTAGGGGCACTCCAGCACTAGCAGCATTAGTTTTCCTGATTAATTAGCATCGAATATGCCTGATTGAGCAGCATAATATCTGAGGGAATTATCCTTCAGATATTGTGTTGCTTTGACAGTATTACTAGGTCAATGTTAATTATTAGATTAAATTCGGGAAAACTTAGAAATGCAATGACTAGAGTTGCTGATTAAAATGAAAGTATTGCAAAATTTTTATTCGGATTGGCGAAAGCTCCCATTCTGGGAAAGTTTACAGAATAATTGGCGGCTCACTAATTTATTTTTGATTGTTCTCAATCTCTGTGTAACAGTCCCTTTGGCAGCAAGCCTTAATATTTGGGTCGATGAAGCCTATTCATTAAATACTTCTAGTAAAGACATTGGATATGCAATTACGCAGGCAATCTATTTTGAAGAACAATCGCCTCCTTATTTTGTCTTGCTAACGCTGTGGCGTAACGTCAATGAATCCATATTTTTTGCTAGGCTTCTATCGATTATTTGTATTGCCCTAACTATTTATTTGTCTGCGCTAATCTCTAAACGATTTTTTGAAGAGCTAAATCCCAACTGGTTGGCTGCGATCGTGGCGTTTAGTCCCTACACTATTGCAGCAGCGGTAGAAATTAGGTTATATGCTCTTTCTACTCTATTTGCAGCTTTATTGCTCATTCTATTCTTCGATGGATATCTTAGTGATCAGCATCGTCCCCTAGCCAGAAAACTCTACGTGGCGATCGCTATAATCTCTATTTATACGCACTATTTTTTAGCATTTCTACTAATTGCAAACGGTTTTGTCTTGCTGGGATTAAAACGCACTCGTGCATTGCGCTGCTACCTGCTTGATATGGTGATTGCTGGCGCTTTATTTTTGCCCATGGCTATTATCGTCATTCAGCAAATGGGAGTTCTATCTGATAATCCAATTGAGGGTGAACGTTCCGCTCCGCTAATTGATGCTCTGAAAGGCTCTTTCTCTGGCCTCTTACGATATATCGTTCCTGCTACACTCACTGAATCTAGCTTGAGTTTTTGGAGAGTTACTCGATTAGTGATTTTTGCTGGATTGATTGCTTCTATTGTTAAAAACTATCGATCGATCAACAAGAATCATCTGGCAGTTTGGCTATTGGCGATCGCGCTTTTCTCGCTTTATTTCTGTGTATTTTTTGCAACAGACACCATTAGCTTCAGGCACACGAGCATTCAATTTTTCCCTACTCTACTCGTTCTATTTTCTGCCTTATCGCTGGTCAAATACGCTAGCAGAAAAAGAGCTTTACCTATATTTTGCTCAACGCTAATCTTCCTTTACTTGATTTCCCTAGGTGCTCAGTATTCACCTTTGGCAAAGGGAGGGGATTACATTCGAGTAGCGGAATATCTTATGGCTCACGAGCAGCCTAACCAACCTATCTTAGTCTTTAATCCAGAAGATGCGATGACTCTTGAGCATTACTATAAGGGTGTTAATCGTCTGATGGCATTGCCCAAGCCAGAAGACTTTAAAGCTTTTAGCTGGCGCGATCTCGTCTTACAGAATCAGCAAGATGTTTTGGCTGCTCTGTCACGTACGCCGGGAGACTACCGTTCGATCTGGCTAGTAACCACTGAAGAGACTGACCCAAATGGCTCATCCTCGCCTGACTCTACCTACTACGCGCCCAGTCGCCAAGTGCTAGATGACTTTGTGGCTCAATACTACTCTGTTGAGAACAGTCAGAATTTTTTTGGCTCTAACGTTAAGTCTCTGAGTCAAAAGCGCAATTTTCCTAGCTTGCTTCAAGGCGAATAATGTTTTTACGCAGCTTTTTTGGGAAGGGGTTTCATCGAGAAGGTGGACAGCGATCGCACTTGCTTAAACAGACGATCGACTCCGGCAGGGCGAGAGCTAGGAACCATCAGCCAACTGACTGCCAAGGTGCCCAGATAGCGAGGCATAAAGCCTACCCATAGGAACCAGCCGCTTAAAACTAGCTTTCTTTTCCAGCCCACATTTGCATACCTCAAAACCGATCGCCAGCCTTTGAGTCCTAGGTCTGTTAATGAATCAGAAGCAACAGGATGCTGATCGGGTTCCATCCGAAGAGACGCAATCCGAGCGGTGAGATGGTTGTAGTCTCGAAACCCTAAGTCGGGAGCGATCGCGTAGCTCAACTCGTTCGCCCTGGCGCGTAAAAAATCGTATCGGTGAAAATCATGGGCGATCGACTTGCGAAATTTCTCAGCCTGATTGGTGCCTTTTGTACGGGTCCACCAGCTATTGCCGTGAATGCGATAGGCTCCTAGAGGCTGCTCGATCGAAGCAACTTTGCCGTAAAAAGGAATCAGCGTCATCAGGTATCCATCCGCAGAAATGCGAAATTCAGCTTCGGGGATGGGCATGATTTGACTCAATGCCTCCCGACTCAAAGCATTGCCGCTAGTCACGGTAGTTTGTTGCCGCCCTCTTGCCAGGAGAATTGGATATACGTCACCGCTATCAAACTTCGTCTTCGCCGTGGGAAACAGATCAATAAACTGTCCTGCTTCATCGACTAACTCCAGACGATACTGCACCTGTGCAATACCTGGCTTCCAAACCGAAACAACTTGCTCTACTGCCTCATGAGACAAGTAATCATCTGCATCGACAAAGACAATCAACTCGCTCTGGCTGGCTAAAAATCCTGCGTTGAATGCCGAAGCCTGTCCGCCGTTTGCCTTAAAGACGGGTACGATGCGATCGCCATAGCTATGGATAATGTCGTGAGAGTCGTCAGTTGAGCCGTCGTCAACCACAATCACTTCAACATTTGGATAGCTTTGATTGAGGCAGGAGTCGATCGCCTGCTTCAAAAATCGACCGTAGTTGTAATTATCAATAATGAGGCTAACGAAAGGCTGTCTCATAGCAGTCTACTTGAGTGTAAACACTTAAAATTAATAATATTCTATGACTTAAATAATACATCAAAATATTGATTGGATGAAGATATAGCAACCGCCAAGGCGGTTAGGACGGGGACATTTAGGGTGGGGCGCGAAGCGCCCCACCCTAAATGTCCTAAGCAAACTGGCGACAGCCATAGCGTTGAGCAAGAATCGGGCTGAGATTTAGAACAGTAGATTGAGAGGTCGGCGATCGGTTCGATGCACCACTTGACCGATCGCTCGACTCTGGTAATACCCCGATCGCTTTAGCGCTGCTAGACAAGACTCGACTTGTTCCATAGGCAGAGTCGCTGCCAGACCTCCCGAAGTTTGGGGATCGAACAACAGCGGATAGAGCGGATGGCTGATTACTTGGTCAAGATTGTGAATTTGACGAGCCGCAGCTAAGTTCTGGGGATAGAGCGAGCTAAAGATGTTTTGTTGCAGGCTTTCTTTGGCTCCGGTCAGAACTGGAATCGCCTGAAGGTCAAGTTCGACAGCGACTTGAGAAGCCTGCACCATTTCTAGCAGGTGTCCCAACAGCCCAAAGCCCGTGATGTCGGTACAAGCCGTTGCGCCATGTTGCCGCAAGCAGTGGGCGGCAGCCTGGTTAGAGAGCAGCATGGAAGCGATCGCCTCCTCGATCCAGTCGCCTTTTGCCTTGAGCCGCATCTGTGCCGCAAACAGCGTCCCTGTCCCTAGAGCTTTGGTAAGGACGATCGCCTGGTCGGGCTTCATGCCGCTCTTGCGCCATAGCTGATCGAAGTGCGCTATGCCGTTACAGGTCAACCCAAAGGCAAGATCGGCTCCTTCGGTTGTGTGTCCGCCAATCAGAGGCGCACCTGCCTGATGCAGTGCTTGAGTCGCGCCTGAGAGCAGTTGATAGAGCCGTTCTTCTTGCTTAGATTCTGAGGCGAAAGGCAGAGTGGCGAGTGCCAGTGCGCTTTGCGGCGTTGCTCCCATGGCAAAAATGTCGCTGAGGCAGTGATTGGCGCAAATTTGCCCAAACAGAAACGGATCATCCACCAGCGCCGGGAAATAATCGATCGTTTGCACCATGACCTGCCCCGTCGGAATAGAGATAACCGCCGCATCATCTGGAGCGTCTAAGCCTACGAGAATGTCTGGGCGATCGTCCCTATCGGGCTGCTCCTGCCGAACCCGATCCAGAACTTTGCTCAGAACAGAGCTGCCAATTTTGGAGCCACAGCCTGCGCAGCGCATGGGTGCCGCCTGAGATTTTTTAGTGTCATCATCGGCTGCCATCATTGGCTTCAAATCAGTGAACTGCTGCATAAATTGCCGATCGATTCGATCTTTCCAGCGCCAAAGCAGCGAATTAGCACCCCAGCCCCAGGAGCCACGGGAAGCGATCGCCCGTTTATCGCCTGTGCCCAGCAGAATTAGAAACTCTCTTTGGGGCGTGAAGGATTGTAAGGGCTGATGGAGCAGCGATCGCCGCAAGTTGTTGACCAACGGCTTGCCCTGGCGCACGGCGAAGACTCCAGCCTTGGGGCGAGGATGGTTCACCATTGTGGCAATATCACCTGCCGCAAAAACTTGAGGATGGGAGAGAGATTGCAGCTTGTCATTAACCTGGATAAAGCCTTCTGAATCGGTAGACAAGCCTGACTGCCGAAGCCAAGGAGCTGCCGAAGCACGCGTCACCCAAAAGACGCGATCGCACTTCACCATTAATCCTGATTGACAGCCGATGATTTTTTGTTTGCCAGAAGACTGAATAGAAGCGACAGACTGCCCCAGATGGACGATCGCCCCTCGTTCCGTCAGAATTTGCTTAACCCGATGCCCAACCCAAGGACTGCGTTCGGGCAGGAGGCGATCGCCGCGATGAAATAAATGCAGCTCCAGATGGCTACTTGGCTGCTGTGTGCCTTTGTAAATTCGCTGAAGCCTTGCCTGAATAGAAAGCGCCAGTTCGACCCCGCCTGCGCCTCCTCCGACAATCGCCAAACAGAGGGGCTGAGGATTTTGGGCGATTTCTGCGACTAGCCGATCCCAATATTGCAGAAACTGCGAGATCGGTTTGACGGGAATGGCATATTCTTTGGCTCCGGGGATATCTAGTACGGCAGGCGTGCTGCCAACATCGATCGAGAGCCAGTCAAAAGCGATCGGCGGACGGTTAGCCAGCAAGATGCGATTGTTTTCTAAATCCAGACCTATGGCGCGATCGCGTACCATCTGCACTTGAGCAAACTGGCTGAGGGGACGCAAGTCAATATGGCACTCCTCAAAGCTGTATAGACCTGCCACGTACCCCGGCAACATTCCAGAATAAGGGGTATGCAGCACGTCAGTAATTAGCGTCAGCTTTACGCCTGGAACGGGATTCATGCCAAACTTTTTGAGGGCGATTGCGTGGCTGTGTCCACCCCCGATCAGCACCAAATCTTGCGTGATAGGCAGCTCGGCACCCTGCATATTAGTTCCTTTAGGTAGTAAAAAACGCAAGCAGAAAATGGCTGGCGCTGTGATTCTACCAATTCCATTTGCAGCCGCTGAGTCTAGAATGATGTCGAGTTCTGTTGCAGTCGGGTCGAACTAAGATGACAAGTATGGACATCAGCACACCGATTGGTCGTTATGCACCTGATTTTGAGCTGCCGGGAACCGATCATTCAGTTCATCACCTAACCCGCTACTTGGAAAAGTTTCGGTCGGTTGGCGTGGTGATGATGAGCAACCGCTCTCCTTGTGTCCGGCTGTACCTCGATCGCCTCAAGCAAATTCAGGCAGATTTTCAGGATCAGGAGTTTACGCTGGTCGCCATTAACGGCAATGACGACCAGCGCTATCCAGAGGAAGGCTTTGAAGCCATGAAGGCTTTTGCTGCTGAGCATCAGCTCAATTTTCCCTATCTGCGCGATTTGACGCAGGATGTGATGCGTAGCTTTGGCGCAGAGCGCACGCCCGAAGTTTACTTACTCGATCGCCCGAGCATCATTCGATACCGAGGAGCCATTGATGATAATCCGCAAAATCCACAGGATATTCATGCCCATTATTTAAGAGAAGCGATCGCACAGCTCTTGGCAGAGCAGGAAATTCCTGTCAGCTCAACTCCTCCCGTTGGCTGTTCCGTTAAATGGCGTATGTAAAAACCGATGCTCCGGAGGTTACAGAAGACAATTCTGCTGCTATCTTAGGGTGGAAGCACCTTAAAACTGAAAAACCGTTCATGGGACTAATATACCAGCGCGTTCTGCTGAAGTTGAGCGGCGAAGCTTTGATGGGCGATCTGTCCTACGGAATCGACCCGGCGATCGTTCAAAGCATTGCTCTAGAGCTGAAGGAAATTGTAGCGGAAGGGGTTGAGGTGGCGATCGTCGTGGGCGGCGGCAACATCTTTCGCGGCGTTAAGGGTGCGGCAGCTGGAATGGATCGGGCAACGGCCGACTATATCGGCATGATCGCTACGGTAATGAACGCAATGACGCTCCAAGACGCTTTGGAGCAAATCGAGATTCCCACTCGCCTGCTGACGGCGATCGAGATTCAGGAGGTTGCAGAACCCTACATCCGTCGCCGTGCTATTCGCCATCTTGAGAAAGGGCGCGTGGTTATCTTTGGTGCTGGTTCTGGCAATCCGTTTTTCACGACCGATACCACGGCTGCCCTCAGAGCTGCTGAAATTGATGCCGAAGTGGTGTTTAAGGCAACTAAGGTGGATGGAGTCTATGACTCTGATCCTAAGAAAAATACCGATGCCCGCCGTTTCCAGAGCCTGACTTATACTCACGTCATCACCCAAGACTTGAAAGTCATGGACACGACGGCGATCGCTCTGTGTAAAGATAACAATATTCCAATTATCGTCTTTGACCTTTCGGTGCCAGGTAACATTCGCCGCGCTGTCATGGGAGAATCAATTGGCACAATTGTGGGAGAATCCTGTGAAATTATCTGAAGTCGAAAGTCAGATGCAGAAAGCGATTGAGTCTACTCAGCGCAACTTCAACACCATCCGCACCGGACGCGCCAATGCCGCCCTGCTCGATCGGGTGCAGGTCGAATACTACGGCACGCCAACCGCCCTTAAGTCGCTGGCGAACATCAGCACGCCTGACTCTTCAACGGTGCTGATCCAACCCTACGATCGCGGTTCGCTCAACATTGTTGAAAAAGCGATCTCGCTGTCAGATATTGGTCTGACCCCCAGCAATGACGGCTCTGTGATTCGGCTCAACATTCCGCCGCTGACGAGCGATCGCCGTAAAGAGCTGGTCAAAACGGCTGCTAAGTACGCCGAAGAAGGAAAAGTCTCAGTGCGCAGCGTTCGCCGAGATGCGGTGGATGCCGTGCGCAAGCAGGAGAAAAACAGCGAAGTCTCTGAAGACGAAGCTCGCGATTTGCAGGACAGCATTCAGAAGCTCACCGACAAGTACGTCAGCAAAATCGACCAGCTTCTAGGGGAAAAAGAAACCGACATCATGACCCTATAGACGAATCGAGGTCAAAAAGAACTTTGAACAAGACACTGGCGTACTCAGGAGTGCAATTCTAGACTTATGTATGACTGCATTGTTGTCGGAGCGGGACCGGCAGGAGGCGCTGCTGCCTACCATTTGGCAAAGCGAGGGCGCTCGGTCTTAATCCTAGAGAAAGAGTCTCTGCCGCGCTACAAACCCTGCGGAGGTGGCGTTTCACCCCAGGTTGCCCAGTGGTTTGACTTCGACTTTTCTCCGGCAATCTCGCTCAAGGTCAATGCTCTACGCTTCACCTGGAAGATGGACGACCCGGTAGAAGCGACGCTCAACGACATCGATCCGATTTGGATGGTGCGACGTGATGTGTTTGACCACTTTTTGGTGCAGCAGGCCCAGAAGCAGGGGGCAGAGCTACGAGACAGCACGACAGTCTCTGGAATTGAGTTTAAGGGCGATCGCTGGCAGGTCAATACCGTTACCGAATCCGGGATTGTGCCCGTTGAAGGACGCTATCTCATCGCTGCCGATGGAGCCAAAGGCTCGATGGCAAAATGGCTCGGCTTCAAGGATCGCAAACGCCGTCTGGCGGGAGCCTTGGAGGCAGAAGCTCCGGCCAGCAACCCCGATACCCAGGTTCATTTTGAATTTGGCATGGTGAAAAACGGCTATATCTGGAATTTTCCTAAAGCCGATGGCTATTCGATCGGCATTGGCACCTTTCGGGGTAATGGCGGACAGCAAGATTTTAAAGGTATTCTTGCCGAGTATGCGGCTTCCTTCAACATTGATTTCAAGTCTGCCAAACAGTTTGGACATCCGCTCTGTCTGTGGGACGGTCATCAAAACCTGCATACACAAAATGCCCTGCTGGCTGGAGAAGCGGCTTGCGTCGTTGACCCTATGACAGCAGAAGGTATTCGTCCCTCGATCTTCAGCGGCATGAAGGCGGCAGAAGCGATCGATCAGGCGATCGGTGGCAATGCCAATGCCCTAGAGCAATACACCGAGGTCATCATCAAAGAATGGGGGAATGACATGGTGTGGGCACAGCGTCTCGCGGCAGTGTTTTACAGCGTTCCGGGCATTGGCTACAAAGTAGGGGTAAAGCGCCCTTCAGCACCCACGAGAATGGGGCAGATTCTTGTCGGTCAGATGGGCTATGGCGATGTAGCCGGTCGGGCATTGAAGCGGCTCAGCACAGGTTTGATTCCTGGCATGGGCGGTTAGCAATCCCGTATTCTCGTAAAATAATAAAACTGCTCCTCAACCTCGATCGCTTTCATGACCCACGCTACCGACATCACCACTCTGGCGCGCTGGATGGCAGCCGACTTTAGCAACCAGGAACAGGCGTTTGAAAACCCGCCTTTCTTTGCCCATATTCGGGTGTGTATGCGTCCTTTGCCGATAGAACTGCTCTCAGGGGTCAGCCTGTTCCTTGAGCAAGCCTACGACTATATGCTAAATCAGCCCTATCGGCTGCGGGTGCTGAAGCTAGTGACGCAAGAGAATCAAGCCCCCATTCTGATTGAAAACTACACCGTCAAGAATGAGGAAGAGTTTTATGGGGCGGCACGAGCTCCTCAGCGGTTGGCAATGTTATCAGCCGATCGTCTGGAAAAAATGTCGGGCTGCGACATGATTGTGGAATGGACAGGGCACAGCTTCAAGGGGCGTGTAGAGCCAGGTAAAGCTTGTATTGTGGTGCGCAATGGACAGACGACTTATCTAGATAACGAATTTGAAGTCAGCGACACGGCTTTCACTAGCTTCGATCGCGGTCGAGATCCACAAACCGATGAGCATCTGTGGGGTTCGGTGGCAGGAGCGTTTGAGTTTATCCGTCGAGCCAGCTTTGCCGATGAAGTGAGGGGCTAGAATTTACCTTGTGCCGCGATCGCTTCGCTTCAGTGCCGGGATGTAGTTCCCTGGATCTTGGGCAACCCAGCCGAGGCTAGAGTTAGACCGCACTTCAAAGTGCAGCCCACCTGTAGAACCGCCAGGAGCATCGCTAGCAGCGCTAACCTTACCAATGCGATCGCCCGTCTGCACCTGCTGTCCCACCTGAACTGAAATCTCGCCAAGCTGGGCGTATCGGGTTTGCAGCCCTTGGCTGTGGTTAATCACCACCATTTTGCCGTACTCGTCCTGCGTTCCGGCAAAGGCAACCGTTCCGGCTCCTGCGCTCAGGACATTTGTCCCGGCGGCGGCTTCCAGATCCACGCCGCTGTTAAACACGACTTTGCTAGAAGCATCCAACTGCCAGCCGTAGTTTCGCAAGATAGCTGCCGTACCGGGTAAAGGCGATCGGCTCAAGGCGTTGGCAACTGTCGCCTGGGCAGTACCGGGTGGCGACCAGTTCACGCCAGGGACAAACACGACGCTAGGGGCTTCTTGACAGCCGTTAATCTCAAACAGCACATCGGCTCTAACTCCGTAGGATTTAGCAATCTCTCGCCAGTTCCTACCTGCGGGCACATCCACCCGTACGCCGTTGTAGGGCGGAATCACCAGCTCTGTGCCCACGGGCGCACTGCCGCTGCGGATGTCGGGATTAAACCCTAGCAGCGTTGCCGGGATGAGGTTGTACTGCTGGGCAATGCTGGCGATCGTCTCCCCAGAAGCAACTCGGTGACGGGTCAGACGAGACAGTGCGGGTTGAGGACAGCCTGTGGCAGGCGCGTTGGCAGATTGGGCAGAGACGGGAAGAGCCAGTAAACCTAGTAAAGCCACAGAGCCGAGTGATGAAGACTTAAAATATGAACGCTTAAAATGTTGAGGCAGCTTCATGGGGAGTAGAAAGTTGAAGTCTCAGGGCGATCGCAGTCGTTAAATTTCGTCTCAAGCTTTAGCTTCAAGTTTGTTTGTGGTGCCTCCAATTCTGTAAGAAACTTGGTTAGAGTGATGGTATACCTACCCGCAAAGTAGTCTGACCTCAAAACTTCCTGACCGAGAGGGAACATGAGAAGTTCCATGAGTTCTCCGAAAAATCAGCAACGCCTCTTATCTTTACACTGCGCATCTTTCGTGACGAAAGAGAAACAATGAGTTTATTTGTATTCAGGCAGCTCGCAATTTGTGCAGGGTTACTGGCACTTGGAGGAGGAGTGGGCTGGGTTGGCAATACTTACCTGAAGCACTCTGATCCTAGCGTGACAGCCAATGAGTCTGCGGCAACCTCGCTGAATACGCCAGTGGTGTATCGCGTCGCGCCTCTTCAACAATCTCATGCTAACCACAATTTTATTGCCACAGCTGTTGATAAAGTTGGACCAGCCGTTGTGCGAATTGATTCTGCTAGAACTGTCTCTAATAGAGGAAACGGTTTTAGCAGCCCTCCATTCAAGCGGTTTTTTGGGGAGGAAACGCCCTCTCCTCAAGAACGTGTTGAGCAGGGCACGGGTTCAGGATTTATCACCAGTGTCGATGGACACATTATCACAAACGCTCATGTTGTCGAAGGCAGCGATAACGTGACGGTGACGCTCAAAGATGGACGAATTTTTGAAGGGAAAGTAGTGGGCGTTGACCCTATTACTGACGTGGCGGCTGTGAAAATTGAGGCTTCAAGCCTCCCCGTCGTTGTTTTGGGTCGTTCTGAAGATTTGCTGCCGGGACAGTGGGCGATCGCCATTGGCAACCCTTTAGGATTAGACAACACCGTTACGGCAGGCATCATCAGCGCTCTGGGTCGGTCTAGCTCTCAGGTGGGCATTCCCGATCGGCGCGTCCGATTTATCCAAACCGATGCTGCGATTAATCCAGGCAACTCTGGCGGGCCGTTGCTCAACGATCGCGGTGAGGTGATTGGCATCAATACTGCCATCCGAGCTAATGCCCAGGGGTTAGGGTTTGCCATTCCCATTGAAACGGGACAGCGCGTTGCTCAGCAGCTTTTCGCCACCGGAAAGGCGACGCATCCCTACTTGGGCATTCAGATGGTGGATTTGACCCCTGAAATGCGCGATCGGATTAATCAAGATCCGGCATCAAAGCTTAAGGTGACAGTCGAACGCGGCATTTTAGTCGTAGATGTGATGCCTAGCGCCCCAGCCGCCGCCGCAGGTCTGCGTCCTGGGGACATTATCCTCAAGGTGAATGAAACGGTCGTAACGAGCGCTTCTGATGTGCAAAATCAGGTAGAGGATAGCCGTGTAGGTGAAATGCTTGCTGTGGAAGTTCAGCGGCAAGGGGAATCTCTGATTTTTCAGGTCAGACCTAGCGCTTTTCCCATAGAAGAAGTGGGCTAAGTTCTCACCCTTCTGTAGACGAAGATTTATCTTCATCCTCACCCCAAGAAAAAGAACCTCTAACACTGGATTCTAGTTCCATGCGTTGCTCCATCCGTCGTAAGAAATAGCCTGTCATCATTGCCGATGCAAGTAAGCTAGCAAGATTTTCTCGATCGGTGGTCACCTGAACGCTAAACGCTTCTGAAGGCAGAAAGCCAACTAAACCTTGAACATTTTGCGAAATAATTTGTCTGATCTCAGGACTCACAGATTTTGCTACCGTTGCCAAAATTTCTGGAGATTGGTGCTGGAGATATTTCAACAATTGATTCACCTGACCTTCTTCGACCTCACTGCCGGAGAAATCCAAATTGTCAGGGTTAAACGCCATAGAGTCTACAGTCCTACACTAATTGCGGTCAGTTTACCCCATTGTGCCATTTATATCTTCTACTGTGACCCGTATTTCCTGGGTGGCAGGGGGGGTATCCAGAAAAACGGCTAGGGGTCTGACGGCTGCGGTAGCTTGTCTACCTGGAAATATTGGTGAAACTTATCGGTAATTTGCAACCAGTACGATCGCCCCTCTGGCTGGCGGCGTTTACGAATAAAGCCTAGCTCTACCAGCTCTTTAACGTGATCGTAAGCTCCCGATCCTCGTAGCTCTACTAGGTCAGTCTGCGTTATGGAGCCTTTGAGGGCGATCGCCGCCAAGGTTCGCAATGCGCCTACGCCTAAATCTACCGGAATCAGCGTCTGCACTAAGTCTTGAAAGGTTTCTCGCAGCTGAAGGCAGTAGCCATCTGGAGTTTCCACTACTTCGAGGGCGCTGTCTCGATGGGCATAGTCCTGCATCAGCTCAATCAGACCTGCCTCAAGAGCTTGCCGATCGCATCCGGCGTATTCTGCCAACTTGCCGATCGTCAATGGCTGAGCCTTGAGGTATAAAATAGCTTCAATTTTGCAGGCTAACGACGACATTGCAAAAGACAAAAGGGGAGGACTGGCGATCGGCATAGAATTTATTCAGCTTAGGCGACTAGATAGACTAGGCAAATACAGGCGGATACAAATACAAGCGGATACAAATACAGGCGAATAGAGAGAGAGTATAGCCCAGTTCTCACAAATGGCTGCTACTTCCTGAACTGAATCCAGATTTAATCCCGATCTAGTCTAGATTTCTGCCCGTCAAATCCACAAAGATGTCTTCTAAATTAGAAGGGCGGGTCATCATACCCGTTTTGTCAGGCTGCTGATCGAGATAGGCTTTAGCATCTGCCATGGTTGGGAAAAATTGATAGTCCCAGCGTTCGGCTTGCCCGTCTTGTAGAGAATCGCCCTTCTGTTTCATCACCAGACCTTCACCATGGCTCTGGCGCAGCTCTTGCAGCGTGCCTAACGCAATCAATTTGCCGCTGTCCATAATGCCAATGCGATCGCAGAGATATTCCACCTCTTCCATGTAGTGAGTCGTCAGCACAATCGTCATGCCCTGCTGATTTAAGCCTTTGATGATTTCCCAGAGACGGCGGCGAGTTTGAGGGTCAAGCCCGACGGTAGGTTCGTCTAAGAATAGAATTTGCGGCTGATGCAGCAGCGCTCTGGCAATTTGCAGCCGCCGCTTCATGCCGCCCGACAGAGTTTTGACTAGCTCTTTGCGGCGATCGCCCAATTCCACATAGTCCAGCCAGCGGTCAATCTCCTTCTGGCGATCGGCATCGGGAATGTGGTGCATTCGTCCATGAAATTCCATGTTCTCCCATACGGACAGATCCAGATCCACGCTGGTTTGCTGAAGCACTACGCCAATTTGCTGCTTGACGCGAAACGGCTGCTTAACCACGTCATAGCCTGCTACAACCACTTGCCCTTGGGTAGGCTGCGTCAGCGTAGTTAACATCCGAATGGTGGTAGATTTGCCAGCGCCATTTGGTCCTAGCAGCCCGAAAATTTCGCCCGGTTGAATCACGAGAGTTAGATCGTTGACAACGGCAGTGTTGTTGTAAACCTTGTGAACACTTTGAATACAAACCGCAGGGATCATAGGGCGCTCTAAAACTTAAATGGCAAGAAAACTCAAGTAGCATCAACTTCAAGTTATACCAGCTTGCTTGGGTTCTTCCGCTGAATAAGTCATGCTGAAAGGGTCAAATGTGTCCAAAGGGTAACTTTTATGGATCTCACTCACTCCACCCCTGCTGATCAGGAAGCCGATCGCCTTGACCGGGAAGCGACTGTGCCAACGCTCACCGAAGATCAGTATCGCCGCAAAATGGAGCGCCGTAAGGAAGTCCAAGAAAAGCGTTTGGCCGATCGCACCCAAGAAAAAGGGCTAATCATTGTCCATACGGGCAACGGCAAAGGCAAAACCACCGCCGCCCTGGGCATGGTGCTGCGATCGCTAGGGCATGGCTACCGGGTGGCGATCGTCCAGTTTATCAAAGGCGGCTGGGAACCTGCTGAAAAAAAGGCGTTTAGCTTTTGGGAAGATCAGCTTGAATTTCACGCCATGGGCGAAGGCTTCACTTGGGAAACTCAAGATCGGGAGCGGGATATTCAAAAAGCTCAGCTTGCCTGGGAAACTGCCCTCAGCTTCATCATCAATCCTGAATTTAAGCTGGTGCTGCTTGACGAAGTCAATATTGCCCTGAAGTTGGGCTACTTACAGGTGGAAGATGTCTTGAAAGGGCTGGCGCAAAAGCCTGAAGATTCCCACATCATTTTGACGGGTCGGGGCGCGCCGACTGAGCTGATCGATCGCGCCGATTTAGTTACAGAAATGACTTTAGTCAAGCACCCCTTTCGAGAGCAAGGCATCAAAGCCCAAGCAGGGATTGAATATTGATCGGGGATTGAATATTGATAAAGTAAATGGGGATCAGTCCCAAAATCTTCTCAATTCAACTTCTAATTCAACCCTTCCAAATTCAAATAAAGCAAGCCTTGAGTTCATGACCTATTCCTCTCCGACGCATTCTTCTACGCATCTCAGCGTCAATTTAAACCGAGTTGCGCTGCTGAGAAACTCCCGAAATATAGGTATCCCCAGTGTCCTAGATGCTGCCCGAACGGTTCTCAATGCTGGAGCCTATGGCGTAACAGTACATCCTCGCCCTGACCAGCGCCATATCAAACCTGCGGACGTTTATGAGCTGGCAGTCATGCTGAAAGCAGAATATCCGGCTGCTGAATATAACATCGAAGGGAATCCCTTTGAGGCAAAGTTCATGGACTTGGTGAGCGCAGTCCGACCGACGCAGTGTACGCTCGTGCCTGACTCTCCAGAAGCTTTTACCTCTGATCACGGCTGGGACTTGTCGAGCGATCGCCTTCGGCTCATCCCCATTATTGAGCAGCTCAAGGATTTAGGCATTCGGGTAAGCCTGTTTATGGATGCCTTTCCAGAGCCGATGGCAGAGGTTAAGGTCATCGGAGCCGATCGCGTTGAGCTATACACTGAACCTTATGCTGCCGCCTATCGAGAAGGGCGAGATGTACTGGCACAGTATGCGATCGCGGCTGAAGCGGCTCAGAGCGCAGGGCTAGGGGTCAATGCTGGACATGATCTGAACTTACAAAATCTAGCGAAGTTTTGCACTATTCCGGGCATCTTAGAAGTGTCGATCGGTCACGCGCTGATGGCAGAAGCGCTAGAAATTGGGCTATTCAGCACGGTCAAAGCTTACTTGGAAATCCTGTCCTCCTAATCTTTGAAAGTCAACCTAATCCATACAACTTATATCTAGAGAGGTCAATCTATGCGATCCACCTATGCAGCCCGACTCTAAATCCGATTTCAAGCTGAGAGTCAGCGTCTTGGGTCTGATCCTCGATGCTGGCGACGTGCTCTTGATTCACCAAACTAGCCTCCCAGAAGCCGACCTCTGGGATTTGCCAGGGGGCGGACTGGAGCCTTGGGAGAGCTTGATGGAAGGCTTGACCCGTGAAGTGCGCGAAGAAACAGGACTCATTGACTTTCAGGTTGAGGGGGTTTTGACGATCGCTGAGACGTTTTTTCCAAAAGAAACGGGTAAAACCTCGCATCTGCTCAACCTGATCTACCGATGCTCAGTGCCCGATCGCTCTGCGGTGCTGAGCAGTGAGGAGCCGGAAGTCGGAGAGCGAGGAATTCAATGGCTGGCGATCGGTGAACTAACTGCCGAAACCTGCACCACGCGCACCTGGAAAGCTTTGCTGGCGGCGGGTTTGGTTGACCCTTAAGCTTAGGTTTTACAGCTAGTTTTGTGAAGAGCATTGCATTGCCCCTCACAAAACGGTAGTCCTCAAAGGGTAGGGATGTTTTGTTGCATGGGCTTTGCCCATGCAACAAAACATCCCTACCTAAATACCACTACTCCCAAAACTAGCTGTAAAACATTGCGCCGTATGTTTACTCTAAAAATCGTCTGAAAATCCCATGTTCACTGACAAAAGCGTTCTCTTGACAGATAACCCTGCACAGCTCAGATACGGTATTGCCGTTACAGATATCGATGGTGATGGTGCATTTGAGCTGTTTGTTGCTGGATTTGGTGGGCAAAATTTGGTTTTAAAGTGGCAAGGTGCAGGCTTCGCAGATGTCGCAGACTCCGTACTAGCCGATTTTGGACGGCAGGCGATCGGGGTGGCGGCAGGCGATTTAGACGGCGACGGACGCGAAGAAATCTATGTCCTCAACACAGATACATTTGGCGGGCGCAAGCAATTTGGCGATCGCCTATTCGATTGGCAAGAGGGCGGCTGGCACGACCTATTTTCCCTACCCCAAAATCAGGATGCCCTTAACCTAACGGCAGGGCGATCGGTTGCCTGGATCGACCGCCACGGCACCGGAAAATATGGCTGTCTAGTTGCCAACTATGGCGGAGCCATTCGGCTGTATGAGCTAAACGCTGATAACATGATCGCCGATGTGGCTGTTGCGGCGGGGTTGGCAAAGGTTGCGAGCGGGCGAGGGATTGTCTCACTGCCCCTGGTTTCTGAGCGCATGGATATTTTTATGGCGAATGAAAACGGCTCTAACTTCCTGTTTCGCAATCAGGGAGATGGCACCTTTATGGATATTGCGGCGATCGCCCATATCAGCGATCCCTATGAGCATGGTCGAGGCATTGCGATCTTAGATGCTAACGGCGACGGACGCTTTGACCTGGTTTATGGCAATTGGGAAGGCGCGCATCGGCTATTTATTCAGCAGGAGCCGGGTAAGTTCAGGGATATCGCCTCCCAATCCATGGCAATGCCCTCTCGCATCCGCACCGTTATTGCCGCAGATTTTGACAATGACGGCTATGAGGAGCTGTTTTTTAACAACATTGGACAACCCAACCGCCTGTTTGGCTGGCGCGAGGGTAAATGGGTGGCACTAGAAATGGGCGATGCGCTAGAGCCGCGTGGACTAGGCACAGGGGCAGCAATTGGTGATTTCGATGGCGACGGCAGATTAGAGCTAGTGATTGCTCACGGCGAGTCGGGTGCCCAGCCGCTATCGCTCTACCACACGACTGCCAACACAAATTCTTGGCTGCGAATTCTGCCCCTGACTGCCCAAGGTGCTCCAGCAAGAGGGGCGATCGTTACCCTCACGGCAGCAGGCAGGCGGCAAATGCGGGCGATCGACGCGGGGAGTGGCTATCTCTGTCAAATGGAGCCTGTTGCGCACTTTGGTTTGGGCAAAGAGACACAGATTGACTTTGTGGAAGTTCGGTGGCTTGACGGCAAGACGACCCGATTAACCGCTCCAGCCGCCAATCAGTTGATTCAAGTTAGCTACCCCATCTCAGAGGCATAATGTCTAGAAAGCACGCAAATCATTGGCGATCGTGACGACACGACTGATCGGCACATTTCTGCTGCAACTTTCTGTAGGGCTACTGCTCGGCGTATTTGCCGTTCCGTGGTGGGTATGGGGAAGTGCGATCGTCCTGATTACAGCAACAGCGGATTTAAACACAGATCATTCATCAGGAAAAACCACAGGAGGAACTCTATCCCTCGTGTTTTTCCTGGCGATGATGCCATTAATGATCTTGGCGATCGGCATGTTGCTGCTTAATATGCTGGCACTGGTTTGGCTGACTAGGCTCTCCCACGATTATTTGCCAGGAGGTGTAACGCTCTCTACTGTTTTCTACTTGATGCTTATGGCAGGAATCGGGGATTGGATTGTTCGTGCAGGAGTCAGCGGTGTGGCAGATTGGCTCTGGCTTCCCTCGGTTGGCATCGCAAACCTGTGGGCTTTGAAGCTGACTAGCTGGCAGACGACACCAGAATGGGTGCTTACTGCTGAATCCACCCTCAGATGGGCAAGGATTTCATTGGAAGGCGCCAGCCTGCAAGGCGCACTCTCTTTTCTGTACCAAAGCGCATGGTTTTACACGGTTGCAGACCTGAGCGCTGCTTTTTGCCTAGCGTGGGTTGCCAGCATCTTCGCCACTATTCCCCCTGCTAAGCGATCGCTGCTTCAGAGATGGAATCTCCAGCAAACGACCCTGACTTTGTTAGCAATCTCATATGCAGGGGTAGGAGCAGGATGGCTGCTTGGGAGAGTCGTATGAGGGTAGTTTTACCAGCAGAAATTGACAGATCTCTAGGGCAATATGTTTCCAAATAGATCGGTATCGCTTAGTCCGTAGCGTTGCTGTGCTTCTGTAATAGCACTCCGAGTTTCTGGAGTTAGCGATCCGTTGATGTCGCCTGGATTGTAGCCATTCGATCGCAGATAGCGCTGCAATTCGGCAACACTATAGCGCCCTTCCTGAAGATTTTGAGTCAGCACTAGGCGGGACTGCTCAGCCTCTAGACGCGCCTGCTCCGCCTCTCGTTTTGCCTCCTCCGCCAGGATTCTAGCTTGCTGTGCTTCAGTCCTTGCCTGCTGAATTTCTTGCCAAGACTGCGTAGGGCTACCGCTGATGCTGCCGCTAGTGCTATTTCCGCCAGGTACACTAGGCAAACCTAGTGCAGCAGTAACTTGGGGGCCAGCAATACCATCTGGCACAAGACCACGCGATCGCTGAAGGGCAACAACAGCAGCCTGAGTTTGGGCATCATAGTTGCCTGTAATCGCACCCTGATAAAGCCCTAGAGTGGTCAGTCGGGTTTGTAGCTCGGAGACACTAGCACCCGTACTACCTAACCGCAGCAGATTAGAGACAGTTGGATTTGAAGCTGAGTTCGTCGGTGAGTTAAAGACAGTTGGGCTAGGGGCGGGGTTAGTAGTTTGAAAAGATTGTCCAGCTGGCTGACGTAGCGCTGTTTCGGTTGCAGCTCCCACAATGCCATCCGCAGGTAAACCATTGTCGCGCTGAAAGCGGGTTACGGCATCTTCAGTGATTTGATCAAACGTGCCGGAGATAGAGGCGTTATAGTATCCCAACTCCGCCAAGCGCTTTTGCAGTTCTGAAATCTGTGAGCCGCTATCTCCTCGGCGCACGAGCGATCGGGGTGTAGAAGGATCTTGAGCAGATGAGCCAGACGGACTGTATAGCGCCGTTACAGTAGCGCTACCCACCACTCCATCCGCCGCTAGCCCCATATCTTGCTGAAAGCGCATTACCGCCTCCTGAGTCAGAGAGCCATAGAATCCCGTAATCTCGCCGTTGTAATAGCCTAAATCCGTGAGCCGCTGCTGAAGGTCTGTTACGGCTTGTCCGCTATCATTCATTTGCACTGCGGACATTGACTGCGCCATGGCAGGTGATGCACCCAAACCCGCCGCTGTTGCTAAAAGCATCAAAGCTAATCTCCACCCAAGTCTCGATCGCAGGTGCAGCAGCGACGAGCTTAACCATCGGGAAGTAGAGGAATAAAGTTTCATATTGCATGTTCTCCTTAAATCAACCTGGCTCAGAGATGACCACCCATAGAGTCAGACCTCTATAAAGAACTATATATTATGTCACCTATAGCGGTTTAGGGTTGCTGGGCGATCGCCTACGTTTAGGCAATAATCTTAGGCGATTTCTATCTTTTTGGCGCAGTGGATTTAGCCTAATGCAATAAATTGAGTCGGGTGGCATTAGGCCAGGTGCAACTCAGCAAAATTGCTCATTAGCTGCTCATTAAGCAAACTGCCAGTCCTTGAAGAGAATCAAGGACTGGCAGTTTGAAGATATTGATAAAGACAGAGCTTAGAGAACAGGGCTTCTAAGCTATCCATTGGCTAAGGCATTCACTGGCTAAAGCATCCATTGGCTAAAGCATCCATTGGCTAAGGCATGAAGTGATCAAATAACAGCGTTGCTGCCACTGCAAAGCCTGTAATTCCAAATGCCATTAAAGGATGCTGACCTTGGCTAATAGCAAAAGTTGTGACAATGCCCGCTCCCAATGCTGCCGTTACAGCTGAACCTAGCCAATCCTTCTTTGAATTCTTATCGTACATTTTTATTCTAAGGTAGATTGAAACGTGTGACCTAAACCATGTGATTTTGATCAACCTACCATCCATCAATGTATCCCTGAATGCAAATCCTGGATCTTGTAACCAAGGTTTAGATTCGCTTAACTTTCTTAATAACGGCTCTCCTGACACGCTTTCCTGACGCTCCTAATAGCCAACGATCCGCAGGCTGCTCGATCGCTTCTCTAATTCACCTTTTCTGTGTTGCTGCCCTTAATCCATCCCTCCGTGCCATCGGCAAGGCGAACACGTTGCCATGCTCCATCAGGTGCTTCTTCCAAAACCGTGAGTTCTTGGTTAAAGTCAACGCCGCCTACTTGTGCTGCATCGCCACTCGGCTCTTGGCGCAAGATTAGGCCGATCGGCTGCGTGACGCGAGCCAGATAACCTTCAGCAACAGAGATTGGAGTTGGGCTAGGGCTAGGGCTGGGGCTGGGCGAGGACTTAGGTGGGGCACCGGGAGTCGGAGAAGGATCGTTGGGAAAAACAGGTCTAACGGGAGGGGTGGCAAGTTGCGTTAAGACATAGCGTGTTGCGCCATAGCCAGCCATCGCTAGGAGAGCGATCGCCAATAATAAACCAAGGATGAACTTGCTAATTCCAGACAAACTCATAGCAGTCCGCCGAAAAAGTGATGACGCTCTATTCTAAGGGTTGATGGTAAGTCCAGACAGTTAGATTCGTCTAGATTCGTCTAGATTCGTCAGAGCCAAATCTAATTACCTAAGCCGCTTTGCCGAGAAGCTAACCGCACTCTGCCATTGGTTGCCCAATCTTGCAAAAGTCGAATCTGATCTTGAGCGGTTTTGGCTAACGGAATCATTTGGCTAGCGGCTTCCAAGATATCCTCAGTTGTGAAGTCTCGATTTTGGCTAAAGCCAATATGCATCGCCTCCACCAGAATTTGCTCAATCTCAGCTCCTGAAAAATCAGGCGTTTCGTAGGCCAGACGATCGAGATTGTAAACGTTGAGGTTATGCGGACGCAGCCGTGACAGATGCACCGCAAAAATCGCTCGCCGCTCTTCCTGGGTGGGCAAATTCACAAAGAAAATTTCGTCGAACCGACCGCGTCTCAGCATTTCTGGCGGCAAAGCCTGGATATTATTGGCAGTCGCCACGACAAAGACCGGAGAGGATTTTTCAGCAAGCCAGGTAATGAATGTGCCAAAAACGCGGCTAGTGGTGCCCGAATCTCCCCTGCTGTCAAATCCGGCAAAGGCTTTATCAATTTCATCGATCCACAGAATGCAGGGCGCTAACGCCTCGGCAAGCTGGATCATTTGGCGCGTTCGAGACTCAGATTCACCCACCAAACCTGCAAACAGGCGACCTACATCTAGCCTTAACAGCGGCAAATGCCAGTGATGGGCGATCGCCTTTGCCGTCAGAGACTTGCCTGTGCCCTGAATACCTACAAGCAGCAGTCCACGCGGATGGGGTAGCCCATACTGGCGGGCGCGTTCGGAAAACGCGCCGCCCCGGCGCAGCAGCCAGTCTTTGAGATTGTCCAAACCGCCGATATCTGAGATCTTTTCGGTAGCCGGATAGAAGTCGAGGATCTGGGTCTGGCGAATCGTTTGGCGCTTCTCTTCCAAAATCAGCTCTACATCTTCGGGCTGAAGGTTGCCGTGAGTGGCGATCGCCTTTGCCAGAACTCGCCGAATTCGCTCCATCGACAGACCTTGGCAAGAGCGAACAACTTCATCCAGCACTCGTGGCTCCAGACTTTGCCCCAGGGCAGACAGTAGCCGTTCTAGCTCAGCTCGAATTTCAGGTAGGTGGGGCAGCGGAAACTCTAGCACCGTCAACACTTCACCCAGGTCGTCTGGAACGTTGATCTGTGGCGAAAGAATCACAATATTCTTAGGCTGAGCCTGAAGCAAACGCGATAAATTTCTGAGCTTACGGGCAACGGCAACGTCTTCAAGAAATCGATGAAAGTCCCGCAGGATAAAAATCGCAGCAACGCTTGCAGGCAGCTTTTCCACAAACTCTAGCGCCTGTAGTGGATTGCGTCGTCCAAAGTTCGCGTCATTGGGATTGCCTTGATAGCCATCCACAAAATCCCAGATATAAAGGCTCCGGTTCCCCTGCCGTTTTGCAGAATGCGCGATCGCCGTCTCTACCCGCTCTTCTTCTTGGGTCGGGATATAAATGATCGGATAGCGGGCGCGCAGCAATAACTCAAAATCTTCGTTGAAGCCCATGAAAGCAGCTCATGAAGGAAACCTACAGCAATTGATCCTTAAAGGCTTCTAGGGAAGCCCAACGCCGATCGACGGGTGGATTGTTAGCGGGCGAACTGGACTCGCCCGTCAAAATCCCCTGGCAGTCCTGACTGCAAAGCTGTCTCTGAGGAATTTCTAGACAAAACTGCTGATAAAGCCACTCGTCTGGGTGAAAGTGACCCTGAGGATGCAAACTCTCTACCAAGTCTTCGTAGGCAATTTCTCGCTCCACATCTTCCTCGATCGCTTCCTCTGGGGATTCTTGCAGCCAAATCAGCTCAGAAACCTCAACCTTAATGCGCTGATTGTATTGTTGCAGACAGCGATCGCAGGTTAGGGTCATGATCGTTTCAGCCTGTGCCGAAACTTCCAGATAGTTACCTCGATGCGCCACCTCCATCATTCCCTGCACAAGCGTCAGAGTTTTAAGATCTGGCAGATAGGTCTGTACCTCGATCGCTTCAGTTTGCTCTGGCGCTCTGACCAATTGTGGAATGTGGATCGCTTCCATAACAGGTGTTCTCTCGTTTCTAAAAAAATCCGGTGGGCGTAAGCTCCTAGCTGAGGGCTAATCGTACGACCAAACGGCGATCGGGTTCTCGTCCTCGGCTCTCAGTTTCCAAGTCCCCAAAGGTTTTCAGATAGGTATGTACCTGACGACGCTCTGCGGCAGAGAGCGCCTTCATTTCATACTCATTGCCTGTTTCACGAACCTGTTGAGCAGCCTGGTCAGCGATCGCCTGAAGCTCTGCCTGTCGGCGCACACGGTAGCCAGCTAGCTCAATCGTGTAGGCTTGCTGAGAACCTTCAGCCTGACCTAAATTCAGCGTGGTGTTAGCGAGATACTGAATAGCATCAAGAACAGCACCATCTTTGCCAATAATGGACTGCGTTTGCTCAGGGGTGAACGATGTGTCGCTGATCGTCAGCCAATAGCTACCTTCAGCTTCCACCCTGTCATGAACATCTACCTGCGTCGGCAGACTCATGAGCTGCATCAAATCCTCTAGCCACTGCTTACCCCGTTGAACCAAGGCTTCATTCATTGCTCACCTCAGCTTTTCTTCTTTGTGCGACCCGAACTCTTCTTTGTTTCTTTAGCGCTTTCCTCTTTGCTACCCTCTTCCAGTTCTTTCTTCGATACGGGTTCAAAAGGAAGAGCCGCCCTTATGGTTTCACCCGCTTTTTCAGTAGAGGCTTTCTTCTCCTGCTCAGCGACAATCTTTTGGAGATTTTCAGGCAGCGGCTCTCTAGATAGAATGTAGGTCTGCAACGTCTGAAAAATGTTGGCAATCACCATATACATCAGCACGCCAGCAGGCAGCGGAAAGAACAGGAACATACCAGAGAAAATCACGGGAGTTAGCTTGTTGACCGTGGCTTGCTGAGGATTATCGCCGCTAGCGGAACCCTGTCCTGAGAGCTGTTGACTGACGTACAAACTAATGCCGAAGAACAGAATCATGGACAAGACATCCCAGTTGATTTTGCCCGTTTCCTGATCCATTGCTCCCACGCGCCCTAGGGCTTTGATGAACAAGAATCCTTTGTTGGCAGCAAGACCTGGAACTTTGCCCTGAAGTGTTACATCGCCTGGGCTGAGAGCCTCCAGGTTTCCGGCTGCGTCCAGCTTAACCAGATCTGCGCCCTTTGTAACGCTCCAGAATGGCTTGATCTCGGTATCAGGATACTCAGCCAGAAGCTGGCTCAGCGGCTTCCCTTCTGTGGTCTGAAACTCGACGCTGGTTTTCTCACCTACGGTAAGGCGATTACCTCCCGGAAGAATCGCAGCAACTGGGACGTGAACGCCATCTGCAACATAGACATTTTGCGGATTGGTGGCAAAGGCTTGAGGCTGCACTTGCTCAATCTGTTCACGTGGCAAGACTTGCAGATTAATGTTGTAGGGAATGTCAGAGAATGGCGAACCGCGCAGTGTGGCGAAGAGCGCAAACAAAATCGGCATTTGAGCAACGACAGGAAGACAGCCCGCTAAGGGATTGCCAAATTCCTTGTAAACCTTACTCATTTCCTCCTGCTGCTTGGCAGGGTCGCTCTTATACTGCTCCTGGATTTCCTTTACTCGCTTTTGCATCAGCGGCTGAGTCACCTTCATCCGTCGCATGTTTCGGATAGAGCCAGCGCTGAGGGGATAAACTGCGAAACGAACCACGAGCGTTAAGGCAACGATCGCCAAACCATAGCTAGGCACAATCCCATAGAAGAAATCTAGGATTGGCAGCATTACATTATTTGAGAGAAAACCGACACCAAAATCCATGCGTTGTGTCTACCTGCGTCTCTGAGCGTCTGTCTAAATCTAACTTATCCAACCTAGAAAACTGTGTAGTGAATACCCGCCGATTGAATGCGGTTACCCAATTTATGGTCTACTCAGCGCTTATATCTCAACACTTGCTATCTCAGCACTGATCACTTGCTATCTCAGCACTAATTACCATCCCAGGCTTATTCAGCACCTATTTAGTGCCGATCGCTCCACTGGCATCCTGTGCCTTGGTCGAAATCTTGCTGGTGATAAAGGTGTAGACCTCTCGAAATCGGGGCATTGCTCTCAGCTCCAGACGGCTACCGTCCTTTAAGGTAATCACCATATCGCCCCAAGCGCCCAGCCCGCGTGGCACAGTGACCACCTTAGCAATTTCGGAGTAGATGATGTCTGAACGCTCACGTCCCATCCATCCACCAATGACAGAAAGACGGCGATCGGTAATGCGATAGCGCAACCAAACAGCACGGGCGATTGCCCCAAAGGTGAGAGGCAGGCAAATGACCGTGAACCCTAGCAAGATATTAGTGATTAAATCGCCCCAATGAGGACCACCCTCGTAGTACACCTCTTCATTAACTGCCATTCATCACCTCAGCCTTGATCAACAACTGTTTTAATTCTTGCAGAAATTGCCCGTAATCGCACTCAGCCGCACCTGGCTTTACGACAATGACAACCTGCCAGCCCGACGACATTTGGGGTAACAGAGAAAAAAAGGCGACTCGCAACCTTCGCTTAATAAGGTTTCTCACCACTGCTCTTTTACTAACCTTTTGGCTGACTGAGATGCCCAACTGAGTTGGGTAGCCCTGAGTTAAGCTATAGCCATCTAAATCGATCGCCTGATCAGAAGTCACTACGGGATTGAGGTCGGTTCGCCGCAACGCTCTTAAAGTCAGGTGTGCCGTTGAGCGACGCAGCCCAGATTTATAGATTGCGTTAAAGTCCTGTCGTTTTCGCAGCCTGTGGGGCTTGGGCAGAGCCACTGTCAGCGACCCACGCGAAAGCGCCCATAACCTGGGTAGTGCACAACATGGAGCCTACAGGGAGATGGGTGAGTTGGGTAACTGTACATGACTGGGGCTACTAGACCAAAACTATTGAGAAACTGATAACCGTACCCGACCTCTGCTCCGACGTGCCCTAATTACTCGTCTGCCTGTGGCAGTCCGCATCCGCGCTCTAAAGCCAGACTTTCTTCTCCGCTTACGGCTTGTTCCTTCTAGGGTGCGCTTAGTCATGAGTGCCCTGCTCCATTACCAAAAGTTAAAAACTCACAGTCCATCATATTAGCACTCTGAAGCTGCAACCGCTGTCCTTTTATCCTAGAAATTGCTCGACTGCAAATCGAGCAATTTCTAAACTTCTCAAAAAAAAGTAGGGGATAGCTGGCGCGGGATGTGGGCTTAGTTATCGCTACCAATGTTGATGATCCAAGTGCCCACGTAGCGGGTCAAAGGCAGATCGCCAGGAGACTGAATGGACGCATTGAAATAGTGCGTACCGAGCCGAGTAGGGTTGTAGACGTTAGACAACACAACCTCTACCCGCTTACCTGCTGGAATTGGTTCTTGAGGATAGATATCGATCGCCCGGTTTTCCCGATCCCACGACACATCTTCTAGCGCCACCCTATCGCCAGCCACCTCAACTCGTACCGCTTCGGGATCAAAGGTGCCTTCGTAGGTATCGGGATAGTTGATCACCAGCCGCGAAACCGCAAATTCCATCTTGCGAGAAGGGATACGGAGATGGTAGCGATCGCGTGCGCCCAGCTTTCCTTCGTAGTCTAGCTTGTAGCCTAACTGGTTTTCGCTCCGAACTCCGCTAAAAATGGTGAGACCTGGGGTGCCCTGTGCCTGTGTCACTGCGGCTAGACCTGTCACGAGGCAAGCTGTCACAGCCAAAATGGAAACTAGGCGAAGCCTTGAGGATTTCTTATGCAACATAGGAACGGTTTTGGATTTTAGATTTTGGATTTTAGATTTTGAAAGCTTGGTGATGCTAGCGGCTTACAGAATCACTTGCCCTTACAAGATTCCAGATATGATTCTAGACTGACGTAGATCTGATGAGTAAAGTGCCTTAGCTTCCTAAAAGGAGGTTTTGAGGTTGGCTAAAACTTGGACAATCATTATAGAGCTTACTAATTTTCCGAGGGCGGTGGAAATGCTATTGGGTCAGTCTCGTGCTTTGCATCAGAATGTCACAGTATCATAGCGTCCTGTTTTACAGCGCTACGCGCTTAAGATCTAATAAGTTATTTTTTGAGAGCCGCGCGGAGCGCGGCTCTCAAAAAATAACTCGTCCTAACTCAATTCGTAATGCCATGCACTCATGACGGCTGGGCGATCGCTCCTACCCAATGCTGCCATAACACTCAAGTCAACTGCATGACTGCATTAAAGTTAAAGTCACATTACACCCCTTCCTCTCTATTTTTTGTCATCCTATGTTTATTTCTTTAATCGCCGATTATGGGACGGGTGATCCAGCCTTTGCCGAAGTCAAACAGCGGCTACTGCTGGCGCTGCCCCAGGCTCAAATTCATGAGCTTTCCGTGCCGCCTTTTAGCACCCTAGCGACCGGATTTTGGATTGCGCAACTCGGCTTAAACCCAGGGACGAGCGATCGCTTGATCTATCACAACTGCGCTCCGCGTCAAGATGACCCTGAAGCCCGTCGAGACAACGAAGGAGAAGGCTTGACCTATGCCTTGTTACCCAACGGAGTCCAGGTCGTGGGCGTGAACGCGGGCTATACGCTGTCGTTCATTAAGCACCATGCTAAAGCGCTGCACACGATTAATGTGTCGAGGGGCGGCTCCCAATTTCGATCGCGGGATGTCTTTCCCCCGGCGGCGGGAGCGATCGCTCAAGCAGACCTCAGCGTGTTAGGAGAGGCGATCGACCCTAGTCAAATTCCTGATGCGCCCACCGATCGGATTGCTTGGATTGATGGCTATGGCAATATCAAAACGACGATTCCGGCGGATACGCTGTCTCTGCAACCGGAAACCAAAATTGTGATTCGCATCGGCGATGTGGTCAGCGATGCGATCTATTCTGACGGCAGTTTCAGGGTTTCTGAAGGAACGCTTGCCTTTGCCCCCGGCAGCTCTGGCTGGCTCGACTCTAACGGCAAACCTATTCGCTGGATGGAGCTATTCCTCAGAGGCGGCAGCGCCTGGTCGCGTTTTGGCAACCCCCGCATCAATCAGCAGGTGACGCGGATTGGGTAGGGCGATCCGGTTGGGTAGGGCTATACAGCCGGGTAGGGCAATGATTGGCATCTATTTCAATTACGTAATCGGCTGAGCTGGTTTCGCTCAAATTTGATTTGCCCAGTAGCGGGGCAATGAACAGCTCTGGGTGGAGCGATCGCCAAAAATACTCCACAAATCGATCTATCTCGCCATCGGTCATGCCCGGTTTGCCTGCCGCAATCATCCGATGTTCGGCTTCACGTCGCCACTGCTTGCTGTAGCGATAGTCGGTGGGTGCCAGCACAATGAGGCGATCGAGCAGATCCCACAGAGGCAAGTAGTCTTGGAGGCGATCGTTGACCTCACGGGCAAAGGCGCGATCGGCAGCAGTGACAATTGGCGGTGGAGCCGTGTCAAAGGCGATTGGGTCTACTGGGCGCACTCCGACAAACCAGCCTTCTAAAAACACAATGTCTGCCTGAGCGATAGGTTCAGGTAGAGCGCGATCGCCCATTCCCCCATGCGCTGACTTGTCAAACCGAGGTAACTCGACGGGCTGAGACTGACGTAGGCGTTGCAGTACGGCAATGCCTAACTCAACATCATGGGTGCCTGGAGGCCCTCGCCAGCAAAAGCGGGGATCAGCCTGCTGGAGCTGTTGGCGATCGCTATAGGTTTTGTAGAGGTCGTCAATTGAGAGTTGACACACCTGCAATCCCAGGAGGTTGAGAATTTGCGTCAGAATTGCCGCCAGGGTCGTTTTTCCGGTGCCTTGTCCACCCAAAATCCCTTGAATTAGAGGACGCTGTGACTGATCCCAAGCCTGCCGTTGCCAAACCTGTAGCTGCATTGCCAGCGGCAGCCACAAATCTCGCAGGATCTCGATCGGGCAGGTTTGCCAGCCCAAAGTATGAATACAAAATTCTTGCAGAGAGGGATAGATGGCTTGAAGCAGGCGCGATCGCTCTTCTGGGAAAGAGCCTAGAGGGTTAATTGCCCCATGACCCATGCTCCAGTTCATAGTCCAGTTTGAGTCCCAGATGCGCCTGCTCACGGTCGGTTTAACCCTTTAGCTGCCGAGTTTAAAAGCCTCTACAAATAAGCCGTAGGTCAATCCCAGCTTAGTGCCGTTAAACAGCTCTAAAACTACAGAATTTGCTCTATCTGCTGCATTGTTTTCTCTGCGGCGATTCCGATACACCCACCAGCTGGTGCCCTCTGTCAACAAAACCAGCAAAATTGCGATCGCCACATCCGGCTCAGCCTTTTGTCCAGCGATCGTCGAGATCGTTGTTGCCAGAAAGTTACCCAGCAGCAGACTAATCAACAGCAGCGAAGTCCGTCGCCAGGGGTTGCGTAGCCAGCGCCCAAACTGTCCTAGGACATCATCGAATAATGTGTTGAGCCGAGTATTCTGCATAGCCTGCGCCGCGCCTCAAATAGCCATGAAAAATGCTAATGCCCTGAAGCCTATCACGCCAGGGAATTTTTAAGAAAGCGATCGCCTCAAATATCCAAAGCCTTAAATCTTCTAGAAAATATGCTGAGAAGAGCGCTAAATTGTCCGCAAGACTGAAACGAATAACTAGAGTAGAGAAGGAGAGCAGTGACTAAACGTCAAGAGTCATTTAAGAGACGGGTATGCTGACCGACAATCTAAAGCTGAAGCTTTATCCAGCCATTATTGGAGTGATGGGAGTGTGTTTGACTGCGTTGCTCTTCTCTAGGTTTGAGGTACAAGTTTTGACTGAACCCGCTCCCCCAGAGCAGAGTGCAGCAAACTCTGAATCATTTGAGCGATCGCCCGTTGCCTCGCCCGTCTCGCCTGCCGCAGCACCCAGCGTTGCTCCTACGCCTGCCTCGCCCTCAGTCCCGGATACTTCTCAAAAGCCGGAGGCATCCAGCGCCCAAAACCTGCGCGTTAGCAACCAAACTGAGTATCCTGTGCGGGTGGCTCTACTGTCCCAAAAACCCGGCACGGTCGAAGAAGGTGCAGTAGACTCTGAAAACCGCAGTTACGAACAGCCCGTTCACTGGGATTTTGCTCCGGGCGAAGGTAAATCTAAGGGGTTAAAGCTTTCACTCCCAGATGGCACATTGCAGCTTCAGACTGGAGACGTACTAATGGCATTTGCTCAGGATGGCTCTCGTCGCTACTGGGGGCCTTACGTTGTGGGAAAAACTGCGCTGCCCACTTGGAACTTGACCGCACAGGAATGGCTGCTGAATTTGCAGCCCTGAGCAGATTTTCAGGGGCAGATTTTCAGGGGCAGATTTTTCCGAAGGCAAATTTCCAGTAAAGTAAGGTCTGAATGCGATCGTGGAGGCACCCAGCGTCACTGGATTAGTCTAAGGTTTTGAGCACTGACTTGCTTACTGATCTTCTTTAGGTAAACTTCTTTGGGTAATTTGTTCGATAGAGGCGGCAGACATTGGAACGCGACAATTGGATTCAATCTAGGGTGACAAGGTTCGAAAAGCAGCCTCGGTTTGCCTGGATCTGCTCTATTGCCTGGGTTGCCCTAGTCACCTTTGTTGCCTTTTGGCTACATCTCGGCAGCATTGGGCTAGTGGATGAGACAGAGCCATTGTTTGCAGAAGCGGCGCGTCAAATGAACGTTACCGGAGATTGGGTTACGCCTTATTTTAACGGAGTCACCCGCTTTGATAAGCCCGCTCTTGTCTATTGGATCGCGGCGATCGCCTACAAAATCTTCGGCGTCAACGAGTGGTCGGCTCGGTTTCCATCGGCGATCGCGGCAACGGCGCTAACTGGGCTAGGATTCTATACCCTACGGCGATTTGGCTATGCCAGTCCGGCTGCGCTAGATTCCTTTCCTTCTCAGCCTGCTGCTACTCAGACTTCGCTCCAGCTTTGGCTGTCGGCGGCGATCGGCTCGGCTCTCATTGCCCTTAATCCGCAGACGATCGTTTGGGGCAGAACGGGCGTGTCGGATATGCTGCTGAATGGCTGCATCGGTTCGGCACTGCTTGCCTTTTTCGTCGCCTATGCCCAGCCCGATCGCCCAAAAGCTCAGGGACGGTGGTATCTGGCTTTCTATGTCCTAACCGCCCTAGCCGTACTGACCAAAGGCCCTGTAGGAGCGATTATTCCAGGGCTGATCGTTCTGGTTTTCCTGCTGTACGTGGGCAAGTTACGCCCTGTCTTAAGGGAAATGCGGCTGCTGTGGGGGGGGCTACTGTTTGCGGCGATCGCTCTTCCCTGGTTTGTGCTGGTCATTCAGGCGAATGGTGAAGCCTATATCAACGCATTTTTTGGCTATCACAACTTTGAGCGGTTTACTCAAGTCGTGAATCGCCACTCGGCTCCCTGGTATTTCTACTTTCTGGTCGTGCCCATCGGATTTTTGCCCTGGTCAATTCATCTGCCTATTGCGATCGCCCGACTGCAATTTTGGCAACGCCGTTACTGGCAGCAGCAGCCTCGCTCAGCGCAGTTGGGGCTGTTTGCCTGGGTCTGGTTTGGGGTGATCTTTGGCTTCTTTACGATCGCTGTCACTAAGCTACCCAGCTATACGATTCCGCTGCTGCCCGCTGCGGCAATTCTGACGGCGCTATTCTGGAGTGACCAGATGACGCGATCGCGCCCTAATCGTGCGACGGCGATCAGCCATTGGGCGAATGTCGGTCTATTGGTTAGCTTAGCAGGAGCCATTCTCTACTGCACCCGCTGGATGGGGGATGATCCTGAGATGCCCAAGCTGCCGGAATTGCTAGAGCAGTCGGGTATTTTAATCGTCGGAGCCGTCATCTGGGGAAGTGCTGCGATCGTTGCCCTAGCTCTGCAAATTCGCCGTCAGGGGCGCTGGCTCTGGGGCGTGAATTTAGTTGGCTTTACCGCCTTTGTTTTGCTGGTGCTGATGCCCGCCACAGCGATTATGGACTCGCAAAGACAGCTGCCTCTACGGCAAATGGCAGTCGCGATCGTCCAAGCACAGCAGCCTGCGGAGCCTGCCGTCATGGTGGGCTTTGCCAAACCCTCAATGGTGTTCTATACTCAGCGTCCGATTACCTACATCGAAGAATTAGACGATGTGCCTCGGCGTTTGGTCAAACTTGCCGCCCAAAGACCTAAACCACCCTCTATCCTGGTATTGGGTCGCACCCGCAAGCTCAAAGAATCGGGTTTGCTAGATGCCGATCGCTATCGTTATGAGACGATCGCCAACTTCTCGGTCTATCAACTTTTGCGAATCAATTTGCCCCTAAAGCGTTAAACCCAGTGTTAAACCCACTGCTTAAACGCATCTTTCCCACTCTCTAATCTTCCTATTCCCCATTTTCTTCCCCCATGCAAGCCCGTCACGTCTCCCGCGAACTCGCCCTTCTCAGCATTGGTCAGCTACCCAGCAAGCCCGAAAAGATTCAGGCACAGCAGCTTCAAGATGTGCTTTTAGCCGCCATTCGGACGCTGAGTACCGAAGTGCAGGATACCCTAGAAACGGCATCTGCCGAAGTGGCGCGGGGCAATGAACGGTTGCTCAGCAGCGAAACTAGGGCGATCGATGTGCAGAGCGCTAGAGCAATGGTGAACGAGGCGCTAGAGCTAGCGCAAACGGCAATTAATCGGGTGGGGGCAGCGCTAGAAATACCTGAATTCATCCAGCTTGCCAACCAAAAAGAAGTAAGAGCTTACGTCATGGAGCTACTGACCAATGTGCAGGCAAACCGCGTAGAGGTTGACCAGCTGATCAATGCTTCGATGGTGGACTGGCAGATGCATCGGCTGGCACGGATTGATCAGGACATTCTGCGAATTGCCACGACCGAAATGTGGATTTTAGGCGTACCCCAAAAAGTGGCGATCGATGAGGCGATCGAGCTTGCCAAGCGCTATAGCGGTGATGAAGGGCATCGGTTTATCAATGGCGTACTGAGAAAAATCAGCGATCGCCTCTCCGGCAAAGCCCCTTTAGAGCCTGAAGGTGCTGAGATAGTTGAAGAATCACAAGAATCCGGCGTTAGCTCTTAGAGATGAGCTTGTACCAGAGTTAAGCGCTATGAGCCTGCACCTTCATGTTCAGGACTTCCGCAGTTAGGAGATTGTGAGGGCACAATGTGTCTTCAAAGCCTCCTGCAAAACCGATTTTTCGTAGGTCGTGCGTACGTCCTATGATAGGAGAGTGAAGTCTGGGTACAAAGCGTGGATAGGTTTTTATGGCTCCTTTCAATTGGTTTAATCGTCAGTTCAGCGAGTCCTCCGATTCTGAGGCTGAATCATCTGAATCGACTGAGGCAACCGAACCCATAACAGCCACATCGACTTCTGAGCCTTCCCAAGAAACACAGCCAAAGGATGAGACTCCAGCGGTGGCTCAGGATCAACTCAGTTGGGCAAAGCTCGCCTACGAGAATATTCGCAAACGCCAAGCTGCTCAGGGCACAGAAGCTTCTACGGAAGTGGCTTCTGAAGCAGCATCCGAGGCGGTATCCGAAGTGGCATCCGAGGCGGCACCTGTCGAATCGGCGATAGAGCCAGCACCAGTTTCTACCGAAGCGCCGATCGCTGAAGTTCCTGTCTCAGCCCTTGATGCTCCGGCTCCCGAAGTCGTCCCTACTGCCGCTCCATTGCCCTTCTGGGCACAGGCTGAAGCTGAGCGTCTGGAACGCCTAGAACGCCTCAAGCAAGACGCGATCGCCGCTGAAGCTCCCGTCACGACAACCGAAACGGCTCCCGTTGCCAACTTGACAACCGCCCTGACAATGGATGAGGGCTTTCTCTGGTCAGCCGAAGTGTTGGCAGCCCAGGGTCGCCGTCCTGAAGATATCTCGATCGAAGAAATTACCTGGCTCAAGAGGCTGCGGCAGGGTCTAGACAAAACTCGGCGTAGTTTAGTCAACCAGCTGAGAGCGATCGTTGGTCAGGGGCCGCTGAACCAAGATGCAGTCACGGAGATCGAATCGCTGCTGCTGCAAGCCGATGTTGGCGTCGTGGCAACAGACTACATCATTGAATCGCTGCAAACCAAGCTGCGGCAAGAGACTTTGCCCCCCTCTGAGGCGATCGCCTACCTCAAGACTCTGCTTCAGGAGATGCTGGACAAGCCGCTGGGTCAGAACTACGAACCAGTTTTGCTGCCTGAAAAAGATCGGCTCAACATCTGGCTCGTCACAGGCGTGAACGGAGCCGGAAAAACCACGACTATCGGCAAGCTGACCCACATTGCTCAAAAGTCAGGCTATCGCTGCCTGATTGCCGCCGCAGACACATTTAGAGCGGCGGCAGTGCAGCAGGTTCAGGTTTGGGGCGATCGCAGCAATGTTGAGGTCATCGCCAATCCCGGCAAGAATACCGATCCGGCAGCTGTCGTGTTTGATGCGATCGCGGCAGCTCAGGCGCGCGGGACGGAACTGCTGATTGTGGACACAGCTGGACGCTTGCAAAACAAGAAAAACTTGATGGATGAGCTAAGCAAAATTCGCCGCATTATTGACAAAAAAGCGCCAGGTGCCAAAGTAGAGTCATTGCTGGTGTTGGATTCGACTCTGGGACAAAATGGCTTACGTCAGGCTGAAGTTTTCTCGGAAGCAGCGCAGGTTAGCGGTGTCGTTCTCACCAAGCTGGATGGCACTGCTAAGGGCGGCATTGCTCTAGCGGTTGTGCAGCAGTTGGGTTTACCGATCCGATTTATTGGCGCGGGTGAAGGCATTGAGGACTTGCGACCCTTTTCCAGCTACGAGTTTGTAGAGGCTTTGCTCAGTGGCTGAGGAGTCGGGAGCCAGGAGTTGGGAGACAGGAGTCAGGAGCCAGAATATTCTCCACTCCTGACTCCCAACAACAACCATCACTTTTTCGCGGAAACCTTCTGTAACGGCTGCTGCGATCGCGTCAATCCGCTCAAAAACATGGGCACAAACCGCTCCATAAACACTTTAGGATCGCGTTCCCAAGCGCGCTGCACGGCGGTGATCCGAGTGCGCTGAAGATCTGGAGCCAGCAGCGTCTGAGGCAAGCGCTCCATCAGGTATTGCGGACGCTGCCACAGCGGGAGCGTGTTGGCAATGTCCAGCAAATCGCCGACCCGACGCAGTTCTGCCCCCAAGGTAATATCCATGCCAGAGGAAAATGCTGCCTGCTCGATCGCCGCATACTTTTGTTTAGCCTGCTCCACTTTCTGCTTGTGCTCTGGGCTTTTGCGTCCCATGGCCGCTAGCCAGCGATTGCCCCAACGCACATGCCCTGCTTCTTCGGGCAGAATGCGTTCAATCACTTCACGAATTTTGATATTTTCCTCAGTCTCAGGAGCCTGCTTAAGGGCGTAAATGTGAGCTGCGAAATATTCACAGCCGCGCTTTTCAGTTACATTAATGGCGGCAAGAGAAGAAATCACGAAATCGTCAAGATGTTCGGGTGTGACATGTTCGCGATCGAGCAATCGCTCAAACTCGCCGATATAAGATGAGCCGGGAGGCGTGCCCACATCAGCGCCAATTTCTACCAGCAGATCTGTCAGCCACATGGCATGACGCGCTTCATCTGAAATATGGCGAGACACATCTTTGATCAAATCAACTGATTTACCGTCGAGTTGTTCAACTAAATCGGTTAAGTCTTTGCAGCTTCGCTGTTCGCTATAGCGGTAGCGGTTTAGCGTCATCAGGTGAATTTCACGATCGCGCACCACTTGTCCTAGCACATCACGAGCGCTGAGAGAGCCAAAAGAACTTTCTAGTTTGCGGGGATAAACAACGCTCATAATTCGAGTCTCTGTTCGGGCTATTAACGACAAATCAGTACAACTTGTTAACAAGTGTAACGAAGAAATTCAGCATCCTCCCGGCTCTTAAGAGACATCTTTACGTCTGGCTGCTGGTATTCACTACATTTCGAGGACTACCTACGCCTGAATATGTTCTGATCGATCTTTCAAATTTGGGTGAAAGGCGTTTAAATAGCATTGGCTCGCTAACCTGTAAATTTATGTCTATCAAAAAAATTATTTCGCTAGGTCTGCTGGTGTTCATTCCTATTTCGGTTGCCGCCGAAAAGATGGAATGGGGCGCACTCACGGTCTTTATTACAGCCGCGATCGCCATTGTGCCTTTAGCAATCTGGCTGAGCACCGCCACGGAGGAAGTTGCGGTGATTTCAGGCCCTTCAATTGGCGCACTGCTCAACGCCTTTTTTGGCAACGCCACGGAGCTAATTATTTCGCTGGTTGCCCTCAAGGCAGGACTGATCGACATTGTAAAAGCCAGCATTACAGGTACTATTATTAGCAACCTGCTGCTGGTCATGGGTCTGTCAATGTTTTTGGGCGGCTTGCGCTATAAAGAGCAGGAGTTTAAGCCTGTGGTGGCGAGGGTGAACGGCTCAACCATGACGCTAGCTGTGGTAGCGATCGTCCTCCCGGCAACCGTTATTTCTACTTCCAACGTAGTAGATTCGCTGTCCATTAGCCGTTTATCGACCACGGTAGCGATCGTCATGATCGCGGTGTACCTGATGACGCTGCTGTTTTCGCTCAAAACCCACAGCTACCTCTATGAAGTAGGCGTGGTCGAGCTAGAGGGAGAAGGAGAAGCCCATGCCGAAAAACCTAACCTGCTGCTGTGGATTGGCGTTTTGCTAGTGGCAACGATCGGCGTAGCATTTGAGTCAGAAATTTTTGTGGGTGCAGTGGAAGAGGCAACCGCAGGGCTAGGGTTAACGCCGCTGTTTACTGGGGTGATTTTGCTGCCGCTGGTGGGCGGTGCCGCCGAGTATGTGACAGCCGTTACGGTTGCCTTGAAAAACAACATGGATCTGTCGGTTTCAGTTGCCATGGGATCGAGTTTGCTGGTGGCGCTGCTAGTAGCGCCAATGTTGGTGCTAGTCGGGCAGGCGATCGGTCAACCAATGGATCTCAACTTTAATTTGTTTGAAGTGATTGCGGTCGTGATTGCCGTTGCGGTTGCTAATTTGATTAGCTTGGATGGGAGATCGAACTGGCTGGAAGGCGTTTTGCTGTTGGCAACCTACATAGTTTTGGGAGCCGCCTTCTATTTTCATCCTGCCTGATGTCGCTGTGGCATGAAGTCTAAGCTGCGTCAGCAACTTGAAGCTCCCGCAGCGCGATCGTCTCTCGCATTTCTAGCTTCAGCACCGAGAATTGATTCCGGAGCAAGCTTAAATCAATTTCAATTTCAGCACGGCGGTCTTGCGCCATTTGCAAGTTAGCCCAAGCGCGCTGCCGATCGGGCGATCGCATTAGCTCAATCCGCTTTGCCTTGCGCTGGGCATCGTTACGCAAGTCAGAGTCAAAGGCGATCTGAGTGTCAATCTCAGCCGTGTGGCGGTTCACAATTTCCTGAAGCCGACGCACATGCTGTTCTTCTCGCAAGAACTCGCGCTGCTGTTGGGCGATTGCGGTGGGATAGTCAATAAGTCTCATCGATGGACTCCTAAGAAGTGAGGAGGAAAGGGAGGTGGCTCAAGCCGCTATGGGTCTGAGGCTAGTTTCGGTCAGAATCTGAGAGCTGTGGGCTTGAGAACCGTTGGCTTGAGTCTGTATCTGGGATTGGAGCGGCTGCGACTGAATCCGCTGCATCTGAAGCTCGAAGGCACGGCGATTGAAGGCATAAGCGCGATCGCCCTCCACAGCGTGAAACAGAGCATCTTCTGCCAAAGCCTCAATGGACAGCTCCAGCCATTGGGTTAGCGCTCGCTGCAAATCTTCTGCGCCATACCATTCGCCTGTTTCTTGAACAAAGTGCGTCTGGAGAGCGATCGCCGTCTGATTCAATGTCGCTTCAACGGCTTCGGTGTTAATAAATGGAGTCATTATCACGTAGAGGGGTGAGGAGTAATCCAGCTCTAAACATCTAAAAGTAAAAGCTAAAACCTGGCTAGCTAGGAATCTAAAATCGTGAAAAATGAGTAGTACAGTCGCCAGGAGATCTAATAACTTCTGATATATTTATTTTATCGAGTTAACGCGTTCTTGTGGGGAATTCTGCGGTTAAATTTTGTACGGTTATCCAGCCCTAAGAAGTGTACTATTCTACACCTGAGCTGACCTGGAAAGACCGTGTTAACATAATGCCGTTCTCCGATCGCAGAACGATCCGATCCGAACTCGACACAGACCTAATACAGACCCGATACAGACTCGATACAGACCCACTATGCCGCTACTTAACCCCAGACAAAAATCTCAAGGCGGAACTTTTACGCAGGTGGGCGATGAGCCTCTTTCCAAACAAGTGATGGGTGTGCGTCTACCTGAATCAGTTTATAAAGCGATTCACCGCTTGCCCAATCGCACAGAGTGGCTGCGACGGGTCATCAGCGAAGCCGCACAGCGTGAATTACTTAATGACGCTCCTCCTCCAGAACAGCAGCCCTAGCTGTTGTTCTGGAGAATGTCCTAAGGAGCATGGATTTGACAAGATGTAATTCTTGGGGTAGGGGCTTAGCATTGCTAAGCCCCTACCTCAGATCGGCTGTACAGGTTATTTAATCCACGATCCTAAGCAAACGAGCGACATAGCGCTACGCGCTTAGATCCAATAAGTTATTTTTTGAGAGCCTCGCTCCGCGCGGCTCTCAAAAAATAACTCGTCCTAACTCAATTACGTAATGCGATAGCTATATGAAATCAGCAACGCCTTAAAAGATTTGCAGAGCTTGCTATTTAGAAAAATCAACCCATGAAAAAAGCACCCCGCGAGGGGTGCGTCAACCAGCTAACTTGAGACAAGATTTTCAACCTTAGAAGTTGGAGAGAGAAATCTGGAGGCATCGGCTCCTAAATTTCTTTACATCTCCCGAACTGATACTCTTACGTTCGCTTGATTCCTAACTCACTAAGGAAAACCTCGTTTAGTGTGTCTATTGTTACTGTTTTTCAAGTCGCTGTCAATTTCAGCTCTCATTTCTGTTGCAAAACTTGATATTTGAGAGGCTAGTTCCTCCGATGCGTTAAAAGGATTAAATTGCGTCCATCTAATCCTATTGCTCAATCGCAGAGCTATCCTATCTGCATGAACCCGCTCAAGCTACTGTTTACTCGGCATGCTCAGTCGATCGGCAATCTGCAAAAGCGGATGCAGGGCAATGGCGAATTTGACCTTTCGCCAGAGGGCAGACTTCAGACTGAAAAACTGGCTCAGCGTTTGCTGAAAGAGTCCTGGCATCCTACCTGCATCTACAGCAGTCCGTTGAGGCGCACGGCTCAAACGAGCGAAATTTTGCGATCGCGCTTCACCGCAGAACCTTTGCCCTCCACCATTAGTGACTTAATTGAGGACGAGATTAATCAACCCAACCCCCCGGTGAGCGAAAGTTCTCAAATCCTGATTCACTATGCCGATGAGCTTCGAGAATTTCAGAATGGCGTGTTTGAGGGGCTAACCTGGGGCGAAGCAATGGAGCGCTATCCTGATCTTTGCAAGGCTCTAGAAAACTCGCCAAACTGGATTCAAATTCCGGGAGCTGAATCTTTGCAAGAGGCTCGCGATCGCAGCCGCCGATTTATTCAGCTTTTGCTCGATCGCCATCATAACGGCGAACAGATCTTGATTGTTAGCCATAGCTGGATCTTGCAACACCTCATCGCAGAGCTTTTGGGATGCGATCGCTCTTGGCGGCTACATCCTCGTAACACAGCGCTGTTTGAATTTTGGATCGATCGATCGCGCTGGGACAGCACCGATCAAAATCGCTTTAATACAGATTTATGGCAAATTCGTCGATTTAATGACTATCATCATTTGCTACAGCAGCCTTAAATTACTGCCTAGAATCAAGCTTTGAAATCAACATAAACTCATGTTTACAGGTGGCATATTTGTTGTTATAAAAGTCTAACTGATGCGCCTCGGCTTTGAATTGGCAAAGATTTAACATATCTTTAAATCTGTTTGTCAGATTATGACTCAAAATTATGTGCGTCTATTCTGGTCAGTCTTGCTTTTAATCAAGTTTTGCTTTTAACAAGGCTACTTTTAACAAGTTCTACTTTTAATCAAGTTGTAACGAGCAACCCTCCAAATTCTTGAGGTCATTATTAATTTAACTTTGAGCGATAAATGATAGATCCAATCGATGACATTGTGAGGCAAGCCCGTCAGGGCAGCGTCTCTGCAATTATTCAAGTATTAAATGAAAGATTGGCAGGTTCTGGAATTCGGACTAGAGCCATGTTTGCTCAAGGCGTTTTGCAATTGCTGTGTGAGGCAGCAAAACCGGAACAGCTAGAGCAGCCGATCGTGGTTCCTCAAGTCCAGCAAATTTTGGAATCTCTTCAGCCCCGAAGCATCCGTCGAGTTAATGTGAATAGCCGAATTGTCAGAGAACAGCAGTTGCTCTGGCTAGAAGAAATTAGTCGCGATCCAAAACAGCAGCTGCTTTGGTCTGAAGAAATTGTCCTGCGGCAGCCGACGCTATTTAAGCGCTTGAGACAAGATTGGCGAGACCATTCGCCTGACCCAATGGGCGCTGATTTGCCCAAAAAACATCCGCACCGTTTGGAGCGCGAGAAGCGAGTGTTTTGGCGGGGGCTAATGGGTGGAGCCAGCTTCAGCATTGTTTTACTAGCGTTGGGCTGGATGCTCCAGCAAAGGCTGAATCCTATAACTGGACAAGAAGTTAGCTCAGAGCAAACGGGCGCAAGCTCGCCTTCTGCAAACTCGCCTCCCGCAAACTTGGCTCTGAATAACAGTCCGTCTGTGGAATCCGCTCAATCGGCGATCGCTCCCCCTTCCCCCAGCGCTCTGAGTCCTGTTGCGCTTAAGCAAGATCCCTTTGCCGATGCTGTTCGATTGGCGCAAGAGACCGTGACGGCAGGGCAAAAGGCGCAATCCTCTGCCGAATGGCTCAATGTTGCGGCTCAATGGCAGAAAGCATCTGATTTGATGGGTATGACCTCAGCAGAAGATTCCCGGTATGCGGTGGCGCAAGACCGCGTGCAAGTTTACCAACAAAACAGTGAATCAGCTCTGCAACAGGCACAAAGCCAGCGCTAGTGATTTTGTGTCGCTATCCTGCGATTTAATCCTGATAATCTGTATTTGACAGTAAAAAGGACATCGCAATGAATCTTCGGATTGGCAACGGCTATGATATTCATCGTTTGGTGAGCGATCGCCCTCTGATTTTAGGAGGCATTCACATTCCTCACGAATTGGGATTGCTAGGACACAGCGATGCCGATGCCCTGACCCATGCCATTATGGACGCGATGCTGGGCGCACTCAGCTTAGGAGACATTGGGCACTACTTTCCACCCACCGACCCTCAATGGAAAGGTGCCGATAGCCTTCAGCTCTTGCAGCAGGTCAACGCGCTGATTCTCCAGAAAGGCTGGCATATTGGCAATCTAGACACAGTAATTGTTGCCGAGCGACCCAAAATCAAGCCTCACATCCAGGCGATGCGCGATCGACTTGCAGAAACCCTCAATATTGCTCCTGACCAGATTGGCATTAAAGCCACCACAAATGAGAAGTTAGATGCGGTGGGACGAGAAGAGGGAATTGCAGCCTACGCAGTTGTTTTACTGATCTGTGACTAGGCGAACGGTGTGATTGACCAAATTTAGAACCCTACCAGATCGAAAAAGCCGTCATCTAGCTCATAGCCCAGCATTTTCGTCATAAATTTCATCTTGGTACGGCTGGCGATGCCCTGCTGCTGCGTCCAATCCATCAGCACAAAGACCTTATTCATCACAAAAATTTCTAGAGATTCTGGATTGTAGAGAATGCCCTCTAAACCAAACTGATGAGGCACCAGCATGGCGGTGTAGCGGGCTAGCTCTCCTTCCCAGTTCAACAGGTAGGGAAGCCAAGGATAGCGGGCATCAAGCCGGACAAACCACAGCCGAATTTCAGGAATTTCTGAGAGTTCTCTGGGATCTGTAGGATCGCGAGGGTAATCAATTTGAAACTGGATTTCTTGCTGGGCGATCGTTCCCTCCGCAAGCCAATTGTCAACTAGCTTTTGGGCAGGAGCTAGATCGAGGCGATCGAGTATTTGAGCATCTAGGATCAGGGTCGTTGTCATCGAAATGTCCAGAGGGCTGTAGAGTACAGGTCGATCGATTGCCCTTGCGATCATATCGTTTTAAGTAGGCTAATTTTGGTGAATAGGTTGCGATCGTTCACAAGCTTTCGATACGATAATAGACTGGCGAGAAAATGACAAAACCATAGCGTTATCTAGCAGCGCTAAAGATTTAAGGGTAGATATTAGGGAAACGCTCATGGCAAAACGAATTCAGTTGGTCTTAAGTAAAGATATTAGCAAGCTCGGTCGAGTAGGCGATTTGGTTGAGGTAGCTCCCGGCTATGCCCGCAACTACCTGTTGCCTCAGAAATTGGCGGTTCACACCACGCCGGGAATTCTCAAGCAGGTTGAGCGACGTCGGGAAGCAGAAAGAAAGCGTTTGGCAGAGCTGAAGATTGAAGCTGAAGCTCAAAAAGTAGCTCTAGAGAAAGCAACCTCTCTGACGATCGCCAAGCAAGAAGGCGAAAATGAATCGATCTTTGGAACCGTTACCAACCAGGACGTTGCAGAAGTCATTCAATCTGCGGTGGGAATCGAAATCGATCGCCGTGATATCACCGTTCCTGAAATCAACAAATTGGGTTCCTACAGACTAGACATCAAGCTGCATCCTGAAGTGGTGGCAACCATTGAGATTACGGTTGTAGGTAGCTAGAGTGGATTTGGATTTTGGATTTTAGATTGCTTCTAAAATCCAAAAGAGCATTAGGCTTGAAGCTGCCAAATCTTAAGCGTTTTATCAGAGCTGCCGCTCACCAAAAGCTTGCCGTCTGGGCTGAGAGCGATCGCATTGATCGCGTCTAAATGCTCTTTCCAGGTGTCTATGACTCTGCCGCTAGTGAGATCCCACAGCTTGAGGGTAGTATCGCTACTGCCACTGATCAGCGTTCTGCCGTCAGAGGTGATAGCGATCGCGTTCACGTCTCGCGCATGATCACTCAAAGTACGCAGCAGATCGCCCGTTTGCAAATTCCAGAGGCGGATAGTCTTATCTTTGCTGGCAGTTGCCAGAACTTGTCCGCGCGGGCTAAAAGCAATGCTGTGGAGGTGGCTAAGATGTCCCACCAGAGTTTGGAGCGGTTCTCCTGTCCTCAAATTCCACAGATTGACTTTGTGATCCAATCCACCGCTGGCTAAAAAATTGCCGTCTGGACTCAGAGCGATCGATTTGATCATGCCTGATGCACTGCTCAGCACCTTAAGAAGCGCACCTGTGTTCAGATCCCACAGCCGAAGGGTTCGATCTTCGCCACCGCTAATCAGCATTCGCCCATCGGGACTAATGGCAACCGCAGTCACATCTCTAGAGTGACCAGTCAAAGTTTTGAGCAGTGCGCCATTGAGAAAATTCCAAATTTTGACGGTATAGTCATCGCTGCCGCTCACCAGAAAGCGACCGTTGGGGCTGATGGCGATCGCATTGACGCTCTTTGTGTGCCCCTTTAAGCTCAGCAGTTCCTCCCCTGTGGCTAGGTTCCAAATTTTTACCGTGCCATCGAGGCTGCTGCTAGCAAAAGTGGGAGTAGATTGGCTGATAGCTATGTCTGTCAGCCATGAGGCATGCCCCGTTAACGTTTGGATACAGCGAGACGAGCCAGAGAGACGGGCTGGCGTAGGTTTGGATACAGGCTGACTAGACGTAGGCGGCTGCGATACGGGGGGCTTGGAAAGTGGCGGCTTAGAGACTAGAGGCTTGGAGACTGAAGGCTGAGAGACTAAAGGCTGAGAGACTGAAGGTCTAGCCGCGATCGGGTTTGCCGATGGGAAAGGCGGCATGGGCTGGACAGGCTGATGCGAAGGTTGCTGGGTAGCATGAGGCGAATTCCCAGTTCTAATTGAATTTGCAGCTTTTTCAGGCGGATGAAACGAGTCGGCATTCAAATCTCGCATGACTTCATCTGAAGACTGGTAGCGTTCGCCCACCAGATCGCGCAGTAAGTTATCTAAGATATAGCCTAGCTGCTCACTCACAGGCTTTTTGCCATGGCTCCGCAGATACTCTCGCCAGATCCACTGCCCGTTGAGCGGATCGTATAAGTTGTCAGGACGGGTAGCCGTTAAGAGGTGAAGGCAGGTTGCCCCCAAGCTATAAAGATCGCTAGCTGGATACGCTTTCCCCCCACGAAACTGTTCAAGCGGCGCATACCCCTCTGTCCCGATCCGGGTTCCCGGCTGCTCGGCTCCTGCCTCTTCGTCGATTTGCTTGGCGACCCCAAAGTCGATCAAAATGAGGCGATCGTCTGCTTTGCGGCGCAGGATATTGGTGGGAGTAATGTCTCGGTGGATCACCTGATGCTTGTGAATGAAGCGGAGAACAGGCAGGACATCGGCAAGCACATCTCGGATTTGGCGCTCGTTAAACGCGCCATCTTGCCGCATTTCCTGAAGCAGACTTTGTCCTTCAACAAATTGCTGCACCAGATAAAGAAAGCCGTCTTGCTCAAAATAGGCGAGCAGGTTAGGAATTTGGGGATGAGCCGCCAATTCATCCAGCCGGACTGCCTCCTGCGTAAACAGCCGAATCGCCTTCTCCATCGATTTTGTGCCCTGCACCTGCGGCGAAAATTGCTTGATGACACAATGGCTGTTCAAACGATCTTCATCTTGCGCCAAATAGGTTCTGCCAAACCCCCCTTGACCCAAAGGCTGAATTGCCCGGTAGCGCTCCCTTAGACGAATGAGAGGCGAACCGCAGGTTTGGCAGATTTTGGCATCGTCGAGGTTAAGAGGCTTCTGGCATTGGGGATTGATGCAGCAAATCATGGCGGAGGTAGCGCACGGGGGTAGTCAGATTAAAGACAGCCTGGGGCAGAGAGGCTTTTGAAGAAAACGTTTCACCAGAACGGTTGGCTAGATTTCAGCCGTAGGCTAAATTAGTCTGGCGCTCAAAACTTTGGCGAACTTTCGACAAGTTGAATCTATATCAAATCTTAAACGGATTATTCGATATTAGAGGGTAGATTCTGGTGTGGCGCTGGAATCACTGACTTTTTCGATCGCCTCTAACCCAGAATTTGATTCCGCTTGGGGCTGCTGTGCCTGAAGGATTGCCTCTCTAAACCCCAGCACGACAAAAATATTGGCAAGGGTGAGGAACGATTCAGCGCTGCCGTGCAGCCAGTCCACGTTGGCTAAAGAAGTGCCGTAATGCACCTGGGCATAGATTCCGGCAGGAATAGTGACGGCAACAAACAGCAGCGTTAGGTAAAACCCGATGAGAGCCAGTCGTGGCGTTTGGCGCGATCGCGTCAAAAACCACAGAAATCCCAGATAGGGAAAGAGAGAAAGTCCAAATAGGGCACTTTGAGACATCATCATGGTTTCAGCACCTTAGTTTGTGAGCTGCGCCAGATCCACCAGGCAGCGGCGCAAAGCGTCATATTTCCTCCCAACGTCGTCGCGGCTTGCAGCGTCACCAGCCACTCTAGGGACTTAGCATTATCAAAAAAATGCCAGGTACAGGCACACATGGCGCTGACTAGAGCCGGCAACATCCCAAAGGAGAGCGATCGCCATGCCCGATTCTGGCTAATTTCGCCATAAGTCCAGATTAGCCAGATGGCAGCAATCCACTCAATAACGCTCGAAACATGAATCATCCAGGTGGGAATTGAGAGGGCGTGCATTGGCTCCGGTATTGTAAGAAAGGTTGTGTTTTAGATTGTGCTTTAAATTAAAGTATCTATTTTTTAAAGGGGGTGCATCGTGCCCCCCTTCAAAAAATGAGCAGCAGGTCTAAAACACTCTTTTAGGACTTACGCAATTTTGTTGTGTGTGGTGGGCTGCGCCCACCACACACAACAAAATGCACTACAGCTAGAGGGCTTGCGTAAGTCCTATCTTTAAAGACAAGGCGCGTTTGGTGCAGTGATGCGGGCAGTGTTGTGTGGCTACTATGGCATGGGAAACGGCGGCGATGAGGCTCTATTGGCAACTTTACTGCAAATGCTGCCTGCTCACGTCACGCCGATCGTTTTGTCGGGCAATCCAGCCGAGACGAGCGATCGCTATGGGGTAGAAACCTGTCCGCGCAAGTCGCTCCAGGTCTTGCAGGCACTCCGGCGATCGGATGCCTTCATTTGGGGAGGGGGTAGCCTGATGCAGGATGCGACGAGCGTCCTCAGTCCCTTTTACTATGGTGGACTGATGGGGTTGGCTCAACAGCTGGGGCTGAAGACGATCGCCTGGGCACAGGGGATTGGGCCTTTGCAGCGATTGCTCACCCGAAAGATGACTCAGGCGGCACTGAAGGGCTGTACGGCAGTCAGCGTGCGAGACAACGGCTCGGCAGCGCTGTTGGCAAACTGGCAGATTCCTTTTACGCTGGCTGCCGACCCAGTCTGGGCATTGGAATCTGTGCCTGTACCGGGGCTATGGGATATTCCTGCCCCTAGGGTTGCGGTGGCTCTGCGATCGCACCCTCAGCTCACCCCTCAGCGTCTAGAGATGTTGACTCAGGCGCTAGCTGACTTTCAGAAAGCCACCCAGACCAGCATTTTACTGATTCCCTTTCAGCCTGTGCAGGATTTGGCGATCGCCCAAGCCATTCAGCCTCGGCTGTCGGGAATCAGCCACATTTTGACGCTACCCGATCCACAGCAGCTCAAGGGTGTGTTTCGAGGGGTAGAAATGACGATCGCCATGCGGTTTCATGGGCTAATTATGGCGGCGGCATCGGAGTGTCGATGTTTTGGGATTAGCTATGATCCCAAGGTTTCCCAGCTTATGCAGGATCTAGAGTTTCCTGGCTGGGAACTGGCACAAATGCCCACTAGCGCAGTACAGATGAGCCGCGAGTGGATTGAGCTATATGCAAATGGTGAAGCGGTATCGAGCGATCGCATTCATGCGCTGATCGATCGGGCTTTAATTCATCAGGAGCTGTTAAGCCAAGTATTGAGTTAGCTCAATACTTGGCTTAATCAGGGGGTAAATTTTTGGGATCAGTTTTCATGTGAGAGGGTCGCAGAGCGCTCCTAAAAGTAGCAACGCCGCCTGTGAAAGTAGCTGGCAAAGCTCATGAAATGGATTTAAAAATGAATTGGAGCTAGCCCAGGCAAAGTACGCTATATTATCCTGACGTTCATTGCCGAATGATTGCCGCTTCTTTAATGATGTGCTTGTGAGTGAGAGCTATGAGTGAATCCAACGCCCCGTCCAATTATCCAGGTCAATCTGATGCCGATACGGTCGATTGGGAAAATCCTTTTGCTGACCTCGCTGACAGCATTCATTCACTGGACGATCGCTCACTTGAAGATCTGTTCTTTGAAGCTGAAGCTGCCGAACAACCCTTAGCCGCACCCAAAGGCTTGCCTAGGGAGGCAGCTCCACGATCCACATCATCCGATCGCCCTACTTCATCCGATCCTATAGCCGCGATCGCCGCCTGGTCGGATGCCGCCCCCGAACCTGCCGAGGTAGATGTCACGGACTTGATCAGCTTGATTCAAGAACTCAATCAGTGCAACAGTATTTTGCTCGATCGCGTATCTCAACTTGAGGAGGCGTTGGAAAGTAGCCAGATTGCGCTTCAGGCAGAGGTGGGGCGATCGCAGGATAGTGCAGAGCCTCAAGCCATAGATGCATCCGCACCGCTGGAAGCTCCACCCGAAGCGATCGTCAGCCTATTCAATCAGCTCGAATTTGCGCATCAGGCGAATCAGCGTCAGCAGATCTTGATTGAAACTTTGACCGGACAGCTAGAGAGTAGCCAGGAACGAGTCGCTGAGCTAGAGCGGGAATCTGCCCTGATTCAACAGCGCTACAACGAGCAGGTGCAGATTTTGGGGCAGACCGAAAGCTCTAACCGAGACCTGCAAGCTCGTCTGCACCGTCAGCAACGCTATACGCTGCAATTTAAGACGGCATTAGAGAAATGCCTGGAAGTGCCCACGCCCCAATACGATCTGGGTGCAGAGGCAATGGCTGAAGCCATGATGGGAGACAATCCTTTCCTGCTCAAAACTCAGAAGATTCAGCCTTGGTCGGCGCAGGGAGATGCGATCGCCCCTCCTTGGATGAAGCTAGGCGGGCTAATAGAGAAGTTAGATGGATTTGAGACGGAAGAATCTGCGATGGAGCCAGAGTTTTCACCTGCTCCAGCGGGCGCCGTGGGAAGCAGTCTTAAATTCCCTTTAGTCGATTTACCTGAGCTAGAACATATCGCCGAGGTTGCTGCCTCTGATTCTATGGCTCAGCAAACAGTGCAAACTCTGCCAGATTTACTGGCGATCGAGCCAAACAAGCCAAGCAGTGATGCAGGTCATGAGACAGGTCATGAAGCGATCGCAGTGCCAAGCTTCGAAGCCCAGCCTACGGCAACTCCTCTAGCCAAACCGCCTATTGCAGCCCTGCCCGTCGAAGCCGAAAGCGCTACGCTTGAAGGCGTACTGATAGACTCAGCAGGGGGGGAAGATGCACTCTGGCAAGATTTGGCTCGGCTGATCGAAGTCTCGACTGAAGATATGGTTCGAGCCAGTCTATCGGGAGACTTTTCTGCCTTTGAGTCTATTAATTTTGATGCCTTGCCCGATAGCGAACCGATCCGGCAGCTTGTGCCGCCTACTCAGGCAGAGCTACAGTCTATTCAGTCTGCTGGTGAAGTTCGAGATGGTAAAGCTCAAGACAGGTATGAGGCTGTTTCAGACGCTGAAGAGCCAGATCTGGAAACTGAGGAAAGGAGCTTTATTCCAGCATTGTCTCAGCCAAGCTGGCCCTCTCCAGTAGTTTATCCCCTGCGTTCCACCAAGAAGCCACGATCGTCTGGAGTTGATTTGCCCTCGTTCCTGCGTCCTGGATCTGATCCTTTACCCACTTAAAAGCAGTGACTCTATCCGATCACCCAATAGCCGCGATCGCGCCAGTATTGCTCTTTAAGTGCGTTGTTTAGATCATCAGGTGAGATGAGCGATCGCTCCACCAATAGCTCTCCGATGCGTTTGGAGCTATGGGGCTGATTTTCAAGAATGGGCTGTAGCTCGTCTTGAGAGATCAGCTTGTGCTGAGCCAAAACCTCGCCTAGCTTCAGGTGTTTCAACATATCTCTACTCCGGTAGATCGATATTCTCAGCGTAAAATACGCCACAGAAAAGCGCTTCACCCTCTGGGGTTAATTCGATAGAGCGAGATATTTTACTGGAGCAGGGCGAACGCATCTTAACCACACAAGACCTTGAGCAAATAGTCTTCATCCCAACCCGCTCGCAACCGTTTATTCTTGATGCCAAGCTTTGCAGTGGTCTCTTGGGTGAGCAGGTTGAGAGCAATA
>JAHHHD010000026.1 GCA_019359505.1 Drouetiella hepatica Uher 2000/2452 | reverse complement strand
CCAGGCATCTAAGCGAATTTGTTGGGTATCTGGCAGAAAATGTCGAAGGAATTCCAAGTCCTCTGAAATCCTAAACGAGGGATATCTTGATCATGCCGTAAGATCACCAAAAGTTGGGAAGAGCCCAATCGAGTTGACCTTTAGCATCGGCAAGCTGTTGCAGCTTTTGCAAAATCTGCTGCCACAGCCCTTGTTTGCACCAGCGGTAAAAGCGTCCTGACACGGTTGCCCATGCCCCATAGCATTCGGGCAAGTCTCGCCTTTCTTGAATGCCCGAAGGGCTATAGGTGCACCAGTTCTGACAATCCACAAAATGCCATTGATGATTCTGCGATGATCGTGACTCGGACGACCCACAGGAGGCTTTTGGGCAGGCAGTAGACATCTGAGTCGTTGCCATTGCGACTCGTTTAAGTCACCCCGACGGTGAATTGAATTTGGAGGAAGAATCATGGAAGGAGGCTGAACCCATCAGATCTAGGCTAGCTAATCGTTCCAAAGGGTTTTAAAACACGCCCTAGATTTTGGAGCTTAGATTTTGAATCTCATACCAATTTAAGATGAGGTGGCAGATGATTTTCGAGAGCCGCGCTCCGCGCGGCTCTCGAAAAATAACTCATTGAATCTAAGCACGTAGCGCTATAGTGAATAATTTACTCAGTCTATATCCCATGCGCCCATGGATTATTCTGCGGCTGACCGATCGCTAGAATGGCTGACTGTCATTGGCTACAGCGCCTTTGCAGCTTTTATCATTTGGCAGGTGTTGACCCGAAGTTCGCCGAAGTAGCGGCTAGAAATGGCGGCTACTTCGGTAAACCGATCGCAAAGAAAAGCCTGAAGGGCGATCGGCGAACTTAGGGCTGCTGATAGCCAACGACGCGAATTTCTGCCGAAGTCGGTTCAGTCTGGAAGACCAGAACCCCTGTCACGCTCGCTCCTCCAGAGATAAAGTCAAACGTAGTCGTGGATTCTAGGTCGTCTGTTCCTCTTAGCTTTCCAGCAACCGTGACTTGCGCTCCTGTCTCAGCGCCTTCATTAGTGACGGTAATCGGCAGGTAATAGACTCCCACCTCATTGCGAACTAATCCTCGATCGACGCGGAATCGCGCAGGTTCGCCAGATGAATTTAACCAGAGCGAAATCACAATGCCAATCACGCCAGCCAGCAATGCCAGCGCGATCGCCAGCGAGACTTGCTCAGCCTTGGTGCGCGGATCGGTGCCAATTTTCTTACCCGTTGAGTTTGTCATAGTGCCAACCTGCCTGCTGCTCCGCCGATCGTAGCGGGAAACCCCAAAATCACCGTGTAGCTTACCCACTGCACCCCAGGATCTTCCAATCGAACCAATTGAAAGATCCAGAGCATCAAGACCGATATGAGCAAAGAAATTAAATAGGAGGCGAGGGTTTCGCTAATCGGGCTTTGAAAAAATCCGGGCTGTGACCTGCGGCTGTTTTGTGCGCCAAAGCTGGCTTGGAATACGATCAAATAGGACAGCAGGAGAGAAGCGGCAATGATGATCAGCAGCCAAGGCACAGAAATCATGCTGCTAATCATCGGAATTTCATCGGTGGGGGCGATGGAAGCACTCACAACAATGGCACCTAGAGCAGTCGCACCCGCATCGGCGAAAGTTCCACGCCAGGTTTGATCCTGCCAATCGGGTTCAGAGGCAGTGTCGTCATCTGGATGAAGCACGTTATCTGCAATTCCCACCCCTAAGCTGAAGGGCAACGCCTCATTGATGACACGACCCATAGCTGCCTCAAGTCCGGTATCTAGATGGATAACGCCAATTAGAATCAGGCTCAGGGTTGCCGATAGTAGGGCGATCGCCAGCGCTTCTAGGCTATCGGTCATAACGCGCATTCGGGTTTTTGAACGCTCCCCACGAAAGCCGCCTTGCAGGTTCAGCAAAATCAGAGCAGCATAGGCAATGCCAAGCAGCAATAGCATTCGTGGAGGTGACGTAAAGTTACCTTTCCACCAGACTTCCATGGTGTAGAGGAAAGGCGCACCAAAGAGAAATGCCCCTGCGACAGCACGCATTAAGTCATCTAACTCAGTCTTCCAGGCAGGCTGGCGTTTAGCATTCGCCATCAGATTGTCCAGTAGTTGTCTAAATAAACGTTTTAGGGCAGAGCTTCTGATCCTCTCACTTTATTAGACCTCTGGTTATTAGACCTTTGGCAGATGAGGATTTCTAGATTGAATAGGACTTACGCATCTGCCCCCAACCTCCAATTCTGGGGACTTTGAACTCCGGTTCCCCAGAATTGAGGTTGGTGGCGAAATTCGCTTCAATCTGCAAAAGGTTTATTGAAAGGGACTTACAAGGATTGAAGCGTATTTCTACGCTATAGTACATAGGTTCTATAGAACACAGGAGTCTTCTCATAGTAGAGGCTCAAAGATGAGAAAGGTAAATGTTGCTCTTTATCGGTCTCTAGGATGATTTTCTGGCTTTTGACTTGCGCCACCATGGGTCTGAACGGATGGCTACAGGTCAGCAAGGCTAGATCTTAAGCTAATCAGAAACGCTCTGATACAACCGTAATCTTTCCAGAAGAACATCCCAAATGTGTTGAATTCTCGCTATGATTCCATCAGAATAATTATTAGATTAGTTTACAAAATTTAAAAAACTCGTTTATTTTGCACCCTCAAAGCTATGGCAACAGAATCCACGGTTCGCTTAGTTCAGTTTTTGCGGGAGGAGTTAGCCCTTCCTACCTCGGCGATCGCCCTAGCCCTCCGCCAGCCAGAGCAGGCTACCAACCTGCCTATGGTGTTGTGGCAGTACGGGCTAATCACCTTAGAGCAACTAGACAAAATTTTTGATTGGATGGAAAAAGCTTACTGAGCCTAGCTTTTAGGGCTTGTGCGATCGCCGCAATGGCGTGATCCCCGTACAAAGCTCCACAAGCTAAACCCTATAGAATGATCATATGGATACGTTACAAAACTTCAGCCTTTTGTTGAGTAGCGCTAGAGGTGCCCTAGCGAGAGTAAATGAATGCATAGACAACGAATGCCTAGACTAGCAAGCTGTGAGTTCAGCAAGTAGCGCTGTAGATCAGCAGAGGGCTGATTGACTAAAGTAATCTCTAACGAAAGGAACGCTAAACGAAATGGCGATTAAAGACCAACCTCAGCCCCCCCGCTCTCGTCAGATTGGCAACATCTTGTTGCTCGTGTCGGGGCTGTTTTTATTAGCGAATGTCCTTTTACCTAGCCTCTTGGGGCCTGCCGTTCCCAAAGTCCCCTATAGCCTGTTCATTGATCAGGTGCAGGACAAAGAGGTGGCGAGGGTTTCGGTTGGGCAGAATGAAATTCGTTACCAGCTCAAGGAAGCAGATGGGCAGCCGGGACAGCTGTTTTCAACTACCCCTATTTTTGATTTAGAGCTGCCGAAGCGTCTGGAAGACAATGGCGTTGAGTTTGCAGCTGCTCCGCCACCCAAGAATGCCTGGTTTGGAAGCGTTTTGAGCTGGGTGATTCCACCGCTGATTTTTGTCGGCATTTGGCAGTTTTTCCTCAATCGGGGCGGCGGACCTCAAGGAGCGCTGTCCATTGGTAAGAGCAAGGCAAAAGTCTATGTGGAAGGTGAATCTGGCAAGATTACGTTTGCTGACGTTGCTGGAGTTGAAGAAGCCAAGACTGAGCTAGTGGAAATTGTAGATTTCCTCAAGACCCCGCAACGCTTCACCCAAATTGGGGCAAGAATTCCCAAAGGCGTGCTCCTAATTGGCCCTCCCGGAACAGGTAAAACGCTGCTGGCGAAGGCTGTAGCGGGTGAGGCAGGCGTTCCCTTCTTTAGTATCTCTGGCTCAGAATTTGTTGAGCTGTTTGTTGGTGTTGGCTCCTCACGGGTGCGTGACCTATTTGAACAAGCCAAGAAACAGGCTCCTTGCATCATTTTCATTGATGAGCTGGATGCGATCGGCAAATCTAGAGCCTCCAACGGCTTCTACGGCGGCAACGACGAGCGTGAGCAAACCCTCAACCAGCTTTTGACCGAGATGGATGGCTTCGCGGCAGGAGGCGCAACGGTGATTGTGCTAGCGGCAACCAACCGTCCTGAGACGCTTGACCCAGCGCTGCTGCGACCCGGTCGATTCGATCGTCAGGTCTTAGTCGATCGCCCTGACCTAATTGGGCGGCAGGCAATTCTTGAAATTCACGCCAAAGAGGTGAAGTTAGGCGCTGATATTGACTTGAAGGTGATTGCTACTCGCACTCCTGGCTTTGCGGGAGCCGACTTGGCTAACTTGGTCAATGAAGCTGCGCTTTTAGCAGCTCGAAATCACCGGACAGAGGTTGCCCAAGCTGATTTTGCAGAGGCGATCGAGCGAGTAGTGGCAGGTCTGGAGAAGAAGAGTCGCGTCTTGAACGAGAAAGAGAAAAAGATTGTTGCCTATCACGAAGTCGGTCATGCCATGGTGGGCAGTGCCGTAGCCGGAACCAGCCAAGTCGAAAAGATCTCGATCGTGCCTCGCGGCATGGCGGCATTGGGCTACACGCTGCAATTGCCAACTGAAGATCGCTTTTTGATGAGTGAAGAGGAGTTGCACGGTCAGATTGCGACCCTGCTGGGTGGGCGATCGGCTGAGGAAGTTGTCTTTGGCAGCATTACCACAGGCGCATCTAACGATTTGCAGCGGGCAACGGATTTGGCAGAGCGCATGGTGACAACCTACGGCATGAGCAAGGTTTTGGGGCCTCTGGCGTACCAGCAAGGTCAGCAAAATCAGTTCTTGGGAGGCGACCCGATGAATCCCCGTCGTCTGGTTAGCCCTCAGACCGCAGAGGCGATCGATCAAGAAGTGAAGGCGATCGTAGAGAATGCCCATCAGCAGGCACTCAACATTCTCAAGCAAAACCGAGAGCTTTTGGAAACGATTTCCCTCCAGCTTCTAGAGACTGAGGTGATTGAGGGCGATCATCTTCGTTCTATGCTGAATCAAATTGTCTCCGAAGGGAGCCAGATTGAAGAAGACAAGGTTGTTGCAGAGTTCTAGGCAAGCAGACATTCTTGTAGGGTGCTGTTAGCGATCGCCTAACGCACCAAAATAATTAGCAGTAGTGTGTTACGGCGTTGCCTAATGCACTACTTTTTTCTTGGCTTTGAACTCTGCCCCTTACATTTGTCTCTATCAAGTGTCTGACCGGGAGCCAACCTAGGCGCAGATACACAAATGTTGTAGCAAAAGTGATCAAAGACAATATTCCAGAAGCGATCGCCCACAGCAGCGATCGGACGGTGATCCTAGTGCGAGGGGCTATTTAGCGACCTATGATTAGAGAACATGATTGAAGAATAACAGGGCGAAGGGTTCTATGCAGTCCACAACCACCAATCCTATCCGTTGGACAACTGCTGATCTAGCAATTTTTGAGGGCGATCGCTCCAAGCGCTACGAGATTATTGATGGAGAATTATTTGTGACTAGGGCACCCGATTGGAAGCATCAAGCGGTTTGTAGCAATATTGTTGCTCTGCTGAAGTTTTGGTCTGACCAGAGTGGACTGGGTCAAGCTGCAATTAACCCTGGCATTATCTTCTCAGAATCGGATAACGTGATTCCAGATGTGGTTTGGGCAAGCCATGAGCGACTGGAGCGACTGCTGGATGAGGCAGGACATCTGACCGCTGCACCAGAACTGGTCATTGAGGTGCTGTCTCCTGGCAAAACTAATGAGCGGCGCGATCGAGAAGCCAAGCTGAAGCTCTATTCAGTTCGAGGCGTGCTGGAATACTGGATTGTGAGTTGACAAGAACAAATGGTTGAGGTGTATCGTCGTGAAAATGTCGTCTTAAGGCTTGCAGCAACTTTGTATTCTTAGGATGAACTCATTAGCCATGTACTTCCGGATTTTAGATATTTAGTCAGCAAGTTTTTCTAGTGGGAGATCTCTTTACATTGCCAAGACAGTATCTTCAATAGTACATGACAAGCACACAGAGCCTTACACACGTCAAACCTTGATATATGTACACTTTTGTTAATCGTATCATTGGAAATGAAATTAACTTTACAGGCTTTAATATGGCGTAACCATTCTCTATGCCTATATATTATGAAAGGATAAGTAATTCTTAATTCAATAAGAATAGGCGAATTTCTTTCTTTAGAAGAAAAATAAAGCTAGCTATTGAGGATAGGTGCCATGAATAGTGATAGACAACCTTCACTTTTAGAAAAAGTCGAGCAATTATCTCTTACCTCTAAGTTATTACTCCCATCTATCGTTATTTCTGTTTTTATCCTTTGCTTTGAGATTAATGGGACATTTCCACGCTTATCTGTAAATGCTCGTGAATGGACTGGCTTTGGAGAAGATATTGAAGAGAAAGCAACCTACTCTGTCGAGAAAATAGAGACAAGGGGCAATATCACAACAAAGACATCTGACATTAGTAAGCGTGAATCGGAAAAAACTCTTTGGGATTGGATGAATTTGTTACTTGCCCCTGCGACGTTAGCAGGGCTCAGCTTTTGGTTCCAGGATAAACAAGAAAGTGTAAAGCGTGACAGAGAAAAAACTGAACAGGAACAGAATAGAAAACAAGAACAATTAGAAAAAGAACGAGCTGAAGATAAGCAACGAGAAGATGCTCTCCAAACTTATTTTGACCGTTTGTCAGATTTACTAATTAATCAAAAAGTTGCTCTCTTGTTAGCTCAAGAGGATTTCTCTCACGATACAACAGTTACGGTTTCAATGGTTGACAAAGGAGATGAGAATGAAGTCTCTTTTCGAGTAACGGACGATATTCATCAAGAGGTTAAGAGATATCCTGAAAGTGCTGGAAAGGAAGCCTTTCATCGGGAGGATTGCCTTCAACCAACAATTGCAGATACAGCAAAGGATATAATCCGTGCAAGAACTTTATCATTACTGCGAATGCTCAAAGCTGCTAAGGATTCGGCACGTCAAGCAAGTGTCATATCGTTCTTAGCCGAAGCAAATCTTGTGAGCAATCTGAGGATAGATTTGCGAGAATCTATCCTACGCCAAGCTTACCTCCCTGGAGTAAAACTTAAAGGTGCAAGCCTTAGTTACGCTGACTTTACAGAGGCTATACTTATTCGAGCAGATTTTAGTTATGCTTACCTCAACGAGGCTGAGTTTCATGAAGCTAAACTTACTCGTGCAAATCTAACCCGCGCTGTACTCAAGAAAGCGAAGCTTATCCGCGCTGATCTTATTCGCACTAACCTCAGTGGTGCCGATCTCTCAAATGCTGACCTCAGTTATTCTGATATTCGAGATTCTGATTTGAGAGGTGCTAATCTTACACGGACTAACCTTACAGGGGCGATTCTTCTTAATGCTAACCTCACAGGTTCCAATCTGGAAAATGCTATTCTCGACGACGCTCAATTCGAGAATACTAACTTGACAGATATTACAAATTGGAGTTTAGAACAGCTAAGCGAAGCGAAACTCTACAAGGTGACGTTACCTAGCGGCTGCGATCTGCATCCTAGTCGAGATCGTGAAATATTTGAAGATGCCGCTAATAATGATGTTGTAGAGAGTTACGCTTAAGACTTCTACTTGATCACACAGCTTCACTCTATTTTGATATTCGAGAGCTAAGCTTTTGTATTTGCATGACAATGGAGCAGTTAAGTAGATAAGTCTAAGTAAGCAAAAGATATCTAGGCAGAGCAAGTCTTTCAGCATAGATTATCTTCACCTCAATTTAAGTTATTCTGCTTGGCATTGTTAAGATATAGAGTAGCGATCGCAAACCTTACATAGAAACTTTTAAGCCGTTGTTGCAAATCCAGTTTGCTTTGCAGCTTAAGTCAAAGCATGAATTACTCCGGTTAAAGCATGAGCTATTCCAGTTGAAGTGTGAGAAGCTCATGCTTTAACCGGAGTAGTAAATATTATTTTATTTGCAACAAATGTTTAAGTGTTTGCAGGTCAAGTTGTAATCTTTGCAGCTCAGATTCGATTGTTTGTAGCTCAGATTCAAGCATTAATAAGAAACGTTTAAGTTTTTATATCGATCATTCAAGCAGGCTTATCTAATCCAATTCATCTAGCCTATGCTTTTCAATAATTTCTTGTTGTCTAGGCTGTTGCAGCCATGACTCCAGTGCTTCCGCTACAACGGCGCTGATTGACTCTTCTCGAATAGTGGCGATCGTCTTTACCAACTTATCTAGGTCAGAGTCTAGATATATTCTTAGTTCCGGTCTTTTCTTAGGAGCCACTCGCTACATTTAGCCGCAAAAGTACCAGAAGAATCTTCTCACCTCTACTTGCGTATATGCGTATATGCGGACAAGATCAATTCAACCTTATTGAGGCAAAACCCTATGGTTATACTCTCCGATGATGAAGTGGCTCTAATCAGAGCCATCCTTACCGCACTTCGGGCGATCAAAATTCGAGACATTGATAAAGCTCTAGTCATCCTGGCGAAAGGCGATCGAGGAGGACTTTGAATGTGATGAATGAATAGGCGAATAGTCACTGACTTCTCAGCTTTGTGGGGCGGTCAAGATGCCTGCTCCACAACCAGAGCTACGCGGAAGCCGGAGCCTGGAGCCGACCTCAATCTACCCAAACTCCGGGTGAATTCATGAGCATCCTGCTCCGCTACCTGCTGCTGACCTAAAGGGAAGGGGCTGGCGGTATCAATCGGGCTACTCCAAATTTTCCTCTTTAGGAATCGATCGCCTAGAATTCCTGGCTATTTCACGATGGTCTTGAAAACCTGCCACTTCTGAGAGCGTGTAAAGCGGTCTACCCTTGATCTCTTCGTATATTCGCCCAATGTATTCGCCCAAAATGCCGATGCTGATAAGCTGAACGGCTCCCAGAAAGAACACGACTACCGTGATTGTGGCATAGCCTGTTAGCGGAGAGTGAGGCGCAAAAAAGCGCCAGTAGACCACCAGAACCGCCATGAGAAGCGCGATCGCCGCCGCCCCTAATCCTAAGTAAGTCGAGAGGCGTAGAGGCACTCTGGAGAAAGACACTAGGCTATTAATTGCCAGCGCCAACGATTTGCTGAAGGTGTATTTCACCTCTCCGGCATAGCGCGGATCGCGGATATATTGAATTGCGGTCTGCTGAAAGCCCACCCACGCCCGTAACCCTCTGATGTAGCGATTGCGCTCCGGCATGGCGTTGAGCAAGTCTACAATGCGCCGATCCATCAGGCAAAAATCCCCGGTGTCGGTGGGAATTTCCACATCGGCGAGATGCCGCAACACCCGGTAGAACGAATAGGCCGTCACTCGCTTGAGCCACCGCTCTTTTTGGCGCTGCGTCCGCTGGGCATACACCACCTGATAGCCATGCCGCCACAGAGCAATCATTTCGGGGATCAGCTCTGGCGGATCTTGCAGGTCGGCATCCAGAACCACGATCGCTTCACCTCTGGCAAAATTTAGCCCTGCCGTGACGGCAACCTGGTGTCCAAAGTTGCGAGCAAGGCTGAGGTAAGACACACGAGAATCCTGTTCATGCAGCTCTCGCATCAAGAGCAAAGAGCGATCGCGGCTGCCATCATCGATCAAGATCAGCTCTGTTTCCCCATCCAGGCTGTCCATAACGCTCCGCAGCCGCCGATGCAGCTCCAGAATGTTATCTTCTTCGTTGTAGATGGGCACCACGAGGGAGTATTGGGGACTCATATCCACAGCCGTTAGAGCGGGACAAATGCGCGTTGTTTATTATAAACACTACTTTTGGGCAACAACAGCCAGGTTCCAGGCGAAGCGCTTGAGATAGGGAATCTTTTTGACCCAAATGTCCAGCTTCTCTAAAAACAAATATTCTGGCTTCAGCCGCTGCTGTTCCAGAATAATTTTTTTCCAGTAGCGCTCTTGATTCGGATTAACTCTTTCAATGAGATAAAACTGGAGGAAAATCCAGAGACTCGCAATCCAAAAGGTGTCATAGGAAGTTTTGGAAAACAAGGATTTCACATGATGAACGATCGCAATATCCAGCGGCGTTTCATCTTCTGTGCGCACTTCGGTAGCGATTTTGCGATAGATGTTGATAATAGGATTGTGCTTTAGCGGGTCCCAAAAACACAAGGTGCCGCCCGGTTTCAGGACGCGATACGCCTCTTGAATCGCAACTTTGGGATCGGGAATATGATGCAATAAATTAGAGGCATAGACAATATCAAAAGTGTTATCTGGAAAATCGATCGCCATAGCGTTCACCACTTTTCCTTCCACTTCTACGCCATTGCTGCGGGCAAGCTTCAACGCCACCTCCACCATTCCTGGCGAATAGTCTGCCGCCACACAATGCGCCCCTCGCGTGGCAAAATAAACGCTGTTTTCCCCTGCCCCACAGCCTAGATCTAATAAATACTGACCGCTCACATCCCCTAACCGCCGCAAAATAAATCGATTCTCAGGCGCAGTGCAAGCCTCAAAATAATCTTTGACCCGAATGCCCTCAATATCGATCGCCGCCGCCCAGCGATCGTGAAATTCCTGCTCTTTCCTTAATACTTCGTCTTGCATAGTTAGTTTCAATAATTGGCACTGTGACTTCAACACTATAGTTTGCAGGGCGTTGCTGAATCGAAGTATGAATCTATCTGACTTGACAGTTTTCTCGCCCCCTAAATCCCCCAATTCTGGGGGACTTCCGAGCCATTCAAAGTCCCCCAGAATTGGGGGGTTGGGGGGCTTTCATACTTGTATTCAGCAACGCCGTTTGCAGGGTGTCCCCTTGCGCTTGGTTAAGTGTAGGTTATTTTTTAGAAGCCGCGCGGAGCACGGCTTCTAAAAAATAACTGTGGTTTATGCAATTGAAATTGCTGTAATCCGCTGGTGATGAACTAGAGGTCAGCAACGCTACGGGTGCCGCTACTCAGAGGTCGCTGTACTGTTATTCAAGTATTCAAGCCTATGCCGACCTTGAGTATCTCCCCAAAATACTCCTCCAAAGGTAGCAAATCTAGAGCCATCCTCAGAACATGAAAAGCGATCGATCCATACACGAAGACTTCCCAGGCAATTCATTCCAGACAATTGATTCCAGACGATTAATTCTAGAGACATCACGAACGGTTAAGAATCCTGCGCTCATTTGCCCAGAGACACCCTATCTTTGAGACAATCAGAATCAGACCTAAGCCTAGCGCCATACAGCAAACGGAGATTTTATCTATGAAATTGGCTTACTGGATGTATGCCGGTCCTGCACACATCGGCACACTTCGCATTGCCAGTTCTTTTAAAAACGTCCATGCCATCATGCATGCGCCTTTGGGAGATGACTACTTCAACGTCATGCGATCGATGCTGGAGCGGGAACGCAACTTTACGCCCGTGACGACAAGCGTAGTCGATCGGAATGTGCTGGCGCGTGGCTCTCAAGAAAAGGTGGTGGACAACATCACCCGCAAAGATGCCGAAGAGCATCCCGATCTGATTGTCCTGACTCCCACCTGCACGTCGAGCATTCTGCAAGAGGATTTGCAAAACTTTGTCGAACGGGCACAGCTGGAGTCCAAAGGCGATGTCATGCTTGCCGATGTCAATCACTATCGGTACAACGAGCTGCAAGCCGCCGATCGCACTCTCCATCAGATTGCCCAGTTCTATATTGAGAAAGCCCTGAAGCGCGGCGAGTTGCCTACCCAAAAAACCGAGAAGCCTTCGGTGAACATCATCGGCACTTCGACGATGGGCTTTCACAACCAGCACGACTGCACTGAGCTAAAGCGGCTGATGGCGGATCTGGGAATTGAGGTAAATGTCGTTATGCCGGAAAGCTCGACGGTGTATGACATCCAGAAGATGCCCCGCGCCTGGTTCAATCTGGTGCCCTATCGGGAGCTGGGGCTGCCCCTTGCCCAATATCTGCAAGAGCAGTTTGGCACGCCTTTTGTCGATATTACCCCCATGGGCGTGGTGGAAACCGCTCGGTGCATCCGCAAGATTCAGCAGATCTTGAACGAGCAGGGCGCGGCGGTAGACTACGAAGCCTTCATCAACGAGCAAACCCTGCACGTCTCTCAGGCAGCGTGGTTCTCGCGATCGATCGACTGCCAAAACCTGACGGGCAAGAAGGCGGTCGTGTTTGGTGACAACACCCACGCGGCGGCAATGACCAAAATCCTGGCGCGGGAAATGGGCATTCATGTCGTGCTGGCTGGAACCTACTGCAAGTATGATGCCGACTGGTTTAGAGAGCAGGTGAGCGAATATTGCGACGAGGTGCTGATCAGCGAAGATAACGGCGAAATTGGAGATGCGATCGCCCGCCTAGAACCTTCGGCTATCTTCGGCACCCAAATGGAGCGCCATGTGGGGAAGCGGCTGGATATTCCCTGTGGCGTAATTGCGGCTCCGATTCATATCCAGAATTTCCCGATCGGCTACAAGCCATTCATGGGCTATGAAGGCACCAATCAGATCACAGACTTGATCTACAACTCCTTCACTCTGGGCATGGAGGATCACCTGCTGGAAATCTTCGGCGGTCACGATACCAAAGAGGGCATTACCAAGGGCATTTCTGCCGATTCTGATCTCGCCTGGAGCCGGGATGGTTTAGCAGAGCTGAACAAGATTCCGGGCTTTGTGCGCGGCAAGGTGAAGCGCAATACCGAGAAGTTTGCCCGTGAGCGGCAGATCGAACAGATTACGGCTGAGGTGCTGTACGCCGCCAAGGAGTCGGTGGGCGCATAGCATCCGGATCAAGAAAGGGGCGCAGCGTGCCCCTTTTTTTATAGCATTACGTAATTGAGTCAGGACGAGTTATTTTTTGAAAGCCCCGTGGAGTGGGGCTTTCAAAAAATAACTCATTGGATCTAAGCGCGTAGCGCCTTATGCCCTCCTAGACTGCTGCCAGCTCAGGGGCGGGACGCTTGCTGTTGCGAATGCCTTCGATCGCCGTGGCATAGTCAGCCGCATTGAAGACTGCTGAACCTGCGACGATCGCATTGGCTCCCGCCTCCAAAACCTGCCAGGTGTTGTTCACTTTTAATCCGCCATCTACTTCAATCCAAGGATCTAGGCCGCGCTCTTCGCACATGGCGCGCAGCTTGCGGATTTTAGGAATCATCGTCGGGATGAAGCTCTGACCGCCAAAGCCAGGGTTGACGCTCATGATCAGCACCAGATCGCACAGATCCAGCACATTCTCAATCAGCTCCAGCGGGCTGCCGGGATTTAGCACCACGCCTGCCAGCTTGCCCAGTTCCTTGATTTGACCCAGAGTGCGGTGCAGGTGGGGGGAGGCGTTATGCTCGGCATGAACGTAGATGTGATCTGCGCCTGCCTTGGCAAAATCAGCCACGTACTTCTCCGGTTCCACAATCATCAAATGCACATCCAGTGGCTTCTGGGTGCAGGGACGAATAGCCTCCACAATCAGTGGGCCGATCGTGATATTGGGAACGAACCGACCATCCATTACATCCACATGAATCCAGTCGGCACCTGCCGCATCGACGGCTCTGATCTCATCTCCCAAGCGGCTAAAATCTGCTGATAGGATAGATGGGGCAATCACGATCGGTTTCTGAGATTGCAATTGAGTTTGTGCCATGACTTGTGTTCTCCTGCGTCCTGTCTGGTGATTAGGTGTGCTTGATATAACTGGCATAGCGGCTGACCTAGCCGCCTATCTAAACTTGTGGAAACTCTTGTGAAAACCAAAGTGTGTTCAGTGTAACAAGGTATGTTCTAAGGTCGGATTACGCACTCGCACCTAATTCCATTGGAACATACAAGTTCATCAGAAATTTATGGAAATTCGCCTCTATGCCCCTGTTAAAGCTCGGACGAAAAACGATGAAGCGCCTAATGGGCGGATTAGGGGGATTTGCGCTGTCTTGGACGCTGGGATTGATTCTGACATTTGTGAGTCTACCCGGATGGGCACTCGTTGCTTCGGTGGGCGAAAACGGCATTGATGCCTATCGATTGCAGGACGCGCCCTATAATTTGACGGGGCGAAAGATTGCCATTGGGCAAGTCGAAATCGGTCGTCCGGCGCTGTTTGGCTTGGATAAAGCAGCCGTGAATAACCGATCGCTCCCCATCGGCAGATTGTTTACTGGAGATGCAGTTGCTACCGCTAATCAGGGCGTAGACGAACATGCCGCCAGGGTTGCCAGCATCATGGTTAGCCGCGACAAAACGGTGCGGGGCGTTGCGCCAGACGCAGTTTTGTACTCTGCTGGGGTAGGTGCTGAGCAGCGCAGCGGACAGGTGCAGGAATGTCTGGCTAGCCAGACCATTGCCCTGCAAAACGGCGGCGATGTCCGGGCTATCAACTTTAGCTTCGGAGAATCGCTTAACCGCGATCCGCGCCCGGATGCTGTGCTAGACGGCAACGCGCTGCTGACTCAATGCGTCGATTGGTCGGCAAGCCTGCACAACGTGCTGTACTCAATTTCTGGAAACCAGGGCAGAGGCGGTTTTCCCATTCCGACCGACACCTTTAACGGTATGACGATCGCCAACTCCATGCCCATCGACGGCAAGTTTACCAAAGTTGATTTCTTTAGCCTGGGCAGCATTCCTGCAACCGTGATCGGCCGCGACCCAGCAACAGAGCGCAACGTTGGGGCAAGGCGATCGGTCTCCTTGGTGGCTCCCGGACGGCGAATTACCACGCTGGCTCCGGACGGCACCGTATCGGCTCCCGACCTAGGCGGCACCAGCTTTGCCTCGCCCCATGTAACGGCAACGGTGGCGCTGCTGCAAGAGTTTGGCGATGCGGCAATTCGCAGAGCCTTAAAGGAAAAATCGGAGCACTGGGGCTTGGCAGCGCGACGGCAGGAAGTAATGAAAGCCGTGCTCATGAACTCAACCGATAAAATTGAGGACAGCGGCGACGGTCTACGCCTAGGCATGAGCCGGACGCTGCTGGATTTGCGCAACAAAAGCTGGCTAGAATCAGATGCCTACACCGATCCAGAGATTCCGCTAGATGCGCAGATGGGCACCGGGCACCTCAACGCCTACCGCGCCTATCAGCAGTTTAGTCCGGGTCAGTGGAACGCAGATCAGCCTATTCCGGCGATCGCCTGGGATGCCAATACCGTCGGCGATACAGAAGGCATTCCTACGTATCGAGACTATGTGTTTGAGCAACCCTTGCAGGGCGGTAGCTTCATCGCCGCGACGCTGAACTGGAATCGCCGGGTCGAGCTTGAGGACAGGAACGGCAACGAGACATTTGATTCGGGTGAAACCTTTCAGGACAAAGGCTTAAACGATCTGAATCTTTACCTGATGCCCGCCGATGCAACCCGCACCAAGAAAAGCATTACATCTTCCATCAGCAAAGTGGATAGCGTCGAACATATCTTCTACTCCATTCCCACAACCGGACGCTATAAGCTGCGGGTATTGTATGGCGATCGCGCCAACGAGCCAGTCCAGGACTACGCCCTAGCATGGTGGACAAAATCTGCCTCTAATTGATAGTTCAGGGTAATAGGTGCTGAGCGCGCCTATCACCCTTCATGAACAATGTCCCCCTTACGAAGACAGGTAAGTGTAGCCGCTCAAGCTCCGCTCATAGTTTTGCAGCAGGAGCTGGGCTTCCTGGAGGGTGATGCGATTTTCTTGAAGGGCTTGCTCCGATCGCTGCCGAATATTCTCAATCAGATCCTCTGAGTCGTACTGCACATAGCCTAAAACCTCTTTCATGGTGTCGCCCTTGACCACATGTTCAATCTGATAGCCTGTGGGCGTAAGCTTGATGTGAATGGCGTTAGTGTCGCCAAACAAATTGTGCAGGTTGCCCATAATCTCCTGGTATGCGCCGTTGAGGAACATGGCGAGATAGTAGGGTTCATACGCCGAGGGCGTGACTTCTGGCTTGCGCTTCAGCGGGTGTAGCTCTAGCACAGATTTCACATCCCAAAGGTCAATGAACTGGTCAATTTTGCCGTCGCTGTCGCAGGTGAGATCGGCAAGGGTAGCGCGGCGAGTCGGCTCTTCGTCGAGGCGATGCACGGGCATGATTGGAAAAAGCTGGTCGATCGCCCAGGTGTCAGGAGCCGACTGGAAGACTGACAGATTGATGTAGTAGATCGATGCCATGATCTTTTCTAGATCTTCCAGATCGTCGGGCACATAGTCCTGCTGCCGGACGATCTCCAGAATCTTGGCACAGCAAGCCCAGTAGAGCCGCTCTGCCCTCGCCCGTTCGGTCAGGCTGAGGTAGCCAAAGCCAAACAAGCTAACCGCCTCTTCTTTGAACTGAGCGGCATCGTGGTATGCCTCCTGGTAGGTTTCAGCGCTAATCGCGTGATAGGTTTCGTACAGATTGCGAATGATCAGATGCTCTTTTTCTTCGGCTGGTTCGGGCGGATCGGACACCACTTCGCTGGTGCCCAACACATCAAACACCAGAACGGATTGGTGGGAGGCGATCGCCCTACCGCTCTCGCTAATCAGGGTGGGCACCGTCAGATTTCGCTCTTCGCAGGCCTCCTTAATTTCTGCCACTACGTCGTTGGCGTAGTTCTGCATGTTGTAATTTTTGGAGGCATGGAAGTTGGTTTTGGAGCCGTCGTAGTCTACGGCTAAGCCACCGCCCACGTCCAGATACTTCATGTTTGCCCCCAGCTTGGACAGCTCCACGTAGATTTGGCTGGCTTCGCGGATGGCATCTTTGACAACGCTGATGGCAGAAATTTGAGAGCCAATGTGGAAGTGCAACAGCTGCAAGGCATTCAGCATCCCGGCGGCTTTGAGCTGCTCAACGGCCTTAATGATTTCGGGCACCGTCAGCCCAAACTTGGCGCGATCGCCCGCAGAGGTTCCCCAGCGTCCAATCCCTTTGGCGCTGAGCTTGGCGCGCACCCCCAAGATGGGCTGAATACCGAGATTGCGGCTGGCTTCGATCGCCAATTCCACCTCTTCAATTTGCTCCAGCACAATGATGGGAGTATGACCCAGCCGCTGCGCCAAAGTTGCGGTTTCAATGTACTCTCGGTCTTTGTAGCCATTGCAGATTACGAGAGCACCCGGCGTATCCAGCATTGCCAAGGCAATCATCAGCTCAGGCTTAGAGCCAGCCTCTAGCCCAAACTGGTGAGGTTTACCAAAGCGCACTAGATCTTCAATTAAATGGCGCTGCTGGTTGCATTTGGTGGGAAACACGCCGCGATAGACGCCAGGATAGTTGTAGCGAGCGATCGCCTTACCAAAACAGGCATTGAGCCGTTCGATGCGGTCTTGCAGAATGTCAGAGAAGCGGATCAGCAGCGGCAAGCCCAGGTTGCGCTGCTTGAGGGCGTTGACGAGTTCAAATAGGTCTAGAGAACCGCCATGGTCGCCCTTGGGAGAAACGGTGATATGTCCGGCAGCGTTAATTGAAAAGTAGGGTTCGCCCCAGCCGTTGATGCGGTATAGCTCCTCGCTGCTTTCGATCGTCCAGGGTTTTGCTGGCGCTTGCTCAGGGGACGGCTTGGACTTTTGCGCGGCTTTAGAGGTTTTTTGAGGTGAAGGGTCAGAGTGGAGAGCAGTCTGGCTATCTGATTTAACCTGAGCTTGGGAATGGGCGATCTGAGCGTCAGTTTGAAGACTATTAGGTTGAAGACTATCGGGCTGCTCAGATTGTGCTTTAACCCCAGTTGACTGCTTTCCCATTCTGTAGACCTCATACAATGCTTAGCTAGTCTATCGCATTCATCTAGGGGGTGTGGGTAGCGTGTAAGACCTTGAACTGCTACTTTGAACCGTTACTTTGCGGGCGGCGGGGCGGGATCAGGGCGAAAAATGGCGATGAGCAGCGTTGGAGTGCCGCCGATCAAGCCCCAAATCAGCCATTGCCTGAAGCTTTTGCCCTTGCGTTGGGCAACGATCGCCGCCAAGATTCCCATGACGCAGTGTAGGGTCAGGAGGGTCAAAAGCAATGCTGACGAATTCAGATTGACGAAGGGCGATAACATGAGCCGCTACTTTTTGGGGGGTTTTGAATTAGCATCCTGACCCATGGCTGACGCGCCATTCAGCAGCATAAACAAACCGCCCAAAAGAATAACGATCGCCAATCCTCCGGCTATCCCATCCAGCCAACTGCTTTCCATTTTTCTGCTGTCGAACACACTACGGGCTGTCTCAGCATATCAGTTTGGGGCGATCGAGGGATGGAGAAAAAGGTTTGCTCGTTGGTAACGGGATCTGAGAAAATTGAACATACGCTTAAGTACGCTTTTAGCACCTCCCATTTAAGAACACTCAGTTAAAAACATAAGGTCAGAGACTCCAATGACAGATTCAAGGGCAGATATTCACGAGCTAAACCCAGAGCCAAGCGCGATCGAGCAAGCAACCCCTGAAGACCTGGCTGAGATGATTACCGAGTTAGAGCAATATCGAGAGCGCTTGGTCAACGACACGCTCTCCATGGCGCAACGGGCTAAGGTGATGAAATCTCAGGCTCTTGCTAGTTTGGAGCCAAGCTTGACTCAGATTGATGGACAGATTCAGGCACTTCGCCAGCAGCAGATCGCTTTAACTGCTAGCCAGTGATCACAAATGCCTAGCCGCAGATTGAGCAGTACCCAAGGTAAGGAACTTTTGATGTCGCTCCACTCCGAAACTTCAGCGCCTAAAAATCCAGCAGAAAGCGATCCCATCTTGCAAGCGCAAATTGCTAACGATGAGCTAGTTCAAAGGGTTAATCAACAGATCACGCTAGACAATTTTGATTCTGGCGATCGCCAAGTCTTGCAGCAGCTTGTCGAGGGGTTGGGCGATCCGCGTGGTCTGGTGCGGCTACGCTTTGCCGAAACTTTGGGCGACATTGGCGAACCTGCAACACCGTTTCTGGCGGAGGCTTTGGCGCACCACAGCAATGTGGTCGTGCGGCGGGCGGCGGCGAAGACTCTCACCCTCATTGCTGACCCCAGCGCAGTGCCCAACTTGCTTCACGCTTTTCTAAACGACGAGGATACAGTCGTCAGAAGTTCATCTGCGGGGGCGCTGGCTCGAACGGGAGAGGCTGCTGTACCTGCGCTGCTAGAGATTTTGGCATCCGATCGCCATCCTGAAGACACTAAAGGTCATGCTGCCTGGGCACTAGCTTTCATCGGTTCTGAAGCCACAGAGCATCTCTACAAAGCGCTGAATTCCGACTCGGTAGATGTTCGCTGCGCCGTAATTGGGGCGATCGCCCATGTTGCCCAAGAGCAGTCTGACACCAAATCCTGCAATGTGCTGATTTCGGCTTTAACCGACCCGGAATCTGTGGTTCGCACAGAGGCAGCATCGGTATTGGGGCAGGTCAACTATCCGCCCGCCATTCCTCACCTGATTTTGGCGCTGCAAGATGCGGAGATGGAGGTGAGAAAGGCTGCGGTCAGCTCTTTGGGCAAAACGGGCGATCGCACAGTGATTGAATCCCTACAGGCTGCCTTGAACGATGAGGCTCAGGTCGTTCGGACGTTGGCAAAGCTGGCAATCGCTCAAATTGAGCGGCAGTCTGAAGACGATGGGTATGGTATTACGTAATTGAGTGAGGACGAGTTATTTTTTGAGAGCCGCGCTCCGCGCGGCTCTCAAAAAATAACTCATTGGATCTAAGCGCGTAGCGCTATAAAAGCGAGGGGGTTGAGCGATCGTCTGATCCGCACTGTCCTCAGCAGCGCCCAGCTTAAACCTGTGCGCTTAAACCTGTGATGTGCGTCACAGAGTCACTCCAGATTTCATCACAGCGATACGAAAGATAAGCAGCAATGATAGGAAGCATCGAGTTCTTTAATGTTCCGATGCATTTACAAAGCTCTCTCCTCGACTTTGCCTTTGCCGAACTGTTTGCCCAAGCCAGCATTTCCGGTCAGCTCACGTTAGCCGATCGCTATGGTCTACAGGCTGCCCTGCTAAAGGAGTCTCTAGATGACGAAGAGAAACAGGCAATCGATCGTCTGCTCTATGGGATTCGTAAGGGACGAATCAAATTAGTCAACGAGTTTTCCGCTCAAGCGTGAGCTGAGGCGAAAAGCCTGGGCTTCTAGTCTCCCGTGATATGCACGACGAGTTCACGCGGATTGCTGTGGCTGCGATGCTCCCAAATGTAGATGCCTTGCCAGGTGCCCAACACCATCCGACCTTGGGCGATCGGAATCTGTTCTGAGGTGTGGGTCAAGACCGTACGGATATGGGCAGGCATATCATCTGCGCCTTCGGCACTGTGGATATAGCGATCGTTTTCCGGCACCAGCTTTGACAAGAAATTTGCCAGATCCAGCAGCACATCAGGGTCAGCATTTTCTTGAATAATCAGGCTTGCCGAAGTGTGCCGCAAAAACAGGCTGCAAAGCCCGGTTTGGATGCCAGATTCTGAGACGATCGCCGCAACTTTTTGGGTGATTCTATGGAGCGTTTTGCCCTGGGTTTGCACCTTGATAAATTGCTGATAGTGAGCCATGAGCTGATGTATCTGCGCGAGATTAAGTTTGCGATTGGCAAGGGCGATGTTTCCAGCATAGAACATATCTAATTTGAAACCGTGGAACCGATCCGGAACCATTCTTACACCTGCTGCGTCTAGAAAGGGATCAGCAGTCTGCGTTTGACACCTTTGGGTTTTAGCAAGTGTCACAGACCGGGTTGAATCTTCCTCGTTCCTGAGGCAAAAAGATAGTATAAATCGCAGCAGACAAGTCACAGCAGATAAGATATATGGCATCTCACAAAATTCCTGCAACTCAAAATAGCCCGCTCATCAGCAGCACTCGCTTAAGCTTTGGCTCTAGAAAAGAATTTGGCGACACCCGCGACGACGCTAAAGATGTGGGCACGCTCAAGTCTGGCAAAAGCTATAACTTTTCGGGCGACGTGGGCGGCAATGATCTCGATTTCTTCGAGTTCAAGCTGAGCAACCGCAACAGCTTTTCGGCAAAGCTGAAGAACGACAGTGACGGCAACCAGCCGATCGCCATTACTGTTTTAGACAGTCGCGGTAATGCGGTGAAGGGCAGTAACGGCAAGTTTCTATTTTCCAACGTTAAAGCCCTGAAAACTTTCACATTGAAGGACTCTAAGCTGGCTGCCGGAACCTACTTTCTGAGGGTTCAAAGTGCCCAGCCCCGCAGCAAAGATGAGGATTATGAGCTGAGCCTCTCTATAGGTAAGTCATCCGACAACTCGTCTAGCGGTTCAATCGGCAACGCTCAAAGCTTGGGCAGCATTAGCTTAGGGCAAACCCGAACCGGATTGGGCAGCGTTAGCTCAAACGACCCTGATTTCTTCAAGTTTGATATCGGCGGCACGAGCCGAGTCGTGACTCGCCTGACGAACAACAGCTTTAGTCAACCGATCGCCCTAACGATACTCGATCGCAGTGGCAATCCGGTCAGGAAGACCAACGGCAGCAGTTTATTTGTCAATGTTGATGATGGCGAAACGGGTTCTATTCTGGCTCCAACGCTGAGTTCTGGTACCTACTATTTGCGGTTCACCAGCGCCGAGGGCAGCGGGGAACGGTATAGCTTTAGCGTTCAGCGTAGTGCCGCAACGACCCCAATCTAGGGCGATTTTGGGGGCGATTTTGGGTTTTAGATGCTGGAATCCTTCCGGCTCAAGCTCAAAAATTCCATTCCGGTTCCCCTTCTCCTGCCTTGGGAGAAGGGGCTAGGGGATGAGGGGCTTTGGACATCCTCTTAACTAAACTTGATTTTTCGAGCGGCATAAAGGCACATCTTGAATAGATTTAGCCCTTCCTTGAAATGCTGAATGTTGGAGCTGCCATACTCGCGAGGCACATAGCGAACCGGGATATCTTTAATTTTCAGGCTAAGTTTGGAAGCGCCCAAAAGCAAATCAAAATCCCCAAACGGATCGAAGTCTCCAAAGTACGATCGATTGGCAGCAAGTCTTGCGTAGTTTTGTTTGGAAATAGCTTTGGTGCCACAGAGAGAATCTTTAATTCGCGTGTTAAGTAGATAAGAAAGCAACCAGGCAAAGAACCGATTTGCCATGCGGTTGAGGAGTGGCATTTCAACTTTGCTAACGGGGTAGATCAACCGACAGCCGTTTGCCATTTCGCAGTAGCCAGAGGCGATCGCTTCAAAGAAATACACCATCTCTTCAGGGCGGACTGTCAGATCTGAGTCCAAAATAATAAACACATCGCCCGTCGCCATCTCGAATCCCTGACGCACGGCGTTACCTTTGCCTTTGCCCGTCTGCTGAGCAATTTTGATATCCCACCGATCGGCGTATTTTGCCTGAACGCGCTGAATTTCATCCCAGGTGCCGTCTTTGGAATGTCCTTCGATGAAAATAATTTCGGTATGGCGGCCTAAACGCGGCATGCGGGTGATGGCATTCTCGATATTGCCCGCCTCATTGCGCGCTGGCACAATCACTGAGCAGGTCATAGTCTGCACCTGATTTTGAAGACTGGCATGACCAGGATGAGGACGGGCAACCACATATTCGTTCAAACAAAGCCGATTCAGCAGCGGCAGGGGAGCCAGAACGCGATTAAAGAACCAGGAGACGATCGACAGGTTTTTAGGCAGCAATAGCCGCTTGCCGTGGTATGCCACCTCGTAGCCTGATAGGTTCAGCAGGTTTTCAACATCTTCAAAACTTAGCCAATTGAGTTCGGGTAGCGGCATCCGTTGACCAATTAGCGTTGCCAGATTGAGAATCGGTTCCCAGGCAGGATTGTGATAGGTCAGAATAAGCTGTGTGGAGGGATGGCAGCACTTTTGCACATTCTGAAGCGCTCTCTGCACATTCTGAATGTAGCTCACGGTATTCGCCAAAATGATGTAATCGAAGGTTTGGTTGGGATTGACTTCTTCAGCATCTTCAACCTGAAACTCTAGATTGGGAAACCTTTCTTGAGACTTTTCAATGGCAGTTTCGCTAATATCAACTCCCAAACCATAGGCTGGTTTTACCGCTTCCAGCAGGTAGCCCAACCCTGAACCTAACTCCAGGACTTTAGAGCCGGGTTGAACAAAAAACTTGTAGAGTTTTTCTAAATCTTGATAGTAATAAAGGTTGCGGTTTCTCCACTTTTCGAGTTGACTCGTTTGAACAAACATGCGCTTTTTGAGAAGAATAGAAGTTTGAATCACGGGAAAACTGTCTTAGATGGAAAACCGCCCTCTCATCCAGGCATAATTTGCCACGCATGATTTGCAGAGAACTGTTGGCATTCGGGAAGTTCAGAGGGAAATAATATCATGTCTCTGTAACGCGCGAATGCACTAGACCCCTTTCATCAAAATCAATCTCATGCAAATCCAGGTCGAAACCTTTACGGTTCACAAGCGCATACCGCTCACTATTAGCCGAGGCACGACTGCTCAGACCACTAACATTTGGCTGCGGGTCATGGAAGATGGCATTGAAGGTTGGGGTGAGGCTTCCCCTTTTTCGGTGGGTGGCTCTGCTCAGACGACGGAGGTGATTTTGGCAAAGTGTCAAACGATCGCCCCCCTCCTCCAAGACGCAACCCCATACGATCGCCAGAAAATCGATTTTCTCCTGAAGGATCTGCATCTACCCTCGTCGGTATGGACTGCCCTAGATCTGGCGCTGCATGATTGGGTCGGCAAGCGGATGGGTCTGCCACTCTGGAAGCTTTGGGGACTCGATCGCACTCGGATCGTACCCACTTCAGTGACAATCGGCATTAGTTCGCCAGAAGCGGCACAGCAGAGAATTCAAAGCTGGCTAGAGCTGATGACCGTGAAGGCGGTAAAGGTAAAGCTGGGCAGTCCGGCAGGGATAGAAGCCGATCGCGCCATGCTCAAAGCCGTGCAGGAGGTCGCGCCAGCCCACGCCAAGTTTAGCGTCGATGCGAATGGCGGCTGGAGTTTAGAGGAGGCGATCGCCATGAGCCACTGGCTGGCGGATCAGGGCATCACCTATATTGAGCAGCCGCTACCTGAAGGTCAGGAGGCGGAGTTGCCAATCCTGTACCGCCAGTCGCCCTTGCCAATTTTTGTGGACGAAAGCTGTTTCACCAGTCGAGATATCCCGGCATTGAGCGATCGGGTGCACGGCATCAATATCAAGCTGATGAAGTCAGGCGGCTTAACGGAGGCAATGCGGATGATTCACACGGCTCAGGCGCATGGCTTGCAGATTATGTATGGCTGCTATTCGGACAGCACCTTGTCTAATACGGCGGCGGCACATTTGGCTCCCTATGCTGACCATCTGGATCTAGACAGCCACCTAAATCTGCGCGACGATCCGTTTGTGGGGGCAGTGATGCAAGAGGGCTGCTTGATACCGAACAACTTACCCGGTCTGGGGGTGCAACATGCTTAAACCTAGCGATCGCCTAACTCTTCTGATGCATGAAGGCACTCAGGGCACCAAGGGCAAAACCGGAATTTCTCTTTTGCGCTACAGCGATAATCCGATCGTGGCGGTGATCGATCAGCAGTCCGTAGGACAGTCTTTGACAGCGCTAACGGGGATTGCCAGAAATGCGCCGATCGTCGGTTCTGTACTAGATACACTGCCCTATCAACCGGATGTACTGGCGATCGGGATTGCGCCTTCAGGTGGGGGATTGCCAGAGGTGTGGCGACAGGAGATCAAGCAGGGGGTGGCAGCAGGGCTGTCCGTGATCAATGGTTTGCATACGCCCATGGCAACCGATCCGGAATTGCAGGCATTATTGCAGCCCGGTCAGTGGATTTGGGATGTGCGGCAGGAGCCGCCAGGACTTTCGGTGGGTTCAGGGAAAGCGCGGCTGCTCTCCTGTCGGCGGGTGCTGACGATCGGCACGGATATGAGTGTGGGCAAAATGTCTACCAGCCTAGAACTGCATAGGGCAAGCTTGGCGCGGGGGCTGCGATCGCGCTTTCTGGCAACCGGGCAGACTGGTTTGATGCTGGGGCACGACGGCGTAGCGCTGGATGCAGTGCGAATTGACTTTGCTGCCGGAGCCGTTGAGCAGATTGTTTTGCGGCAGGGAGATGCGGATATTCTGCATGTTGAGGGGCAAGGCTCGTTTATTAATCCGGCTTCGACTGCAACCTTGCCGCTGATGCGCGGTAGTCAGCCCACTCATCTGGTGCTAGTGCATCGGGCTGGACAGACGCAGATCCACAACTTTGACCATGTCATCATTCCCCCTTTGCCCAAGGTGATTGAGATGTATGAGTCTGTGGCAACCGCTGGGGGGGCTTTTGCTCCGGTTAAGGTGGTGGGCATTGCTCTGAATACTTTTCACTTGGAGGAAGCAGAGGCAAGGGGGGCAATCGCGGCAATTCACCAAGAAACTGGACTGCCCTGTACGGACGTGATCCGCTTTGGCGCTGAGCCGATTTTGGAGGCGATTTTGATCTAGGTTGGGAGCCTGTGCCAATTTTAATGACTGGCGCGATCGTCTCTTGCAGTCCGTCAGCCATCCAGCAGAACCCCTCAGATTTCTTAGGCTTATCTGCCCAGGTTCTATCCAGATGCAAAATTGTCCTACCGGGTGAAGCGATCGCTCCTGCCAGAGTGCTAGATCTATGTGCAAGACAGCGCTTTAAACTGGGCACAACGCACGGCTCCGCTGAACTAAGTCAGGTAAGCAAAAGTGCTGCTACTCAACGGCTTCAAGAATCTCAAAGAATTTTTCAAAACTTTCCGGATTCTCTGAAATAAAGCTGTAGACGGTCTAAAGAAGGTTCAAAACATTTTGAACTTTTTTTATTTCTTGAATGTTCAGTAATAATTGAACAAACTGAAGATTTAGAAGAGTATGCTAGGTTCAAAGCCGCTAAGTTCGAAGCCGCTAGGTTCGAAGTCTAAGTGTAGACCTCAAGCCAAGACCTAAGCTCCTCCTGCACATCACGGCACCATCAGATCTCCTGCAAACCTGTAGAAAGAAAGGGAACATTTCACCAATGTCAGCGTCATTCAATAATGGAATCCCTCAGAGTCAAGTCCTGTCCATGAGCCGTGAATCTCTGCCCGTATCCTGGTCGGCGGTTGAGGCGATCGCAACTCAAGCTGCTATGCCCGTTGACAAGCTCTCCAATTACGACTTGATCTTGCAATGTCAGACGGGTTTACGTCCAGGCAAGTCGGTGTTCGCGGAACTGATCCGCCGCTATCAGTCTCATGTCGAAAAGGTGCTTTATCACCTGGCACCTGACTGGAGCGATCGCGCCGATCTGTCCCAAGAAGTCTGGATTCGCGTCTATCGCAACATCACTCGCCTGCAAGAGCCAGAAAAGTTTCGGGGATGGCTGAGCCGCATTGCAACCAACTTGTTTTATGACGAGCTGCGCAAGCGCAAACGGGTTAGCCCACCGCTCTCCTTGGATGCTCCCCTGAATCTAGAAGATGGTGAAATGAGCTGGGACGTTGCCTCCGACGACCCGCGCCCGGATGACGAGCTGGCAACGCAGGAGTTTTACGAAAAGCTGCGAGAGGCGATCGCTGACCTGCCGGAGGTGTTTCGTACCACCATCGTGCTACGAGAAATTGAAGGGATGGCCTATGAAGAGATTGCGGAACTAACCGGGGTTTCCTTGGGCACGGTAAAATCTCGCATTGCGAGAGCGCGTCAGAGATTGCAATCTCAGCTGCAGCCGTACCTGGAGGCTTAGCCTTTACCTTGACCCTTTCAACAGATGACGAGCCTTCTCTTGTTAAGTTAATAATGGTTCCTAAGCTAATTCATTCGAGCCGCTTATTCAGAAAATTGACTTGAATCAGGTGCTTCGATCGCGTAGACCGGGTAAATTTAGATTAACTTCGTTGAACTAGGTCACTGTCCACTCTTTCTCTCCCAAGAGATTTTATAGAAATGATGCCCAACTTTAATGAGTACAATGAATCTGATTCTTCTCGCTTTGATCACAACAAGCTTGATCAGGGCAAGCTCGATCATGAAGCAGAAGAGCGTACTCAATTGACTTCCGATGAGATTGAGAAGCGCGATCGCTTTGAGCTATTGAGCGCTTATCTAGATGGTGAAGTTACCGCCGATGAAAAACGCCAGGTTGAGGTGCTACTGGCAACCGACCCAGCTATGCAGCGGCTGCACACCCGCCTGATGAAGCTGCGCTATAGCTTCCGAAGTCTGCCCGTTCCGCCTTCAGAGCAACCCGTAGAGCAGACGGTGGCGCAGGTATTTGCCAAGATTGAGCGCAAGCCTCGGCGGATGGCGTGGGGCGGCGGTTTAGCGATCGCGGCTCTGTTTGTAGGAGCGCTGGTAGGCATTGTGCCTCGCACCGAGTTTGCCCCTTCTATGGCAAGAATCCAGCCTGAGAATGCGGTGCCTAGCAACGGGTTGATGATTGCCCTCGATCGCCCTGTGATTGCGATTCCGAAGGCGACAGTTGCGACTCCTAGCTCTTTGCCCCAGTAACTTGCTTCTCAGTAACTTGTCTCAGCAGCCTTCTCAGCAGCCGTCCATTTCCCATCGGGCAGCAAAACGCCACCCATACCGATCGCCCGTGCGGCACTCATTAGATAAACCCAGGCAGTTCCCAAAGATTGCCCTTCTGGGCTGAATACTTCTACCTCTTGCCGAACATACTCATTCTCTACATCAGCGCGATCGGGGCTGTAATCCTCCAATTCGTCTAGGTCGCTTAGGATGGCTACGTCGGCAAAAGAGAGGAGATAGCCATGGACAGAGCGATCGCCTTGTGCCATTGCAGGATAGTCAAACGGCAGATCGAAGAGTTCTCCATGGGCGACGGCTGGCTGCACTTCGACAACCTGCCCTACACAATAAGATTCATAGTTGCACTCACCAGGTTTCAAGGTTCCGTATACAAAAACTTTGACGAACTTAGCCACAGTTAACCTTCTCTGAGTTAGGGCAACCGCCAAGGCGGTTAGGACGGGGGCATTTTTGGTGGGGCGCTCCGCGCCCCACCAAAAATGCCCTAAGCAAACTGGCAATAGCTATGTTTGCCAGTTTTGAAATTAGCAAGCTGTAGAAAATCACCTTTATCAAGGGCTATTCCATTAAGGAGTTGCCTCAATTAACGATCCAACTACTAATATTTAATCTTGCATCCTCCATCCCTCTAGAATGGAGTGAAGTTATGCAGTCCCCTTTATTGAGTTAGGAGTAGTCCGTGGAGTCCCGTTACAACCCGGCAGCGATCGAGGAAAAGTGGCAGCAAGTTTGGGCAGAGCAGGGGCTAGACCTAGCCCCTGAGAACAGCAGTCTGCCGAAATATTATGCAGTCTCCATGTTTCCCTATCCGTCGGGCAACCTGCATATGGGGCATGTCCGCAACTACACGATTACGGATGTGATCGCTCGCCATAAGCGAATGCAGGGCTATCGGGTGCTGCATCCTATGGGTTGGGATGCCTTTGGGCTACCTGCTGAAAATGCGGCGATCGAGCGGGGCGTTCCTCCAGCAAAGTGGACGCAGCAAAATATTGAGCAGATGCGGAATCAGCTGAAGCAGCTGGGACTGTCTATTGACTGGACTCGCGAGGTTGCCACCTGTTCGCCCGACTACTACCACTGGACGCAGTGGCTCTTTTTGGAGTTCTTCAGAGCCGGATTGGCATACCAAAAAGAGGCGACGGTGAACTGGGATCCGATCGATCAAACGGTGCTGGCAAATGAGCAGGTAGATAGCCAGGGAAAATCCTGGCGATCGGGTGCCTTGGTCGAGCGGCGCTTACTGCGGCAGTGGTTTCTCAAAATTACGGACTATGCCGAGCAGCTCTTAACCGATCTGGACAAGCTGGAGGGCTGGCCCGATCGCGTCAAGCTGATGCAGGAAAACTGGATCGGCAAGTCTACCGGAGCACAGGTCACGTTCACCACCGAAACCGGGGAAGCGCTGACGGTCTTCACCACGCGCCCAGATACGCTGTGGGGAGCCACCTTTATGGTGCTATCGCCTGAGCATCCGTTAGTCGAATCCCTCACGACTCCAGAACAGGCAGAGGCGATCGCTCTCTACCAAGCAGCAGCCGCAGGGAAGAGTGAGATCGATCGCACGGCTGAAGATAAGGAGAAGACGGGCGTTTGGACGGGCAGCTACGCCCTTAATCCTGTAAACGGTGAAAAAATTCCCGTTTGGATTGCCGACTATGTGTTGATGGGCTACGGCACGGGCGCAATTATGGCGGTTCCGGCACATGATCAGCGCGACTTTGAGTTTGCCAAACGGTTCAATCTGCCCATTAAGTCTGTGGTGCAGCCGTCTGGTCAGGTCGATCAGGTGACAGATGCCGAAATGACTGCTGCCTATGTAGACGAAGGCGTGATGGTCAATTCGGGAGCGCTGGATGGCATTCCGGCAGGTAAGGGGGCAGGGCAAAGTGTTGAAGCTGCCGTTCAGTGGCTAGAAGCGAACGATAAGGGCGTTGGCACAATCACCTATCGTCTGCGAGACTGGCTGATTTCGCGGCAGCGCTACTGGGGTTCACCAATCCCGGTGATCCACTGTCCCCACTGCGGCGCGGTGCCCGTGCCCGATGCCGATTTGCCTGTCTTGTTGCCAGAAGGGGTGGAGTTTTCCGGTCGCGGAGCTTCACCTTTATCGAAACTGGACTCCTGGATCAATGTGCCTTGCCCGACCTGCGGCACCCCTGCTCGGCGCGAAACGGACACCATGGACACGTTTATGTGTTCTTCCTGGTACTACTTGCGCTATCCCGATGCCAGGAACGACAAGCAGGCGTTTGATCCTCAGAAAGTCAACGACTGGCTACCCGTAGATCAGTATGTTGGCGGCATTGAGCACGCGATTTTGCACTTGCTGTATTCGCGGTTTTTCACGAAGGTGCTACGCGATCGCGGTTTGCTCAACTTCGATGAACCCTTCAGCCGATTACTGACTCAGGGCATGGTGCAGGCCGTGACCTACAAGAATCCGACGACCGGGAAGTACGTGCAGCCGCACCAAGTTGACCCCTCTAGCCCCCATGATCCCGACACGGGCGAGGCGCTGGAAGTCTTCTATGAAAAGATGTCGAAGTCTAAATATAACGGCGTTGATCCCAAAGATGTATTGGCAAAACAGGGGGCAGATACGGCACGAATGTTTATTTTGTTTAAAGCGCCACCTGAGAAAGATCTGGAGTGGGATGATGCCGATGTCGAAGGGCAGTTCCGCTTTTTGAATCGAGTATGGAGGCTAGTGACAGAATTTGCGGAGCAGCCAGGGTTTGCTGAGCAGCCAGGAGCCGGGGAGCCAGAACTAACTCAAGAGCTAAGTAAGGAAGAGAAAGATTTGCGGCGATCGATCCACCTGGCAATTCAGGCAGTGAGCGACGACTTGGAGGGCGAATATCAGTTCAACACCGCCGTTTCAGAAATGATGAAGTTAAGCAATGCTCTGGGAGACTCATCCTGCAAGAGTTCGCCTGTGTATGCTGAGGGAATCAACACATTGCTGAAATTGCTGGCTCCCTTTGCGCCCCACATCACCGAGGAGCTTTGGCATGGATTGGGGCACGCTGACTCGATCCATACCCAAACTTGGTGCAAACTCGATCCTGCCGCTCTGGTGGTGGATGAGATTCCGCTGGTGATTCAAGTCATGGGCAAAACGCGCGGTACAATCCAGGTGCCCTCTCAGGCCGATCGCGCCTTGCTAGAGCAGCTGGCTCGTGAATCAGAGCTGGCGCAGCGCTATATTGCAGACAAAGAAGTGAAAAAGGTGATTGTGGTGCCTGGAAAGTTAGTGAACTTTGTGATTGGCTAACTTTACGCTTGGCTTACGTTAACAGAGGCGAGATGAAATTGCGAAGGGTGGCTTATCTGCTGACGGCGTTAGGACTAGCTGTATTGACGGCTTGTACCCGCCCTTGGCAAGAAGCCACTCCCTCGGCAAGCGCTAGCGCCTCTGTCGGGGGAGTGGCAGATCACTCCAGACCCGATGCCCGAATTTTGCCTGTCAATGTTGAAGGGAAGCTGACAGAGATTGAGCTAAAGCTTTTCGACCAGCCGCCGCTGCCGTTCACCACCTATGTCCCGGTCAAAGATTTCACCAGTGAAGTGGGGTCTTCTGAAGAAGGGACTGGCGTACGGTTTTATTACAGCCTTAAGGGCGTGAAAAATGACAAAGCCTACATCCACATCTTTTTGCCGACTCAAGCCATTAGCGTTGAGGAGATGCAGGATTTACTGATAGGGGATGGCGGACTGATGGCAAGCAACGGTTGGGAGTTAAGCGATCGCACTGACATCGTTAGCTATGGCTGGGCAAAGGAAAAACTCATTTATCAACAGCGTACGCCAACCCAACTCTTCATGGGTTCTATCTATGTGGGTGAGCAGAACAGGAGAGCCTTTTACGCATTCACGCATTATCCGGTTGAAATTCGTAATGCCTTTGAGCCACGATCGACCGTAGTTCTGGAAAGCCTGCAATTCAAAGCGCAAAATTAGGATGCAGAAAGCATGGCTTAACCTGGGTATGATTTCGTTGCCAGAGGCAGCACAAACCAAAACTGAGAGCCACAACTAGGAGCGCTGTTTACCCCGATCGCCCCACCGTGAGCCGAAATAATTTGCTGACAGAGATATAGGCCTAAGCTAATACCCATGAGCTGCCGATCGTCGAGGTTGGCAATTTTTAGGTTAAACAGGCGATCGCACTGTGCCATCCGAATGCCCTTACCGTTATCCGCAACGCTGCATCGAATTGTTTCTCCCTCGACCTCAGCTCGAAGCGTAATGGTGATGCCAGGTGGGTTGTGTTTGACTGCATTACTCAACAAATGCCAAAAAACGTGCCGAATCTGCGATCGATCGATCCAGACAGACGGCAAATCGGCAGAGATATGATTCTCTAGCGTCACCTGATTTTGTTCCAATACCGCACTTAGCTCAATAATCACATTGGGCAGCACCGACGCGAGCGATGCACTTTGGCGATCGAGCGTCACCTCTGCCGTTTCATATCTGTAAACTTCCAGAAGAGAGTTGAGCTTGTTGAGCTGTACTTCTCCAGAGCAAGACATCCGCTCCACCAGCGTGCGAGACACCGCAATTTTCTCTCCAGCTTGAGCTTTCAGATTGTTCAAAACCATTAGCATTCCTATGACCGTAGTGCGAAGGTCATGGGCGATCGCATGGATCAGCATATCCGTCATCAGGATTCGCGCCTCTGCCTTGCGCCCCTCTGCCTTCATGGCGGCAACCACGAGGCTGGTAATGGCAATGACTCCTGTAAAAGCTTGCAGCAACAGCACTTCTTGTCCGGCATCGGCAGGCATGGCGGCAAAAGGGCCTCGACCCAAAGCTGTACCGCTAATGGCGATCGCCGACAGCACAAAGCTAGCTAACGCAGCATCCGGCAAGCCAAATCGCAGAGCCGCCCAAATGGCAAAGGGAAAGGACACATATTCCAAAGGATACAGGGCGATCGCAAGCTGAATTTTAGAGTAAAAAACCAGGCTGCTGACGATGATCAATAGCCCCAGCATCAGCAGTTTTTCAAGAGTGCGGCGATGCAAGCTGCAGTAATCTAACTTACGGCTGCGGCAGCGAGAAAGGAGTAACCGCGCTGTCTGCCAGTTTTTCTGCAATCTCACCCGCCCGTTAATCTGCCAGTTCAGCATCAGGGGTGTCAACACCAAAACGCCCATGCCATCCCCGATCCACAGCGTTTCCCAGTTACGCGGGATCTGGCTCCAGCCGATCAGCCCTGCGCCGTATGCTAGGGTGGTGCTGATCGTTGCTCCCACCAAAGGCACCGCTAGCACCACCAGCCCGACAAAGATCAGCACATCTCGCAGACGCTCCATAGAGTTGCGAAAGCCGCTCCGTTGCAACAGGAAGGCTCCGAGCAGGGCTTGCAAGGTGTCGCCTACCGTATCGCTGATTGCTAGCGACCAAGGCGCATGGATAGCATAGTTGGCGCAGAGGCTACCTAGCACAATGCCGACCCATGCCCATCGGATGCGCCAAAGCAGCACTGCCACCGCAATACCCGCAGGAGGCCAAAGGGGCGAAGCCTCGACTCCCAGATTTAGGCTCCATAGAGAAAGTTTAGCCGTCAAAAAGTAGGTGATGGCGATCGCGCCCACTGCCCAAAAATGTCGTCTGAGGGTTTTCTGCATTCGCCTTAACTGAACGTTCGCCTGAGCTAAAGGGGTTTTGCGCGATCGTCTAACCTGCCATAGAACCCGATTCCCTAAAGTCGCTCAGAAAAGCTGCCCCTTACTTCCTCCAGGTGGATGAACTGCGTGGGTGAAGGGAGTGAATACGAGAATGTCTGTAGGTTTACAATTTCAGAGGGAATTCTAGAGGCAACCCTGCTCAAACTTCATAAATCCTCTCAGCATTTTTAAGGAATTAGCAGAATCTAGAGTGCAGTAGCTATGACCACCTTAAAGACGCTTAGAATTTTAGGGGCTGTCGCCATTTTTTGGCTTTCCTCTAGAGTCCAGGTTGCGCATACCCACTTTAGGGAGCAGGGTGGGCACAATAAGATCTCAATTTAACCTCTCCTCCATTCAGTCACTCCATACAGCAATTTTCAGTTGCATAAACCACAGTTATTTTTGAGGAGCTGCGCTCCGCACAGCTCCTACAAAAATAGCCCTTAACCAAGCGCAAAGCGATGTAAATACATGAGTAGTATTGGCGTAGTCACCATCGGGCGAAACGAGGGCGATCGATTAATTCGGTGCCTCAAGTCTCTCATTGCCCAGCTTCCTGAAGGAATGCCGATCGTCTATGTTGATTCTGGCTCAACAGACGGCAGCGTAGCGGCAGCTCAGGCGCTAGGCGTAAAGGTGATTGACCTGGATATGTCTGTGCCCTTCACCATGGCACGAGGGCGCAACACTGGATTTACCTATCTGGTGGAACATTTTCCTGACCTTCAGTACGTCCAGTTTATTGATGGCGACTGTGAGCTATGTCCAGGGTGGATCGATCGAGCTTTACAGGCAATCGCCACCGACGAAAAACTGGCGATCGTCTGCGGTCGGCGGCGAGAGCGTGCCCCGGAGGCTTCACCCTACAACCGCATTGCCGACATGGAGTGGAATACGCCCGTGGGAGAGGCTCAGGCTTGCGGCGGCGATGCTCTGATGCGGGTAAGCGCCATTCGGGAGGTCAACGGCTACAATCCCACGCTAATCGGGGGTGAGGAGCCAGAAATGTGTGTGCGGCTGAGGCAGCGCGGCTGGAAGATCTACCGCATTGATGCCGACATGACCTTTCACGATGCAGCCATGTTTCAGTTCAGCCAATGGTGGAAGCGATCGCTCCGGGGCGGCTGGGCAATGGCAGAGGGCGCGGCAATGCACGGCAATTTGCCAGAGCGCTATAGGGTCAAAGAAAGCCGCAATCGCTGGCTCTGGGGGCTGATAGTGCCGATCGTGTCACTGGGTCTTGCCTGGTTTACCAATGGGCTGAGTCTGCTGGCATTTTTGCTATACCCCGTCCTAGTTTGGCGGGTCTACCAGTACCGCCGCGGCTTTGGCGACTCTGCCGCAGATGCGCGACTCTACGCTTTTTACTGCATTCTGGGCAAGTTTCCTGAGGCGATCGGTCAGATGAAGTATTGGCTGACCCGTTGGCAAGGAAAGCAAGCCACGCTAATTGAATATAAGGTGCCCAGCGCAAATGTTAGCCCGTAAAAATCTCAGTGAAAAGCCCAGTAAAAGTAACGACCACCGAGGAGCAAAGGGAGCATGAAGCTACTGATCACAGGGGCATCCGGTTTTCTGGGACAATATGTGGTGGCAGAAGCCTTGCGGCGCGGGCATCAGGTACGGGCAGGCGTGAGGGCAGGGCGATCGCCTCTACAGGGCAGTTTGACCTGGCAAAATCACCCCAACCTGGAGTTCGCCAAAGTTGATTTGTTGCAGCGAGAAACCCTGCCAGATGCAGTTCGAGGCGTGGATGCCGTGATTCACCTTGCCGCCGCCATGAAAGGAGATTTTCAGGCGCAATATGCGGGAACCGTCACCGCCACCGAGAATCTGCTAAGCGCCATGCAGGATGCGGGCGTTTCTCGCTTGATCGCCATTAGCTCCTTCTCGGTTTTTGACTACCTCAACCTGCCAGATGGCTCAACAATTGAGGAAAACTCGCCGCTGGAGCAGAATCCCGCCCAGCGTGATGCCTACACCCAAACAAAGCTGATTCAGGAGGCGACCGTCCGGCGGTTTGGGCAGACGGAACAGGTGACGATTCTGCGACCCGGCATGATCTACGGGCGGGATCACCTGTGGAATGCGCATTTGGGACTCAGGGCAGGCGATCGCCTCTGGCTTCAGATTGGAGCCAATGGTCAGATGCCCCTCACCTACGTCGAAAACTGCGCCACGGCGATCGTTCTGGCGGCTGAGCAGGAGGGGGCGATCGGTCAGACGGTTAATATCGTGGATAATGATCTGCCGACTCAAAGTGCATTTGTAAAATCCCTCACCCGACATCTGAGAAAATCGCCTCTGGTTGTGCCGCTGCACTGGAATGTGCTTTGTCTGGTTGCTCAACCGCTCTGGCAGGTTAATAAGCTGCTTAAGGGAAAGCTGAAGCTGCCCGGTCTGCTGGTTCCGGCAAGACTTCACGCCCGATTCAAGCCGCTCCGCTACAGCAATGCTGTTGCCCAAGACTTGCTGCACTGGAAGCCCCAGTACGATTTTGAAACTGCGATCGATCGCAGCTGTAGCACTACCGATCTGCTGACAGCACCCTGAATCTCTTCTCAAAGCCCCTATTCGAGCGAACCCAGGAGTTACCCATGCGCATTGCTTACCTGACTGGCGAATACCCCAGAGCCACTGATACCTTCATCCAGCGTGAGGTGTTCACGTTTCGCAAGCAGGGAGTTGATGTGCAGACTTTCTCCATTCGCAGAACAGGCGATGAGCATATTGTCGGAGTGGAGCAAGCCGCCGAGCGCGATCGCACCTTCTACATTTTGCCCGTCAGATCGATCGCTCTATTAGTCGCTCATTTCACCCTGCTAATTGCCTCCCCCGCGCGCTACCTGAAGGCAATTCAGCTCGCCTGGTCTACGCGGCAGGTGGGGCTAAAGGGAACTTTCTACCAGGCTTTTTATTTCCTGGAGGCTGGCATCCTGGCGTACCAAATTCGCCAAAAGCAAATTCAGCATTTGCACAATCACTTTGCTGACTCTAGCTGCACGGTTGCTATGCTGGCGGCGGAGTTGGGTGGCTTTACCTTCAGCTTTACCATGCATGGCCCATCTATCTTCTTTGAGCCGCACCGCTGGCAGATTGGCGAAAAGATTAAGCGCGCCCTGTTTGTCTCCTGCATTAGCCACTTCTGCCGCAGTCAGGGCATGATTTTTGCTCCCGCCGATCGCTGGAATCGAATGCACATCATCCATTGCGGCGTTGAGCCAAGTTTGTTTGAGCAAGTAAAGCATCAGGGCGTTGGCAAAAACCTGCTCTATGTGGGGCGGCTGGCAGTCGTCAAAGGCTTACCGATTTTGCTGGAAAGCTTGGTGACGCTGAAGCGATCGCATCCCGACATTACCCTAACGGTAGTGGGCGATGGTCCCGATCGCCCTCAGCTAGAGCAGCAGGCTACGCAGATGGGCTTGGCAGCAAACGTTCGGTTTGTCGGCTACCAGTCTCAGGCAGAGGTACGCGAATGTATGCAGCAAACCGATATTTTCGTCATGTCTAGCTTTGCCGAAGGGGTGCCCGTGGTGCTGATGGAGGCAATGGCGGCAGGAGTGCCCGTCGTGGCGACCCAAATTGCGGGCGTGAGTGAGCTAGTAGAAGACGGCATCAGCGGCTTCCTGGTGCCGCCCGGAGACCCGATCGCGTTGGGCGATCGGATTGAGAAGCTGTTACCCAGCGCCGAGTTTCGCAATAGATTAGGAACGGCAGGTCGCGCCAAGGTTGAGAAGGAGTTCAATATCGATCGCGAAGTGGCGCGGCTCTATCGCGTCATGACGACGGCGCTTCAAGGCAAGATCGAGTCTACTCGCCCTAGCTTTGTTGAAGAGGAAAACTACCTTTCCAGCGTTGAGATGGGCGCTGAGAAGATTAGTATTGAGAAAATGATCGAATCTAGCCCTTCAGCCTGATAATCAGTTCTTACGGGTATTTTTTCTAGAGGTTGCCCTAACCTAGCTGCCCCAGTTTTCAGAAGGTAGTAAAAGTGTTTTAATACAGCAAAGGCTAGGGTCAGTGCAGTTCTTTTAATCGAGCGAGACTTCTCACCGTGTACCGCATTCTCATTGTTGACGACATTGACGACAATGTCGTTCTCTTGCAAACGCTTCTGGAAACCGAAGGATACACTGTGGAAACGGCAGCAGGCGGTTGGGCAGCGTTGCGTCAAATTAAGGCTCACTGTCCTGATCTGATCCTGCTGGATGTGATGATGCCCGACATGAGTGGCTACGAGGTGATCGAGCGCGTTCGTAATAAGCTAGAGTTTACCGTTCCCATTGTGTTGGTGACAGCCTACAGCGACATTAGCCAAGCAGAAGGAATGGCTATGGGTGCCAATTACTTAATACGCAAGCCCATCAACAGCGACGAGCTGCTAGATTGCGTTGAAAAGCTTTGTGCTCAGGCTCATAATCTATAGGCAAAATCTAGCGTTAAATTGCAGGGAATTCAGGTGCTCTGGTTCTATTTGAATGGAAGCGCCCCCTTTCCATCACCATGAGCAACCTTTTTTCTGAGCAAGAATTGATTGAGCTTTCTGCGGAAATTGAGGTGCAGTTGCGTGAGGTGCATCAACTGCAATCGATCGCTCCTCAGAAACCAAGATGAGGATGCGCTTTGTGCATCGCTTAACCTGGCTGAATCAATGGTAGTGATGGCAATCTTGGCAGGGATTGCCGATCCGAGGACATTGGATGCGTTGAGGGTAGAGGCGTAATTACAACTCTCTTACTCAGAATCTCCCTTCATAAGAGGATCTGAGCCTCGATTCTCAGGGATAAAGTTGCTGCGAAATCAAGGCTTGGCGGATTTGCAGACGCGTTGGGTCATTCAGCCTCAACAGAAAACCAGTTGTACGCCCGACAGAGTTCAACCCTAGAATATGGGCTTCTTCAAGTTTGAAGTGATCAGCTCAGTCTTGCCCTCGTGGGTTGAACAATGGCGTGATTTCCCCTGTAATTGGGTCAATGCTGGTCAAATCTGACCCTTTGCGTCGGTTGCAGGGCAGGCAGGAAAGCACCAAATTGTCCGCGATCGTTTCTCCACCATGCTTAAGCGCAACAGCATGATCAACCTCATGGGTGTAGATGGAAAAGTCTTGAGGCATCCGGCAATATTCACACTTTCCCTGAGCACGATCGCTCACCAACTGCCGCAACGAAACAGAAATGTAAGGAGTCACACTGAATAAGGGCTGTCAGAGATATTTTGAGTGGCAGCGTAGGCTCTAGCTTTGAGTAAGGTCATGAGCGCATCAAGCTGCTCATACACATCCAGTTCAGCCGTTTCTGATGGATCGAGACAGGTGTCACGATTCTTTTGCAGCAGTGCCTGTAAGCGTACCTGTGACTGCTCAGACACTTTGAAGGTCAGAAGCTGTTCGGAGGTAGGACGTGCAACCAAGAAATCTAGAACTTCTAAATACGTAGGAGGAAGCTCGGCAGTAGCAGGCAATCCTAAGCCAAGAGAAGATTCACCAGGCAAAGTCGTGGCAATGAGGCGAGTAAAAAGCTCTGAGAGCTGGTCGTTAAAGGGAGCAAGACGTTGGGCTAAATCATCCGGAATTTCGATCGTCAGTTGCGCCATTGGGGTTACACAGGTGAGGGGTTGAGGGAACTATTGAGCGCTCGTGGCTCACTCATAAGCTATCGATCGCCTCTTCAAACCTTAACTCCGGATCTGAACAGGCATTACCAAATACGTCATTTTCATTCCACCCAACGGAGTCAAGATCGAAGGACTGGTCGAAGTGTTGAACTGCATCTGCACATCCTGGGTATTCAGCGCCTTCAGACCTTCCACCAGATATTTGACGTTAAAGGCAATATCCAGGTCTTCACCCGAAATTTGAGCCGCGATCGCCTCTCTGCCATTTCCTACATCCTGCGCATCTACCGACAGCACTAGCTCTTGCTTGACGCTATCCAGGCTCAGCTTGACGATGCTGTTGCGCTGATCGGCAATGACGGCAATCCGCTCCAGGGCACCGCTGAAGGAACGGCGATCGACCGTGAGCTGGCGCGAGAACTGGCGGGGGATGAGCTGGCGGTAGTTGGGGTACTGACCTTCTAGCAAGCGGCTGGTGAGGCGCTGATTTGCCCATTCAAATACGAGCTGACCGGGATCAAAACGCACGGCGATCGCCCCGCTAGTGGCATTCAGCATCAGCATTCGCTCTAGCTCCCGCAGCGCCTTGCCGGGGACGGTGACGTTAAACTTCAGTTCCTCGATCGGCTCGGCGTCTGACTCTGGATCGATCGTCTGCACGACCGCAAGGCGATGTCCGTCCGTTGCCGCAAATTCCAGACCTTCTGCTTCCGCAGAGATGTGCACCCCCGTTAAGACCTGCTTAGTTTCATCCGCACTGGTCGAAAATAACGCGCCCCGCAGCCCCTCAATCAGAGCGTCTACGGGTAAATGTGCCACCTGTCCATCATCCACCGTCGGCAGTTCCGGAAACTCCTCTGCTCCCATACCGCGCACCTGATATTTTCCCGATACCGAGGTCAGCGAAACCAGCGTGTCCTCGCTGCTGGTTTCTAACGTAATTTCACCGTCTGGCAAGCGGGAAACAATGTCACCCAAAAGCTTTGCAGGTAGGGTCAGCGTTCCTTCCGCTTCAATCTGGGCGCTAAAGCTGGTCTGAATTCCTAGACTCAGGTCAAATCCCGTCAGCCGCACCTGCTGTTTTTCCACATCTGCCACGAGCAGAACGTTTGCCAACACTGGATGGCTAGGACGTGAGGGAATTACTCGACTGACGATCGACAAATGGGTATTGAATTCGTTTTGAGCGCAGATCAATTTCATGGGAGGAACGTTACAGGAGAGGAGAACGGCAGCAAGTCAGGGACAAGTGAACAAAAATCTGAGCAAAACCTTAGAGAAAGAGCATGTGCTACCCACCAAAGCTTAATCGCTAACTCTAAAGACACATCTTTCTTGGAAGCAAATCCTAACACCGTTCTCAGAGAACGTTCAATTTAGATCTGAAATTTCTTTTTAAACTCCGATCGCCTCAAAGAAATCTTGGAGCGTTCTTATATCTAGATATAACTTTAAAGAGATCTAGTAGTAGTAGGGTCTGTGGAAAATGTGGAAAAGATGTGAAAGCTCAGCAGGGAGCGAGGTTAAAGCCGCTACGGGCTGTGGAGAAATCTAGAAAAGATGATATTCTTTTTCGGATGATTCAGATGAGGCGATCGTTTTCCTACTTTAAGCTAGAGTTTTCCTCAACTTATCCCCAGTTTTTTCCACAGAAATAGACAGGTTTTCCACAGGCAAGATTACCTTTACAAAACTACATAGAGCTAGTCTCATCTTGAGAATGGTCATGGAAATCTCATCTTGAGAATCATTGAGCTGTTTACACCTCAGCTTTCCCGCCAGCTTTCCAAGCTCTCCAGCCCAGAGCGATCGCCATCACAATCGTGGGTAGCAGTACGGCAATCAAAGCATTCTGATTGGTATTGGCGATGGCAAGGCTGGGCGCAGCGTACTTGATCGCGACCGAGAGCAGAGCAGAAAAAATGAGGAGTTTGAAGATAACGCCAGTGGGGTTCATGTTTTTTGAAGAATAGGAAAGCGTAGTTTTCCTATTCTCCCACTCTGGCTTCTTGCGATCGCCACCAAGACCGCACCAGCCGAATTTCGTCATAGGCAAAGTTTTCGCCTAGGCGCTCCCGAATTTCTCGCAGAGATAGATCGCCAACGGTTTCGATCGCTGCCTGAATCTGGCATTGGCGTTCTGGCGACACAATCTGATCAATGTTGATCGACTGCCCTGCCTCCATCAGCAGCGCCAGGTGATCGTAGACGGTGGTGAGGCGAATGTTACGCTCTTCGGCGATTTGGTTGGGGCTGAAGCCGTTGCGGTACAGCTCCAAGGTCTGAAAGTGGGTGTGGGATACCAGCGGCTTGGCTGACTCAGAGGCAAGCACCTCTTGGGGCGCTGAGGCAGAGCGGAGGGGAATCCCCTGCTGTTCGCAGAAGGCGCGAATCTCGGCAACAAAGCGATCGCCATACTGCCGCAGCTTGTGGCTGCCCACGCCGGAAATCTCGGAAAACTCCTCCAGGGTTTGGGGCTGCACCTGAGACATGAGGCGGATACTAGAGTCGGCAAACACGACGTAAGGCGGCACAGAATGTTCATCAGCAACGGATTTACGCAGCGATCGCAATTGGTCAAACAGCAGTTCTGCCTGTGCCCTAGACTGCGAACTGCCTTCAGATTTGGCCGTGGGCTGGTTGGGCAGCGCCACCTGCACCGATCGCTGTTTCCGCAAAACCTCCCAGCTCAGGGCATTCAGCTTGAGGACAGCATAGCCATCGCTGGTTTCTTCTACTAGACCTTGATGCAGAAGCGATCGTCCCAATGCCCGCCATTCGTCGAGGCTGTGCTCTCTGCCGATGCCGTAGGTGGAAAGCTGGTCATGTCGGTTGCTGAGAATTCGCTTGTCCTTGGAGCCGCGCAGCACGTCAATCACGTACTTCATGCCAAACCGCTCTTGGCAGCGGGCGATGCAGGAGAGAAACTTTTGGGCTTCGATCGTCCAATCCACCAGCGGCTTCGGGCGGAGGCAGTTGTCGCAGTTGTCGCACTGTCCGGGAAAGCGTTCGCCGAAGTAGCTGAGCTGGATGGTGCGGCGGCAGTCGGAACCTTCGGCGTAGTCTATCACCTGGCGCAACTGCTGACGGGCGATTTGCTGCTCTTCTTCCAGGGCGTTCCCCGTGACGGGATCAATTTTCTGAGCAATCAGAAAATCGATCGTCTTAATATCGCCCAACCCAAAGTAGAGAATGCACTTTGCCGCTTCGCCATCCCGTCCGGCGCGCCCCGACTCCTGATAATAGCTTTCCAGGTTGCGCGGCAGGTCATAGTGAACAACGAGGCGCACGTCTGGCTTGTTGATGCCCATGCCAAAGGCGACCGTTGCCACCATGACTCGCACATCATCTCGAATAAAACGGCGCTGGTTTTTGGAGCGATCGCCATCACTCAACCCCGCATGATAGGGCAATGCCTCAATGCCGTCTTGCTGGAGCCGCAGGGTAATTTCATCGACCTTCTTGCGGCTGAGGCAGTAGATGATGGCTGCTCCGGGCGTTTGCCGTACTAACTGGAGTAGCTCCCGATAGGACTGACTCTGCTTGGGGCGCACCTCATAATACAAATTCTGCCGATTGAAGCTGGCGACATGAATATTCGGCTGCTGTAACCCCAACTGCTGAATGATATCTAGCCGGACGCGCTCGGTGGCGGTAGCCGTCAGCGCCAGGACGGGCACATCAGGAAAGCGCGATCGCACCTCGCGGATTTTGCGGTACTCTGGGCGAAAGTCATGTCCCCACTCAGAGACGCAGTGGGCTTCGTCGATCGCCAGCGCCGCAATGCCCACCTGATGACGCACCTGCTCTAGAAACAGCAAAAACTGCTCGGTCAGCAGCCGCTCTGGGGCGACATACAGCAGCTTGATCTTTCCAGAGAGAATCTGGCTGGCACGATCGCGCACCTCTGATGATCCGACCGTGCTGTTCAGAAAAGTGGCTCCGATGCCGTTATCCCGCAGCGCCTCCACCTGATCTTGCATGAGGGCAATCAGAGGGGAAACAACGATCGTCAAACCCGACTTCAGCAATGCCGGAAGCTGAAAACACAGCGACTTGCCGCCGCCCGTGGGCATGATCACCAGCAAGTCCTGATTCTCCAGCGCCGCCTCAATAATCGACTGCTGCTCTAGCCGAAAGGTGTCATAGCCAAAGTAATGTTTGAGAGCTAGGTCGAGGGATTCAAAAGCGGGTGGCGATACATTGACGGTCATAGCGGTTGCTTTTCTCAGGCTCAAATCTATCTTATAGGTAGTACGGGCGATCGATCGCCTTACAGTGCTTTGCGCTTGATTAAGTATGGGTTATTTTTGTAGAAGCCGTGCTCCGCGCGGCTTCTACAAAAATAACTGTGGTTTATGCAACTGAAAATTGCTGTAAGTGAGGTGCTGTAAGTGAAGCGCCTCACCAGTGCTTGACGTGATTCGCACCCTGCTCAGCCCTAGCTGCTATAGGATGGGTCGGGCTTGCAGACAGGCTTGTAGATCAAGTTGCATCAGCTGCTCATAAGCCCGATCGATCGCCCGTTCACCTCTCAAAAAGCCCGTGCTAGCTCCAGGGCAAATGTATTGCAGCGTCTCAGAGGAAAAGCGATCGCGCAATTTCTGCACGTTCCCGATTTGTCTGCGCCAATGGAAGGTTCTCGAAATCCGTAAGGGCACGGGTTCGCCCTGCTGATTGGGCAAGAGGTGCCGTCCGCTAAACAATATGCCGCCTGCTTGAGCGTAGTGTAAACACGATGATCCAGGGGAATAGCCGCAAGTCCAAATTACCTGGCTGCTGGCGCTAAGGCTAAACTCTTGCTGAAAGGAAGTGACGGGAATTCCGGGCAGCAGGTATGCCTCCTGCTCTTGAATCAGCACTTCACATCCAAGGGTTTCCTGCATTTCCTTGACGTGAGCGATCGCCCCTCGATGGGTCAAAAATAGCCAGCGTACGCCTTTTTCTTGCAGAAATGCCTGATTCCCAGGCTCCCAGGCTGGACAATCGATCAGGATATTGCCTGTGTTTTCCAGAATTAGATAGGCAGTTCCCCCTAGCGTTTCTCGGTTGGGTGGAAAAGCAAGAACCGTGTCGAAAACCGATCGAGGAGGTTTGAATGGGGGGTGCAGGGGAAGTTCAGCCGTCATTCGGAGAGGTTAGCTATGACCTGAGTGTCAGTATTTGGAGACAAATTGAAATTGAGAAAGATTAGAACTTAAGATTGAATCAGGCAAGTCTGACAAGTTCTCAGAACAAAGCTTGTTAGTCTGCCTAGTTTAGCCGCACAACCGCATTCGAGATTTACAGCATGATTTTGCTGCTTCTGATTCTAATTGGAATCTTTACTTACTTTATCGTGCAACGTAGCGTTGCGGGCATTACCCGTACCCCAGTCTGGCTGCTGTGGCTGGTGATGATGATTCCTGCGTTTGCCTGGATGAGCTGGCTCATGGTCAACGGCAGTCAAGGCAATGATTTTCATCTGCTACTGTTGCTCTCTGTATCGTTTGTGGTTAGCTCAACGCTGTATTGGGTATTGGTGCAACGGGGGCGATTGCCCGCTGCCGAGGTCAAGCCTACGGTGAAGCCGCCACTGGATGCTCAGCCCGCGCTAGCTGCCCTGCCAGAACCGCGATCGCCCCTGCGCCCCATGAGCCGGGAGGAGGAAGCCAGTCTTCAAACCTGTTTCCCCTGGTCGATCTATTTTCTTCAAAATATTGAGCCGCGTCCCCAGGCGCTAATCTGTCGAGGGCAATTGCGAACCTCGCCAGAGATTGCCTACAACACGGTTCAAAAAAATATCGAAGCCAACTTTAGCGATCGCTTTTTAGTAGTCTTCCAGGAAGGTATCAACGGCAAGCCTTTCTTTGCTCTTGTCCCCAATCCGCAGTCTAAGGCGATACCGGAGGAGTCAGGTACCCCAATCGCCCGATCATCAAAGCCAGAGCGAATTGCTCGTCCTTTTCTAGCGATCGGACTGCTGCTTGCTACATTGCTGACCACAACCTTAGCGGGTGTTATTCTGAGCAGACCCGTTCAGGTGCCGCCAGCCCTACAGATGCCGCAAACCCAGGCTGAATGGATGACTGGGTTGCCCTATGCGCTGGCGCTCATGACTATTCTGGTAACTCATGAATTAGCCCATTACTTGATGGCGCGTCGTCATCATATGCGCGTTACCTTGCCTTATCTGATTCCGGTTCCACCCGCGAATATCTTTCCGTTTGGCACGTTTGGGGCTTTTATTCAGATGCGATCGCCCATCCCCAACCGCAAGGCGCTGTTTGATATTGGCATTGCGGGTCCTCTGGCTGGGTTTGTGGTCACCGTACCGATTTTGCTGTGGGGTCTGGCGCACTCTACGCCGATTCCGCTTAGCGAAGAATCAGGCTTGCTGAATTTTAATTCCTTTGAGCCGACCGCCTCGCTGCTAATTGCCCTGTTTAGCAAGCTGGCGTTGGGCAATGCGCTGACGGCAGAACAGGCGCTGAAGCTTCATCCGGTGGCGATCGCTGGCTGTTTGGGCATCGTGCTAACTGCCCTGAATCTGCTGCCCGTGGGTTCGCTGGATGGGGGGCATATTGTTCACGCCATGTTTGGTCAGCGCGTAGGAGCCTCCATTGGTCGAATTTCTCAGCTGTTGGTTTTTGTGCTGTTGATATTGGTGCAGCAGGAGCTGTTGATCTGGGCGGTGGTGCTGTTTTTGATGCCCGTTGTCGATGAAGCCGCGCTCAATGACGTGTCTGACCTAGACAACCGCCGTGACTTTTTGGGTTTAATGGCGCTATTCTTGCTCGTCAGCATTATTCTTCCTGCTCCTCAAGCCATCATGCAGATTGTGTTTTAGGCTTGCTCAAAGATTGACTTGCTTAAAGATGCATAGCTGTCGCCAGTTTGCTTAGGACATTTAGGGTGGGGCACCTCGCGCCTCACCCTAAATGTCCCCGTCCTAACCGCCAAGGCGGTTGCTATAAATTACAGCTTCGTAGAAGCTGCATGGGGGAATGCGATGAGTCAAGAGGTTACACCGAATCTAAACGCTGCACCAGATGTTGTTGAATCAGATGCTGTTGAATCAGATGTTGTTGAATCAGATGCTGTAAAGTCAGACGCTTTAGAGCCATCTATGCGTCCGGATATCGTCCAGTGGTTAGCCGAGATTAAGTCGCTTCAGCAGCAGGTGACGATCGCCCATCAAGAGCGTGATGAAGCCTATGTCAGTGCGGCAAGCTGGCGTAGTCTCTATGAAACTGAGGCGAAACAGCGGCGTTTGGACACCCACCTGTCTCGGAAGACTCTAGAGCATCTCAAAACTGAACTGCAAGAACTTCGGGAACCCTCTGGAGAGTTAGGACGCGATCGCGCCAGCCTTCAGTCAGAGATTGGATCGCTGTCCAGTCTCGAAGACTTAAAGGAACGGCTGGTGGATGCTTTGCAGGAATGCGATCGTCTTGCTCGGTCTTTACGCGCTGAGCAGATTGCCCATGCCGACACCCGCAAAAGCCTGACGACTGCATTGGGAGATGCGATCGATCAGCTTAATGAAGAACGCGCCGTCAAATGATTTAAAATCCCATCAAATGATTTAAAATCCCATCACTTGCGCGACTGCCGATCGCGTTGGCTCAATTCCGGTTTTGAACTGATTTTGGCAGTGCTTGATGGCTGTATCAGGATCTTTGAGACCGTTGCCCGTCAGAACACAGACGATTTTTGAACCCGGCGGCACCTGATCTTTGACCTTGAGCAGTCCTGCGACCGAAGCGGCGCTGGCTGGCTCACAAAAAATGCCTTCTTGGGCAGCCAGTAGCCGATAGGCATCCAAAATTTCTTCGTCGGTAACGGCGTGAAACTGTCCCTGGCTGGCTTCTTTGACGGCGATCGCTTTATCCCAACTCGCCGGATTGCCAATCCGAATTGCTGTTGCCAGAGTCTCAGGATGTTCGACGGGCTGACCTGTAACCAAGGGGGAGGCTCCTGCCGCCTGGAACCCCATCATTTGTGGCAGACGATCGCTCTTGCCGACTTGATGATATTGACAAAAGCCCATCCAGTAGGCGCTAATGTTGCCTGCATTACCCACTGGAATACAGAGCCAGTCGGGCGAGGTGCCAAGAGCATCCACAATCTCAAAAGCCGCGGTTTTTTGCCCCTCCAGTCGGTAAGGATTCACCGAGTTGACGAGCGTAATGGGGTAATGGTCTGCCATTTCACGGACGATCGACAAGGCACAGTCAAAATTGCCTTTAACCGCCAGCACTTCTGCCCCATAGAGCAGCGCTTGCGCCAGTTTGCCCAACGCCACATAGCCATCGGGAATCAGCACATAGGCCCGCATCCCGGCGCGGCGGGCATAGGCTGCTGCTGCTGCTGAGGTGTTGCCTGTGCTGGCGCAAATGACGACTTTCGCCCCTTCTTCCTTTGCCTTCGAGACGGCCATGGTCATGCCCCGGTCTTTAAAGCTGCCCGTGGGGTTGAGTCCGTCATATTTTCCCCAGACCTGTACCTGTTTGCCAATCAGGGCGGCGATCGCCGGGAGCGGAATCAGCGGGGTGTTGCCTTCGTGCAGCGTCACCACAGGCGTAGCTTCACTGACAGGGAGGTACTGGCGATACTCCTCAATGAGTCCCCGCCAGCCCTGCTGACGAATGGGGGAGGACGAAACTTGAATAGAGGACAGGGCAGACGAAAAGGGGGATGAAATGCTCACAGCGCTTCCCAAAAAATCGATCGACGTAGGATCAGGATACCCTTCCTGATGCGCTCTTGACCTGACTCAGTGGTTTAATTTAAAGGTTTTTGCGATTCGCTAGGGGAAGATCCGGTTTGGGAAAGGGCTTGCTGCAGGGCTTCTTGCTGTACAGCTTGAGGATAGAGAATCAGAAAAAATCCCATCCAGGTGAGAACGGGTAGAGCGACGATCGCCGTGATCCAAATTCGGTGAAACGGCAGCCAGCTGCCGCTAATCAGAACAATTCCTGTAAGGGCGATCGACCAGGGCTGACACCACCAGGGTTTTTGATGCCAAACATTTGTGGAGGCAGGTTGAGGAGTCATAAAGCTAAAATGATGCGGCTGACTTTCATTGTGCTGATTTTTTATCGGGTTGGTCTATTGAGTCAGACTGTCGAGGTCGCAAGTATGCTATTTGTTTTTTGAAAGGTTCGCATCTGAACTTTTCAAAAAGGTTTTGAAAGGTTCGCAGCTCTAGTAAAGCGATATATCGAGTTGTTACGCATACTCAAGCATAGTGCGCATCGTTCTTCCTAGACAACTTCAGCATCTGCGAATTGAGGCGAAGAATCTCGCCATCTTTGAGGCTTGCGTGATTGGGTTGGTTTCCGGACTAGCCGCAGTCCTGCTCAAGCAGGGCATTGGCTGGCTGGGGGGCTGGCGCGTGCAGATGTCGTTTGAGCATCCGGTTTGGATCGTGCTGCCACTCATGGGGTTGGTGGGCGGCGCGCTGTCAGGCTGGCTGATTGAGCGATTTGCGCCAGAGGCTTCAGGGAGCGGCATTCCGCAGGTGAAGGCGGTGCTGGCGAATGTCTCGATTCTGCTGAATTTGCGGGTAGCGATCGTCAAAATGGTCAGCGTCATTGTTGCCCTCGGCTCTGGGCTGAATCTGGGGCGGCAGGGTCCGACGGTGCAGATCGGAGCAGCCCTTGCCGCGCAGCTCAGCCAATGGATTCCCACCTCGCCCGAATGCCGTCGTCAGCTGATTGCGGCAGGCGCAGCGGCAGGTCTGGCGGCAGGGTTTAATGCGCCGATTGCCGGAATTTTATTTGTCGTAGAAGAATTTCTGCAAGATTTTTCTGATCTGACGCTGGGGACGGCGATCCTGGCTTCGTTTATTGGCGCGGTTGTATCCCGGCTGCTGGGCGGGCAAGGACTCAGCCTCACCCTCGACACCACGAGCGATCTCACTAACTTTTCTTTGCAAGACGTGCCGTTTTTTCTGATTTTGGGGCTGCTTGCCGGACTGTTTGGGGCGCTGCTGAGTCAGGGCGTATTCTTGAGTCTGGCGCTCTACCGCAAGGGCATCAGGGGCTTTAAGCTGGGTCTGCCAGGAAAGATGGCTATGGCGGGTTTGGTGTCTGGCTTGATTGTCATGCTGCTGCCCCCTTCCTTTCGAGATAGCACCGAACTTCAGCAATCCCTCAGCATGGGCGATACCGTCTGGCAGGTGACGCTGCTGGCGTTTGTGGCCAAATTTGTCCTGACGCTGGTGGCATACGGAGCAGGAACACCCGGCGGCTTGTTTGCCCCTTCGCTGATTTTGGGGGCGGCTCTAGGACATCTCGTGGGGTTTATGGCGCAGACGCTAGAGCTTTATGTCGGGTTACCTTTGGGCGTCCCGGTGGGCGTTAGCTCCACGACCACCTACGCCCTGGCGGGAATGGGGGCTTTTTTCAGCGCCGTCACGCGAGGGCCAATTACGGCGATCGTCATTGTCTTTGAAATCACCACAGACTTCAACCTGGTGCTGCCCTTGATGATTGGCTCCGTGATTGCCTATTTGATTAGCGATCGCATTGCTAGCGGCTCCATTTACACGCGGCTGCTGGCTTGGAACGGGATCTATCTCGATCGCGATGTTAGAGGCGAATCTTGGGCAGAGCTGACCGCCTCTGATCTGATGCAACGCCGCGTCGAAACTCTTTCTAGCCAAATGACTTTGAGTGATGCCATTCAGGCTTTCTCGCGATCGCACCATCGTGGGTTTCCGGTGGTAGATGATGGCAAATTGGTGGGAATTGTCACCCAGAGCGACCTTGCCGACACCAGCCGCCGTCCGGTCGAAGCTGAGGAAATTACCCTCGCCGACATCATGACCCCCAAGCCTGTCACCGTCAACCCCACCGATCCCCTGCCCCATGTGCTGTACGTGCTCAATCGCCATAAGGTTAGCCGCTTGCCTGTGACAGAGGGGCTGAAGCTATTGGGCATCATCACCCGCGCCGATATCATTCGGGCAGAAGCCGATCAGGTGATGGGTAACGCACAGCCGCTCGGTTCTAAGCCAGAACCCTCCTATGGCGTGTACCAAACGCGATCGCCCGCCACGGGCAGAGGTCGGCTGCTGGTTCCCCTCAGCAATCCCAAAACTGCGCCGCTGCTCTTGCAGCTAGCCGCCGCGATTGCCCATCACCACCAGTATGAGCTGGAATGTCTGCATGTCATGGTGATTGCTAGAGGGCAATCCCCGGCAGAAACGACCGTACGCACCACGAGCGGTCGCCGTCTGTTACGGCAGGCAGAGCAAGTGGGTCGGCAGTGGCAAATTTCGGTGCATACGCAAATTTGCATTGCCCATGATCCGGCTCAGGCAATGCTAGAAGCCATTCACGATCGCCATATCGATCGCGTTTTGATGGGCTGGGACGGTAAAACGACTACGCCGGGACGAATTTTTGGCAGTGCGGTTGATACCATTATCCGACAAGCTGCCTGTGAGGTGGTTTTGGTCAAATTTAAAGAAAATCCCACCTTTAACCAATGGCTCCTGCCAATGGCGGGAGGCCCTAATGCTCAGGCTGCCTTGCAGCTATTGCCTGCTCTAGTGGCATTGAATTCTGCCCCCCACATTCGTCTCTGTCAAGTATTTGACCGGGAGCCAACCTGGGCAGATACCCAACTGCTGCGGCAAACCATTCAAGAGTTGACAGCAGAAATCACTCACCCGATCGCCCCTCGACCCTTATGGGGAATGCCCGTTGCTGAAGCTGTTTTGCATCTGGCTGAGAAAGAGCGCTGTGATGTGATCATTTTGGGAGCCAGTCGGGAAGGACTGCTGAGGCAGGTGATCAAAGGCAACATTCCAGAGGCGATCGCCCGCAGCAGCGATCGGACTGTGATTTTGGTACGAGGGGCTATTTAGCATCATCATGTATAGCGCTGATGATTTTTTCTTAGAGAAGAGAGCGCCCCTCTTCTTGCATACGGACTACAGAAAGTTTAAGTCGATAGCAAAGACCTGCTGAGTTATGATCTTTTTCTGGACTGAGCTTAAGTGAGCTGAAAGCAACAGACAGCTTGCTACCCTAATGTTTAATCCACATCCACAAATCCCAGCGTATTTCATTAAAGTTTACTGATTTTTCTTAGTTAAAAAATATTGGGAGGTAGAGTAGGCAATGATTATCATTGATGTTGGTGCTCATGATGGCAAGCTGTTTTCACTCCCTTATGCTCAAGATAGTAACAATGTTGTGTATGCCATTGAGCCTATTCCCGAACTCGCTGAGGTGATTCGCTCACACCAGCTCCCCAACATTCATGTGCTATGTGCAGCTGTGGGAGAGCAAGAGGGTTTATTTAACTTCCACCTCAACAGAGATTTGCAAACCTCATCTTTGTCTACCGTTGAGATGAGTGAATCTTGGAAGCCCTATGCTGAGCAGCTAGAAGAGGTTAAAACGATTGAAGTTCCAGTGACTCGCCTAGATACCTTTATTCAGCAACATTCAATCGAGGAAGTAGATCTTCTGAAGGTCGATGCTAAAGGCTATGGCCTTCAAGTCCTTAAAAGTGCAGGTAATGCACTCTCGGTGATCAAAAATATTATTGTTGAGGTTCAAAAAGTTCCCTTATACGTCAATAGTTCTAGCAAAAAAGAAGTTTTAGAGTATTTGACTGATAGAGGTTTTAGACTAATCTCTTCTCAATTGCAAAGCAATGATTTAGAGGAAAATCTAGAATTTGTTAGGGTTAATCGATATGCTTCGAGTAACTCAGAGCCATCACAATATGAGTTAAACGCTCCGTATATCGGTAAAATTCGATTTCCAAAGCATGATCATGTTGGGCAACTGGTTGAAGAAGGTGTTTTTGAAGGAATTGAACAAGCTTTCGTTCTGCTCTACTTAAGATCGGGAGACACTTTCTTCGACTGTGGCGCGCATGTCGGTATTTTTTCTTGTGTTGCAGCCAAAGCCCTTCAGGGCAGTGGGCGCATCGTAGGTTTTGAACCTAACCCAGCTTGCTTTGAGCTTTACAATTACAATCTCAGTCAGTTGGGGTTTAGCAACTTTACTGCTATTGAAGCAGGTCTCTCTGACCAAGAGGGATATGCAACCCTCATACTCGGTAAAGACGGACTAGCAGCCTTCAGCACTTTTGCAACGGGTGAGCAACTGGGCGATCGTATGAGTCCCAGTAAAATATCTGTCAAAAGCCACACGTTAGATGCGCTTATCTCAGATTTAAACGTTGAGCAAGTTGATCTAGCAAAGTTAGATGTAGAAGGATGGGAGCTTCAGGTTCTTAACGGTGCAGAGCAGTCCATTAAGGCAGGAAAATTTCCTCTGTGGATGATTGAGTTTACTGAGGAAAATGCTGTTGCTGCCGGAAGCACAACTCAAAAACTGCGGACTGCTTTAGAAGATTTTGGCTATACAATTTGTTACTTTGATGCAACTCATTTTCAACTTGTGCCAGAGCCTTATCACAGCACATATCCCTATAAAAATTTGTTTGCGGTTACCGACTTAAAGCAAGCTAACGATCGCCTTGATGGGGCTAGTTCGACAACTCAAGCTTTAGCTAAAGATCTCATCCATAGGTGGGATATAGCTATGAATGCTCGGAGATTTCAAGGTGCTTTAAGGAATGAGAGACAAATTTCTCACCAGACCTCTCATCAGATTTCTGATCAGACGAGAGAGCAGATAGAGACGATGCAATCCCAGATGCACGAGCTGCTTGAGGCTGCTGAAGCAAGACTTCAATTGATCAATGTATTAAAACAAGCTGCTGAAGCAAGACTTCAATTGATCGATGTATTAAAACAAACTGCCGACGAACGTCTACAGATTATTCAGGAACAGCAGCAAAAAATCGCCCAGAACGAACATGCGATCGAACAGCTAAAGCGTCAGCAGCAGCAGGAAATTCAGACCTTGAGGCAAAGCAAAAATTTGCGGATTCGCAGGGCAACAGCCGCCTTAAAAGAGCAGCGACAAGTGATTAGAGAGCAAGTCGAAGAAATCGAAGTCTTACGGCGATCGCTTGAATCTACAGTCGATCGCCGGGTGCGCCGCAAAATCTCTCGCTTTTCGCAATTATTTAACTGATTCCCACTTCATTTCATACTTTTGCAGCTTAGGATGAGACACTACCAGGTGCCAGACTACAGCCTGAAAAGCCTCTGCTTGGGGTGTTACAGTCTCGCTGCGGATGGGGGGAATGACTACGCAAGCATCTGCAACCTGCGCCGTATAGCCGCCATCTCGACCAACGACTCCAAACACCTTTGCGCCAATTTCCTTGGCATATTGCAGGGAAGAAACAATGTTGACGCTAACATTTTTTTCAGCATTGCCGCCTCCGACCGAGAACACAAAAATGCCGTCCTTTGCGTTGAGACGGCTGCCCTTCAGCCAGTTAACAAATGCCGATTCCCAGCCATCATCATTGATGCGTGCCGTCAGCTCTGAGACATTATCTGTGGGTGTATAGGATTCGATGCCTGCAATCTTGCGAAAGTCGTTAACCGCGTGGCTAGCATGTCCTGCACCACCGCCCACGCCAATGAAAAAAAGCCGCCCGCCGTTTTCACGGATTGCAACAATTTCATCCACCATTTTCTCAACGATATTGATGTCGATCGCATCAATAATTGTTTTCGCATCTGCAAAAAATTCGGCCACATATCCCATTTTCAAAGCCCTCCCTCGCGGTTCAAACAAATCAAATCTAAAACTCAAACTAACTCTAAAATCAGATTGGCAGCTGATAAGACATCTGGCACTCCAAAATCGGCTTCGGTGCCCTGGTTGTAGTCTCGCTGAATTAAGATTGTCTGGCAGCCTGCCTGTTTTCCTGCCTGCATATCTTTCCAGGAGTCCCCTACTATAAAAGACCGACTCAGATCAATATTCCATTGAGTCGCCAACTCAACTAGCATACCAGGATGGGGTTTACGACAGGAGCAGCGATCGCCATTGTCGTGGGGACAAACCCGCAGATCGTCAATCGGCAAGGTTTGATAGATCAGGGCTGTCATTTGCTCCAAGACGGCTGCCTCCATCTTGTGTCGGGCAATGTCTGGCTGATTGGTGACCACAAACACGGGCAAAGCCGCTAGCTTGATTTGGTTAACCGCCGCTTGAATACCCGCTGTCCAGACAAACTCTGGGAGTGAACGAGGAGAAACAGCCTGTCCATCTCGGTAGACAACCTGATTAATTACCCCATCGCGATCGAGAAAAACTCCTGGTCTTAAGCCAGCCTCATTGGCAAGTCTAAGCCGATCAGACATGAATCGGCGCTCCTGCCTTTGCCGATCGATAGAGCGCGTCCAGCATCCGCATAGCGCTGACCCCCTCCTCTGGAGCACCCCAGTAGGGAGTTTTGGCAGCGATCGCTTCGATGAAATCTTGCCATTCTAACTCCCAAGATGTGTCTGGCAAATCGAAAACGAGATCTTCTAGGTCAGGCACACCGCCTTCGGGCTTGCGATAGGCGATCGTCAGCCGTTCGATGCCGTAGCTTTTGCCTAGCCCTTCAATTGTCAGAGAACCTTTCTGCCCGTAAATCTCAAAGGAGAACAGGTTTTTCCACTGCGTCCAGCTCGTGTGAAAACTGGCGATTGCTCCATCGCCAAACCGAAACAGACCAAAGCCGTTGTCTTCGAGGGGCTGAATTGGCCAGATCGCCGTTTGTAGATAGGCGAAGGCTTCAGTGGGCAGTCCGGCGAACCAGTGAATCAGATCGGCTATGTGCACTCCCTGATCGGTGAGTTCGCCGCCGCCCGCTAGCTCTGGATTGCCGCGCCACTCGTTTTCGTAGCCCGGTCGTCCGCCATGCCCATATCGAGCGCGGATATTGATAATCTCACCGATCGCCCCAGCCTGAAACAAATCATAGGCTTTAGCTAGAGCCGGATGATAGCGGTGATTGAAGCCAATTTTGAGAATGCGATTGGCGGCTTTCGCAGCTTCCGCCATTTTCAAAGCTTCGGCTAAGTTGCGCCCCATTGGCTTTTCGATCAGCACGTGCTTTCCGGCTTGCAGGGCGGCGATCGCGATTTCTGCCAGTAGCCCGTTGTGTGTCGCTACAGCAACGATGTCAATATCGGGATGGGCGATTGCCGCTTTCCAGTCGGTTGCAGACTCACAGCCATATTGCGCAGCTACAGCTTCCGCCGCTGCCGGATTGATGTCTACGACGATCGCTAATTCTGATAACGGATGTTCCATCGCAGTTTGCGATCGTCGTTTGCCAATTAGCCCACACCCAATCACTGCAACTTTCATGCTTTCCTATCTCGCTGATGAACCCTGATTGATTGAGCTTGTTCGTTTAGAGAAAGAGCCAAGCAAGCCTCTATTGCCAGTCCATGCCGCGCTCTTTCGGCAAAATTCGGCGCAGCGTAAAGATATCCGTGGTTTTTAGCTCTTCTAGATGATCAACCCAGTTTTGCCAACCGTCATAGGGAGCGGCAACAAATTTTCCGGTGATGCCGTCCGCCCGGTCAGAAATCAGGAAGGCTGCTGCATTGCCACCCACCGAAGCAGGTACGCCCCCTTTCTCAATTTGCGCTTTGGTATTTTCCAAGAACTTCTCGCCTGCCAGATTTGCCCCTGCCTCCAGGGTTTGTTGGTGCAATCGGGTAATCACAAAACCTGGCGCAATACAGTTGATCTGAATCTTAAAAGGAGCCATTTCTTGCGCGATCGTCTCTGTGAACCGCACAACTCCGACCTTGCCGCAAGCGTAGGCGGTGTAGTTGGGAAACGGAGTCGCCGCACCGCCGCCGGAGAACAGCGCAATTCTGCCCCCCGTTTTTTGCAGCCGCAAACAGCTTTGCCGCGCCACCAAAAAAGAGCCGAAAAGGTTAATCCGAATCGCATTGAACCAGGCTTCCGGATCGACCTCTGTGAGCGCGCCGATCGGTCCATAAATTCCGGCTGCATGGATGACGGCATTCAGTACTCCAAAGCTAGATTCAACTTTGTCTAACGCTGCCTCCACCTGATCGTGTTGAGTCACATCGGCAGATACGCCAACGACCTGCCCCGATCCGATCGCCCGAAGCTGGCTCAGAGCTTTGTCAATGTCTTCTGAGTTGCGAGCGCAGATCACTACACGCCCATTAGCTTTGAGACAGGCTTCAGCAGCAGCATAGCCAATGCCCATGCTGCCACCCGTGATTAAGATATTTTTATTGGATAGATCGATCGCTACCTCAGACACAATCTCTGCCTCACTTTTTCTAATTTTTCCCCAATTTTTTGCCTAGCAGCTGCGCCCAATGCTCAAGACAGTGAATCCTAGTTCGCGAATCTGGTCAAATTTTGTCAACAGAAAATTCTTGGTGTCAAAGAAAGTGCTGCCCTTCATGCGATCGCGAATCTCTTGAAAATCCAGCTCTTTAAACTCAGCCCATTCCGTCAGCAGCACTACTAGATCTGCGTCCGCCGCCGCATCGTATGCCGTAGAACAAACTTGTAGCTGCGCCGGAATCTGCACTTCATTCCAATTTGCCTTAGGGTCATAAGCTCTAATCTCTGCCCCCTTAGCGATCAGATCAGAGGCAACCTCTAGAGGCAAACTGCGGCGTAGGGTGCTAGTTCCTGGCTTATAGGTCATGCCAAGCAGCGCCACTCTTTTACCTTTCAGAGAGCCGATCGCCGCCTCTGACATCTTAGCCACCACCTTGACTCTGGACTTGTTGTACTGCCAGACGGTACCAAAGATCGGAGACTCATTACCTGACCGTTGATTAATGGCTTCCAGCACCTTCAGATCGCGCCCCAGAGTGCCGCCGGAGAAGCCAATGCCAGAGCTAAGATACGCCCGCTTGCCAATCCGGGGATCTAGCTTCATGGCGGCGGCAACTTGAGTAAAGTCAGCACCCACGGCAGTACAGATATCTGCCCACTGGTTTGCCAGCGTGATCGAAGCCGCCAGAAATGAGTTAATGCCATGCTTGGTCATCTCAGCACTGGGCAAGTTCATCAATAGGCATTCGGCCTGCATCGGCGCAAATAGTTCAGTGACGGTCTGCCCTGCCTGGGGATCATCCGCCCCAATGACAATATGTCCGGGATGCAGGTAGCAGTCGATCGCCTCGCCCAAGCGCAGATTTTCTGGAGAATACACCAGCTCTAGCGATGGCTCAAACTCCTTCAGCTGGGCGCGAAACTGTCGGGCTGTGCCAGCAGGCAGCTGAGCGCTGACAATCAAAATCGTTCTGGGGCTGAGGTGGGAACCAATTTTGGCGATTGCCTCCTCCAGAATTGTTAGATCCGAGGTGTCATCGTCTCGCACGGGAGTATCGTAGGCCAGAAACACCAATCCGCAGTCTGACAACATTGCCGGATCGGTCGAATAGCCGAGTTTCCCCTGACTTAGACCTGTTTGGATGGTTTCCTGTAGCCCTGGCTCAAAGATCGGCGGCTGACCCTGGCTCAGGTTGTCAATGAGCGCGTGATCAAAATCAACGCCCTGCACCGTCTTGCCCAGCGTTGACCAGGCTGCCGAGATTACACAACCGAGATGCCAAAGTCCAACAATGCCAATTTTTTCATGTACTGCCATAGGACTACCTGGATACAAAATCTCTTGAGTGGAACATCAGCGCATCGTTGCTCGACACATCCGCCACCACTTTAGAGCCTTCTGGCTCGATCGTATAGTGCAGACGCGGCATCTTTTGAGACTCCATGAACTGCTCTAGCTGCTTGTGGTTTTTGCTGCAGTAGAGCATCAGGAAACCGCCGCCCCCTGCGCCGATGATTTTGCCACCCAAGACATTGTAGTTTTGCTGCACTTCTGCATAAATCTGATCCACTTTTGTGAGACTGATCCGCGCCGACATTTGCTTTTTGAACTGCCAATGTTCATGCAGCATTTTGCCCCAGGCATCAAAATCTTCTGTTTCGATCGCCTCTAAAATTCGGTAGCCCAGATCTTTAATGTGATGCAGGCTGTTTGCCACCACATCATGTTTGGGGACGGTCTGAGACTGCATAGCGGTATTTTGCTCTGACAGGACATCGACCGCATCGCGTCGGAACCCAGTGTAGTAAATGTGGGTGTTTGCCACCAGTTCGGCGATCGAGCTACTGCCCATTCGCACTGGCTTGACGGTGACTGCACCGCCCTTGGCAATCTCTAGCACCGTCAACCCCCCGAATGCCGCCATGTACTGATCCTGCTTGCCAATGCCCTTTTTCAAGATATCCAGCTCAATATGGCAGGCTTCTTCCGATAGCTCTTGCAGCGAAATATAGTCTCTACGGTAGTGGTGCAGTGCTGTCAGCAACCCAATGAGATAGCAGCTCGAAGAACCGACCCCTGTTCCGGCAGGCAAATCTGCCATGGAGGAAATCTCCATCTTTTCTTCAATGCCGTGATAGCGCAGCGCCTCTCTCGCCAGTTCATGCTGCAACTCTGAGACATGAAACACTGTTTCGCTCTGGGTGTAGTGAAGGCGAATCATGGTGTCGATCGTGGGCGGATTGATCATCACGTACATAAACTTGTTGATGCCCATCGCGAAGATGAACCCGCCATTCTTTTCGTAGTAGGAAGGCAGGTCTGTACCGCCGCCGCCCAACGTGACTCTAAAGGGTGTGCGCGTGATGATCATGCTAGTTTTATTTGCTCAGATTCAATAAGGGACATCGCTTTGGCGTAGCTTTCGGGAGTATCTAACCCCAAGCAATAGCCATCGATCAGATGACCTTGCAGATAATACCCTTCTGCCAGCATCTTCGGAAACAAATCGCGGGCGAAGTCGTAAAAAGTTTGTTCTGGAATCAGATCTAGAATTTCTGGTTCCAAGAGATAAACTGCGGCATTGATTAGCGTTGAGCGAGGTGCTTCTCCGGCTCCGGTTTCGACAAAATCGGTAATGCGATTCTGGTCATCCATCACCACTCGTCCCCCAGCGATCGCCGTATGGAGATGCATGTTTTGGTCAAATAGGGCGATCGTTACATCCGCGTTCGTTTTTTCATGAGTTGTGAGAAATTTCTGTAGATCAAACCGCACTAAGCTATCGCCATAGACTACCAGCGTTGAGCCTTTCCACTGGGACTCCAAATTTTTGTAGGCTCCGGCAGTGCCTAGAATCTCAGGCTCCAAGGAGTAGGAAATGTTTAGTCCTAGCTCTGAACCGTCGCCGATCGCCGTTTGAATATCATCTGGGCGATAGTGCAGATTGATCCAGATTGTATCAGCGCCCGATTGAGCCAGCCAGGACAGGTTTCGCTCTAAGATACTGCGCTCTTGAATCGAGAGCAGCGGCTTAGGAATGCCTTGGGCGATCGACTGAATTCTTGTGCTTTTGCCCGCAGCTAAGACTAGCACTCCCGGCATTCCCATTATTCTTGACCTCTTTCTAAAAGGACTGTGCTAGAAAGCCGTTTTGGAGTAGCCATGGCGATTAAAGATGTTCCCGTAAGCAGCGGTACGTTGGCTTCTAGCGCCAATAAGAATTTGAGCAGTTTGGTCACGAGAGATTCTTTGCCCGGTTCACCGATGGGGTAGGGTTTGCGGAGCCAACAGCTATAGAGAAGGGCGATCGGGATTAAGATTGCAGCAAAATATCGGCACTTTTGAACTTCAAAGTACTGGAAAAGCTTTCGGGTTAAGTTGCTTTTGTTATAGCGGCGGTAATGCGCCAATTGTTCATCGTGATAGCCAAACAGCGACTGCAGTGCCGGAACCGAAACACAGAGGATGCCATTCAGTTTCAGCAAGCCTGCTAGCTTTTTCATTGCCGCCAGATCGTCTTCAATATGTTCTAAGACATCGTTAGAAATGATCGCATCGTAATACCCTAGGGGTCTATCTAGATCTTCAATGCTGCATTTGAAGACCTTAAGGTTTTCTAGCTTGTGTTCTTCTCTCAGATGTTCGGAAATCTGAATCGCTTCTGGATCAATGTCGATCGCCTCCACCTGCCAAGATGGATTTTGAGCCAGCAAAATATTCATCTCTCCAGAACCGCAGCCTGCGTTCAACACTCGCAGATTAGCAGTTTTAGGCAACCAGGTCATGATGATTTTATATTTAGTCAGCGCATAGTAATCTGCCGATCGCGCCAGATAATCTGCGATTTTGTAGTCCCGGTTCTCTAGGGCTTCATTCATGGCTGCGTTAATACTTTGTCTTTGATGAAGGTAATTGACTGAATTAAACCTTCGTCTAGAGAGACATGGGGCGACCATCCTACTGATCTTGCCGCAGAAATATCCGCTAAGGTTACGTCTGCCTCACCCGGCAGATCAGGCTTAAACTGAGGCTGGATATCTTTTCCCAGCAGACGGGCGATCGCCTTGTAGATGTCCAACACAGAGTAGCTGATGCCGCTGCCCAAGTTATAGACATTGCCATCTGTGCGGGGGTCATCTAAACATTGCAGATGAAAGTCGTTGACATCATCTACGTAGATGAAATCTCGACGCTTCTCGCCTGTGCCATAGATCGTCGGCTGCTTGCCTTGCAGCAAGTTGATGACGAAAGCGCTCATCAGAGGCGGAATGGTGCGGCGATAGTCTTGACGCGGGCCATACACACAGAAATAGCGGAGTGCTGTGGTTCGCAGCCCATAAAAGCGGCGATAGGCTTCCGCAAACGCCATGCCTGCCAGTTTACTAACCGCATAAAAGCTTTGAGGATAGACCTCGCTTTCTGGCGTGGGCATGACTGAGGAACCTTCATACAGCGCCGAGGATTCCGCGTAGATCACCTTACCGACTTGACCGCGACGTGAAGCCTCAAATACATTGACCGTCCCCGTGACGTTAATATCGCTAGTTTCTAGGGGATCGATTTGACAGTCGGCTATACAGTTTTTTGCCGCCAGATGATAAACAGCGTCTACCTGATTAAAGAGAGGGTAAATTTCGGACGATCGAATATCCAGCTTGTGAAACTCTACTCCTTCGGGTACCTGCTCCAGCACACCATAGGACAAGTTGTCGATGCCAATCACCCGGAAGCCCTCAGAGAGCAGGCGATCGGCAAGGTTGCTGCCGATAAAACCTGCCACGCCTGTAATTAAAACCGTTCGCTGTGTCGTCATGCCTCACTCCCCTACAGGTCAACTGAATCCTGAAGCGCGATCGCTCCCTCAACACTCAATCTGCCCTCAACACTCAATCTGAAAGCCTGCTTTACGGGCATCGTCATAAAACATTTGCACTGTTTCACGGGAAAGCTCGTCTAGATCTTTGCCAAACATAGACAGCTTTTTCAAAATGTCATTTGTTGCCGTAATGATGTCGCAGCCGCAGGCATCCGCCTGATACACATTTAAAACCTCTCTAGGACTTGCCCACAGCAGCTCGGCTTTGGACTCAATTCTCAGCATTTGAGCCGCTGCCGTCATCAAGGGCACCGGATCAATGCCCGTATCTGCAATCCGCCCCGCAAACACTGACACCACTGAAGGGATCATCGGACTCAGCACCCGATTGGTTGCCTGCACCTGTTCTAGGGTTAGAATGGCTGTTACGTTGAGCTTAATGCCATCACCCACAAGCCTTTTAATCAGCGGCACAGCTGATTCGCCTTTGGTATTAGTGATGGGTATTTTGACGTAAACATTCTCACCCCAGGTGTTAATCTGTAGTGCCTGCCGATACATGGTCTCAAAATCATCGGCAAAAACTTCAAAGGAAATGGGGCGATCGGGAATGATTTCTAAGACTTCTCTAGCAAAGGATTCATAGTCCATCACGCCCGCCCTACGCATCAGCGTGGGATTGGTCGTGAACCCTTGAACGACTCCACCTTGATAGGCAGCCAGCATGTCGTCTAAGTTAGCACCATCGGCAAACAGTTTGATTTTGAGCATGAAGCTGGTTATAATCCGGGCTTAGTTACAAGGTGTAAAAAGTAGCTGAACTAGAGATACTTGTATTGTCTCACCACAGCTACCAGAAAGAGGTCTACTTTGGCAAGCTTTGTGGTCGTCCCGAAGCTACATACTACTTAAAGTTTACGAGGCGAGGATGTCAGATAAAAACGTTACATATTTTAGTGAGAATACCTGGTATCAAAAAAAGGTTTTAACCTTAGATACCTATACCTATTGCCGGATGTGTATAGAGTCTGAGCTAAAAGGGTGTCATTCACTTTTAGATATTGGTAATGGCGGTTTCTTCAATTATGAGATCTCCTCGCTCGATCGAGTCGTGATTCTCGACGTTTGTATTGATGAGGGCGCTAAATATGGTGACAATGTCATTCCAATTAGAGGAAATGCGCTTGATTTTGATATAGAGGAGAAATTTGATGTCATTGTTCTACAGATGCTAATACACCATGTAACAGGGCATTCTCCTGAGGAATCTGTTAAAAACTTAGAAGCTATTTTGACAAGCTGTGCAAGGCACTTGACGCCATCTGGAAGAATCCTCATCGTCGAAAGCACTGTCCCTGGATGGTTCCACTTTTTAGAGAAAATTGCGTTTAGACTCTTACATCGAATTTGGAATTTTCCTCATCCCCTGACATTTCAACACAGCGCCAGACAACTGCTGAGATCTGCCGTAAAAGTTGGGCTATCTATAGATGAATATACTCTTATCCCTATGGGCAAGTGGGTTGTCATATTTGGGCTATTAGTTCCATCGGCTTTAACTCCCGTTCAGCCCGTTAAGCTTTTGCTATCAAACCCGCCAGCTATTTAGTTAAGTGAGCATAGCTGAATGTGCCTTTACCTTCATATCCATAGAGACTATTGAAATTGCTACCTTCTCTATTTCGCTATCTTCTTATTGGTGGAATTGTGTTCGTGGTTGACGTAGGAACCTTTCAGATTTTGCTGTTGACCCCTATGTATGTGCCACTGGTCACCACCCTTTCTTACGGTGTAGCCGTGGTGGCTCACTTTATGCTTAACAAGTTCTTTAACTTCAAAAACTTTGAGCGTTCTACTATCCGTCAGTTCAGAACCTACTTAGTTATAGTGGTTGTTTGCTGGTTGATTACGATATTGGTTATTCAAATTAGTGTTAGTAAGTTAAGTCTTACGCCGTTACAAGCAAAGCTGATAGCAGTTATTATCAATATTCCTATTGGATTTCTATGCCATAAATATCTGACATTTAGCGCAGGAGTTAGGACAAAGCTTCGTCAGTTGCAGCGATCGCTTACTAGGCGTTGATGGAGTAAAAGTTAGTGGGGTTGGGAGAGGAAATGGTGAGTAATCATCTGTCTGAGCTAGAGTTAAGCATTATTATTCCTGCCTACAAGGAAACCAACAAGATTAGGCGAGATATTCGCGCTGCTGAAGCTTTTCTTAAGTCTCAGCGGTTGGCAGGTGAGATTGTAGTGGTAGACGATGGCTCACCAGATGATACGGTCGCAGTAGCTAAATCCCTAGAAGCAGAGATTCCATCCCTAAAAGTTTTAAGCTACATACCCAATAGTGGTAAAGGTTATGCTCTTCGCTACGGCATCACTCGATCACAGGGCAGAATAGTTATGTTTGCCGATGCTGGTTTGTGTGTTCCCTACGACATTGCAAAGATTGGCTTAACCATGCTGGAACTAGAAATGTGCGACATAGCGATTGGCTCTCGCCGGATGAGGGGCAGCGTCCGCCGCAGACAACCTCTCTATCGTCGCCTTGGTTCCAAGTGCTATGGCTTTTTGATCCACACGCTGATGGGTCTACCGCTCTACATTTCAGATACACAGTGTGGCTTCAAGCTTTATAGAGGTGAGGTTGCTCGCCAGCTCTATGCTTCCACTTTCACAGATGGCTTCATGTTCGATATCGAAGTCATTCTAAGGGCGCTGATGGAAGGCTATCAGGTTTTAGAATTTCCTGTGCTATGGAGTAATGATGCTGATAGCCGCTTTAACCCACTGACCGGATCTTGGCGATTGCTGAAGGACTTAGCGACAATTCGTTGGAAACTCTTTCAAGAAAAGCGCCAAAAGTCTCACCGAACTTTTCCTGCATCCATCGCTCAAATTTCAGCTCAAAGTAACGAGAAAGCTCGTTTGGAGTCTCGCAAGTAACACTTGGAAGTAGGAGAAGCAAAATTGTTAGCTTTCGGATTATCGGTACTTCTATTCATTTTCTGGACTGTGGCAGGTTACCCTGCTGTAACGTTTCTTCGTAGACAAAGCGATCCTCTACAAAATGTCCTTCTTGCGCCAGTAGTAGGACTAGTTATTACTCTCCTCCCCGTTTTTTGGCTCAATCGGCTTGGCAATCCTGTAAATAGCTTTGGTAAAGTTCTAGCCCTCTTTCTGTTTCTGGTTAGCCTTGCTTTAATCTGGAAAATCCGTCTCAAGCTGCCTTGGCGTGAATATACTCCCTTTACTGCTTGCTTCTTACTAGCATTGTATCTAACAGGTCGCCCAATGCTGGAGTTCGGATTTAACTGGGTTAGTTATGCTAATGATGACATGGCAAACTATTGCCTGAGTGCCGATCTTTTTCTTCGGCATGGATTTTTTGACACTCCAGATCTGGATGTCTTAGCCAGTGGAAAAGACTACACACTTTACTATTGGCTGATGCATGTTCCTGGCGGTGTGCGTCCAGGCTGCGATCTCCTGTTAGCTTGGGTTTGTAGCGTCACAGGGTTGACGGCTCACCAGGTCTTTATGCCAACAATCCTGGCATTTCTGCTGATTCTGATCAGCACAATTGGTGCATTGGTCTATCAGACTAAAACTCTTTACCTATCCGCCCTAATTGCCTGCGGTCTACTGAGCATTTCTGCCCTCAACACCTATGGAGTGCTTCAGCAACTCATAGCACAGGTTAGCGGTATTGCGATCCTGGCAGGCTGTCTGGTTTTGCTGCTGCAATCCTTTGAAAACTTCAAGCGAGGAGCGCTGATCCAGCAGGGGCTACTGGCAGGTCTACTGGTTGTTGCGCTATTTATTATCTATCCTGAAGTCTTACCTTTTTTAGTACTGGCATTTTTGCTCTATCACGGCGTGAGTCTCTTAAGACGCAAACTTTACTTGAAGCCCCTACTAATCGTTAGCAGCCTTGCGGTGTTGACCAATTTAGTTTTTCTCAACACCTTTTTTATTCATGCAATCGCTTTTTTACGCAGTCAAACTGGCAAAGGCATTATATTAAACGATCTGCAATTTAGCCTCTTTCCCTACTTTCTTATTCCTAGCGGTTTAGCAGGTTTCTGGAGCCTTCAACCCATCTCTGGCACCTACAGAGACCCCTGGATTTCCATCACTATTCTTCTGGGCATGTTTCTGCTCCTGACCGCGATCATAGTCAGTTTTCTCTTGGTGCGATGGAACTCTCCTAGTGCAACAATCACGCTAGTGATGCTGAGCGTTGGCTTAGTTCTCTTTATTCGTCAAAGCGACTTTGGCTTGTTCAAGCTAGCAATGTTCATTCAGCCTTTTCTCGTTGCGACTATGGTGGTCTGGTGGGTGAATCAACCGCGTCAGCTAATTCTCAAGATCGCGCCGTTGCTGTTGGTTGGGCTACTTAGCTTAAACATTCAGCAGAATTCTTACGTTGAGGCAAGTCGTGGTTTGGGGCAGGGCGTAACTATCGAAGTGCCAAATGCCTCTAGAGCAAAAATTTATAGTGAGTTTCAAAGCCTATTTGAGTCTTTGCCGACCCAAAAGTTTCTACTCGACACAGCCAATGTTGTTTTGGCAAAGTTTCAGGCGCTTTATACCGTCAACAAAACCGCCTTTTTTCCCAGTCGAGATTTCTATGAAACGATCGTTAAGCTTGGAAAGCTTGGATTAGATGCTGTGCCTGATCCTGAACTAAGTCAAGCTGCACAACCCGTTCTTAAAATGATTTCGAGCATCTATCAGCAGGCAGAGTTTGATCTCTTGGATCGGCAGAATCCATCGGCTAGAAACTCGTTCATCATGATCAAACAAGTAGGTGATCTTATAGCTCAAGCAAATGCGACTCTGAGAAATGAGCAAGATCTACCTTTTCTAATTTCTACTACTTCTCAGCAGGATATATTTAACAACCGTCGCTTTCGGGTTGCGGACAGCCGAAATTTTATTGCTCAACCACTTTGGAAAGTCAATAATTTTCTCATCTTCAATCATTCCACATTAGGACAGCATTACTATTTGGGTCAGGTCAGGGCAATTGCCCTGTATCAGCTTGAAAAAGACTTCTTCTTTCCTGAGGAAAAAATGTCAGGGCTGGGACGGCATCTCTTGTTTGAGACTATTCATCCCTCTGAGCAAGTTCGTCTGGAACTTAACCTAACAGCTAGCTTGAAAAATGATAAAGAAAATAAGCTGCCGCCAGCAGAAGCGATCGGCAGTGAACGTAAAAGTTTTAGTATCGTGGGGCGCGGTTCTGCCCATGTCTTCTCAGCACCACTCTCTCCCCAAATCATCAATCAACGCCAGTATCTAGAGATTGACATGGGCGTGGAGGGCAAACGTTTGCCAAACAAACGAAAAGGGTTAATGAACTGGTATGGCAAAGAGATCCCGCTCGATCGCCGCCAGCTTGTGGGGTTTGGTCGAGACGTTTCTCTGATTTCTGACGAAGAATACAGGAACCTCAATCCACCTGGTCATTTAGCCGATTTTCCCGCCGATTTAGCAAATCCTAACTTAGAATATTCTGGGATTTATGAAGATGGTTGGGTCTCTGAAGCAGCCTTCCTTAATCTAAAGCAAACTAACCCCGCTTCTCCGCTAGTCCTGCAAGGTGCATTGCCGGAACTCAAAGATTCAGCTTTCAGCACTGAACTGATCATTCTAGTAGAGGGGCAGGAAGCGATTCGGCAAATGCTCAAGCCTGGAGAATTCAAGATTCAACTTGCAGTTCCTCCAGGAAATTCTCGACGACGAATTGACTTACGCTTTTCTAAGTTTCAACGTCTTCCTGCCGGGGACGATCGTCCTGTCGCTGCCCAACTAAAATTTATTGGATTCAAAGAGAATGGTTAGAGGTATCTTCAAGCGCGTATACTACTACAGCCTAAATCCTCTTTATAAGGTCGTTAAGGCTGAAGCAGCTGATGAAGCGCGATCGATTTCGCAAGGACATATAGAACGATTAGAACAGAAGGTAGAGAGTCTAACTCAGGAAGTAGAGCGACTGAGAAAAATTAACTTGGAGCAGCAGAATCGCACTTCTCATTTGGTTTCTACAGAATTTGTCAAAATGTATCAGATGATTGACGAAATTAAGAGCGATCGCACAGATGTCAAGCTGAATGTGACGATTGTTGATGAGCTTGTTAAGATTCACAAAAGCCTAGAAGCCATCAAGTATGAGCGTAATGGAAGCCACTAGCCGTTCTAGAGTTAGCGTTGTTACTCCCTCGTACAACCAGGGCAGATTTATAGAAAGAACTATTTTGAGCGTTATTTGCCAAGATTATCTTGACCTGGAATATATTTTGGTGGATGCGGTTTCCTCCGATCAAACGAAAGATATTCTTGAAAAATATCGATCGCATATTGATGTTTTAATTATTGAACCCGATCGTGGACAAACTGATGCTTTAAACAAAGGCTTCAACCGCTGCACGGGCGAAATTATGGCGTATCTCAACTCGGATGATTGTTACGCTGACAAAGATACGATCGCCACAGCTGTTCGCTATTTTGATGAAAATCCTGATATTGATGTGGTGTACGGTCGGCGCAATAGCATTAACGCCAACGGACGATTTACCTACTGCCCGCCCTATCAGCCTTTTTGTGAGAAAAACCTGTACCTCAGCGACTATATTGCTCAAGAATGCGTCTTTTGGCGACGCGGAATCTTTGAGAAATCGGGCGCTTACGTTGATGAAAGCTTTCACTTTGCCATGGATTATGAGCTGTGGCTGCGCTTTTTAAAGCATGGCGCAAAGTTCCTGTCTGTTGATGAGTTCTTTGGTCTATTTCGTAGCTATCAAGAGCAGAAATCAATTGATCTGTGGGAAACCGTTGGCTTGCCTGAAATTGCTCGACTGCATGAGGCTTATTTAGGGCGATTGCTGCCTGAAAAAGAGATGGTGGATTACTATCAAGAATACTTTTTTGGTGCCCATCCAATTCATAATCCCGAAGCCTCTCGGTTTTCTCAAAATATTTGGGGTAGCTTCATCATGTACAAGAAAGAGGTGCTAAATAAGCAGCCAATGGATACCTGGGGATTTGCCGAATACGATCGCAAATTCAAAGTGGCTTTGACTCAAGTTTAGCGATGGCTATGATTCAGAAATATCTATGAAAATTGCCATTCAAAATCCGTTTGCTGGACAGCTCGTTGCAGAAACTGAGCTATCTCGACGGATTTTTTTAGCGGCAGTAAATTTAGGCTGGGAAGCGATCGAAGTCTCTGCTTCAACTGAGATCAAAGCCTTTCAACCTGACTTTGTGATAGCGTTGCACAACAACAGCCCCAAGCTTTCAGATTGCCCAACTTATGGCTGTATGTGGAACCCGCCTTCATTCTTTGAAGGGACGGAAAAGTATGTCCAAAATGTGTTGAGCTATGATGGATACTTAACTTCTTCAAAGGCGATCGATCGATGGTTGCATCATCTCCTCTACAACACACCCAAAGTTTTTTTTACTGCACCATTTTTTACAAGCTGTCCTCAGAATCAGTATCAGGCTCCGCAACTGGAAAATCCACGCTTAGCTTACCTAGGCTCTAATTGGGACGGCTTGCGGTTTCAGCATTTGTTTGAGGGATTAGATGATCAAGATTACATGGAAGTGTATGGCAATTCTGAGGGCTGGCAACATTTAAATCATGCTTATAGAGGTGTCATTCCCTACGATGGCGAAAGCGTTTTGCGGATGCTGAATCAAGCTGGAGTCGGACTATGTTTGCATCGAGAAGAACATCGTCAAGCGGCTTTGCCCTCCATGCGCATCTTTGAAATTGTTGCGTCAGGGGCGATCGCCATTTGCAGCGACCATCCATTTATCCGAGAGACGTTTGGCGATAGCGTCCTTTATATTGATCCAGATGTAGGCTATGCAACACAAATTGAGCAGATTTCTAGCCACATACAGTTTATTAAAGATAATCTTGAAGCGGCTTTAGATCTATCTGCCAGAGCGCACAGCATTTTCCTGAAAACCTATGCGCTGGAAAAGCTGCTCCTCAATCTTTTGCCTCATCATCAGACTTTGGTTGAGCAAAAAGGATTCGCATTATCACAAAGCCTATCTTATCAACAGGCTCCCACCGTTCAAATTATTCTCAAAGATGGCAGTCAAAGTCCTGAGCAACTAGCTAACTCTCTCCAGCAGATTGCTCAACAAACCTATGCTAACTGTTCAGTAATCTTGGTTAAATCTGCTGGAGAGAGCATAGATTGTGTCTTGAAAAACTATCAGGAAAAGCTTCCGATTTATTCTGTGGAAATATCTGATTCTGGCTATTTTAGCAATTGGCTATGGTCAGGATTGCAGGCGATCGCCTCCACCACCTGCGACTACTTTATGATTCTGGATACCGCTTGCTCAATCTATCCTAATCACATTCAAACGCTGGTTAATTTACTCATATCCTCGAATCTGAATGCTGCATATTCTGGTGCATTATCTCAAGATAGCGAGGAATTAATAAACTTTTATCCCTTCAGTATTGAGCGGATCTTAGCTTTTGAAAAACAACAGCCTTTAAGTGGATTAATGATAAAGCGATCGCTCTTAGATGCTGCTTTTCTCACCGATCCACAGCTTAATAAATTCGAGGATTTGTGTATGCTGCTACATATTGTTCAGAGAACCACACCACTCTTTAGCTATGAACTCACCTATACAGCTCCCCGCTTACAACCCAATTTACTGCCAAAAATACAGGATTGGTCAAGCGAACTCTCTCGCCTGAAATTCATCTTTTGGCATCAGGAATTTGCCCCTGGCAAGACTCTGCAATCGGTTCAGAAATCTTGGCTAGAGCAACAGCAGCTTAGGGCTAAAGTTAAGAAATTACAATCGCAGCTCAATCAAAATCAGCTTTTGCAGCAGCAGTTACTAGAGGCTAAAGCCACCCTTGCAGCTATGCAAACCAGCAAATTTTGGCGACTGCGATCGGCATGGTTTTCCCTCAAGCGATTCTTAGGATTGCCAGCCGAATAACTCGCTCGATGTGGCATTCTACTGAAAGAGCTGCCGTTAACTTTCTCTCCCATGCCATTTCCCACTGAAGATCAATTTTGGATGCAGGTGCGATCGTTCCTGGAAAAATATGCCGAGCCGCTGGATGCAGTTCTAGCTCCTAATGAATTTCTAGATTTCTTTCCGGGTACCTATCACTACAACGTTTCCTACCTGCTGCCCGCCGAACAGTTTCAGTTCGTTGTTTTTCACAAAGGCATGGCAACTGAAATTGAAGCACCCGTTGCCCTCAAAGTCTTAGAGCAGTTTCATCCTGTCTTTGCTAACGAAGTCTTTGTGATCTATTCCAAAGCGCTAATTGCAGGTGTGCAGCCCCCAGACAAAGTTCACATCACAGGCTTAGTACGGCAGTTTGATGAAGCCTTTGAGGCATTGGAGCAGCGTCGCCCTACCACCTATGCGGCTGTGATTACTACCTACAACCGTCCTCAAAGTCTGGCGCGATCGCTTCCCCAAGTTCTAGCACTAGGCATTCCGGTGGTGGTTGTAGACGATGCCTCAACGTCGGAAAATTACCAGGAAAATCAGCAGATTGCGAATCAGTATTCAGTGCCGCTAATTCGCATTCCCGAAAACCGAGGGCTACCCAACGCCATAAATGTGGGACTAGAATACTGGCTGGCTGACCCCGATATCGACTGGATTTCCTACTTTCAGGACGATGTGGATATCAATCCCGATACGCTGAAAGTGCTGGCACAAATTCAAGACCCGCGCGATCGCCCCCTGCTGGCTGGACGCGATGCCTTAGAGCATCCCAACTTCGGCACAGGCGAAATCGCAGGATACAAAGTTTTGTACAAGCGATCGATGCCCGGTCAACACCTGCACGCCCACCGGGACTACTGGCGTGGCGTGGTGCCCATTCCCACGCCCTATCTGGGTGCGCCTAAGCCTGACAAGGGCAAGCCGGGACAGGGTGCTGATGAAGATTGGTGGATTACCTGCTGGTCGCCGCGATCAATTGTCAAACAGGGCGGCTATGTGGTTTGTGTTCCTGGTCTGGTGCGATCGTTCCGCACTTCTGCCGCCGATTCTACCTGGGGAAATCTCAGTGAGCTAGCGGTTGAAGGCAGAACGGTTGATCTGACCCAGCCGATCGCGATTCAGGAACCCGTCTCACAGATTAGCCAGCCCTCCGAGCCAGCGGAAGAAGCGGAAAAACAAGAGATTGAGCAGGGCAAGCTCGAACAGGCGATCGTCGTGCCACCCGATCTGAGCTTAGCGGACGTGAATGTCTTGATTGATGGATACAATTTGCAGCTCACGAAGGGGACGGGCATAAAAACCTATGGTCTGAGCCTAGTTCAAGCTTTGACGCTGTTGGGGGCGCATGTTGACGTATTGCTCAGTCGGGGTGGCTATAAGTCGAACGAGATTCTCAATGAAGTCTTCTTTTTTGACAACCCGATCGAGAACCGTAGTCTCCCCTTTCTGCTCAAAGGATTGGCTAAAACAGCATCACCGCTCTATCGCGCCAGACGAAGAAAGGGCGATCGCAATTTCGTTGTCACGCGCGGTCAATATAGCGAAGATTTCCTCAAATATGCGGCATCCTTTAATCTGCCTCAGTGCTATGACATTGCCAATGTTCTTTATAAAAAACTGAAGCTAAAAACCCAGATTTCTGTTCCCGAAAGAATCGATCTCTGGCACGTCACCTATCCCTTGCCGATGCAAATTCGTGGAGCTAAAAAGATTACAACAGTCCACGATTTAATTCCGCTGCGTCTACCCTACGCCACGCTTGATGACAAAGAAAACTTCTATTTCAAAATTCGGGATGCGCTGAAAGAATCTTCGGCAATCATCACCGTATCTGAAAGCTCAAAACAAGATCTTCTAACCTACTTTGACGAAGCCGATCCTGACAAAATTATTGTGACCTATCAGCCGATCGCCCTGGAACCTTTAGTCGCCTCTAGACGAGAAATCTCTGAGTTTCTAGAACGCTATGGCTTAGAGCCTCAGAAATACTTTCTGTTTGTGGGGGCGATCGAGCCAAAGAAAAATGTCGGTCGATTAATTGATGCCTATGCAGGTCTAGATACCGACCTGCCGCTGGTGATTGTGGGCAAGAAGGGCTGGCTTTGGGAGGATGAATTGTCTAAAGTTGGCTATGTTTCTGATAGCAAGAACCCCGGTAAGCAGGTGAAGCTGTTGGAATATGTTCCGGCAAGTAGCTTGCGCTATCTCTACAGCGGTGCTTTCTGCCTGGTGTTTCCCTCACTCTACGAAGGATTTGGACTGCCGCCCGTAGAGGCTATGAGTTTTGGCTGTCCTGTGATCACGTCTAACGTATCTTGTCTGCCCGAAATCTGCGGCGATGCGGCACTCTATGTCGATCCCTACGAAGTGGGCGATATTCGAGACAAGATGGAAGGCTTGCTGGGCAATCCGGCACTGCGATCGCAGCTTTCTACCCTAGGCAAACAGGTAGCAAAATTCTTCAGCATGGAAAATTACCTGCGACGCATTCATGCGGCATATCGACAGGCTTTGAAATAGCGTTTATGGCGCTACTCTCAAAAAATATCTGCACAAAATTGCCCTACTTCCCTGCCAAAAACTTCTCAACGCAGCGAACAAAAATCTCTACCCCCATGCCCAATGCTGCTTCATCAAAATCGAAGCGCGGGTGATGATGCGGATAGGCAAGGTCTTTTGCCGCGTTTGCTGAACCCAAAAAGAAGTAGCAACCCGGAACCTCTTGCAGGAAAAAAGACATATCCTCGCCGCCCATGGTCTGACATTCGGGCACCACACCCACAGGCGTTTCCACCACGGCTTCTGCCACCGATCGCACTAGATTAGCAATTTGGCGATCGTTAATCACGGGTGGGTAAAGTTCCTGATAGGTCAGCTCATAGGTTGCGCCGTGGCTCTGACAAATTCCGGCAATCACCTGCTCGATTCGCTGCCGAAAGAAACCCTCAAATTCTGGATCAAAATAGCGGACGGTACCCTGCATCTGCGCCGTATGGGGAATCACGTTGTACGTATGTCCCGAATGCAGCGAACCCACCGTCACCACCGCAGATTTCAGCGGATCGACATTGCGAGAAACGATCGCCTGTAATGCGCTGACAATCTGGGCACTCACCACGATCGGGTCAACCGTCTGGTGGGGCATGGCTCCATGTCCGCCTTTGCCATGAATCGTGCAGTCAAAGATTTCTACTGCTGCCATCATCGCTCCTTCCCGAACGCCCACCGTTCCCAGCGGTAGGTTATTCCACAAGTGCAGCCCAATTATTGCCTCCACATCTGGATTCTTCAGGGCACCCGCTGCAATCATCGGCTTGGCCCCTCCTGGCCCCTCTTCAGCGGGCTGGAAAATTATCTTGACCGTTCCGGCAAATTGTTCGGGATGCTGCGACAGATAGTAGGCGGTGCCCAGGGCGATCGCCACATGCCCATCGTGACCGCAGGCATGCATAATGCCGTCATGCTGCGATCGATAGGGCGCTTGATTCGCCTCCTGAATCGGCAGGGCATCCATGTCTGCCCGAATGCCCAGCACGGAGCCAGGTGAACTGCCGCGCAAGATTGCCACCGTGCCCGTTTGCGCCACGCCCGTCTGATGTTCAATGCCCCATTCTGTCAGGAGGCGATCGATCAGTTCTGCCGTCAGCTTTTCCCGAAAGCCTAGCTCTGGATACTGGTGTAGGGTTCTTCGCCATTCCACCAGCTGGGGCTGCAAGGTGCGAATGTCTAAACGAATTGCGGCCAGATTGTGGGATAGGGTTGGGAGAGTGGAAACCATGGGGGATTCAGGATTCAGGATTTAGAAGTCAGGATTTTGATCTGGGGCTAGATGGGTATGATTCTCTCTAGGTCTAGGTTTGAGGCAACCTGGACGAGCTTAGTGCGATCGCTCAAATCGGCGAGGTGGGGAATACAGCCGAGGACAGGTTTTTGGGTCAAGGATTGCAGCAAATCGATCGATGCCCACTCTTCTCTCTCTTGAACATGGCAGGATCGAACGCAGTTCAGCACAATTCCTTTGAGATGAACGCGACATTGATGCGCTAGGGCAACATTGGCGACGGCTTGGGCGATCGCTCCTGGCTGCACGGGCACCACTAAAATCGTCGGCAATCGCCAATCCCAAGCAAGATCGGCAACCGTGGTTTCGGGAGTAATCGGTTCGCCCAGTCCTCCCAGGCTTTCCACCAGCACAAACTCATGCTGCTGACTCAAACGCTCAAACTGTTGCCAGGTTTTCTCTAGCGGATTATCCAGACCGCACTGGATGGGTGCTAAAAGACCTAAACTCATCGCGCGATATCGCTGCCAATAGGCAGTCAGGGCAGTCATCAAAACTGTTTTCCCGACTCCTGTGTCTGTCCCAGCGATCAATAATGCGTTCAAACAATAGCTCCTTGAATAGATAGCAGTCTGTAGGATGGTCAAGAGTTCAAAGCCTGATAATGCCTAATAACTCAGAACCTTAATTATAGAAGTGGGGAGCTTTTAAGAGGGTAGGAAGGCGGGAAGATAGAAATGTATAGAGTCTCCTCTCGCCCCCTCGTTAAATAGCTAGCCATAATTGCTTAGCTTCATCCTCTATGAAAGGTAGAGGTATGGTCGAGTAAGATTGACAGAGAAAATCTCGAACAACCTCTGCAACTACTTGTGCTAGGTCACAGGGAACAGCGTTGCCTATTTGTCTATAAATTGAACTTTGTTTGCCGATAAACTGGTAGTCATGTGGAAAGGTCTGTATTCTCAGTGACTCGTCAATTGTTAATCGTCTGAGTCTTTTAGGTGCGGCATCTAGAGATAATGGTTTTCCCCCTTTCATCAAGTAAGAGTGATACCATTCAATCCAGCTATCTTGACCAAAATAGCAATGCTCTTCGTCAATAATGGGGGTTTTATTCCCACCCATAGAAGCGTGGAGAGCGCATGAGTAACCATCAGGATTCAGTGGTCTTCCCTGCCCATTAAACATCATTCCTGCATAGGGAGATCTCCGCATTATTGGCTTTGCGGCTATAGTAATTTTTGCATTACATACCCGCTGATTGTTTTTAGAACCTGCTACTCCTAGAAGCGAAAAGATAGCTCTAATTGTCGGAGATGGTTTTTTATATCGATTAAACTGTGTCTCTAAATTACTAATATCTTCAACATCTCGAAACCCAATTAGAAACATACGCTCTCGAGATTGTGGTACGCCAAAATCAGATGAATTGAGTATTACCAGCTTGCATGTATATCCCAATCGACTGGCAAAAAGGAAAAGTTTTTGGCGAATCTCAGCCCATTTATCAAGAACTGCCAATGCTTTAACATTCTCACAAATAAAAGCCCGAGGCTTTATAAGCTCCACAGATTTCATAAAAGTCCAAAGCAGGTTACTACGCGGATCATTGGGGTTCATCTTTCCAGCTACAGAAAATCCCTGGCAGGGTGGACCACCAAAAATGATATCGACTCCCTCAAATCGACGTATATCAGTCAAAACTTGATTAATATCACTGCACTGGATAATCCCTCTTGGGTGGTTAGCCTCATATGTGAGACAAGCGTCCCTGTCAATGTCATTAGCACTAACAACCTCGACTCCTGCTCGGATGAACCCAACATCCATACCGCCTGCGCCAGAGAAAAGCGAGAGACCTGATAAAAGTGGTTTGTTCTTCATGTATGCGATTTTGGCATATTTACCTTTCCAAATCAAGATCTAAATTATGGAAAGGCAAAAGCAGTCTATCTCGAGTATTCATGATCCTGAGTACCACAGGATCGTGGATGCACTTATTTCCCTACGAGAAAAAGCAAAACTCTCTCAGAAAGCGATTGCCTATGAGATTGGCTTGACGCAGCCTGACGTTTCTAAGATAGAACGTCGGGAACGCCGAATCGACATTCTAGAAGCCTTACGATGGGTGCGGGCTACCGATGCTGACCCTGCTGAGTTTTTTGCACAATTTGCTAATTCAGAGAGTTGAGTATGAGCCTGACCAAACCGACTGTCGATCAAAGACTAGCCAAGCAACTTCTCCGGGAGTCAATTGCGATAGCACAAGATAACCCTAGAGAGATTCCAGCGACCAAATGGGATACCGAGATTAGAACAATCATTCAAGGAAAACATCTGACTTTCAGATACATTCTCGTGACTGCTCTTTTAGGCAAAGCAACTAACTCAAGTATTAATGCCCTTACGCTTCAAGCAGGGGCTAATGTTGAAGGAGCTTATGATGCTCGCAGCTTGTGTCATGGGGTTGTTGTGCCGCTTGAGCGTCAATTGCTGAATAGTTCCCTAGGAGGCTCAAATGAGCCTTTTCTAAATAAGCCTGCCCGCTTTCCAACCAGGGTTATTTCATTCTAAATAAGTCTCTGAGCATGTTAAGACCAAAGCCTGCAAGACGTTGAGCTTGAGCCATGTTTTGAAAACCCTTACTGCGATACAAGTTGAGTGCAAAGTTACGTGCGATT